>NZ_RAIN01000001.1:0-1532538 GCF_003610155.1 Rhizobium sp. WW_1
CGCTGCCGTCAAGGACGTCTTGCCGTGGTCAACGTGCCCGATCGTCCCAATGTTAACGTGCGGCTTATTGCGCTCAAACTTACTCTTTGCCATTTGAATGCTTCCTATGAACGTAATGAGTGACCCCGGCGAACCGGTTTAGTGCCGCCGTTTAAGGCTTTCGTCGCATTTGCGCAAGACTTAATTGCGGGGCCTATTCCGCGCGAAGCCTCGTTGATGGCGGATGATCTCAAGCCTTCAACATTCCTTCGCCGCGCAAGGTTCGCCGGCCGATCCGGAAAGGCAAAAAAGCATTTGCCGGTTCAGGCGCTTAGATAGGGAAGCACAGACGAAACTTCCAGTGCCCGATGCAGTGTGAAGCATCCACCCGTTATCAACGCAAAGCGCCCTCTCCCGACGGGAAAGGGCGCGAAATAGTGAGGCGACGATGAATCGCCATCTGTCACGATACATTATCCGGCACGATCAGACGCACCGAAACTTCGCACTCGTCAATCGAGAAGATCGGCCGGCACCTTGCCGCCATTGTCCGAAAGCTTCTTCAGAAGCGCCTTGTGCAGGAACATATTCATCTTGGCGGAATCTCCGGCATCGCCGGTATAGCCGAGTTCCTGTGCCAGCTCCTTGCGCTCCGAAAGGCTCGCATCCATGCCGAGCGCCTTCATGAGATCGACGATCGAATGTTTCCAATCGAGCTTCTGGCCGCTGTTCTTGACGGCGGCATCGAGGATCGCAGCGATATCCACCGGCGCGGATGGCGCGCTCGTCGCTGGCGAGGTCGCTGCAGTGGTTGCCGAAGGAGCCGGCGTCGGCGCAGGCGCCGGATTGGCGGTTGCGGCGGTGGTCGTCGGTGCAGGAGCAGCCTCGGCAGCCTTTGCCTGTCCCCAGATTGCACCCTTGATCTTGTCGAAGATACCCATTTGCGCTCTCCCGTTTCGGTTGCTTGAGCATTATCTACCGCTCGCCCGGATATAAGCAACCCTTCGTGTCAATTATGCAAAGGTGGGATCTAATACGCGCGCCGAAGGGATCGCGCTTTGGCTGGAGGGCTACCAAAGCCAACAGCCATTCAGCACGACACTCTTTTCGCTATAGCGAAGAACGATCGAAACGCTAATAAATTGAAAATCTTGGAGCGGGTAGCGGGAATCGAACCCGCGTATTCAGCTTGGAAGGCTGCTGCTCTACCATTGAGCTATACCCGCGGGATGGTCAAGATCCGGTGCGGAATGGTGGAGGGAGTTGGATTTGAACCAACGTAGGCTGAGCCAACGGATTTACAGTCCGTCCCCTTTAACCACTCGGGCATCCCTCCAGTATTCCGACTGGATCTTGCGACCAAGCTTGCTAGATGTTGGCGTCGCCGCCGTCATCTGCGCCGCGTATATGACCGGACGATTTCCGTCTGTCAACACAATGAATTGCCAAAAATGACGAAAAAATTTCAGCCTGTGGGAAAAGCCCGGCGCTGAAAGAGGACTATGCGCTCAGGAAGGCGCTGGTTATAAAGCCGCATGAGCAAAGACAAATCATCCGGCCGTCACGGCCAAGACAGCACCGCCGACGACCGCTCGGCCAAGGACACTCATTATGCAACGCTGCGGCGCGCGCATCGCGATGCCAAGCGCGAGCGCGGCGAGATCCCGACGCCGGCGCCACAGAAGCGGAAGAAGGCTGGCGCCGATGACTGGAAGCCGCCGGAACTCGCGCCCGATCAGGTCTTCCTCTATGGCCTGCATACGGTTCGTGCGGCGCTGAGCAACCCACAGCGCAAGAACATCAAGCTGTCCACGACGCAGAACGCGCTGGTGCGGCTGGAACTCGGCCCGGCAGATCAACTAGGCATCCCGGTCGAGATCGTCTCGCCGCAGGATATCGACAAGGTGCTTGGCCCGGAGGCTATCCATCAGGGCGTGATGCTGGAAACGCGTCCCCTGCCCGTGCGCCGCCTCGAGGCGTTGAAGGACAGCCCGCTGCTGCTTGTTCTCGATCAGGTGACCGACCCGCACAATGTCGGCGCCATCATGCGCTCGGCCGTCGCGTTCGATGCCGGTGCCGTCATCACGACGCAGCGCCATAGCCCGACCGAATCAGGTGTGATGGCAAAATCGGCCTCGGGCGCGCTCGAACTAATACCTTATATACAGATCACCAATCTCGCCGATGCGCTCGGCGAGCTGCACCGGCTCGGTTTCACGACGATCGGGCTTGATTCGGAAGGTCCGGCGCCACTCGAAGGCACCTTCAGCGGTGACAAGATCGCCCTCGTGCTCGGCTCCGAGGGCAAGGGCCTGCGCCAGAAGACCCGAGAAACCGTGAGTGCGCTCGCCCGGCTCGACATGCCGGGTGCCATCAAATCGCTCAATGTCTCGAATGCAGCCGCGATCGCGCTATATGCGACGCGGTCCTATCTCAAATCATAGCGGCGCCCGACGCTGCCGCAGCACCTTGGGAGAATTTGCCTTGATCCGTCTTCTCGGTCCAGCGGCGGTTGCCGCCGCTCTTGCTTTGACAATGGTCCAGCCGGCGCATTCCGCCGATGACGAAATGGTCCAGGCACAGGCCGGCATATGGCTGGTTGCGCCGGAAAGCGGCGCCAAGGGCTGCCGTCTCACCTTCGGTACGAACACGGTTTCCGGTGGCTATGAAGTCACGGGCGCCGATACCTGCGCAACGCCCCTGCCCGCCCTCGTAACGGCCAAGACCTGGAACTTCACCGATGACGGTTCGCTCGTCATCGCCGATGCCGGGGGCAAGGCGCTCATGCGCTTCCAGCAAGAGGAAGGCTCGCCCTGGGAAAGCGAAGGCGGCGACCCGACCTGGCTGCTGCCTGCCCTCGGAGACGTCGACCACGTGCCGACCACCGCAAGCCTTGCCGGCGCGTGGCGCATCCAGACGCCGGACGGCAAGCCAGTCTGCGATGTGACACTTACGACGGAAAAGGATCAGGACGGCACCGCCAAGATGTCGCCGGCCAGTGACTGCGCCAGCGAAGTCGGCGATCTCAAGCTCTCGCTCTGGGCGTCGGAAGGGTTCGGGCTTGTCATGCTCGGCAATGACGGCTCCTCGCTCTCCTTCGATATGAAGCCGGACGGCAGCTTCCAGAAATCCGAAGAAGAGGAAGGCGAACCGCTGCTGCTGGTCCGCAAATAAGGCCGGCTGAGCATATCGAAGCGCCCCGCGGCTTGACGTATCGGAAATGTGACTATGTTTTCTGAAACCGGCATGAAGCTGGTCGAGAGTGTCACATAACCGGACAGGTGCGGCGCGCATGATGCCATCGAATATCCGAAAATTCATTTTCCACGAGCTTCGAAGCGTGGAGGGATATATCGATCCACCGGACGCCCTGGTTTTTCTTTCGCTGCTCGAACATCAGAGACAGCATTGCCTAGATGGAGGCCTCGCCGAAATCGGCATCTACTTCGGCCGGTCCTATTTTCTCCTGAAGAAGATCGCCGCCCCGGATGAAAATGTTCTCGGCATCGATCTCTTCGATATCGGCAATGTCTCGGACGGCATGTCGGACCAGTATCGCCTATTTCTCGAACATGGAGAGCGCCTCGGCCTGCCGGTCGACAAGGATATGCTGCTCGTCGGCGACAGCAGGACCTTCTCCGCCGAAGAGATTACCGACAAGATCGGCGCGGTGCGCTTCTTCAGCGTCGATGGCGGCCACAGCCTGCCCAATCTCGTCTCCGACAGTCATCTTGCCAGGGACACGGTCGCAGATCACGGCATCATCGTCTTCGACGACACGTTCAATCCGGCGTGGCCGGAAGTGACCGTCGGCATGGCGGATTTCATCCGCGACAATGACGATGCTTTTTCGACATTCTGTATGACGAAGTACAAGACCTATGTCTGCCGGCGCGAATTTCACGACTTCTATCGCGCCGCCATAGAGCAGGCACCGCATCTCGGCGCATTCGAGCTGGCCGACACGCATTTCCTCGGATGCGACGCCATACGCCTGCACAATCCCTTCAGCCGGCGGCTGCTTTACGAGCTCATGACCCGTTCAGGCATGGGCGCGCTCTCCGAGCGCGCCTATCGCTGCCAATAGGCGGACCGAGCGTCAATGGACCGCAGGATCAGCCTCGTCGAAGAAGGACCTGATGCCATCGCGCGCGATCGTTGCCAGGAATTCGTCGAAAGCCTCGCGGTCGGTCGCGAAGGGCTCTTCCCATTCGATGAGATCCTCTTCCGGCGTAATGACCTCCATCCGCCAGTCGGCATTGGTGCCGGCCGGGCGAAAGATATCGACCAGAACGGTCACACCGTCATCGGTGAACTCACCCGAAAGCTCGGAGTGTTCGAGTTTAGGCTTCTTGGGCTTGCTGGGCATATGGTTCCGGGCACACTCTATAACATTGAGGACTCCAACGAGTATGCGGAACTCGTTAGCAACCACATATTATGTCGCCGCCAGCGGTTTTCCATACCACGGACGAAACGATCAACAATTTCCAGGAAAAATGTGGTGCCCCCGGCAGGGTTCGAACCCGCGACCCCCTGATTACAAATCAGGTGCTCTACCAACTGAGCTACAAGGGCTTATCGGCATGCCAAGTAACAGATTTTGATCTTCTGTAAAGAGAAAATCCACTGCCGCCTTCAGTATCCCCGTTCGAAAGCCAAACCGGATTCACCAGTCTTTGCAAAACGTCTTGTCGCACAGGGGGAATATCATTACCTCCTAGTACGACACTAAAAAGGGCATTGCATGTCGCGTCATTTTCAACCGGTCTGTTTTCTCGCCTCGCCTACTCCGGAAGCGCAGGAGGCACAGGCGGAACTGATTCGCCTCTACGGCCAGACGCCGCAGGAAGAGGCTGACATCATCGTTGCGCTCGGCGGCGACGGCTTCATGCTCCAGACGCTGCACAAGACAATGAATACCGGCAAGCGCGTCTATGGAATGAATCGCGGCTCCATCGGCTTCCTGATGAACGACTACCACACGGATGGCTTGCCGGAACGCATCGAAGCTGCCGTCGAGAATGCTTTTCATCCGCTGCAGATGACTGCGCGCAATGCCGATGGCAGCACCTGCGTCGCGCTCGCCATCAATGAAGTGTCGCTGTTCCGTCAGTCTTACCAGACGGCAAAGCTCAAGGTCGAGATCGATGGCCGCGTTCGCCTGCCGGAGCTCATTTGCGACGGGCTGATGGTGACGACCCCTGCCGGCTCCACCGCCTATAATCTTTCCGCGCACGGGCCGATCCTGCCGCTGGAAGCGCCACTGCTCGCCATGACGCCGGTCAGCGCCTTCCGCCCTCGCCGCTGGCGCGGCGCATTGCTGCCGAATAAGGTAACGGTCGATATCACCGTGCTCGAGGCAGAAAAGCGACCGGTCAATGCGGCCGCCGACAATACCGAAGTGAAATCGGTGGTCGGCGTCCGGATCATGCAGAGCGAGGATACGACGGCCCGTATCCTGTCCGATCCGGACGGATCATGGTCGGACAGAATCCTGGCGGAGCAGTTTTCGGATTGAATGCTATTTCCCGTGGCCGGCGAGCGCTGCGTTCCTGATCTTTCGGCCGCAAGCGCCTGCACGCTCCTCCGAACATGATGTGCCAATAAAAAAGCCCCGTTTCCGGGGCTCTTTTCTATTCCATTGATCCACAGCTACTCGACGTCGTCGATGACGGCATCCGCCGCGCCGCTGATGCGGTGCGCAAGGGCCGCTTCCATGAACTCGTTGAGATCGCCGTCCAGAACGTCGCTCGGCGCCGTGCTGGCAACGCCGGTGCGCAGATCCTTGACCAGCTGGTAGGGCTGCAGGACGTAGGAGCGGATCTGGTGACCCCAGCCGATATCCGTCTTGGACGCGGCTTCGGCGTTGGCGGCCTCTTCCCGCTTCATCAATTCCGCCTCGTACATGCGGGCGCGCAGCATGTCCCACGCCTTGGCGCGGTTCTTGTGCTGCGAGCGCTCCTGCTGGCACTGCACGACGATGCCGGTCGGGATATGCGTGATGCGCACGGCCGAATCGGTGGTGTTGACGTGCTGACCACCGGCGCCGGACGAACGGTAGGTATCGATGCGGCAATCGCTTTCGTTGATCTCGATCTGGATCGAGTCGTCGACAACAGGGTAGACCCAGATCGACGAGAACGAGGTGTGACGGCGCGCATTGCTGTCATAGGGCGAGATGCGCACCAGGCGATGCACGCCCGATTCGGTCTTCAGCCAGCCATAGGCATTGTGCCCCTTGACGAGCAGCGTCGCCGACTTGATGCCGGCTTCTTCGCCGTCATGGACTTCGAGCAGTTCCACCTTGAAGCGCTGGCGTTCGGCCCAGCGGGTATACATGCGCAGCAGCATGTTCGCCCAGTCCTGGCTTTCTGTGCCGCCGGCACCGGAGTGGACTTCGAGGTAGGTATCGTTGGAGTCCGCTTCGCCCGACAGCATGGCTTCCACCTGGCGACGCGCTGCCTCTGCCTTCAGGGCCTTCAGGGCATCCTCGGCGTCGCGCACGACGTCGGCGTCGCCCTCTTCCTCGCCAAGCTCGATCAGCTCGATATTGTCGGCGAGCTGCTGCTCGAGCGCACGGACGCCATTGATGCCGTCATCGAGCTGCTGACGCTCGCGCATCAGCTTCTGCGCTTCCGAAGCGTCGTTCCACAAGGTCGGATCTTCCGCCTTGTTATTCAACCAGTCCAGTCGTCTTACGGCCTGGTCCCAGTCAAAGATGCCTCCTCAGCAGGGTGATAGCCTGCTTGGTTTCGTCGACTATTTTCTCGATTTCGGCTCTCATGATCCTGCTTCTTCATTGCGCCGCCCAACATGAGCGGTCATCCGTTTCAAAGAGTGCTGGTGAAATAGATATACATGCCGCAGCTGTAAAGCCCTGCGGCATGGGGATCGGACAAATTGGACAGGATCAGAAGAGACCGCCCGATCCGGAGGTGACCGCCTGGTTGGCCTGGGGCGACGTTCGCAGAATTTCCTCCGGAGGCACTTGCGCAGCCTCGCCCCCACCGATGACCTGGAGGCTCGTGGCCGGGCCGGTGCCCGGCTTGAAGGCTTCCATGATCGCGCTCGGATCGCCCGGCTGCGCCGCCATGCCGGTCGCACGGTTGACGGCCATCATGGTCATGCCGGCCGGAACCTGGAATTTCTCCGGCGGCTGATCCTTCGTGGCAGCCTGCATGAATTCGTTGAAGACCGGGGCTGCAAGCCCGCTACCCGTACCGCCGCGACCCAGAGTAACCGGCGAATCATAACCGACATAAAGACCGGCGACGAGGCTAGGCGTGAAGCCGACGAACCAGGCGTCCTTCTCGTCGTTGGTCGTGCCGGTCTTGCCGGCGACATCGGTGTTGAGCTTGATCTTGCCTGCAGCCGTACCGCGGATGATGACGCCCTGCATCATCGATGTGACCTGGTAAGCCGTCATCGGATCGAGGACCTGCTCGCGGTTATCGGCGATAACGGGCTCGTCCTGATTCTGCCAGGAACTTACGTTGCAGCTATCGCAGACGCGCTCCTCATGCTTGAAGATGGTCTTGCCGTAACGGTCCTGGATGCGGTCGATCAGCGTCGGCTTGATCTGCTTGCCGCCATTGGCAATGACCGAATAGGCCGAGACCATGCGCAGCACCGTCGTTTCGCCGGCGCCGAGCGACATGGCGAGAACCGGGTTCATATGGTCGTAGATCCCGAAACGCTCGGCATATTCGGCGACCAGCGGCATGCCCATGTCGGACGCGAGACGGACCGTCATCAGGTTTCTGGAGTGCTCGATGGCGAAACGCAGCGTGTGAACGCCACCACCCTCGCCCTCGTAGTTGGTCGGCTTCCAGACATCGCCGTTGCTGAGCGTGATCTGCAAGGGATCATCGAGAATGACCGATGCCGGCGTATAGCCGTTATCCATGGCCGCTGCGTAGACGAACGGCTTGAACGACGAACCCGGCTGACGCTTGGCCTGCGTTGCGCGGTTGAATTCGGATTGCGCATAGGAGAAGCCGCCAACCATGGCCAGAACGCGGCCGGTGTGCGGGTCCATCACAACCAAGCCGCCCTGCACTTTCGGCGGCTGACGCAGGCGATAGCTGCTCGAATCGGCATTGCCCGTCTTCTGCGCGAAGATAACGTCACCGGCGCTCAGCACGCCGCTCGGCGACTTGGCGACCTTGCCACCGCTGGCCGCCCGGAAAGCCCAGCGCATGTCGGCAGCCGCAATCGTGCCGCGCGTGCGCTCCGTCGAGACTTTGCCTCCAGCGTCGATGCGCGGCTGCAGACCGATATCGACCTCCTGATCGGATACGGAGAGGACAACGGCCACCTGCCATTCCGGCACGTCGCTCAGTCCCGGAACCTTGGCAAGCTCGGCACCCCAATCCTGAGACGTGGCGATCTGCTTGATCGGGCCGCGATAGCCGCGACGCTGGTCATAATCGACAAGACCGTCCTGCAAGGCTTTTCTGGCTTCAAGCTGCATCTGCGGATCGAGCGACGTCCTAACCGAAAGGCCACCCTCATAGAGGGTCTTCTCACCATACTGGTCGATCAGCTGGCGCCGAACTTCCTCGGCGAAATAGTCGGAGGCAAAGAGCGATGGCCCGCTCTTCGGCGGCACGACGCCGAGCGGCTGCTTCTTTGCTTCTTCGCCGTCGCTCTGGCTGACATAGCCGTTCTCGACCATGCGATCGATCACCCAGTTGCGGCGTGTCAGCGCTGCTTCAGCGCGACGGAAGGGATTGTAGTTCGCAGGCCCCTTCGGGAGCGACGCCAGATACGCCGATTCGGCGATGGTCAGCTCGTTGACGGACTTGTCGAAATAAGTCAGCGCCGCGCCGGCGATACCGTAGGAATTGAGGCCGAAATAGATCTCGTTAAGGTACAGCTCGAGGATCTTGTCCTTGCTGTAGGCCTGCTCGATGCGGAAGGACAGAATCGCTTCCTTGATCTTGCGGTCGAACGTCTGGTCGGCCGAGAGCAGGAAGTTCTTGGCGACCTGTTGCGTGATGGTGGAAGCGCCAACGAATCGACGGCCGGAGCCGATATTCTGCAGGTTCACTGCGACGGCGCGAAGGAGACCGCCGATATCGACGCCCGGGTGATTGTAGAAGTTCTTGTCTTCAGCCGAAAGGAAAGCCGCCTTGACACGGTCAGGAATGGCCTGGATCGGCACGAAAAGCCGGTTCTCACGCGAATATTCCTTCATCAGCGCGCCGTTGCCGGCATGAATGCGCGTCGTCACCGGCGGCGCATATTTGGCAAGCACCTCGTAATCGGGCAATTCCTTCGAGACCACGCTCAGATAGATGGCAGCCGCAGCCGCTGCGCCCAGAAACAGGAGGCAGCCCAGCCCAAAGAAATATCCAATCAGTCTGATCATATGATACTACCGGTGCTTGTTCTTCATGCGGCACGTGCGCGAGATCATCGCATAATCACGGGCGTTTTGCACGCTCGCGGCGTGAATGCAAGACGGCAATGGGACAAAGCCATGCTTCAGACGCGAGCAAATGATACTTCGCTGTAACGGCGGGAATGTGAGCAAAATAGGGCTCCTCGCCGGTATTCCAATTTCATCCAACTCTAAAGTGCGCCGCTGTTACATGGAAGCCACTGCCGGCGCTCCTCGCTGCGTCGTCAACCACCATTGGCGATGATTGACACGCGATACTGCTTCACCGCCTCCGTCAGCCGATCGACGACCTTTTGCCGCCAATCGGGATCGAGCAGCAGCTTCTCGTCATCCTTGTTGGAGAGAAAGCCGAGTTCGAGCAGGATCGAAGGCACATCCGGCGCCGTCAGGACCTGGAAACCGGCGTGGCGATGAGGGTTGTTGATCGTGGCGATCTGGCCGTTGAACGAGGACAGCACATCCTGCGCCAGCGAAATGGAGAAGGCCTGCGTCTCGCGGCGCGTCAAATCCATCAAAATATCGTTGACCGCGGCGGGCGGCGTCTGAGTCTCGGTCCCCGCGATCTGATCGGACTTGTTTTCACGCTCGGCCACTTCACCGGCAAGCCGGTCCGACGCCTTGTCGGAAATGGTATAGACGGTCGCGCCGCGAATATCCTTCTGCTTCAGCGTGTCGGCATGCAGCGAGATGAAGAGCGAGGCGCGATTCTGGCGGGCGATCGTCACGCGCTCGGACAGGGAGAGATACTGATCCTTGTCACGCGTCAGGAAGGCCTTGATGCCGGGCTGCGCATTCAGCTTGTCGGCAAGCATCTTCGCAAAGGCAAGCGTGATGTCCTTTTCCTGCGTGACGCCATCTGTGCCGGTCGCGCCCGCATCGATACCGCCATGGCCGGCATCGACCGCAACCAGGAACGTGCCCGGATCGGTCTTCTGCGTGGGGTCGACGGGGCCGACATCCTTGGCCGTATCGGCGCTCGTCCAACTCTGCTTCTTTACCAGATCGGCAAATTGTTCGGCCGGCAGCATCTCGGCATCCAGCACGAGGCGCTGCCCCTTACCGTTTTCATCGGCCATGACCTTTGCCATCACTAGCTTTACCGGCTTCTTTGCCGTCAGCACGATACGGGCGCTGTCGGCATCCATCGTGCCGTAGCGGATATCCTTGAAGAGGCCGGTCGGCTTGAGATCGCCGGACGGGAAGCCGAAGGCCGTCGCCGGAAGATCGACGACGACGCGGACGGGATTGTCGAGATAATGAACCGTGAAGGTTGGAGGCCGATCCATGTTGATGACGATGCGCGTGCGGGCTTCGTCGCCTGCGATGCGCGCGCCATAGGCAAGCACTGAATCGGCCGCTGTCGCAACCGGGGCGAAGGCCGAAACCGACATCAGAATCGCCAGGGCGAAGGCCGCCGTCACAAATCGCAAAGCCCTCACGCCAATCTCCGCCACATGCCGCAATCCCTTTACCAAGTGCCCAACGCGCCCCATATTGGTTTCGACGTTGTTTTTGAAGTCCCAATAGTGGGAACCAGGTCTGACGTGATGGCCGCATCCGATGACGCGCCGGGAGGCGAATCGACGATACCCCTCCCCGCGTTCTCATCATCCGACGAATCCATCAATATTATGGCATACTTGGCTTTTCCCTTGCTATTGTGACAGATAAAACATACAACGCACATTAGGGTAGAAGTGTTGACGGGATAGAGTCGTCGCAACGGCAGCCGCCTCGAGTACCAGGCGCCATAAGCGGCATTCATCCGACGTCTGCAGTGCTTCTGCTTTGAACAGTGGATATCTGAATTTCCGGTTTCACACGGGGAATTCATCGGTGGAGAGCCACCAAACGCTCTTTAGAGAGCACATTCATCGGGCCCATTTGGGTCTTAGGCATAGTCGATCTCGCTTGGTTACGGATGTTACCGCAGCAGCTTTTTCAGAAAGTCAACAGACCCCAGGGAAGCAATGCCCCGGCCGCCGTCTGGATGCTGTCATCTCCGAATAAGCCATCGCGACTTTCATTATCCGGTGCAACAATTGCGGATCATATCCGGCCTGTCCCAGCGACAGGCAGGCCCCCATCCGGTTGTCTGCGCCGAGGAGCACAGCTTTCATGGCAGACAAAATGCTTATCGATGCGTCTCACGAGGAAGAGACGCGCGTCGTTGTCGTTCGCGGGAACCGCATAGAAGAGTTTGACTTCGAGTCTCAGCACAAGAAGCAGATACGCGGCAACATCTATCTCGCAAAAGTAACGAGGGTCGAGCCCTCGCTGCAGGCGGCCTTCGTCGACTACGGCGGCAACCGGCATGGCTTTCTGGCCTTTGCCGAAATTCATCCCGATTATTACCAGATCCCCCTCGCCGATCGTCAGGCGCTGCTGAAGGCCGAAGCCGAAGAGCATCGCCGCGACGACGATGTCGAGCATGTGGAAACGGCGCTCGATCTTTCGCAGCAGGAACAGCCCGATATCGGCATCGTTGCGAAAGAGAGCGAAGGAGCCGAGGTGCCCGCCGCGATCGCGGAAGAGGCACCTGCCACAGAGGCAGCCGCGCCCGCCGAAGAAGCCGCACCGGCCAAGAAGGCCAAGCCGCGCCGTAGCCGAAAGAAGGTGGTAGCCGAGGCTCCCGCCGAAGAAACATCCGCTCCCGAAGCAACGGCCGCAGTCGATGCGCCGAGCGAAGAGGAGGAAGGTCCGTCCGGCGAGATGGCTGCGATGGTCGAAACCGATTCGATCTCCGAGGATGTCACGACCTCCAAGCGCCGCCATGACGACGACGACGATGATGACGATCATGACCACGAAGAGGAAGTGATTGAATCCGTCGGTGCCGAAGATGCGATGGAAGAAGTCCCCGATCGCGTCCAGCGCAAGCCACGTAAGCAGTACCGAATTCAGGAAGTCATCAAGCGCCGGCAGATCCTGCTGGTGCAGGTGGCCAAGGAAGAGCGCGGCAACAAGGGTGCGGCGCTGACGACCTATCTCTCGCTCGCAGGCCGCTACTCGGTTCTGATGCCGAACACGGCACGCGGCGGCGGCATTTCCCGCAAGATCACCAATCCGCAGGACCGCAAGCGCCTGAAGGAAATCGCCAAGATGCTCGAGGTGCCGCAGGGCATGGGCGTCATCCTGCGTACCGCCGGTGCCAACCGCACCAAGGTCGAAGTGAAGCGCGATTTCGAATATCTGATGCGTCTGTGGGAAAACGTCCGCACGCTGACGCTCGCTTCGACCGCGCCTTGCCTCGTCTATGAAGAAGGCAGCCTGATCAAGCGCTCGATCCGCGACCTTTACAACAAGGATATCGGCGAGATCATCGTTGCCGGCGAAGAAGGCTATCGTGAAGCGAAAGACTTCATGAAGATGCTGATGCCGAGCCACGCAAAGGTGGTTCAGCCTTATCGCGACATTCACCCGATCTTCTCGCGCTCCGGCATCGAAGCGCAGCTCGACCGCATGCTGCAGCCGCAGGTGACGCTACGTTCCGGCGGCTATCTGATCATGAACCAGACGGAAGCGCTGGTTTCGATCGACGTCAACTCCGGCCGTTCGACCCGCGAACATTCGATCGAGGACACAGCACTCCAGACGAACCTGGAAGCGGCAGAGGAAATCGCCCGTCAGCTGCGCCTGCGCGACCTTGCCGGCCTGATCGTCATCGACTTCATCGACATGGAAGAGAAGCGCAACAACCGCGCCGTCGAGAAGAAGCTGAAGGAATGCCTGAAGAACGACCGCGCCCGTATCCAGGTCGGCCGCATCTCGCATTTCGGCCTTCTGGAAATGTCGCGCCAGCGCATCCGCGCTTCGGTTCTCGAAAGCACCACGCAGATCTGCTCGCATTGCGGCGGCACCGGCCACGTTCGCTCGCAGTCCTCCGTTGCCCTGCATGTCCTGCGCGGCATAGAGGAATACCTGCTCAAGAACACGACGCACGACATCACCGTTCGGACGACGCCGGATATCGCGCTCTATCTCCTCAATCACAAGCGCCAGACGATCATCGATTACGAAGCGCGCTTCGGCGTTGCGATCGTCATCGATGCCGACAATGCCGTCGGCACGCAGCATTTCGCGATCGACCGCGGCGAGCCCGTCGCCAACCCGGTGAAGATCGAAAGCCTGTTCAACTTCGCCGCCATCCCGGACGACGATGACGACGATATCGTCGTCGAAGCCGATGAGGATGAAGACGAAGAGCTGGAAGAAAAGGCTGCGAGCAGCGAACAGCAGCCTGCGGCTCGTTCCGAGGGCAATGACGGCAACCGGAAGCGCAAGCGCCGCCGCCGGCGTCGTGGCCGCGGCAACGATGCTCAGTCCGCCTCGACCTCCGAAGACGGTTCTGCGACGAATGTTGCAGAAGATGCAGACGGAGAAGAAGGCGACGATGATGATGACGGCGATGCAGGCGCAGACAATGCCGCATCCGCCGGCGGTGACGACGACGCCCAGCAGAAGCGCAAGCGCCGCCGTCGCGGCAAGCGCGGTGGCCGACGCAATCGTGAAAACGAGGGCAACGAACAGTCCGCAAGCGACGAAACCGATACTGACGAAGCCGACGCGGAAGAAAGTGGCGAAGCAACCGTAACGGTGGCCGAGATCGTCGTTGCCGAAGGCGAAGCCGCCGTCGAAGCGCAACCGGCCATGGCGGCAGTCGAAACGGCGGCCATCGTCACCGAGGACGTCAAGCCCGCCAAGGGCCGTGGTCGCCGCAAGGCAAAGGCCACAGAGGCCTCGCCGGTCGAAACGCCTTCTATCGAAGCAACGCCTGCGGTAGATGTCGAAGCCGAAGCAATTGCCGAGATCGCCGAAGTTCTCGACAGTCCGGCAGAAGCGGCGACAGCGGAAACGACCGAGGATACAGCCAAGCCGGCCCGCGCCAACCGCGAATCCAACGTGTCCTCGTCCGCACCGGTGGTGAAATCCACCCGCGCTAACGAAGGCGGCGATGGCGACGGGGAGCCGACCAAGCCGAAGAAGGCTGGCTGGTGGCAGCGCCGCGGCTTCTTCTAAGAAGCTCAGCAGCGAGTGATTTAAGAAAAATCCGGCCGTGGCGACGCGGCCGGATTTTCGTTTCCGCAGCCAGTCGACACGTTTGATTGCTGCATCTGCTCATACCGCGTCACGGCCTTGCGATGACTACAGGCGGTAGACCGAGACCCAAGGCGAGAAGAGCGCTTGACGCGTACGACTGCTCGACTTGCGAAGGCGCTTCCGCAAGCCCGCACAAGTCATTGATTGTGGATTCTTATTTCAGCCAGGCCGCCATGCGTTCGGTGGCTTCCTCGATCTCGGCATTCGAGCCGGCGTAGGAGATGCGCATCGCGCGATGTCCTTCCAGCGGATCGAAATCGAGGCCGGGCGTGGCGGCGACATTGATTTCCGCCAGCATCTTCCGGGCAAAGGCCATACTGTCATTGGTAAAACGGCTGACATCGACATAGGCGTAGAAGGCGCCATCCATCGGCGAGGCGATGCGGAAGCCGATTTCCGGCAGCCGTTGCATCAGGAAATCGCGGTTGCGGCCGTAGCTCTCGCGATAGACGTCGAGCTCGGTACCAGCGCCGAGAGCTGCCTCGGCGGCAATCTGCGACAGTTCCGGCGCGGAGATATAAAGGCTCTGGGCCACACGCTCGATGGGGCGCACCAGCCGCTCCGGCAAGACCATCCAGCCGATGCGCCAGCCCGTCATGCAATAATATTTAGAGAAGGAATTGATGACGATCGCCTCGTCGGTCAGCTCCAGCGCGCTCGTCTCCTCGCCGACGAAGGTCAGCCCGTGATAGATCTCATCGGAGATGAAGGCGATAGAGCGATCGGCACAATAATCAGCCAGCGCCTTCAAGGCCGCCCTGCCCGTTACCGTCCCGGTTGGATTGGCGGGGCTCGCGAGCAGCACGCCCTTCAGCCGCTTGCCGCTTGCGGCCTGCGCCGCCTCGAGGCTCTCGGGCGTCAGCGTAAACTGCGTTTCCTCGGTGACAGGGACCTCGACGACATCGAGCCCGAGAGCTGCAAGGATATTGCGATAGGCCGGATAGCCCGGCCGGGCGATGGCGACACTGTCGCCGGCATCGAACAAGGTCAGGAAGGCAAGATTGAAGCCGGCGGACGATCCCGTCGTAATGGCGATGCGCTTGGGATCGATGCTCAGACCATGGCGTGCCTGATAATGGGCGGAGAGTGCCTGCCGCAGAGCCAGAGTGCCGAGCGCATCCGTATAACCGATGCGCCCGTGGCCGAGGGCTACGCGCGCCGCCTCCAACGCCGCCTGGGGCGCAGGATGGGACGGTTGCCCCACGGCCATGGAAATGACCGCGTGTCCGGCCTGGCGTCGCCGCGTCGCTTCCGCCAGCACGTCCATGGCATGGAAAGGTTCGACATCACTGCGCTTGGATAGGGAAAACAAGGTCAATTCTCTTTCGGATCGGATTGGCAAGCGACATTTGCCGCAATATCTGCTTGTTCACAATCCTGCGATTACGGCTTTGTCGTGAAAATTCCTGTTTCTGGAAATAAGGACGCACCGTAAATTGTCGACGCATATTTGCGGATGTTAACCCGACGATGCTATGGCGCATCCGAGAATGACGTCTCCGCTCAGATCCAAACGAGGACCCAATGACCTTTTCTCTCAAAAGCCTGCTGACGGTTTCGGCGATTGCCCTGACAGCATCCTTCGCCACAATTCAGCCGGCCGCCGCGCTGGATGCCCAGCAGAAGAAGGAAATCGGGGATTTCATCAAGGAATATCTCGTCGAGCATCCGGAAGTGCTGCTTGATGCGCAGGCTGCACTCGAAAAGAAGCAGGACGACGCCCGCATTGCGCAGTCGGCCCAGGTGATCACTCAGAACAAGGACGCGATCTTCAACTCCAAGGACGATGTGGCCATCGGCAATCCGAAGGGCGATATTACCGTCGTCGAGTTCTTCGACTACAACTGCACCTATTGCCGGCATGCGCTTGGCGACATGGACAAGCTCCTGCAGCAGGACAAGAATGTTCGCTTCGTCCTGAAGGAATTCCCGATCCTCGGTCAGGATTCGGTTGCCGCTTCCCGGGTTTCCGGCGCATTCCGCCTGCTTGCGCCGGAAAAATACGCCGAATTCCATCACAAGCTGCTGGGTAGCGACGGCCGCGCTTCCGAAGACACCGCAATCGATGTCGCCACCTCGCTTGGCGTCAGCGAAGCAGCCATCCGCGCCGAGATGGCAAAGGCGCCGAACACCGACATGATCAAGGCGACATACCAGCTTGCTACCGATCTCGGCGTCAACGGCACGCCCGCCTATGTCATCGGTAATGAGATGATTTCCGGCGCGATCGGGCTCGATGCCATCAAGGAGAAGATCGCCAACGTCCGCAGCTGCGGCAAGACGAGCTGCTGAAGGGCGCAAAGCCGGCTCTCAAAAGCGGAGAGCCAAGTAGCCCACCGATATTTTGCCGGGCTTTGAAACGGCGTCGCGTCATTGCGCGGCGCAAAAATGCCAAAATCGCGGCGTTTCCACATTTGGAGACCTGCAACCTTCGCTCCGGGGCTTTCCTATAAGGCCTCGGGAGTCTATAGGTTGCGCTGCACTTTGACGGAACCTCTGATGGCGCAAACAATTTTTGTCCTTAACGGACCCAATTTGAATGCCTTGGGCAAGCGCGAGCCGGGCATCTATGGCGGCAAGACGCTCAAGGATATCGAAGCCGACTGCAAGTCTGCAGGTGAAAGCCTGGGCTTCGTCGTCGATTTCCGACAGAGCAACCACGAAGGCGTGCTGGTCGACTGGATGCACGAAGCTGGCGACAAGGCCGTCGGCGTCGCGATCAATCCCGGCGCCTATGGTCATACGTCAATCGCATTGCATGACGCGATCCGCGCCATCTCCATTCCCGTCGTGGAGGTGCATATCTCCAACATCCACGCACGCGAAGAATTCCGACACAAATCGATGATCGCGCCCGCAGCAAAGGGCATGATCTGCGGTTTCGGACCTCATAGCTACATCCTGGCGCTGCAAGCGCTGAAATCCATCACCCAATAACAAAAATACAGGGCAAGAAATCCAATGGCTGAAAAGAAATCGGGTATCGACCAGGCGCTGATTCGCGATCTCGCCAACATCCTCAACGACACGGATCTGACCGAGATCGAAGTCGAGCAGGAAGATCTGCGCATCCGCGTGTCGCGCGCTGGCACGATGCAATATGTCCAGGCGCCGATCGCCGCCCCGGCCGCTTACGCTGCTCCTGCTGCCATCGCAGCAGCGCCGGCTGCAGCTGCCGCTCCCGCCGGCAAGACCCGCAATCCTGACAACGTCGTCAGCGCACCGATGGTCGGCACCGCCTATCTGGCGCCCGCCCCGGGCTCTGCTGCCTTCATCCAGGTCGGCGCGACCGTCAAGGAAGGTCAGACGCTGCTCATCATCGAAGCCATGAAGACGATGAACCAGATCCCTGCGCCCAAGTCCGGCACCGTAACGGAAATCCTCGTTCAGGACGGCCGTCCGGTCGAGTACGGTGAAGCCCTGGTCGTCATCGAGTAAGGCCGGCCCATGCCCATTATTTCGAAGATTCTCATAGCCAATCGCGGAGAGATCGCGCTTCGCGTGCTGCGCGCCTGCAAGGAGCTTGGCATTGCGACCGTTGCGGTGCATTCGACCGCCGACGGCGACGCGATGCATGTGCGCCTCGCGGATGAAAGCGTTTGCATCGGGCCACCGCCATCGCGCGACAGCTATCTCAACATCCACCAGATTGTTGCCGCTTGTGAAATCACCGGCGCCGACGCCGTGCACCCAGGCTATGGCTTCCTTTCGGAAAATGCCAAGTTCGCCGATATTCTCGATGCGCACGGCATCACCTTCATCGGCCCGACGGCGGAGCATATCCGCATCATGGGCGACAAGATCACCGCCAAGACCACGGCACAGCAGCTCGGCATTCCGGTCGTTCCCGGCTCCGACGGCGAAGTGAAGACCGAGGAGGAGGCGCTGAAGACGGCGCGCGAGATCGGCTATCCCGTGCTCATCAAGGCGACCGCCGGCGGCGGCGGCCGCGGCATGAAGGTCGCCCGCACCGAAGAGGACCTGATCGAGGCTTGGTCGACGGCACGCACGGAGGCCGCAGCCGCCTTCGGCAACGAATCCGTCTACATGGAAAAGTACCTCGGCAAGCCCCGCCACATCGAAATCCAGGTGTTCGGCGATGGCGAAGGCAACGCTATCCATCTCGGCGAACGCGACTGCTCGTTGCAGCGCCGTCACCAGAAGGTCTGGGAAGAAGCCAACTCCCCGGCGCTCAACGTCGAGCAGCGCATGAAGATCGGCAAGATCTGCGCCGACGCGATGAAGAAGCTGAAGTATCGCGGCGCCGGCACCATCGAGTTCCTCTACGAGAACGGCGAGTTCTATTTCATCGAAATGAACACCCGTCTGCAGGTGGAGCATCCGGTGACCGAAGCTATCACCGGCATCGATCTCGTGCATGAGCAGATCCGCGTCGCTTCCGGCGGTGGTCTCTCGGTGACGCAGGATGAGGTGCATTTCCATGGCCACGCCATCGAATGCCGCATCAATGCCGAAGACGCCCGCACCTTCGTCCCCTCGCCCGGCACGATCACGCATTTCCATGCGCCCGGTGGTCTCGGCGTCCGCATCGATTCCGGTGCCTATCAGGGCTACAAGATTCCACCCTACTACGACAGCCTGATCGGCAAGCTGATCGTGCATGGGCGCACCCGCGTCGAGTGCATGATGCGCCTGCGTCGCGCGCTCGACGAATTCGTGGTGGACGGCATCAAGACCACTCTACCGCTCTTCCAGGATCTGGTTTCCAATCAGGATATCGCCAATGGCGATTACGATATCCATTGGCTGGAAAACTACCTGGCGAAAACACCGGCCTAGCCTGTGCCCGGAGCGCGCGGCAAACGTCCCGGCATTACCCCGGAGATTTTGTTGCGCGCCTATTCCATCGGACTTTTCCCGATGGCCGAATCGGCGGACGACCCGGAAATCTTCTGGGTCGAGCCGGAACTTCGAGGCATTATCCCTCTCGACGGCTTTCACGTCTCCAAGAGCCTCGCGAAGAAGATCCGCCAAAATCCCTTCGACATTCGCTTCGACACCGATTTCGAAGCCGTCATCGCTGCCTGCGCCGAAGAGACCAACGACCGCCCAAGCACCTGGATCAACGATACGATCCGCACCCTCTACGGCACCCTGCACCACATAGGCCACGCTCATTCCGTGGAAGCCTGGGAGGGAGACATGCTGGTTGGCGGTCTCTATGGCGTTTCGCTGGGATCGGCCTTCTTTGGTGAAAGCATGTTTTCCCGGCGCACAGATGCTTCCAAGATCTGTCTCGTCCATCTCGTCCAGCGGCTGCGCGAGCGCGGCTTCACCCTGCTCGACACACAATTCACTACCGAGCATCTGAAGACATTCGGCGCTGTGGACGTGCCGAAGGATGCCTACGCCAAGATGCTGGAGAAGGCGATGGAATCGCCCAATATCAGCTTCTCCAACAGTGGAAATCTGCCGGAGATGAATTGATTCCGATTACGACTGCCCTAAGTTCGGCACAACAGCCGAGGGTAGAATAGTGAAGAACCTTATTACAATTACGTTTTTCGCCGCGTTGGCGCTCACAACGCAGGCCAACGCCAAATCCTTCCACGACATGTTCGGAGCGGAACCGCCTGCGGGCGACGAAGGCGCCGTGCTGAAAACGCTGGATTTTCAGCAGGGAGCAATCAAGCTTCCCGGCGCCAATGCCACGCTGAATGTTTCGAACCAGTTCTACTACCTCAATCCGCAGGATTCGAAGAAGGTACTGGTTGAGCTCTGGGGCAATCCGGAAAATTCTGTCGGCAATCCGCTTGGCATGATCTTCCCGGCCAAATATCCGCCGACCGATCCGCATTCCTGGGGCTCAGTCATCGACTATGATGGCAGCGGCTACGTCTCCGACGAGGATGCGGCATCGACGGACTACGACGATCTGCTGAAGAAAATCCAGGCTGCGATCAATGAAGCAAATCCCGAGCGCGAACAGCAGGGCTTCGATCCGATCACGCTGGTCGGCTGGGCAGAGCCCCCGCACTACGACAAGGCGACGCATGCCCTGCACTGGGCGCGCGATCTAGTTTTCGGCAAGGACCCGAACGCCGGCCACACCTTGAATTATTCTGTGCGCGTATTGGGGCGCGAGGGCGTTACCGAGCTCGATTTCGTTGCCGGGCTGGAGCAGCTGCAGGAAATCAATGCAGCCATCCCCAACGTCATCAATACGGTGCAGTATGACAGCGGCAAGCGCTATGCCGACTTTGCCAACGGCGACAAGATCGCGGCCTACAGCATGGCGGGCATGATCGCTGCCGGCGCGGGCGTGAAAGTTGCGGCGAAGCTCGGGCTTCTGGCCGTCGTTCTCGGCTTCTTCAAGAGCTTCGGTGTGGCGCTTCTGGCATTGAAGAAGGGCCTCATCGTCGTGCTAGCGGGCATTGTCGCGGCCGGTCGCAAGATCCTGGGCCTGTTTCGCCGCAAAGGGAATACCGACGCCTGAGGCAATCCATGCATGAAGTTTTTTGTGGCTTCAAACGCAGATTGTAATCTGCTATCCCTCCTCGCGAAGAGCGTTGGTGCATAGAGGTTCCACTTTGCCGTCGTAAATACCGGTCTCATCCAAATCACCCCATGCATCGGGGCGGCGTGACGCCGTCCGATGCATATTCATGTCCATCGGGTGATGGTCTGAGACCGGTTTGGCATTGTCAAAACGCGCCTAACACAGCAACCGCTGTCTCAGCTCTTCAGCCTTCTCGCAACATCGCCATACCGTGCCCCTGACGGGCTTGTCTCATCGCCAGCCTGTTGGACTTCCAGACGGAAGACCAAGACGGTATGTGCAATATTCTTCAGGTCCGTTGGACCATTTCGCCGAAGACTTCGCCTCAGCCATGGATTGCCTGCAGCGGCTGCGGATCTCCAAGGCCGTTTCGATCGAGCGGCAAGATCAGGCTCAATGCCAATGGCAAGCGGCTCGATGCGTGGCTTATCTATAAATGCATCGATTGCGACAAGACGTGGAACCGAACACTCTTCGAGCGTAAGGCTACTCACGATCTCGCCCCCTCCACCCTCGAGGCACTGCAGCGCAGCGATCCGGATTGGGTGCGAGCACGGGAATTCGACCTCGATGGGCTGAAACGGAAAGCCAAGCGCATCGACGAACCGCCCGACGTCGTCATCCGGAAGGAGGCGCTGCAGGCACCCATCGACTGGACGATGCTCGAAATCGGAATAGCGGTCGTATTTGCTCCCAACCTCCGCCTTGATCGGCTGCTCGCCTCGGAGCTGGCCATTTCTCGCTCGCGTCTCCAGGCGCTTGGCGATGGCGGCAAATTGAAAGCCTATCCGGATCACAGCGCTTTTCTGCGCCGCAGAGCCAAGGATGGCGCGAGGATCGTTCTCGACCTGTCGGATGCCACCGATCGTCAGGCGATAGGTGAAGCAGCTGCCGATTCCGAGCGCAGCTAAAACTTTGCCCGCAGGAGCGAAGCTTCTGCGGGCAATGAGGTTCACAGCAAATTCCTGAAGGCGATTACTTTGCGCCAGCCCCGGCGGTATCGGGCGGCGGGACGTCGGACTTCTGCTTGCACTCTTTCAGCCAGACGTCATAGATCGGGTGCTCGACGGCGTTGAGACCGGGGCTGTCGGCAAACATCCAGCCGGTGAAAATGCGGCGGATACGGCGATCGAGGGTAATCTCATCCACTTCGACGAAACCATCCACCTTCTGCTGCTCGGTATCATCTCGCGAATAGCAGGCGCGCGGCGTCACCTGCAGCGCACCGAACTGCACGGTTTCGTTGATGTAGACATCGAAAGTCGTGATGCGGCCGGTGATCTTGTCGAGGCCGGAAAAGACGGCAACCGGATTGGAGATTCGGGCAGCCTCGGCAGTGGGAGCTGTCATGATGCCGGCGAAAAGAGCAACGCCTGCTCCAGCCATCGCACGCAAAGAAGCGCTCCGCGTGAAAAACGTCATATCCGCCAATCTCCGCTTGGTCTCGGTCAAGGCGCCGAGCAAGAGCCGGCATATGTCGCGCCTAAGGCCCAATTGTGGCCAAAGGACGAGCCGTCCTTGCCTCAGTTGCCCGGGGTCCAGGCGTCGTAGTCGCCGGTCACGCGCGGACGCTCGCCGGCGACGGCGAGAGAGCCCGGTGGACGATAAGCCTGCGGCGTACCGGTCTGGTTGGCGCGATGTTCCTTCTGCCATTCTTTGGTAACGTAGTTTTCCTTGGTCGGCGGAACGTCGGTGCGGTGATGCATCCAGCCGTGCCAGCCCGGAGGAATGGCCGAAGCTTCGGCATAGCCCTTGTAGATCACCCAGCGCTTCGGAAGGCCGTAGGAGGACATGCCGCCTTCGTAATAGACGTTGCCGAACTCATCCTCACCGACGCGCTTGCCAAACCGCCAGGTCGCGAACCGCGTGCCCATGGTCTGACCATTCCACCAGGTGAAGGTTTGTACGATGAAATTCCACATGTCTTTTCCTCGATACCCGCTGAGGGGCGAGCGATACCAGAATTCGATAGTTTGCTTATGCCGCCACCGAACCGGCTTGTCCAGTGATTCCAGCAGGCAAACAGCCTCATTTCAATGCCATCTTGAAGCCCAGATGCGTCGGCTTGAAACCCAGCCGTTCATAGAAGCGATGCGCATCCTTTCGGGCCGCATTCGACGTCAGCTGCACCATACGCATACCGCGGCTTTTTGCCTCGCCGATGCAGAAATTGATCATCGCCGCCCCGATCCCCTGCCCGCGCATATCGCCACGCGTCTGGACGGATTCAATGATCATCGCGGATGATCCGCGACCGTGCAGCGAAGTGACGACGATCGTCTGGAAGGTGCCGACGATCTCGCCGCCTAGTTCGGCTGCATACAGTGTCTGATCCGAAGACGTTGTGATGGTGCGAAAGGCGCGCAGATAATCGTCATAGGCGGAGGGGTCGGTGGTATCGCCATGACCGCCCATGGTGTCAGCGGCGAAAAGGCCGATCAAAGAAGGAAGGTCGGATTCTTTCGCTTCGCGAATTACCAGGCGGGCGTCTTCCATGAGCGGTCTCGTCTATTCTTTCAGTGGCCCGTCAGCGGCTTCTCGAATATCAGCGTCGGCAAACCCGACTGCCCCTGCCCGCTATTGTCCGAGTGGCCGACCTCGACGAAACCGTGTGCCTTGTAGAAGGCGATGGCGGGTTCATTCTGAGGGTCGACCTCGAGACGCATGATCTCCGCATCCGGGAAGCAGGTTTCCAGCTCCGCGAAGATATCGCGGCCAATGCCTTCCCGCTGATGCTTTGGGCTGACATAGAGCATGTGGAGCATGACGGTCTTGGTCATCTCCTTGGACATGGCGGCATAGCCCATGCCACCGATCGTCCGGCCGTCATCGGCGACCAGGAATTCGGAATTCTTGTTTGCCAGCCGCGCTTTCAGCGAGGCCGGCGAATGCCAGGAGGCGTGCAGCTCGCTCACCTTGTCCGGGCCGTAGATCCGGTCGTAGGTCGCATGCCAAGTCTCGCCGAGCAGAGCACGGACCTTTTCCAGGTCCTGCTCGCCGGCGGTGCGCACGAAGAACACCGCTTATTCCTCTTCGATGCCGAGCTTGGCCTTGACCAGCGCCTGAACGGCTTGCGGGTTGGCCTTGCCGCCGGTCGACTTCATCACCTGGCCGACGAACCAGCCGGCAAGCGTCGGCTTGGCCTTGACCTTGGCGACCTGATCCGGGTTGGCGGCGATGATCTCGTCGACGGCCTTTTCGATCGCACCGGTATCGGTGACCTGTTTCATGCCGCGCGCCTCAACGATCTCGGCGGGATCGCCGCCTTCGGTGAGCACGATTTCGAACAGATCCTTGGCGATCTTGCCGGAGATGGTTTCGGCCTTGATGAGATCGATGATCGCGCCGAGCTGGGCGGGCGAAACCGGAGTCTCTTCAATGTCCTTGCCGATTTTGTTCAGAGCGCCCAAAAGGTCGTTGATGACCCAGTTGGCCGCCATCTTGCCATCGCGACCAGCGGCAACGGCTTCGAAATAATCGGCGATCGCCTTTTCCGAAACGAGCACGGATGCGTCGTAGATCGAAAGGCCCAGTTCGCGGACGAAGCGCTCCTTCTTGTCGTCGGGCAGCTCCGGCAGGTGCTTTGCGAGCTCGTTGACGAAGGCATCGTCGAATTCCAGCGGCAAGAGATCCGGATCGGGGAAGTAGCGGTAATCATGCGCATCTTCCTTGGTGCGCAGCGACCGCGTCTCGCCCTTGTTCGGATCGAACAGGCGGGTTTCCTGGTCGATCGTGCCACCGTCTTCCAGAATGCCGATCTGACGGCGCGCTTCGTATTCGATCGCCTGACCGATGAAGCGGATGGAGTTGACGTTCTTGATTTCACAGCGTGTGCCGAATTCGCCGCCCGGGCGACGGACCGAAACGTTGACGTCGGCGCGCATGGAGCCTTCGTCCATGTTGCCGTCGCAGGTGCCGAGGTAGCGCACGATCGAGCGCAGCTTGGTCATATAGGCCTTCGCCTCGTCGGACGAACGGATATCCGGCTTGGAGACGATTTCCATCAGCGCGACGCCGGACCGGTTCAGGTCAACATAGGACATGGTGGCGTGCTGGTCGTGCAGCGACTTGCCGGCATCCTGTTCCAGATGCAGGCGCTCGATACCGATTTCGATATCCTCGAACTGGCCCTGACGGTCCGGGCCAAGGGAGATGACGATCTTGCCCTCGCCGACGATCGGGTCCTTGAACTGCGAGATCTGATAGCCCTGCGGCAGGTCGGGATAGAAATAGTTCTTGCGGTCGAAGATCGAGCGATTGTTGATCTGCGCCTTGAGGCCGAGACCGGTGCGCACGGCCTGCTTGACGCATTCCTCGTTGATGACGGGCAGCATGCCGGGCATGGCGGCATCGACGAGCGAAACGTTGGAATTCTGCGGCTTGCCGAACTCGGTCGAGGCTCCGGAGAAGAGCTTGGAATTGCTCAACACCTGGGCATGGACTTCCATGCCGATAACGATTTCCCAATCGCCGGTGGCACCGGGAATGAAGCGTTTCGGATCTGGCGTACGGACGTCGACAAGGGTCATGGGAAGCTCTTGAAATGCTGTTCTTCTGAACTTTGTGAGGTAGAGCAATTGGCGAGGCGGCGCAAGGCTTTCGGCATCGCCGGCGTGCTATATGCCCGGGCCATAGACACCCTCGCTGTCTTCGACCAGCGATTTCGAAAGCCCGACGGTCGGCACGTCGCTGTCGAGCTTCGGCGAATAGACGATCGACAGCCAGTGGATCTCGTAGCCGCGCGCCTTGAAGAAGGCGATGGCGTCGGTATTTCCCGCATGGCTCTGCAGGGAAACATTTTCCAGCCCCTGCTCGCGCACATCCTGCTCGATCCGCGCCAGCAGCGCGGAGCCGAGGCCGCGCCGGACGAAATCCGGATCGATCCAGAAATCGGAGATCGCCTCGTCAAGTCCTTCGCGCGCCGCCCATCCCACAGCCTCCCCGTTCAGCTCGATCACCGTGATCGTCAGCCAGAGATTGCGCGTGAAATTCGTAAAAGCCTCGTTTGCGCCTTCCAGAAGTTCACCCGTGCCACCGATGGCGCCCATGGCCCTCTGCCAGGAGCGCAGGCCGATGCTCGCCAACACCGCCGTTTCGCCTTCATGGGCATTGCGAATATGGATCATCGAGCCCCCGCCATTTGAAGGCAGTAAAGCACCGGCCAAAGGCTTTTGCCAGCGGCGAGATTCACAGGCGCGCATGTCGTAATAAGGAGATCAAGCGGGTTGAGCTTGACTGTGAGCCGCAACCTGCCTTAGAGAGAGGCATCAACGGAGTTTTTATGTCCACCTTTTGTCAGTCCCGGTAAAGGCCTCGCTCGCAAGTTCCCTTGCGTGCCGGGCCTAAAAACGAAGCCCCGACTTCCCTTGAGGGAAGCTTCGGATCGTTTTGTTGCGCCCTATGGCGCTTTACGGATTCTGACTCCCAATGGATATTTCACGCGCGGAACAGCGCATTCTGCACCTGCTCGCCCAGGGCGGCCGCATCGAACTCGAACGCACTGAAAAAAAGAAGATCGAGACCGCCAGTTGTTACACCCGTGACGGCTGGCTCTATCCCGATTTCAACATCGAGCTCTTTCGCAGGCTCAGACGTCTGAAGGCTATCCGATCCACCGACGGCCAACCCTACCGAATCTCGGAAAAGGGACTGAAGCTGGTGCGATCGCAGCTGGATAACAGATAGAGAAAGCATGAGAGCCGCCCGATGGGCGGCTCTCATCTGCTTGTAGCACTGAGGCAAAGACGCTCATGACGATCAGAACGTCCTGATGATCTCCGTCACATGATCTCCGCGACGGTCGCTTTCCGCCTGCACTGTGGCGCGCCTTTCGTTCATGGCCGCGATCTGATCCTCGCTATCCGAAAGAGCCTTCAAATAGCGTTTCTTCAAATCGCTATTGTCAGGCACGGCGCCGAGATTGCGTCTTATCCGCTCCTGCTCATTGACGGTTTTCTCGATTTCGCTGTCGAGGCTCGCCAGTTCGTTCTGGATGGCAACCTGTCTCTTACGGGCATCGGCAAGATCCGCGAGCTTGTCCGTCAGCGCCTTGTCATGGGTCGAAGCCGACCACTCAAGCAGCATGTCGGGATCGGTGTCGACCAGGGCGTAGCCGTTGCTCTGAAGCTGCTCGTCAACCGCCGTCAGCGTCTTCTCGGCGCCGGCCGGCACGACCGCCTTGAGCCGTTGATGCGTTGCCGTCTTGCCGAAGCTGTCAGCCGACGAAAACGACCAGCCGTCCCTGATCGGATGCTCGATGATGACTGTCCGCTCGCCGTCGAGCGCGCCCGAAACCGTGTATGTCGTTGTCTGGCGATATCTAACGACGGCATTCATCACGCCATCCGAAACCTTCAGGGAGGCAATCTCCTCGGTCGGCGTCTGCTGTTCGCTGATCGATACCTTTCGATCGGTCGCGAAACTTGCCAGGCGCGTATCCTCCTTGGGCAGGGCCGATAGCTGAGAATCGCCGACATAGCCGATCTTGCTGTCATAGAGCGTGAGAATACCCGGCGGCATGCTGATGCCGGTGGTGTTCTTGAGCATCACGGCGGCAATCGGGTTGCGGGAGGCGCTGCCGGCCCGATACATGTCCACCATATCGGCATCCACTTCCGCATCCATGATCGGCATCGACAGCGTGTCGCCATTGGCGAGATCGTAAGTGCCAGGGAGCTCGAACGTGGCCGAGATATCGCTCTCCGTCGCCGATGTCGGATTGGCTGCGGCCATCTGCATGGGCGCCGCCGGCGTTTCCGACTCGTCGGCCGCATCCGCCAACACCTTTCTGCTGGCACCGCCGATCATTGCCCTGGCAGGCGCCGGCGCCATGCGCTCTTCGTAATTTGCCGACAGATGCTGCCGGTTGGAAAGGTCTCCGCTGTCGGGATCGGGGACATTATTCGACGCCGTGTTGATCGGCACCTCTTGCCGCTCTCTCCAGTAGAGCTGGTGCAGGCTCTGCCTCAGCGTCACCGGCTCGGCCGAAGTCAATGTGAGCTTCACGCCCTTCCAATCCTCGCCGCTGGCATTTTCCAGCACGGTCCATGCCTGCAGACGTGCCTTGTTCTTTTCATCGATCACAACCTTGTAGGCGGTCTTCCAGATCGGAGACGGGACGACATAGGTCAGGCCGATATCGCCATTGTCCTTCACGCCGTTCACCTTGATATCGATGGCGCGGGTGCGGTCGTTTTTGCCTCGGGCGATCGCGGCAGCCGCCTTGGCGATCTTTGCCCTGAGATCGGCATCCTCGAACCGGACGGATGCATCCGCGCCGAGCGCCAGCGTCTCGACGGCGCCATCCTTGTCGAGAATGCTCAGCAGGTGAACCGGCGCATTCTCTCCGGCCTTCCTGACCTCGATCCCGAGAATGCTTCCCTCGACGGTCTTTCCGCCGCTGCTTGCCGACACCATAGCCCCCTGCATCGACGTCAGAAGCGACGGCACGGATGAGAGCGCCTCCCGCGTGAACGGCAAGCCCTTGAAGGTTTCCTGCAACGGCTTCGGCCCGGCAAGCGACATGCCCGCCACCGAGCCCGCGGACCCGTTGACCACAAGGCTCTTCAGGATGTCATTCACCTGATCGAGGGGAACCTCGATCCGGATCACGCCGTCGCTATTGACATCGGCCGATCGGGAAACCTCGGCCAAGCCGCCAGAGGACAGGGTAATGGATCGAATGGCCCCATTGTCGGCCGCCAGCGAGATCGCCGGACATGACACGCTAAGGAGCAGGATCGCCGTAACTTGCTTGAGCATGAAGAGACCTTTTGATTCGGTTGCAAAGGAGGAGACCAAGCGGCCGGCTGCAATTTATGATCGTGTTTCGGTCCAAAATGTGATGGCGACTGGGCGGAATATTGACAACCACCTGGGGCCGGTCCTCATGCACGCGTTTCGCTATTCTTGACGACCATTCGCAATCCCGTTACTTCATCGCTTATGAGAAAGAACCGCGCCCTTAATTCTGCAGCCCCGCATTGTGATGCGGTGTCTCTTGCGCGCCGATTTACTTGCGGCCAGCCGGACGGCTTGGCACGCGGTTTCTGATGCGCTCAATCTAGCGCGCATTTTCTCCGCCTAGGTTCCAGCCTCCTGCATGGTCGTGACAGGTACGCACTCGTGCGCCCATCCTCCAGCCCAATGCTAAAGGAGCCCATCTCATGGGGAGCCATAATTTAACCAGCGCTCAGCTCTCGACCGCGCTTGCAAAACGCGACCTCTCCGATCCGGAAGAGGGAATTCATGCCGTCAATATTGTCGTCGATCAAATAAACCAGGCGCTTAGAAAAGCTTGGTCAATCTCACCCGAAGTCCACCGGCGTTTGCCCATCGTGACCGTCGCAGAGAACTATGATCGGCTCTACTATCCTGGCGATGCTCCGGCTCGATCCGAGCGATATGCTCGCTATCTGGGTCACGATCTGATGCTTCGCACCCAGATGACATCGAGCATTCCGGAACTCCTTTCTCAGATTCGGGGCGAAGAAGTCGACCGGGTACTGCTATGCCCCGGTATGGTTTATCGCCGCGATTGCGTCGACCGAAATCACGTCGGAGAACCGCATCAGCTTGATATCTGGCGCATTACCGATGGCGCCCGCCTCAATGACGGCGATCTAAGCGATATGATCGCTTGTATTGCCGAGGCGCTGTTGCCCGGCAGACGTTGGCGAATTCAAGCCGCTGACCATCACTACACCACCGGCGGACTGGAAGTGGAGGTTGAGATTGATGGGCGGTGGCTGGAGATCCTTGAATGCGGCCTGATCCATCCGCGGCTGCTTGTCGATGCAGGGCTGGAGCCAGACTTATGGAGTGGCCTGGCAATGGGAATCGGGCTCGATCGCATGGTCATGTTGATCAAGGGCCTCGATGATATCCGTTTGTTGCGCTCGACCAACACGCAGGTTGTTCGCCAAATGGATAATCTCGATCGATGGCAGCCGGTTTCCAAATACCAAGCCACGACACGCGATCTTTCGATTGCCATTCACACTGGGGCGGAGCTTGAGGAGATCGGTGACCGCCTTCGGCTCGCCCTTGGAGATGAGGCCGAATTGATCGAGGATGTTTCTCTCCTCGGCCGCCATCCAGCGACATCATTGCCGCAGACGGCAAGGCAACGGCTCGGTCTACGATTGGATCAGGAAAATCTGCTCCTTAGGATTATCTTGCGCTCGATCGATGGAGACATTGGCCGGGAAGCAGGCAACCAGATTTACGACCGGGTTTACACCGCTCTGCATGAAGGAGACGCCGCCGGCTATTCGCGATGATTTCCAATCGGGCGGTCGTTGGCCGCCCGATTGTTCTATCCATTCATGATATGCAAGCCGCTCCGCGAAGCCCTTATATCAGCGACAAACACGCTCCAGATGCACTTTCGTCAAATTGATCGAAAGCGCAGCATCAAACTCTTCGCCTTGCCATACGATTTTGAAGCCGTGTTTCTGGTAGAGGCCGATTGCTGGGACGTTGCTGGCGAGAGTGTCGATCTTCTGTGTCGCGACGCCTTCCAGCTCCATGCTGGCAATGAGGTGCTGCAGAAGCCTGGAACCGACGCCCCTGGCATGAAATGCAGGGTTCACCCACAGATCGGAAATATTATCGGGACGCTCCTCGCGGGCGATCCAGCCAACGACGACACCATCAATTTCGGCAACGATGACTTCGCTCTTCGCGTTAGCAGGATAAGCAACGAAGGCACGGCGAGCGGCTTCGATGACGGCTCCGCTCTGAAATCTGGCATCCAAGGCACCGCCGCTCAACCAGGCGGCGAAGCCAACCGCGCCGACCATGTCGTGATCGGCGGCGGCCATAGGTCTTAGAAGGATAGTGTTTACCACCACTTCGCCGGTGTGAATTTGCCGGCAGCCTGTTCGATGACGTGGGCTGTTTTGAAGAGGGTTTCTTCTTCGAATGGCTTACCAATGAGCTGCAGGCCGAGCGGCAGGCCCTTCGGGTCGAGGCCCGCGGGGACGGCGATGCCGGGCAGGCCGGCCATGTTCACCGTCACCGTGAAGATGTCGTTCAGGTACATCTTCACCGGATCGGAAGCGAGGTCCTCGTCGGCGATGCCGAAGGCCGAAGACGGCGTGGCGGGCGTCAGGATCGCGTCGACGCCGGCGTTGAAGGCTAGCTCGAAGTCGCGCTTGATCAGCGTGCGAACCTTCTGGGCGCGCAGGTAGTAGGCATCGTAATAGCCGGCCGACAGAACATAGGTGCCGATCATGATGCGGCGCTTCACTTCCTGGCCGAAGCCGGCAGCGCGCGTCTTCTCGTACATGTCGACGATGTCCTTGCCGTCGACGCGCAGGCCGTAGCGAACGCCGTCGTAGCGGGCAAGGTTCGAGGAGGCTTCGGCGGGAGCGACGATGTAATAGGCCGGCAGCGCATATTTGGTGTGCGGCAGGGAGATGTTGACGATCTCGGCGCCGGCATCCTTCAACCAGGCGATGCCCTGCTGCCAGAGCGTTTCGATCTCTTCCGGCATGCCGTCGACGCGGTATTCGTTGGGAATACCGATCTTCATGCCCTTCAGCGACTGGCCGAGCGAGGCTTCGTAATCCGGCACCGGCAGGTCGACCGAGGTCGTGTCCTTGGCGTCGACGCTTGCCATCGACTTCAGCAGGATGGCGGCATCGCGCACGTCGCGGGCGATCGGGCCGGCCTGGTCGAGCGACGAGGCGAAGGCGACGATGCCCCAGCGCGAGCAGCGGCCGTATGTCGGCTTGATGCCGACAGTGCCGGTGAAGGCAGCCGGCTGGCGGATGGAGCCGCCGGTATCGGTAGCAGTCGCGCCGGCGCAGAGATGCGCCGCAACGGCAGCGGCCGAGCCACCCGACGAGCCGCCGGGAACGAGCTGCTGGTTGGAGCCTTCGGCACGCCAGGGGTTGATGACCGGGCCGAAATAGGAGCTCTCGTTGGAAGAGCCCATGGCGAACTCGTCCATGTTGAGCTTGCCCAGCATGACGGCGCCATCGTTCCACAGGTTCTGCGTGACTGTGGATTCATAGCGCGGCTTGAAGCCGTCGAGAATGTGGCTGCAGGCCTGGGTGTGGATGCCTTCGGTGCCGAACAGGTCCTTGATCCCAAGTGGAATGCCTTCGAGCGCACCGGCATTGCCGGCGGCGAGGCGCGCATCCGAGGCCTTCGCCATCTCGCGCGCCTTTTCGGGCGTCACGGCGATATAGGCATTGATCTGACCGTTGGCCGCGTCGATCGCCGAGATATAGGCCTCGGTCAGTTCGGTGGCGGTGATCTGCTTGGCGCGCAGCTTGTCGCGGGCTTCGGCAATGGTCAGGCTGGTGAGTTCGCTCATTTTGGTTCGCTTCAGATCTGGAATTGGGCAACGGTCGGAAAAGGTTCAAAAGAACCGTTATTCGACGACTTTGGGCACCAGGAAGAAATTCTGATCGGTATTCGGCGCATTGGCGACGATGTCGGCGGCCTTGTTGCCGTCGGTCACTTCATCGGTGCGCTTCTTCATTGCCATCGGCGTTACCGAGGTCATGGCCTCGACGCCATCGACATTCACTTCGGAGAGCTGCTCGACGAAGCCCAGAATGCCGTTCAGCTCACCCATCATCCGCTGCGCTTCGTCTTCATTGACGGCGATGCGGGCAAGATGGGCGACGCGTTTGACAGTGGCGAGGTCGACGGACATGGCATTCTCCGGATAGAATTTTTCACACTCGCTATAAAGGCCATGTCCGCCATACGCAACGGGTATCGTCAGGCAGAAACGCTCTCGCCAACCTTCGGCGCGGCAACCGCGGTCTTCGAACCTTCCATGCCGGCGATGAACTTTTCCGGGGTCTGATCGATGATCGGGAACGTGCCGTAATGGCAGGGAATGGCGGTCTTGAAGTTGAAGAAGCGCTGGCAGGCGAGCGCGGCGACGGCGCCACCCATGGTGAAGCGGTCGCCGACCGGCAGGATGCCGATATCGGGCTGATGCAACTCGTTAATCAGGGCCATATCCGAGAAGATGTCGGTATCGCCCATGTGGAAGAGCGATGCTTCGTCGTCGAAATGCAGCATCAGGCCGTTCGGGTTGCCAAGCGCGTGGGAAACGCCATCCTCGGTAATCTGGGCGGAAGAATGCAGCGCATTGGTGAAGGTGGCCGAGAAGCTGCCGAGACCGACGGTGCCGCCGGTATTGCCCATTTCGAGCTTTTCGACGCCTTTGGTGTTAAGCCAGGAGGCGAGATCGGCATTGGCGAGAACGACCGCGCCGGTATCCTTGGCAATCTGCACCGTGTCGCCGACATGGTCGGCATGGCCGTGCGTCAGCAGGATGTGGGTCACACCTTCGGCAACATCCTTGATGTTGAGGCCGGCAGCGGCGAAGGAAGAATTGTAAGACAGAAAAGGATCGATCAGTATTTTTGCCTTGGCCGTTTCGATACGAAAAGCGGCATGGCCGAGCCAGGTGATCTTCATTGGATTGCTCCTTAGGATTTGATTTGAAATGGAAGTCTGATGTCCGGAGCATTTTCGGTGGAAACGCTCCGTCTATTCGTTCTTCCGCATCTCCGGACGCAAAACCGCTGTGCGCTTTTGCTGGAAATGCTCTAGGAGATATCCCAAACCGTGCCAAAGAAAAGCGGTTTTGACTTCAATTTGTTTTGACGAGAGCGAGACCCCGATGACGACGCTGACCATCGAAGACCTAGCCGTGATGCTCCTGCCCGGTCAGGCCGTTGCCGGGCTCGATCTCGGCACCAAGACGATCGGCCTTGCCATGTCCGATCTTGGGCGGCGCTTCGCCACGCCGCGCCCGGTCATCAAGCGGGTCAAGTTCACGCAGGATGCCGAAACCTTGGTTGCCTTCGCCGAGAAGGAAAGGGTCGCGGCCTTCGTCATCGGGCTCCCGATGAACATGGATGGCTCGGCCGGGCCGCGCGTGCAGGCAACCCGCGCCTTCGTGCGCAGCATGTCGGAAAAGACCGCCCTACCCTTCGTCTTCTGGGACGAGCGGCTTTCGACGGTAGCGGCCGAGCGGGCGCTTCTGGAAATGGACGTCTCGCGAGCCAAGCGCGCCGAGCGCATCGACTCGGCGGCGGCAAGCTTCATTCTTCAGGGAGCCTTGGACAGGCTGTCGGCGCTTGGCAGAGCGACCTTGCTCGATCCCGATGCCTCCTGACGGCGCTTCCACCATGCGATGATAGCGGCACGGCGGCGAAAGCCGAAGATCGCAAACACCAGCAGACTATCGAAGGCGATAGCGCGGGCAACGAGCGGCGGGATGGTTTCGGGCGGAATGCCGAGAATCTTGCCGTAGATGTCGAAGACCAGATCGTGCATCTGTCGCGTCAGCATGAAGATGCCGAAGCTCATGTCGTAGTACGACAGGTAATACCATACCCCGAGAAACGAGACCGGGGCGGCCCAGCAAATCAACAACCACTTCATGCGGTACCTCTTCGACGCTGAAATTGCGTCGTGCCAGCCGAAAGGACGAGCCAGTTCGACAATGCCATGGCGCTCAACACCATCGCGGGCAGCGTAATATCTAGTGCGAGCACGGCGAAGAACATCACCGCCGTCACGAGAAACACTAATTTTGCGGGTCTCAACCCCATGGCTGCACGCTTGATGGTTAACTAATCGTCTCTTCACAGTGACGAGTTAACCGGCGCGGCGCAACGTAAACCATTTGTTAAGGTTAACGGTTGGGCGAGCTTGTGGATATCCCTGCCCCGAGGCCGATATCAGCCGTAGACGCCGCGCACGATCCGCTTCAAGGCGGTTGCCGCCTTCTCCCAATCCTTACCGTTTTTCAAGGCAAGACCGGCGCATTGATCGCTGATGGCGGCGGCAAGAACGATATGCTGGATGGCCGCAAAGATCATGGCGTTGACCGCCTGCGTGTCGACGCCCTTCGGCGGCACCAGCGAGCCGCGCATGCGCTCGATCCAGCCGGCCAGCGCCTTGGAGCGGGCTTCCGACAGCCTGCGGACCTGCTCGCTGTTTTCCGAGACTTCCCAGGCGACGATGCGGCGCATCAGCGGGTCGGCCCGCAGGGCGTCGAGGAACAGCATCGACAGCCGTTCCATCAGGTCGCCATAGGTCAAAAGGAACATGCCGCCGGTATCGTCGGGAATGCGATCCGCCACCCAGCCGCCGAGATCGGTGCCGATGGCTTCCACCAAGCCATTGAGGCCGCCGTAATAACGGTAAATCAGCTGCTTGTCGCAGCCGGCGCCACGCGCTACGGCATTGATACCAAAGTTCTGAAATCCCTCCTCGGCCAGAAGCCGCTTGGCGGCATCGAGGATCGCCTGTTGGGTCGCGGCGCGATTGCGCACGCGCTTTTCGACGACGGGCACTTCCACGGGGATTTTAACGGCAGCGTTTGCGACGGCCATCGACTCGACTCCAATCTGTCACCGACCGGTGAATAGCAAGCCGCATCGACGGGAACAACCGAGCTGCTGGTGCCAGCATCGCTCAAACCCACAAATCCACAGATTAGAGTGACTGGCCGAACCAGACCGTGGTTTCCGACGCGAGACCGGGCGGCAACTCGACGGGCACGAAGCCGCGCGACGACCAGAATCGGATGCCGCCATGGTTGCCGATATTGGCGCCGAGATGAATACCCTTGACGCCGTTGGCGCGCGCATTCTCGATCCAACGATCCAGCAATGCCGTGCCGATGCCCTTTCCCTGCGCTCTCGGAAGCAGATTCATATGAATATGGGCAGGGAAGCGTTCGATTAGAACAGCAGGCGCGCGCTTGGGATGGTGGATCGCCGCTATCCGCTTCTGATCGGCATCCCATAGCGCCGGGTCGCCTGCCGGGTCGGCATAGCGTCGCCGTAGGTCTGGCCACCATTCGCGCTCCAGACGCTCCTCGAAGGCGACGGTATCGAAAGCACCGGATATGTAGCCGAAGACGCCTTCGTTATCTTCGGCGACGAAGACCAGTTCGGGATGAAGCGTGGCGTAAGGCGCGGAATAGATATGCCCGATCAGCCGGCCGTCGCGATGAAGCGGGGTAGCATCCTTGCCGGCATCGCCAGTCAGGAGCGAGATCGCGTAGAGCTGATCGATATCCTCTGGCCGAACGGTTCGAATGGAAACCATTGCTTACGTCGCCGGCGGATAAAGCAGATCGACGATGTAGCTGGCATCGAAGCGCGAATCGAGCATGCCGTAGGTCGCCCGCCAACCGCCGGCCAGACGGGTTTCGATGAAGGCATCGGCGATCTTGCCGGCCCCCAGGCGATAAAGCTCGGCCGCACCGGCCGCAAGCGCCATCTGCTCGACCAGCAGGCGGGCGGCGCCCTCATCCTGTTCGCAAAGCGCCATGGCTGCCCGCAGGACGTCGATGGTCTTCTTTCCGGCCGGGCCGAGATCGCGGGCAAGACCGGCAAAGACGGTCTCGAACAGGTCCCTGCCCCGATTCAGCACGCGCAGCACGTCGAGCGCCATGACGTTGCCGGAGCCTTCCCAGATCGCGTTGACGGGGGCTTCGCGGTAATGGCGGGCGATCGGACGCTCTTCGATGTAGCCGCTGCCGCCAATGCACTCCATGGCTTCGTAGATCAGCGCCGGTGCGATCTTGCAGCACCAGTATTTCGCGACCGGCGTCATGACGCGGGCATAGGCCGCATCTTCCGTGCTGCCGCTTGCCTTGTCGAAAGCCTCGGCCAGGCGGAAGGCGAGCGCGGTTGCAGCCGCAACATCGAGCGCCATATCGGCGAGCACGCGAGTCATGATCGGCTGGTTGACCAGCATCTTGCCGAAGACGCTGCGGCCGCGCGTATGATGCACGGCCTCGGCAAGCGACGCCCGCATAATGCCGGTGGAGGCCAGCGCGCAGTCGAGCCGCGTCAGCGTCACCATATCGAGGATCGTGCGAATGCCGGCATCCGGCGCGCCGAGCAGGAAGCCGAACGTATCGGTGAACTCGACTTCGGAGGAGGCGTTCGAGCGGTTGCCGAGCTTGTCCTTGAGTCTCTGAAAGTGCAAGCCGTTGGCGGAACCGTCTTCCAAAAGACGCGGCACCAGGAAGCAGCCCATGCCGTCCTTGGTCTGGGCGAGCATGATGAAGGCGTCGCTCATCGGCGCCGACATGAACCACTTGTGGCCCGAAAGCCTGTAGATGCCTTCGCTGACCTTGTCGGCGCTCGTCCGGTTGGCGCGCACATCAGTGCCGCCCTGCTTTTCCGTCATACCCATGCCGATGGTGACGGCACTCTTCTGCATGGCGGGCTTGTTGGACGAATCGTACTTGCGCGAGAGGATCTTCGGCGCCCAGTCCTTCTGCACGGCCGGTGAGGCCATCATCGCAGCCACGGAGGCGCTGGTCATCGTCAGCGGGCAGAGATGACCGCATTCGAGCTGTGCCGTCAGATAGAAGCGCGCGGCGCGGACCTTGTGCGACTGCCCTTTCGCCTCGGGATCGGCCTGCGCGTCCCAGATCGAGGAATGCAGGCCCATCGCCATGGAGCGGCGCATCAGCGCATGCCAGGCCGGATGGAATTCGACGACATCCAGACGCTCGCCGCGCGGGCCGTGGGTGCGCAGCTGCGGCGTGCCCTGGTTCGCCATGCGCGCCAGTTCCTGCGCCTCGTGCGAGGTGACGAAACGACCGTGCTGCTCCAGTTCTTCCCGGATCGAACGCGGCAGGCCGGAGGTGAGATCGACGATCAGCGGATCGGAACGATAGGCATTGATGCCGGTCCAAAGGCTCGGCTGGTTCAGGTCGGCAAAGGGGTCGTCAGTCCGGGTCGGTTGGGTCATGAATCGCTTGTAGAGCAAGTAGGTTGCAAAGGGAAACTGGAAGTTAAGTCTCCCACCGGCATAGCTCCTGTAGCGGGATTCGGGCGAAATTGCATGGGGAACAAACGGGCTCGGCGCATACCGCCGCTTGCCCCATCGGCGCTCCCTCTTTATAGACCGCCTGACGAAATCCGGAGGCAGGTTCATGGTCTTCTTTCCCCACCGCCACCTCATTGGCATCAAGGGCCTCACCGAGCAGGATATCACCTATCTTCTCGACAAGGCTGACGAGGCGGTCAAGATCAGCCGCCAGCGCGAGAAAAAGACGTCGACGCTTCGCGGTCTCACACAGATCAATCTCTTCTTCGAAGCATCGACGCGAACGCAATCTTCCTTTGAGCTTGCTGGCAAACGGCTTGGCGCCGATGTGATGAACATGTCGGTCGGCAACTCCTCGGTCAAAAAGGGCGAGACGCTGATCGATACGGCAATGACGCTGAACGCCATGCGGCCGGACGTGCTTGTCATCCGCCATTCGAGCGCGGGCGCTGCGGCACTCCTGGCGCAAAAGGTCTCCTGCTCGGTCGTGAATGCCGGCGACGGTCAGCATGAGCATCCGACGCAAGCCCTGCTCGACGCGCTGACGATCCGCCGCGCCAAGGGCAAGCTCTCGCGCATCATCGTCGCGATCTGCGGCGACGTGCTGCATTCGCGGGTTGCCCGCTCCAACATTCTGCTTCTCGGCGCCATGGGCGCCCGCGTCCGGGTCGTCGCACCCGCCACGCTGCTGCCGGCCGGCATCGCCGACATGGGCGTCGAGGTCTTCCATTCGATGAAGGAAGGACTGAAGGACGCCGATGTCGTGATGATGCTGCGGCTGCAGCGCGAGCGCATGTCCGGCGCCTTCGTGCCCTCGGTGCGAGAATACTATCACTTCTACGGGCTCGACGCCGAGACGCTGAAGGTCGCCAAGGAGGATGCGCTCGTCATGCACCCGGGTCCGATGAACCGCGGGGTGGAAATCGCCTCCGAAGTGGCCGACGGCCCGCAAAGCGTCATCGCCGAACAGGTTGAAATGGGCGTCGCCGTGCGCATGGCCGTGATGGAGACCCTGCTCGTTTCGCAGAACCAAGGGCCCCGCAGCGAGGGAGTGGGCGCATGAGCAACTCGATCGTCCTCCAGAACGTCCGCATCGTCGACCCCTCCCGCGACCTCGATGAGGTCGGCACGATCGTCGTCGAAGACGGCGTGATCGTTGCGTCGGGCAAGGATGCGAAGAGCCAAGCAACCCCGAAGGGCGCGACCGTTCGCGACTGCAGCGGCCTCGTCGCCATTCCGGGCCTCGTCGACGCGCGCGTGCATGTCGGCGAACCCGGCGGCGAACATCGCGAAACCATCGCCTCGGCCAGCCGTGCGGCCGCGGCTGGCGGCGTCACCTCCTTCATCATGATGCCGGATACCGACCCGGTCATCGACGATATCGCCTTGGTCGAGTTTGTCCGGAAGACGGCGCGCGACACGGCCGTCGTCAACGTCTATCCGGCAGCGGCTCTCACCAAGGGGCTTGCCGGCGAGGAGATGACGGAAATCGGCTTGCTGCGCGAGGCCGGTGCCGTCGTATTCACCGACGCGCATTCCAGCGTCCACGACAGCCAAGTTCTGCGCCGTTTGATGACCTATGCCCGCGAATTTGGCGCGGTGATTTCCTGCGAGACCCGCGACAAATATCTCGGCGCGAACGGCGTCATGCATGAGGGATTGCTTGCAAGCTGGCTCGGCCTCTCGGGCATTCCGAAGGAAGCCGAACTGATCCCGCTGGAGCGCGACCTCCGCATCGCCACGCTGACGCGCAGTCATTATCATGCGGCGATGATTTCGGTGCCGGAATCGGCCGAGGCGATCCGCCTCGCCCGCTCGCGCGGCGCCAAGGTCACCTGCGGCATCTCGATCAACAATCTCGCGCTCAACGAGAACGACATCGGCGAGTACCGGACCTTCTTCAAGCTCTATCCGCCGCTGCGCTCCGAGGATGATCGCATGGGCATGATCGAGGCGCTGGAAGACGGCACGATCGACATCATCGTCTCCTCGCATGATCCGCAGGACGTCGATACGAAACGCCTGCCGTTTGGAGAGGCTGAGGATGGCGCCGTCGGTCTGGAAACGCTGCTTCCGGCCGCACTCCGGCTCTATCATAGCGGCCAGGTCAGCCTGATGCGGCTTATCGATGCGCTCTCGACGCGGCCGGCGCAGATCTTCGGGCTGCCCGCCGGCACGCTGAAGCCCGGCGCCAAGGCCGATATCGCGCTTGTCGATCTCGATGAGCCTTGGCTTGTCGCAAAAGACATGCTTCTGTCGCGCTCGAAGAACACGCCTTTCGAAGATGCGAGAATGAGCGGCCGGGCGGTGGCAACCTATGTCGCCGGCAAGCTGGTCCACAGTCTCTAGGGCGGCCTAAAGGGTTTACGGAGAATAAGACGTGATGGCGGATTTCTGGACTTGGCAGCTCACTCTGCAGACCGCGCTGGCCGCCCTCGTCATCGGCTACCTGCTCGGCTCCATTCCCTTCGGCCTGCTGCTGACCCGCATGGCCGGGCTCGGCGATGTGCGCAACATCGGCTCGGGCAATATCGGCGCGACCAATGTGCTGCGCACCGGCCATAAGGGGCTTGCGGCCGCAACCCTGCTGCTTGACGCCTTCAAGGGCACGGCGGCCGTCCTGATAGCAGCCCATTTCTTTGGCCAGGATGCGGGCGTGCTCGCCGGTTTTGCCGCCTTCATCGGCCACATCTTCCCGGTTTGGATCGGCTTCAAGGGCGGCAAGGGTGTGGCGACCTATCTCGGCATCCTGCTTGGGCTGGCGCCGCTGATGGCGCTGATTTTCGCCATCGTCTGGCTGGCGATCGCCTTCACCACCCGCTACTCCTCGCTTTCCGCACTGGTTGCAACTCTTGTCATCCCGGTTGTATTGTGGATATTGGGCGTCGATAAGATCGCCGCCGTCATGGCGCTGATGACCGTCATCTCCTGGTACAAGCACAGGGCCAATATCATCAGGCTGACCGCGGGAACGGAAGGCAAGATCGGAGCAAAGGGATAATGGACACAGGCAGCGCAAGACGGATCGGAGTTGCGCTGACCGAAAAACAGAGGATCGCCTGGCTCAGGCTCATCCGCTCCGACAATGTCGGCCCGTCCACCTTTCGCGATCTCATCCATCACTATGGTTCGGCCGAAGCGGCTCTGGCCGCGCTGCCAGAACTTTCCCAGCGCGGCGGTTCGACGCGCGCCATCCGTATCGCCGACGAACGCGACGCATTGCGGGAGCTGGAAGCGGCGCATCGCTTCGGCGCGCGCTTCGTTGGCATCGGCGAACCGGATTATCCCCCTGCCCTCCGCGAGATTGACGGCGCACCGCCGCTGCTTGCCGTCAAGGGCAACATGCCGACAGCGACACAACCGGCCATCGGGATGGTGGGCTCGCGCAACGCCTCGATCAGCGGCGCGAAATTCACCGCCATGATCGCGCGCACCTGCGGCGAGGCCGGCTATGCCGTCGTCTCCGGCCTTGCGCGCGGCATCGACACGGCAGCGCATCGCGTCAGCCTCGTAACGGGTACGATCGCCGCAATGGCTGGCGGTCTCGACCAGCCCTATCCGCCAGAAAATATTGGCTTGCTCAACGACATATGGGACGGCAACGGGCTTGCCGTCAGTGAAATGCCCTTCGGCTGGGAGCCGCGAGCGCGCGACTTTCCGCGCCGCAATCGCCTTATCGCCGGCATTTCGCTCGGCGTCGTTGTCGTCGAAGCGGCAACGCGCTCCGGCTCGCTGATCACGGCGCGTCTTGCCGGAGAATTCGGCAGGCTCGTCTTCGCCGTTCCCGGCTCGCCGCTCGATCCACGCTGCGAAGGGACGAACGGATTGCTGAAAGATGGCGCGATGATAGTCACCACGCCGGACGATGTCGTCGAAGCGTTGCGGCCGCTCGCCGAACCCGACCTCTTTCACCCGCGCCCCGCCGCACCGCCCGTTGAGAGAAGCAGAGCGCGCTCCACACCGCCCGACGATGCCGAGCGCGATCATATCATCGAGGCGCTCGGGCCGACTCCGGTCGAGATCGACGACATCGTCCGTCACACTGGTCTGCCGATATCGGCCGTTCACTCGGTCCTGCTCGAATTGGACATGGCCGGCCGGCTGCATCGCCATCCGGGCGGGCTAGTGTCAATCTCCATGCTGGATTGAAAATTGTGACACCCGTACCAATTCTAAGCATCGCATCGTCGCGCCAAGCGCAAAAATCGCCTTCGCCTCTTGACCGCGACGATTTCCCTGTCCATGTCGGAAGGCCGGGAAGACGGAAAAACCCGGTATCTCCCGCGCCTTATACCGGCGCGACCTCGTATTCAGAGACTTGATGATGAACGTTGTAGTGGTGGAATCGCCTGCCAAGGCCAAGACAATCAACAAATATCTGGGACCCGGATATAAGGTTCTTGCATCCTTCGGCCATGTGCGTGACCTGCCCGCCAAAGACGGTTCGGTGCTGCCGGACCAGGATTTCGAAATGCTGTGGGAAGTCGATGGTGCCTCGCAAAAGCGCATCAAGGACATCGCCGATGCGATGAAATCCTCCGACGGTCTCATTCTCGCGACCGACCCGGATCGCGAGGGTGAAGCCATTTCCTGGCATGTGCTCGATGTGCTGAACAAGAAGCGCGTCATCAACGGCAAGCCGGTGAAGCGCGTCGTCTTCAACGCCATCACCAAGAAAGCCGTGCTCGACGCAATGGCAGATCCGCGCGATATCGACGTGCCGCTGGTGGATGCCTATCTCGCCCGCCGCGCCCTTGACTATCTCGTCGGCTTCAACCTTTCGCCGGTGCTGTGGCGCAAGCTGCCGGGCGCCCGCTCGGCCGGCCGTGTGCAGTCCGTGGCGCTTCGCCTCGTCTGCGACCGCGAGTCGGAAATCGAGCGCTTCATCTCGGAAGAATACTGGAACCTATCGGCGATCCTGAAGACGCCGCGCGGCGATGAATTCGAAGCGCGCCTGGTGTCTGCCGACGGCAAGCGCCTGGCTCCACGCGCCATCGGCAACGGCGAGGAAGCCGGCAAGCTGAAGGCGTTGCTGGAAGGTGCTTCCTACGTCGTCGACACCGTCGAGGCAAAGCCGGTCAAACGCAATCCGAGCCCTCCCTTCACCACCTCGACGCTGCAGCAGGCCGCCTCCTCGAAGCTCGGCTTCTCGGCTTCGCGCACCATGCAGGTGGCGCAAAAGCTTTATGAAGGCGTCGATATCGGCGGCGAGACCGTCGGTCTCATCACCTATATGCGTACCGACGGCGTCCAGATGGCCCCGGAAGCGATCGATGCGGCCCGCCAAGCCATCGCCAACCAGTTCGGCAACCGTTACCTGCCGGAAAAGGCCCGTTTCTATTCCACCAAGGCGAAGAACGCCCAGGAAGCGCACGAAGCGATCCGCCCCACCGACTTCGACCGCGTGCCGGACCGCATCCGCAAGTTCCTCGATGACGATCAGCTCAAGCTTTACGACCTGATCTGGAAGCGCGGCATCGCCAGCCAGATGGCCTCGGCCGAAATCGAGCGCACGACCGTGGAAATCCTTGCCGACAACGCCGGCAAGAAGGCCGGGCTACGCGCCGTCGGCTCCGTCATTCGCTTCGATGGCTTCATCGCCGCCTATACCGACCAGAAGGAAGACGGCGAGCAGAGCGACGACAGCGAAGAAGGCGGTCGCCTGCCGGAGATCAATGCGCGGGAAAACCTCGCCAAGCAGAAGATCAACTCCACCCAGCATTTCACCGAGCCGCCGCCGCGCTATTCGGAAGCCTCGCTAATCAAGAAGATGGAAGAGCTCGGCATCGGCCGTCCCTCCACCTATGCCGCGACGCTCGCGACCCTGCGCGACCGCGACTACGTGACCATCGACAAGCGCAAGCTCTTGCCGCAGGCCAAGGGCCGGTTGGTCACGGCCTTCCTCGAAAGCTTCTTCACCAAGTACGTCGAATATGATTTCACGGCCGACCTAGAAGAGAAGCTCGACCGCATTTCGGCCGGCGAGCTAAATTGGAAGGACGTGTTGCGTGACTTCTGGCGCGATTTCTTCGCCCAGATCGAAGACACCAAGGAACTGCGCGTCACCAACGTACTGGACGCGCTGAACGACGCATTGGCGCCGCTCGTCTTCCCGAAGCGCGAAGACGGCAGCGATCCGCGTATCTGCCAGGTTTGCGGCACAGGCAACCTATCACTGAAACTCGGCAAATACGGTGCCTTCGTCGGCTGCTCGAACTATCCGGAATGCAACTATACCCGCCAGCTGTCCTCCGAAGGCGGCGCGGAGGCCGAATCCAACGGATTGAACGAGCCGAAGGCGCTGGGCGCTGATCCGGTGACCGGCGAGGAGCTGACCCTGCGTTCGGGCCGCTTCGGACCCTATATCCAGCGCGGCGACGGCAAGGATGCGAAGCGCGCATCGCTGCCGCGTGGCTGGAAACCGGAAGATATCGATTACGAGAAGGCGATGGCGCTGATCTCGCTGCCACGCGATATCGGCAAGCATCCGGAAACCGGCAAGATGATTTCTTCCGGCATCGGCCGCTACGGTCCCTTCCTGCTGCATGACGGCGGCTACGCCAACCTCGAAAGCGTGGAAGACGTCTTCACGGTCGGTCTCAACCGCGCCGTGACATTGATTGCCGAAAAGCAGAGCAAGGCCGCCGGTGGCAAGGCGCGCGGTGCGGCAGCGGCGCTGAAGGAGCTCGGCGAGCATCCGGATGGCGGCGGCGCGATCACCGTTCGCGACGGCAAGTACGGCCCCTATGTCAACTGGGGCAAGGTCAACGCGACGCTGCCGAAGGGCACGGACCCGCAGGCGATCACAGTCGAGGAAGCACTCGCCCTGATCGCCGCCAAGGCCGGCAAGAGCGGCGGCACCACCAAGAAGGCGCCTGCCAAGGCAAAGACCGCTGCTGCCGGCGCCAAAGCGACGAAAACGACCGCCAAACCGAAGGCTGCTGCAAAGAAGCCGGCGGCCAAAACGGCAGCGAAAAAGAAGAGTGCAGAGTGAGCAGAGAACCGCGCGGCAGGAATCCATCGTCGGAACGGCGTTCCGGCAAACCCGGCCGCGCCGGTAAGGCAAGCGGTGATGCCGAGCCGATGGTGGCGATCATCCATGGCGAGTTGCCGCCGCGCGAGGTCCTCCTGCGCTTCATCGCCGATCATCCGCAGCAGGCCTCCAAGCGCGAGCTGGCGAAAGCCTTCGGTCTGAAGGGCGAGAGCCGCGTCGCGCTGAAGGAACTGCTGCGCGAGCTTGAAGAAGAAGGCATGGTGCAGAAGAGCCGCAAGTCGCTCATCCGCCCCGGTGCACTGCCGCCGATCGCCGTTCTGGATATCACCACCCGCGACAAGGATGGCATGCTGATCGGCCGCCCCGCCGAATGGGCTGACGAAAACGGCGTTGCTCCGGCTGTCATGATCAAGCAGTCCTCCTCGCCCGCCGGTCGCAACGGCAAGGGCAAGGCGCCTGTCGCCGGCATGGGCGACCGCATTCTTGCGAAGATCTTCGCGGCCACTGATCGAGGCGGTCCGGCCTATACGGCCCGCATCATCAAAGTGCTCGACAAGCGGCAGGGCGCCTCCATGGGCGTCTTCCGCGAAACGCCTGGCGGTGGTGGCCGTCTCATGCCGATCGAGCGGCGCGGCGAGGAAATGGTCATTGACCCGGATTATACCGGCGGTGCCAAGGACGGTGACTTGGTCGAGGTCGAAGTGGCGCGTCTCGGTCGTTTCGGCCTGCAGCGCGCCAAGGTTCTGTCGGTCGTCGGCTCCGTCGCCTCGGAAAAGGCGATCTCGATGATCGCCATTCATGCGCACGGCATTCCGCATGTTTTCCCCGCTCCCGTGATCGCGGAAGCCGATGCCGCAAAGCCGGCGACGATGTCGCATCGCGAGGATTGGCGCAGCCTGCCGCTGATCACGATCGACCCGGCCGACGCCAAGGACCATGACGACGCCGTCTATGCCGAGATGGACCCTTCGCCCGACAATCCGGATGGCGTGATCGTCACCGTCGCGATTGCCGACGTTTCCTGGTATGTGCGGCCGAACTCGTCGCTCGACCGCGAAGCGCTGAAGCGCGGCAATTCGGTCTACTTCCCCGACCGCGTCGTGCCGATGCTGCCCGAGCGCATCTCCAACGATCTCTGCTCGCTAAAGGAAGGCGTCGACCGGCCTGCCCTTGCTGTGCGGATGATCTTCTCCAAGGAAGGCCGCAAGGCCGGTCACACCTTCCATCGCATCATGATGAAGAGCGCGGCCAAGCTTTCATACCAGCAGGCGCAGGCGGCGATCGACGGCCAGCCCGACGACAAGACCGGGCCAATGCTGGAGCCGATCCTCAAGCCGCTCTGGCACGCATACGAGATCTTGAAGAAAGGTCGCGACCGGCGCCAGCCGCTCGAGCTCGACATGCCCGAGCGCAAGATCCTGCTGAAGCCTGATGGTACGGTCGACCGCGTCTTCGTGCCGCCACGGCTTGATGCGCACAAGCTCATCGAAGAGATGATGATCCAGGCGAACGTCGCCGCTGCCGAGACGCTGGAAAAGCGTAAGCAGGTGCTGATCTACCGCATCCATGACGGACCGACGCTCGCAAAGCAGGAGATCCTGCGCGAATTCCTGGCGACCCTCGGCATATCGCTCGCCAAGGGCGGCAATGTACGCGCCAACAGCTTCAACGGCATTCTCGCGAAAGCCGAGGGCACCGCACATCAGACCATGGTCAATGAGATGGTGCTGCGCTCGCAAAGCCAGGCGATCTACAGCCCCGACAATATTGGGCATTTCGGCCTCAATCTGATGAAGTACGCCCACTTCACCTCGCCGATCCGCCGCTACGCAGACCTGATCGTGCATCGCGCGCTTGTGAGCTCGCTCGGCCTCGGCGAAGGCGGGATCACGCCGGACGAGGAAGCCTCGCTTGACGATATCGCCGCCGAAATCTCGACCTTCGAGCGCCGCGCCATGGCGGCCGAACGCGAGACGGTGGACCGGCTGATCGCCCATCACCTGGCAGGCAAGGTCGGCGCGGAATTCGAGGCACGCGTCGGCGGTGTCACAAAGTCGGGACTTTTCGTTACCCTGCCGGACTATGGCGCCGATGGTTTCATCCCCATATCTACGCTCGGCACCGATTACTTCATCTACGATGAAGCGCATCAGGCGCTGACGGGTGAAAGGACGGGGCTCGGCTACCGGCTCGGCGACGATGTGACGGTGAGGCTGGCGGAAGCCGTGCCGCTTGCCGGAGCGCTGCGCTTCGAAATGCTGAGCGACGGTAAGCCTATGCCGACGGCGGTGCGTTCCTTCCACAAGACGACCCGCCGCAACAAGAACCAGGCCCGCAAGGCACCGGGCACGAGACCGCCGCGCGGCCGCAGATAAAAAGCGGCTGCCGGCACGGAGGAAGCGCATTCATGACGGGCAGCCCAACCGATTCCCCCATCCGCTTCGGTGGCTCGGACGAGAGCGAGCGACCACTCGGGCGGTCGATCAGCCGCGGCATGTTGAACCGCTGCCCGCGCTGCGGCACCGGCAAGCTGTTTCGTGCCTTCCTGAAGCCCGTGGACCATTGCGCCGTCTGCGGGGAGGACATGTCCCATCAGCGCGCCGACGACCTGCCGCCCTATCTGGTGATCCTGGTTCTCGGCCACCTTATCGTCGGTGGCTACATGCTGACCGACATGACCTTCAAGCTGCCGCTCTGGGCACACCTCTCCATCTGGACGCCCATCACCATCATCGCGGCACTTGCCATCATCCAGCCGATCAAGGGCGGCGTCATCGGCCTACAGTGGGCGCTTCGCATGCACGGCTTCGGCGGGCATGACGACAGCCCGGAGGAATGGGATCAAGGAAACGGCCAGTCGTGAACATGCTGTCCGGTTCACGCCGCCAATCTCTATCGATGGCAGAGATTGTTTCCGCGTATTGCTCCCTTATATCGGGAACTGCCGACGATTTGTTGCTTATTCTTGGTTCAAGCCGGTTGCTCCACCGGCAACCGCTTGACAGCGGCAACATTTCTTGTCTGAACATGCCGCGCGTCATAGGGACTATTCCGGAGGGTGTGACCGATCACATGAAAGCCGACCCGTCACCTAAATTTGGCCGAGCCGTGCCTTCCTGTGTTCCGCGTCCGGATCGATTCGCCCGCCTCATGCCCCAGGGATTTGTTTATGCTTGAACCGACGAACGACAAGGCCGGCCATGTCGAAGAAATTCACTGGCCTTCGCTCGTCGCAGCCATTGCTTCCGTATCCGCCGTCGGTATTGCCATCGGGCTTGGTCTGCCGCTTCTGAGCATCATCCTCGAAAAACGCGGCATTCCTTCAAGCCTCATCGGGCTCAATACCGCGATGATGGGCATCGCCTCGATGCTGGCGGCGGTCGTCACCACCAAGCTTGCGCATCGCTTTGGCGTGATACAGACGATGATCTGGGCGGTCTTCCTTTCGGCAGTGAGCTCCCTTGGCTTCTATTATGCCGAAAACCTGCTTCTGTGGTTCCCGTTGCGCATCTTGTTTCACGGGTCGACGACCACCCTGTTCATCCTGTCGGAATTCTGGATCAATGCCGCCTCGCCGCCTTCCAAACGCGGTTTCGTGCTCGGCCTCTATTCCACGGTCTTCTCGCTCGGCTTTGCGGCAGGCCCCCTGCTCTTTTCCGTCGTCGGCAGCGAGGGCCTGATGCCCTTCCTCATCGGCGCCTGCATCATCCTGGCGGCAGCCATTCCCATCTTCATCGCTCGCAATGAAAGCCCGATCGTCGACGAGAAGCCGGAGCTGCATTTCGTGCGCTACATCTTCCTGGTGCCGACCGCGACGGCTGCGGTTTTCGTCTTCGGCGCGGTGACCGTCGGTGGTGGATCGCTCTTCACCAGCTATGCGACGCGCCTCGGCTTCAACGAATCACAGGCAGCGCTGCTGCTGACCGTCATGGGCGTCGGCAATTTCGTCTTCCAGATCCCGCTCGGGCTGCTCGCCGACCGGATGCGCGACAAACGGCCCCTGCTCTCAATCATGGCCACCATCGGCCTTGTCGGCGCGCTGCTGTTGCCGTTGCTGGCCTCGAACTGGATCATTCTCGCCACCATCCTGCTCTTCTGGGGAGGCTGCGTATCAGGCATGTACACAGTCGGTCTCAGCCATCTCGGCACGCGGCTCACCGGCGTTGATCTGGTGGCGGCCAATGCGGCCTTCGTTTTCTGTTATGCCATCGGCATGGTCCTCGGGCCGCCGACGATCGGCACGGCCATGGATTTGGTCAATCCCAGCGGCTTTGCCTGGGCTGTAGCGTTTTTCTTCGGCCTTTATGTCTTGCTTTCGGGGATACGGCTGCTTTTCATGGGCAACAGAGGTTGACTTTTCGGGCGCGATTTGTATTTTCGCGCCAGAATTCGCCGTGGACCTCCGCACTGGCCGTCCACGGCGTTCATTTTTATTAAAGGCAGAACGACCATGGCTAAGGCTACCACCATCAAGATCAAGCTGCTGTCGACGGCCGACACCGGTTTCTTCTATGTCACGACGAAGAACAGCCGTACGATGACGGACAAGATGACGAAGACGAAGTACGACCCGGTTGCTAAGAAGCACGTCGAGTTCAAGGAAACGAAGATCAAGTAAGTTTCCTAAACTTCAGGTTACAAAAAGGCGCAACCCACGGGTTCGCGCCTTTTTTTGTTTTTGCAGGCGTTTTCTTGTTTGGCGTCCGATTTTGCAACGCGGCTTCAGACGATGCCCTCACCTCGCGGAAAAGAAAAAACGCCGCCTTCGACGAACGAAGAGCGGCGTTTTAAATTGGGGGCCGGCTAGCCTGCAAAACGGCACGAGGAACCGTTATCTTTCTGCCTGCCAGCCGACCGACCCCACGACCCAGGAGATGCGGCGGACCTGAGCATCATGGGGTATCCTGGAACCCTGACGGGTTGTCTGTGTACGGGACTAAATTCGCGCGAAATCGGAAGGAAATCAACAAATTCTTAATGATAAAAAATACTTGTCTGCTCGAATGGTTAAAATTCATGACTTTGGCTGAAGGGAATGACCGATAGTCTTAACGAAACAAAGTCAAGAAATCATCAAGATTAAAGTGATAACTCCAGCTTTGGTAGAAAAATTATAATACATATATTAAAGAACATTTGAATATACAAATTACTTTCAGTTAATCTCCCATCCTCCAACCTGCGCCTCGTCAACAAACCGCAAACAAAACAAAACTATATAATAAAACAACAGGAATATTTCGAAGTCCGCCCAAAGTCTGAGGTATTTTTAGAAATCAAAAGTATAATTACGCACTGTTTCTTTAGACGAAATCAGAAAGGCGATGCCGGCAAGATAAAGAACAAAAAAATTTTATTCGTTGTTCAAAACCTGAAAAATACCCTGAATATTGACGGGTAGTGAATTTTTCCAGCCATTCACCCTTATGCCGCTGAAGCCACAACCCTGTTGCGGCCCGCCCTTTTGGCTTCGTAAAGCGCAAGATCGGCCTGTTTCATCAACTGCTCCGGCGTGTCGATTGTCTCCAAACGGCACGAAATCCCGAAGGATGCGGTGATGTTAAGCGAGGTACCGCCATCACGCAATTTCACCGGCATATTTTCTACCGCAGCGCGCAGGCGTTCCGCGACGGCAGCAGCGATATCGGCGGGCGTATCAGGCATGACCACAACGAACTCCTCGCCTCCATAACGGCAGGCGAGGTCGGCTCCGCGCACCGTCGAGCGGATTCTCGCGGCAAACTCCTTCAGCACTTCGTCGCCGGCATCATGGCCATAAGTGTCGTTGACAGTCTTGAAGCGATCTATGTCGGTGATCAATACCGAAAGCGGCCGGCCCCGCGCCAGAGAGCGGTCGAACAGCACCTTGAGGTGATTGTCGAGGTAGCGCCTGTTATGCAAGCCCGTCAGCGCATCGGTGACGGCAAGCTCGATCGTCTGCTGCACGCTGGCGCGCAGACGGTCGTTATAGCGTTTGCGGCGTATTTGCGTGAGGCAACGTGCCACGAGTTCGTTCGGATCGATCGGTCTAATGATATAGTCGTTGACGCCGAGATCCAGCGCCCGGACGATCATGTCGTCGGCACCCTGCTCCGTTATCAGCAGCACCGGCAGGAAGCGCGTACGCTCCAGCGAGCGAAGCTGCGAGCAAAGCCGCAACGGATCGTAATCATCGAAGTTCGAATTGACGATGACGAGTTCGAACGGTCGCTCGGCCGCCTCGAACAGGGCCGCCTGCGGATCGGACATCGCGATGACCTGAGCAATCGGCTTCAGTGTGCGGATGATGCGTTCCTGCGAATTGGCACGCCCATCGACCAAGAGCACCTGGCCGGTTTCATCGGCACGCCCCTCACCCGCCCGCATCAGATCGTCGATACCGAAAGTGCGCGCAGTCTCGTTGCGCATATGCAGTTCGTCGCTCAGGGTCTTCAGGCGGAGCAGGCTCTTGACGCGCGAGATGAGCTGCAGATCATTGACCGGCTTGGTCAGGAAATCGTCGGCGCCAGCCTTCAGGCCGCGCACGCGGTCGGCCGGCTGGTCGAGCGCCGTCACCATGACCACAGGGATATGCGTGGTGCGAGGATCGGATTTCAGGCGCTCGCACACCTCAAAACCGTCCATGCCGGGCATCATAATATCGAGAAGGATGAGATCGACCTGCGTATTCGCACAGATGGCGAGCGCCTTCAGTCCGTCCTCGGCCGTCAGCACTTCGAAATACTCGGCCAGCAGCCGCGCTTCGAGAAGCTTCACGTTGGCCGGAATATCGTCGACTACCAGAATGCGTGCGGTCATAAGCTCTTCCCCATCATCAGGCGTCGCCCAGATAGGTCTTGATGGTCTCAATGAATTTCGGCACCGAGATCGGCTTGGAGACGTAGGCTTCGCAACCGCCCTGGCGAATGCGCTCCTCGTCACCCTTCATGGCGAATGCCGTGACCGCGATCACCGGGATGACATGCAGATCGTCGTCTTCCTTCAGCCATTTGGTGACCTCCAGGCCGGAAACCTCCGGAAGCTGGATATCCATGAGGATCAGATCCGGGCGATGCTTGCGCGCGAGATCGAGCGCCTCCATGCCGTTGCGGGTCTGGATCGTCGTATAGCCGGAAGCCTCGATCAGATCGCGAAAGAGCTTCATATTCAGCTCGTTGTCTTCTACAATCATTACCTGCTTAGGCATGGAAAGCTGTCCCTGCATCCGGTATTGCATCCATTCTCTCGAAATATAGGGTCGCGAGGAACCGATTCCAGAAATACTTGAATCGCAAACTACCGGCATTTGGTTGAAAAATAGGTAACTCACCCTTCAAAATGCAAAGTAACTTCAAGAACCCGAAGAAGAGTGCGGCCGACCCGCAAGAGACAGCCATTGCCGTACTCGGCTGGCTGGCCAACGAACCGGATATGTTCGGCCGCTTCTTGGCGCTGACTGGCGTCGAACCCGCGCAGGTGCGCAACGCCATCAACGATCCCGCCTTTCTCGCAGGCATGCTCGATTTCCTGATGGCCCACGAACCGACATTGCTGGCCTTTTGCGCGGCCAGCAACATTCCGCCGGAGACTGTCGCCGCCGCATCGGCGCATTTCTCGCCGCCCGGCCTCGCCTCTGGAGAATATTGACCATGGATGCCCCGCTCGAATTCGACGTCTCGCATATCCGGCTGCAGGAGCGGCCGCTGATCGTCTGCGATGTCGACGACGTCGTCTTGCATTTCTTTGCGCCTTTCCTGACTTTCATCGACGCAGAAGGCCATGAATTCCTGCCGCGCTCCTTCCGGCTGACGGGTAACATCGTCTCCAAGGCCAACGGATCGGCGCTGGAAGAAAAGGATGTCCACCGGCTGATCGAGGCCTTCTTCGAGGCGCAGGAGCAGTGGCAGACGCCTCTCGATCGCGTCGTCGATACACTCGGCGAATTCTCGAAAGATGCCGATATCGTCTTCCTGACGGCCATGCCGCCGCAATTCTGGGAACAGAGACGGCGGCTTCTCGATAGGCTCGAGCTTGCCTACCCGCTGCTGGCGTCGCTGCAGCCGAAGGGGCCGATCGTTCGTTCGCTCCACAGGCAGCGCGCGATGCCGGTCGCCTTCGTCGACGACATGGCCCATAATCTGCATTCGGTCAGCGAGCATGTTCCGGAATGCCTCCTCATCAATCTGAAGCCTGATTCCATCGTTCACCGCATGGCGCCGGCAGCGACCGCGGGTATCCCCGAGGCCAATGAATGGAGCCAGGCAGCGCCGTTGATCCAGGCCCATATCGGGCGCTGACGTCGCCCAGCCCGCCTTCAAAGGACGAGGCGCATCAAAGGCCTGCCATCCTTGCGCCTCGCCACTTCCGAAAATCCGGCCGCCTCGAATATGCGCTGCGAGCCAACATAGAGGCCAACGGATTTCGATTGCTTCGTCCGCTCGATCGGACAGCCCTCCAAAAGCCGGGCACCCGAGGCGCGGGCGAAATTCACGGCCTCCGACAGCATGCGGTGGCTGTACCCCTTGCCGCGATCCCTGGAATTCATGAAGAAACAGCTGACCGCCCAAACAGAACTGTCTTCCGCATCGGCCGGATCGAGCGGGCGCGATACGGTTTTCGGCGAATTCCACTGCGGCAGTTCGGTGCGCGGGCCAACTTGCACCCAGGCGACCGGCTGGCCATCCATGTAACCCAGAAGGCCGGGCGGCGGCCCGGCAGCAATGCGTTCTTTGATGAATTTCTTCTTAGCCGCCGCACCCATCGTCTTGCGCGTTGAGGTCGGGACACGGAAGTAGGTGCACCAGCAACCATAACAGGCGCCGCTCGGCCCGAACAGCGTTTCGAAATCGCCCCATCGATCCGGCGTCAATGGCTGCACACTTAAATTCTGCACTCCCGCCTCCCCGACAGTTTCTGGCTTGAGACTCGCGAGCTTAGAACATAAAGTGACGATGTTCAATTTTTGTTCTCATTCGATGACCCATGCGCCCGACAAGATCTCCGGCTTCTGTCGCGATTGCTTGAGCGAGCAATCGGCGACGCGAACGCGTTGCCGGAGTTGCGGCAGCCCCCGCCTCGTCTACCACCGGGAGCTTTACGCGCTGACCTTGGCGCATATCGATTGCGACGCCTTCTATGCCTCGATCGAGAAACGTGACAACCCGGAACTCGCCGACAAGCCGCTCATCGTCGGCGGTGGCAAGCGCGGTGTGGTCTCCACCGCCTGCTACATCGCCCGCATCCATGGCGTGCGATCCGCCATGCCGATGTTCAAGGCGCTGGAAGCCTGTCCGCAGGCGGTCGTCATTCATCCGAACATGGAGAAATACGTCCGCGTCGGCCGCGAGGTCCGCGCCATGATGCAGGAGCTGACGCCGCTGGTGCAGCCGCTTTCGATCGACGAAGCCTTTCTCGAGCTCGACGGCACGCAGCGGCTCCATCACGATCCGCCGGCCCGAATCCTCGCCAAGTTTGCCAAGCGGGTGGAGCAGGAAATAGGCATCACCATCTCGGTCGGCCTTTCCTACTGCAAATTCCTCGCCAAAGTGGCCTCGGATCTGCAGAAGCCGCGCGGCTTCTCCGTGATCGGCCGCCAAGAGGCTCTCTCCTTCCTCGAGCCACGATCGGTCACGACCATCTGGGGGGTCGGCAAGGCCTTTGCCGCAACACTCGAAAGCGATGGCATCCGCACCATCGGCCAGCTGCAGACCATGGAGGAAGGCGATCTCATGCGCCGCTATGGCATCATCGGACAGCGGCTTTTCCGCCTCTCGCGCGGCATCGATGACCGGACCGTGCATCTGAATGATGCGGCAAAGAGCGTGTCTTCAGAAACGACCTTCTTCGAAGATATCTGGCGCCATGAGGATCTCGTGCCGATCCTGCGCGATCTCTCCGAGAAGGTTTCCCGGCGCCTGAAGCGCAGCGGCATTGCCGGCCAGACCGTGGTGCTGAAGCTGAAAACCTCGGACTTCAAGATCCGCACGCGCAACCGCCGTCTGGAGGACCCGACCCAGCTCGCGGATCGGATCTTCCGTACCGGTCTGCGGTTGCTCGAACCTGAAACGGATGGCACGAAGTTTCGGCTCATCGGCATCGGCGTCACCGATCTTGGCGATGCCGGGCGTGCCGATCCGCCCGATCTGATCGACGTGCAGGCGACGCGGCGTGCCGCCGCCGAAGCGGCCATGGACAAGCTGCGAGAAAAATTCGGCACCAAAACAGTCGAGACCGGTTACACATTCGGCGATAAACGCAATAAATAACAACAGCTTATAAATATGTCATCGACAGGTGACTTCCGGGTGCGCCGCGGATAACCGCGTCCTGCGCGCGATTCTTTCGCGCGAGAAAGCTCGGATTCAAACTTTTTTGGTAAATTTCCATTAGGACTTGGATTCTGTAACTTCCGGGCGGCGTGAATTCGTCGTCGATTGTGTTTTGCGTACGGGTTCCTATGCGTCTATCGGCTGTATCGACCATTTTTCTTGCGTGTCTGACGATCTCAGGCTGCGCTGCCCGAGGCGAGCGCGAAGCCGCGCAAGCCGCTCCGCCTTCGAAAGAACTGACCAGTTCCATCGCCAAGACCAGCAGGCCCATGCCGTCGGTCGAAATCGGCGAAACGGTTTCGCGCGTCGAGCGGCAACAGGCTCTGGCGGTGGCGATGCCGACGAACCTCCGTCCGGAAGGGCTCATGCCCTCCGACCAGAGTGACGGTGACACGCCCGTCCCGCTTCAGCGGCCGCTCGCCATGCTCGCGCCGTCAAACCCGGTGCCTCGCTCCCTGCGACAGCAGCCGATGCAGATCTATAGCCATCGTTTCCGCGACGCAAAGCCGATCAACTTCGGCACGTCCACCTCGCCGCGGAAGCTTGCCGTCCATGGCGTCGACGTCTCGCGCTGGCAGGGCGAGATCGACTGGGACACGCTGCGCACCCAGGGTGCGAACTTCGTGTATATCAAGGCGACGGATGGCGGCGATCATCTCGACCCCATGTTCAAGAAGAACTGGCGAGCTGCGCAGCAGGCCGGCCTGAAGCACGGCGCCTATCATTTCTTCTATTGGTGCCGGACCGCCGGAGAGCAGGCCGACTGGTTCATCCGCAACGTGCCGAGGGAAGCAGGAGCGCTGCCGCCCGTCATCGACGTCGAATGGAACGGCGAATCGAGCTGCAAGCGGCGCCCCTCGCGCGAGCAGGTGCTCGCCAAGATGCAGGTGTTCATGGACAAGCTGGAAAAGCACTACGGCCAGCGTCCGATCATCTACACCGCGCCGGATTTCTACCGCGACAATCTGAGCGGCGAATTGCTCAACTATCCCTTCTGGCTGCGCTCCGTCGCCGCGCATCCGTCCAAGGTCTATCCCGGCCGCAAGTGGCTATTCTGGCAGTATTCCGGCTCCGGCGTCTCCCATGGCGTCGACGGCAGGATCGATCTCAATGCCTTCCATGGCAGCGAACAGGACTGGCACAACTGGGTAGCCTCCAGCATCCGCTGATCCCTCAAGGGCCTAGATTTCAGCCATCGCCGAAGCAGAGTTTGACCGCTCCGCCTCGGCGATTCTGTATTCGGCCATAACAAAACAGGCTCGCACTCTGGTGAGCACGGCAAGGCGACGCCTTTCGGCAAGTCTTCCTTAAACTTCAAAGTCTAACCTTGGGTGCAACGAGTATTGCGTTTTGGTTGTGTCTATGAAGCCATTTTTGTTGCTGGGGCTTGGGCTGTTGTCGGCCACCGCCCTTTCTCACCCTGCCTTTGCCGCGCAGGATGCCCGTACCCTGCAGATCGTGGTGTCGAAGGACAGGCAATCGCTTGCGGTCTATGACGGCGACAAGGTGATCGCGACCTCGAAGGTTTCGACCGGCAAGCGCGGCCATACGACGCCGAGCGGCATCTTTTCCATCCTGGAAAAGAAGGTCTATCACGAGTCCAATCTCTATTCGGCAGCGCCCATGCCTTTCATGCAAAGGCTGACATGGTCAGGGATCGCGCTGCATGAATCCAACTCGGTTCCGAATTATCCGGCGTCCCACGGCTGCGTGCGCATGCCGAAGGCCTTTGCCAAGATGCTTTACCAGATGACCGAACGCGGCGTGCATGTGGTGATCGCCAATCAGCCACTGGTGCCGCAACCCGTTGAAAATGCAACGCTGTTCCAGCCCCTGGTAGCGCCGCCGCCCGCACTCTTTTCCGGCATCGAACTTCGGCCGATGACCGCAAGCTTCCTGCCGCAGGCACAGCCCCTGCAAGTCGCGACCAACGATGTGACCTCGATCCAGATACCGAAGGCGCAGGAGATCTTTGCGCCGCCACCCGATCCCGCACCGCTCAGCATTCTCATTACCCGGCGCGGCCTGCGTGAAAATGTCCGCGACCTCCAGGGCATCCTGAACGGCATGGGCTTCATCACCGGAACCCCCGACGGCATGCTCGGGCCAGCGACAGTGCAGGCGATCGAGGACTTCAAGAAGGCTCATGACATCAACACGACGGGCGGCCTCGTCAGCCCCGCGTTGATGAAAGCCGTCTACGCCGCCGCCGGCAAGGGCGAACCGCCGAACGGTGCGATCATGGTCCGACAGAACTTCAAACCGCTCTTCGAGGGCCCGGCCATCATCGCCGAGCCGCAGGAGGCGCTCGGCGTGCATTTCTTCACCGCCAACGCGATCGACCGCATCAGCGGCAAGGCCGACTGGTTCGGCATGACGCTGGAGGAAGATCTGAGCAAGCAGGCAAAGAAGCGGTACGGCATTACCAGCGAGGAGCAGTCGCAGTCCTTCGATGCCGCCGGACAGGCGCTCAGCCGCATCACCATTCCCGACGATGTCCGCCATCGCATCGAGGATATACTGACAGCCGGCTCGTCGCTGACGATTTCCGACACCGGCATCGGGCCGGAAACCGGCAACGAGACCGATTTCATCACCATCACCAACAATGGCGCGTTGGGCAAGAAGGGCTAAACCAACTCGACGTCGATCACGCCCGGCGCCGTGCGCAACGCGGCGGCGATCTCCGGCGTGATGCGGTATTTCTCCGGCAACGCCACCTCGACCTCGCGCATTCCTTCCTCCTTGATGACGATGAAGGAGACGAGGCCGTCGCCCTTGGCGTTCAAATGCGCGGCAACGGCCTTCAACGGGCCGGAATCGCGGACATAGACGCGCAGCGCCTTCTGCATCTGCAGCGATTTTTCCTCCAGCGACTGTGCCGTCTGCAGGCGCAGGCTGATGCCTTCCGGACGCTCATCCGCCTGCGCCGTGATGACGAAGGATTTACCGACTTCGAGAACGTCGCGGTACTGGTTGAGCGTTTCCGAGAAGAGCACGGCCTCGAACTGGCCCGAGGCATCGGAGAAGACGAAGATGCCCATCTTGTTGCCGGTGCGGGTCTTGCGCTCCTGCTTGGAGATGACGGTGCCGGCCAGGCGGCCGTTGCTGGCGCCCTGCTTCACCGCGGCCGAGAAATCGGCGAAGGGCTGTACGCGCATCTTGTCGAGCACGCTCTTATAGGTATCGAGCGGATGCGCCGTCAGATAGAAGCCGAGCACCTGGAACTCGCGCAATAGTCGCTCCGAGGCGAGCCATGGCGTGTAGGACGGGAACACGATCTTTTCCGGGCCTGAGGCGGCACTTCCGAACATGTCGTGCTGGCCACTGCGCTTGTTTTCCTGCGCCACCTGGGCATAGCCCATGATCCGATCGAGACCGGCGATCAGCTGTGCGCGATCGATCTCGAAGCAATCGAAGGCGCCCGCGCAGATCAGGCTTTCCAGAACGCGGCGGTTGATCTGCTTGGGGTCGATGCGCAGGCAGAAATCCTCGATACCGGCAAAGGGCTGGTCGCCGCGCACCTCGACGATATGGTCCACAGCGGATTCGCCGACGCCCTTGATCGCCGCCAGCGCGTAATAGATGCGATTGTCGCCTGTCTCGAAATGGCGGAACGAGCTCTGCACCGAAGGCGCGATGACCTCGATGCCCAACCGCTTGGCATCCTGGCGGAAGTCATTGACCTTTTCGGTGTTGGACATGTCGAGCGTCATTGACGCCGCCAGGAACTCCACCGGATAATGCGCCTTCATATAGGCGGTCTGGTAGGAAACGATGGCGTAGGCGGCGGCGTGCGACTTGTTGAAGCCGTAGTTCGCGAACTTCGCCAGCAGATCGAAGATGACGTCGGCCTGTCCCTTCGAAACCTCGTTCTTGATGGCGCCGTCGACGAAGCGCTCGCGCTGCTGGTCCATCTCAGCCTTGATCTTCTTACCCATGGCGCGGCGCAGAAGATCGGCCTCGCCGAGCGAATAGCCCGAAAGCACCTGGGCGACCTGCATCACCTGCTCCTGGTAGACGATAACGCCCTGGGTCTCCTTCAGCAGATAATCGATCTTCGGATGGATCGATTCGATCTCTTCCTCGCCATGCTTGCGGGCATTGTAGACCGGGATATTCTCCATCGGGCCAGGGCGATAGAGCGCCACGAGCGCGATGATGTCCTCGATGCAGTCCGGCCGCATGCCGATCAGCGCCTTGCGCATGCCGGCACTTTCCACCTGGAACACGCCGACCGTTTCGCCGCGGGAGAGCATGTCGTAGCTTGGCTTGTCGTCGAGCGGTATGCCGGCGAGGTCGATGGTGAGGCCGCGCTTGGCGACGAAATCGACGGCGGTCTTCAGGACGGTCAGCGTCTTCAGTCCGAGGAAGTCGAACTTGACGAGGCCGGCCTGCTCGACCCATTTCATGTTGAACTGGGTGACGGGCATGTCGGAGCGCGGATCGCGATACATCGGCACGAGCTTCGACAGCGGGCGGTCACCGATGACGATACCGGCGGCGTGCGTCGAGGCGTGGCGATAAAGGCCCTCGATCTTCTGGGCGATATCGAGAAGGCGGGCGACGACCGGCTCCTTGTCCGCTTCCTCCTGGAGACGCGGCTCCTCCTCGATCGCCTTGCTGAGCGGCGTCGGATTGGCGGGATTGTTCGGCACCAGCTTGCAGATCTTGTCGACCTGGCCATAGGGCATTTCCAGCACGCGGCCGACGTCGCGAAGTGCTGCGCGCGCCTGCAGCGAACCGAAGGTGATGATCTGCGCCACCTGCTCGCGGCCGTACTTGCCCTGCACGTAGCGGATCACCTCTTCACGCCGGTCCTGGCAGAAGTCGATATCGAAGTCCGGCATCGAGACGCGTTCCGGATTGAGGAAGCGCTCGAACAGCAGCGAGAAGCGCAGCGGATCGACGTCGGTGATCGTCAGCGCGTAGGCCACCAGCGAGCCCGCACCGGAACCACGACCGGGGCCGACGGGGATATCGTGGCGCTTGGCCCATTTGATGAAGTCGGCAACGATCAGGAAGTAGCCGGGGAACTTCATGCGCTCGATGACGCTCAGCTCGAACTCCAGCCGGTCGCGATATTCCTTCTCCTCGTAGCCCGGCGCCATGCCGAGCAAGGCGAGGCGCTCATCGAGGCCTTCGACTGCCTGGGCGCGCAGCTCTGCCGCCTCGGCGCGCTCGGCCTCCTCCACATCGTCGGTCGCGCCGGTGAAGCGCGGCAGGATCGACTTGCGGGTATTGAGAGTGAAGGCGCAGCGCCGGGCGATCTCGACCGTATTCTCGAGCGCCTCTGGCAGATTGGCGAACAGCTTCGCCATGTCGGCGCGGCTCTTCAGATAGTGATCCGGCGTCAGGCGGAAACGCGTATCGTCGGAGACGATGGCATTGTGCGCGACCGCCATCAGCGCGTCATGCGCATCATAATCATCGCGCGTCGGGAAAAAGGCCTCGTTGGTGGCAACAAGCGGGATCTCGTGCTCGTAAGCCATCGCGATCATCTTCTGCTCATGACGACGATCATAGGTACCATGGCGCTGCAATTCGACATAAAGCCTGTCGCCGAACTGGCGCTTCAGCGTCAGCAGCCGGGAGAGTGCTTGCGCGGCATGCCCTTCCTTAAGGGCCATGTCGACAGGGCCGGTGAGTGATCCGGTAAGCGCGATCAAACCCTCCGTGCCGGCTTCATCCAGCCATGACGACGCGATATGAACGGCGTTGTTGCCCTCGCCACCGAGATAGGCGCGGCTGACGAGATCCACGAGCCGTTCGTAGCCCCGTTCGGAGGCGGCAAGCAGCACGATGGACGGCAGCTTTGCCAACGCCTGTTGTGGCCCGCGCTTCTCGCCCTCGCCGCCATCCTCCATGTCGATCGAAACCTGGCAGCCGATGATCGGCTGCAGTCCCTCATCCATCGCCTTCTGCGAGAATTCGAGGGCAACGAAGAGATTGTTGGTATCGGTAATGGCGACAGCCGGCTGACTGTCGCCGACAGCCTTGGCCAATATCTTCTTGAGCGGCAATGCGCCCTCTAGCAGGGAATAGGCGGAATGAACCCTGAGGTGCACGAATTCCGGCATTTCGCCGACCGGCGCTGCCGCGCCGCTGCCACCTAAGTCCGCCATCTCATACCCTTCCGCATGCCTCAATGAATCGGCAGCATTTTCGGCATTACGAACTGCAAAGTCCATAAGTTGCCCCCATCAAATATGGGAACAGCATGTGCAAACGGGGGATAAAACTTACATCGCCATCATGATGAGGGAAAAGCTGGCAACGAACATCACGATGGAGGTGAATGCTGCAACGTCTCGAATGATATCGGTCATTTACGCGCTCCTTACTCGTTATGTTTCTTTTTTGTTCCATTTTTGTTCGAGAGTCAATAGAAGCATCAATAAATTTCATCACCCGGTTTTTCGGCCCTCGGATGGACGCTGGAACGGCCCGACGCTATTGAGATGCGAACAGGGAGATCACGATGAAAACACTTGCCTGCGCTCTCATTCTTCTTTCAGCTGCAACCGCCGCTCATGCCGAGGACGCGGTCGCGTCCGGCCGCATCATCGATGCCGCCATCGGCGACTGGAACAAGGACGGCAAGCCGGATCTCGCGCTTCTGGTAGCGCCCGCCCCGGGCGATGACGCCGACAATCCCATCGGCGTCTACATCTATCTGCGCGACGACGAACATTCCCTGCTGAAGCTGGCCGTCAGCGCTCCGCATAAGATATGGGGCAGTGTCGAGCCCGGCGGTGTCGTCGGCCAGGAGCCGTCAATCTCGGCGCTGCCGAACGGTTCGATCGCGATCACCTCGCAGAATGACAGCATCGGTCGCGATCGCTGGGAGCAGACGTTGACGCTTGCCTATCGCAACAACAATTTCGTGGTGGCCGGCTACACCTATGAGTCCCGCGATACGCTCGAACCGGAGAGCAGTCATAGCTGCGACTACAACGTGCTGACCGGCAAGGTGACGAAGGACGGCAAGACGTTGAAGGCGGATGCCAGAACCGTCAGCATCCAGGATTGGCAGGACGATATCGGCCAGAAAGCCTGCGGAAACGACCAGTAACCACGAATGTTCTCTTTTTGTTCTTTACAAAAACTCCGCTCGATGACATCATGACTGCTCACCAAAACTGGAGAGGGTCATGCCGGATCTTGCCGAGCTGAACGATTTCATTGTCATCGCCAAGGCGGAGACCTATGTCGGCGACGGCGAGAGGCTACCGTCCTGTCGCAGCGGTTCTCATGACATTGGCTATGCGAGCGGCCGCTGGCGCTATCTCGACAGCTATTTCGGCGGCACGGATTTCGCCGGCCAGGAACTTGTCTGGTGCGACGGCGAGCCGGTATGGGCCATGAATTATTTTGGCCATATTATCGAGCCCGATCTGATCGACGGAACGCGCGCCGGCATCGTCATCAAGGCGGCGCTGCTGCGCCTCTATCAGGATGAACGACGCTTTCTCGGCGGCTTCGAGCTCGAACATTCATTCGGCCGCTATGTCGACCAAAGCACGGGAGCCTGCGACCATTTCACCGGCCATGAGGCCATCATGGTGAAAGGGCGCAAGGCCTACGAACTGGATTATCGCGGCGGTCTGATCGTTCCCTAACAGACAATCAAACTTCGACGACCTGGCCTTCGCTCAACGTGACGCGGCGATCCATGCGGGCGGCAAGCTCATGATTGTGCGTGGCGATCAGTGCCGCAAGACCTGACTGACGCACCAGGGCTTCCAGCGCATCGAAGACGTAGTGAGCCGTATCCGGATCGAGGTTGCCGGTGGGTTCGTCGGCGAGCAGCACGAGAGGCGCATTGGCGACGGCGCGGGCAATCGCGACACGCTGCTGTTCGCCGCCGGACAACTCGGCCGGGCGATGGTCGCCACGATGGCCGATGCGCATATAGTCGAGGAGCTGGGCTGCACGCGCGCTTGCGTCCTTGCGCGAAAGGCCGGAAATGAGCTGCGGCATCATGATGTTCTCGAGCGCCGAGAACTCCGGCAGCAGATGGTGGAACTGATAGACGAAGCCGATCTCGCTGCGGCGCACCGCCGTCCGCTTGTCGTCGGACAGGGCTTCACAGGCTTGACCGTTGACGAGGACTTCACCGCCATCGGGATGCTCGAGCAGTCCCGCGACATGCAGAAGCGTCGACTTGCCCGTGCCCGATGGAGCGACAAGCGCGACCATCTCGCCGCTTCGCAGGGTGAAATCGGCGCCCTTCAGGATCGACAGGCGCGTCTCTCCCTGCCCGTAATGACGCTCCACGCCAGAGAGCTGGAGAACGACGTTGCGTTTCATCAAATGCGGTTTCCTTATTCGTAGCGCAGCGCCTGCACCGGATCGAGCCGCGAGGCACGCCAGGCCGGAAATATGGTCGCAAGGAAGGACAGCGTGAGCGCCATCACGATGACGGAGACGGTTTCGCTGACATTCATCTGGGCCGGCAATTTGCTGAGGAAGTAGACCTCCGGATTGAAGATCACCGTGCCCGAGATCCACGAGAAGAACTGGCGGATCGATTCGATATTCAGGCAGACCACAACCCCGAGGATCACGCCTGCAAGCGTGCCGACGACACCGATCGCCGCGCCCGTCATGAAGAAGATGCGCATGATCGCGCCCGAGGTCGCACCCATGGTGCGAAGGATGGCGATATCGCTACCCTTGTCCTTCACCAGCATGATCAGGCCCGAAATGATATTGAGCGCGGCGACGAGGACGATCAGCGTCAGGATCATGAACATCGTGTTGCGCTCGACCTGCAGAGCCGAGAAGAAGGTGGCGTTGACCTGCCGCCAATCGGTCAGGAAGATCTGCCGCCCGGCCGCCTCCTCGATCTTCGGCCTGAGTTCGTCGACATCATCCGGATTGGTGATGAAAAGCTCTATCTTCTCAACGATGCCCTGGACGTTGAAAAAGAGCTGCGCTTCCTCGAGCGGCATGAAGACGACGGAGGAATCATATTCCGACATGCCGACCTGAAAGAGGCCCGATATCGTATAGGCCTTGACGCGCGGATTGACGCCGAAAGGCGTGACGTCGCCATCGGGTGCAGTGAGTGTAATCTGGTCGCCGACGGTCAGGCCCAGTTGCTGCGCCAGACGGCTACCGACCAGCACGCCCTGCCCCGATGCGAAGCCGACCATGTCGCCGGAAATGATATGATCGGAAACAGATTTGAGCTTGGTCAGATCTTCCGCGCGGATGCCGCGCACCAAAGCACCGGTGCCGGAGCCGCCGCGGCCGGAGGCGAGCGTTTCGCCCTCGACCAACGGCAAAGCCATGGTCACGCCGGGCACTGCGGAAAATTTCTTCGCCAGCTCGGCATAATCGTTCAGCGGCGAATCGATCGGCTGCACGACGACATGGCCGTTGAAGCCGAGGATCTGCTTGAAGAGCTCGGCCCGGAAGCCGTTCATGACCGCCATAACGATGATGAGGGCCGCGACACCGAGCATGATGCCGATCAGTGAGAAACCGGCGATGACCGAGATCGAGGCTTCCTTGCGCCGGGAGCGGAGATAGCGCCAAGCGACAAGCCGCTCGAATCCGGAAAAAGGACGAGACGATGGGCCGGCCTTGAACGAATTTTCCTGCTGTTCCACTGCCGCGCTCACCGCCATTCGCCTTCCATCCTATCTATCGTCAATCAGCCCGCCAGCCGGTTGATTGCAGCCTCGACCGTCATCGTCTCGCGAGCGCCGGTCTTTCGATCCTTCACTTCCACCTCGCCGCCCGCGATCGAACGCGGACCGACGATGATCTGGACGGGAACGCCGATCAGATCGGCCGTCGCGAACTTCGTTCCGGCCCGCTCGTCGCGGTCGTCGTACAGCACGTCCTTGCCAGCCTTCGAGAGCGCGGCATAAACCGCCTCGCAAGCCTCGTCGCACGCCTGATCGCCGGCTTTCATATTGATCACCACGACGTCAAACGGCGCGACCGAAGCCGGCCAGATGATTCCGTTCTCGTCATGCGATGCTTCGATGATGGCGGGAACAAGGCGTGTCGGGCCGATACCGTAAGATCCCATGTGGACAGCGTGTTCCTTGCCGTCCGGACCCTGCACCTTAGCGCCCATCGGCTCGGAATATTTCGTGCCGAAGTAGAAGATGTGACCGACCTCGATGCCGCGTGCGGACAGGCGTTCGCCCTCGGGGATGGCGTTGAAGGCGGCTTCGTCATGCATTTCCGACGTCGCGGCGTAGACCGAAGTCCACTTGTCGAAGATAGCCTTCAAGCCGGCGACATCATCGAAATTCGTGTCTTCGCCGGGGATGCCGAAGTTGACGAAATCCTTGTGGCAGAAAACTTCCGACTCGCCGGTATCGGCAAGAATGATGAACTCGTGGCTGAGATTGCCGCCGATCGGGCCGGTATCGGCGCGCATGGGGATCGCTCTCAGACCGAGACGGTTGAAGGTGCGCAGATAGGCGGCAAACATCTTGTTGTAAGAATGAACAGCGCCTTCCTGCGTCAGATCGAAGGAATAGGCATCCTTCATCATGAATTCGCGCGAGCGCATCGTGCCGAAGCGCGGGCGGATCTCGTCGCGGAACTTCAACTGAATATGATAGAGGTTCAGCGGCAAGTCCTTGTAGGACTTGACGGAAGAGCGGAAGATATCGGTGACCATCTCCTCATTGGTCGGACCATAGAGCATCGGCCGGTCCTGCCGGTCCTTGATGCGCAGCATCTCCTTGCCATAGGCGTCATAGCGGCCGCTTTCCTGCCAGAGTTCGGCCGACTGTAGCGTCGGCATCGACAGCTCGATGGCGCCGGCGCGGTTCTGCTCTTCGCGGATGATCGCGTTGACCTTGTCGAGCACGCGCTTGCCCAGTGGCAGCCATGAATAGATGCCTTGCGACTGCTGCCGGATCATGCCGGTGCGCAGCATGAGCCGATGGGAAACGATTTCAGCCTCTTTAGGATTTTCCTTCAGAATGGGCATGAAGTAACGAGACAGACGCATGACGCTTGTTCCAGATGGTTTGACCTTCCGCTCCTGGCGGAATCGTTAGCAAATTATGTACTGGAGGCAGTTCATAACTGCTTCGGCGCAGGAAGGAAACCCGCATTCTTCAACAGAAGAATTTGACAAAAGCCCGAGAATACAAGGGATAGAGCCCATTTTCGATGTTTCGAAAAAGCGCACGTTTATAAGGATTTACGACGAAAATCCGTCGACAGAAAAATTCTGCGCGACTGTAGCAAAAAAGCAAAAAAAAGGATGACAAAGCTCAATCTTTGAGCTAATTTTAGCTCACAAAAGAGGCAGGAAGGCTAATTCTTGCTGTTTCGCGGTCAAGTCTTGGGAGGATCAGATCTTAGGCGCGCTCGCTCGCTGCCCCGGTAACGGATAAGGATCACGCGATACTTTAAAACAAGGCTTATAGCCTTGTTTTTTTTTGCTTTCTCAGCCCCACTTCAATCAATCGTCTTCCGGCTCGCATTGAACACTTGGTTCATGCATCTGCCGAAATAATATACACAAGCTGTAAATTATTTGCTCCAGCCTCATGACAGGCGTGTGACGAATTGATGGCGATTGCAAGGCGCGCAGTCTTCCCGCGCCTTCACTCCACTATTTCCAAGGATCACTTGTAGTTCGGAACGATCTGGGGAATGGAATCTATGCTCAGCCCGAAATAACGCGAAGCGACATACCAGGCTCCATAGATCAGAGCCGACACCAGCGTTGTCACAAGAACCACCCGCCAGCCACGAAATTTCGTCGGCGCGCTTTCGACAGTGCCAAGGATCACATGCTCATCTTCGGCCTGGGTTCTGAGCCCAAACGGCAGCACGGCAAAAAGCGTAATCCACCAGATGACGAAATAAACGGCGAAACCGGCGGCGATCTGCTGTGCCATTATGCTCCCTTCGAGACGACTTCATCGCCTCTTCCTCTTCCAAGCTGCTTATAGGGGCAAAGCAGTCCGCTTTCAAAGCACCAATCAGCGTTTTAATGTCACACTTGCTCAAGCTCAATGAGCGTGCCGAAGAAATCCTTCGGGTGCAGGAAGAGCACCGGCTTGCCATGCGCACCGATCTTCGGCTCGCCATTGCCAAGAACACGAGCACCCTTGGCGACGAGCTGATCGCGCGCCGCGAGGATGTCCGCAACCTCGTAGCAGATGTGGTGCATGCCGCCATCCGGGTTCTTGGTGAGGAAGGAGGCAATGGGCGAGCTTTCACCGAGCGGTTCAAGCAGCTCGACCTTGGTATTCGGTAGCTCGACGAAAACGACGGTGACGCCGTGCTCCGGCAATGCCTGCTGGGCGGATACCGTGGCGCCGAGCGTCTCGCGATAGGTTCTGGAAGCCATGGCAATATCGGGAACGGCGATGGCGATATGATTGATGCGTCCCAACACGGCTCTCTCCTCCCCAATCCGACTGTCGAACTCAGCCGCCTGTACGGGTTACGAAGACCGTAACGAGAGGCTTCTTGCCCCAACCCTGGTTGGCGGCAGCGCGCACCGCACGGCGAACGGCCTCCTGCAGCATATTGAGATCCTTACGACGAGCGCGCGGAATGCTCTCGATGGCGCTGACGATGGCATCGAAGAGCGTGTCTTCCATCTCCTCGCCTTCATCATCATAGGCTGGCAGGCCGATCGGCACGAGATCGGGATCGCCGACGATGTCGTAGCGAGCATCGAGGACCACGTTGACGGCGACGTGGCCGACATAGGAGAGCTTCTTGCGCTCGCCGATGCCCATCTCGTCGAAGTCGCCGATCAGAATGCCGTCCTTGAAGATGCGGCCATGCGGCGCTTCGCCGATCACTTCGACCGGACCCGGCGCGAGGCGCAAGATATCGCCGTTGCGTACGCGCGGCACGGTGGAAATGCCGCTCTGTTCGGCCAGCTCCTTATGGGCGGTCAGGTGCGTCGCCTCCCCATGCACGGGCACGACGGCCTTCGGGCGCGTCCACTCATACATCTTCTGCAGCTCGTTGCGCCTGGGGTGACCGGAGACATGCACCAGCGCTTCCGCGTCGGTGACGACATGCACACCCTGTTCGATCAAGCCGTTCTTGATGTCCTGGATCGCCTTCTCGTTGCCGGGGATGGCGCGCGAGGAGAAGACGACAATATCGCCCGATGCCAATGCGACATGGCGCATTTCGTCGCGGGCGAGCTTGGCAAGCGCCGCACGCGGCTCGCCCTGGCTGCCGGTCAGGATGACCACGACCTTGTCGCGCGGAATATAGCCATATTCATCTTCGGCGATGAAAGGTTTGATGCCTTCCATGAGGCCGATATCGCGGGCGACATCGACCACGCGCTTGAGCGAGCTGCCGAGCAGCAGTATTTCGCGACCGGCCGCTTCGGCGGCCTCGGCAATGGTGCGGATGCGGCCGACATTCGACGAAAAGGTGGTGATCGCCACCCTGCCCTCGGCATCCTCGATGATCTTGCGCAGGCTTTCGGAGACATCCTTTTCCGAAGGCGAGACGCCATCGCGCAGCGCATTGGTGGAATCGCACATCAACGCCAGCACGCCTTCTTCACCGAGCTGGCGGAAGCGGGTCTCGTCGGTCAGCGGACCGAGCGACGGCTCGTGATCGATCTTCCAGTCGCCGGTATGGACGACATTGCCGAGCGGCGTGCGGATCATCAGCGACATCGGCTCGGGGATCGAATGGTTGACGGCGACGCCCTCGATCTCGAAGGGGCCGACATTGATGCGATCGCCGGCCTTGAACAGCGTAACCGGGATTTCGCCCATCGACTTCTCATAATCGCGCTTGGCCTCGAGAAGGCCAGCGGTGAAGGCGGAAGCGTAGATCGGGACATTGAGACCCGGCCAGAGATCGTTCAGCGCGCCGTAGTGATCTTCATGGGCATGGGTGATGATGATGCCCTTGAGGTTCTTGCGCTCCTTGGCGAGGAAACGGATGTCAGGCAAGACAAGATCGACGCCGGGCAGATCCGGTCCCGGGAAGGTGACGCCGCAGTCGACCATGATCCACTGGCGCTGCTCCGCCGGACCATATCCGTAGAGCGCGAGATTCATGCCGATTTCGCCGACGCCGCCGAGAGGCAGAAACACCAGTTCATCTTGCTTCGCCATGTGGTCCCTACCCATTACCTAAAGAAAACGTCGCCCGCCGCGATCGGCATGATCCTGCCGTCCTCGGTCTCGAGCATCAACAAGCCATTATCATCGATTCCGGAGAAATGGCCCAAAATCGAGCGATCCGGCAGGTTCACCGTGATCTTTTCGCCGATGCCGCAAGCAAATTCGCGCCAACGCGCGGTGATCTCCCGAATGCCTTTGCCACGATTCCAGACATCGAGCGCGTCGGACATGGCCGCATAGAGGTGAGCAAACAGCTCGTCCGGGGAGACCATCGAGCCCTGCTGCCTGAGGCAGGTGACGGGGTACATCGGATTATCAGGCATGACAGCAATGTTGATGCCGATGCCGATGACGAGCGCATACCGGCCATCGGGCAAAGCCTCGCCTTCGATCAGGATGCCGCAGGTCTTCTTGCGGCCGATCAGGATATCGTTCGGCCATTTGATCTCGGCCGGCTCGGCTGCAAGCGGCAACACCCCGCGAACGGCCCGATGAACGGCGACCGCGACCGCAAGCGGTAACGAACCGAGACGGTCCATGGGAGCGGGATCGATCAGAAGGAGAGATGCGTAGAGATTGCCAGCTTCCGACACCCAGGGGCGTCCACGGCGACCACGTCCGCCTGTCTGGCGCTCTGCGGTCACCCAAAGGTTTCCCGGATCGCCGACGCGCGCGCGCTCAAGACACACGCTGTTCGTGGACGAGGTTTCCTGGAGGGCATCATGCCGGAAGTCGGCGAGCGACTTCCGGCTGTTCATGTCAGACGTCATCAAAACAGCGTCGCAGCAGCGAGATCGGCAGCACCGCCGATTGCGCCGCCGAAGAAGACATAGGCGATGACGAACAGGCCGGAAAGACCGAAGACGAGGCGCAGCGAGCCAGCCGTGCGCGCGAATTCGTCCTTGGCTTCATCGAACCACATTACCTTGATGACGCGCAGATAGTAGTAAGCGCCGACGACGGAAGCCAGGACGCCGATAATGGCGAGCGCATAGAGATGCGCCTGGATGGCCGCGACGAAGACGAAATACTTTCCGAAGAAGCCTGCGAGCGGCGGGATGCCGGCCAGCGAGAACATCAGCGCTGTCAGCACGACCGCCATGAAGGGGTTGGTCGTGGAAAGGCCGGCGAGATCCTCGATGCTTTCGACTTGGCGGCCGTCCTTGCGGCGCATCGCCATGATGATGGCAAAGGTGCCTAGCGTCATGACCATGTAGATGACCATGTAGAGCATGACGCCGGAAACGCCGGTCTTGGTGCCTGCGGCAAGACCCACCAACGCATAACCCATGTGACCGATCGACGAGTAAGCCATCAGTCGCTTGAAGTTGCGTTGGCCGATGGCGGCGAAGGAGCCGAGCACCATCGATGCGATCGAGATGAACACGATGATCTGCTGCCAGTCGGCGAGCACCGGATGGAAGGCCGTGACCACGATACGTGTCAGGATCGCCATGGCGGCAACCTTCGGGGCGGCAGCGAAGAAGGCGGTGACCGGCGTCGGAGCGCCTTCGTAAACGTCCGGCGTCCACATGTGGAACGGCACGGCGGAGATCTTGAAGGCCAAACCGGCGAGAACGAAGACCAGGCCAAAGACGAGGCCGAGCGAACGGGTCTCGGCGCTGAGAGCCGTGGCGATGGCGTCGAAGGTCGTATGGCCGGTGAAGCCGTAGACCAGCGACATGCCGTAAAGCAGCATACCCGACGACAGCGCGCCGAGTACGAAATACTTCAGGCCGGCTTCGGTCGACTTCAGGCTGTCGCGGTTGATAGCAGCGACGACGTAGAGGGCCAGCGACTGCAGTTCCAGCGACAGGTAGAGCGAGATCAGGTCGTGCGCCGAGATCATCAGCAGGATGCCGAGGGTCGCGAGCACGAGGAGAACCGGGAACTCGAAGCGATCGAGCTGTTGTTCGCGCGCCTGGCCCATGCTGAGGAACATGGCGACGATCGAGCCGATCAGCGCGACGATCTTCATGAAGCGGGAGAAGCCGTCGGCGAGATAGGCGCCGCCATAGGCAAGGCCCTCGCCCGGAACGAAGATGATCCAGAGACCTGCCACCGCAAGAAGCGCGATGGCAAGACCGGTGACCGTTGGCCCCGACCGTTCGCCCGAGAAGACGCCGATCATGAGCAACGCAAGCGCACCGACCGCGAGGATGAGCTCCGGAATGGAAAGATGCAGGCTTGCAAGAATTGTGTCAGCAGTCATGTCGAATAGGTCCCGTCATCAATTCATCGACAGCGCAACATTCTGCGCAGCGTGCAGGGCAGCGGTATAATTGTTCACCAGCATATCAACCGACGCCGCCGTGGCATCGAAGATCGGAGCCGGGTAGACGCCGAAGAGGATCGTCAATGCGATCAGCGGATAAAGGATCAGCTGTTCACGCGGCGACAGATCCAGCAGCTTCTTCAGGTTTTCCTTCTCCAGCGCGCCGAAAATGACGCGGCGGTAGAGCCAGAGAGCGTAGGCGGCCGACAGGATCACGCCCGTCGCGGCAAACAGCGCAACCCAGGTGTTGACGCGGAAGACGCCGATCAGGGTCAGGAATTCGCCGATGAAGCCGGAGGTGCCAGGCAGACCGACATTGGCCATGGTGAAGACCATCATGGCAACGGCATATTTCGGCATGTTGTTGACCAGGCCGCCATAAGCCGCGATTTCGCGGGTATGGGTGCGGTCGTAGATCACGCCGACGCAGAGGAAGAGCGCGCCCGAGACGATGCCGTGCGACAGCATCTGGAAGATCGCGCCCTGGACGCCCTGCTGGTTGGCCGCGAAGATACCCATCGTCACATAGCCCATGTGGGCGACCGAGGAATAGGCGATCAGCTTCTTGATGTCTTCCTGCATCAGCGCCACCAGCGAGGTGTAGATGATGGCGATAACGGACAGCGCGAAGACGAGCGGCGCGAAATATTCCGAAGCATTCGGGAACATGCCGAGCGAGAAGCGGATGAGACCATAGCCGCCGAGCTTCAGGAGGACGCCTGCCAGGATCACGGAGCCAGCCGTCGGCGCCTGAACGTGCGCGTCGGGAAGCCAGGTGTGAACGGGCCACATCGGCATCTTCACCGCGAATGAGGCGAAGAAGGCCAGCCAGAGCCACGTCTGCAGCTGCGGCGGGAACTTATAGGCGAGCAGCGTCGGGATGTCCGTCGTGCCGGCCTGCCAGTACATCGCCATGATCGCGAGCAGCATCAGCACCGAGCCGAGCAGCGTGTAGAGGAAGAACTTGTAGCTGGCGTAGACGCGGTCCTTGCCGCCCCAGACGCCGATGATCAGGAACATCGGGATGAGGCCGGCTTCGAAGAAGACGTAGAACAGCACGATATCCAGCGAGACGAACACGCCGATCATCATCGTCTCGAGGACGAGGAAGGCGATCATGTAGTCCTTCAGACGCTTTTCGACCGAGAGCCAGCTTGCCAGCACGCAGAAGGGCATCAGGAAGGTGGACAGGATGACGAACAGCATGGAGATGCCGTCGACGCCCATGTGATAGCTGATGCCGGTGGTCAGCCACTCGCGCTTTTCGACCATCTGAAAGCCTGGATTGGCATTATCGAACCAGATCCAGACGAACAGCGATACGATGAAGGTAACGATGGTCGTCGCCAGCGAGATGTTCAGGATGTTCCGGCGGCCGTTGGCACCGTTCTCCTGCGTGAACAGCAGGAGAAGGACGCCCACCAGCGGCAGGAACGTGACCGTTGAAAGAATGGGCCAATCGGTCATCAGAGGGAACTCCCGAGCATCATCCAAGTAACGAGGGCAGCAATGCCGAGCAGCATCGCGAAAGCATAGTGATAGAGGTAGCCGGTCTGCAGGCGCACGACGCGGTTGGTGACATCCACGACGCGGGCGGCGATGCCGTTCGGGCCGATGGTGTCGATGACGCCCACGTCGCCCTTCTTCCAGAGGAAGCGGCCAAGCGCCTTGGCGGAACGGACGAAGAGGAAATCGTAGAGCTCGTCGAAGTACCACTTGTTCAACAGGAACTCGTAGAGCACGTGCTGCTGCTGAGCGAGCTTGCGCGGCGTCTCCGGCGACTTGATGTAGAAATACCAGGCGGTCACGAGGCCGAGCAGCATGGCGATGAAGGGGCTGAGCTCAACCCAAACAGGCGCATGTTCCATTTCCTCGAGGATCTTGTTGTCCGGGAGCGTGAACAGCGCATGCTTCCAGAATTCCTCGTAGGCATGGCCGACGAAATCCGCGTTGAAATACATGCCGGCGCCGACAGCACCGATCGCCAACAGGTAAAGCGGGATCAGCATGACGTTCGGCGATTCATGCACATGATGCATGACTTCGTGCGAAGCGCGCGGCTTGCCGAAGAAGGTCATGAAGATCAGGCGCCAGGAGTAGAAGCTGGTGAACATTGCCGCAATGACCAGCAGCGTGAAGGCGAAACCGGCGGCTGCGTTATGCGAGGCGAAAGCCGCCAGGATGATCGCATCCTTCGAGATGAAACCGGCAAAACCGATATGGGTCAGCGGAATGCCGACGCCGGTGATCGCCAGCGTGCCGATAATCATCATCCAGTAGGTCTTCTTGATGTGTGTGCGAAGACCACCCATATGCCGCATATCCTGCTCGCCGTCGACGGCGTGGATGACCGAGCCGGCGCAAAGGAAGAGCAGAGCCTTGAAGAAGGCGTGCGTGAAGAGATGGAAAATGGCCGCGCCGTAAGCGCCGACGCCGAGGGCGACGAACATGTAGCCGAGCTGCGAACAGGTCGAATAAGCGATGACGCGCTTGATGTCGTTCTGCACGAGGCCGACGGTCGCGGCGAAGAAGGCCGTTATCGCGCCGATGACGGTGACGACGGTCAACGCATCCTGCGACAGTTCAAAGATCGGCGACATGCGGGCGACGAGGAAGACGCCGGCGGTGACCATCGTTGCGGCATGGATGAGCGCCGATACCGGCGTCGGGCCTTCCATGGCGTCCGGCAGCCAGGTGTGCAGCAGGAACTGCGCCGACTTACCCATTGCGCCCATGAAGAGCAGCAGGCAGACGGCCGTCAGGGCGTGACCGCGATCGAGATGCATGCCCAGGAAGTTGAGCACGATGTCACTGGACTGGCCGCCCTGCCCCGAGGCAAAGCTCTGGGCGTTAGCGAAGATCACGTCGAAATTGATCGAGCCGAAGAGGACGAAGACGCCGGCAATGCCGAGCACGAAGCCGAAGTCGCCGACGCGGTTGACGATGAAGGCCTTGATCGCTGCTGCGGAGGCGGACGGCTTCTTGAACCAGAAGCCGATCAGCAGATAGGAGGCCAGACCGACGCCTTCCCAGCCAAAGAACATCTGGGCGAGGTTGTCGGACGTCACCAGCATCAGCATGGCGAAGGTGAAGAGCGAGAGATATGCGAAGAAGCGCGGACGATGCGGGTCGTGGTGCATGTATCCGATCGAGTAGACGTGAACCAGGGTCGAAACCGAGTTCACAACGATCAGCATCACCGAGGTGAGCGTATCGACGCGCAACGACCAGGAGACGTCGATGCCGCCGGACTGTATCCAGCGCAGGACTTCGACCTTGATCGGACCATCCGTGTGGCCGAGCGCCACCGTGAAGAAGACGACCCACGACAGAATGGCCGCGATGATCATCAGGCCGGTGGTGACATATTCCGAAGCCTTGGCGCCGATCGCCCGGCCGAAAAGCCCTGCTATGATCGCGCCAATCAGGGGAAGAAAGACGATAGCCTTATATAAGAACATAGCTGTATCAGCCCTTCATCACGTTGACGTCTTCAACCGCGATGGAGCCGCGGTTGCGGTAGAAGACGACGAGAATTGCAAGACCGATCGCGGCTTCAGCCGCGGCGACGGTCAAAATGAACAGAGCGAAAACCTGGCCGACGATGTCGTTGAGGAACGACGAGAAGGCGACCATGTTGATGTTGACCGCGAGCAATATGAGTTCGACCGACATCAGGATGATGATGACGTTCTTGCGGTTGAGAAAGATACCGAAAACGCCGAGCACGAAGAGGATGGCGCTGACCGTCAGGTAATGGGAAAGTCCGATGACCATGTTCTTGTTCCTTTGATCCCCGTGCCTCGCCTCAGACGCCCTGCCCCGGCTTGACCTTAACCACCTCGACGGCGGTCGCGGGCGTGCGGGCGACCTGTTGGGAAATATTCTGGCGCTTGATGTGTGTGCGATGCTTCAGCGTCAGAACGATCGCGCCGATCATCGCCACCAGCAGCACAAGGCCGGCGATTTCGAAGAAATAAACGTAGTTGGTGTAAAGCACGTCGCCGAGGGCGGCAGTGTTCGTCCGCTGCGTCACGGCCGGGATCGGCATGGCGACGGACTTGGCGATCGTCGGCGAAATCACGCTGCCGCCGATGACGACGATGAGCTCAGCCGCGAGAATGATGCCGATCAAAGCGCCGATCGGGGCATATTCCAGAATGCCGGCCCTGAGCTCCGAAAAGTCGATATCGAGCATCATGACGACGAAAAGGAAGAGAACCGCCACGGCGCCGACATAAACGACCAGCAGGATCATCGCCAGGAACTCAGCCCCCATCAGGAGGAACAGGCCGGCCGCGTTGAAGAAAACCAGGATGAGGAACAGGACCGAATGGACCGGATTCCGCGCCGAGATGACCATGAACGCCGACGCCACAGCGACAAAGGCGAAGATATAGAAAAAAAGAGCCTGCAGACCCATGTTGGTGCCTTTTTCGTCTTCCCCCGGGCAGCAGGGAGTATCCCCTGCCCGATGGAGCTCGGTCGGACTTTCGTCCGGCAAAGCTCCGGTCTAGATTCAACCGCGACGGCGACAATCGGTCGCCTGTCACGGCATATTCAAAACTCCGCTCAGCGGTACGGCGAATCCATCGCGATGTTGTGCGCGATTTCGCGTTCCCAGCGGTCGCCATTGTCCAAGAGCCGCGCCTTGTCGAAATAGAGTTCTTCGCGGGTCTCGGTGGCGAATTCGAAGTTCGGCCCTTCGACGATGGCGTCGACCGGGCATGCCTCTTGGCAGAAGCCGCAATAGATGCACTTCACCATGTCGATGTCGTAACGCACCGTGCGGCGGGTGCCGTCGTTGCGGCGCGGCCCGGCTTCGATGGTGATGGCCTGGGCAGGACAGATGGCTTCGCAGAGCTTGCAGGCGATGCAACGCTCTTCGCCGTTCGGGTAACGACGCAGCGCATGTTCGCCGCGGAAGCGCGGGCTGACCGGCCCCTTTTCGAACGGGTAGTTGATCGTTGCCTTCTGCTTGAAGAAGTAACGCATCGACAAAAAGAATGCGCCGACAAATTCCTTGAGGAACAGCGAGCTGACGGCGTTGGAAATTCCGGCCATCTTCAACCTCCAAATCTGCTTGAAGCGAGGATCGACATCATCATGCCCATCCCGTCAGCTTCAGCACGAATGCAACGATAACGACCATGGCGAGCGACAGCGGCAGGAAAACCTTCCAGCCGAGACGCATGAGCTGGTCATAGCGGTAGCGCGGCACGAATGCCTTCACCATCGCGAACATGAAGAACACAAAGCAAGACTTCAGCAGGAACCAGATGATGCCCGGAACCCAGTTCAGGATCCAGATATCGACCGGAGGCAGCCAGCCGCCGAGGAAGAGGATCGTCGTCAGCGAGCACATCAGGACGACGGCGGCATATTCGCCGAGCATGAACATCATGTACGGCGACGAACCGTATTCCACCATGAAGCCGGCAACCAGCTCCGATTCCGCTTCCGGAAGGTCAAAGGGCGGACGGTTCGTTTCAGCGAGCGCCGAAATGAAGAACACGATGAACATCGGGAACAGCGACAGCCAGTGCCAGTCGAGGAACGAGGCCGGCAGGCCGAGCTTGGTGCCGAGGCCCGTCTGCTGCGACAGCACGATATCCGTCAGGTTCAGCGAACCGACGCAAAGCAGCACGGTGACGATGACGAGGCCGATCGAGACTTCGTAGGACACCATCTGCGCAGCCGAACGAAGCGCGCCGAGGAACGGGTACTTCGAGTTCGAAGCCCAGCCGCCCATGATGATGCCGTACACTTCGAGCGACGAGATCGCGAGAATGTAGAGAATGCCGACGTTGATGTCGGCGACGACCCAGTTCTGCGCCACTGGCACGACGGCCCAGGTGGAGAGCGCCAGCACCACGGAAACCAGCGGTGCGAGCAGGAACACTGTCTTGTTGGCGCCGGCCGGGATGATCGGCTCTTTGAACATGAACTTCAGCAAGTCAGCGAAGGACTGGAACAGGCCGAAGGGGCCGACGACGTTCGGGCCGCGACGCAGCTGCACGGCAGCCCAGATCTTGCGGTCGGCAAGCAGAATGTAAGCGATGAAAATCAGCAGGCAGACCAGGAGCAGCAGGGACTGGCCGATCATGATCAGCGCCGGCCAGAGATAGGTCGAAACGAATGAATCCATAGTCCTGTGCCCTTACTCTGCCGCAACGTGGAAATTGTTGCGGGCCAATGCCGAGCACTCGGCCATGACAGCCGATGCGCGCGTTATCGGGTTCGTCAAATAGAAGTCTTTGATCGGCGAAGCAAATGCCGATTTGCCCATCGCGCCGGCTTTTTTCGCAACTGCGGCAATTTGGGCGCTATCGCCTTCGGCAATCTCGTCGATACCGGCGAAATGCGGGAAGGCTGCATAGAGCTTCGCGCGCAATTCCCTCAGCGAATCAAAGGGAAGCTTCTTGCCGAGTACGTCGGAAAGGGCGCGGATGATGGCCCAGTCCTCGCGGGCGTCGCCCGGTGCGAAACCGGCGCGATTGCCCATCTGGACGCGGCCTTCGGTATTGACCCAGGTGCCCGACTTTTCGGTGTAGGCTGCGGCCGGCAGGATGACATCGGCGTTCTGGGCGCCGTTGTCGCCGTGCGAGCCGATATAAACAGTAAACTTCGCGCCCTTGCGGCTGAAGTCGAGCTCATCGGCGCCGAGCAAAAAGAGGACATCCATCGACGACAGCATCGCGGCGGCATTGACGCCCTTGGCACCCGGCACGAAGCCGAGGTCGAGGCCGCCGACGCGGGCGGCTGCCGTGTGCAGCACCGCGAAGCCGTTCCAGCCGTCCTTGACGACACCGACGGCGGCAGCAAGCTTGGCGGCATTCGCCAGCACTTCTGCACCGTCTTCGCGCGTCAGGGCGCCCTGCCCGATGATGATCATCGGCTTCTGCGCGTTCTTCAGCACCTCGGCGAAGCTGTGCGAGCCGCTGACGAGATCGGCCAGCGTATCCGGACCAGCGCCGAGATAGTCATAGGAATAGCGAAGGTCGGCGGCTTCACCGATTACGCCGATCGGGAACTTGCCGCGGCGCCAGCGCTTGCGGATGCGCGAGTTCATGACAGCTGCTTCGGCGCGCGGGTTGGCGCCGACGATCAGCAGCGCGTCGGCTGCTTCGATACCCTGGATGCTCGGGTTGAAGATGTAGCTTGCGCGGCCGAGCGACGGATCAAGCGCCGTCCCGTCCTGGCGACAGTCGAGATTTTCCGATCCCAGCGATTTCAACAGTTCGCCGAGAGCGTACATTTCCTCGACCGAAGCCAGATCGCCAGCGATGGCGCCGATCTTGTCGCCGCTGGTGGCGGAAACTGCCGACTTGATGGCGGCGAAGGCATCGCTCCAGCTTGCCGGCTGCAGGCGGCCGTCCTTGCGGACGTAGGGCTTGTCGAGGCGCTGTGTCTTCAGGCCGTCCCAGATGAAACGGGTCTTGTCGGAGATCCACTCTTCGTTGATCTGCTCGTTGACCCTCGGCAGAACGCGCATGACTTCGCGGCCGCGCGTATCGACGCGGATCGCCGAGCCGAGAGCATCCATGACGTCGATCGATTCGGTCTTGTTCAGTTCCCACGGGCGAGCCGTGAAGGCGAAGGGCTTCGAGGTCAGCGCGCCGACCGGGCAAAGGTCAACGACGTTGCCCTGCAGCTCGGAGGTCATCGCCTGCTCGAGATAGGTGGTGATTTCGGCATCTTCGCCGCGGCCGATGAGGCCAAGCTCGGAAATGCCGGCGACCTCAGTCGTGAAGCGGACGCAGCGCGTGCAGTGAATGCAGCGGTTCATCACGGTCTTGACGAGCGGGCCGATATACTTGTCTTCGACCGCGCGCTTGTCTTCCTGATAGCGCGAACTATCGATGCCGAAGGCCATGGCCTGGTCCTGCAGGTCGCATTCGCCGCCCTGGTCGCAGATCGGGCAATCCAGCGGATGGTTGATGAGCAGGAATTCCATCACGCCTTCGCGGGCCTTCTTGACCATCGGCGTGTTGGTGAAGACTTCCGGAAGCTCGCCGTTCGGTCCACCGCGGATATCGCGAACGCCCATGGCGCAGGATGCCTGCGGCTTCGGCGGGCCGCCCTTTACCTCGACGAGGCACATGCGGCAATTGCCGGCCACCGACAGTCGTTCATGGAAGCAGAAGCGCGGGACTTCGGCGCCGGCTTCCTCGCACGCCTGGATAAGCGTGAAGTGATCCGGAACTTCGATCTCTTTACCGTCAATCTTCAGTTTTACCATCGTCCACTCAGTCCTATGTCACGTCTTCAGCCCAACCTGGCCGCAGACAATTTCATGATCGCAAACCGGATTGCCACCGGCGCGGCTTGAAACCGCATGGCACCGGTTCGCTCACAATAAGCTTTGCCAAGCCTTGTCCCCACAAGACCCGCGTTGCGATCAAGATATGCGAGGCCCTGCCCGCACAGTCTCCACCGCCTTCATTCGCACTCCCCGGCCCGTCGATACGGCCGAGGAAAATCTCAACTCCGGCCCTTCGGCAGCAGCGCCTTTGCCTGACCGACCCAGTCATCACGGCGGATGCGGCCGTCAAAACCGAATTCCGCATCGATCCGCTCGACATCCGCATCGCTCCAGGCGGCGATATCGGCAAAGCGCTTGATGTCGCGTCCGTTCAGCACCTGCTCCAGCTTCGGACCGATGCCCGAAATCCGCTTCAGGTCATCGGCCTTCTCGGCAGCCTTGCGGCCGCGCACGGGACCTGTCTTTGCGGCGACTGGCGCTGCAACTTCAACCTTCTTTGCGGCAGCCGGCGTAGCAACTTCAACCTTAGCCGTCTTCTTTGCAGTTGTCGTCGCGACCTTAGGCGCCGTAACAGCAGGCTTCGGCTCGGCTTTCTTCGCTGAAACCGGCTTCTGCCTTGCAGCAGCCGGCTTTGGTGCAACTGGCTTCGGCGCAACCGCCTTGGCAACGGTCGCTACCTCGACAGGCCTATCGTCCCCTGCCCCGCCATTCGCAGCGGCCGGCTTTGCAGCAGCTTCAGGCTCATGCTTTTCGTCTTCCAAAGCTTCGGCGAGCCTGGTGGTCGCTTCGACGGCGCCCTGGAAAGCCCCCAGGAATGCGCCTGCCATCTGCGAGGAAAAGCCGAAGCCGATCGCAGTGACCGCAGCAATGGCTGCAGCCGGATGGGCCATCAGCGGGTGGATCGGCATGATCGGCGCGTTCCCAAAGATACCGGCGGCGACACGACCAAGATCGGCCGATGCATTACCGGTCGCTCCGTTGTCCTGCCTGATATCCTTGGTCTTCGCCATCATCGATCCTTACTCCGCTGCTTCCAGCACCGCGCCGCGGCTCGTCGCGTTGGCGGTATACTGGTCGATGCGCTTCTCGATCTCGGGACGGAAGTTGCGGATCAGGCCCTGCACCGGCCATGCGGCTGCGTCACCGAGCGCACAGATAGTATGACCTTCGATCTGCTTCGTCACCTGGAACAGCATGTCGATCTCGCGCTTCTGCGCGTTGCCGCGAGCCATACGTTCCAGAACGCGCCACATCCAGCCCGTGCCTTCGCGGCACGGCGTACACTGGCCGCAGCTCTCATGCTTGAAGAAGGCCGAGATGCGGGCGATGGCCTTGATGATGTCGGTGGACTTGTCCATGACGATCGCGGCGGCCGTGCCGAAGGACGACTTGACGTCGCGCAGGCCGTCGAAATCCATCGGGCAGTCGATGATGTCAGCTGCCGGAACGACCGGGCACGATGCGCCGCCCGGAATGACGGCAAGCAGATTGTCCCAGCCGCCGCGAATGCCGCCGCCATGCTTTTCGACCAGCTCGCGGAAGGTAATGCCCATCGTCTCCTCGACCGTGCAGGGACGATTGACGTGACCGGAGAGCATGAACAGCTTGGTGCCGACATTGTTCGGACGGCCGAAGGACGAGAACCAGCCGGCGCCGCGGCGCAGGATCGTCGGAGCAACGGCGATGGACTCGACGTTGTTGACGGTGGTCGGGCAGCCGTAAAGACCCATATTGGCCGGGAACGGCGGCTTCAGGCGCGGCTGGCCCTTCTTGCCTTCCAGGCTTTCGAGCAGCGCGGTTTCTTCGCCGCAGATATAAGCACCGGCGCCATGATGAACGTAAACATCAAAATCCCAGCCGAGCTTGTTGTTTTTTCCCAGCAATCCAGCATCGTAGCACTCATCGATCGCAGCCTGCAGGGCTTCGCGCTCGCGCATGTACTCGCCGCGGACATAGATATACGCGGCATTCGCACCCATGGCGAAACCGGCGATGACACAGCCTTCGATCAGCGTATGCGGATCGTGGCGCATGATATCGCGGTCCTTGCAGGTGCCCGGTTCGGACTCGTCGGCGTTGACGACGAGATAATGCGGGCGACCGTCACTTTCCTTCGGCATGAAGGACCACTTGAGACCGGTCGGGAAGCCTGCGCCGCCACGACCGCGAAGGCCTGAAGCCTTCATCTCGTTGATGATCCAGTCACGGCCCTTTTCGAGAATTTGCTTCGTGCCGTCCCAATGGCCGCGCGACATCGCGCCCTTGAGGGATTTGTCCTTGAGGCCGTAGATATTGGTAAAGATGCGATCCTGATCCTGTAACATGCTTCACCTCTTACCGCGGCTTCTTGCCGAAGACCTTGATATATTCCGCTTCGCCACCCTTAGCGAGTGCCTCAGCCTGCCTGACCCATTCGTCTCGTTCGATCCGGCCCTTGAAATTCAGATAGCCGTCAACCCAATGGCGCTCGGCCTCATGCCAGCTCGCAATCTGCGCGAAAGTAAAGATACCGAGCTCATGCAAGGTCCCCTCGATCTTCGGGCCGACACCTGAAATGAGCTGCAGATCATCCGGCTGCGCGGGTCTTTCGATACCAGCGGGACGATCCTTGTCGTCAAGCGACGGCTTCTTCGCAGCATCGGCCTTCTCCGGCGCGATTTCGGACGGCGGCGTCGCCACGGCTTCGGCTGTGGCCTTGGCCGTCTTGCTCGCCACGCTCTTTGCCTTCGCCTCATCCGAAAGCAGCGACGTCAAGCCACCTTCCGGAGCCGAGAAAACGCGATCGATCTGCGGACCGGTCTGGATTTCATGGCCCTTGCCTGCGGCGAACGCATCGATGATCTCTTCGAGACGTGCCGGCGTCAGATCCTCATAGGTATCCTTGCCGATCACCACCATCGGTGCGTTGACGCAGGCGCCCTGACATTCAACCTCTTCCCAGGAAAGAGTGCCGTCAGCGTTGCGGTCGAAGGCATGGTCGTTGATCCGGCTCTTGCAGACCTTGATCAGCCCCTCGGCACCGCGCAACATACAGGGCGTCGTGCCACAGACCTGAACGTGGGCGCGCGTGCCGACCGGGTTCAGCTGGAACTGCGTATAGAAGGTCGCAACTTCCAGCGCCCGGATATAGGCCATGTCGAGCATGTCGGCGATCGTTTCGATAGCCGCCTTCGTGACCCAGCCTTCCTGCTCCTGCGCGCGCATCATCAGCGGGATGATCGCGGATTGCTGGCGACCATCAGGATATTTCTGGATCGTCTTTTCAGCCCAGACCGCATTCTCCTTGTTGAAGGCGAAGGCAGCAGGCTGGAATTGATCTTCGGCTAGTCGACGAACGGACATCTTTCACGCCTTATCTCAGTTTAAGGACCCACACCGCGTATTCGTCAGAGACGAGAATTCGCAGGCATAGGCCGACTGGTCTTTCTGCATAAACACAACGAACTTGCCGCCGTTCGGCACAGCGGCCTTGATTTCGTAACCGCGGGAAAGGAGATCGGCCATGGTCGAATCTCCGCCCGACCCAACCTCATTTCCACCCTTCGCAGAATTCGTGCTGATTGCATTCGAACCCTGCAGATTGATGCTCGGCAGGCCCTGCGTCTTGGCGGCCTGCTGTGCCGAGGCACCAGAGGCGACCAGAAGCGCCGGAATGACGACCTGCCAAGCTCGCATTAACGATCCACCTCACCGAACACGATATCGAGCGAACCCAGCACGGCCGCGACGTCGGCAAGCTGATGGCCGCGGCACATGAAGTCCATGGCCTGCAGATGCGCGTAGCCCGGCGCACGGATCTTGCAGCGATACGGCTTGTTGGAACCGTCGGAGACGAGGTAGACGCCGAACTCGCCCTTCGGCGCTTCGACGGCGGCATAAACCTCACCGGCCGGCACGTGATAGCCTTCGGTGTAAAGCTTGAAGTGGTGAATGAGCGCTTCCATCGAGCGCTTCATCTCGCCGCGCTTCGGCGGAACGACCTTGCCGTCCAGCGACGAAACCGGTCCGGTCTTCGCATCACCCAGCAGGCGATTGACGCACTGCTTCATGATGCGGACGGATTCGCGCATTTCGATCATGCGGATGAGGTAACGGTCGTAGCAATCGCCGTTCTTGCCGATCGGAATGTCGAATTCGAGATCGGAGTAGCATTCGTAGGGCTGAGCCTTGCGCAGGTCCCATGCGGCGCCCGAGCCGCGAACCATGACACCGGAGAAGCCCCAGGCCCAACAGTCTTCCAGCGAGACCACGCCGATATCGACGTTGCGCTGCTTGAAGATGCGGTTGCCGGTCAGAAGATCATCGATATCGTCGAGCGCCTTCAGGAAGGGATCGCACCAGTCGCCGATATCCTGCACGAGCTTTTCGGGAAGATCCTGGTGAACGCCGCCCGGGCGGACATAGGCTGCGTGCATGCGCGAGCCGGAAGCGCGCTCATAGAACACCATCAGCTTTTCGCGCTCTTCGAAGCCCCATAGCGGCGGCGTCAGCGCGCCGACGTCCATGGCCTGCGTCGTGACGTTCAGGAGATGCGACAGGATACGGCCGATTTCCGAGTAGAGAACGCGGATCAGCTGGCCACGGATCGGGATGTCGATGCCGAGCAGCTTTTCGACGGCCAGCGCATAGGCATGTTCCTGGTTCATCGGCGCGACGTAGTCGAGGCGGTCGAAGTAAGGAACGGCCTGAAGGTAGGTCTTCGTCTCGATCAGCTTTTCAGTGCCGCGATGCAGCAGGCCGATATGGGGATCGACGCGTTCCACAATTTCGCCGTCCAGTTCGAGGACAAGACGCAAAACGCCGTGCGCAGCCGGATGCTGCGGACCGAAATTGATGTTGAAGTTGCGAACGTTATGTTCTGTCATGGCGGCGATGCTCGCGTTTTCAGAATTTCAGAGAATGGCAGGCAGAAGCCCGCCACACGCCATCGATCAGGCCTTCGCCTTCTCGTCACCCGGGAGCACGTAGTCGGTGCCCTCCCACGGCGACAGGAAGTCGAAGTTGCGGAATTCCTGCTTCAGTTCCACCGGCTCGTAGACGACGCGCTTGGCGGCATCATCATAGCGAACTTCGACGAAACCGGTCGTCGGAAAATCCTTGCGCAGCGGATGGCCTTCGAAACCGTAGTCCGTCAGGATGCGGCGCAGATCCGGATGCCCGGTGAAGAGAACACCGTACATGTCCCAGGTTTCGCGCTCGAACCAGTCGGCGCCGGGATAGATGCCACAGGCCGATGGAACTGGCTGATCCTCGCCGACCGGGACCTTGATGCGGATGCGCAGGTTCTTCTTCGGCGACAGCAGATGATAGACCACGTCGAAGCGCTCAGCGCGCTGCGGCCAGTCGACGCCGCAGATGTCCGTCATGTTGACGAAGCCGCACTTGGCGTCGTCCCGCAGGAACGTCAAAAGGGCGATAACGTTTTCGGTCGTCGTCGTCACATTCAGTTCGCCGTACTTGATCTCGCTCGACGAGATCAAGGCGCTGCGAACTTCCGTGAGGTAGGCGGCGAGCTCGTTCAGGGCTTCACTCATGATACCTTGTCCCCTGCCTTACCGTTCGATCGTGCCGGTGCGCCGGATCTTCTTCTGCAGCAGAAGCACGCCGTAAAGCAGCGCTTCCGCCGTGGGAGGACAGCCCGGAATATAAATGTCGATCGGAACGACACGGTCGCATCCGCGTACGACGGAATAGGAATAATGATAGTAGCCGCCGCCATTGGCGCAGGAGCCCATCGAGATGACGTAACGCGGCTCGGGCATCTGGTCATAGACCTTGCGGAGCGCAGGCGCCATCTTGTTGGTCAGCGTGCCGGCGACGATCATGACGTCGGACTGGCGCGGCGAAGCGCGCGGGGCAAAGCCAAAGCGCTCGACGTCGTAACGCGGCATGGAGACCTGCATCATCTCAACGGCGCAGCAGGCGAGACCGAAGGTCATCCACATCAGGGAGCCGGTGCGGGCCCAGTTGATCAGCTCATCGGTCGAAGTGACCAGAAAGCCCTTGTCGGCGAGCTCATTGTTGATCTCGCCGAAAAACGGATCGTTGCTGCCGACCGGCCGGCCGGTCGCGGGATCGATGATCCCCTTCGGCTGCGGCGCCACGAGCGTCGTGTTGCTTGGAGCTACTCCCATTCCAGGGCTCCCTTCTTCCATTCATAGATAAAGCCGATGGTCAGCACCGCGAGGAACACCATCATCGACCAGAATCCGAACCAGCCGATCGCACCGAAGGATACAGCCCATGGGAAGAGGAAGGCGACTTCCAGGTCGAAGATGATGAAGAGAATCGATACCAGATAGAAGCGGATATCGAACTTCATGCGGGCGTCATCGAATGCGTTGAAGCCGCATTCATAAGCCGAAAGCTTTTCAGAGTCAGGCGCCTTGAAGGCGACGGCAAACGGCGTGATCAACAGCGCCAGGCCAATCACCAGGGCAATACCAATGAAAATCGCTATCGGAATATAGGAACTGAGCAGTCCAGTCATTATGTCCATCCCTGCCTGCGGCGAGCGCCGGGGCGGCGCATGTGAGCAAATGCCCAGCAAGCGAAAGAGCGTTGCAACAAAGCCGTGGTTAGCGCAGCCGGAGCGCGCGCGCAAGCCTTTTGAATCTGTCCTTCGGAGTACTGTCGAGCGGTAGATATCAATGTGTTGCGACGGCAACGCGACAAATCGGCGCAAAGCCGAAACAGGCTTTTCGCAATCGCAAAAAATTGATGTATGATTGTAATGGCTTGGGAGAATGGCGCGAGTGACGGGGCTCGAACCCGCGACCTCCGGCGTGACAGGCCGGCACTCTAACCGACTGAGCTACACCCGCGCATTGTTTGGCCTTTCAGCCGAGCGCCAATCCGGAATTTGCATTGAAATGGCGCGAGTGACGGGGCTCGAACCCGCGACCTCCGGCGTGACAGGCCGGCACTCTAACCGACTGAGCTACACCCGCATTTCATTTCAAGCATTCCGGATGCTTTCGCACCCATCAAAGCGGCCCTCGCCGTTCGATGAGCGGCTAACTACGGGGTTCGTGTTTGGGTGTCAAGCAGGTTTGAATACAAATCGATGACAGAGTGCGAATTGTTTTGGACAAGCCTTCCTGCAGTTTTCCGTTCCGGCGATTTGACATGGCAGGTTCCCGCCTCACGCATTTCATCAACGCCAGATATCCACAGAGACAATCCGGCAGGCTTCCCATCTCCCCATGTGGATGACTGCGGCTGGCGATGCGCAAAATTCAAAAAAATCAAAAAATCTTCACAAACACTCTTGCGGTTTGTCCGCGTTCCGCATAGATCACGGCCACCGAACGCGACGGGCCAATGACCCGCTTCGCTTAAGGGCGATTAGCTCAGTTGGTAGAGCGCCTCGTTTACACCGAGGATGTCGGGAGTTCGAGTCTCTCATCGCCCACCATTCTATCCCTTTGAAATTTTGGAAACTATGTGCCGCAAGGCTTTATGTTGTCGCCTGTGTCCGGCAATGAGTTTCGTATTTCCGGCAAGGCGCCTAAGGCCAAGAATATAAGCCCCCTATCCGGCATTGCCGACCTTCTCTCAGGCTATGGCGATATCCCGACATTCGCTCGATTCGACTTCGGTACCGGGCTTCGCGCTCGCGATTCGATCTTTTTGGCGGTGATCGCTACAAAGCCTGCCGCTTCTGCAAGTGTCGTGAGAATAGACCGACCTTGAGCTAAGGGCAGACACGCCATGCTCAAGGCGACAATCATCGGTGACGCGCGTTCCTCAACAATCCAACCAGGGCGACCATCAGGACCAGGCCGAGAATGAGGCCGACGCCACCGCCCCAGGCCGCGCCATACTTCCCGCCGACAAGAGCCCCGATAACGCCTCCGATCAGCAGCAGAAGAAATGGCGGCAAACAACCGATCACTATCTGGTCTCCGATTTCCTGGCACATCTTCTTGGCAATGAGGACGGATCTCATAGGAAACCACCTCAACATCGTTCAACTCATAGCGCGCCGCCGGCGTCTTTCCTATCTCCGCGGCCAACGGCTCAGCTGCGCGCGGGCGCATATCGGCACAGCCCGAGCCCGCCGAGCCGCCCGCCTGTCGCCGACATAATGGGAGAGAACACGAAAATTTGACGTCGAATCAGGACGCAGAAGCGCAGGATTTCCCTTGGAAGCTCAGTTGAAATCGCGACAGGCTCAGCTGCCGCAACAAATGCAGCATCGTTCATTCTAGCTTTCAAGAATAAATTCAATGAACCAGTCGGAGGCTTTTAAGAAATTTGAGCTTCCAGATTCTGCGGTGCTCGGTCGATTCTCGCGGGTTCGATCATCGGCCCGATAGCCGCCTGCGGATCATGCCATCCCAACGAGCCGCTGGTATGTGATATCGAAGGCTCAGTAATTACCGAGAATGATGACTGCCAGCAGCACCACGGAAACAAGGACGAGCGCTGCTATGATTATCAGCAGCTCCTTCAACATGAATCGTTCCATCTTGCTGTCATCCATGGCGTCTGCTCCCGGCAAACCGTTATCCGCATTCATTCCCAGTGTCGAATCGCCGCGCTGAGTTCGACATCAGGACACATGTAAGTCGTCGCGTTGTCAATTTCAGCCTGCACGTCCATCAGGTTGTCGATTCTTCTGCCATTGTATTTCGTTGTTCTTACGACACATGAAGCTTCACCGGCCGCGGTCTCGGCGGAGGATCGAAGTAGGCATCAGGGCAATTGACCGTTTGCGACAATAGTCTTTCCGCAATCTGCTGCGCGGCGGCGTCTGCCCCTGCCCTGGAGCAGAAATTGCCGCGCACCTGCACTGCGGCGGCAAGCAGGCGAAAGAACGCGCCAAGCAGCTCCGGCGAAGGCGGTGCCGGCTCCAGCCAGAACCGATCAAGATCACCCTGGTCGCTGAGGCCATCCATGTCGTAGACCGCCGCTCCCAGCGCCTTGACCGGCCTTCCCGCCTGCAGGGCCGAAAGCGCCGCCGTCGAATTGACGGTGACCATGCCCTGGCTCGCGGCGGTCAGTCGGTCGAGACTCCCGCCATCGATCAGATTGACGCGGGACGATAAGCCACACGAAGCGGCGATGCGATCGACATAGCTCTCCCAATTCACCAGCCCGTGGTCGAGCGGATGGACCTTGAGGACGAGATGCATGTCGGCCGCCGCGTTTTGGGCAAAAGAACGGAGAATCAGCCGGATGGCATCCTGCTGCCGATGGAAGGGCGAGTGCGCCCGGAGCTGGAAATCGGTCTGAAGCTGCAGCGGATAGACGAAGAATCGCGTGCCGCCCGCAATCAGATCGTCGATCACGCGATCCGCCTCTCGCCCCCGACTGCCGCTTCCGGGAAGCTTCCTCAGCCATCCCGCATATTCCATCAACGGATGGTAGAGGCCGTGCCGCCGATAACCCGGGTAGAGAAACCACAGAAAGACGGTCGGGAGATAGTAAGCGAGGTCGTAAAGCGCTTCCGCGAGGAAAGTCTGGCGGTAGCGGCGGCTCCAATCCGGTTCCGGCAGGTCGGACGCCGCGTTCAATATATAGGCAGGATCGGTCGGAAAGTGCGAATTGGAGGAAAGGCCGCCACGCTCCAGCGTCACCCAGTCCGGCCGCAAATATCCCATCTCCACGACATTGACGGTAACGCCGGCGCTTCGGGCCTCCTCGATGGCAACCCGATGATAGGGACGCTCCTCGCCATGGAGAATCAAATCCGTGACGCCCTCGGACGCGATTCGCTGCCTGACATGCGCGCGCCAGCCGGCAAAATTGCCTCGATAGTTGCTGGCATTGCGCCAGCGCCAGGAAATCCAGTCTCCCGCATTGAGATTGATGCGGATACAACGGCTGCCGGCCACTTCCAGTCTCCTGGCGATCTCGACGAACAGCGGCGAGGACGGTCCCTGCAGGAACAGGAAGACGCGCGGACGCGCCGCACCCTCCCCGGCAGCCATCACTCCGGAACCTCGGTGGCAAGGCCGGCATAGCGCAGCAACGTGCCAATCAGGTTCCAGGGCGCCTCTTCCTGCGACGGCTGCGGCTTCTGTGAATGGGCGCGCGCACGGCCGAGGGGAACGATGACATAATCGGTTCGCGGGTCGGGGAACGGATCCGCAAATGCCTTCAGCAAGGGCGCATGATCACCATAGAAGAGCAGCCAAACCGGGCGATCCAACCGATCGAGATGGTGGGCAAGATTGCCGAGCGCATGATCGGCGCGCATCAGGAGCTCGCCATAGATATCCACCGGATTGACGAGGTCGCCGCAACGGCCCGGCTCCCAGGGGCCATGATTCGCCATCGATGCGACGAAGAGGAAATTCTTGCTCGTACCATCATCGTCGATCGTGCGAATCACGCTTTTCGTCAACGAGAGGTCGCTGACATAGGGGCCGTCGCGCTCCGGATTGTGATCGAACTCGTCCAGCATCATCATCCGGTCGAAACCGAGCTGCGGCAATGCCTTGTGACGCAGGAAGAACGTCTTGTCATAGGGGTGGATGAACTGCGTCTTCCAGCCCGCCTTCTTCAGCCGCGCGGGCCAGACGACGTCCTTGTAGTGGCTGGCGCGCAGATAAGGATAGCTCGCATCGATATGGACATTTTCGGGCAGCAGCCCGCTCAAGACAGCAAATTCGGTTCGAAGCGTATAACCGCCCTCGAAGACGCTGGTCATGCGACCCCACTGCGCGGCCTGCTCGCGAAGACGGTCGAGATTCGGAAGCTTGATGTTGTCGACCCCGAAATGCCTGAGGTCGATGAAGGATTCGGACTGCCAGATGACGATGAGCGGTTCGTCTTCGCCGTGTTCCCACAGTTCCTGAAGCGCCGACATGAAGCGTCCGGACAATTCCGAGACGATTGCCTCGCGCCTGACGCCGACCCAGATGACGAAGTGGTAGACGACCGAGGCGAAGGTGCCAAATCGCACCGTATCGATCTTGACGTCAACCCTGCCGAGAAACTTCTGCGTGAATCGGCAGACGGGTTCACTGATGACCCGGCTGAACAAGGCAAGCCACGGCGCGAAGGCTACGGCCAGCATCAATAGAATCCAAAGGAAGCCGTTCGACGCCGGCAGAACCGAAGGTTCAAGATACATATAGAGGCCGCTGAGACCGAAGACGTAAGCGACGGCGATGATCCAGAAGACGATGTTCAGCGACGTCGCGTAAAAGATCTCCTTGTATTTGAAGACATCCACGACGAGCGCGATGTCGGAAAATACCAGAGGCTCGCGGATGAATTCGAACTTCGCCCTCGATATCCCGGTGAAGATGACGAAGAAGCTGATGACGGCCTGCGTGCTGTAGATCGGGCGCCAGGAAATGGCGAAGAAGGCGGCATAGATCAATATGATGACCGGAATCCTTGCAGCCCAATCAAAGGCCATCCGCCGCCAGTCTCTTTTCGTGCGATTTTCGGCATTGACGGCCGCCGGCATCGCCAGAGGATCGGTCAAAAAAACGATGACGCAGGAGAACGCAAGGCAGGCAAGCGTCAAAAGAACTGGAAAATCATGAAGCTTCAAGATTGCGCCATCCAAATGCCCGCTGCCTGTGCAGCATTTCCCTTATCCGCGAGGAATGGGCCGCCAATTCCCTGACTTACCTTTTCTTGCACCTGTTTCGCCGACAGCGCAACACCGATACCCGGTTCATATTACTTATCGCGATCAAAGCTTTGCTCCGTGACATCGGCAAGGCCGTGATCTGCGTGTTCACCAGATATTTTGCGCGTCTTGCGCGAAAGCCACCATAGCAGCGGCGGCTTTATCAGCGGCCCGAAAAAAGCGAGCGCTGTCAGCGAAAATCCGAAATGAATTCTCCGGCTGCCGCGATCGACCCCTTGGACGATTCTCGCCGCGACCGCTTCCGCGCTCCACGGCTTGACGGTTCCCATCAAAAGCTCCGCTTCGCGCGGCCTGAGAGAGATCTCCCGGCGATATTGCGGCGTCATCGTATCGGGTGGAAAACAGATGGAAATCTGCACATTCGAAGCGGCGGCCTCGGCGCTCAAGGCCTCGGCAAAACCCGCCAACGCAGATTTGGATGCGCAATAGGCCGTATAGCCGAAGATGCCGATCAAGGCGGCGCCCGAGGAGATCATCATGATCCGGCCGCTGCGCCGGCTTTTCATGCCGCTATAGACAGCACGAACCGCATTGGCGGTCCCGAGAAAATTGATGGAGATCTGCTCGTCAAAAACCGATGTCGGCATGGTATCAAAGGCGCAGGGCTCGACGATCCCCGCAGAGGCGATAAGGATGTCGCAAGGGCCGAAAGACGCCTCGCAGAACCTCACCGTCTCCGCCATCTGAGCGGCAGAGGCCACATCGACAGAGATCGCCTGAACAAAAGCAGCATCGACACCGGGGAGCGACGCAATCTCGGCGCGCGCTTCCTCAAGACGTCCCGGATGACGGGCAAGAAGCGAAATCCGATACCCTCTGGCCGCATAAAGCTTCGCTATCGCCAGACCAATTCCGCTCGAACCTCCCGTGACGATAACGTGCATCAGACGATCGCCCCGAACTTATGAGCCGCCCGGAGCCTGGGCCATGGGCAGCAACTGCATCATCTTGTCCATATCCAGCGAAGCAAGGCCGAAGTTGCGATCCTTCAAGCTCTTGAGTTTTTCCGCCGTGAGCGCGACTGCGTGGCAGATCTGCTCCTCGGTGTGATTGCAGGTGATAAAGAAGCGAAGGCGCGCCATGCCTTCCGGTACTGCCGGATGAATGATGGGCAGCACATTGATGCCTTCTGCCAGGAGATCGTTCGAAAGCTGCGCCGCCCGAAGCGAATCACCAACAATGACGGGCACCACCGAATGGCCCATGCTAAGGCCCGTATCGAGGCCAGCCGCCTTGGCCTGTTCGAGAAAGAGATCGCCATTGCGCCTGAGACGCCGGGTTCGCTCCGGTTCGGACTGGAGAATATCGAGACCGGCAATGGCAGCGGCGGCGAGAACGGGCGAAAGACCGACGCTGTAGACGAAGCCGCCGGCTTCCGCTTTCAGAATATCGGCAAGCGCGGCGCTGCCGGCAATATAACCGCCACAGCTCGACGTCGTCTTCGACAGCGTGCCCATCCAGATATCGACCTCACGTGGATCGAGATCGAAATGCTCGAAAGTGCCGCGCCCCGTCTGGCCGAGAACGCCAAGCGCATGCGCCTCGTCGACCATCAGCCAGAAGCCATGGCGCGCCTTCAACTCCAGCAGCGCCGGCAGATTGGCGATATCGCCATCCATCGAATAGATGCCTTCGACGATGACGAGGATGCGCCGGAAATCCGACGACAGCGTCTTCAGGATGGTTTCGAGATTTTCCACGTCGTTATGCTGAAACAGCCGCCGTGCCGCGCCGGAAAGCTTGATGCCGGCGAGCGCGCTGTTGTGAATGAATTCGTCGTGGATCACCAGATCCTGCGGCCCCATCAGACAGCCGATCGCGGCGACGTTGGTCAGATAGCCGCTGACGAAGCAGACGGCTGCATCGACGCCGTAGACCTTGGCGAGCTTGCGTTCGAGTTCAACATGCCCAGGCCGCTCGCCGGCAACGAGGCGACTGGCCGAAGCCGAGATTCCGAAACGGTCGATCGCCTCTTTGGCGCGCGTGGCGACGTGCGGGTCGGTATTGGTCGCCAGATAATCGTAGGAGGCAAAATTGATAAACTCTCGGCCACCGATACGCGTCGTCGCTCCCGCGGCTGCGTCGTGCGACCGATAGAAGGGATTGGCAACACCGAGCAATTCGCCCGCCATGCGCTGCGTTGCGACGCGCTTATATTCGGGCAGATCCTCGAAGCGAGCCGCCTGGCGGGGCTGTGACTGCGGCTGCCTGTTGAGACGTTCGGCCCTGTTGCGGCCGGAGGATTCACCGACACGGCGCATTTCTTCGAGCAGCTTGCTCTTTTGCCCCGCCGGCTTGCCACCATCGGCATCATGCATTGTCACTGGATCGCCCTTTTTTCCTCTTCCGCGGCGTGGCTGCGCGCCAGGCGCTGCACCACTCCGTCATCGCCTGCCGTGTCGCCGGCGGCTTCGTCGCCGTTGCGATTCATGACACGATCGCGCAAGCGGCTGACGACATCACCGACGGTCGTGCCTTCGCCGACTCCGCTTAACGGAATATCGAATCCCGTCTTCTGCTGGAAGCTCATGCCGAGCTCCATGGCCATCAGGCTATCGAGGCCGATATCCTTCAGGACCTTGTCGGGCGTCACGGTGTCTTCGGTCACACGCAAGATGGCAGCGATCTCCGCAGCAACGAGCGCATGCAACGCGGCCTGGGCTTCCTCTTCCGACTTGCCCTTGATCAGTTCCTTGAGGTCGACGCTGTCTCCCTCGTTCAGTGCCTGATGGCTGCCTGCATGGCGCATGAGCGGCTCAAATAGCGCCCGGCCGGAAATCGGCAACAGGCGAACGGCATTCCAGTCGATTTCAGCAATCATGACCGCCGCGGCATCGACGGCGCCTCTATCCGCAAGCATGTAGCGCTCGACCTGTTCCAGTGCATCGCGCGCCTTGAGCGCCGCTTTCCCGATACGCTTGGAGAGGAGGTCGTTGACCTCGATGTTGCGGGCAAGGAAGCCCTTGTCGGCGATGGCACCAAAGCCGACGGCAAGCGCGGGCTTTCCGGCAGCACGGCGGCTGCGCGCAAGGCCCTCCAGATAGCCGTTCGCCATGACGTAATTGGCCTGACCGGGATTGCCGAGCATGGTCGTTGCCGAGGAGAACAGCAGGAACAGCTCCAGCTTGTCGTCCCGCGTCAGACAATCGAGGATTTCAGCGCCGCGGATCTTGACGTCGAGAACGGGGCGATTGCGTTCCGGCGTCAGGTTGGCGAGAAGCGCATCGTCCAGAACCATGGCGGCATGAATGATACCCTTCAGCGGCCCTTCGGCGCGGAGCAAAGCCAGCAACGTCTCGACCGCGGCGGTATCGGTAATATCGCAGGCGTGCATCGTGGTAACGACACCCCGCTTTGCCCATTCCGCCACCGCCTTCTTCGTTTCAGCATCGGCAATGCCTCGGCGCGAGCACAGCGCGATACGGCGCGCACCCTTCGAAACGAGCCATTCGGCAGCGGACAGGCCGAAGCCGCCAATGCCGCCCGCAATCAGGAAAATGCCTTTGGCGTCGAAGCGCAGGGATTTCGCAGGCGCCCGCAAGACGGTGTCGACGCCCGAAACGGGCGGCCGCACGACGATCTTGCCGATGTGGCCGGCATTCTGCATCAATCGGAAGGCGTTGCCGATCTCGTCATGAGCGAAGGCGCGGTACGGCAGCGGCGTCAGCTTCTCATCGGCAAAGAGTTGGCCAATTTCCGTGAAAATGCGCCTGGTGAGGTCGGGTACGTTGACCAGAAGCTGATCGGCATCGATACCGAAATAGCTGACATTGCGGCGGAACGGGCGCAGGCCGATCTTGCGGTCGGCATAATAGTCGCGCTTGCCCAACTCCAGGAAGCGGCCGAAAGGCTTGACCAGCTCGATGCTGCGTTCCATCGCCTCGGAAAAGAGCGAATTGAGAACGAGATCGACACCTTCACCGCCCGTCAGACGCCGTACGCCGGAAACGAAATCCAGAGAGCGGGAATCGAGTACATGATCGGCGCCCAGCATTTCGAGGAAGCCGCGCTTCTCAACCGTGCCGGCGGTGGCAATCACCTTGGCGCCCTTGAGCTTGGCGATCTGGAGCGCCGCCAGACCGACGCCGCCGGCAGCTCCGTGGATCAGGATGGTTTCACCCGGCTGAATGCGGCCGAGTTCGACCATGGCGTAATAGGCGGTCAGGAAAGCGACCGGCACAGTCGCGGCAGCGACGGTTTCCATCTGCTCCGGCAGTTTGGTCACGCCATCACGGCGGACCCGGACATGGGTCGAGAACGCGGCAGGCCCGATTCCCATCACCTTGTCGCCTGGCTTGAGGTCATCGACGGCATCGCCAACGGCGAGAATTCGCCCTGCGAACTCCATGCCGATCGTGGCGCCCGCAAAGCCATCCTCCAGCGCTTCTTCGGGCAGCAGGCCCATCGCCCACATGACATCCCGGAAATTGAGGCCGGTTGCCTCGACAGAGACGACAACTTCGCCTTCATCGGGCGCGGGAGGGTTCATCTCCTCCCAGGCGACACTATCCAGGCGGCCGCCAACATGCTGCCGGATCGTTGCGGCAGCGAAATCGCGGCGAGTGGCGTCGATGGCGTCAAAGGGGCCGGCGGCAGCCCGGATTTCGCGGACCTTTCCGGTCGTGCGATCCTGGAACCATTCTCCATTATTCGTTTCCGCCGTCATCAGGGAATCGACGAGGGGAAGCATTCGATCCGCATCGGTATCCAGCAGATGCACGTCAAAGGCGTCATACTCGTTCTGAAGGACGCGGCCAAAGGCCCACAGGCCGGCATTGGCCTCGTCGATGAGACCGGCCGACAGCGGCGAGCCGCCGGGCGCCACGATGACCAGTCGAGCCCGTGCTCCGGCGCCATTCTGCGACAACAGGTTCGCCAATTCAGTCAGGATCGAGAGACGCGACAGCGAACGTTCCGCCGCATCGCCGCGCGTCGTGCCGGCGAGATAGACGACTCGACCGCTCTCGCGGTCGATCACATCGAGGGCACTCGCAAGATCCAGGGACGGTGCAGCAAGATCAACGACCGTTATATTTTTGCCAAGCTTGCCGAGGTCTTTCCTGCCTTGCTCCGAAAGGAGCACGATCGGTTCGGCGGCGTCTGTGGCAGTGATAGCCGCCAGTTGCGACTCGGACACGGCCGACGCCGTCACAAGCGCCCCCTCGGGGAAAATCCGCTCCCGGACAAAAGGCTTCGCAAAGCCCAGACTACCCAGGAGATCCGCAATCTGCTCTCGTGTGCCAAGCCGTCCGACCGGGAATTCCGGCGATTGGCTATCGGCAAACCAGCCTTCGGACAGGCCGAAGACGAAATCGTTGAAGGCGCTCGGCGCACGATCCGCCAGCAGCAACCGGGCGCCGCGGCCTGCGACCGTCCGGACAATCCGCTTGATATCGTCGTTGTGGCGCATCAGGTACTGGCTCTGATCGCCGGACGCGACCACGATGTCGGCTACATGACCGTCTGTCAGCTTGGCCGGATCGACCACGATGACATGCGCATCGCGCTCGAAAGCAATTTCCAATGCCCGGCGCGGCTGCTCGCGCGGCTCGGCAATCACCAGGCTCGCACCGGCAGCCGCGGCAATCGTCGCCAGCTTTCGACTGAAAGCGGCCGATACAGAACCGATCTCCAGAACGTATCCGACCGCCCCTGCATCGGCATCGATAGCAGAAGCCAGAGCCTCCGCGAGCATCGAAAGCCGTCTCTCGCTCAAGGGAGAATGAACGAGCACGTGCTCAAGCGTCGCACCACCCGGAATGTTTGTTCCATGAGCTGCCGGCTCACGGGCCAACACATGCGGCCGTATCATCGCCAGATGATCGAGCGTCTCGCGATAGGCATCGCCAACGAGGACACTCTCGGCCACGCGCCCGGCGTCCTCCCGATAGATCTCCTGCAGCAATTCGGCGACGGGAGGCAGTGTCGGCCCCAGCGGAACAAACCACTTGCCATCCCCCGTTTCGGCGATGCCGGCGTCTTCCAGAATATAAAGGCAATTGACCAGGAAAGACCGGAACTCGGGATCGCCCGGGAGGCCGGCGAACACGACGGTGCCGTTGCGGTCGGCAAGTTTCAGCGCAATGTCATGGCAGGCGCGATAGATTGCGGCATCGAGAAGAAGGCTCGCATTGTTCGGCGCATGCTTCTCATCGGAGATAAGCTGCGTTGCAATCCGCCGCGTATCGGCACCGGCTTTCCGTCCGCCGGCAAAAAGAGCGGAGGGCAGGCTCTGATAATGAAAGGCAACGGAATCGAGCGTCGCTCTACGACGCAACTGCGTGCGGCGGAAACGGCAATCATCGAGAGCGGCAACCGCCTTGTTATCTGCGTCGAACAAGGTGAAACGCGCCTTGATCGAATTCGCGCTGAAACGCTCGATCTCGATGACGGCTTTGACAATCGACCTTCCCTTGCCGAAAACCCTCACCGAACCGAAGTGAACGGGAATATAGGGCGCCCCGGCCTCATCGCCGGAGAACTGATCGAACAATGCGACGAGGCCGTGAAATGCCGCGTCGACCGACATCGGGTTGAGATTATACGCGGCGAAAGGGTGGGACGGCAGGGCGGCGGGCTTCAAATCCACTTCGATCACATGATGACCAAATGCGACTGCTTTCGACAGGAGCTGGAAATGCGGGCCATAGTGCAATCCGAAACGTTCCGCCGTTTCGTAAGTCACATCAGCGGTCAGTGTGGACTTGCGCTCCTTGCCGGAGCGATCGATGGATCTGCTGCTTCCCTCGCCCGCGAGCGGCTTGCGGCAGCGACCGACCGCATGAACCGTCCATTCGTCATGGCTGAGCCGTTCGCGCGAGCGGATTTCAATGTCACCGGTCTCCGGCGACAGACTGGTCGAGAGTTCGGCCATTCGATCCTGGGATAATTCGAGCGGCCGGATGATTTCGAGGTTGCTGATTTCGACCTCATCCGTCCCGTAGTAGCGCTGCGCGGCCGTTACGGCGATTTCGACGAAGCCGCTACCGGGCATGATTGCCTTGCCATCAACCACATGTTCGGCAAGGTCCGGGAAAAGGCGAGCGTCGAGGTGGTTCTTCCAATTCGAACCATTGAGGTCGGTGCGCCAGCCGAGCAGCGTATAGGGACTTTTGTGATCGCGCCCGAAAATGTCGATCTCGTCTGTCGTCGGATGGGTGCGAAGCTCCACCTGCTCGAAAGGCAGAGGTGGCAGATTGACGAAGGCGTTGCGCGTGGCGCTGCCGCGCGCGCGGAGCGCCGGCGCACCGTTGGCAACTGCGCGGGCAAACGACTGCGAAACCGGGTCGTGGCCGGCCACGGTTGGCTCCCGCAACAGGGTCGGGATCGCAATGACCTGAACGGATGCCTGCTTGGCGATCTCCGCCACGTAATTGGACAGGATCGGGCGCGGCGAAATTTCGATGAAAAGATTGCATCCCATGGCGATAGCGGCCTGACAGCCAGCCTTGAAGAGCACGGGATCGCGAACATTACGCCACCAATATTGCGTATCGAGCAGGCGTCCATCGCGCAGTTCGCCCGTTACCGTCGAAATGAAGATCCCCGTTCCGCTGTCGGGCGCAAGATCGGGCAGGTCCGCGAAGAACGCCTCCTTGGCGCGATCAATGATGGGGTGATGGAACGGATAATTGATATCCAGAACATGCGCGACGATCTGGGATTTGCGCGCGGCATCCCGATAGGCCTCTATCTCATCGGCCGGACCGGAGATCGTTACCGAATTCGGCGCGTTGATTGCCGCGATGTATATGTTGTCGAGGCCCCGGGATTTCGCGAAGGCCAGCGCGGCGTCTTCGCCGAGGACAACGGCTGCCATCTTGCCTTCACCGGCCAGAAGATCCTGATGCAGTGAGCGCTTCGCAACGATTGCAACCGCCTCGGCGGCCGTCAGCGCCTTGGCGGCATAGGCGGCCGCGATTTCGCCGACCGAATGACCGAAGACTGCATCCGGCTTGACGCCCATGGACCAGAGACAATCCGAAAGAGACGCCTGGATCGCAAATAGCAACGGCTGGGCGATCTTGGTATCGGCCAGCCGTACGGAAAGATCCGAAGCGATCAGAACATCGGTAAGCTTCTCGCCGAGATAATATTCGAAGAGCGCACTGAAAGACTGAAAACACTGCCGGAAATGGCGGTTTTCCTGATAGGCACCAACGCCCATTCCCGCCCATTGCGACCCGTTGCCGGAAAAGACGAAGGCGATCTTGGCGGCCTGGGCTGGCGCTTCGCCTGCCTCGCCAATCGAATTCTCGCCCGACAGATGAGCGTCGATGGCGGCAAGCACCGCCGCGCCATCCCTGGCGCGGGCTGCGAAGCGATGGCGCATCGGCTCACGATTGGCAGCCGCAGAAGCTACAATCTGGCGAGCCTCCTTGGGCTCTGCCGCTTCAAGACGGGTCCTGTATTCCTGAAGCAGGCTCGAGAGAGCGGACGCCGTATGAGCACTGACGGCAAAAACGACCCCCTCGCCGCGCATCGGCGGTTCCGGCGGTGCGATCGGATCGGGATCGCTAATGACAACGTGAGCGTTGGTTCCACCGAAACCGAAGGAATTGATCCCGGCAAAACGTGCCTGCTTTGCCGGGAGAAGCTCGATCGTCGATGTGTTGACCCGAACATTCAAGCCTTCGAAATCGATGTTCTCGTTCGGATGGTCGAAATGCAGCGAAGCCGGGAGGAAATTGTTTTCCAACGCGATGACGGCCTTCAAAAGACCGAAGAGGCCGGATGCGGGTTCGGTATGGCCGATATTCGTCTTGATAGAACCGATCGGCACCGGCGCACGTCGATTTCGCCCGATGATTTCGCCTATCGCCCATATTTCGGCGGGGTCGCCGACCTTCGTGCCCGTTCCATGCCCCTCGATGAAGGCGATGCGGTTGACGTCGATGTTGCGCCCTTCATAGATCGACTGAAGCAAGGCAGCCTGCGCCTCACGGGATGGCATGGAAATGCCGTTGGTGCGTCCCGAAGAATTGACGCCTACGGCATGTATCCTGGCATAGCTGCGATCCTTCTCACGCAGTGCAACGTCCGTGCGCCGCAATACGATCGCCGCACCACCCTCCGCGCGAACGTAACCACGTCCATCGTCGTCATAGGCACGGCAAAGCCCCTCCGGCGACAGCATTCGCGCCTGCGCGAAGCCCACGAAGGACATGGGGTTAAGCAGAATATTGATGCCGCCGACGATCGCAGTATCGATCTCTCCACCTTCCAGCGCCTTTACCGCCTGGTCGAGCGCCACCAGCGACGACGAACAGGCCGTGTCGATCGTCATGCTTGGCCCGCGCAATCCGAATATGTGCGAGATGCGGTTGGAAACGATGGAGAGCGTGTTGCCCGTCATGAAATACGGGCTGCCCGAGGCAGGGTCCTCCAGCGTCAGGTTGCCATATTCAAGAGAGGACGCGCCAACATAGACGCCGACCCGCTGCCCCTCGAAACCGTCGATCGGCAGGTTTGCGTCCTCCAAGGCACGCCAGACGATATTCAAAAGGATGCGCTGCTGCGGGTCCATCTGCATCGCTTCGCGCTGGGAAAGTCCGAAGACCGCAGGATCGAATGCGTAGACATTATCGAAGACGCCGGCTGCAAAACTATAGGTCTTTCCCTGAACACCCACAGCCGGATGCCAAAAGCGCGCAAGATCCCAGCGCTCCTCTGGTATACGGCTTACAGTGCAACGTCCCTCCTTGAGGATAAGCTGCAGCTCTTCGATCGAACCCGCCCCAGGGGCAACGCTTGCGCGTCCGATAATTTCAACTGTCATGATCTCTCAGCAATATTTGAAGAAGTGCACCAAATCGGCCAAGTTCAACATCAACTACACACGCTTGCTATTATCTGTGGTTGTCACAGATAGAAAAAATCGCGGGCGGTCAATATGCGGCAGCGCAACAATCGACGCAATATGCGATCTCCTAAACCTTCAATCCACTTTAAGGATCGCAGTCTCCGCCTGCGATGGTTGCAACCTTTTCCGCAACTCACTTCGCGATGAATTCCGATTGCCGACAAGGCATGATCCGTCAGCATCATACAAATGCCGACCTCTATCGGCCGTTGCCGAGTGTCGTGGACGGCCCAACCGGGCCGCCATATCCGCTGCGCAACTATTGGTTTAGAAGAGCCGCCGTCCCTGCACCCTGCGCCGCAATGCCCAGTGGCGTTCCGACGAGCGTCAGGAACTTCCTGATATCGACAGAAGGATGGCGCGACACATAGATGACGTCGCGGCTCTTGATCGGGAAAGTCTGGCCTACAATCAAGCTGTCGGGATTGGACATGTCGAAGCGATAAACGATCGGATAGCGGCCCTTCGCATCGGGCACCATTCCCTTGCGCAACAAGTCCTGGAAGCGAGCCGGACCGAGCAGGATCTTGGCGATTTCCGGCTCCTCATAGCGGAACAGGAAGAAGCCCTTCGCATTGCTCGAATCGTCGATCGCACCATGGCCGAGCGCAACCGCCTCAAGAAGATTGAGATCGTTCGCTCCGAACTCGATGCGTCCATCGCCACGAACGGAGCCGAGCAAGGTGAAGGTTCTGGGATCGCGGACGAGGAAAATCTGGTCGCCCGGCTGGACGTAGATATCTTCGGAAGGATGCTCGATAATCGACTTCAGCAAAACCGTTCCGGTCTTATTACCCCGAACCAGCGTGACATAGGTCTCATAAGGCTGCGTGGACGGTCCACCGGCTTTGGCAACGACCTCCGTGATCTTTTCTTTCGTCAGATCCAACGGCACCATGGAAGGACGGCCGACCGCGCCCGAAACGGTCACGGTGCGCGACGGGGTGCCCATGCTCGTCACGATAACATCCGGCTCCACGGCCTTGGTCGCCAGGGCAGCCAAAATGGCCTTGCGCGCCTGGTCGAGGGTCTTGCCGACGAATCGAACCGAACCGGCATAGGGAATTGCCGCCGTGCCGTCAGGCTGCACGACGATATCGAGCGATACCTGCTTAGACTGCGACGTCGAAAACAGACCATCGGAGCCTGCTTCGAAAATCGTGACCTTCAGCGCATCGCCGACACCGATAACGACGGGGCCAACACCGCCACCCATGCCAAAACGGCGATTGAGCGTGGAAGACACATAATCGGAAACGAGGCGCGCACTGCGGCTGTCGATGTCGACGATATCAAAAACTGCGGCATTCCTGCGGCCCAATTGTGCCCCGGACTGGCCGGCATCGCTAAGAATGGCGCCAGCCAACGGACCTTCGCTCGATACGGAATTACATCCCGCCAAAACCACGCAACACAGTACGGCGCCAATACGGAACAATTGAAATCCTCAAACTATTAGCTGCCGTGACTACCTGATGGCATACATCGACATGGAATGCATCAAATCTATCGGCGCCTTGAAAAGCATAACCGGCGCGCGTCAACAAGCCCAAACGCCGAGAGTACCATCAAAAAAATCGAGTGCGATCCTCTGAACACACTCGGAATTCAAGGAGCGCCCGATCAGATCGGCTTTATAAGGGCCAATGGCGCACAAGGCAATTTGCGAGAGTATTGTTTGGAGATTTAAAATTAAAATTCTCTGAAAGACGAAAAGGAACCGTTAAGTAATGGCCTCCATAGAAAAATGCTGGATGGATGACATTAAGTTGCACAGATTCGCACTTATTCCGCTTTCCATAAGATTGTTATTGCCTGTAAGAGAACCAAGTCCAGACCTGCAACACATGCGGAAATGATAAACCACGACAACCGCAGCTTGCCGGATTTCTGCCTTCAGCGAGATAAGTATCAATGGCTACCGTCGAATCAACCGCATCCGTCCTCGACTGTTCGCCGACATTCGCAAACTCCGCCAACCTGCCTAGAATATGCTTTCGGGATGTAAACCGGTTCGGGGGCCGCTGTACGTCCGTTTGAGAACGATTCCGCTATTTCTCCGGATCGGCAAGGTGCCGATTAGAACGAAGGTTATGTATCAATGCTCGGTTTTTCAAAACGCTCTCAAAAGAAAGTATCGAAAAGTCCCCTGGAGACATTCGATCAATACGAGCAAGGCAGACCAACCCACCAAAATGCCATCGACGCCCTTCAGGGATGGAATTGTGCATTTCCGCCGGAATTTGGCCTCAACGCCGGAAAGCTGCCCCTGTATGCCGACGACCGCATCGATTGGGCAATGCGGACTTTCGGTTCGATAGAGGGCAAGACCGTTCTCGAGGTCGGCCCACTCGAGGGAATGCACACCCATATGCTGAATGGCCAAAGGCCGGCGCGGATCGATGCAATCGAGGCAAATCGTCTCTGTTTTCTGAGATGCCTGGTCAGCAAGCAAATCCTGAATATCGACACCGCCACCTTCATGCTAGGCGACATACAGGCGTGGCTGACGGAACGCGAAGACGTCTACGACTTTACGCTCGCATCCGGAGTTCTCTACCATATGGCCGAGCCCGGCGAGTTTCTTCGTCTGCTGTCAAAGCGATCCAATGCGGTTTTCATCTGGACGCACTTCGTCCTGGAGGACGCTATGCCCGAAGGCGATGTGCGGTGGCTACCCTTCAGCGGCAAAGTGGAAACGAGGCTGATCGATGACATACCGGTGCGCTATTACGAACGCAGCTACCATCACGCCAACGCCAATGCATCTTTCTGCGGTGGCATGAAGGACCGTCATTTTTGGATGCATCGAGACGACATCTTGCTGCTGCTCCGCGCATTCGGTTTTGATGACATTACCATCAGGGATGAAAACCTGAGCCATCCCGGCGGTCCCAGCTTTTCGCTGCTGGCGCGAAAAGCGCCCGGCGATACCTGACGAGGTTCGGATGCCGAAGCGCGATATTTGTGATATCGATAGGCATGTTGATGCATGTGATGCTATGCAGGCCGGGATGACACCATTCCATTGCCAATTTCTGTCCTGCCCCGATCGGGTGAAAACGCCGGAGAAGGTCCGTGCTTTTTAACCTCGAATATGATCATGGCAACCTTATCGAGGGCTATCTGATCCCCGATGGGTTTTCCGACAAGCCACAGATCAGGGTCTCGGACGCCGACGGCGAGCTGATGATTCTTCCCTGTGATCAGGTCAAACAGGCGGTTATCGATTCAGGACGACACGAAGATGGTCTCGTCGGCTTCAGGCTCGATACGACAATCATCCCCGATCTGACCGAGCGCACATCGCTGATGATTCATGACGCCAAGTCGGGTCTGCTGATCTACCGCAGGCCGCAGGTGGCGAGCACGATTCCGTTAAAGATCGTGCGGCTCGAGGCGCAGCTACTGCCAATGGTCAAGTTCGACTATCATTGTGGCCGCCACTTTCAATACGAGCTTTCGTCCGTCGAACGGTTCGGACACGAAACGACCCTTCAGGCCTTTCATCTGAACGCCATCCAGTCGATCTATATTAGCGGCCGGCTGTTGATGCGCAATTATGAAGAGTTCTTCGACAAGGGTTTCAAGGCCATCGCCCTGCTCACCGATCCCTATTATGAACTTGCCCTGAGGATATTCCTTCTGAAGCGAATGGCTAAGACTCAGATTTCATTCTTCGGCGATCGCGACAAGATCATCTTGGCGCCTGCCGCGGAGCATTTTGCCGAGGTAAACCTGGAAGACGAGGCCTCTCTCAAGGCTGCCCTGAAGAAAGCGCCGCAGAATGTCACAAACGTTCTGGCTTCACCACTTACCCGGCAATTGGCCACAACCATACCGGAACAGGCGGTAACGCGCAGCGACGTTGCCACCGCGATCGACCTATTGTCGCGCTTTGCCGTTGTCGGTTTCGATACAGACAGCCTCTATTTTCAGCAGGCGGTCAGCGAGCTCATCGGTATCTCGATCGACGATTTTCCGTTGCCGCCCCGACACAGTACGCTTGAAGACGTTGCGACGCGGCTGCGTTCATTGCATATTGCCGAGCTTATGCTCGAAGAGGACTTGATTTTCGACCACTATGTGCGTCAGGCGATGAAACCAACCGCGCCCGAACTGCCGGAAACGATTGCAAGCTGACATGCCGAAGACAATCATTGACGACGCGATAGTTCAGGACTCCCCGCGGGTAAAAACCAGCCGCCATCTCCTGCCTTCGCTGTTTCGGCGCAGGCTGCCGGCGCAACGTGCCCGCACGGATATCGAAGACATCGAATACATACCGGTGCATGATGGGAATGAGCCGGAGACGAGCTCGGGCGGCAAGCCGCCGCTCAGACTTATCGGCTTTCTGCTGCTCGTGATCCTGCCCTTCCTGGCAAGCTCGGTCTATTATGCGTTCATCGCGTCGAACCAATATGTGGCGGAAGCGCGTTTCGCCGTCAGGGCAGTGTCCGGAGCCGAGGATACCAGCAGTTCCGGGGACGCCACCAGCGCTCTCAACATGCGTTCGGCTTCGCAGGATGCCTATGTCGTCACCAGCTTCATCCACTCGACGGAAATCCTCAATCGAATCGGCAAGAAACTCGACTATCGATCGATGTTTGCCCGGCAAGACGCGGATTTTCTGTCGCGATTCCGCTCCTCGCAATCCGACGAAGAGTTCCTGAAATACTGGAACGACCACGTCACCGCCTATATCGACGTCACGTCAGGCATCATCACGCTCAAGGTCAGAACCTTCGCGCCGGACGATTCCGTCAAGCTTGCGGATGCGATCATCGAGGAAAGCGAAAAGCTCATCAACGAGCTTTCCGAACGCGCGCGCAACGACATCGTGCAGAGCATGAAGGGCGACGTCCAGAAGAGCGGCAAGGCCTATGGCGACACCCTGGTTGCCCTCAATCAGTTTCAAAACGCATCCGGCCTTCTCAGCCCGCAAGCGCAGGCCAAGAATAGCGGCACGATCCTGACCGGCCTGCTGGCGAAGAAGCTGGAATTCGAAACGCGCCTCTTCGTCATGCGGCAATCCAACGCCCAGAATTCCCCGACCTATCAACAGCTCAGTCTCGCCAAGGACAGCCTCGACGCGCAGATCGAGAAGATGCGATCGGAATTGACCGGACCTGAGAATGCGAGCCTTGCGAAGGCTCTGCTGGAATATTCCCGGCTCGAAACCGATCGCATGATCGCGGAAAAACTCTACGAAAGTGCGCAGAAGAACTACGATGCCGTGGTCGCCGAGGCGTTGCGCAAGACACTGTACCTTGCCGTTTTCGTCAAGCCGGCATTGCCGGACGAGTCGACATTTCCGCGCCGCGTCAGCACGCCGCTGATCATATTGCTTGCCCTTGTTGTCACCTGGGCGACGCTCTCCCTCATCTGGGCCTCCGTGGAGGATCACCGGATATGAATGGGGAAGCGCCATGATCAGCTTCAAGAACGTATCGAAACACTTCAAGACCCCGAGCGGCAAGAAGGTCATTCTCGACCGGGTGCATTGCGAGTTCGAATCCGGCTACTCCTATGGGCTCTTGGGTGTGAACGGTGCCGGGAAGTCGACGACGATGCGCATGATCGCCGGCACGATGCTGCCGAATTCGGGCAAGATCAGCAAGGATGTCCGCGTATCGTGGCCTCTCGGCTTGAGCAGCGGCTTCAATCCTTTGATGACAGGGCGGGCCAATGTTCACTTCGTTGCCCGCGCCTACGGCGAAGACGTCAGACGCGTCTCTCGTTTCGTGGAGGAATTTGCCGAACTGGGCGATTATATCGATGCTCCCGTACGCACCTATTCCTCCGGCATGGGAGCAAGATTGGCGTTCGGGCTTTCAATGGCCATCGAGTTCGAATGCTATCTGGTGGACGAAGTCCTTGCCGTCGGAGATGCCCGATTTCAGGAGCGCTGCCGCATTGCATTCGAGAACAGGCGGAAGAGTTCCGACATCATCATGATATCGCACAGCATGAGCATGATCAGTGCGCATTGCGACAGAGGTATGGTACTTGTCGATGGCAGACTTATCGTCTTCGATAAGGTAGAGCAGGCTATCGAAGCCTATTATAGATTGAACCGCTAGAATATCAGGGATCGACAGTAAGGCCCAATATGGCTCACGATACCGAAAACGCGCCTCAGACGATACAGCTCAGCGCGACGGAGCATAGCCGGAACGTGGCCACGAATCTGTCCGTGACCGCGCGGAAGCTGCGTTTCTCGACATCGAGGCGCAGCCAGCTGTTCAAGGCCGTGGGCCTGCGGCCGCGGCCGATGCAGCAGATCATCAGCAAGGCCATCCTGGCATCGACGTTTCTGCTGCTCGTCATACCGAATATCGCTTCCGTCTACTATTTCACCTGCGTCGCATCCGATCAGTATCAATCCGAAACGCGCTTCACCGTTCGAACGTCGACGCCGGCGCTCGGAAGCAATCAGATTACCAAGGTGACAGGCTTACCGCCGGCGCAGATCGTGCAGGACACTCTGATCGTCACCAACTTCATCAAGAGCAAGGACATGGTCGCCGCGCTTGAGGACAAGGTCGACTTTCAAAAGATCTATGGCAATGACTCGATCGATCGGATTGCGCGCCTCAAGAAGGATGCGAGTTCGGAGAAGCTTCTCGATTATTGGGAAGACATGGTGTCGGTCAAGATCGACGCAAACAGCGGCATCGTGACGGTCAAGGCACGCGCCTTCACTGCTGCCGATGCCCGGCAAGTATTGAATGCGGTCGTTGCGGCTTCCGAGGTCGTGGTCAACGACGTCAATACCCGCATCTGGCGCGACGTCATCGCGACTGCCCAGGCGAACCTGGACAATGCAAAGAACCAGCTGCAAAAGGCGCGCGATCAGCTTCTCGCGGCGCGCAACCAAACCGGCGTTCTGAGCGTCGAGGGATCGTCGACCGTTCTAACGAACCTGATCTCGTCGGTGCAGAAGGAAAGGATAGACCTCCAGCAGAAATATGACGCTCTGCTTGGAACGGTCTCCGCGGATGCGCCACAGATGCGCGTTCTCAAGCGCGAGATCGACAGCAAGCAAAAGCAGATCGACGAGCTCAACAGTCAAGTGGCCGGGCAGAACAAGTCGGAGCAAAATCTTGCCGATGTCTCCGTGGATATGTCCCAGCGCGAACTGGAGCAGAGCCTCGCGGAACAACAATTCGCAACGAGCATGAAGACGCTGGAGCAGGTCAAGTTCGTCAGCAAGCAGCAGCTGATTTACCTCGATACATTCCTGGCGCCCAGCCTGCCCGACGAAGCCGAGTATCCCCAGAGGGCGCTCTGGATCAGCGGCATCTTTGGCGTAACGCTCCTTGCATGGGGTGCTGTTTTCGGCATCCTTACCAATATCCGAAGTCGTCTGGCGTAGTTTTGCACGGAAGCCCCATGCAAATTTTACGTGATCTCGTCTATCAGTTGCTTCCAAGACCACGGCCATCCGGAGCGCCGGCGGCAGATGGCGAACGCGTTGCGCGGTGCCTGCTCATTCTGTCGCGCCATCCCAATCCGACCTTCAGCTACTATCTCGACGAGCGCGCCAAGACGCTCGGTGATATTCCGGTTGTCACGAAAGGGCTTGACGATCCGCTCGACGCTATCGACAGCGACGGCCTCTTCGTAATTATCTGCCGCTATATCAAGCCGCCGCAATTACGTTGGCTGGAGGAAAATCAAGGCAGACTTGCCGGGGTCGCTTATTTCGTCGACGACGATATTCCGGCCGTCCTGACCGGCAACGAAGCAAGCTGGCCCTATAAGTTCCGACTGCTGAAACTGGCTGTTCGCCCGATGCCGAGGGTCAATCGGCTTTTGACCCATGTGTGGACTTCGACCGAGACGCTGGCGAGCGCGCTCGCCCTGAGAAGCCAGCGGATCGATATTCTGCCCCCTCTTCCAGCCGATTCACCTGAAGTCGCGACTAGCGGCGAGGATGACGGCGTCACGCCGCTCAGAATGATCTACCATGCCACCGGCGTCCATCGCCGCGAACATGAGTTCCTGATGCCGATCGTCAAAGCCGCGATGGAAAAGCACGGCAATCTGCATTTCGAGGTTTTTGCCTCCGGTCCACTTGCACGCCGCTGGGGTCGGCAAGGGATCGACCCAGCAAGAATGGCGATCATTCCGCCGCTACCCTGGCCAGCATATCTGGCAAAGACAACGCACCACCACGCCGATATTGCTCTGGCTCCGCTGCTCTCGGGAAGGACGAATGCCAGCCGTTCCGATACCAAGCGGATCGACATCAACCGCCTGCAAGCGGCGGCCGTATTTTCCCGATGCCCGACATTTGAACGTTGCGCCGTCGCCGGAGAATTTCACATTGGCAACACCGCCGAGGAGTGGCTCGCCGCCATCGACCTGCTGGTGAGTGACCGCGAGCGCCGGCGCGCAGCCCGCGATGCTACGAGGAATTCAATCGAGAGGATGCGGCGGCATACAAGCCCGACATTTCCCGGCATACGTTTTAAAGCTCTTAGTGACGCAGGCTAGAGCTGAAAATTCGTAAAACGATGCCCCAAGCTTAGATGAAACCGATATTTCGATGACACTCAAAATTATACCGAACGCCGATCTCGAACGGGAAGTATCCGTCGACGCCAATGCGGACCTGTGGAAGTCCTTGGGGGACGATCCCGCATTCGAAATCAGGTTCTCACCCGTCAGAAAGAAGCTGCTCGTCCTCCATGTCGTTGCGACTGACGAGCCGATAGATCCGAAGTTCTACGTCAATCGCGGCTACGGCTTCCGCGAGAAGGATACAGTTTCCCTTCCTGAAGGACGTGGTTTCGTCATCACCGCGGATATCGGTTCGGTCGGTTCCATTTGCGCTCTGCGTGCAGATCCGGCCAGTTTCCCCACGACATTCCGGTTCACCGCCAAGGCATTCTCATCGGAAAAATCGGCGCAAAGATATATTTCGGGCATTCTCGAAATGGATGCGCGGAGCAAGCGCATCGATCTTGGCAGACTGCCTCAGTATTGGCTGAAATTGCCCAAGCTGCGTCTCGGGCGACGCAAGGCGAGCCTGACGGTACAATATGCCGATGCGAGCTATCGGCTTGCCTCGGAGCTGGCCGCTGCCCCAATATCGGCAACCGCCGGGACATGGCTCAGCGTCGTCGTCCCGGTCTATAATGCGCCGGCGCGCTATCTGGACGATCTCGTCAAATCCTTCGAGGCACAGAACGAGCAAGGCGCAGAACTCATCCTCAGCGACGACGGTTCGACATCGCCGGAAACGCGGCAGTGGTATCAAGGCCAGCGACCAAGAGACAATATCCGCCTCGTATTGAACGAGCGCAACGGCGGCATCGCGGCCGCGACCAATGCCGGGCTGTCCCAAGCACAGGGTCAATGGATCGCCTTTCTCGATCATGACGATGTCGTCGCGCCGCATGCCTTCAAGGTGATAAGACATACGCTGGAGCAAAATCCGGAGGCAAATTTCGTCTATACGGACGAACTTGTGGTCGACGACACCTTGAAGCCGACCGGCGTCATGCTGAAACCGGCCTATGATTCCGTACTGTTGACGGGCGTCAACTACATCAATCATTTCTCGATCTACCGCCACAGTCGGCTTCGGGAACTTGGCTATCTCCGCACCGGCTACGACGGCTCGCAGGATTACGATCTACTGCTGCGCTATCTGGAGGGCATACCCGAGGATAGCGTCCTCCACCTGCCCTATCCCGCCTACTGGTGGCGCCGCAACGGCAAGACCTATTCGCGCAAGTTCATGGATGCCGCCACCGCGAATGCGAGAAAGGCGCTCGTCGAAAGGTTCGAGCGGCGACAGCAGGCGATTGGCGTTGACGGCGCCCTCACCAAGACCCTGCATCGGATCATGTTCGAGGCGCCTCACGAATGGCCGAAAATCTCGATCGTCATTCCGAGCAAGGACAATCTCGACCTGATCAAGCGCATCCTCGGCGATCTCTTCGAAAAGACCGATTATCCCAATTTCGAAGTTCTGGTGATCGACAATGGCTCGACCGATAAGGCCGTGCTTGATCTCTATGAGCATTATCGCAAGACTCAGCCTCGCTTTTCGGCCGTCATCAATCCGGAGGCCTTCAATTTTTCGCGCTCGGTCAATCGCGGCCTGAGCGCGGCTACCGGCGAACACTGCCTGATCCTCAACAACGATGTGGAGGTCATCGAGCCGGGCTGGCTGAAGGAAATGGTCTCATGTCTCGCCTATGACAGGACCGGAATCGTCGGCGCCAAGCTGCTGTTTTCGAATGACAAGATGCAGCATGCCGGTGTGGTCATCGGCTTCGGCGGCCTGGCAGGCCACTGGTACATGAACAAGCCAAAGGAGTTCGGTGGCCCGATGAACCGGCTGCACGTGCGCAACACCCTGACCTGCGTGACCGGCGCGGTGATGCTGATATCAGGCGAATGCCTGAAGAAAATCGGCCTGTTCGACGAGGAGAATTTCGCGGTCGCCTACAACGACGTGGACTATTGCCTGCGCGCCTACAAGGCAGGCTATCGCATCGTCTGGACGCCCTTCGCCTGCCTCTATCACCATGAATCGCTGTCGCGCGGCTCGGATAAATCGGGGGAGCGGAAGAAGCGGTTCGAACAGGAAAAGCAGAATCTGCGGCGGCTGCATGCCACGCAGGGTTTCATCGACCGCGCGCTCAATCCGGCCTACAGCCGCGACAAGTCGGACCCGAGGATCGTCCCGCCGACGCTACTGCGCATCCCCTCGATGTCCTGAAGCAATTCCAGGAAAAGTGTGTAGCGGCTTTCTGTCCGGAACTGCCGGAAAACAAGGAGATCGAGCAATCAAAAGCCTCGATTAGAGCTCGATCAGATCCAGATCCCGACCGATCTCGCCCTTGGCGATCTCGACCACGCTCTTTTCATGGGTGAAGAGAATCGTCTGGAAACGATCGGCCGTTGCGGCCAGCACCTGCAGTCCGGCGCGGACGCGCTCATCATCGAAGGTCTGGAATATATCGTCGACGATCAGGGGAGCCGGCTCGTTGCGAGCGGAATAGTCTTCAAGGAACGCCAGCCGCAGCGCGAGATAGAGCTGGTCGCCCGTGCCTTCGCTCAGGCCATCCAGCGGCACCCGTTCGCCTGCAGCGCGTTCCGCCAGCAATTGCAGCGCATCGCTTTCATCATGGGCTTCGACGAGGCGGGAGAAACGGCCGCCCGTCAGCTGCGAGAACAGTTCACCGGCACGGCTGATGACCGGATCGGCCTGCTTCTCGCGATACGCCTCCATCGAGCCCGCCAGCATGCGGGCAGCAATCTTCAGCACGACCCATTGCCGCGCGAGGTCTTTTGCCTCCTGCTCGGCCGAGAGCTTTTCGAAAACCGCATATTCGGCGCTGACGCCTGTCTCCAGGGCCTGTCGCTGACGGCGGTTTTCCGCCAGGCGTGCCGAAAGCTCACCATGTGCTGCAAACTGCCGCTGATCCTCCTCGGTTAACCGCTCGATTTCGAGATCGGCCGCGACCCGCTCGAAGCCGGCTAGTTCAGCTCGCAGATCGTCTTCTGCCTTGCCATCGGCCTGCTGCCGGAAACGATCGCGGCTTTCGACGAGACGCGTGGCGAGACGCGAGCGTTCACGCAGGCGAGAAAGGAGTGCCGGCAGATCGTCGACACCGCCCAGGTCCGCGGTCAATTGGTCGAGATCGGTGGCGATGGTCGCGAGTGCTGCCTCCTGGCGTGCCACCAGCCCCTCCCCACGCTGCCGTTCCTCTTCGAGACCGTCGCGCTTCTTCAGCTCGCCACGCATGGCGTTGACGCGGGTGTGCAACGCCTCGGCGGCGGCATCCGGCGGCAGATGATCCAGCTCATAGCCGCTGTTGGCGGCAAGGGTCGCCAGCCGCCGCTCGAAATCCGCCATGTCACGGCGCATGCCATTGACCCGGCGCAGACGGTTTTCGCGCTCCGCCAGAACATCGGGCAGTTCTTCCCAAGCCTTCAGGGCGGCATTCGCCATGTCCAGGGTCGTGTCGGCCGGCAAGCCAACGAGTTCAACGGCCTTAGAGAAGCCGCCGCGCCAACCGACTTGATGTCGTTCCAAACTCTGCTGCTGATCAGCGAAGCGGGCCAGCCGGTCACGCGCCGCGCCAATTTCCCCTTCGCGCGTGCGGCTTTCACTCCAGCGTTCCGAAAGAAGGCGCAGATGCTTGCGCAAGCCTTCCGCTATCGCGGCCGGCGGAAGGCGGCCGCTCTTATAGCCGGTCGCCTCAACGATATCCTGCAGGGCAGGCAAGACTCGGCCCTCCGCCAGCGCATTCTCGTCGCGTTCGTCCAGCAGATCTCGTAATGCCTTGCGTTCACGCCGCAGCAGTTCCACTCCGCGCCGCCATTCGAGCATGGTCGATGGATCGAGGGCATCGATGCTGCAGGGTTCGAAGACGGCGGAAAAGCTTGCCTGCGCGCCCTTCAGCGTTTTCTCGCAGCCCTTGAGCCGATCGAGGGCCTCCTGCCGTTCCCGTACCAGACGCGCCTGCCGCAGCCGATAGTCGACATGGCGCGCGACGCGATCCGCATCGCTGAGGGCGGCATCGGCCAGACGGTCCGCCTCGGCCACGCCGACGGTCAATGCCGCGAGCACCTTGGCGTCCGGAGCCGCGCCCTCCGTCCACTTTTGCTGGATGGAGGACCATTGCCCATCACGGCTTTTGCGCGCGGCGAGGATTTGCTCGCTGGTAACGATCGGCCCGGTACGCTCGGCATCCGCGAGCGTTCGCTCTATCTCGGCCAGCTGTTCGTCATAGGCCTGCAGCTTGCCGGCAGCGTCGCGCACCTTCGTTTGTGCGGCGTCGATGGCGTCGCGATGTCCGGTAATCTCCGTCATCTCCGGCAGGGGTACGGAGAACAGCATATCGATGTCGCCGACCGGTGGCTGCAGCCGTCCAGCAGCCTCACCGAGATCGGATTCGATGCGGCGTATCTGCGTTTCCAGCCCATCAAGGCGAGCCAAGGCCGAGAGGTCTCCGGCCAGCGCCTCGAGCTGATCGATATAGGGCCGTGGGTCGATCAGCCGGCCGGCAAGGCTATCCCTTTCAAGGGCCGCGAGCTGCCCGCGCTCACTTTCGGATTGCTCTGCAAGCGATTGCATCTGCCGCGCAAGCTGTCTGCCCTCATCCACCAGCTCTGACAGGCGCGCACGGTCGATATCACTTGGCTGCTGCCGCTCCAGCTCAGCCTCGGCAAGACCGAGACGGCGGGAGAGCTGTGTGAACTTCATTTCGAAATCCGCCAATTCTCGATCAACGCCTGGCAGATCGTGCCTCTGGGCTCGATAGTTGCCGGTATCGGCAAAGAGCTGCGTGATATCGCCCGACATCTGCAGCAGCGCTTCATCGACCTGGATGCGCGATAGATCTTCCTCTGCGCGCAGAACGGCTTGTCGCGCCCGGTGCAACTCCTCTTCGCTCGCCTGTTTGTCGCGCAGCCGCTGTTCAAGCCTGTCGGCAAAGCCGTCCGGGATGGCGGAAAGATCCGACAGACCATCAAGTGCAAGGGTTTCCGCATCGATTTCAGCGAGCAAGGGCTGCAGGGTCTTCAGCCGCTTGAACCGATCGAGCGCCTCGCGCGTACCGCGACGCTCGGTCTGCAGGCGCTCCAGCTCCGTCTCCAGCTCTGCCGCTTCGGCAAGAAGCTTCTTCCAGTCGCCGGATTTCAGCTCGTTGTCCTTCTCGGCCTTGCGGGCATCCTCATAGCGGTCGAGGGCCTGGTAAAAGCCGCGATCCTTCGAGCGTCGGGCCGCATAGATGCCGTCGGCCTCCCCTTCCAGCGATTGGCGCAGGCGTGACAGACCGGTCAGCCCCGACGCGGCTGAGAACAGCAGGCTGCCGATCTCGCCGCCGCTGCGCAGCATCGCGGTCGCGCCCTGCCGCAGTCGCTGCGAGTCGAGCCCGAAGGCGCGCTCGAAGACATCGCGGCTCAAATTGCCGAGGAAGGGCGAAAGCGCATCCTCTGCCAGCGCGGTTTCCTTGTCATCCGGCGCCAGAAGCGTTCCCTTGCGGCCACGGCGGCGGCGGAAGCTCAGCTTGGCGCCATCGCGCGCGCTGATATCGGCGCCGATCCGCAAGGTAGTTGGCTCATGCAGGAAGCTTTGCTCGGCAGCGGTCGGAAAACCGAACAGGAGATCGGAGATCGCGCTCAAAGCAGAGGATTTTCCCGCCTCGTTCGGGCCGTAGATCACATGCAGCCGTGCGCCTGCGCGAAAATCGAGCGCGCGGTCGGTCAACGCGCCATAGCGGAGAATATCGAGCCGGGTAAAGCGCATCAGCCTGCCCCCTGCCCGCGCGCCAGCAGCAATTGCCGCGCCTCCTCAATGAGAGTGTCGATGTTGTCGTCCAGCGGCGTCTCGGTGGCGCCGAGGCCGCCCGGCAGGCGCACGGCAATCTCGTTGATCAGGCGGCTTGCTTCCGCCGAGATATCGGCATCGCCGGCATGCTCAGCCAGAAGCTGACGCAGATCGAGCGCGCCGTCCGCATCCGCCGCCTTCTCCGACGGCGGCTCCAGCCGCAGCTCCAGTTTTTCCAGCCAGATATCCTCATGCACGCGATGGCAGGCGGCCTCCACCTCATCGCGCCATTGCTGACGATTGGCGGCGATCGGGCCATGCAGCGGCGTTACCCCAGAAAGCCGGACGCGCAGCGCGGTCATGCGCCCATCCATCTCGTCCGCCAAGGGCTGCACCGCCTGCTCCACATGACGGAGGATCGCGGCCTGGTCATCCTCCGGACCGACGACGATGTCGACCTGCGCGAACCGCGCCTCGTCGACGATGATGCGCTCATGTTCGATACGTCCGTCTTCGACTGTTACCAGCACCGCGCCCTTGGCGCCGCGCTCGCGGATATTGCGGCCCTGCAGATTGCCCGGAAAGATGACTAATGGGTCCTGCGCCACCACTTCATAGTCATGCACATGGCCGAGCGCCCAATAGTCGTAGCCGCGCGACCGCAGGTCGTCGACGGAGCAAGGCGCATAGGGCGCGTGTGGCTCGCGACCGGTCAGCGACGTATGGAGAATACCGATGTTGAACCAGCCGGAGACGGGTGCTGGATAGGTAATCGCCAGATTGTCGTTGGCGGAGCGTTCGGCAAAGCCCTGGCCATGCAGCGCCACCTTCAGCGCCTCCAGCCTGACACTGCCCGGCTTGCCGGTCGGAAACTCATGAACGTTTAGCGGCAATGTGATGGTCTTAGTGATGACGCTTGCCGCGTCATGATTGCCGCGCAGCAGGTAGACCGGAATGCCCGCCCGCTCCAGCCGCGCCATCTCGCGATTGAAGAACAGGCCGATCTTGTTGTCCTTCCAGTCGCCGTCATAGACATCGCCGGCAATGACGAAGAAATCGACACGCTTTTCGATCGCCAGCCCCACAAGCGTCGAGAAGGCCTTGCGGCTCGCTTCGACGAAGACGGCAGCGACGGCGGCGTCCTTCAAGGCAAGGCCCTGGAACGGGCTGCCAAGATGCAGATCGGCGGCGTGGATGAAGCTGAAAGAGGGCATGAGCTCCGATGTCGTCAGAAATCCGATCTCCCCTTTTAAGGAAACGAAGGCGCTGTGAATACCGCGCCGGCGGCTTCATCCAAGGGTTTCGCAAGCCGGCCCGTGCCCGCCATGTTTCCCAGTCACACGATTGCGATCCTCGATCGCCGATGTACGCTTGTGGCCCTGTCGGACGGCTGCTACTGCCCTATCATCTTGCGAGCAAAAGAGAGGAGACATCTCATGAGACATCATGCTTTCGGACGGACGCCCTTTATCGTGACCGATGTCGGCTTCGGGGCCTGGCAGATCGGCGGCGCATGGGGAGATGTCAGCGAGGCCGACGGCCGCGCGGCGCTGAACGCCGCCCTCGATGCCGGCATGACCTTTATCGATACGGCCGATGTCTACGGCGACGGCCGCTCGGAAAAGATCATTGCCAATGTGCTGAAGACACGCGGCGGCGAGCGCCCGATGGTGGCGACCAAGGCCGGCCGCCGGCTGAACCCGCATGTGGCCGACGGCTATACCAAGGCCAATCTCGAAGGCTTCATCGACCGCAGCCTGAAGAACCTCGGCGTCGAAAGCCTCGATCTCGTGCAGCTTCATTGCCCACCGACCGAAGTTCTCTATCGGCCGGAGGTTTTTGCCGGGCTCGACGAACTGCAGAAGGCCGGCAAGATCAGGGGATACGGCGCCAGCGTCGAGAAGGTCGAGGAAGCGCTGAAGGCGATCGAATATCCTGATGTCCTCAGCATCCAGATCATCTACAATATTTTCCGCCAGCGCCCCGACCATCTGTTCTTCAAGGAAGCCAAGAGGAAGAACGTGGCGGTCATCGCCCGCGTTCCCCTCGCCTCCGGCCTGCTGTCGGGCAAGATCACCCGCGACACGCAATTTGCCAGCGACGACCACCGCAACTTCAACCGCCATGGCGAGGCCTTCGATGTCGGGGAGACCTTTGCGGGCGTGCCGTTCGAAGTCGGCCTGCAGGCGGTCGAGGAGGTGCGCAAGCTGGTTCCGGCTGGCGCCAGCATGGCCGCCTTCGCCCTCCGCTGGATCTTGATGAACGAAGCCGTTACCGTCGTCATCCCCGGCGCCCGCAACGCCGAGCAGGCCAAGGCCAATGCCGCCGCGGCCGACCTCGCGCCCCTTTCGGCCGACGTTATGGCAGCGACGCGCGAGATCTACGAGCGCTTGATCGCGCCGCACGTCCATCATCGCTGGTAAAACGATTTTGACATGGATAGCCGGAATCCGCTTCCGGCTATCCAAGCCTTTGGGTGGAGAAAACGAGAAAAAGGCTCAGACCGGGCCTGGAGGAGGAATGCCATGAAAGTAGCGCTGGTAACGGGCGCCTCACGCGGCCTGGGCGCCGTGATCGCCCGGGAGCTTGCTATCGCCGGCTGGGCGGTCGCCGTCAATTATGCTGGGGATAGCGAGGGCGCAGGTAGGGTCGTCGACGCCATCAGGCAGCAAGGCGGGCGGGCTTCAGCCGCACAATTCAGCGTGATCGACAAGCCCCAGATTGCCGACGGCCTGGAGAAGATCAAGACGTCACTGGGACCGGTCGATCTGATCGTCAACAACGCGACTGGACCGCAGCCGGAAATGCCGCTCATGGAGCAATCCTGGCGGACCTATCTCGATCAACTCGAATTCTTCGTCAAAGCGCCGCTGGAGCTGCTTCAAGCGGTATTGCCCGATTGGCGGGCGCGCAAGTCCGGCCGGGTCATCAACATCGGTTCCGAGGTTGCGGAGCTTGGCAATCCCAATTTCGGCAATTATGCCTCCGCCAAGGGCGCCATGCTGGCGATGACGCGCTCCTGGGCCAGAGAGCTGGCGCCGGAAGGGATCACCGTCAATCTCGTTGCCCCCGGCTGGATACCGGTCGAGCGCCATGCCGAAGCTTCACAGCAGGCCAAGGACGGCTATCTCGCGCATACGCCGCTTGCCCATTTCGGCCGGCCCGAGGACATTGCCGCCGCGGTCGCCTTCCTTGCCTCGGCCAAGGCGGACTTCATCACCGGCCAGAAGCTCGCCGTCAACGGCGGCCGGACGCTGCTCTGATCTCCCGAAGGCGGCGGAAACGGTTCCGTATGGGTGCTGCCTTTATCTGCGCGGTAGCGACAAATAGGCAGCCATTGCCTTCAGAGCGGCGGGCTAGCCGTCCGCGCTTCCGCCAGAAGCCAATTTGCAAAGGCCTGTAGCGGGCCGTCGCTCAAACGGATTGGCTCCGGCAAGACGAGACAGAAGGTCTTGGAGATCGATTGACCCTCGGGCCAAGGCGCGACCAGGCGGCCTTCCGCCAATTCTGTTTCGACATAAAGGCGCGGCACCAGCGCGACGCCCAGCCCCGCCAGCGCCGCCTCAATCAGCATGATGTGAAGATCATAGCGGGGGCCGATTGCGGGATTGGTCAGCGCGATCCCGGTCTCTCGAGCATAATGCTGCCAGGCGTCCGGGTTCTGGCGCCGGTGCAGGCGGGGCAGTTCATCGAGGGATGGCGGCTCTTCGCCTTTACCGAGAAGCGCAGGATGGCAGACCGGAATCAGCGTCTCCTGCAGCAACCGGTGCGTTCGCATCCCGGTCCATGCGGGGTGCTCATAGTGAATCGCGGCGTCGAAACCGCTTCCCGCAAGGACAAAGGGCTCCATCTGCTCGGCAAGATGCACGATGACATTCGGGTGCTTCTCCCGAAATCGCGTCAGGCGGGGGATGAGCCAGCGGGCGGCGAAGGTCGGGATGGTCGCGATATCGATACTTGCGCCATCGCTCGGCTGCCCCATCAGATACTGACTGTCGCGCTCCAGCCGGTCGAGGGACTCGCGAACCTGAACTGCATAACGCTCTCCATTCGGCAGGAGCCGAACGCGATTGCCGACCCTTTCGAACAGCGTCACACCTAGAAAGGCTTCCAGCCGGCCGATCTGGCGGCTGATCGCCCCTTCGGTCAGGGCCAACTCGTCGGCAGCGCGGGCAAAGCTTCCATGACGGGCTGAAGCCTCGAACGCCATCAGCGCGGAATTGCTTGGGATCTTGCGGCGCATGACGGGCTCCTGACACGATGGATCGGCATTCGATCCACCGCCACCTTGATATTAGATCACTGAAGCATGAACCAATATCGATATATTAGCGATGATCGGCGGCTTATCATGATCAAATATCAATGAGAAACAAGACCGGAAGCACGATGCTTGCGGTCGGAGGTGAGACGATGATCTATACGGTAGAATGCAGCTTTGCTGATCCAGCCAGCGAAGCGGAATGGAACGATTTCTATAGCCTGGACAAGCTGCCGGCCCTCATTTCGGTAAGCGGCTTCCACACCTCGCAGCGTTTGAGGGCGTTGAGCCGCGGCTGCCCGGTCTATCTCGCCATGCATTCGATCGATGGCCTCGATATCCTGACAGGTGAGGAATATCGCCGAAAGGGCGGCGGCAATTTTGCCCGCTGGCAGCAGCATATCACCGACTGGCACCGAAACCTCTACGACGGCATCGCGCGAGCGCCGGCCATTGGCGACGACGAATATCTTGCGTTGAGCGCCAAGGGACCCGAGCCCCTCACCCGACTGGGCTTCACGCCGCACGCCATGCAAGCAGTGGCAATGGAGAAGTTCCCGGAACACCGCTGGCTCGCCAAGGTGAAGCGCACTGAGATCGACGACATCGAGCTGTTGCCTGAGGATGTCCATATCTACGAGCCGATGACGATGCAATTGACGAGCGACGCAGGCGTCGCTTTCGGGAAGGCGCGGTAAACGCCGATGCCGAACGTCACGATTTTCATCCCCGCCGACAGGATGCCGCCGGACGAGGCCCTCGCCGACCTCACGGAGCAATGCACCCAGCTTTGTACGAACATCCTGCATGCCGCGCTGGCGAATGTGCATGTCATCTATGTCGCCGTTCGCCACGGCCGGGGACATCCGGTCTTTGTGGATATCCAGTATCGTCTTGAACCCTTTCGAACGCCGCCGGTCATGGATCGGTTCATGGAGGGACTGGACGACGCCATCAGGAACACTACCGCCTTCACCGCGCGTATCCGCTGTTTCGGCCATGCAGCATCAAACATTCATGCGCGCAATTGAGAGCAGCCCGGAGACAGAGATGACTAATCTTGCATTTCCCAGTCGACAGGTTGGCGACTTCACGATCACCGCCATCAGCGATGGCTATCTCGCCGCCAGCCTCGATCTCCTCTCGAATATCGACCCGGCAGATGCGTCCCGGATGCTGGAGAGCGCCGGGGCAAGGGATCATACCTCGATCCATATCAACTGCTACCTGGTGCGTGGCGGCGGCTGCACGGCCCTGATCGATGCGGGAGCCGGTGGCTTCAAGCAATGGGGCGGCAGGCTGACGACCAACCTGGCGCTGGCTGGCATCCAGCCTTCCGAGATCGAGGCGATCCTTTTGACACATGCCCATCCCGATCATGTCGGAGGGCTGACGGACGGCTTGGGAAACGCCATGTTCCCGAATGCCGAGCTCGTCGCTCACCATCGGGAAGTCGCGTTCTGGCAGGATGACGGCAATCTGAGCCGGACGCCCGAGCGCGCCCATGGCAGCTTCCTCCTGGCGCGCCGGGCATTCGACAGCTACCGCGACAGACTGCGCATCTTCGATGCCGGCGGCGAGGTGCTTCCGGGGATAACGACGATGCCGTTTCCGGGCCACACTCCCGGGCATAGCGGCTATCGTCTCGATTCCGGCGGCAGGTCTCTGCTGGTCTGGGGAGATATCGTCCACTTCCCCTCAATCCAGGTGCCGCGACCGGATGTATCGATCGCGTTCGATCAGGATTCGCATCTCGCGTCAGAAACGCGGTCGAGGCTGCTGGATCTTGCCAGTTCGGAGGGGCTGCTGATCGCTGGCATGCACCTTGGCGAACTCGGTTTCGCGCACATCGAGAGAAAGGGCGGAACCTATGGGATCACCTATGCGTGACTTTTCCAAGGATAGGCCCGAGCCCCAGGTTTAGAGTCCCTTCGACCGAGGAGGGCCACTGGCGCATCTGGTGCATGAAAACAAAAAGGGCCCGCCAAAGCGGGCCCTCATGCTATCCACCCGCAAGACAAAAGCCTCGCAGCGGGTGAAAACGAATTAGCTGTTGACCGAGTCCTTCAGGCCCTTGCCGGGCGTGAACTTCGGTACGTTACGGGCAGGAATATCGACCTCAGCACCGGTGGACGGGTTACGACCCTTGGTGGCTGCACGGTGGGAAACGGTGAAGCTGCCGAAACCAGCAAGGCGAATGTCGCCGCCCTTCTTCAGTTCGGCCTGGACAGTATCGAAAACAGCGTCGACAGCGGAAGCAGCGTCAGCCTTCGTGATACCGGCCTTCTCGGCCACTGCGGACACGAGCTCATTCTTGTTCATGTTTCCACCCCTTTCTCTGGTATGAAACGACTTATCAGTAAGCGGGGTGCAAATGGAATGCTCTTACCCGCCGCAACCCCAAAAACCCTGCAAACCAAGGAAAAGCAAGCGTTGCCATACGCTTTTCACAAAAAAAGACCGGCAAAAATGCCGGTCTTTTCGTCCATTTAAGTCAATTCGACGGAATTGAGGCGAAGCGCCTCAATGAGCGATAGTCGAACCCACTTCGTCGACGCCTTCGACCGTTGCGATCACGGGCGTTTCAACGGTGCCATCCCACTCGATCGGCTCAGGCCGGCGAACAAGCGCGTGCTTGATCACTTCGCCCATGCGCGACACGGGGATGATTTCCATGCTGTTCTTCACGTTGTCCGGAATCTCCGCCAGATCCTTGGCGTTTTCTTCCGGGATAAGCACCTTCTTGATGCCGCCGCGCAGAGCTGCGAGCAGCTTTTCCTTCAGGCCGCCGATCGGCAGCACACGGCCGCGCAGCGTGATTTCACCGGTCATGGCGACATCCTTGGAAACCGGGATGCCGGTCATGATCGAGACGATCGCGGTTGCCATGGCGACACCGGCCGACGGACCATCCTTAGGCGTTGCGCCTTCCGGCACGTGCACATGGATGTCGCTCTTGTCGAAGCGCGGCGGCTCGATGCCAAAATCGACAGCACGCGAGCGGACGTAGGAGGCCGCCGCCGAGATCGATTCCTTCATGACTTCCTTCAGGTTGCCGGTGACCGTCATGCGGCCCTTGCCCGGCATCATTACGCCTTCGATCGTCAGCAGCTCACCGCCGACCTCAGTCCAGGCGAGACCGGTGACAACACCGACCTGATCGTCACGCTCGGCTTCACCGTGGCGGAAGCGCGGCACACCGAGATAGTCCGAAATATTCTCGGCGGTAACCGCAACAGACTTGGTCTTGCCCTTGATGATCTCGGTGACCGCCTTGCGGGCGAGTTTCATCAATTCGCGTTCGAAGTTACGCACGCCGGCTTCGCGGGTGTACTGCTGGCTGATCGCCATCAGGGCATCATCGCTGACCGAGAATTCCTGCGGCTGCAACGCATGTTCCTTGATGGCCTTCGGTAGCAGGTGCCGCTTGGCGATCTCGCGCTTTTCGTCTTCGGTATAGCCGGCGATACGGATGACTTCCATGCGGTCCATCAAAGGCGCAGGGATATTCAGCGTATTCGCCGTCGTGATGAACATCACATCAGACAGGTCGTATTCGACTTCCAGGTAGTGATCCATGAAGGTCGAGTTCTGGGCCGGGTCCAGCACCTCAAGCAGGGCCGAAGACGGGTCGCCGCGATAGTCCTGACCGAGCTTGTCGATCTCATCAAGCAGGAACAGCGGGTTCGACTTCTTCGCCTTCTTCATCGACTGGATGACCTTGCCGGGCATCGAGCCGATATAGGTGCGGCGGTGACCGCGGATTTCTGCTTCGTCACGAACACCGCCAAGCGCCATGCGGACATACTCACGGCCGGTCGCCTTGGCGATCGACTGAGCGAGCGAGGTCTTACCGACGCCCGGAGGACCGACGAGGCACAGGATCGGGCCCTTGATCTTGGTGGCGCGAGCCTGGACGGCCAGATATTCGACGATACGCTCCTTGACCTTTTCAAGACCGAAATGATCCGCTTCGAGGATCTTCTCGGCATTGTTGAGGTCAGCCTTGACCTTCGACTTCTTGTGCCAGGGGATACCCAGCAACCAGTCGAGATAGTTGCGTACGACGGTCGCTTCAGCCGACATCGGGCTCATCTGCCGGAGCTTCTTCAGCTCGGCATCGGCCTTTTCCTTGGCTTCTTTCGACAGCTTGGTCTTGGAGATGCGCTCTTCCAGTTCGGCCATCTCGTCGCGGCCTTCTTCGCCGTCGCCGAGCTCCTTCTGGATCGCCTTCATCTGTTCGTTCAGATAGTATTCGCGCTGCGTCTTCTCCATCTGGCGCTTAACGCGCGAGCGGATGCGCTTTTCGACCTGCAGAACCGAAATCTCGCCTTCCATGAAGCCGAGCGCCTTTTCCAGGCGAGCCTTGACGCTGGTGGTTTCCAGCATTTCCTGCTTTTCGGTGATCTTGATCGACAGATGCGATGCAACGGTATCGGCCAGCTTCGAATAGTCGTCGATCTGGCTGGCGGCGCCGACCACTTCCGGCGAAATCTTCTTGTTGAGCTTCACATAGCTCTCGAATTCGGAGACGACCGAGCGGCTCAATGCTTCGAGCTCGACCTGGTCTTCTTCCGGCTCATGCAGAACATGGCCGAGGGCTTCGTAGAAGTCTTCGCGACCGGTATATTCGTCAATCTCTGCGCGCGCACGGCCTTCCACCAGCACCTTCACGGTGCCGTCAGGCAGTTTCAGCAGCTGCAGAACATTGGCAACGGTACCGACCTTGTGGATGGCGTCCGGCGCGGGATCATCATCGCTGGCATTGATCTGGGTGACGAGCATGATCTGCTTGTCCGAACCCATGACCTCTTCCAGCGCGCGAATGGATTTCTCCCGTCCGACGAACAGAGGCACGATCATGTGGGGGAAGACCACGATGTCGCGCAACGGCAATACCGGATAGGCAATGCTGTCTTGTGTCGCAGACGTTTTCTTACTCATGTCATTTCCTTTCCGTCGTCCCGTTCCCGGGCTCTCTGCCGGCTTGGGGGGATTTAGCCGGCTCTCTCACTTGGTAAACAAGTGGAGCTTCACACTGCCTATTTCAAGTCACAGGAAGCGCCTGCCACGAGGCGGCGATCCTTGCGTATTCGCGAGGAGGAACGCAACAACAAAACACCAAAGCCCGGCAACTCGAACACCGCGGGCAACGCTCAAATCCGAAGAAAAACGCCGGGGCTGCGCCCTGTCCGCCTAGTGCTCCAGAATCATGCCATCATGGCTGCCGCGACCGTCATTCACAACCGGCTCCGACGGCGTTCCGATAAGCTTATCCAAGACTTTATCAGCAAACTGTACGATTTTTCAAACAGAAAGGGGCCCGCCGATGGCGAGCCCCGATTCATGACCACGAATAGTGGATCAGGCCGTTGCGTTGGCCTTTTCTTCCTGCCGGTCGGCATAGATGTAGAGCGGGCGGGCCGAACCGCGAACCACTTCCTCGGAAATGACCACTTCACGGACGCCTTCCAGCGCCGGCAGCTCGAACATCGTGTCGAGCAGGATCTTTTCCATGATGGAGCGCAGACCGCGGGCACCCGTCTTGCGGACGATCGCCTTGCGGGCGATTTCGCGCAGCGCATCCTCGTGGAAGGTCAGTTCCACGTCTTCCATCTCGAACAGGCGCTGATACTGCTTGACGAGCGCGTTCTTCGGCTCGGACAGGATCTGGATCAGCGCATCCTCGTCCAGGTCCTCCAGCGTGGCCAGAACGGGCAGACGGCCGATGAATTCCGGGATGAGGCCGAACTTCACCAGATCTTCCGGCTCCAGCTCGCGCAGCACTTCGCCGACGCGACGGTCATCCGGCGCCTTGACGGTCGCACCGAAGCCGATCGAGGTCTTCTCGCCGCGGGCGGAGATGATCTTGTCGAGGCCTGCGAAAGCGCCGCCGCAGATGAAGAGGATGTTGGTCGTGTCCACCTGCAGGAATTCCTGCTGCGGATGCTTGCGGCCGCCCTGCGGGGGAACCGAAGCCACAGTGCCTTCCATGATCTTCAGAAGCGCCTGCTGCACGCCCTCGCCCGAGACGTCGCGCGTGATCGACGGATTGTCCGACTTGCGGGAAATCTTGTCGACTTCGTCGATGTAGACGATGCCGCGCTGCGCGCGTTCGACGTTGTAGTCGGCTGCCTGCAGCAACTTGAGGATGATGTTTTCGACGTCTTCGCCGACGTAGCCGGCTTCGGTCAGCGTCGTTGCATCGGCCATGGTGAAGGGAACGTCGATGATGCGGGCGAGCGTCTGGGCAAGATAGGTCTTGCCGCAGCCGGTCGGGCCGACGAGCATGATGTTCGACTTCGCCAGCTCGACGTCACCGTTTTTCGATGCGTGAGCGAGACGCTTGTAATGATTGTGCACGGCAACGGAGAGGATCTTCTTCGCCTGCCGCTGGCCGATGACGTATTCGTCAAGAACCTTGATGATGTCCTGCGGGGTCGGAACACCGTCACGAGACTTCACCATCGAGGATTTGTTTTCCTCGCGGATGATGTCCATGCATAGCTCGACGCACTCGTCGCAGATGAATACGGTCGGTCCGGCAATCAACTTCCGGACTTCATGCTGGCTCTTACCGCAGAACGAGCAATAAAGCGTGTTCTTTGAGTCGCCGCCGTTGCTGCCGCTGACTTTGCTCATATCATTTTCCTTCCAGCACGCCGCAAATTTCCAATCTGAAATCGCGGTCCACTCTATGCGCCCGCCGGACCTGCCCCTCGTTTGCAGATCGCGGCGCCCTTCAGGGTACTGAACGCAGGCCAGGCAACCAACCGGAACTGCGTGGCAACGAATCCCCCTTCGAATGCCGAATGCTATGTCATAAAAACGCTACATAGCATTAATGCTTACTATTACCGCGTTCCGTTCCACATTAAACCCCTATTCAATCACAAATGGGATAGAACTGTGGCGTAGAAGTCACCGCCTCGTGGATAAATCACGAGGCGCTTTCACCCTCTATTTCGGTACGCGACGTCAGCACCTTGTCGATCAGGCCCCATTCCTTGGCCTCATCCGAGGACATGAAATGGTCGCGATCGAGCGTCTGCTCGACCTCTTCGTAGGTCCGGCCGCAATGCTTGACGTAAACTTCATTCAAGCGACGCTTCATCTTGATGATGTCGCGCGCGTGGCGTTCGATGTCCGAAGCCTGGCCCTGGAAGCCGCCCGAAGGCTGGTGAACCATGATGCGGGAATTCGGGGTGGCGAAACGCATGTCCTTGTCGCCGGCGGCCAGAAGCAGCGAGCCCATGGACGCGGCCTGACCGATGCAGAGCGTCGAAACGGCCGGCTTGATGAACTGCATGGTATCGTAGATCGCCATGCCGGCGGTAACCACGCCGCCCGGCGAATTGATGTAGAGCGCGATTTCCTTCTTCGGGTTTTCGGCCTCGAGGAAGAGAAGCTGGGCGCACACCAAGGTCGCCATATGGTCTTCAACCGGCCCGGTCAGGAAGATGATGCGTTCCTTCAGCAGGCGGGAATAGATGTCATAAGACCGCTCCCCGCGGTTGGTCTGCTCGACAACCATCGGCACCAGAGCCATAGCTGTATCGACTGGATTTCTCATGTGCGTCCTTTATCAAACTTGTCCCGGCGACGGAAACGCCGGGAATCGGAGTAAAAATCCTTTACTCCTACATAGAGTGTCCCTGCCCTGCACTTCAAGACGCCCGAAAGCATAACGTCAAAAAGCACTAATGCCCCACGAAGCGTTGACAAAGCATTTCTAAACACCGCTCGTCCGATGCCAAGACGCCACAACGACGCGCCGTTCGCTACCCACCGCATTTCCCGGGCTCAAGGTGAAGGAAGCGTGAAGGCTTGCTTCGACCCGGCTGACATCTCTGGCACAAGCAAAATTTACCAACTCATTTAAGGAACTTACCATCTTATTGGGCAAGGATGAGCCAATCGCGGAAATCGCAGCGCTGTCTGCATCGGCGACTGGAAAACAGCGGAGAAGTGCCGATCGTGCTGAATATGACCACAGGCCTGACCATCTGGTGCTCGGAAGCCGTCACCTTGGCGACCGTTCTCCTCCTCGCCTGGCGGCATGACCGCAAATCGCCCTTCTATCTGATATGGGCTCTCGGCTTCGCGGTCAGCGCCGTCGGCTTCGCTCTGGTCGCGGCGCGCGGCATCCTTCCCGACATCTGGTCGATCCAGATCGGCAATGCCGTCGCGCTGCTCGGCGAGAGCGCCTGGATCATCGGATTCCGGTTCATGGACAAGCGCAGGCTGGAATGGTCCGCATTCCTGCCACCCGCCATCTGGCTGATCGGCGTCAGCCTGCCCTGGGTGACTGGCAATTTCGTCCATCGCGTCATCGTCTATGACCTTGCCGGCGCGGTCGGCGCAACCCTGCTCGCCTTCGCCGTGCAGCCGGGCGACGGCCGGCGCGAGCCGGCGCGCGCGCAGCTCGGCATCATCTTCGTGGCACTCGCCTGTTTCTGCTTCGGTTCGGCCCTCTGGATGGCATTCATGGCCCCGCGGCTGGAACAGGCCATGATCTATCGCGGCTACATGGCGCTCGGCTACGCGCTGCTCGTGATCGTTGCCATCGTTCTCAACGGCAAGCTCCTCATGGAACGCGCCGAACGCCGTTGGCGCGCGATTTCCATCACCGACACGCTGACAGGCGTCTTGAACCGGCGGGGACTTCAGGAAAGCTACGAGATCCTCGTCGGCGAAGGGCCGCAGAAACCGCAGAAGCTCGCCGCGCTGCTGTTCGACCTCGACCACTTCAAGAAGATCAACGATCACTACGGCCACCAGGCCGGCGATACGGTGCTGGTCGAGTTCGCCCGCATCGCCCGTCAGTTCGTGCCGCGCAGCGGCGCCTTCGGCCGCATGGGCGGAGAGGAATTCGTCGCCTTCGTTCCTATCAACGAACAGTCGCAGGCCGAAGCGCTGGCGGAAACCATCCGTGCCGATTTCTGTCGCGTACCGCTGCTTGCCGGTCGCTCGCTGGTGCCGGCAACGGTCAGCATCGGCGTTGCGATCATGCCCCGCGATGCGGTCAGCTGGGACCGGCTGGTCTCCTTCGCAGACCGCGCGCTCTACGCTGCCAAACGCGCTGGCCGCAACTGTACCATCGTCTTCAATGAAATGGAGACCGCAAAGGACGTCGACCCTACGCCTGTTGCCGACGAAGGCGAGCTGGTGCCGACGCTCGACGACCAGATCCACGCCCTGCGGCGCATGGGCACGCTCGCGAGAATGTGACCAGGGCCTCTACGGAAAGCCCAGTCCGTAGGCTCTTCAGGCGATGAGACCGGGCTATCCACTCGGCAAAAAGCGATATCCGTAAATGCAGAAAGCGCGCTTGAACGGCGCGCCATCGCAAATTGTAGCCGATCTCCGGCCGATATCAGCCGTAGCGACCGGTGATGTAGTCTTCCGTGCGCTTGACCTTCGGTGCCTGGAAGATCTGCTCGGTCTGGCCATATTCGATCAGTTCGCCGAGATACATGAAGGCGGTGCTGTCGGAGATACGGCTTGCCTGCTGCATGTTGTGCGTGACGATGACGATCGTGAAATCGCCCTTCAGCTGCGATACCAACTCCTCGACCTTGGCGGTCGAGATCGGATCGAGAGCCGAGGTCGGCTCGTCGAGGAGGAGAACTTCAGGACGAATGGCAATGGCGCGGGCGATACAGAGGCGCTGCTGCTGGCCGCCGGAAAGGCCAAGGCCGCTCTGGTGCAGCTTTTCCTTCACTTCGCTCCACAAGGCGGTTTCCGTCAGCGCCGCTTCGACGCGGACGTCCATTTCCGCCTTGGAAATCTTTTCATAGAGCCGGATGCCGAAAGCGACGTTTTCATAGATCGACATCGGGAACGGCGTCGGCTTCTGGAACACCATGCCGACCTTAGCGCGCAGATCGTTCAGGTCGACGTCCTTGGTGAGGATATTGCGGCCGTCAAGCAGGATCTCGCCGGCAACCGTCTGGCCCGGATAAAGATCATACATGCGGTTGAAGGTGCGCAGCAGCGTGGACTTGCCGCAACCCGAAGGGCCGATGAAGGCCGTCACCGCATTCTTGCGGATGTTCATGTTCACGCTCTTCAGAACGCGATGGCCGTTCTGATAGGTGAAATCGAGGTTCTTGACCTCAAGCTTCGCGAGCGCGCCGAGATCCGACAGGGAAGCATCCTTCCCGGACTGTGCGTTGACGCTCTGGAAATTGCTGTCGCTCATGTTCATGGTCTCATTCCTATCGTTCGGCGTCTGCGTCATTGGCGGCGCCCACTCAAGAGACGGGCAAGGATGTTGAGGGCAAGGATGGCAACGGTGATAATCAGCGCGCCGGCCCAGGCCAGTTGCTTCAGATCCTCGCCAGGATCGGCTGCAAGCGTGTTGATGGCAACCGGCAGCGTGGCGATTGGACCGGTCAGGCCCGCATTCATGAATTTGCTGTAGCCGGCGGTGAAGAGGAGCGGCGCGGTTTCGCCGCTGATGCGGGCGACGGCGAGCAGGATGCCGGTGAGGATGCCCGTCCAGGCGGAACGGTAGATCACCAGCGTCATCGACTTCCAGCGCGGCGCGCCGAGTGCGGCGGTCGCCTCACGAAGCGCATTCGGCACCAGCAACAGCATATCCTGTGTCGTGCGGTTGACGACCGGGAGGGCGATCAGCGCCAGCGCAAGGATGCCGGCGATGGCCGAATTGCCGCGCATGGGCACGACCACGGCGCCGTAGACGAACACGCCGATGATGATCGAGGGTGCCGAGAGCAGGATGTCGTTGATGAACTTGGCCACTTCGGCAAGCTTGGTGCCGTTGGCATATTCCACCAGATAGGTGCCGGCGAGAATGCCGATCGGAGCGGCGATCAGGATGGCGCAGCCGGTGACCAGCACGGTGCCGTAGATCGCGTTGATCAGGCCACCACGCGAGCCCTGGGCCGGGATCGACATGGTGAACACGTCGAGGCTAAGCGCCGACACACCGCGAAAAACCAGGCTGACAAGGATCACGCTGAGGAAGAATATACCGAGGATGGCCGCGAGGAAGGACAAGGCCATCATCACCTTGTTCTTTGTATAACGCCTCGACACGAGATTCTGACGAATTGCATTTTCCATGGTTTTTTTCCTCAGTGCGAGTCGCCGCGTCCGATCATCCACCTCGCCAGCGCAAGCACGCAGAAGGAAAGGACGAACAGAAGCAGACCAAGCGCGATCAGGCTCGACAGTTGCAGACCGTCGGCATCGCCGAAGTTGTTCGCGATCTGAGCGGAAATGGTGGTGGACGGCGAGATGATCGACGACTGCAGGCGGCTCACGGAACCGACGACGAAGGTGACGGCCATGGTTTCGCCAAGCGCGCGGCCGAGACCGAGCATGATGCCGCCGACGAGGCCGCGGCGCGTATAGGGGATCAGAATGTGGCGAGCCACTTCCCATGTGGTCATGCCCATGCCGTAGGCGGATTCGCGCAGCATCGGCGGCACCGTGCTGAATACGTCGCGGGAGATTGCGGTGATGAACGGCAGGATCATGACGGCCAGCACGAGGCTTGCGGTCAGCAGACCGACGCCGGGCGCAGGCGGCTGGAACAGCAGGCCGATCACCGGTACCTCGCCAATCGTCATGATAAGGAAGGGCAGGATATAGTTCTGCATCAGCGGCACGAGAATGAACAGACCGACGATACCATAGATGATGGAGGGAACGCCGGCCAGAAGCTCGATGGCCGTGCTGATTGGACGGCGCAGACTGCCGGGACACAATTCCGTGAGGAAGATGGCGATGCCGATGCCAAGTGGCACGGCAATCAGCATGGCGATGAGTGCGCTCACCAGCGTACCGACCACGGCAGGCACAGCGCCATAGATATCGGCGGGAGCGCTCCACTTCGTTCCCCAGAGGAACGAAAGGCCGAAAGCCTGGAAGGTCGGCAGGGCGTCGATGACAAGAACGACAAGAATTGCCAGCAGCAGAAGCACGACAAGAGCAGCCGAGCCAAGCGTCATGAGATAGAAAATCCGATCTTGCATCCGGAATTTTCTGGTAGCCGCGGAGGTATCCAGTGCCTGGAAGCCAGCCGTCTGAGTCGCATCAGCCATCGATTTCCCCTTGTCCTATCATGAAAGGCGGACAGGGCTAAACCCTGTCCGCCGCAACTTTTCAGTCAGCACAAATTACTTCGTGCCGAAGTCCTTCTTCCAGGACTCTTCGACAACCTTTGCAACGCTGTCCGGGATCGGCAGGTAGGACAGCTCGGTTGCGTCCTTCTGACCCTTTTCATAGGACCACTTGAAGAACTTCAGCGCTTCTTCATTCTTAGCAGCATCAGCCGGCTTCTTGTAAAGCAGAACCCAGGTCGAAGCTGCAATCGGCCAGCTCTTTTCGCCCGGCTGATTGGTGATGATCAGGTTGAAGTTCTTTGCGTGAGCCCAATCAGCGTTGGAAGCGGCAGCCTTGAACGTTTCGAGGCTCGGCTCGATAACCTTGCCGGCAGCGTTCTTCATCTTCGCGAAACCGATGTGGTTGGCGACAACGTAAGAGTATTCAACGTAGGAGATCGAGCCAGCCGTCTGGTTGACGGTCGTGGAAACGCCTTCGGAACCCTTGGCGCCGAAGCCGACCGGCCATTCAACTGCCGTGTTCGAACCAACCTTTTCCTTCCACTCCGGCGAAACCTTCGCCAGGTAGTCGGTGAAGTTGAAGGTCGTGCCCGAGCTGTCGGCGCGGTAAACGACGGAGATCGCCGTGGAGGGCAGCTTTACTTCCGGGTTGAGAGCCTTGATGGCTGCATCGTCCCACTTGGTGATCTTGCCGAGGAAGATGTCCGACAGGGTCTTGCCGTCGAGGACGAGTTCGCCCGGCTTTACGCCTTCAACGTTGTAGGAAACGACGATGCCGCCCGAGATCATCGGGAACTGGGCAATGCCGTTCTTCTCGAGGTCAGCGTCGCTCATCGGCTTGTCAGAAGCGCCGAATACGATCGTCTTGTCGAGGAGCTGCTTGATGCCGGCGCCCGAACCGACCGACTGATAGTTGACGACATTGTTCGTCGCAGCCTTGTAGCCTTCGGCCCACTTGGACAGAACCGGTGCGATGAAGCTCGAGCCGGCGCCCGTGATGTCGGCAGCGGAGGCCGAAACGGACATAGCTGCAATGAAGCCTGCAGTCAGGCAAAGCGAACGAAATTTCTGATTCAACATGATTGGACTCACTTCCTCGAGTGAATGAAAGGATGGCGAGCAGGAGATTGGCGCGAGATACCCATGGTAAACGAACCTCCCGACCTCAATCTCCTGGCGACAATGATGGCTCTAATGCCGCATTGTTTCAGTTTGATGACAGTTTAATGAAGCGGCGGTGACACAACTTGCAGCAAGCACTATGACCCTTGCGGAGCCGCATGGAAAGGCTTGCGTCCGTCCACAGGGGGCAGCGATCTTCATGTTTTGAATCAACATCATACTCAAAGATGGATGACATAGTCCTTGCGAGTCGTTTCAACGACTTCCCAGGTCCCCTTGAAGCCCGGCTTCAAGATCATCCGGTCGCCTGCGCGTAGATGAAAGGTCTCGCCATCATCGGCTGTCACAATGGAATATCCGGAGAGAATGTTGAAATATTCCCACTCGTCATAGGCGATTTTCCATGTTCCCGGAGTCGCCTCCCAGATGCCGGCGTAAAGCCCCCCTTCGGCCTCGTCGATGTTCCAGCTGCGGAAGATCGGAGCTCCCGAAACGAGCCGGTCCGGCGCGGGCGCACCCATTTCTGGCTCGACGCCGTCCATATCCAGTCGCACATAGGTCGTCACGCCGGTCTCCCCTTGATCAAGTCTCGGCCGCAAAGCACGAAGTCCGCAAGCGTCTTCAGAGCGCTCGCGGACCGACAGAAACACGAAACTTGCGGCCCTCAAAGATGGCCATCGGGCTTTTTCGGCCTTTGGCCGACGCCATCCTCAGACTTTTGCCAGCGATTGCTCGAGATCGGCGATGATATCCTTGACGTCTTCGATGCCGATCGACAGCCGCACCACATCCGGGCCGGCACCGGCGGCAACCTTTTGCTCATCGCTGAGCTGCTTGTGCGTCGTCGAGGCGGGGTGGATGACGAGCGAGCGCGTGTCGCCGATATTGGCGAGATGCGAGAAGAGCTGCAGGCCTTCGACCAGCCCCTTGCCGGCCTCATAGCCGCCCTTCAGGCCAAAGGTGAAGACGGAGCCCGCGCCCTTCGGTGAGTAGCGCTGCTGCAGGGCGTGGTTCGGATCTTCCTCCAAGCCGGCATAGTTCACCCATGCCACTTTCTCCTGCCCTTTCAGCCAGCGAGCGACGGCCAGCGCATTGTCGGAGTGGCGCTGCATGCGCAGCGGCAGCGTTTCGATGCCCGTCAGGATCAGGAAGGCATTGAACGGCGAGATGGCTGGGCCGAGATCGCGCAGACCGAGAACACGGCAGGCAATGGCGAAGGCGAAATTGCCGAAGGTCGAATGCAGCACGATCCCGTTATATTCCGGGCGCGGCGAAGACAACATCGGGTAATTGCCCGAGGCGGACCAGTCGAAGGTGCCGCCGTCGACGATGATCCCGCCCATGGAGTTGCCATGGCCGCCGAGGAACTTCGTCAGCGAGTGCACGACGATGTCGGCGCCATGTTCCAGCGGCCGGATGAGATATGGACTTGCCATGGTGTTGTCGACGATCAGCGGCAGGCCATGCTTATGCGCTACTGCGGCGATCGCGGCGATATCGACGAAGGTGCCGCCGGGATTGGCAAGGCTTTCGATGAAGATGCCGCGGGTGCGGCCGTCGATCTGCGCCTCGAAGGTGGAGGGATCGGCGGGGTCGGCCCAGCGAACCCGCCAGTCGAAATTCTTGAAGGATTGCCCGAACTGGTTGACCGAGCCGCCGTAGAGCCGCTTGGCGGCGACGAAATTGTCGCCCGGCTGCATGATCGTATGGAAGACAAGCAACTGCGCGGCATGACCGGAAGCGACCGCCAGAGCCGCGGTTCCGCCTTCAAGGGCGGCCACGCGCTCTTCGAGCACGGCCTGCGTCGGGTTCATGATACGGGTGTAGATATTGCCGAACTGCTGCAATCCGAAGAGAGCCGCGGCGTGATCGGCATCCTGAAAGACGAAGGATGTGGTCTGATAGATCGGCGTTGCGCGAGCACCTGTCGTGGGGTCCGGCTGCGCGCCCGCATGGATCGCAAGCGTGTCGAATCCAGGATTGTTCGTTGGCATGATTCTTCCTCCCGCCAGAATTTGTTCGTGTCGGGAAAATCATAGCGCCTGACATGTGAAAGTTAACCGCGAACTTTGCCGTGCGTCCCGGCTCACGGAAAAAACTTGCCATCTTTCAGTGAGATCGCGCGATAAACGGCCGGACCGCGTCGTCGCGCTCGATCTCGGATCAGGCGACCAGACGCGGATATTCGATCGCCGGGCAGCGGTCCATGATGACCCTCACGCCCGCGGCTTCGGCTCTTGCGGCGGCGGCATCGTCGCGCACACCGAGCTGGCCCCATATGACCGGCGGCCGAGGCTCGATCATGATCGTCTCCTCCACGACCGACCGGAGATATTCCGGCGCCCGGAAAACGTCGACCATATCGACGGGCTCGGGAATATCCGCCAGGCGCGCATAGACCCATTGCCCCAGAATTTCCTTGCCGGCTTGTCCGGGATTGATGGGGATCACGCGATAGCCCCTGTTCAGGAGATAGGCCATCACACCGTTGCTCGGGCGCGCAGGATTGGGCGAAGCGCCGACGAGCGCAATGGTCCTTACGGACAAGAGGATATCGGCTATATATGAATCGTCATAACTATCGTGGTTCATCACGAAGCCTCCCACCTCGATCACACCTGCATTTGTCACAACTATGGAAACCGCGACCGCGGCCTCCACGTATATACCGTATTATAACAACTTCAGGGAGGATTACTCAGATGAAAAAATTCATCCTGCTCGGCCTGCTCATCACATCGGCGGCGACGCCGGCGCTGGCCATTTCGCGATATAATTCAATGTCCATGACCTGCGCCGAGGCCAGGGCCGTCATCAACCGCGAGCGCGCCGTCATCATGCGCTACCCGGCCAGAAGAACGCCGAACATGACGCTCTATGACCGCTATGTCGCGGACAGCGGCGCATGCGATCTCGGCTACTACGCCTCGCAGGACTATCTTCCCACAAAAGACCGCGCCTCCTGCCCGGTCTACATATGCCGGCCGACGACCGACCTCGATGACGATGATTTGATTTTCCGACGCTGAGCACAATGCGCTACGGCTGGATGTGGTGGACGACTCACTAGTCCGATGCGACCATTGATTGTCCCAGCTACGGTTCGCTTTCGGCAAAGCGGCCGTGAACGCATCATTGCGTGCCTGTCCTTCAGCCGGTCTTCAAAGCGCTTTCAAAGATTTCTCCGATGCTCCGGAGTTGCGTTCTCGTGAAATGCAATCTTTGTTCGCTATTTATTCACATATAAATTAGAAAGATCGCATGCACAATGAATTCAAACGAGAACCGATTGTGAACACGAAACATATGCTATTTCATAATTTTCCCACAGAATAATTTTTGTATTCCCGCAATGATATACCCCACGATTTTTCGGCCTTCTGATTCTATACTTAAGATATAGGTAATTTTTAATACGTTTTTTATCCACCACGACCGGCGTTAACTGTAATAATTTTCACCGCCTGAAGAATTATCCATCACATTCACCTGCGCAAGAGAGATCGTCGCGAGGGTTTTCATCGGGTTTCTCAGATATCGGGCTGCTAGTGGCAACATATGGCGACGCTGGCGCCATCGCCTTCTGTCGTTTTTATGTAAGAAGTGTCTAATGCTACTCCCGCGTTCACAGGACATGCGATATTTGTTCGCGCTTCATACTCCGATAAATTAGTTATTTATAATGTCAGAAAGGACGCCCTGGAACGTAGCAAGAACATTTGACCAGACACCCGCGGCTGCCACTCTCAAGCCCAACAAGCCTTCATAATGGCCGATATTTCGTTGCTTTTCGATGTATTGCGGATCATATGGGGCCTCACTCCCACAAAATACCAAGCATTGCCGTCCCGTCTGCCATTTTCCGAGGTCTTCCGTGTCCCTTGACGTTATCGCGCTCGTTCTTTTCGGCGCCCTGTTGCATGCGACGTGGAACGCGATCATCAAGGCCGGGACCGATAAGTCGCTCGATGCGGCACTCGTTTCGGCTGGCGGCGCGGTCGCGGCACTGCCTTTGCTGCCGTTCCTGCCACTGCCGGCCTCCGGGGCCTGGCCGTTCATCGGCGCTTCGGCCATCCTGCAGTTCGCCTATTTCCAGCTTGTTGCCGGCGCCTATCGCGCCGGGGATATCGGGCTTGTCTATCCGCTGATGCGCGGCGTCGCACCGCTCATAATCGTCTCCACGAGCAGCTTTGTCCTGAAGGAAACATTGTCGGGCGGCGCACTGATCGGCACCATGACCATCTGCGCGGGCATATTGACGCTCGCCTTCGAGGCGCGAAAGGGCAGCCGCCGGGCAATCGTTCTCGCCCTTACCAATGCCGTCGTCATCGCGACCTACACCTATGTCGACGGCATCGGTGCGCGGATTTCGGGCAATTCCATTTCCTATACGCTATGGATGGCGCTGCTGCCCCCTGTCCTTCTGTTCGCCTGGGCGATCTCACAGCGCGGCGTCAATGCCGTCGCCGCCCATGTCCGTTATAACTGGTGGCGCGGGCTCATCGGCGGCGGCGGCTCGATCGCGTCCTACGGACTGGCATTGTGGGCGATGACCAAGGCGCCGGTCGCCATGGTTGCCGCCTTGCGCGAAACTTCGATCCTCTTTGCCTTGGTGATATCCGTCGTCGTCCTGAAGGAGCGGTCCAGCATCTGGCGCTATATTGCCGGCGGCATTATTGCTGCCGGAGTGTTGGTTTTGCGGCTTGGTTGATGACAAATTGTGTGGTTTTATTATACCACATGCTCAACTTATTGATTTTACTTCATAATTTTTACGATCGCTCGGTGCGTCGATATTGACCATGTCGCTCATTCCCTCTATAAGCCGCCGCAGATCGCAGCCTTTCCGGGCTGCTTTCTTTTTGGCATGCATCTAGCACGCCAAACCAAGCAACAAGAAACGCCCAGACGCCTTCGGGCCAAGGGTCCAAAAAGAGAGTATGCAACATGGCAACCTTCTCCCAGAAGCCTGCAGAGGTGGAGAAGAAGTGGGTTCTCATCGACGCCGAAGGGCTTGTCGTTGGCCGTCTCGCTTCTATCATCGCAATGCGTCTGCGCGGCAAGCATAAGGCTACCTTCACCCCACACGTCGACGACGGCGACAACGTCATCGTCATCAATGCCGACAAGGTCGTCTTCACCGGCAAGAAGTACGAAGACAAGGTTTACTACTGGCACACCGGTTATGCCGGCGGCATCAAGGAGCGTACGGCTCGCCAGATCATCGAAGGCCGCTTCCCGGAGCGCGTCGTTGAGAAGGCCGTCGAGCGCATGGTTCCCCGCGGTCCGCTCGGCCGTCGCCAGATGAAGAACCTGCGCGTCTACGCCGGCTCCAACCATCCCCACGAAGCCCAGCAGCCGGTCGTCCTCGACGTCGCAAAGCTGAACAAGAAGAACGTAAGGAGCGCCTGATAATGGCTGATCTCTCTTCCCTGAAGGATCTCGGCACGGTATCGGAAGCAGCTGCTGCTCCGGCTCACGTCCGCAAGGTCGATTCGCTCGGCCGCTCCTACGCGACCGGCAAGCGCAAGGACGCCGTTGCCCGCGTATGGGTCAAGGCCGGCTCCGGCAAGATCATCGTCAACGGCAAGGACTACACGGCTTATTTCGCCCGTCCGGTGCTGCAGATGATCCTGCGTCAGCCGATTGTCGCAGCTGCCCGTGACGGCCAGTTCGACATCATCGCAACAGTCGCCGGCGGCGGTCTTTCCGGCCAGGCCGGTGCCGTTCGTCACGGTCTGTCCAAGGCTATCACCTACTTCGAACCGGGCCTGCGCTCGGTCCTGAAGAAGGGTGGCTTCCTGACCCGCGACAGCCGCGTTGTTGAACGTAAGAAGTACGGCCGTGCAAAGGCACGTCGTTCGTTCCAGTTCTCCAAGCGTTAATCGCTTATCCGAGATCGGATTTTTGGAAAGGCCGGGTTTTCCCGGCCTTTTTCTTTTGGCGGCATGGGAAAGATGCACATCCGCCAAGGCAAGCGGCGCATTTTGTGGCAAAGTCCTGATACAAGCATCGGGAGAGTTCAATGCGTGGATTCATCTTTTCGCTTCTGTTTTTGATCGCCAGCGCCGCACCCGTTCTGTGTGACGATGCCCAGCCAGTTCCGCCAGCCGACAAGGTCGCGGATATGCAGAGCATGAAGGATTTTCTCCAGGCAAACCCGGACTGTCGCCAATTCAACGACAGTTGCTCCTATTGTGTCGTGACCGATGGGCAGGCTGATTGCTCGACGCCGCAGATCGCTTGCGTGAAAAAGGCATATGAATGCACCGCCAGATCGGGCAAATAAGCATCGAGCAAAACCCATCCGTGATTCACATAACGGAATTTCGTTTCATCCTATGAGGCACGCCATGAGCACCAACAAGGCATCCCGCTTTGCGGCCACTCCCGAGCCGCCCTACTACATCGTCTCCTTCGCCTCAGTTCGCACGGCCGGCGACAATGGCTATGGCGCCATGGGCGAGCGCATGGAGGAAATGGCGCTGGCACAGGACGGCTGTCTCGGGCTTGAAAGCGCAAGAGGCGCTGACGGTTTCGGCGTCACCAACTCCTTCTGGCGGGACGAGGAAAGCATTCGCGCCTGGAAGAACGTCGTCGCCCATCTGGCGGCCCAAAAACTCGGGCGCGAACGCTGGTATGAGCAATACAAGGTTCGCATAGGACGGGTAGAACGGGCCTATGACTTTCAGGTGGACAAAGGAGACGCCCTTGCCGAGCACGTCGATTGATCACGCCTTCACCGCGACCAGCCTGACCTCGGCCGCGAGCGATCCCACGTTTGCCGGCGCGCTTTCCTTCATGCGCCGCCGGTTTACGAAATCGCTTGAGGGTGTCGACGCCGTCGTGTGGGGCATCCCCTTCGACGCTGCGACCTCCAACCGCCCTGGGACGCGTTTCGGGCCGCAAGCGATCCGCCGCGCGTCGGCAATCTTCGACAACGACCCGCAATATCCCTTCAATCGCGATCTTTTTGCCGAGATGGCCGTCATCGACTATGGCGACTGCCTGCTCGACTACGGCAATCATCAGGACACGCCTGACGCCATCGAACGCCAGGCGACGGCGATCCTCGACAGCGGCGCCTTCATGCTAACGCTCGGCGGCGATCACTTCATCACCTGGCCGCTCTTGAAGGCCCATGTCGCCAAGCATGGGCCGCTGGCGCTCGTCCAGTTCGACGCTCATCAGGATACCTGGTTCGATGACGGCCGGCGCATCGACCACGGCTCCTTCGTCGCCCGCGCTGTGCGCGACGGGCTGATCGACCCGGACCGCTCCATCCAGATCGGTATCCGCACACATGCGCCCGACGATTTCGGCATCCACATTATTCATGGCCATCAGGTCGAGGACATGAGTGCCGGCGATATCGCCTCGACGATCATCTCCCATACCAAGGGTGCCCCTACCTACCTGACCTTCGATATCGATTGTCTCGATCCGGCCCATGCGCCGGGCACGGGAACGCCGGTCGCAGGCGGCCCTTCAAGCGCCAAGATCCTCTCGGTGCTGCAAAGGCTGCATCAGCTCGATATTCGGGGCGCCGATGTCGTCGAAGTCTCCCCCGCCTATGACCACGCCGACATCACCGCCATTGCGGGGGCGACCGTGGCGATGTATATGCTCGGTCTCCACGCCGAACGACGTGCGAGCGGCCGCTGAGACAAGATTTCGTGACAGGCACGACAGCTTCCCAAGGCTGTCCTGTCGCTTCCGAAGCGGCTGTTATGAAAATGAATCAACGACATGGCAAACTGAGTCCGGAAACACCCTCAACCTATTGAAAGAGCAGGAATAAGATGGCACCGAAGATCTTCATCGATGGCGAACACGGAACCACGGGCTTGCAGATCCGCACGCGCATGGCCGACCGCCGCGATGTCGAGCTGCTGTCCATTCCGGAAGCCGAGCGGCGCAATGCCGCCATGCGCGAGGACATGCTGAACAGCGCCGATATCTCCATTCTCTGCCTGCCCGACGACGCGTCGAAGGAAGCGGTGAAGATGGTGGCGGGCAACAACAATGTCCGCGTCATCGACACCTCCACCGCCTTCCGCGTCCATCCGGACTGGGCCTATGGTTTTGCGGAGATGGATGGCAACCAGAGCAACAAGATCAAGGCGGCACGCTTCGTTGCCAATCCCGGCTGCTATCCGACGGGTGCGATCGGCCTCATCCGGCCGCTGCGCGCCGCCGGCATCCTCCCGGTCGGCTATCCCGTCACCGTCAATGCCGTGTCCGGCTATACCGGCGGCGGCAAGCAGATGATTGCCCAGATGGAAAACCCGGATCATCCGGATGCGATCACCGCGCCGCATTTCCTCTACGGCCTGCCGCTGACCCACAAGCACGTGCCCGAGATGACGACGCATGGCCTGCTGGAGCGTGCGCCGATCTTCTCGCCGTCCGTCGGCCGCTTCCCGCAAGGCATGATCGTGCAGGTGCCGCTGCATCTCGGCGATCTGGCGGAAGGCGCAACGTTGGAGAGTATTCACGCCGCGCTCGTCGGCCATTATGCCGGCCAGGATATCGTTCAGGTCGTTTCGCTCGAAGAGAGCCGCACCCTGCCCCGCGTCAACGCCGTGGAGCTTGCCGGCAAGGACACGATGAAGCTGTTCGTCTTCGGCACGCCGGGCGCTGCACAAGTCAATCTCGTTGCGTTGCTCGACAACCTCGGCAAGGGCGCCTCGGGCGCCGCCGTGCAGAACATGGATTTGATGCTAAGCGCTTAATTGCCTGACGCAAATTGAAGCCTGATAGGCCCGGCTCGTTCATTCCATTATGGGATCGATCAGGCCGGGCTTTTTCATGGCAGTAAGGAGTTTTATGCGATTTCGACTCTGCAATTGCTCCCGGCCATATTTTTGCCGCTGCTCTAAATTAGCCGAAGCTACACGGAAAAGTGATCCACCGTGAGGCTCCGGGACCAATTGTCGGCCGGATTTCCTCTGTAACGGCTTCGCTGACCGGATGAGTGGGGCGTTAAAAGCTATCCCTTTTTTCAATGAATATCCAAGAATGAGCCATCGTAAAGGAATTGGTTACCATAATTCGGCATGCTTCCAGACAGTCGGCAACTTGGCGACCCGGCGCGGCTTTCGCGTCAGTGCGTGTGTGCGTCTTTGAGCCGGCTTAGTGTCTGTGTAGTTTGGATGACGAGTATCATGGCGTTTGCGACCGGGACGTTCGGTAACTTCAATTCGCGCTCCGGCTACGCCTCGCGATCAAAAAAATCCTTCAACATCCGTCCCAGCACCCTGGCAACCGGGGTTGCGGTGGCGGCTTTCGCCTGGGTCGCTGCGACCCTGATAACGACGCAGTCGATGGTGCTGTCGCTTCCAGGCGCGGGAACATCGGCGGACGGCTTCCTGGTGCCGCGCGCATCGGCATTCATCGTTCCGCAAAATCCGGCGATGCGCCCCGCCCGCTTCGCCAGCCAGACGAATTCGCTTCACGGACAAAGCCGCTTCGGCAGCGCCGCCGAGGCGGAGGTTCGAACGAAAGCCGACAGCACGGATGGGGTTCGCCTGCAACTGGCCTACGCGCTTGCACAGCAGACCTCCGAGATGAAGCAGGCGCAGGATGCGGCGGCAAGCATCAAGAGCGGCCGCGTCGAAGTGGCCGCAGCGCCGCCGGAGCGGGTCGATCATCTCCGCAAGGTGATCGCCATAAACTTCGCAACAGCCGTGCAATCGTTCAACCAGGCGAAATACATGGCCGCTCTTATGCCGGCTGCAGGCCCGGTCAAGGCGACCGAAGAGCCCGTGGCAGTCGCCTCGTTAGCGCCCGAAATAAGCCTGCCCACCATTATTGAAGCCAGGCCGGTGCCTGCCAAGGACGCGGACATTGCCGTCGCCGAAGCAGTTCTGAATGTCATTCCGATGGCGCGCCCTGCCCGCGAAACGGTCGTGCAGCGCGCGAGTGCCACAAGCGCTATCGCCAAGGCAACCGGCAACGATGCCAGCACGACCCAGCCGCCGTCGCGTCTGATGGCCTATGCCGATCCGGACGATAGTTCCGTTCGCAAGACCAAGCCGTTCATCAACCCGTTTGCTGCGATCAGCCCCGGTGCGGGCACGGCGATCTACGATATCGAGGCAAAGACGGTCTATCTGCCGAGCGGCGAGCGCCTTGAGGCTCATTCTGGCCTCGGCCACATGCGAGATAATCCCCGCTATGTCGACCGGAAGAACACCGGCCCGACGCCGCCTGAAACCTATAACCTGACCTATAGGGAAAGCCTGTTCCATGGCGTACAGGCTCTGCGCCTGACACCGGCAAACGGTGCCCGCGTCTATGGCCGCGATGGCTTGCTGGCGCACACGTACATGCTCAGAGGCGGTCGTGGCGAATCGAATGGCTGCGTGGTCTTCAAGGATTACAACCGCTTCCTGGCTGCCTTCAGACGCGGTGAAATCAAGCGCCTGAAAGTCGTCTCGCGGGTGTCGTCGGCGGCAAGCGTCGCCTCCTCGCGCTAGAACCTTTTGTCGTCACGCCATTCCTGACGGAAAATCGCTCCGTACTTTCCCGCAACTGCCCTGAAGGATCGAGGCGCCATGCGCCTCAATCTCTAACCACGATCGACGTCTGGCGCGGCAGTTCACCATAGAAGCCGCGCCAATTGGCAATCGCGAAGCCGAAGACCACCAGCGCACCGCCTTGATGCGCCAGAGCGAGGTCCAGCGGCACATGCAGCAGCAGCGTCGAAATGCCGAGGATTGCCTGGATCAGCACGAGCACGAACAGCACGACGGAACGGCGCGCATGCGTCGTCTGCGGGGCCGCGCGCAGCGAGACGATCATGTTGATGGCAACGACGATGAAGATCGCGTAGGCGCCGAGGCGATGGACGAACTGGACCGTCTTCGGATTCTCGAAGAAATTGATCCAGGCCGGCGATTGTATGAAAAGATCGCTCGGCACAACGGCGCCATCCATCAGCGGCCAGGTATTGTAGCTGAGACCGGCGTCGAGACCTGCGACGAGAGCGCCGAGATAGATCTGGAACAGCGCCATGAAAGCGATCAAGCCGGCGAGTTTCGCCGAATAGCGTGTCGGCGGCGGTTCGTTCGAATGTGGCGACAGGGCACGCATGAACCACATGCAGGCGGCAAAGATCAGACAGGCAGTCACAAGATGGGTGGCAAGGCGGTACTGGCTGACGTCCGTGCGCGCTTCCAGGCCTGAGGAGACCATCCACCAGCCGATCGCGCCCTGGAGACCTCCCAGCAGGAAAATGCCCGCCAAGGGCAGCCAGAGCTTGCGCTCGACGCGGCCCGTCAGGACGAAGAACAGCAGCGGCACGCCGAAGATGACGCCGATGGTGCGGGCAAGCAGACGATGCGCCCATTCCCACCAGAAGATGCCCTTGAACTCCTCGACCGTCATGTCCTTGTTCATGATCTGGAATTGCGGAATGCGCTTGTAGAGATCGAACTCGTCCTGCCACTCCTGCGCATTCAACGGCGGGATGACGCCGTGGATCGGCTGCCATTGCGTGATCGACAGGCCGGAATTGGTGAGGCGCGTGGCGCCGCCCACCAGCACGAGGCCGAAGAGAACCAGAAGCACGCAGGCAAGCCAGATGCGGATGGCGCGGCGATTTCGGTCCTGACGAGCCACTTCCTTCAAAATAGCCTGTTCGGTCGTAAAATTAGTGGCAGCCATGGCTTCTCCCTTCGATCAGGCTGTTGATTTGCCCGATAGGGCCGTGCAAAACAAGTCCCGGGAGTTTGCGGCATGCCGTCGCGGCATGTCGTTATAATGAGGAGAAAACCCCGTGCCCCTTCGCCTGCGCAAATTCATTGGCATGATCCTGCTCGTGCTGCTGGTTGCAATCTATGCGATCGTTGCCATGATCGTTGCAGTGCGAACGCTTGCAGATCAACCCGGCTGGGTGCATTTCCTGTATTTCTTTTTCAGCGGCATCATCTGGGTATTGCCGGCGATGGGCATCATCAAGTGGATGGCCGGACCACGCCCGCAATGAGGGCTTCCGCGGCGCGATTTACACAAGACTAACCCTGATACCGCCTTATCCGGCGCGAATGTCCCATATTAAGCCAAAATAAGCCGTTTCGCGCCAGACTGTGCTCGAATGCCGCCACAGCGGAGAGATCGGATGCAGACCCAGACGCGAGACATCACCCGCATCGCCGCCGAAGCTGCGGATGAACGCACCGCGCCCATCGGGCTGCCACGTAACGCCTCCGATCAACTAAGGGTCGAAATCTTCGACAGAATGGCACCGCTCGAAGCCGCATGGCGGGCGCTGGAACAGGACGATCTCTCCTCGCTGCACCAGAGTTACGACTGGTGTGCCGCCTGGGCGGAGAATTTCGAACGTCCTCTCGTCATCGTCCGCGGCTCCATCGGAGACGAAACCGCCTTCATACTGCCGCTTGAGATCATCCGCAGCCGCGGAATAAGGCGAGCCGAATTCATCGGAGGCCATCACAACAATATCAATACCGGCCTGTTTTCGCCCCGATTCCTGGCAAGCGGAAGGCTAGCGCCCCTTCAGGCAAACGCGATTGCGGCTGCTCTGCGCGGCAAGGCCGACGTCGTTATCCTGCGCAATATCCCGCTCGAATGGCGCGGCCGCGAAAGCCCGCTTGCATCGCTGACCTCGATCGAAAACCAGAACCATGCCTTTCAGATGCCGTTTCTCGGCAGTTTCGAAACAAGTCTGAAGCAGGTGAATGCCAAGCGCCGGCGCAAGAAGTTCAAGCATCAAAGCAGAATTCTCGATGCCAAAGGCGGCTATGAGCATGTGATCGCGGACGGCGAGGAGCAGCGCGCCCTTCTCGATCTTTTCTTCCGGCAGAAAGCGATCCGCTTCAAGGAAGCCGGTTTGCCCAACGCCTTCAAGGACGCCCGGATCAAGGCGGCGCTCTACGCGATGCTAGACCGGCGCGAACCGGGCAGTCGCGATGCGACGCTGCAGATGCATGCCCTGCGGCTGAAGGGCGAGCATCAAGGCCATATTCCGGCAATCGCCGCGCTGTCGCGCAAGGGAGACCACGTCATCTGCCAGTTTGCTTCCATCGATGAAGCTCTGGTCGCGGAGGCAAGCCCAGGCGAATTGCTGTTCTGGCTGATGATCGAACGACTGCATCGCGAAGGCGTCGCTCTTTTCGATTTCGGCATCGGCAACCAGACCTACAAGCGATCCTGGTGCCCGATGGAAACGGTGCAACACGATCTGTTCTTGCCGATCTCGGGCTTGGGCCATCTGGCGGCAATGACGCAACGGGGCATCACGCGCACCAAGACCGCGATCAAGTCCAATCGAAAGCTCTATTCCTTCATCCAGCGACTGCGGGCGCGCCAAGGCGGCGACACAGCAACGGCGGACACTGGCGACGGTGGCGGGGACGGCGATTGATCAAGCTGCGTCGCGACGCGTATCCGGATCGTGCTCCTCGCGCCAGCCGGACATCAGGATGATGTGCTCATAGCCTGCCTTCTGGAATTCCGTCATGGCTGCGACGAACTGGGTCTCATCCGGCTCCGGCATCGACAGGACGATCTCGGTGTCCTTGCTGCGCGTCAACCGCGCGACGCCGGAGACCTCGGCCGCGCCACATTCGACAAGCACGATGTCATAGGCCGAACCGAGCGCATCGAGGATCAGCGACAGGCGGTCGGCACCGCGCATCGCGCGGGCAAGATCGCTCATGCCCTGCGGCACGAGATGGGCATCCGACAGGCGATCCGGATGGATCGTATCCGCAAAGGCTGCCTCGCCGCATAGCAGGTCGGTGACGCCGGGGAGCTCATCATGCTCGGCCATAAGCCGAGAGGGACATCCGGTGCCGGTCATGTCGACCAGCACGATGCGGCTTCCCGCATCGGCAATGGTTCGAGCCAGCATGACGGTTGCCGTCGAACCATTGTCACCGGTCGGAGATATGGCGATGGCCAACCGCGAGCCGCTGTCGATCAGATAGTCAGCGACGGACTGGATGGAGAAATCCTCATCTTCCTCTTCCGCATGAACAGGATGCTCGGCTTCATGCTCCGCAGCGATGGCATTCTCGGTAGCGGTTGCGGCGGCAGGCGCAATTGCAGCCTCCGAAACAATTGTAGCGGCCGCGACAGGAGGCTCCTCTGCCGGAACCGAGAGCATGCTTGCCGGCGCCTCGACATTGATGGCCTGGGCAACAGTCCGAACCGGAGCCGGCTCGCTGACGGGTTGAGCGCGCTCTGCTGCACCCGGTACGGCGTCCTCCTTGCGGGAAGTTCCGACCGGGCGCAGTGCGCGTCCGCTGAACAACTCCGCGAGCATGATGACAATGGCAGTGAGGATGAAGGTGGCAAGCGTGGCGACGACGACGATCGGGCCAACTTTCGGGAAAGACGGATCGACCGGCTCGACGGCCGTTGACACGATACGTGCATCGGCAGGGCTGGAATTCTTGTCGACACGGGAGGCCGCCTCGCGATAGCGGGCGAGATAGGTTTCGAGCAATTGCCGCTCGGCGGTGGCTTCACGCTCCAGCGCATTGAGGCCGACTTCGTCCTCCCCTGCCCGGGCGCTGTCGGCCTTCAGGGTGTTCGATTGCGCCAGGAGCTGCTGCTCGCGCAGCTGCGCGACCTTGGTCTCGTTCTCTATGCTTGCCAGAATCCTCTGGGTCTCGCGGTCGATCTGCTGGCGAATATCGGCGAGCTGTGCCCGCAGGCTCTTCAGCCGCGGATGCCCATCCATCAATGTCGTCGACAGATCCGAAATCTGCGACTCCAGGCTCGACTGGGTCGCCTTCAGCCGCTGGATGGTCTGCGACCCCGCGACATCGGCGAGCGTATCGGTGGAACGGCCACTGGACAACGCGCTGCGCACCGCCTGCGCCCGAGCCTCGGCATTGGCTCTGTCACCACGAACCTGCGCCAGCTGTGTGGAGATATCCGCGAGCTGCTGCGTGGCGAAATTGTTGTTCTGGCTGGTCTGGAGAAGGCCGTTGGCGGAGCGGTAGTCCGCGACCTTCTTTTCAGCCTCGCTGACCTTATCGCGCAGCTTGGCGATCTCCGGCTCGAGCCAGCGCGTCGCCTCGCTGTTGGAATCAAGCTTGGCGCCGCTCTGCATGGACAGATACACCTGCGCCATGGCGTTCGGCACGCTGGCGGCCAGATCCGGGTTGCGGGAGGTGAAGCTGATGCCGATCACGCGCGAGCTGTTGATCTGATAGACCTGCAGCCGGCTGTTGAAGGCGTCCAGCATCCGCTCTTCCGGGGCCTTGTCGGCGACCGCCCGCTTAAGATGCAGCTTGATCAGAATATCCGAGAGCGCGGAGTCGTTGTTGCCGGCGGCAAATTCAGGGCGGTCGTAGAGCTTGAGATTGGTGATGACCTGCTTGACCAGATCCGCCGACTGCAATATCTGCACCTGGCTGGCAATATTCAATTCGTCCAGCAATGGGCCGGCGCCGGCGTCATTCCCGGATGTCGTTGCCGCAAAGGCCGGCGCGCGCTGTTCGATCAGGATGCGAGCCTCGCTACGATATTCCGGCGACATCACCTTGGCAATCGCAAATGCCGCACACGCGCCAACCAGCGTGATGGCAATGACGCGCACCCGCCGTTGCCACACCGCGCGAAAGAGCTGAGCGAGATCGATGTCCACATCCTGCTGGGTGTTGTTGACACCGGACATAGGCAAAAACTCCATAATAGAAAGCCAAAATTAAGCGTAAACGACTATGGTAACCCAAGCGTTAATAGTATTTCGCCAGCATTATTTTTGGCATCGCTAATTTTTTCCTGGAATTTCCTTTGCTATTTACCGACCGTTAACCCTAACGGATTGATAACGACGCTAGTCTTTTCCCTTTCTAATGAGCGCGAAATGCCCTTCGCAAAGTCAAAGATTGTCCTTGCACTCGGCATGGCTGCCGTGAGCGCCGCGCTCACCGGCTGCAACACCTATCAGCCGGCGCCCAAAGCCTTCAGCGAAGCCACGATCCAGCCCTATACGCTTGACAGCGGCGACCGCTTGCGCGTGACGGTGTTCGACCAGACCGGGCTGACCAATACCTATACGGTTGATCAGGCCGGCTACATTGCCTTCCCATTGATCGGTCAGGTCGCTGCCCGCGGCCGGACCCTGCAGCAGCTTTCCGGCCAGATCGCGCAGAAGCTTCGGCAGGGATATATCCGCGACCCCGACGTCACCATAGACATCGACCGTTATCGCTCGGTCTATATCATGGGTGAAGTCGGGCAGCCCGGCCAATATTCCTACGTGCCGGGCATGACGGTCCAGAACGCGATCGCTGTTGCGGGCGGCTTCAGCAGCAGAGCCAACCAATCCAATGCCGATGTCACCCGCAAGATCAACGGTCATGTCATGACGGGACGGGTCGGCATTTCCGATCCGGTACTGGCAGGCGACACCATCTACGTCAGAGAGCGGTTGTTCTAACCGCGTCCGCTCATGGCCAGACCACTTCGTATCCTTCACTGCTTCAGATCGCCGGTCGGCGGAGTCTTCCGTCATGTCCGGGATTTGGCGGAGGAACAGAGCAAGGCAGGCCACGAGGTCGGTATTCTTTGCGACAGCCTGACGGGCGGCGCGCATGAGGATCGTCTGTTCGACGATATCGCGCCCTTCTTGGCGCTCGGCATCATCCGCCTGCCGATCCGGCGGCAAATCACCCTTTGGGATGTCGGTACTCTCTGGAGCAGTTACAAGGAAATCAAGAGTTTGCGGCCGGATGTGCTGCACGGGCATGGCGCCAAAGGCGGCCTGCTTGCGCGCGTTCTCGGCTCAATCCTGCGGGTCAACAGGTATCGCGTAGCCCGCCTCTATACAGCGCATGGCGGAAGCCTGCATTTCCCGCGCCGTTCGCTCCAGGGTATGCTGGTGCATAGCCTGGAACGGATGCTGGAGTTTCTGACCGACGGCCTGATCTTCATTTGCGATTTCGAACGCCGCACCTATGAACGCAAGATCGGCAAGCCGCGTACCCGCTCGATGATGATCTACAATGGCATCAGCGAAAGGGATTTCCGAACCGTGCCGACGCGATCAGACTCCGTGCATTTCGTCTATATCGGCATGCTCCGGGACCTCAAAGGTCCCGATCTGTTTGTGGACGCTTTTGCAAGAACGGAACGACGGATCGGCAGGCCGCTCTCGGCACTGATGATCGGCGACGGACCGGACAGGGACAAATATCACCGGATGATGGTCGAACGCGGCCTTGGCCATCGTATTGGCATGTTGCCCGCCATGCGCGTGCAGGAAGCCTTTACTGTGTCGCAGAACGTCATCGTTCCCTCGCGCGCCGAGGCGATGCCCTATATCGTTCTGGAGGCGCTCGCCGCCGGAAAGACCGTCATCGCCTCCCGCGTCGGCGGCGTTGCGGAAGCGCTCGGCGAAAACAGCCCTGCCCTCGCCAAGCCGGAGGATGCCGACGATCTCTCGCGCATCATGGCCGAAGCGATCACGGAGCTTCACTGGGGCGCGCGCAACATGCCAGATATAGGGACGATCCGGTCCAATTTTTCCGCCTCGGTCATGGCACGGGATACTTTGCAGCTGTATCAAAATATACTTGGCCTGGACAACGACGGTTAGAATACCAGCAAGTGTTGTAAGTGTTTCTTAGCTGATTTCTGATAGCCATTTTCCGGTAACGACCGGATAAATTGCCATGAACACAAGTGAAAAGTCCGAGCAATTTAACTTGGACAATCTTCGCAAGCAGGTTTCTGAAATCCGCACGCGCGACATCGGAGAGGTCAACAGCGAGCGCCCGGACGGCATGAATGCCTATGCCCGGCAGATCGCCGAACAGCTTCGCGAAACCAACCAGTCTCCGGCAATCATCGTCGGACAATACCGATTGTTCGAACTTCTGTCGCAGCTCGCATTCGGGCTGGCGATCCTCTTCTTCGGGACGACAGACAATCATCCCTTCGTGTCGAAAGCCTTGGTGACCGTTGCCCTCAGTGGCCTTGCCATCGTCTTTCTGCAGATTTCGGATGCCTATCAGATCCCGGTCCTGCGCTCGCCGCACCGCTTTCTGCACCGGATTCTCGGATCGTGGGTCGCAGCCTTCGCGGTCATGGTCATCGCCCTTCTGCCGTTCGATATCGGCAATATCTACTCGTACCCTCTTCTCGGCCTATGGCTCGCGGCCGGCGCAGCTTTCCTGTTGGTCGCCCGCCTGCTTTTTGCCTATGGCATCCGTCATTGGGCCCGTAACGGCGTCATGGAACGGCGCGCAGTGATCATCGGTGGCGGCGAGCCGGCAAAGGAACTCATCCGCGCGCTCGAACATCAGCCCGATAACGACATCCGCATCTGCGGCATTTTCGACGACCGCGGCGAGAAGCGCTCGCCAGTGATGGTCGCCGGCTATCCGAAGCTTGGAAACGTGGCGGAACTGGTCGATTTCGCCCGGCTCGTGCGCGTCGACATGCTGATCATCGCGCTGCCGATCAGCGCCGAGGATCGCATCCTGCAATTGCTGAAAATGCTTTGGGTGCTGCCCGTCGACATTCGTCTGGCGGCCCACGCCAACAAGCTGCGCTTCCGTCCCCGCGCCTACTCGCATGTCGGCGCCGTGCCGATGCTCGACATCTTCAACAAGCCGATCAGAGATTGGGACGGCGTCGCCAAACGGATCTTCGACATCTTCTTCAGCGTGGTCGCGCTTGCCTTGCTTTGGCCGGTCATGCTCGGCGCGGCAATTGCAGTCAAGGTCACCTCGAGGGGGCCGGTCTTCTTCATGCAGAAGCGCCACGGCTTCAACAACGAGATCATCAACGTCTTCAAGTTCCGCTCGATGTACACGCATATGAGCGATCCGTCGGCACGCAATGCCGTGACGAAGAACGATCCGCGCGTCACTCCCGTCGGACGCTTCATTCGCAAGACGTCGATCGACGAGCTGCCGCAGCTCTTCAACGTTTTGCTCGGCAGCCTCTCGCTCGTTGGCCCACGACCGCATGCCGTGCTTGCCGCCAGCCACAATCGCACCTATTCCGACGTCGTCGAAGGCTATTTCGCACGCCATCGCGTCAAGCCGGGCGTGACAGGCTGGGCGCAGATCAACGGCTGGCGCGGCGAGATCGACAGCGACGACAAGATCAAGTTCCGCACGGCCTACGATCTCTACTACATCGAGAATTGGTCGCTGCTCTTCGATCTGAAGATCCTGTTCCTGACGCCGTTCCGCCTGCTCAATACGGAAAACGCCTATTGACCACGCTCGACCTGCCATCGCCCCGCGTCGCGCAGCCGCAGCTTGCCGCCATGCGGCTGATCGGGACGGCGAGCGTCGCCATCGGCGTGTTCCTTTCGGGCTTCGTCATCGCCGAGCCGGCACCCTATGAACTGTGGCTGGCCTTTCTTATCGGCACCTGGTTCATTCTAGGGCTTAAGATATCGCGCAATGTGGCGCCGCTCCTCGCCCTGTTCCTGACCTTCAACGTCGGCGGGATGCTTTCAATCACGCAAATGCACGACCTTGCCGCAGGCAACCATCTCGACGGCCCGATCTACATTGCCGTCTCGACCTTTCTCGCGCTGAGTTCCGTCTTCTATGCGGCCATTACCGAAGACAATGAAAGACGGCTGAGGCTGATCTTCAATACATGGGTCGTCGCGGCGCTGATCACGGCCAGCCTCGGCATCCTCGGCTATTTCCACGCCGTTCCGGGTTTCGACATCTTCACCCGCTACGACCGTGCCATGGGCGCCTTCCAGGACCCGAACGTCTTCGGCCCCTATCTGGTGGCGCCAAGCCTCTATCTCATGCACGGCCTTCTGATCGGCGATCTGAAGAAAGCACCGATCAAGGGCATCTGCCTGTTCGTGCTTGCCTTCGGCATCTTCCTGTCCTTCTCCCGCGCGGCCTGGGCCCTCTTCGCCTTTGCATCGGTCATGCTGATCTTCTGCATGTTGCTGAAGCATCGCAGCAATACGTTCCGGCTGCGCATCCTGGTGATGTCGCTGGCGGCAATCATTCTCATGGTTGTCCTGCTCGTCGTCGCGCTGCAGTTTCCGCAGGTCAGCGACCTGTTCTCGACGCGCCTGCAACTCGTGCAGAGCTATGACGGCGGGCATCTCGGCCGCTTCGAACGTCACGGCATCGGCTTCATGATGTCGATGGAGCGGCCGCTCGGCATCGGGCCGCTGGTCTTCGGCCAGATCTTTCGCGAGGACGAGCACAATACCTGGCTGAAGACGCTGACGACATATGGCTGGATCGGCTTCGTGACGTGGATCAGCATGATCTGCTGGACCATCTATATCGGCTTCCGCAACTTGCTGCGCGAACGGCCCTGGCAGCCCTACGTGATGATCGCCTGGATCGTCATTCTCGGCCATGTCGGTATCGGCAATGTCATCGACACCGATCACTGGCGCCATTTCTACATGCTGATCGGCATCGTCTGGGGCTGCGGCGCCCTGGAGCAGAAGTATCAGCGCGACCTGAACAGAAGGGAAGCTGCCCCGTGAACATTCGCACCAACGTCAAACGCCTGTCGTTGCTGCAGGTTCTCGAGCCGAGCGGCGGCGGTTCCGGACGGCATTTTCTCGATCTTTGCCGGGCGATGCAGCATCGCGGTCACTCCGTCACCGCCGTCTATTCGCCTGTTCGCGCCGAGCCCGCCTTTGTCGCCGAGCTGGAAAACATTGGCCTCGACCGTGTCATACCGCTCGCCATGCGACGCGCTCCCGGCCCCTGGGATCTGACGGCATGGTGGCGTCTCCGCAAGATCGCTGCCACGCATGGGCCCTTCGACCTGATCCACGGCCACAGCTCCAAGGCCGGCGCACTGACGCGGCTGCGGCTACCTGGACGGCACGTGCCCGTTCTCTACACGCCGCATGCCTTCCGCACCATGGACCCGACGCTCGGTGCGAAGGGCCGCCTGATCTATGGCGGCATCGAACGCCTTCTCGGCACGTTGCTGACGGACCGTCTGGTCTGCGTTTCGCAGGATGAATATAACCACGCCCTCTCCCTCGGCATCCCGGAAAAATGCCTGCGCGTCGTCGTCAACGGCGTCAGCGCACCGCCTCTCAGCCAGCGCGCGGCCATTCGCAGGCGCTACGGCATTCCGCAAGACGCGCTGCTCTTCGGTTTCGTCGGCCGGATGACCCGGCAGAAGGCGCCGGAGCGGCTGGTCGAAGCGTTCGCGCGCATCGCCGCGGACGTGCCGCAGGCCCATCTTTTGATGATCGGGATCGGCGAGCTGGCCGAAAGCGTCGGCAACATGATCAAGGTCGCGGGGCTGGAAGATCGTGCCCGTCTAGACGGCAGCGTGCCCGGTGTGACGGCCATCAACGCCTTCGACGCCGTGGTCATGCCAAGCCGCTATGAGGCGATGTCCTATGTGATGCTGGAGGCGGCAGCAGCCGGCAAGCCGCTGCTGCTCGCCGATGTCGGCGGCGCGCGCACCGTGCTGGAGCATGGCAGGAACGGCTATATCGTGCCAAACAGCGACGATCCGGAAGCATTGGCGGCCGCAATGGCACGCCTTGCCGATCCGGCGCTGCTTGCAAGCTTCACTGCCGAAGCCCGCCGCCGCAAGGATGGCTATACGCTCACGGGCATGGCCGACAAGACCGAGAAAATCTACCACGACCTGCTGGGCTACCCTTCCCCGGCGCCGCTGGAACTGGTGGCCAATTCCACTTTGGACAATACGGTTGAAGAGCGCGGGAAGAGCGCCGCCGCCTTTTAAATCCGCTGGCGATTTTCCTTGGAAATCGGTTCCGCTTTTCGAGCCGATGCGATAGACTTAACTCATGATTACTTCAGCACAATTGCGCGGTGCGCGCGCCATGCTCGGACTGACGGCGGAGACGCTTGCCAACGAGAGCAAACTCCCGGTTTCGGCGATCGAGGCACTGGAAGCCGAGGCCGCTTCGACGGATATGAAAGCGCTTGCGGCGGTTCGCTCCGTCCTCGAGCACCACGGCGTTCTTTTCCTTGCCGGCGGCAGCGACGGCATGGGTGGCCCCGGCATACGCTTCAAGCATTGGTCTGAGGGGGATGGCATCCGGCCGGAAAACCTGAATGCCACCAATGACGACTGATCTCTGAGGCGCATCGCTGCCTCCGAGACCTGCCTTAAGCTGTGAGCTTCCAGCTTTTGACAAGCTCGTCCGGCGCCGACAGGGCAGCCGGCAGGATGTAGCGCTCGGTGTCGTTGGCCGGTTCCCAGCCGTCGACGACGGAGCCAACGGGCAAGCCGTGGCCGAAATCAGTCAGCGTGACGAGCTCCAGGATCATATGACCATAGTCGTCGCGCCATTCGCGCCGCTCGCCGCCTTCGAAAAGACGCAGCCGGCCCTTGGTTCGAGGACGCTCGCGGGCGGCCAGCCACTGCGCGACAGATGCCTCCGCATTGGCGAAGGACACCACGTCATCGGCATCGCCGTGCCAGATGGAGACAACCGGATAGCGCGCGGCTTCAGGAGAGACTTCGCGAACAAGCTCTCCCCACTTTTCCGCCGGGCGGCTGGAGCCGCGCTTCATCACGTCAAGCGCAGACATGGCATCCCGGGCAGCACCGAAAGGCAGGCCGCCGATAATCGCGCCCGCGGCGAAGAGTTCCGGATAGGTCGCCAGCAATGCAGATGCCAGCGCGCCGCCGGCTGACAGGCCCATGACGAAAATCCTGCTATCGTCGATCGAATGCACGCGACGGCTGAAATCGATCATTTCGCGGATAGAACCGAGCTCGCCGCGATCGCGCGTGACCAGGCTCGGGCGAAACCAGTTGAAACAGAGATTGGGATTGTTCGATGCCTTCTGCTCGGCGTAAAGCACGGCAAAGCCATGCTCGCGGGCAAGCGCCGTCCAGCCGCTCGCACGATCGAAATCCTCGGCATTCTGATGGCAGCCGTGCAGGACGACAACGAGCGGCATCGGGGCCTTCACACCCGGCGGCACATATTCGAGCATGCGCAGATTGCCAGGATTGCGGCCAAACCACAAAACTTCCGTCAACCGCTGCGACGACGGGCGCGTGGAAACGCGACGGCGCGACGGCTGAGACAGCGGCTGCGTCATCGGGAATTTGAGCTGCGGCAGCTCGACGGAATCAACGAGCAAGCGGCGAAGCCGGCTCGGAACTTTAAAATTCATCATGGACCTTTCTATCCACGCCAGCCACGGTCGGTTTTTCTTCCGCTGCTGGCTGGCGCGCACTGTTCCTTTCGAGAATCAGTGACATCGAGAAATCGAATCTCTTTGTGCAACGCAGCAAATATAGGGAGGCCGGTCCACTTCGAACAGGCACAAAGCATCATTGCAGCTATGTGAAATCAGCTTAAATCGATTAGATTTCCGACCACAAAAAAACGCACCTGCGTCAGAAATAAGCCCGTGCAAGCGCGATGAGCTTTGCGTCGTCCTTCACGCCCTGGCGATAGAGCTGAATGATCAACGCGCCGAGCCGCTCGGCTTCTGGGCTGCGGGGGCTCATGCCACGATCCTTGCAGACGGTGTCCAGCACCTTCTCGAGGCGATCCAGATCGTCTGAAAATAGCGGCAGATCTCGTGGATGGATAGGAGTGTCCAGCATTTGCGCGTCTCGTCGTCTGTCGGGCAGAAGCACGCAACACTTCGTCGGCACCCGTTTATCCCCGACGACAGGAGGGGACTATGCGCCTTGCCCACAGGCTTGGCAAGGAAGCTTTTCAGCCCGGAGCACTTCTGATTCGCAAGTTCTGCAATGGAATTGGCCAAGGATACAATTTTAAGTCAGCGCCTCACCAAGCCTTTATCCACATCTGCGATAAGCGGAAAAAACGGAGGCACGACGATGACCAGATTTCTGATTTCTACCGCTCTCGGCCTGGCACTTGCGGCAACAGCCCTGCCGGCGCTGGCGCAGAATTTTTCGAATCTGCCGCTGCGCAATCCCCGCCAGGCGCCGGAAGGATATATTACAGTTCAGTCCGGAATATCTATTTCCTATCCGGTAGCCGATGGCGACAGCGAGGAAGAGCAGGAGAAGGCCTTGAAATCCTTCTACAAGATTGCGGCGAGCAGCTGCGCCACCCTGCTCGATACCATCGCGGATGCCTGCGAGATCAGCGCCATGTCAAGCAACACTTCCATCAACAACCTCGACAATCGCGGCGCCAGACTTTCCATCAACGGACAGGTGACGATGTCGGTGAAACTGAAGCCGCCGGCAGCTGCTGGGAAGTAGCCCTGCCCCATCGCAATTCATGATCTCCGCCGAAGCCAACGGATCGGTAAGAAATGGCGGCGATAATCCCTCTCGCAATTGAGGGACGATACCATGGCGAAAGCGAAACGACGCACGCGGCGCAAGCCGCAGTCCAAGGCGGGCAATTCGATGTGGCTATGGGGCGTTGTCGGCCTGGCGACGATCGCCGGCATCTACGCCTATCAGCACCGGAAGGACATGCCGTCGATGCTGGCCCACGCCGGCGCGGTCGCCGGCATGCCGCAAATGGCCCGGGAGGCGCCCGTACCGGCGGCAAAGCCACAGATCAAAACCGCGGCAATCACTCCGGAACCGCGCGCGACATCTGGCCTGCCGGTGCCGCCCGCCGCTATCCCCGTGGCGATGCCGGTCGCCAGAATACCTGTCGAGCGGCCCATAACCAGCCCGCGAGCCCAGACCGGCGGCCGTTTCGTGATTTGCGGTGCCGGTTCGGGAACGAATTGCGTTGTTGACGGCAATACCTTCTGGCAAGACGGCATCCGAATCCAGCTGGCCGATATCGATGTGCCGGACGCCGGTACCGCACGCTGCCCGAGCGAGAAACAGAGAGGCGTGGCCGCAAAGCTGCGCCTGCAGGCCATTCTCAACGATGGAAGCTTCGTGCTTTCCGGCAGCAACCGCCGCGACGATCCCAATGGCGGCAAGCTACGCATCGCCATGCGCGCTGGACGCTCGCTGGGCGACCAGATGATATCAGAAGGTCTTGCCCGCCGCTGGAGCGGCCGGGCTACATCCTGGTGCAGTTGATTTTCAGAAATTCGATTGGGAGTTCAAAGAGATAAATGGTCGGGGCGACTGGACTCGAACCAGCGACCCCTTGACCCCCAGTCAAGTGCGCTACCGGGCTGCGCTACGCCCCGACCTGCCGAAACGGCTTGTTTCGTTTAGAGTTTAGCGTTTCCGGACGCAAGCGAAAAGTAGCGGTCTGCTCAGAAAAAGTTGCCGCTCAGCGGCACAGCTGTCTTGGTCCGTGGCTCGGCTGATAGGTGTTGTCCGAGGCGCGGTAAGAGCGATAGCGGCTTGCGCAGTCGCGCGCATGACCGTCGTAGTAGCTCTGCGAGCCCTGCCTGTTGAACAGCGTACCGGTCACAAAAGATTTGAACAGGAGGCCGCTGCCTGAATCATCGTCGTAGTAACTGTCATCGCCGTGCAAGCGATGGCCGCTGCCCCAACGGTTGTGATGATGCCAATGGCCGTGGCTGTGATCGCGAACCTGGATGATGTCCGACTGTGCGGCTGCAGGCACGGACAGGGCCGGCATGGTGATGGCACCGGCCGGCATGGCGGCGCCGGCCGCCAACAAGAGACCAAAACCCGCTGCAGCTATCGATCTGGCAATCGTAAACATATGCGACTCCTTCGAAAACCGTCGGCGTCGTCAAGTAAATCAGCACGGAAACCTTGCTGCCGAGCGCGCCGTCATTATCTGTATATAGTGATTTGAAGCCACACTCATAGATGCCCTTCCGCCTTTATTGTGCGACTGATTTCGAAAGGCGGAAAGTGCGCGGAAAGTCAAGGCAATGAAGCCCTATATAGTACCCCTCCTGCTGTGCGCGCCGCTGCTTGCCGCGTGCAACACAACCGAACCGCTGCAGCCCATTCCGGGCAGCATCACCTATGGCGGCCAGCCGCATATGAAGCTGACGAAATCGCCCCCAGGTGCGCAATTCCGCCACGACTTCACCAACCGATGGGGTGAGGATGTCGTCGAAACCTACATTGTCCAGCCGGACCGAAGTCTGAAACTTGTCAATCGTCAGATAATGACCCCAGAAGGTTAGAGTCTTGCCGGAAAAAGTACGCGGCAGTTCTCCGTCCGGAGTGCGTGAAGAGACAATAGGATAATTATCTTCGCCATTCGAAGAACAGCGGGAATGCGGTGTCGGATTCTTTTCTAAAACTCCGCCGGCGCGAGCCGGCGGAGCATCGGGCGGCGATGGGTCAAAGAAAGGCTCACCAGCAGCGATAGCAACGGCGATAATAGGGACGACCGTAATAGCCGCGATGATGACGATTGTCGCTGACAGCGGCACCGACAAGGACGCCGCCGATGATGCCGGCCGCAGCGAGGGCGGCCGCCTGGTTTTCAGCCTGTTGCGCCTGGGCGCGATTTGCCTGATAGGTCGCGCCGACGCAGCGATTGTAACGCTGCGTTCCCGGGCGGAACCCTTGCGACTGGCAGGTCATTTCCGCATTCATCGCGGATTCCTGCGGCGTCTGACAGCTCGACAAAATAGTTGATATGGCGACGAGGCTCGCCGCCATGGTGGCACGTATGCGCATATTCCCTCCGGCAATTTAGATACAACCCCGGAAAAACCGACTACAGCCAAGGGTAAGCTTTAGCAAGCCAACCTTATCAAGCCGGGCGCGAAAATCCGCCAAACTGTGGCAAAAATGCACGCGGAAATAGCATCATCCTTAAGAAGCGAATAGCACGTTCGCGCAAAATGAAAAGGCCCCGCGCAATGGCAGGGCCTTTTCATCCTATTTACACACCACAGCGTTTCGAAGCTGCAGGATCCCTGTCTTCGATCAGAAGTTCCGCTCGAAGCGAAGAATGCCGGCGACCGTATCATCTTTGATATAGTCGTAATGCACATAGCTGAGTTCCGGCCAGATCAGGAAATCCTTGACCGGATAGATCTTGAGGTTGGTGGTCGCTTCGAACATCTTCGAGTCGGTGTAGGCGAGCTGCAGGTTCCACTTCAACTTGTCATTGATCGGAACGCCAACGCCACCCCACAATGCCCAATCGCCCCAGCCGCATTTGGCCGGATTGACGACGCCATTCGATGCCGTGCAGGCCGAGATGTCCTGGTTCGTACCGGCATATTTGTTCAGCTTGTCGCCGTCCGTGTTCCAGCCACCCATCAGGAAGGCCTCCACGCCGCCGAACTTGGCGTCGAGACGAGCCTTGATGGCGCCTTCCTCGACGATGGAGTCATAGCCGCCAACAACCTTGAAGCCCCAGTCGCCCGTCGTGTATCCGACGCCGGCGACGACGTCGGGAGCGTAATGGTTGGATTTGTCGTCCGTCCACCAGCCGGCACCGTAGGACGCTTCGCCGTCAGAGGTGGAGTTGGAGTCTTCCAGCGAGATCACGGCAGAGAAGCCGTTGCCGGTATCATATTTGTAGGTCAGCTGGTTCAGTTCATACGGACCGTCATAGATCACGTCGTCGTTGATGACGTCGCCAGCGTAACCTACGTACAGGTTGAACTGGGAGTCGAGCTTACCGACCGTAAAGCCGCCAAGGCTGATATTGGCGAACAGGAGCTTGGGCGACGTCGCCCCCCCATCGTTCCACTCCCAGCGGAAGATGGTGTTGGTCTTCAGCGGACCGTATTCGGTGTCGGTCGCCGTATCGACGTTAAGCTCGACGCGTTCGTGCCAGAGCGTGCCGACCCTGCTGTTCGGATTATAGGCATCATACCACTCGCCTTCGGTACGAACTTTTCCACCGATCTTCAGGCAGGTTTCAGTGCCGGGAATATAGAAATAACCTGTTCCGTATCCATCGCAGATACGGACATATTCAAGCGGTTCCGGTTGGGCAGCAACAATTGCGTCTGCGGCATGGGCAGCGCTCGCTGCGGCGATGGCAGCGGCGGAGCCAAGTAGTAGGCTCTTGATGTTCATGGTGTCTCCATTTGACTATCCGTCAGAAATGGAGTCTCCCGGCAGGCAGCAGCGTGCCCCTCCATAGCCTGACTGACTGTTCCCCTCATACAGGGCGAAGCAAACAAGCTTCGCCGCCAAACTGAACCCGCAATCTTGTTGCAGCAAGTTAATAAGGCTGCCGAACTAATTTTTACAACGTAGAAGAGTGGTTGGCGTGATAAAAATATCACTTACATGCTGCAGCAACAAAACGCACCGGCAACGCACATCCAATACACGCAGCGCACGGGATGATACATACTATAGTTGCGCGCTTAAGAAATACAACACGCTTCTGCCGCAATCCCCAAGGCAAGCGAGATAAAGCCTTACCGAACCTGATCCAACAGACGCTTGCACTCCAGAAGATCGTAGAGCGTCTCCTGAAGCAGGGCGCGATCCTCCTTGCCGACGCTGGACTTGCCGATGGAAACATCCGGCACACCGTCATCGCCGCTGACGAAATTGAAGAAGCGGCGGCTGATCGGCGCCTTGGCGCGACCGACAATCTGGTCCTCGTCGCTATTGGCGGAGTTGACACGCGGCTCGACGCTCGCGGGCTCCTGCGCGGCGGCAAGCGCTTCGACACTGGCCAGATCGCCATGTCCGACCGCAATGACGAACTTGTTGCCGTTGGTCTTCAGAAGCTTCTGGACGCCCTTGATCGTGTAGCCATGATCGTAGAGCAGATGGCGGATGCCGTTCAGCAGATCGACATCCTCGGGTCGATAATAACGCCTGCCACCGCCGCGCTTCATCGGCTTTATCTGCGGAAACCGGGTCTCCCAGAACCGTAGGACATGCTGCGGCAGATCAAGGTCTTCCGCGACTTCGCTGATCGTGCGAAATGCATCCGGGCTCTTGTCCATCATCCATACTCCCACACTGCACATGCGGTGCCGTTTAGCCGGATCACGCAAAGCGGATGTCGGCATTCGCACCATTCCATGATACGACTCACCATATTTCAACGGTTTGGCGGCGGAAATTCAAGTCACATCTTCGGCTGTTGCACAGGCTGAGCAACAAATCCGAAAGCAAGCCATTACGAAACGACCGCAAGACTGGGCGTGCGGCCGGCCGAAAACAGAAATACCAGATTTGGATCAGGAGGCAGGATTAGCCGGCTTGGTCTTGGCCTTGCGGCTCGTATGCGCCTTCAGAATGCGGGTCTTCAGCACGTTCGACGCCTTGAAGGTCATGACGCGACGCGGCGAGATCGGTACTTCCTCGCCGGTCTTCGGGTTGCGACCGATGCGCTCATTCTTGTCGCGCACCTGAAAGGTCGCGAACGAGGAGAGTTTCACGGTTTCTCCGCGCACGATGGCGTTGCAAACCTCATCGATCACGGTTTCGACGAGTTCAGCCGATTCCGTCCGGGAGAGACCGACTTTCCGGAATACCGACTCCGCCAAATCTGCGCGCGTCACTGTCTTGCCCGTCATAGCTCCCCGCCCATCTTGCTGCGTAATATTCTTCAAGTTTTGCGAGACTATTGCCCTTGCGCCAAACGGTCAAGCTCTTGTTAGGAACGGCTTTTAGAGATTTGACGCTACCAGCGCAACAGCACGGCGCCCCAGGTGAAGCCGCCGCCCATCGCTTCCAGCATGACCAGATCGCCCTTCTTGATTCGACCATCGCCGGCTGCGACCGAGAGTGCGAGCGGGATCGATGCGGCCGACGTGTTGCCGTGAAGGTCTACGGTGACCACAACCTTCTCGGGCGCGATTCCGAGCTTCTTGGCAGAACCGTCGATGATGCGGCGGTTGGCCTGATGCGGCACGAGCCAGTCGAGATCGTCCGGCGTGGTGTTCGTCGCATCGAATGCGGCCTGGATGACATCGGTGATCATGCCGACGGCGTGTTTGAACACTTCGCGGCCCGCCATGTGCAGGACACCGACGGTTCCCGTCGTAGAGGGACCGCCATCGACGTAGAGCTTTTCCTTGTGGGCGCCATCGGACCGCAGGCTTGCGGTCAGCACGCCGCGATCGGTATTGGCGCCACTCCCCTCGCCGGCCTCCAGGATGAGCGCGCCCGCGCCATCGCCGAAGAGAACGCAGGTCGTGCGGTCGGTCCAGTTGAGGATGCGCGAAAATGTCTCGGCGCCGATGACAAGCACGCGTTTGGCAAGACCGCCGCGAATATAGGCATCGGCCGTGGTCACGGCATAGACGAAACCGGTGCAGACCGCCTGCACATCGAAGGCGAAGCCATGATGCATGCCGAGACGGTTCTGGATATTCACCGCGGTTGCGGGAAAGGTATTGTCCGGCGTCGAGGTTGCGACGATGATCAGGTCGATATCGTCGGGCGTCATTCCGGCATTGGCAAGCGCAGCGCGCGCCGCCTGCTCGCCCAAGGAGGCCGTGGTTTCATCGTCACCGGCAATATAGCGTTGACGGATGCCCGAACGCTGGACGATCCAATCGTCGCTGGTATCGACAACCTGCTCCATCTCGGCATTGGTCATGACGCGCTTGGGGAGCGCCGCCCCAAAACCGCGAACAACTGAACGGATCATTCTGCTTGTACCCCGTCTCTCATGCCGCTTCCGGCCCGATGGGGGGCAGCCGTTTGGCATGATATCTCTTCAAATCATTTTCGATTTTCTGTGTGAGCCCATTCTTGGCCATATCGTAGCCGACATCAATGGCGGCCGCGAAGGCTTCGGCGTTCGCGCCGCCGTGGCTCTTGATGACGATGCCGTTGAGGCCGAGGAAGACGCCGCCATTGACCTTGCTCGGATCGAGCTTCTCGCGCAGCAGATCGAAAGCGCCCTTGGCAAATACGTAGCCGATGCGCGCAAGCAGCGTGCGCGACATGGCAGCGCGCAGATAGGCGCCGATCTGCTTTGCGGTGCCTTCTGCAGCCTTCAGCGCGATATTGCCGGAAAAGCCTTCCGTGACCACGACGTCAACCGTGCCCTTGCCGATATCGTCGCCCTCGACAAAGCCGGAATATTCGAGCGACTCGAGATTGGCCTCGCGAATGAGACGGCCAGCATCCTTGACGTCTTCCTGACCCTTGATTTCCTCGACGCCGACATTCAGCAAGCCGACGGTCGGGCGCTCGATCTCGAAGAGCGCGCGCGCCATGGCACCGCCCATCAGGGCGAAATCGAGCAACTGCTGCGCATCGGCTCCGATCGTCGCGCCGACATCAAGCACGATGCTTTCGCCACGCAGCGTCGGCCAGATCGCGGCGATCGCCGGACGTTCGATATTGGCCATCGTACGGAGACAGAATTTCGCCATCGCCATCAGCGCGCCGGTATTGCCGGCAGAGACGACGACATCGGCATCGCCCGCCTTCACTGCCTCGATCGAACGCCACATGCTGGAGACATAACGGCCGCGGCGAAGCGCCTGGCTCGGCTTTTCATCCATGCTGATCGCAACTTCGCACTCGTGAAAGACGGATTTTTCACGAAGCTTGGGATATTTCGCCAGGATCGCTTCGCAGCGCTCCTTCTGTCCGTACATGATGAATGTGATATCGGGATGCCTATCCAGCGCCTTGGCCGCGCCGGGAACAACAACCTCAGGGCCGAAGTCGCCACCCATTAGGTCAAGAGAAATTCTGATCACGCGTCCCTAGTCCTTTTTCTTCGCCGCGACGGGCGAATTTGGCGTCAAAATACCGTTTTCTCCCCCGGTTACAACTGAATTGTGCTCGAATACCGGGGCCTATTCCTTTTTCCAGTCTTTCAGAACGGCGAAGGGCGAAGGCTTCTTGTCGTCCTCGCCGTTGTCTTCAATATGCGTCTCGAACTCGACACCGGGCTTACGCGGATAGGGATCTATGGCGAGGGCTGCGAACTCCGCCACGACCGCACCGGCGTCGATCGTATCGCCGGTAAAAGTCTCGGGAAGATCCGGGCCATCGGGATCAAGCACCATTTCTCCAGCATCCACCGACGGCGCGCGCGCCAGTTTGGAATCCTCGGGCACGAAAATGTGCTCGAAGTCCTCGTCGATATCAGATTCGACTGGCTCGAGTGTGACAACGCAGGCTTGGACAATCCTGGCTTTCACATTGCCCTTGATACGGACGCCGTCGCCTTTCCAGCGCGAAATCTTGAGGTCGGCAGCGAGCTTGCCGACCGAGAGAACATCCCAAAGGGCAGCAAGCCCGGCAAGCTCGCGATCATCGGCCTCGAGATGCACATCCACCGGATTGGCGGAGATATGCCCTACCTTTACCGGATAGGAAAACGGCGTTTCATCGGAGTCGTGTCTTTTCATTTTTATCTCCTAACCGGCGCGCTGGCCGACTTCATCTGGTAGCGGCAGCGTCGCCGAGCCCGTGGCGATCTGATTTTCGGTTACTGTCGCGAGGTGCGCTTCGGCGATCATCATCCAGTCGGCCAATGCTCCCATGGAGGCCGTGCCTTCATCCGCCTTGGGATAGATGTTGCGCTGAAGCGCTGCAGCAAGCGCGGCGCGATCAGCGCCATCCATGGCCCCGGCATAGCTTTCGAGGCGTCCGTAGAACATGCCCGCGAGCTTCTTCATCCGCTTCGGCACGCTGTTGTCGCCGATCCCGAGTTCACGGATCGAATAATCGATATCCTCGAAGAAGGCATCCACGATTTCCTGCGCCAGTTCCTGACCGCTCGTGACCGAAGAACGCGTGCGGCGGAAAAACAGGATCATGACGACCGAGAGCAATTCGAAACGCCCCATCACCGTATCGGGCACATCATAGTCGGTGTAGAAAACCGGCTGCCGCGCCATGGATGTCAGGATCTCATATTGCCTGACGACGATGATCTGGTTGTGATTTCTTTTGCGGAAGAGCCCAAAAATCATGAAAATTCCCGGAATTGGCTCCCTTGGAGCGCGCCGTTTTTGCTTGGCCTTGTTGCATCCACGCAAAAGCTGGTTTACCGAAGCAGGCGCGAATTGCAATGCCGTTTGTGCCCGCTTCGAGGCTCCAGCCCTTATCGTCGTCATGTTGTGCATGATCGGTGACGAAGAGTGCCGAACAACATGATTGTACCTTTTCCCATCGCGGAAAGGCCACAATGATATGTACAGCAAGGTCATACCGGCCACCCGGCCATCGGATTGATTCATTAGGGGAGATGAGATGTCGTTGACCAGACGGTATTTCAAGTCTGACATTACTTTCAGCAGCACTGCCGCCATCGCCCTGGTGATTGCGACCATGGGACTTTCGGGTTGCAAGACCAGTGAGGTCATGAACAACGGCTATATCTTCGATCCGCAGTCGCTGGCGCTTGCGCCGGTCGGCTCGAGCCGCGAGCAGGTCCTGCTCTCGCTCGGCACGCCCTCGACCACGGCGACCTTCGACGGTGAAGTCTTCTACTACATCTCCCAGAAGCGCACGCGCGCCGTTGCCTTCATGAAGCCGAAGCTGGTCGACCAGAACATTCTGGCGATCTATTTCGATAAGACCGGCGTCGTGAAGCAGGAAGCCAACTACACGCTGAAGGACGGCAAGGTCTTCGACATGATCAGCCGCACGACACCGACAGGCGGTCGCGACATCACCTTCCTGCAGCAGATCCTCCAGGGCGGTGCCGCCGGCGGCGTCAACGGCGCGAGGAACTTCCTCAACAACCTCAACCCCGGCCAATAAACCGGGGAGCAGCTCAAAGAAAAACCCGCGAGGCACTTCGCCCCGCGGGTTTTCTTTATGTGTTCGGTCTGCGTTCCCTTATCCGGCCAGAATGGCCAACAGTAGCAGGGCGACGATATTGGTGATCTTGATCGCCGGGTTGACGGCCGGGCCTGCCGTATCCTTGTAGGGATCGCCGACGGTATCGCCCGTCACCGAGGCCTTGTGAGCCTCCGACCCCTTCATGTGACGTGTGCCGTCCTTGTCGACGAAACCGTCTTCGAAGCTCTTCTTGGCGTTGTCCCATGCACCGCCACCAGACGTCATCGAGATGGCGACGAAGAGGCCGTTGATGATGACACCAAGCAGCGAAGCGCCGAGAGCGGCGAAGGCCGAGGCCTTGGAACCGGACAGCAGCAGGACGCCGAAATAGACGACGACCGGCGCCAGGACTGGCAAGAGCGACGGGACGATCATTTCGCGAATGGCCGCCTTGGTCAAAAGGTCGACGGCGCGGCCGTAATCAGGACGCTCCGTGCCCTGCATAATGCCGGGCTTTTCGCGAAACTGCCGACGAACCTCCTCCACGATCGCCCCGGCGGCACGGCCGACGGCCGTCATGGCGATACCGCCGAAGAGATAGGGGATGAGGCCGCCGAACAGCAGACCCGCGACGACGTAAGGGTTCGAAAGCTCGAACGAGATCGTACCGACATTGGCGAAATACGGGTATTTGTCGCCGTGAGCGGCAAAATACTGCAGGTCGTTTGCATAGGCCGCAAACAAGACCAGAGCGCCGAGGCCGGCCGAACCAATGGCGTAACCCTTGGTGACGGCCTTGGTGGTGTTGCCGACCGCATCGAGCGCGTCGGTGGATTTGCGCACTTCCGGCGGAAGGTGCGACATTTCCGCGATGCCGCCGGCGTTGTCCGTGACGGGACCGAAGGCGTCGAGAGCGACGATCATGCCGGCAAGGCCGAGCATGGCCGTCACTGCAATGCCGGTACCGAACAGGCCGCCGAGCTGATAGGTGGCGATGATGCCACCGACGATGACGATTGCAGGCAGCGCCGTCGATTCGAGCGAGACGGCGAGACCCTGAATGACGTTGGTGCCGTGACCGGTGACCGACGCCTGCGCGATGGAGTTCACCGGCCGCTTGTTCGTGCCGGTATAGTATTCGGTGATGACGACGATCAGCGCCGTGACGATCAGGCCGACAATGCCGCAGCTGAAGAGTTTCGTACCGGTAATCTCGAAGCCGGCGACGGTGCCGATCGAACCCCAGCCGATGGTCAGCGACGTGGCTACGGCAAGACCGACGATCGACAGCACGCCGGTCGCGATCAGGCCCTTGTAGAGAGCCCCCATGATCGAACCATTGACACCGAGCTTCACGAAGAAGGTGCCGATGATCGAGGTGATGATGCAGGTGCCGCAGATCGCCAGCGGATAGATCATGGCGGAGCCAAGCAGCGGAGATCCGGCAAAGAAGATCGCGGCAAGCACCATGGTCGCGACGACGGACACCGCATAGGTTTCGAACAGATCAGCCGCCATGCCGGCGCAATCGCCGACATTGTCACCGACGTTATCGGCGATGGTGGCGGGGTTGCGCGGATCGTCTTCCGGAATACCGGCTTCCACCTTGCCGACAAGGTCGCCGCCGACGTCGGCGCCCTTGGTGAAGATGCCGCCGCCGAGGCGGGCGAAGATCGAGATCAGCGATGCGCCGAAGCCGAGCGCGACCAGCGCGTCGATAACATCGCGCGAGCCTGCTTCATGACCGAGAATGCCGGTCAGCACATAGAAATAGATGGAGACGCCGAGCAGGGCGAGGCCTGCAACCAGCATACCGGTGATGGCGCCCGACTTGAAGGCGATATCGAGGCCCGCAGACAGGCTCTGCGACGAAGCCTGTGCGGTGCGGACGTTGGCGCGCACGGAGACATGCATGCCGATGAAACCTGCGGCGCCTGAGAGGATTGCGCCGATCAGGAAGCCGAAAGCGGCTTCGGCCGACAAGAGGAGCCAGGCCGCGATGAAAACGATGACCCCGACGATGGCGATGGTTCTATATTGGCGCGCCAGATAGGCTTGCGCTCCTTCACGAATATACCCGGCAATCTCCTGCATGCGGGCATTGCCCTGATCGGCAGCGAGCACCGACCGGGTTGCCCATACGGCGTAGATGACCGAGAGCAGTCCGCATGCGATCACTCCTAAAAGAATCGACATTTCGCTTTTTCCCTCCAAAAAAGCCGGCGGTTCACTCCATCCCCCGGCCGCCTGCGACAACGGTCGGCCCCCTCCTCCAGGGGATCGGCCGCTGTGCAGTTGCGAGATTGCTGTTGGGAAAACGTCGCGTCAAGACCGCCCGCGGGTAAAACACCCGCAGGAGGTTCAAAAGAATATTCGAAGATGGAATCAGGCGCGAACGAAGGAAACGAAAATGCGTCGCGCCACGATCCGAGCGTCCGACGAGGCTTATTTCTTCGCTTCGCCGCGAACCTGCTTGGCGATTCGGTCGAGCACGGCATTCACGAGCTTCGGCTCGTCTTCTTCGAAGAAGGCGTGCGCGATCTCGACATATTCGGTGACGATGACCGGAACCGGTACGTCCTTGCGGTCGATAAGCTCGAAGGTGCCGGCACGCAGGATGGCGCGCACGGTGCTGTCGAGACGCGACAGCGCCCAGTCGTCCTGAAGGGCGGAGCCGATCAGCGGGTCGAGACGGGTCTGCTCGCGCACGACGCCGGAAACGATGGAACGAAACCAGGATGCGTCGGCCTTCAGATAGGTTTCGCCATCCAGCTCCTGGCCGAGACGATGGGCTTCGTATTCAGCCACCACCTCCAGAACGCCGGTTCCGCCGATATCCATCTGATAGAGCGCCTGAACCGCCGCAAGACGCGCTGCGCCCCGCTGATTGGCGGGCTTTGCCGGTCGCTCGTTATCCTGATTGCTCATCTATTATGCACCCAACTTTTCTTTCAGCGCGATCATGGTCAGCGCCGCGCGGGCAGCAAAGCCGCCCTTGTCCTTGTCCGAACGGCGGGCGCGAGCCCAAGCCTGTTCGTCGTTCTCGACAGTGAGGATACCGTTGCCGATCGCGAGGGATTCACTGACGGCCAGATCCATCAGCGCCCGCGAGGATTCATTGGCGACGATATCGAAATGATAGGTCTCGCCGCGGATGACCATGCCGAGAGCGACGTAGCCGTCATAAACCACATTGCCATTGTCGCCGCCATCGAGCGCCATGGCAATAGCGGCCGGGATTTCCAGCGCGCCGGGCACGGTGACGACATCATAGGTCGCGCCGGCCTCGTCGAGTGCGGTCTTGGCGCCGTCGAGCAGGGCATCGGCCATATCGTCATAGAAGCGGGCTTCGACGATAAGGATATGAGCATTGGAAGAGCTGGTCATACATCACCTGCGATTTGAGAGGGCGCGGCACCTTGTTAGGCCGGGTCAAACCACGGCGGGCCTCGCTTGGCAAGTGTTTTTCAATGGCCCGCGCCGATTCCGACCCTATTTGGAAATGATCGGCGCGCTGCGGAAATTGTGGCTTCCGCGCGCGCAACCGCTTCGATAATAATTCCCAGCCTGCGAGGGGGAGGTTCATGACCAAAAAATCGATACCCGCCGTCAATGTCGGCGAGCTTGAACTGGAACATTGGCAGCAAGGCAGTTTCTTTGCCGGCAGCGACACCTCCTTCGGGGCGAAACTCGGGCTGAAGCAGCTCGGTATCAGCTATAACGAGGTGCCCCCGGGCAAATCCGGCTGTCCATTCCACAATCACCATGCCGAGGAGGAAATGTTCGTCATTCTCGACGGCGAAGGCGAGTATCGCTTCGGCGATCAGCGTATCGCAGTCAGCAAGGGCGATGTGCTGGGGGCTCCGGCCGGCGGCCCGGAAACCGCGCATCAGCTGATCAATATCGGCCCCGGCGTGCTGACCTATCTTGCCATTTCCACCAAGGCTCGAACCGAAATCGTCGAATATCCCGATTCCGGCAAGTTCCTGGCCAAGACCAATAGCGACGGCAAAGCGACATTCCGAGCGATCGGCCGCGCTGCCACCACCAACCTCGATTACTGGGACGGCGAACCCGGCGCCTCGAGCGACTGACCATCACCAAAAGATATTTTCAGCAAAGATCCATTCTCCATGACCCTCATTCCGACATTGACAACCGACCGGCTGCTGCTGCGCGGACATCGCCTCGACGAGTTCGACGAATTCCTTGCTCTCTGGAAACACGAGAAAATGGTCCGTTTTATCGGCGGGGAAATGCCGACGCGCGAGCAGGTCTGGGCCCGCCTGCTGCGCTATGCCGGCCTGTGGCATCATCTCGGCTTCGGCTTCTTCGCCGTCGAGGAGCGCCAGAGCGGCCGGCTGATCGGCGAAGTGGGCTTTCTCGATCTGCATCGCGAGATGACGCCGATGACGGAAGGTACGCTGGAAGCCGGCTGGGGCATTACGCCGCCGATGCAGGGCAAGGGCTATGCAACGGAAGCCATGAATGCGGCGATCGCCTGGGCGGACAGGCAGTTTGCAGGCCGACGCATGACTTGCATCGTGGATCTGGAGAACCAGCCGTCGCTGCGGGTTGCCAAGAAGATCGGCTTCCGCCGTATCGGCGAAATCGCGATCAAGGACAGGCACAACGCCCTATTCGAACGCCAGACAGCGCCGGGAGGATATCATGGCGGTTCCGCGGGATAGGTTTTCGATCAAACCTTACGAACCGGATGATGCCCAGGCCACGATCGACATTTTTCTCAGGGCCATTCGCGAGATCGCGTCCAGGGATTACAACCCGGAGCAGATCGCGGCCTGGGCAAAGGTAGAAGACGCCGAGGTCTGGGCACGGTATCGGGCAAATCGGCCGACCTGGCTTGCAATGGATGGTTCCCAACCCATCGGCTTTGCCGATCTGAAATCCGATGGTTGCCTCGACATGATGTTCGTTTCGCCGGATTATCAGGGAAAGGGCGTCGCCAGCCTGTTGCTCGCAACTGTCGAAAAAGCTGCCCGAGAACAGGGACTTCAGCGCATTTTCACCGAGGCGAGCCTGACTGCCCGTCCCTTCTTCGAGCGCAAGGGTTTTGTCGTCCTGGCCGCGCAGCAAGTGCAAAAGCGCGGCCAGACGCTGGCGAATTTTCTGATGGAAAAGAGGCTCGCATAGGGTACGGGGACGCCCACGGGCACCTCTCCGGCAGCCTATCCATAGAACTCAGGATTCGCGAACGACCGGGAATTCCGCCAGCCGTGCGGCATAACGCGCCATGGTGTCGACTTCGAAATTGACGAAATCGCCGGCCTTGCGCTCGCCCCAGGTCGTGACCTCCAGGGAATGGCGGATCAGCAGCACGTCGAATTCCGTGCCTTCAACGGCATTGACCGTCAGCGAGGTGCCGTCGAGCGCGACCGAACCCTTCGGCGCCACGAATCTTGCCAGATGCTCCGGCGCGCGCAGGCGGAAGCGCGTGGCTTCGCCCTCTGATGTCACGGACAGAATTTCCGCCTTGCCATCGATATGGCCGGACACGATATGACCGCCAAGCTCGTCGCCGATCTTCAGGGAACGCTCGAGATTGATCCTGGCGCCCGCTTCCCAGCTGCCGATGGTCGTCAGGCGGAGCGCCTCTTCCCAGGCCTCGACCTCGAACCAGCGCCCGTTGCTGCCCTCTTCCGGCAGACCGGTGACCGTCAGGCAGACGCCGGCATGAGAAATCGAGGCGCCCATGTCGATCGTCGCCGGATCGTAATTTGTGGCAACGCGCAGCTTGATACCCTCTTGCATCGGGGAAATGGATTCGACCGTGCCGACATCGGTAACAATTCCGGTAAACATCAAAAACCTCTTTCGTATTCGTCGCAGAGATCGTCGCCGAAGCGGCTCTCCCCGACGTGCATAAAATCAGCTGGGATATTGGACTTGAGGACCGGCGATTCAATACCGCCCTCGCCGATATCAGCCGGCCCCTGAAACAGCAGGATGCGGTCGACCATTCCGGCATCAAGGAAACGCTGCGCGGTCCTCGCACCGCCTTCGACCAGCAGAGACGAGATGCCGCGCGTACCGAGCGCCTCCAGCAGCTCTCCCGGTTCGCTGGAATTGGACTGCAGCACTTCGACGCCGGCGGCATCGAGCACCGCGCGGCGCCCGAGGAAAGCCGCATCTGTATTCTCGTCGAAGGACGGCGGATGGCCGGCAACCGCGATGACCGGATATTGCCGGGCCGTGCGGACCAGCTTGCTGCCAAGGGGAAGCTGCAGCTCGTCATCGATGACGATGCGCAAGGGAGAGCGATCCTCTAGGCCGGGAAGCCGGCAGGTCAATTCCGGATCGTCCGCGATCGCCGTGCCGATGCCGACGAGAATGGCGTCGCTTTCGGCGCGCAGCATTTGCACCTGCGCCCGTGCGATGTCGCCGGTGATGCGAACCTGGCCCTCGCCCGTCTTGCCGATCATGCCATCGGCGGAAACGGCAAGCTTGAGAGTCACATAGGGCCGGTTTCTCGTCTGGCGCATGAGATAACCGGCGAGAGACCGCCTGCCCTCCCTTTCCAGGATGCCGGTATCGACCTCGATGCCGGCCTCGCGCAGCATGTTGATACCGCGTCCAGAAACGCGCTGGTCGGGATCGGTGACGCTGATAACGACGCGAGCGACGCCATAGGCGATCAATGCTTCCGCGCAGGGCGGAGTCCTGCCGTAATGTGAGCAGGGTTCGAGCGTCACATAAGCCGTGGCACCCCGCGCGCCCTCGCCCGCAGCGGCCAGTGCTTGAGGTTCGGCGTGCGGACGCCCGCCAAGCGCTGTTACGCCGCCGCCGAGAATGACGCCGTCCTTGACAATCAGGCAGCCGACGGACGGATTGGTGGAGGTCAATCCCAGATGCTGGCGCGACAGACGGATGGCCGCAGCCATGAAACGCTCGTCCTCGGGCAGCAGTACCATGGTCAAGGGTCCAGCGGATCGCGGGCGATCTTGGCGTTGATCTCGTCGATCACGTGCTCGAAATCTTCCGCATGCGAAAAATCGCGGTAGACGGAGGCATAGCGCACGAAGGCGACATCATCGAGGCTCTTCAACGCTTCCAACACCTGAAGACCGATCTGCTCGGAGCTGATTTCAGTCTCGCCGGAGCTTTCGAGGCGACGAACGATACCGGACACGGCGCGCTCGATCCGGTCGCGGTCCACCGGGCGCTTGCGCAATGCGATCTCGAAGGAGCGCACCAGCTTGTCGCGATCGAACAGCACCTTGCGGCCGGTCTTCTTGATGACCATCAGCTCGCGAAGCTGCACACGCTCGAATGTCGTGAAGCGGCCGCCGCAATCCGGACAAATGCGCCGACGGCGGATGGACGTATTGTCCTCCGCCGGGCGAGAATCCTTGACCTGGGTATCTTCAGAACCGCAGTAAGGGCAGCGCATGCGCTCTCCTTAGCCCATATAGCCGTACATCGGGAAGCGGTCGGTGAGCTTGACCACTTTCTCGCGCACGGCAGCTTCGACGGCGGCATTGCCTTCGTCGGAATTGGCGACCTTCAGGCCATCGAGCACCTCGATGATCAGGTTGCCGATCTCACGGAATTCGGCTTCCTTGAAGCCGCGCGTCGTGCCGGCCGGCGTACCGAGACGGACACCGGAGGTCACGAAAGGCTTTTCAGGATCGAACGGAATGCCGTTCTTGTTGCAGGTGACGTAGGCGCGGCCGAGTGCTGCCTCGGCGCGCTTGCCGGTGGCGTTCTTCTTACGCAGGTCGACCAGCATCAGGTGGTTGTCCGTGCCGCCGGAGACGACGTCGACGCCGCCGGAAATCAAGGTCTCGGCAAGAGCCTTGGCGTTCTTGACGATCTGGGCAGCGTAATCCTTGAAATCGGGCTGCAGCGCTTCGCCGAGGGCAACGGCCTTGGCGGCGATGACGTGCATCAGCGGGCCGCCCTGAAGGCCGGGGAAGACAGCCGAATTGAACTTCTTCGCCAGATCCTCGTCATTGGTCAGGATCATGCCGCCGCGCGGGCCGCGCAACGACTTGTGCGTGGTCGTGGTGGCAACATGGCAATGCGGGAACGGCGACGGATGCTGGCCACCGGCAACGAGACCGGCAATGTGCGCCATGTCGACCATCAGATAGGCGCCGACGCTGTCGGCGATCTCGCGGAAGCGCTTCCAGTCCCAGATGCGGGAATAGGCGGTACCGCCGGCGATGATCAGCTTCGGCTTGGTTTCCTCGGCCTTGCGCTGCACTTCATCCATGTCGAGCAGGTTGTCACCCTCGCGCACGCCGTAGGACACGACGTTGAACCACTTGCCGGACATGTTGACCGGCGAGCCGTGCGTCAGGTGGCCACCCGAGTTCAGGTCGAGGCCCATGAAGGTGTCGCCCGGCTGCAAGAGCGCCAGGAAGACGGCCTGGTTCATCTGCGAACCGGAATTCGGCTGAACGTTGGCGAAGTTGACGCCAAACAGCTTCTTGGCGCGCTCGATGGCGAGCTCTTCGGCGATATCGACGTACTGGCAGCCGCCATAGTAGCGCTTGCCCGGATATCCCTCGGCATACTTGTTGGTCATGATCGAGCCCTGCGCTTCCAGCACGGCGCGCGAGACGATGTTTTCCGAAGCGATCAGTTCGATTTCGTGCCGCTGGCGACCGAGTTCCTTGCCGATCGCGCCGAAGATTTCCGGATCGGTATCGGCGAGCGAGCGATTGAAGAAGGGTTCGGTGGACGCATTGGTCATCGTGAAAGCTCCTGAACGGGCCGGAACGGCAATGCAAACGGTATTAGCGTCCGGGTCGCCGGAGAGCAATACGACGAGCGACATTTGCTGGGCATTCTACGCAGAGCGCCGCCAGCTAAAGAAAAAGCCGCATCCGAAGATGCGGCTTCCCTAAGAATTGCAATTTGGGATGCCGATTATTGAACCGGCTGCTCCATGCCCTGGGTCGTGTCGAGCGCCAACTGGGAATTGCCGTCGAGATTGTAGATGTCATCGCGGAACTGGACGATACCGTCGCGGGCGCTCCAGGCGGAGATATAGACGAAGTAGACCGGGACTTCCGCCGCCAGAGTAATCGGCGTGTTGACGCGGGTGGAGATGACCTGCTCGATGTGCTGACGCGGCCAGCCCGGAGTTTCCGAAAGAAGCCAGGTCGCCAGGTCGCGCACGTTCTGAACGCGCACGCAGCCGGAGCTGTCGAAACGCATCAGCTTGTTGAACAGGCCCTGTTCCGGCGTGTCGTGCATGTATTCGTTGTTGGGGTTATGGAAGTTGATTTTCGTGGACGCCATGGCATTGGTCTTGCCCGGGTCCTGTCGAAACATCAGATCCGGTGCCTTGTCCGAATTCCAGTCGATCGTCTCTGGTGCCACTTCCTGGCCCTTGCCGTCGAGAAGGCGGATGTTGCTCCTCGCCAGATAGGTCGGGTCCTTGCGCATCAGCGGCATGATATCCTTGATGATGATCGAGCGCGGCGCTGTCCAGTAAGGGTTGAGGATGACCTCATAGATCTTTGAATTGATGATGTGGGTCGGGCGCGACTCCCGGCCGACGATCGCCTCGTGGCGCAGCGCCACCTGACCATCCTGCACGGCTTCGACGCGGGTCGCCGGGATGTTGACCATGACGTGACGGCGGCCAAGATCGGACGGGAACGTCTGCAGGCGAACGAGATTGGTGTTCAGCTGCTGCAGGCGGACATTGGCGGGAATGTTCATCGCCTTCAACGTGAAATCGCCGATAACGCCATCCGGCGGCAGACCGTGGCGTGCCTGGAAACGCTTGACGGCGCCGTCCACGTAGGAATCGAAAGACGAGGAAATGCCCGCTTCGCGCGGCAGATCGCCCGAAACCATCAGATGCTGGCGAAGCGTCTGTACGGCGGGATCGGTAACGCCGATCTGCAGCGGCTGCTGGCTGGTCGGATTGATCTGCGGCCAGCCGCCATTGGCAACGATGCTCTGATACTGGGCAATCGCCTGCTGAATGTTCGGCACGGAATCCGGTCCGAGGATCGGCGTGTTCGACTGGACGGCGGCCGCGGTGCGGGCTGCGGCCTTGGCGTCGAACTGATCGTCCCAATTGCCGCGAGAGGGATCATTGATCAGCGCTTCAAGCGGCGTCGCATTTTGCGCAAGCGCGGGAGCGGCCAGCACGGCAGCGCCAAGAGTTGCAGCCGACCGCAGGAAAGAGCGGCGCGAAAAGGGTTCAATTCCGTTTTTCTTCGACATATCCCAACCGTTCAACGCTGCGATCCAATCATGCGCAGCCAAGAGAGGAAGCAGTAAGTAGCGCAAGCCTGCGCCAAATAACGCCGCTCAGTATCAATCCGTTCCCTTAATGCACCACCAAAAACTTGGCCACGAACTATCACAATATCGCGAAGCCAAGACCTTCAGGTCGGACGATCGTATTTCGAGAACGTTGCTTGCAGTCGACTTCCGCTGTCATAGCAATATGGCCAATTCGTGTCGCCCGGCATGAAACTTGCCTTGCTATGCAAGCGCGGAAGAAAAGCCATGTCGCATCTGCTAAAATACCACAACTGCGCGTGGTTCATAGCGTGTCCTGACATGACGTCAATGGCTTAGCGGTTCTGCACAGCGGATGTGACGGAAGGTGAAGAGCCGACGTGGCAAAAAGCGCACAACGGCCGTGCTGGAGACACGCTCAAGCCGGACACGCAGGGAAACGTGTCCAGCTTGCTTGTACCGGAAGGTCGTATGATCGGTTCCTCGCCGCAACTTACATACGGTAGGCGATGCTGTCGTTCCAGAAGCGGTCCAGACGCTGCAGGAGCTTGTTCATCTGGGTGAATTCGTCGGTGCCGATGCCGCCGACCTTGTCGATCGAGCCGATGTGGCGGTCATAGAGCTTGGCAACGGTTTCGGCGATGTCCTGGCCGGTTTCCGTCAGGCTGATGCGGACCGAGCGACGGTCGATGCGCGAGCGCTGGTGGTTGATGAAGCCGAGGTCTACCAGCTTCTTGACGTTGTAGGAAACGTTGGAGCCGAGGTAGAAACCGCGCGAGCGCAGTTCGCCGGCCGTCAGCTCGGAATTGCCGATGTTGAAAAGGAGAAGTGCCTGGACGGCGTTGACGTCGTCGCGACCCTGACGGTCGAACTCGTCCTTGATGACGTCCAGCAGGCGGCGGTGCAAACGCTCGACCAGATGGAGGGATTCCATGTAGAGAGCCCGGATATCGTCAACCTGCTGGTCCCGAGCGTTCGCAACTGCCTGCGGCTTGATTTTCGTGTTCATCATGACTTGGCCTCACTCTGTTTTGTTTGGCGGTGTCGTTTTCTTCCCGCCTTGAGTGAGACCCTATCGAATACACATAAAATTCTACTTAAACTGCAGGCTTAACAGCATCTTACCAGGAAGTGTTGCTGTCTCAGGGTAAATCAACCATTACCTGCTGCTGACGGCGACGGCGCTTTTCCTGCCATAGCAGGACCCGGAAAAGGCAATAGATCACGGCCACGCCGGCATGCAAAATCATGATCAGCGGATTGGAGCCGAATATCTCCGGCCATACCCCATACATCAATGCCTGGCCGCCTGCGGCCAGCACCCACATGACCGGCCCCCAGGATACGGTGAGCCATAATCCGAGCGCCGCGACCGGGAATACGACGGCAAGCCCCGCGCCCGCCACCTTCCAGGGCAGAGCCAGCAGATCGAAGCGTGCATGGCCTCCGAGTGAATAGCCGACCAACATCGCCCAATATTGCAGGCCGAGCCAGAAGCAGGCGATCGCGATCAGCCGCAGGAACAGCACGAACAGGATGTCCGTCAGCGTATTCTTGGGTACGGTCGAAGAATCAGATTCCATGCGCGAACAATACGTAGGAGGCATCCGCCCCGCCAGCGAGATCTTGGCTGCGGCCTTTCGCCCGGTTTTGAATCCTGGGGACAGCGTGATAGGTACGCTCTCCATATATAATGGGCCTTAGATAGACGAAGAAGGATGGCGGCATCATGGAGAACAAGACGCATCTCGTTGACGAGATCACCGGCCATCGGCGCATGCGCCGCAACCGCAAGGCCGATTGGACACGCCGCCTCGTGCAGGAAAACAGGCTGACGGTCGACGATCTGATCTGGCCGATCTTCCTCATTCCCGGCACCGGCATCCTTGAGCCGATCCCCGCCATGCCCGGCGTCAATCGCATGACCGTGGACAAGGCCGTGGAAGCGGCGAAGGAAGCAGCCGATCTCGGCATTCCCGCGCTCGCCACATTCCCGAACATCGAAATGGAGCTGCGCGACGAGACCGGCTCCAATAGTCTCGAGAAGAACAATCTCATTAATCTCGCCAGCGCCGCAATCAAGAAGGCCGTTCCGAATATCGGCGTCATCACCGACGTCGCCCTCGATCCCTTCACCAGCCACGGCCATGACGGAATCCTGCGCGGCAACGAGATCGTCAACGACGAGACGGTCGAGCAGGTGGCGCAGGCGGCAATCTATCAGGCCGATGCCGGCGCCGATATCATCGCGCCTTCGGAAATGATGGACGGACGCATCGGCGCGATCCGCCAGGCGCTGGATGCCGCCGGGCACCAGAATGTCGGCATCATGAGCTATGCGACGAAGTTCAGCTCGGCCTTCTACGGCCCCTATCGCGAGGCGATTTCGACCGGCGGCCTGCTGAAGGGCGACAAGAAGACCTATTACATCGATCCGGCCAACGGCACGGAAGCCCTGCGGGACGCCACGCTCGACGTCGAAGAAGGCGCCGACATGCTGATGGTCAAGCCGGGCCTGCCCTATCTCGACATCTGTTGGCGGCTGAAGGAAGCGTTCGGCCTTCCGACCTTCGCCTATCAGGTCTCCGGCGAGTACGCGATGATCAAGGCCGCCGCCGCCAACGGCTGGATCGACGGCGACCGGGTGATGCTCGAAACCCTGCTCGCCTTCAAGCGCGCCGGGTGCGACGGCATTCTCACCTATTTCGCGATGGATGTGGCAAGACATCTGGCGAAGAAATAGCTTCAGGCCATCCGCTTATTGTATTTGCCGCCTCCGATACCATATGTTCGGCAAATGTTTCCCTGCCGCAGCGCGCCTTCACGCTGGAGCGCGATGCGGCGGGATCTTCAATCCGCCCATGCCCTCTACCGATCAGAACGACGGAAGGGGCATGCGCAAAGGAGAAAAGCAATGAGCCTGAACCCCAGCCCGCTCTATGCAGCACCGGAAGACTGGCGCGCCTATAGCGGCGTGCTGAGCCGGCGTATCTTCGCGTTCATCGTCGATTACATCATCGTCGCGCTGCTCTGCATTCCCGCAGCCGTGCTTCTGTTTTTCGTTTCGATCCTGACGTTGGGGCTCGGTTTCGTCCTCTATCCCGTGCTCTTCATCCTTGTCGCCGGCCTCTATTTCGGCTGGACGCTCGGCGGACCCTATCAGGCCTCGCTCGGCATGCGCGCCATGGGCCTCACCATGGTCCGCGTCGACGGCCGGCGGATGGATTTCCTGACGGCGATCGTCCATCTGGCGCTCTTCTGGATTTTGAACTCCGTCCTGACGCCGCTCATCCTGCTGGTGGGTCTGTTCACTGACCGCAGCCGGTTGGTGCACGACCTGCTGCTAGGCACGGTCATCGCCCGAACGGCTTAAAACGACGCATAATCATCGGACACCACATGATCTACCGCGGAGCCTTTTGGCGCGTGGGAGAGATTTATGTGCATGATCAATTAGGAAACTTCGATCTTTAGCAAAGGACGTAGTTGACGTTTTCTAAACTTGAGCCATGCTTGTAGAAAACAGGTGCCGAAAGAAAGGTCAATCAACGGCAGATGAACACGCAGTCGACGCCATCCCCGCAGTTTTATCTGACGGCACCGGCTTCCTGCCCGTACTTGCCGCACGAGATGGAGCGCAAGGTCTTCACGCACCTTGTCGGTCCGCGCGCTGCCGAGATGAACGATATCCTCACTCAAGGCGGCTTCCGCCGCTCGCAGAACATCGCCTATCGGCCTGCCTGCGAATCGTGCAGGGCCTGCATATCGGTCCGCATTCTGGCTCAGGAATTCGAGCCCAGCCGCTCGATGAAGCGCGTGCTAGCCGCCAATAGCGACATCATCGCCACCGAATTTCCGGCGCAGCCGTCCAGCGAGCAATATTCCCTGTTCCGTCGTTATCTCGACTATCGCCACCAGCACGGAGGCATGTCCGACATGACCGTGCTCGACTATGCGATCATGGTCGAGGATACGCATGTGAATACGCGCATCATCGAGTATCGCCGCCGCGAGGAAGGCTCCGGACTGGAGCAACGTCCGAAGGGCGAGCTCCTGGCGGCCGCATTGACCGACGTCATGAGCGACGGGCTGTCGATGGTCTATTCCTATTTCAACCCCGATCTCGACGAGCGATCGCTCGGCACCTTCATGATCCTCGACCATATCAAGCGGACGAAGGCGCTTGGGCTGCCGCATGTCTATCTCGGCTATTGGGTCAGAGGCTCGCGCAAGATGGACTACAAGACCCGTTTCCAGCCACAGGAACATCTGACCCCGCGCGGCTGGGAACGGTTCGACCCTGCTGCGAACAACGACAAAGACAGCTCGCGCTGAATGTTCGCCAATCTCTCCGACCATAGAAAGGGCCTGCTGCTGACCACGTTCGGCGGCCTGGTTCTGTCGATGGACATACCGCTGATAAGGCTTTCCAGCGGCGAAGTCTGGTCGGTGCTGTCGGCGCGCAGTCTCGCGACCGTCGTCGTGGCGCTTGCCGCCCTCTTCCTCATTCGCCGCGTCACCGGTTCGGTGCGAGGCGTGCTGCCGGGCTGGCTCGGAATTCTGGTCGGCTTCTTCTACGGGCTGACGACGATCAGCTTTATTCTCGCCGTTTATTACACCACCGCGGCGAATGTGGTGTTCATCATCGCTTTGAACCCGATGTTCACGGCGCTGCTTTCCTGGATTTTCCTCAAGGAACGTCCCGCTCTTTCGACATTCGTCACCATGGCGGTCATGATCCTGGGGGTCGGCCTGATCGTTGGAGACGGCATGGAAGGCGGCCACCTGCTTGGTGATGCGCTTTCCGTGCTCGCATCCTTTTCCATCGCCTGCGCCATCACCATCAGCCGCGCCTCCCGGCGGGACATGGGTTTCGCCTCGCTGCTGGCGGCCATCCTTCCGGCCGCCGTGGGCCTCTATCATGTCGCTCCGTCGGGCTTTTCCATCGATAATCCCGGCTGGATACTCCTCGACGGCGGCGTGCTGATGCCGCTTTCCTTCTGGTGCCTTGCAACAGGCACACGCTTTCTCTCGGCGCCGGAAGTGGCGATGTTCTATCTTCTGGAAACGATCCTGGCGCCGATCTGGGTTTGGCTGATCTTCGCCGAGGCGCCGACCAACATGACACTCGCCGGCGGCGCGATCCTGATCCTCGCGCTGGCCGCGCACTCGCTCTGGCAGGCGCGGGTGAAGGCAAGAGCGGCGCTGGCGACGCAGGACCTTGCACATTGCAAGTAATGCCTGCCCAATGTTATAACAAGGTTATTACATTGGAGCCACGAGATGAACGTCACCATCCGCAAGATCGGCAATTCCGAAGGCGTGATTATTCCGAAGGAAGTTCTCGATCAGCTGGGGCTTGGCGCTGGCGATATGTTGGAACTCAGCTTGAAAGACGGCGGATTGCTGATGCAGCCGACCGACGCGGATTTTGCCCGCCAGATGGAGCACGCGCAGCGCTTCATGGATCAATACAAAGTGGCGCTCAAGAAGCTGGCTGAATAATGCCGAGGATCTTTCTGACCAAGCGGCTCATCGAGCAATTGCACAAGATACAGATCAAAAGATTCGGCGGCTCCCGTGGTCTGCGAGATGAGGGTTCTCTTGAATTCGCCTTGGCAGGCCCCATTAATAAAGCCGAATATGGCAGCGATGATATCATCGAACTGGCAGCGGCCTATCTATTCGGGCTGGCGAAAAATCATGCCTTCATAGATGGCAACAAACGCATCGCCATCGTGGCGACCGCAGTCTTTCTTATGGACAATGGCTACCGCATTCAAACGACGGACGCCAATCTTTACAGTTTCGTCGTAGCCGTGGCCGCAGGAGAAATCGACAAAAAGGGAGCGACACGCTTCCTGCGCGACGTCTGCGTTCCCTTCACCGATTGAACCTCTGCCACGACGACCGGCCCTCGGCACGGCTCAGGCTCGTCGAAATGACGCACCACCCTCCCCTTCGCCAAGGCTCAGAGCATTCGTCGCGGCAATCGACCCAGCGGGTCGATTGCCTGGACTTAGCCGGACTGCTTACCCAGAAAACCTGCCGCTTCTGGGGAAGCCCTTCGGCACGGCGCGGCCGGCGCCGGCGCGGTCGCCCAGCCATTCCGCCAGCTCGTCCTTCGTCTTGGTGAAGGTGCGGCCGGCGCTGTCTTCCCAGGTCAGGCCATCGGCCATCACGAAGCAGCGGATGTCGGAAATGCCGCCATCCTTGTATTTCTGCAGGCGCACGCCCTTGCCGCGCGACATTTCTGGCACCTGCTCAAGCGGGAAGATCACCATCTTGCGGTTCTCGCCGACCACGGCGACGTGATCGCCCGAAACCGGAACCAGAAGCTTGGTCTCGTCGGGATAGGAGACGTTCATGATCTGCTTGCCCTTGCGGGTATTGGCGACCAGTTCCGCTTCCGCAACGATGAAGCCGTTGCCGGCCGTCGACGCGATCATCTGCTTGCGCTGGGGATCGTGGACGAAAGCGGTCAGCACGTCCTGATCGTTTTCCATATCGATCATGATGCGCAGCGGCTCGCCATGACCGCGGCCGCCGGGCAGCTTGTCGCCGCCGAGTGTATAGGCCTTGCCGCCCGTGGTGATGATCAGGATCTTGTCCGTCGTCTGCGCTGGGAAGGCAACCTTGAGGCCATCGCCTTCCTTGAAGGTCAGCGACGACGTATCGGAAATATGGCCCTTGAGAGCGCGAATCCAGCCCTTTTCCGAGACGACTACCGTGATCGGCTCCTTCTCGATCATCGCCTGCTGGATGGCTGCATCGTCGGCTTCGGGCGCTTCGGCAAACTGCGTGCGGCGGCGGCCGATTTCAGTCGCCTTGGCGAATTTCTTCTTCACCTCGCCGATTTCCCAGGAAACCGTCTGCCATTGCTTTTCGTCCGAAGCGAGGAGAGCCTCGATATCGGCCTTCTCCTTGGTCAGGCCGTCGAATTCCTTGCGGATTTCGAATTCTTCCAGCTTGCGCAAGGAGCGCAGCCGCATGTTGAGGATCGCCTCGACCTGATTGTCGGTAAGGCCGAACCGCTCCATCATGACGGGCTTCGGCTCATCTTCCTCGCGGATGATGGCGATGACCTCATCGATGTTCAGATAGGCAACCAGCAAACCGCCGAGGATTTCGAGCCGCTTTTCGATCGCCGCCAGACGGAAGCGCGAGCGGCGCAACAGCACCTCGCGGCGATGGTCCAGCCACTCCTTCAGCACCTCGTTCAGCGCCATGACCTTCGGGATGCGGCCCATGGACAGGACGTTCATGTTGAGCGGGAAGCGGCTTTCCAGCTCCGTCAGCTTGAACATCGATTCCATCAGGATGGTGGCGTCGACCGTACGGCTCTTCGGCACGAGGACGACGCGGATATCCTCGGCGGATTCATCGCGGATGTCTTCGAGCAAAGGCAGTTTGCGGGCGATCAGGAGTTCGGCGATCTTCTCGATCAGCCGGGACTTCTGCACCTGGAACGGAATTTCCGTGACGACGATCTGATAGCCGCCGCGGCCGAGATCCTCGATTTCCCACTTGGAGCGAACACGGAAACCGCCGCGACCGGTCTTGTAGCTTTCGATGATGCTCTGGCGATCATCGATGATAATGCCACCGGTCGGGAAATCCGGACCGGGAATGTAAAGTTCCACCAGCTTCTCGACGGTCGCATCGCGATCCTTGATCAGATGCAGAGCCGCATCGCAAAGCTCGTGGGCATTGTGCGGCGGGATTGACGTCGCCATACCGACGGCGATACCGGAGGAACCGTTGGCAAGCAGATTCGGAAAGGCGCCGGGCAGAACGATCGGCTCGGAGTTCGACTCGTCGTAGGTGTCGCGAAAGTCCACCGCGTCCTGATCGATACCTTCGAGCAGCAGTTCGGAAACCGCCGTCATCTTGGATTCGGTGTAACGCATCGCGGCTGGGCTATCGCCATCGATATTGCCGAAGTTGCCCTGCCCGTTGACCAGCGTGTAGCGCTGCGAGAAATCCTGCGCGAGGCGCGCCAGCGCATCATAGATCGACTGGTCGCCATGCGGGTGATAGTTACCCATCACTTCGCCGACGATCTTGGCGCATTTGCGGAAGGCGGCGTTCGGGCGCAGCCCCATCTCGCTCATCGCATAGACGATGCGTCGATGCACCGGCTTCAACCCGTCGCGAACGTCGGGAAGCGCGCGCTGCGTGATCGTCGACAAGGCATAGGCCAGGTAGCGCTCTTCGAGCGCGGCCTTCAGATCGACCGGAACGATGTTGTCGTCGCCGTCACTGGGCGGCGGTGTCAGATTTTTTCCCATGGCCCTTGACTATCGGAGATGGCGATTCCCGGCAAGAAATCGGCCGAAAGCACCTGTGGATGAAGGCATTTCAGGCGCCTTACGAGAGGGCGACCGGTGCATTTTTGCTGCACCTGCTTTCAATTCTCATTCTCATTGGATTTTTCAAGAAAGATCAATATAAGTCAGCGCAGTACACGCTCAATCGGTACACCCCCGCCAATATCACCGGCCCAACGAGGAAACGCCATTATGACTTTCTATCGGACCACGCGGATGATGCTTTGCAGCGCCGCAATCCTGTCTTTCGCCAGCTCGGCCTTCGCGCTTGACGGCAATGATCTACTGAAAAAGATCAACGACGTCTACGGCCAGCAGGGCGGTTCGATCGCCGCAACGAGCATTGATGTCGACGACAGCACGGTGACGCTGAAGGGCGCAACCTTCAAGGCCCCCGGCATGGACGACAGCATTCCGCTCGGCGACATCACCCTGGACGGCGTCGAAGAAAACAACGGCGGCTACACGATCGAAGAGATCGATTTCGCCGATGTCGACTTCAGCAAGGATGGCGCTTCCGTTTCCGCCACCGACCTGAAGCTGAACGGCGTCGAAATCCCGGCGGACACGACCAAGGGCGACCTCAGCTCCCTGCTCTATTACAAGAGCGCTCATGCTGGCGCGGTATCCGTTACGAAGGATGACACCGAAGTGTTCTCCATCGAAGGCGCCGACGCTACCATGAACAAGCGCGACGACAAGTCCGGCCTCGACTTCGACGCCAAGATCAACGGCATCAAGGCCGATCTCAGCAAGGTCGACGACCAGAAGACCAAGGACGCAATCGAAGCGCTCAAGCTGCAGCAGCTCTATGGCACTGTCTCCATGAAGGGCAGCTGGGAGATCGCTCCCGGCACGATCAACATCAGCGAATATTCCTTCGATTTCAAGGATATCGGCAAGCTGAACCTGGCCTTCAGCATTTCCGGCTACACGCCTGCCTTCGCGAAGTCGATGCAGGAAGCGCTGAAGACGGTTCGCTCCAATCCGAACCAGCAGGAAGCACAGCAGTCCGCCGGCCTTGCCATGCTCGGCCTGCTGCAGCAGCTGACCTTCAATAGCGCCCAGATCCGCTTCGACGATGCGTCCATCACGGCTCGCGCGCTCGATTTCGCCGGCAAGCAGCAGGGCGTTACCGGCAAGCAGCTCGCCGACACGCTGAAGGCAATGACGCCGATCATGATGGCGCAGCTCAACGTTCCGGACCTGCAAAACGCCGTATCGGCTGCCGTCAATTCCTATCTCGACAATCCGAAGAACCTGACGGTGACGGCCGCTCCGGGCAAGCCGGTGCCGGTGCCGATGATCATCGGTGCGGCCATGGGCGCACCGCAGACGATCCCGCAGGTCATCGGCCTGACGGTGTCCTCGAACAATTAATCTACGTTCATCGAACCATCTCGAAACCCGGCGATCTCGGTCGCCGGGTTTTTCTTTGTCCGCAGCGCAGGTTTTCTATCGCTGCTGATGCATCCTGAGCTCGCTCAGCGCATGAGCCAGCAGGCTCAGCAATTCTTCCGTGGTCGCGCCGTCGCGCGCCTGAACGGACATGCCCTGCACGATGGCGCCCAGAAAACGGGCAAGGGAGCGGGCGTCAGTATCCGGCCGCATGTCTCCTTCGCTAATGCCCCTTTCGATCCGTTTGACGAAGATATCCAGCGTCTGCAGACGCATGGATGCCACGTGATGGGCGATCGGCTCGTTCTCCTCGGCGCAATTCAGCACCGCGGTCGATATCATGCAGCCTTTCGGATGCTCCGGCGCCGTAAAGATCTTGGCGGAATTCATCAGAAAGCGCTCGAAGGCCGTCACCGTATCCAGGCTGTCCTGAAAGGGATTGCCGGGTTCGGGCCGCGGCATGCGCCGATATTGCTCGAGCGTCTCGCGATACAGCTCCGCTTTCGAGCCAAAGGCGGCATAGAGACTTTGCGGCGTGATGCCCATCGCGGCCGTCAGATCGGCGATGGAGGAACCGTCATAGCCATGTTTCCAGAAGGTGTCGCGCGCCGATGCAAGAACAGTCTCGCGATCGAAGGCCGGCGGGCGCCCACGCTTGCGCGGCGAAGAATTTTCCATCTCTTCCTTATTTTTCACAATGGTCACTCTAGAATTATTTCCCGATCTGCGTTATTCAGGAATGGTCATTGTGATTATAGAAGGTTTTGCCCCATGAGTCTTCCCCTGGAAAATTCCGCTCGTTCCGGCGACGGCAGCCTTGCTGAAGGCGTCGATGCCGCCATCAATTCCGCCCTCGTTGACAAGAGGCTGGTCGGAACCGTCGTTTTGATCGCTCGAGACGGAGAGCTGGTCTACAACCGCGCCGCAGGTCTGGCGGATCGGGAGAATGGCGTTGCGATGCGTGAAGATGCCATCTTCCGCCTCGCCTCGATCACCAAGCCGATCGCCACGATTACCGCTATGCGGCTTGTCGAACAGGGCCGTATCGGCCTTGACGATCCCATCACCAAATGGCTGCCGGATTTCCGGCCGCGATTGCCGGATGGCGGCGAAGCCACAATTCTCATCCGGCATCTCCTTACGCACACCTCCGGGCTTGGCTACACTTTCGCGGAAGAGCAGGACGGCCCCTATCACCGCGCCGGCGTCTCCGACGGTCTCGACACGCCCGGTCGCTCGGTCACTGATAACCTCCAGCGCCTCGCCAGCGCGCCGCTTCTCTTTGCACCCGGCGAAAACTGGCGGTATTCCCTGGCGATGGACGTGATCGGCGGCATCATCGAAAAGGAAACCGGCGGCGCTCTCGGCGATGCCGTAGCAGAACTCGTCATGAAGCCGCTCGGCCTTTCGGATACGGCATTCTCGGTCCGGGATCGAAGCCGCCTCGCCGCCAATTATGTGAATGGCGATCCCGAGCCGCAACGAATGGAAGACGGCACGCTTGTTCCGATACTCGACGGTGTGATCCGCTTTGCGCCCGGCAGGATATTCGATCTCGCCTCCTATCACTCCGGCGGCGCGGGCATGGCCGGGACGGCAAGCGACATTCTGACCATTCTCGACACCATCCGCAAAGGCGGCACGCCGCTGCTGTCGGCCGATACTGTGAAGACGATGATGGCCGATCAGGCAGGCGGCCATATGCAGGCGCTGCAAGCCGGCGTCGGTTTCGGCTATGGCTGGTCCGTCATCACCGATCCCGTGGAGGCGCAGGTCCCCTTCTCGGCGGGCACGATCAAATGGGGCGGCGTCTACGGTCACAGCTGGTTCGTCGACGCCGAAAAGGGCCTGACGGTGGTTGCCCTGACCAATACGGCGCTGGAGGGCATGTGGGGGCAATTCACGACGGATCTCGCCAAGGCGGTCTACGCGGCGCTCTAACTGACACAAGCAGGCAAGCAAAAAACCCGGCGCTTTCGGTCGCCGGGTTTTGTATTTCATCAAACCTTAGAGGACTTAGTCCTTCTTGACCGGCGGTACCGGGCGGATGGCCAGTTCGCGCAGCTGCGTCGGCGTTGCGGCCGAAGGAGCGCCCATCAGCAGATCCTGTGCCTGCTGGTTCATCGGGAACAGCGAGATTTCGCGCAGGTTCTTGGCGCCAACCAGGAGCATGACGATACGGTCGATACCGAAGGCAGCGCCGCCGTGCGGAGGCGCGCCGTACTGGAAGGCGCGATAGAGACCGCCGAAGCGCTCTTCGACGTCGGTCTGGCTGAGACCGACCTTTTCGAAGGCAGCGACCATGGTCTCCGGCGACTGGTTACGGATCGAGCCCGAAGCGATTTCAAAGCCGTTGCAGACGGCGTCGTACTGGAACGCCTTGATCGTGAGCGGATCCTGGTTCTGCAGCGCCTCAAGGCCGCCCTGCGGCATCGAGAACGGGTTGTGAGCGAAATCGACCTTCTTCTCTTCCTCGCTCCATTCGAAGAACGGGAAGTCGACAATCCAGCACAGCTCGAAACGGTCGCGATCGACCAGATTCAGCTCTTCGCCGGCCCGGGTGCGGGCTTCACCGGCAAATTTGTAGAACTTGGAGGGATCGCCAGCGACGAAGAAGCAGGCATCGCCATCGTCGAGGCCGAGCTGCGTGCGGATCGCATCCGTGCGCTCTTCGCCGATGTTCTTGGCAAGCGGGCCAGCACCTTCGAGCTTCTCGCCTTCCTTGCGCCAGAAGATGTAGCCGAGGCCCGGCTGACCCTGGCTTTGCGCCCACGCATTCATGCGGTCGCAGAATGCTCTGGAACCGCCGGTCTTGGCCGGAATCGCCCAGACTTCGACCTTCGGGTTGGAAGCGATCATGTTGGCGAAGACCTTGAAGCCGGAGCCGGCGAAATGCTCGGTGACGGCTTCCATGACGATCGGGTTACGCAGGTCCGGCTTGTCGGAGCCATACTTGCGGATGGCGACGTCATAGGGGATGCGCGGCCATTCCTTGGTGACCGGCTTGCCTTCGGCAAACTCCTCGAACACCTGGGTCATCAGCGGACCCATCGTGTTCCAGACGTCTTCCTGCGTCACGAAGCTCATTTCGAGGTCGAGCTGGTAGAATTCGCCCGGCAGACGGTCGGCACGCGGGTCTTCATCGCGGAAGCACGGTGCAATCTGGAAGTAGCGGTCGAAGCCTGCAACCATCAGCAGCTGCTTGTACTGCTGCGGCGCCTGCGGCAGCGCGTAGAAGGTGCCGGGATGGATACGGCTCGGCACGAGGAAGTCACGCGCGCCTTCCGGCGACGATGCCGTCAGGATCGGGGTCGTATATTCGGTAAAGCCGACGTCGCCCATGTGGCGGCGCATCGAGGAGATAACCTGCGTGCGCTTGACGATGTTCTTGTGCAGCGTTTCGCGGCGAAGATCGAGGAAGCGATACTTCAGGCGAACGTCTTCCGGATAGTCGGGCTCGCCGAAGACGGGCAGCGGCAGTTCCTTGGCGGCGGAGAGCACTTCGATCTCCTGAGCGTAAAGCTCGATCTCGCCGGTCGGCATGTTCTTGTTGACGGTGTCGTCCGTGCGGGCTTTCACGAGGCCGTCGATGCGGATGACCCATTCACCGCGAACGGTTTCGGCAAGCTTGAAGGCCGGAGAATCGGGGTCGGCCACGACCTGAGTGATGCCGTAATGATCGCGCAGGTCGATGAACAGCACGCCGCCATGATCTCGGACGCGATGGACCCAGCCGGAGATGCGGACGGTCGAACCGACGTCGGACTTGCGCAGGGCGGCGCATGTGTGGCTGCGATAGCGATGCATAGTATATATCCTGGACTTGGCGGACCGCGGCGAAAGGACATGCAAGCCCCTCGCCTGCCGACGAGAAAATCGGGCGGAAAAGCGCATGGCACGCCCGATTTGTCAAGGCTCGAACGTCGTAAGTCGCCTCAAAGCTGTTTTCAATCGTCGCCCATATCGACATCCGCAAGTAGCCGCTGTGGCAGTTTGGCTACCTCAATGCTATTGCTGAACGACAAGGTCAACTTTAAACAGGCATCATACCTCTTCGCCCCCGGAGCCTGACATGCCGATCCTGACCCGCCGCAATCTCCTGAAAGCCTCAGCCGTTGCCGGCGCCTATGGTATCGGGCTTTGCATCGCCGGAAAGTTTGCCGGAAAGGCCGCCGCGGCCGAGCCGCGCGTGCTGAAGACGGCCAAGATCGAAGCCAATCTCATCGACGGCGGCGTCACAAGGAGCGTGCTTACCTATGGCGAGGCAGGCATGCCACCGGTCGTGCGGATGAAAAAGGGCGAATCCTTCGCCGCGCGGCTGATCAACGGCATAGACGATCCGACTACCATTCACTGGCATGGCATCCGGCTTCCGAACAATATGGACGGCGTGCCCTTCCTGACCCAGCCCTATGTCTATACGGGCGATCATTTCGACTACGCCTTCACGCCGCCGGATGCCGGCACCTTCTGGTATCACCCGCATTGCAACACGCTGGAGCAGATGGGCCACGGGATGACCGGCGTCATCGTCGTCGAAAATCCCAAGGACCCGGCATTTGATTCGGAAGTGGTGTTGAACCTGCGCGACTGGCGGCTGGGGGGAGACGGACAGTTCATCGCCCAGTTCCGCCCGCGCGATGCGGCGAAGTCCGGCACCTATGGCACCGTGCGCACCGCGAATTGGCAGCAGCAGCCTCAATATGATGCCCCTTCCGGCGGCCTCGTCCGTCTGCGAATGGCGATCACCGACGTCACGCGCATCTTCTCGTTCCGCATGGATGGCGCGGAAGGCACGGTGATCTCCATCGATGGCAATCCCGTGCCGCAACGGTTTCCGCTGGATGTCCTGCAGCTTGGGCCGGGACAGCGGCTCGAACTGGCCGTGCGCATGCCGGATAGCGAAGGCGCGATCGTCAAGCTCGAAGATATCAAGGGCACCAATCCGAAAGTGCTGGCGACATTGCGCGCGGTTGGCGCTTCCCTGAAACGCGATGTCCGCGATCTGGCTCCGCTGGAGGCCAATCCCGTGCAGAAGGCCGATCTGGGTTCGGCCACCCATATTCCGCTGATCCTCAGCGCCACGGCGGAAAATACGGCCGACAGCACGATCTGCGGCTCGCTCGGCTACAGCTTCTGGGCGATCAACAAGGTGCCGTGGCCGGGCGACACGCCCGACCCGACCGCGCCGCTTGCCGAGCTCAAGCTCGGCAAGAGCTACGTCATCGACATGGAGAACGTTACTCCGCATAGCCATCCGATCCATCTGCATGGAATGAGCTTTACGGTCCTCTCGTCATCGACGAAGCAGGTACAGCCCTTCGTATCCGATACCTATCTCATTCAGCCGGATGAAAAGGTGCAGCTTGCCTTCGTTGCCGACAATCCCGGCGACTGGCTGCTGCATTGCCATATCATCGAGCACCAGAAGACCGGCATGACCAGCTACGTGCGCGTGGCCTGAGCGGTCGAGAGCCAGCTCCATCGTACCCGGTTTAGGTCGATGACGTCACAGTTCCCGGCAAATTCAACCAAAAGCGAAATGCGGCAAAGGCTTTGTCCGCGAAAGTATTGACATATCCGGCTGAAAGGAGAAGGAAGTTAAAGAACTATTTTACCGATTGAATGTGTTGAGATGATCGAAACTACCGCCCAATTGGAGGCGGCCTGCCAAGAGCTGGCCAAGTCGGATTTTATTACGATCGATACCGAATTCCTGCGAGAAACGACCTTCTGGCCGGAACTGTGTTTGATACAGATGGCAAGCCCCACCACCGAAGTGCTGGTGGACCCGCTGGCCAAGGGGCTGGACCTGGCACCCTTCTTCGAACTGATGGCCAATCCATCGGTGCTGAAGGTGTTTCATGCTGCCCGCCAGGATATCGAAATCATTTTCCATCGCGGCAATCTCATTCCGCATCCGATCTTCGACACGCAGGTCGCGGCGATGGTCTGCGGTTTCGGCGATTCCGTTTCCTACGACCAGCTCGTCAGCCGTATCAAGAATGTCCATATCGACAAGTCCTCGCGCTTTACCGACTGGAGCCGCCGACCGCTCTCGGAAAAGCAGCTGGACTATGCGCTCGCAGATGTAACCCATCTGCGCGATGTCTACCTTTCGCTTGCTGAGCAGCTGAAGCGCGAGGGACGCGCCTCCTGGCTCCAGGAAGAAATGGCGATCCTCGAGGCGCGCGAAACCTACGACCTGCATCCCGACGATGCCTGGCAGCGGCTGAAGATGCGGCTGCGCAAGCCGCAGGAGCTGGCCGTCCTCAAATATGTTGCCGCATGGCGCGAACGCGAGGCACGCGCCCGCAACGTTCCGCGCGCCCGGGTGCTGAAGGACGACGCGATCTACGAAATCGCTCAGCAACAGCCGAAGGATACCGAGGCGCTGGCGCGCCTGCGCACCATCCCCAAGGGTTGGGAACGGTCGGCCGGCGGTACTACCGTCCTCGAAGCGATCAACGCAGCGCTGGCTCTGCCAAAGTCCGAAATGCCGCATCCGCCGCGCCATCAGCAGGCGCCGGAGGGCACGGCTGCCGCTTCGGAACTGCTGAAGGTGTTGCTGAAGCTGATTGCCGAAAAGCATGGCGTTGCCCCGAAAGTGATCGCCAACAGCGACGATCTGGACAAGATCGCCGCCGAAGGCGAAAAGGCCGATGTCGCGGCTCTGACCGGCTGGCGCCGCGATCTCTTCGGCGAGACGGCATTGCAGCTGATCCAGGGTCAGGTGGCCCTGCGCTTCGTCGGCAAGCGCATCGAGACCGTCACCCTCTAGCTGCGACATTCTCCTTTCCCGGCGCCTTGCGATTGCGTATGATTCGCGCATCTGGGCGTCGGTCGTCATCACGATTGCGCCGCAAATCTCGTGGAATGAACGTCTTATGTAATCGTTCTATTCGATGACGTTCCGGTTTGCCGGCGCAATCCCGCGTCGATGACAGGCGTCGTTTCTCGGCGGAAAAATGAATGGGTATTGTCCATTCGACACGTAACTGGATTCTGACGTCGCTGCTTGTTGCCTCGACCGGCGTCCTCTACGGCAAGCTGTTCTTCCCGCAGGCGCCGATGTATATCGGCGCCATCTTCGCATTGTTCTGCGGCATGCCGCTGCTCGTCTTCGAACGCCGGATGATCCTGCCGCGGCTGAACGACTGGATGCACCGGCTACCGACGCCGGCCTTCATCCTCTCGGCCCTCGTCGTCGATTTCCTCCTGATGAGCGTCGGCTATGCGATGGCGGGCAGCATCATGAAGCTTCTGGGCCTGGTCGACGGGTCCTGGGAAGATCTGACGCTGCTGAAGATAGACGTCTACATCTATGCCGTCCTGGTGACCGCCGTCATCATCTTCATCGGCCGCGTGCGGGAACTGCTCGGCCGCGACGTCTTCCTCAGCCTGTTGACCGGCCGCTACCGCAATCCGGTACAGGAGGAACGCGTCTTCCTCTTCATCGATCTCGTCGGTTCCACAGCCTTTGCGGAAGAGCATGGCGATCTGAAAACGCAGGAATTTCTGGGCGCGGTGTTCGGCGCCATGGCGGAGCCCGTGCGCCGGCACAAAGGGGCGATCGACGACTATATCGGCGATGCCGCCATCATTACCTGGCCGCTTCGCCGCGGCGTCAAGAATGCCAATTGCGTGCGCTGCGTCTTCACGATTCTCAACGATATCGAGGCGAATGCGGAGAGCTGGTTAAAGTCCTATGGCAGAGTGCCGCGCCTCAGAGCCGCCCTGCACGGCGGCGGCATCGTCACCGCCGAAATCGGCGTCGATCACCATAAGATCGCCTATTTCGGCGACACGGTGAACACGACGGCAAGGCTGGAGTCGCTCTGCAAGACGCTGGAGCGCCAGGTGCTGATTTCCAGCGATCTCGCCAGACGGCTCGATCTTCCCGAGGGGGTCCTCAAGGAGGAGTTGGGCGAGCATGTCGTTCGCGGCCGGGATCAAACCCTTGGCGTCATCGCGCTTCATACGCAGGACCGACAGGCGCTGAAAACGCTTCGCGGCAGATCGTAAGTGATGCATATCATTAGCTGCATTTCATATCGATACCCGCCAAAGCTTCACACCCCATGGGTTGTCCACAGTCACCAAATCTTCACCTAAGCGTTAATTCGCGGACATAGCTCGCCTGTTAAGCGGAGGGTGTTTTCACCACTCCACACCAATAAGGTGACACGATGACCCGAATTCTTTCCGCCTCCACGGCACTCTTCCTCTTGCTTGCCGCTTCGGCCCAGGCCGACGAGCAGCAATTCAAGGCAAAGCTCGTTGGACAGGCCATCCTGCCGGCCAACACGATCGCCGACGCGCCTGCAGACGCGCCGGAGTTCCTGAAGACGTCAGGCAAGTTCACGACGCCTGACCGAAAGCGCACCGAAGCGCTCGGCACCATAGCCGGCAAGGATGGCGCCCGCGTCACCGACGTGAAGCTGCCCTTCGCCGGCCAGCCGGTCCAGGGCTTTTCCGGCATCAAGACCATGCCCGATGGCACCTTCTGGACACTGTCCGACAATGGTTTCGGCTCCAAGCAGAACTCCTCGGACGCGATGCTTTTCCTGCATCAGCTCAAGTTCGACTGGGACAGCGGCAAGGTCGAAGTGATCAAGAACCTGTTCCTGTCCGATCCGAACAAGAAGGCCCCCTTCCCGATCGTCATGGAAGGCGCCGACAAGCGCTATCTGACCGGCGCCGATTTCGACATCGAATCGATCCAGCCGGTTGCCGACGGCTTCTGGATCGGCGAGGAATTCGGTCCCTACCTGCTGAAGTTCGATACGAACGGCCAGCTGACCGACGTCATCGCCACGACGGTCAACGGCAAGCCCGTCATGTCGCCCGACAATCCGCTGCTGCAGCTGCCCGGCAACCCCACGCAGAAGATGCCGGCCTTCAACCTGAAGCGCTCCGGCGGCTTCGAAGGTCTCGCCATGTCGAAGGACGGTTCCAAGCTCTATGGTCTGCTGGAAGGCCCGATCTACAAGGAAGACGGCCAGGTGGAGAGCGTGGACGGCAAGACGGCCATCCGCGTCATCGAATTCGATGTCGCCTCCAAGAGCTGGACCGGCCGCAGCTGGCTCTATCCCTTCGCCGACAAGGGCATCGCCATCGGCGATTTCAACATGCTCGACGAGACGACGGCTTTGGTCCTCGAGCGCGATAACGGCGCCGGCACCAAGGACAAGGCTTGCGCCGACCCCAAGCAGCCGAAGCCGGATTGCTTCGAGGCGCCGGCCGAACTGAAGCGCGTCTACAAAATCGAATTCAGCGACGCCAATGTCGGCAAGTCCGTTCGCAAGATCGGCTACATCGACCTGATGCGCATCGAAGACCCGGACCACAAGCGTCGCCAGGGCGGCGGCGAAGGCTTCTACGACATGCCCTTCGTCACCATCGAGAACGTTGACCGCGTCGATGCCAACCACATCATCGTCGGCAACGACAACAACCTGCCCTTCTCTGCCGGCCGCGCCGTCGACAAGGCCGATGACAATGAGTTCAGCCTGCTTGAAGTCAGCGATTTCCTGAACGCGAAGTAAGCCGCAACGAAATTGCCTCTCCCTGCCATGTGGGGAGAGGCTTCAGACCCGCTCGAAGCGGACAATCTATTCGAAGCAGAAGGCCAGCCTACGGTTCGTGAGCTTGCCTAGCTGCTGCAGGCGCCCGTCCAGTCGCTCACCCGCGAAATCGTGATATTCGGCGGGAACGACGAATTCGAGATCCAGATCGGGGTTTGTCGAGCGGCGGAACGACAGGTTGCGCACGATGCCAGGCATCGACGCCGAGAACAGATAGACGACACGCAGCAGGCCGCCGAGCAGCTTGGCGCGCTCAATGTAGAGCGGCGTTGCGATCGTCGCCAGCGGCTCCGTCGCACCGTCGTCGTTCAATCCCTCGAAGCGATAGTAATTGGCAAGCGCGATGAACGCACGGCCGGCATGGGTGATGCCGACGAAAGACGTGTGGGCGATGATGTTCAACGCCTGTAGGCCGCGATAATCCGGATGGGCGCGCCAGCTGATGTCGGCAAGCAGGCACGCTGCCTGGCGATAGCGGCTCTCTTCTTCCGTCTCGGTGATCCCGAAAAACGGCATCATCCGCCCGGTCCATTCCGCCAGCTCGCGGGCATGTTCCGGCGAACGCGCTCGCAGAATGGCAAGCTCGCCGGCCGCCACCAGCAGCGGATCGCTGTTGCGCTCCGCCTCGGTCAGCAACGAATAGAGATAGCCCTCGCGCACACCTTGCGCGGAAAAGGAGATGATCGACGGCTTCATTGCCGTCAGCACCTCGCGCATGGCAACCGCGCCGAAAGGCAGTAGCGAACGACGATGCTTGGAAACCGCCTGTAGCGCCGGGTCCTTCGAATCCTTCGATTCGACGATCTGATCCAGGAAGCGCACCATCTCGTCGAGCTGCACTTCATACCCCTGCATCATGTGCAGCGGATATTTGCGGATTTCCATGTGCAGCTTGGCGATATTTCGCCATGTGCCGCCGACCGCATAGAAGGTGCGGCCCTCGCCCTTGCCCAGGAGCTTGGCGGTCTTGACGTGCTTGCGCGCGAAGGCGCGGGCCTTTTCGATCGAGCCGCCGGCATATTCGGACAGGCGCAGGCCACCGAGCGGCAGCGTGATGCCCTTGCCGATCTCCCGATCCTTGATGTCGATCAGTTCCAGCGAACCGCCGCCGAGGTCTCCGGCGATGCCATCCGGATGGAAGAAGCCGCTGACGATGCCAAGCGCCGAGAAACGCGCCTCTTCCTCCCCCGACAGAACGCGCACCTTGCGCTGGAGGATGGCTTCCGCCTGATGGATGAATTCCGGGCCATTGCTCGCTTCGCGTGCCGCCGCCGTCGCCAGGACATAGATCGTTGAGGCGCGCGCCTGATCGGAGAGCGCCTTGAAACGGTGCAGCGCGGCAAGCGCCCGCGCCACGCTTTCCTCGTCCATCTTCCCCGTCAGCGCTATGCCCTTGCCGAGGCCGCACAGCACTTTCTCGTTGAAAAGGATAGTCGGAGACCGCGAGTGGCCTTCATAGACGACGAGACGGACCGAGTTCGACCCGATATCGACAACGGAGACAGGGGCGATACCCGGAAGGCGTCCCTGGGCTTCTGATTCAACCATGCAGGTCCAATTTATGTGTTGCGGCCCGACAGCAGTCCAGCGATCAGTTTCGGAGCGCTGGATTTCAAGGCTTCACCGCGGCCCGACAGGCTGGGATTGGTCATGAAATACTGCTGCGCATTAAATGGCTCTTCTCCCTTGCGCACTTCCATGCGCCGTGAGGTCCCGTCCGGCAATATCTCGTAGCTTTGCTGGTTGTCAATGATATTGCCCAGCATGATCTGTGAAAGCACCTGCTCGTGCACGGTCTTGTTAGTGAGCGGCACCAGGGTTTCGACGCGGCGGTCGAGATTTCTCGGCATCATGTCGGCCGAGCCGATATAGACCAGCGCCTTCTCCGACGGCAGGCCCTGACCGTTGCCGAAACAGAAGATGCGGCTATGCTCGAGGAAGCGGCCTATGATCGACTTGACACGGATTTTCTCCGAAAGACCGGGCACCTGCGGACGCAGGCAGCAGATACCGCGCACGACGAGATCAATCTCGACGCCCGCATTGCTGGCGCGATAGAGCGCGTCGATGATATCAGGGTCGACGAGCGAATTCATCTTCATCCAGATGGCCGCCGGCTGGCCGCTCTTGGCATGTTCGATCTCGCCCTCGATATGCTGGAGGATGCGACTGCGGAGCGTGTAAGGCGAAACCGCGATCTTCATGTCGTGCTCCGGCTCGCCGTAGCCGGTGATGAAGTTGAAGATATTCGCCATGTCATGGGCGATCTTCGGGTCACAGGTGAAATATGAGAGGTCGGTATAGATCTTGGCGGTGACCGGGTGATAGTTGCCGGTGCCGAGGTGGCAATAGGTGCGCAACTTGCCGTCTTCACGGCGCACGACCATCGACATCTTGGCATGGGTCTTGAGTTCGATAAAGCCGAAGACGACCTGCACGCCGGCGCGTTCGAGATCGCGCGCCCAACGGATATTTGCCTCTTCGTCGAACCGGGCCTTCAGTTCCACCAACGCAGTGACCGACTTGCCGAGATCGGCAGCATCGATCAGCGCGCGGACGATCGGGCTGTCGTTCGACGTACGATAGAGCGTCTGCTTTATCGCCAGAACATCAGGGTCCCTAGCAGCCTGGAGAAGGAACTGGACCACCACGTCGAAGGATTCGTAGGGGTGGTGGACGACCATGTCCTTTTCGCGGATGGCGGCGAAACAATCGCCGGCATGTTCGCGGACGCGCTCAGGAAATCGGGCATTGTAGGGCTCGAAGCGAAGATCGTCGCGCGGAGCCTTGCAGATTTCGGAGAGCGTGTTGAGCGCCAGCAGGCCCGGCAGAACCGCGATGCGGTTTTCCGGGACGTTCAACGATTCCACCACGAACTGGCGAAGTTCCAGCGGCATTTCGGAATCGGTCTCGATGCGGATCACCGAGCCACGGCGGCGGCGCTTCAGCGCGGTTTCGAAGAAGCGCACGAGGTCTTCAGCCTCTTCCTCGACTTCGATATCGCTGTCGCGAATGAGGCGGAACGTACCCGAGCCCTGCACTTCGTAGCCAGGATAGAGGCGGTGGATGAAGATGTTCACCACGTCTTCGAGCGTGATGTAGCGGATGACGTTGCTGGCGTCAGGCAGGCGGACGAAGCGGTCGAGCGCCGGCGGCAGGCGCAGCAGCGCCGTCATCGGCTCGCGGCCGTTCATGCTCTTCAACTGCAGCGCGATCGAGAAGCCGAGGTTCGGAATGAACGGGAACGGGTGAGCCGGGTCGATGGAGAGCGGCGTCAGGACCGGGAAGATCGCCTGTTCGAATTCGGTATGCAACCACTGCCGGTCCATATCGGACAGGGCGGCCGGGCGGACGATCAGAATATCTTCCTTGGCGAGATATTGCTGCAGGACGGCAAGCGAGGCCTGCTGCTCCATCTGCAGATTGTCGATCTCGCGCAGGATGTCGTCGAGCTGCTCGGCCGGCGTCTTGCCGTCGGGCGTGCGTACCAGGATCTTCTGGCGGACCTGGCCTTCGAGACCGGCAACACGCACCATGAAGAATTCATCGAGGTTGGCGGCGGAAATCGAGAGGAAGCGAACGCGCTCCAGAAGCGGATGGGCGGTGTTCAGCGTTTCCTCGAGGACGCGGCGATTGAACTGCAGCCAGGAAAATTCGCGGTTGATAAAGCGCTCGGGGCTGGTCAGCAATTCATTGACAGGAGGAGCGGCCTCCGGGGATTCCTGGTTGGCGTCCTGATGTTCCGAGAGTGCCGAGTCCATGTTCCACCTACCCCTTATCTAACCTTGTGCGACGTATATCAGTTTGACGACGGAACTGTGACAGTCGATGACGGTTCAACCCGGCTGATCGGAGCTGCCCAGTTCGTTCAATACTTCCGCGGCCAACAGGCGTGTAATTCTTGTTCCTCGCCCGAGCGCCAGCCTGTCGAGCCTGTCGACGATCAATTGCGCGGCGTTGAGGGAACGCTCCATGCGATTGACGATATAAAGGACGAGTTTGTCATCGATATAAAGCTGGCGGTCGGCAAAGAGCTTGACGATGACCTGTGACAGCAATTCCTCGTCCGGCTCGCCGATCTCGACCACAGTCGCCGCCTTCAGGCGGGAGCGCAGGTCGGGCAAGGTCACCGGCCAGGACATTGGCCAGAGACGCGTCGTCATCAGCAGGCTGGTGCCGTTTTCCCGCGCGCTGTTGATGACATGAAAGAGTTCGGTATCGTCAAAGCCCAGACGATCCACATCCTCGAAGACGATGGGGCCGTTCGCGGCTGCGATCGCGGCATTGGAGCCCGCCACCGGATGAATTGATGTCGCTCCGCATCTTTCGGCCCAGATGCTGGCAAGATGCGATTTTCCCGAACCGACAGGCCCCGCCAGAATGACGACCGGCGATGGCCAGTGCGGCCAGGAATCGACGATCCTCACGGCAGCCGTCAGCGGATCGGCAACGAGCAGGTCGTCGCGGCCGCTGGCGGGATCGTGTGTAAAGGCCAAGGGCAGCTGTTCGGCGGTCCTGCGCCTCAAATCAGCATTCTTTGCATCAGTCATGTCTAGTTATTCTCGGGCTTGCCGGCCTTGGCTCTGCGCACTCTGCCGGCCTCCGAGCGTCCGTGATAGAGTTCGCTTTGAAGGTACCGCGAAAGGGCAAAGCGGACAAGGACGCCGCAAGCGGCGGCAGCGGGAACAGCGATCAGCAGCCCGACGAAGCCGAAGAGTGCGCCGAAGGCAAACAGCGCGAACATCAGCCAGACCGGATGCAGGCCGACGCTTTCGCCGACGAGCTTCGGCTGCAGCACGTTGCCTTCCAGGAACTGGCCGGTGAAGAAGACGACGAGCGTCAGGCCGACCCAGAGATAGTCGGGCCAGAACTGGACGAGCGCGACGCCGACGGCCAGAACGAGGCCGACCATCGAGCCGACATAGGGGATGAAGCTGATCATGCCGGCGAAGAGGCCGATCAGCAGGCCGAAATTCAGGCCGACCAGCGAAAGACCGACGCCGTAATAAACGCCGAGGATGATGCAGAGCGAACCCTGCCCCCGGATGAAGCCGGCAATCGCCTGATCGATCTCGCGGGCGATCTCGCGGACGGTCGCGACATGATCACGCGGAATCCAGTCGTCCACCTTGGCGATCATGCGGTCCCAATCGAGCAGCATATAGAAGGCGACCACGGGGGTCACGACCATCAGCGAGAGGATATTGACCAGCGCCTTGCCGGAACTCCAGAGCTGCGCGAACAGGCCGCCGACGAAGCTCAAACCTTCGGACATGATGCTGGAGAAATTGTCCTTGATCGCGCCGAGCTGATTGCGAATCCAGTCCGGCAGCACCATCGTCTGTGCCTTGGCGATCAGCTGCTGGACCTGCTGTACATAGGTCGGGATGTGCTGGATGAAATCATTGAACTGGTTGACGATGATCGGAATGAAGATCGTCAGCGCCAGCGCAAAGATGAGTATGAAGGAGACGAGGATCACCACCGTCGCCATCAGGCGGCTGAGGCCGATCCGCTCCAGCCGGTCGGCGATCGGATCGAGGAAATAGGCGACCGCCATGCCGGCGATGAACGGCAGCAGGATCGTACTGAAGATGTAGACGAAGCTGATGAAGACGACGAGTACGATCACCCAGAAGGTGACTTGACGCTTGAGGCTCGCCCCGCTGACCTTTTGCTCCATCGTCTTCCCCGTTGTTCCCAGCCCGTTTGCCGTGTGCTTAGGACATAGGATGATGCCGCAATTATGGTCAAGTCTGCGGGCGGAAATCTGCCTCAAGCAATGGGAAGCGGGGAAAATCGAGGGTGTTGCGGCGCTTGCGCCTTGCATAACGGCCCCTATCATGCAATGGCGACCCGATGAAAGCCCTGTCATAATGGACAGGCGGCCATCGGAGGCGGAAGCATGAGCCAGTCTGGAAAAAACGGTCTGACCTATAGCGATGCGGGCGTCGATATCGATGCCGGCAACCTGCTCGTCGAAAAGATCAAGCCTGCGGTGCGTTCGACGCGCCGGCCAGGTGCGGATGGCGAAATCGGCGGCTTCGGCGGCCTCTTCGACCTCAAGGCGGCGGGCTTTACCGATCCGGTGCTGGTCGCCGCCAATGACGGCGTCGGCACCAAGCTCAAGATCGCGATCGACGCCAATTATCATGACACCGTCGGCATCGACCTCGTGGCCATGTGCGTCAACGATCTCGTGGTCCAGGGCGCAGAGCCGCTGTTCTTCCTCGATTACTTCGCCACCGGCAAGCTCGACCCCGACCAGGGTGCAGCGATTGTCGGCGGCATTGCTGCCGGCTGCCGCGATGCAGGCTGCGCGCTGATCGGCGGCGAGACGGCGGAAATGCCGGGCATGTATTCCCATGGCGATTACGATCTGGCGGGCTTTGCCGTCGGCGCCGCCGAGCGCGGCCAGCTGCTGCCGTCAGGCGATATTGCCGAAGGCGATATCATTCTCGGCCTCGCCTCGTCTGGCGTTCATTCCAACGGCTTCTCGCTGGTGCGCAAGATCGTCGAGCTTTCCGGCCTCGGCTGGGATGCGCCGGCTCCTTTCGCCGAAGGCAAAGCCCTCGGTGAGGCGCTGCTGACGCCGACGCGCATCTATGTGAAGCCGCTGCTCAAGGCCATCCGCGAGACACATGCTCTGAAGGCGCTTGCCCACATCACCGGCGGCGGCTTCCCGGAAAACATTCCGCGCGTGCTGCCGAAGCATCTCGCCGCCGAAATCGATCTTGCCGCCGTCAAGGTGCCGCCGGTCTTCTCGTGGCTCGCCAAGGTCGGCGGCGTCGAGGCCAAGGAAATGCTGCGCACCTTCAACTGCGGCATCGGCATGATCGTCGTCGTCGCTCCGGAAAACGTCACAGCCGTAAAGGCCGCGCTTGAAGCCGAAGGTGAAGCGGTTGTTACGCTCGGCCGCATGATCGCCCGCGAAGAAGGCGCCCACGGCACCGTCTGCAAGGGCACGCTGGCTCTATGAGCGCGCCGCGTAAACGCGTCGTCGTCTTCATCTCCGGCGGCGGCTCCAACATGCTGGCTCTTCTGAAAGCCACGAAGGCCGCGGACTATCCGGCCGAGATCGTTGGCGTGATCTCCGACAAGGCGGATGCCGGCGGACTGGCAAAAGCTGCCGCCGAGGGCATCGCGACATTCGCCTTCGTGCGCAAGGAATTTGCCAGCAAGGAAGCCCATGAAGAGGCTATGCTTTCGCAGCTCGAAGCCCTCTCTCCCGACATTATCTGTCTTGCCGGATATATGCGGCTTCTTTCCGGCCGCTTCATCCAGGCCTATGAAGGTCGGATCATCAATATCCATCCTTCGCTACTGCCACTTTTCCCCGGCCTCCATACGCATCAGCGCGCCCTCGACGCCGGTATGCGCGTCGCCGGCTGCACCGTGCATTTCGTCACCGAAGGCATGGATGAAGGTCCGGTCGTCGGCCAGGCTGTGGTGCCTGTGCTGAACAACGACACCGCAGACAGCCTTGCCGCCCGCGTGCTTACGATCGAGCACCAGATTTATCCGCAGTCGCTGCGGCTGGTGGCGGAAGGCAAGGTCAGGATGGAAGACAGCAAGGCCGTGAGCCTTGCCGAGACATCTGCCGCCCAGGGGCGGCAGATCGTGTCACTGCTTGGTGATGTAGGCTAATTTTCACGCCGCCATCGCCATCAGCGGATGCAGCGTACCGTCGCTATAGACGATGCGACCGCCACGGAAGGTTGCGCGGATGCGATGAACCGAACCGGGCTCGACGGCAACCAGATCTGCGAGCTGCCCAACAGCAATCTCACCACGATCCGTCAGACCAGCCGAACGGGCAGCGTTGGAGGTTGCCGTCGCTACGGCTGCCGGCAAACCGCCTGCAACAACATCGGCAATCTTGAAAATCGCCGGCACGAAGGCGGCCGGGTGGTAGTCGGCGGCGATGATACCGAGCAGTCCGGAGCGAGCCGCATCCAGGGCGCTGAGATTGCCGGACATGGACTGGCCGCGCAGTGCATTCGGCGCACCCATCAGCGTCCACAGGCCACGGCGGCAAGCTTCTTCGGCAGCCGGCCCCGTTACCGGAAATTCGCTGATCGTCACGCCGAGATCGTGCATCGCGGCAACCTTTTCGGCGCTGTCATCGTCATGCGAAGCCAGCGAGAGTTTGTGCTTCAGCGCGAGTTCGACCACGTCATGCAGCTTGCGCTCGATCTCTGGGTCCTGGCGTTGCGCGATGCGCTTCGCGACGACTTCTTCGGCCGCCTCGCGCGACATGGAGCGGCGCTCGGACATGCTGCGGATATAGCTTTCGATGTCGTTGTACTGGCCCTGCCCCGGCGTGTGGTCGGTGAGCGAAACCATGTCGACAGCACCCTCCTCCAACAGCCGCTCCAGCGTCGGGGCAGCACCCAGATTGGTGATTTCGTAGCGGGCATGGACGCGATGGTCGATCAGGAGTTCATCGCGCAGGCTGCCGATGCCACGGATAACAGCCGAGGTGGTTTCGAGCGAGCGGACATGACCGTAGACGCTTTCGGTCGCAAAGGAGAGTGCTGCAAAGGCCGTGGTCACGCCGGCTGCGGCCAGCTTCTTGTCCAACTCATGAATGCCGAAATCGATCGGCATCATGGCGTTCGGCCGCGGAGCGATCTCGCGCTCGATCATATCACAGTGCAGGTCAACGAAACCCGGCATCAGCAAGCGACCGCCGCCGTCGAAGGTCGGGTGCTCGACCGGCTCGGAGCGGATTTCGGCAATCATGCCGTCCTCGATGCGCACTGCACCCTTTTCAACGACTTCATTGGGAAGAACGAGCGTGAAATTGCTGAGCCACATCGGCTTTCTCCTGAAACAGCGTCAAATTGAAGGAGGCTCGGAAACATTCGAATGTTTCCGGCCAGCACGCCCCGGTAAGCTCGATTCGTGACACTGTGATGAACGGGGAGCAGAGTTTTCGACAAAGCTCCCGCGCCGCTCGACGTCTACCGCAAACGCGCGACGTTCAAGACAGCCCATTGCAACAGCATGATCGTCTTGGCGTCATAGATATCGCCCCTTTCGATCATCGCCATGGCCTCCGAAAGCCGCACCTCCAGCACCTCGATATCCTCATGTTCCTCGGCAAGCCCGCCGCCATCGGCAACCCGATCGGAGGTATCGATCACCGCGACGAAGAAATGGATGACTTCGGTCGAGGAGCCGGGCGACGTCAGCGCCTTGAAGAGGAAGCGGACGTCGCGCACGCGAAATCCGGTCTCCTCCATGGCCTCACGGCGAATGGCCGCTTCCGGGTCGTCGCCGTCAAGCAGGCCGGCGGGCACTTCCAGCATCCAGCCGGGCTCGCCGACAAGCTGGGCCGGCAGACGGAACTGTCGAACGAGCACCACCGTTTCATGGCTGGGATCATAGAGCAGAACGCAAGCAGCTGGCGTGCGATGATAGACCTCACGCTTAAGGCGGTGTTTTTCGCCGCGCGAATCCGTGTAATCGAGGTCGAAGCTGCTGAGCCGCGTCCATTGATCCGCCAGTGTCTTTTCGCCGGCGATTTCGGCTTTCGCCTTTTCGAATTTACTCATGCCATATCCTTGCGGAGCCATACCTTGTTGTCGTGAACAGCCGCACCGCCATAGGGCGCAACCGGATCAGCGCCGGTGAGCACGTTGATGCCTTCGCCGTCGACATGAGCCTTGTTCGGCCAAAGCCCTTCGGCGATCAGGACGCCTTGCTTCACTTCCGTCGTCACGCGGGCATGGAGGCGGATATCGCCTCTCTTGTTGCCGACACACACAAGATCGCCGTGGGCAATCTCGAGCGCCTCTGCGTCGGCCGGATTGACCATCAGCTCAGGACGTCCCTCCTTCTGCCGCGACGTCTTGGTCTCAGCGAAACTCGAATTCAGGAAGTTGCGCGAGGGCGAGGTCGCGAGCCGGAACGGATGCTCGGGATCGGCCACCTCGATAACATCGACCTGATCCGGAAATTCCGGCAGCTCGACATGGGGACCGAGCAAGCCGACAGCTGCGGGCGGACGGTTCGGCGCCGGCTGGTTGGCCCAATCGGGGCGGAAGCGGAACTTGCCATCGGGATGGGCGAAGCCCTTCAGAAAATGCGCATCCTCGAAATCCGGCTGACGATCGAACCACTTGTGTTCGAGGAAATAATCGTAGTCAGGCAGTCCGCTTCTGGACAGAACACGATCGATCATCTCGCGGGCGGAGAAGCCGAAGCCGGGCCGATCCGCGATACCGAGGCGCTTGGCCAGTTCCTCGATCACAAAGAGATTGCTGCGCACCGTCGGCGGCGGATCGACGAGTTTCGGACCGAGAAGAATGTGGTTCTGGCCGCCGGCGCGATAGATGTCGTCATGCTCGACGAACATGGTGGCGGGGATGACAATATCGGCCATGTCAGCCGTATCGGTCATGAACTGCTCATGCACGGCGACGAAGAGGTCGGAGCGGGCAAAACCGCGCTTCACCAGCCGCTGTTCCGGCGCGATGTTCATCGGATTGGTGTTCTGGATCAGCATGGCCGTGACCGGACCGCGATGACGAAGCGCAACGGCATCGCCGGTCAAGGCGCGGCCGATCTGCGACTGGTCGATCATGCGGATATCCATATCCTTCATGGCGCGGCCGGTGAGTTCGCTCGCATCCATGCGGAAGATGTCGCTGTTCGAATGAAAGGCGCCGCCGCCTTCATATTGCCAGGAGCCGAGGACCGTGGCGATCGACGCCGCCGCATGCATGGCGATCGCGCCGTTGCGCTGGCGGGTGAAGCCATAGCCAAGGCGAAAATAGGTCTTCTTCGTCGTCCCCACGAGTCTGGCGAAGGCTTCGATCTCATCGACCGAAAGGCCGGTGATGTCAGCGGCCCATGCCGGGGTTTTCGACTTCAGGTGCGCTTCGAGGCCAGCGGGATCGTCGGCATATTTGGCCATATAGGCGCGGTCGGCATAGCCATCACGAAAGGCAATATGCATGACGGCGCAAGCCAGTGCCGCATCCGTGCCCGGCTTGACGATCAAGGCCATATCGGCCTGCTTCATTGTCGGGTTGTCGTAGATGTCGACGACGACGATCTTGGCGCCGCGTTCCTTGCGGGACTTCACCGCATGGGTCATGACGTTGACCTGGGTGGCCACGGCATTGGTGCCCCAGATGACGACGCAATCCGTGCGGCCCATCTCGCGCGGATCGGGACCGCGCAGCACGCCCGTCGCCATGGTGAAACCGGTCCATGCCGGATTGGTGCAGATCGACGAGAAGAAACCGGAATAGCGCTTGGCATGGCGCAACCGCTCGATGGAATCGCGCTGCACCCAGCCCATCGTGCCGGCATAGAAATAGGGCCAGATCGCCTCGCTGCCGTCCTTGGCTTCGGCCTTGACGAAGGCTTCGGCAATTTCGTCCAGCGCTGCGTCCCACGAGATTTCCTGCCAGCGCCCCTCGCCCTTGGCACCGGCGCGGCGCAACGGCTTCATCAGGCGATCGGGATGGTAGAGCCGCTCGGCATAGCGCGCGACCTTGGCGCAGATGACGCCTGACGTATAGGAATGGTCGTTGGCACCGCGAACCCGGCCGATCCTGCCATCCTCAGTCAGATCGACCTCCAGCGCGCAGGTGGAGGGACAGTCGTGCGGACAGGCGGTGTGGCCAATGCGCGATTTGGCTTGGATGGGGGTCGCAATGTTCATGAGGTTTGTATATTTCAAGCAGGGACCGGCCACTAGAGACAATCCGGCCCATCTCAACAATTCATGCGGACTTCAACGACGATGAACTATCGGCACATCTACCACGCGGGCAATTTTGCCGATGTCTTGAAACACGCTGTTCTCGCGCGCCTCGTTCGCTACATGCAGAACAAGGACAAGGCTTTTCGCGTTCTCGACACGCATGCCGGCATCGGGCTTTACGATCTTTCATCGGAAGAGGCGCAGAAGACGGGCGAGTGGCGCGAAGGCATCGGCAGAGTGCTGGAGGCGGACCTCGTGCCGCAGGTGGCCGAGTTGCTGGAGCCCTATCTCACGGCCATCCGCGAGCTGAACCCTGAAGGCGACCTCAGGCTCTATCCCGGCTCGCCGAAGCTTGCCCGTATGCTCTTCCGCCCGCAGGACCGGCTTTCGGCGATGGAGCTGCATCCCGACGATTTCCAGCGTCTTCACCGGCTGTTCGAGGGCGATCATCATGCCCGCATCACCGAACTGGACGGCTGGCTGGCACTCGGCGCGCATCTGCCGCCGAAGGAAAAGCGCGGCATCGTGCTCGTCGATCCGCCCTTCGAAGGGGAAGGCGAATATGAGCGGCTGGTCGATGGGTTAGCAAAGGCCTGGCGACGCTTCCCCGGCGGCACCTATTGCCTCTGGTATCCGATCAAGAAGGATGCGCCGATCAAGCCGTTTCACGAGGCCTTGCAGGCGCTCGAAATTCCGAAGATGCTCTGCGCCGAGCTCAGCGTCAAAAGCGACCGCGGCTTTACCGGACTAACCGGCTCCGGTCTCATCATCGTCAACCCGCCCTTCACGCTGAAGGACGAACTGCATGCGCTACTGCCTGCCCTGAAGGACATGCTGGCGCAAGACCGCTTCGCCTCGCAGCGCGCCTTCTGGCTGCGCGGCGAACACTGAGTTTCCTTCATATCTGACAGGTGATTTCATGAGACTTCTCTGCTCGCCCACCTCCCCCTTCTCCAGCAAGGTGCGTATGGCGGCACGCCATCTCGGCATCAAGCTCGAGGAAATCCACGTCGATACGAATGCCGGACCAGCGCTTCTCGTCGACAACAATCCGCTCGGCAAGATCCCGACATTGTTGACCGGTGACGGCGAGGCAATTTTCGACAGCCGCGCGATCATGCACTATTTCGACCGGCAGAAAGGCGGGCTCTATCCCTCGAAGAAGAGCAAGCGCACGGAAATCGAGGTGCTCGAAGCGCTGATCGACGGTACCAACGAGTGCCTCCTGTCGATCGTCTACGAACGCCGCTTTCGCGAAATGGAAAAGCAGCATCAGCCGTGGATCGATCGTCAGTGGGCGAAAGCAAAACGCGCCCTCATCCATCTCGATGCGGAAACGCCGAAGATCGGCAAGAAGCTACATGCCGGCCACTTCGCGCTTGCCGCGCTTATCGGCTACCTGCAGCTGCGCTTCGAAGGACAATGGGAGGCCGATCATGTCGGGTTGATCGACTGGGCCCGCAAGTTCGAGAAGCATTTCCCCGACTATCCGGCGATGAAGCCGCATAGCTGATTTCCCCGGATCAGGCTAAGCCTGAAATCAGGAGCCGATATCATGACAACAAAAAAGCCGGGGTCGAAAACCCCGGCTTTTTCTTCAGGCTAACGCCCTCGAATGATCAGAACTTGACGCCGATACCGACCTTGACGCTCTGCTCGTCGTAACCGCGCGAGAAGCTGCCGGAGTCAAGGTTGAAGTGTTCCTTGCCGTAGTCCGTGTAGCGGTATTCGAGACGGGCGGTGATGTTGTTGGTGATGAAGGTTTCAGCACCTGCACCGACCGTGTAACCAACAGCCGTCTTGCTGTCAGACGAGGTGTCGTCGGAGAGCTTGTTCTGGCCGATTGCCAGACCGGCCGTGCCGTACAGCATGAACGGGTTGAAGTCGTAACCGATACGGCCGCGAACCGAGCCGTTGACGCCGTTCTTGGCGGTCAGGCCGTTGCGGGTGCTGTCAGCGCCGGAGTAGCCGAGGTCAGCTTCAACGCCGTATACGATCTGGCCCTGCTGCCAGTTGTAGCCGGTGAAAGCCTGACCGCCCCAGGCGTAAGCGTCGCCGTTGCGGTTGAAGTGGCCAGCATTCCAGTCGCCAGCGCCACCGATGTAGAAGCCGGACCAGTTGTTGACGGCCGGAGGAGCTTCCTGAGCGACAGGCGGCTGCGGGATCTGCTCGACAGCATCAGCAGCATGAGCTGCGGTGTAGCCGCCGAGGGCAAGAGCGGAGACCATGAGGGTCGTGACGAGAGTACGCATACTTTTCTCCTTTCAATCCCGTGTGCCTCGCTTACTGTCCTTGACTTCGAAGCGCCACGAGTAATTAAAAATATCCCTCCCGGATCGAGGTTGAAATTGGAATGCAAATGAGGAATTGGAAGAGCCAAAATATGATATCATTGTGGCACAGACATGGCTGAATTTCGATGTTGCTTCACCGCAACAGATGAATTGTTAACCATAACCAATGGTTAAAGCGTGTATACTTATTTTAATCTAACTATAACTCAAGTTTTACACAAGAAACCTCACGCGACATCATTTAATCATCCATCTTCCCATATGGTGTATCGACGCCCTATATGAGCGTCGGTTGGGTAACGACGAGCAAAAGGCGATCTCTTGAGCCAGGAAAAACTACGCACGGCACTAATAACGGGCGCCTCCAAAAGAATAGGTCAGGCAATCGCCGAGGATTTGTCGGCTAATGGCTTCGCGGTGGCGTTGCACGCCAATCAGTCGCTGCCCGAAGCGATGGAAATTGCGGCAAAACTGCGGCAAATGGGTCGGAAGGCCATTGCGATCAAGGCGGACCTGCAGAATTTGGGCGAGACATCAACCCTTGTCGAAAGGGTAACGGCCGAGCTCGGCCCGCTCGATCTTTTGGTCAACAACGCCTCCGCTTTCCTCGGCGATTCCGCCGACCGCTTCGACGCCGGGGCCTTCGAGGCGCATTTCGCAATCCACGTGCGGGCACCGTCGATTCTCGCGGCTGATTTTGTCCGGCAGCTTCCCGAGCCGCATCCGGGTCTGATCATCAATATCGTCGACCAGCGCGTATGGGCGCTCAATCCGCGCTTCTATTCCTATACGCTGTCGAAGGCAGCCCTTTGGACCGCGACGCAGACGATGGCACAGAGCTTTGCACCGCGCATCCGCGTCAATGCGATCGGGCCCGGCCCGACGGTGCGCAGCGTGCGACAGACCGAAGAGGACTTTCAAGCGCAGATCGACGGCCTCATATTAAAGGCGGCGCCAGGGCTCGAGGAATTCGGCCGGACCATCCGCTTTCTTTTTGACACGCCCTCGATCACGGGCCAAATGATAGCGCTCGATGGCGGCCAGCACCTTGCCTGGGAGACGCCAGATGTGTCGGAGAGTGCGGAATGAATGGAAGAAAGCTGCCTGACGGCGGCGTTCTCTACGACGAATCAGAAGATACCGACGACGACATCGAGGTGGAGAGCGATGCCGCCGCCAGCCCCGCCGCGTCCATCGACTGGAACGAAGGCGGCAAGAACGAGACCGGGCTTCGCGGCGCGGAGCTGATTGCGGAGTTCGTCAAGCGCCTGCCCAACAATCCCGGCGTCTACCGCATGTTCAACGAGGCCGGCGACGTGCTTTACGTCGGCAAGGCGCGGAATCTCAAGAAGCGCGTCTCCAACTATGCGTTGGGCAAGGTGCATTCCAACCGCATTGCCCGCATGGTGCGCGAAACCGCGAACATGGAATTCGTCACCACGCGCACGGAAACCGAAGCGCTGCTGCTGGAAGCGAATCTCATCAAGCGCTTGCGCCCGCGCTTTAACGTTCTGCTGCGCGACGACAAATCCTTCCCCTATATCCTGATCACGGGCAATCATCGCGCGCCGGCGATCTTCAAGCATCGCGGCGCCCGTGCCCGCAAGGGCGACTATTTTGGGCCCTTCGCTTCTGCCGGCGCCGTCGGCCGCACCATCAACTCGTTGCAGCGCGCCTTCCTCATCCGCACCTGCACCGACAGCGTCTTCGAGACGCGCACCCGCCCCTGCCTGCTCTACCAGATCAAGCGATGTTCCGGGCCCTGCACGCATGAGATCAGCGATGCAGGCTACGGAGAGCTGGTGCAGGAAGCGAAGGACTTTCTTTCGGGCAAGAGCCAGAACGTTAAGGCGCATATGGCCGAGGCGATGAATGCCGCTGCCGAGGATTTGGATTTCGAGCGCGCCGCGATTTTCCGCGATCGCCTGGCCGCACTTTCGCACGTCCAGAGCCATCAGGGCATCAACCCGGCCGGCGTCGAGGAGGCCGATGTCTTCGCCATCCATCACGAGGGCGGCATTTCCTGCATCCAGGTCTTCTTCTTCCGTACGGGCCAGAACTGGGGCAACCGCGCCTATTTCCCGAAGGCCGATCCTTCGCTCTCGGGCGCGGAAGTGCTGAACGCTTTCCTGGCGCAGTTCTATGACGACAAACCCGTGCCGCGGCAGATCCTGCTGTCGGAGACGGTCGAGGAAATCGATCTGCTGGCGGCGGCGCTGAGTGAAAAAGCCGGCCACAAGGTCGCAATCCTCGTGCCGCAGCGCGGCGAGAAGCGCGATCTGGTCGAGCATGTCATCGCCAATGCCCGCGAGGCGCATGGCCGCAAGCTGGCGGAGACCGCCTCGCAATCGCGGCTGCTTGAAGGCTTCAAGGAAACCTTCAAGCTTCCCTATGTGCCTCAGCGCATCGAGATCTACGACAACTCCCACATCATGGGCACGAACGCCGTCGGCGGCATGGTAGTGGCCGGGCCGGAAGGCTTCGTCAAAGGCCAGTACCGCAAGTTCAACATCAAATCGACCGACATCACGCCGGGCGACGACTTTGGCATGATGCGGGAGGTCATGACCCGCCGCTTCTCCCGGCTGCTCAAGGAAGAAGGCAAGCCCGACCGTAGTGTTTCGGCCGATGCGACCGTCGATGCCGCCGATCGCCCCTTCCCTGCCTGGCCCGACATCATCCTCATCGATGGCGGCCAAGGGCAGATGACCGCTGTGCGCGCCATTCTCGAGGAGCTCGGGATCACCGACAGCGTGATTGCCATCGGCGTCGCCAAGGGTGTCGACCGCGAGGCCGGGCGCGAGCGCTTCTTCGCCCCATCGCGTGAAAGCTTCTCGCTGCCGCCCCGCGATCCCGTGCTCTACTTCATCCAGCGCATGCGCGACGAGGCGCACCGTTTCGCCATCGGCTCGCACCGTGCGAGGCGCAAGAAGGAGATGGTGAAAAACCCGCTGGACGAGATCGGCGGCATCGGCCCGTCACGCAAACGGGCGCTGCTGCAGCATTTCGGCACCGCGAAAGCCGTGTCGCGCGCCGCGCTCTCGGATCTGATGGCGGTGGAAGGCATTTCCGAGGCCGTTGCCCGACAGGTCTACAATCATTTTCACGAGGACGCCGCGAAATAGGAAAAGCTGGTCGCAAATTCCACGCAATAGCGGTGAAAAAACAGAAACAATATTGACGACAAACTGACCAAACCATCATCTAAGGTGTGACCACCAAAAAGTGCGGAGCGGTTTTTGGAATCACATTCAATCACGCGACCAAAGCGGGATAGGAAATAACAGAACCTTATCCGGCTTGGTCGAGACAAACGAGACGAAACGATTTCCATGGCTTCGCGCGCTTACAGCATTCCCAATCTGCTCACCTATGGCCGCATTCTCTGCGTACCCCTGATCGTTCTCTGCTTCTTCATCGAAGGCAAATTGGAAGGTTCCGATTTCGCGCGATGGGTCGCGCTCTGGATCTTCGTCGTCGCTTCGCTCACCGACTTCCTCGACGGCTATCTCGCGCGCATCTGGAACCAGACCTCGAATATCGGCCGCATGCTCGATCCGATCGCCGACAAGCTGCTGGTCTCCGCGATCCTGCTTCTGGTCGCAGCCGACGGCACTATTGCCGGCTGGTCGCTCTGGGCTGCCATCATCATCCTCTGCCGCGAGATTCTCGTCTCCGGCCTGCGCGAATATCTGGCGGCGCTGAAGGTCAGTGTTCCCGTAACGCGCATCGCCAAATGGAAGACGACCGCCCAGCTCGTGGCCATCGCCTTCCTGCTGGCTGGGCCGGCGGGCGACAAGGTGCTACCCTACACCACCGAAATCGGCATCGGCCTGCTCTGGATCGCGGCACTTTTGACCATCTACACCGGCTACGATTACTTCCGGGCCGGTCTGAAACATGTCGTGGATGAAGAATGATGACCAAGCTCGTTTATTTCGCCTGGGTGCGTGAGCGGATCGGCAAGGCCGAGGAGGAGATTTCCCTTCCCGCCGGGGTCGTTACGGTTGACGATCTCCTGAGTCATTTGAAGACCTTGGGCGAAGAATACGAGACGGCGCTTCAATTTCCCAACGCGATCCGCGTGGCGATCAACATGGAGCACGTCGAGCATGACGAGCCGATCGCCGGAGCGCGGGAGATCGGGCTCTTCCCGCCGATGACCGGGGGGTAAGCCGATGGCCATGCAGCCGATGGTCCGCGTTCAGCATGAGGATTTCGACCTTCAGACGGAGATCGACCTGATGACGGCGGGGCGGCATGATATCGGCGCGGTCGTCACCTTCTCCGGGCTTTGCCGTGACGAAGGCGGCGCGCTCGGCGCGCTTGAACTCGAGCATTATCCCGGCATGGCGGAGGCGGAGATCACCCGCATCGCCAACCTCGCCATCGAACGCTTCGGACTTCTTGGCCTGACCGCGATCCACCGCTACGGCAAGATTTTACCCGGCGAGAACATCGTCCTCGTCATCGCCGCTGCCTCACATCGCCAGGCCGCCTTCGACGGTGCCAATTTCGTCATGGATTTCCTGAAGACCTCCGCCCCCTTCTGGAAGAAGGAGCATGGCCGCGACGGCGCTGAAGGCGGCTGGGTCTCGGCCAGGGATGCCGATGATGCCGCGCGCGATAAATGGGCCGGCGACAAGTAGGTCAGGGCACGACCCGCTCGCGCCGGCTCAGGACCAGCAGTAGGACGAGCAGCGAGAAAATCACAAAATCGCGCCATAGGAATGGGCCATAGGCACCCCACATCGTCTCGGTGAGGCCAAGGAGTGCCGCGCCAGCTGCCGACTTCAACGGATCGGAATAGCCGCCGACCGCAGCAATCATCAGCACCTTGAGCCCGAACATCAGCCCTGCCCCGAAATCCATGGTTCCGTAGTAGGAAGTCGCCAGCAGGCCGCAGATGGTCGCGACCAAGGCCGAGGCGACATAGGCCAGCAGGAAGACGCGGTTGGCGCTGGCGCCGCAAAGTTCGGCAGCGAGAGCATCGTCGGTCACCGCCCGCCAGATACGCCCCCAGCCCGTGTATTTCAGCACATAGGCGCCCGCGAGTATGACGAGGATCATCAGCGTAGTATTGAGCAGCTGGATTTCGGTGAGCGTCACGCGGAAATCGCCGCTGTCCCAGAAGACGATTGCACCGTTCAGGAAAGGCGGCAGCCAGATGCCGCGCGTATTCGACGCCAGACGCGCCGTTTCCATCAGGATGATCATCATGCCAAGTGCCGCGACGATGACCGTGTTCGGAGACTTGCGCGATAGCGGCAGCATGATCGCACGGCCAACCAGAAAGCTGGTGCCGATCGTGTAGCCAACGGCAATGACGGCGCCGAAGGTGAAGGCGGCCGGCAGGACCAGATACATTCTGGTGTAGCCGACATCCGTGAACAGCACGAGCATCTGGCCGGCGAAGGCGAATAGCGCGCCATAGGTGATGTCGGCCCGCTTCATGACCCCGAACGCAATGGAATAACCGAAGGCCAGCGTCGCATAGAGCGCCGCCAGCGGAACGGCATTCGCCAGCTGTTGCAGAAGATAGGCCATTCACCCCTCCGAAGAACAGGTAAATAGTAACTGGCAAAATTCATTTTACCAGTTATAATTTTGGTCATGAGTTTTTCCTGGACCCCACATCGCTTCTCCGGTGGCGCGCTTGCGCTCGATGTCGCCAACAGCGTGATCCTGCGCCATGACGACGAGCGCCGCATCGACCGCTTCGAAGCCACAGGGCAGCTGGAGAGTTTTCCGAAAGCGGCCGCCAATTTCTGCGCCGAACGGGCGCTTTTCGGCGATATCCTGCCGGTGCGGCGGGAAAACAGGGCCGATTTCATCTCATTGCGGGAGATGATCGATCGCTATTTCCGGGCGCGCGTTCTCGGTGAGCTGGCCGATCTGCTGCTTGCGGATCTGCTTGCGGCCTTGGCGAAGGTGCTGAAGCGCGCTGCAGCAGACGGGCTCGATGCGGCGACCGTGCATTCGACGCTGCGCCTTATCGCCATGCCCGATCCCGAGCGGATGAAAATATGCCGCAACTGCGGCTGGCTCTTCATCGACCGCAGCAAGAACAAGAGCCGCGCCTGGTGCGACATGGCGGTCTGCGGCAACCGAGCCAAGGCCAGCCGGCACTACCGGCGCAAGAAGGAGGAGACTGCGCCATGACAATGAAATGGATCATGCTGACAACGATCAGCGTCGCGATTATCGCCGCCCTGGGGCTGGCCGGCTGCCAGCGGAAGGACGACGAGGGCCCGACCCAGCTCACCGGCCGCCTCTTTGTCTTCAACTACCGCGTCGCGAGCGCGAGCTACATGATTACGCTCAAGAAGATCGCCCCAATCCCCGAGGGAACGACGGCCGTCGCCGAATTCGAAAATCCGGCCGGCGGCAATCCGCTTGTCGTCAACCAGAAGATCTATACCTTCTGGGACAAGATCACCCTCGAAAGCCCTGACCTGCGTTGCGTGCGCAAAGACCGACCCTATTCCGTCTCGATCAAGCTGGTCGATGCCAGCGACAAGACGATCCAGACCATCAAGACCGAGGTCAAATCCGATCTCGACCAGACTGTGCTGCCGACAAAACCCCTGGTCGTCGGCCCTGCCTATACGGCCAATCCGGATATTTTCAAAGGGGACGGCAGCGCCGATTACGGGAAGGATATGGCCTGCCCGGCGTGAAGGCAGCTGCGGGGAGAGGGAGTCTCTTATGTACGGCACGAAAAAAGCCGGGATGTTATCCCGGCTTTCATGAGTCATTTCAGATCGTTCAGCGTTAAAGCTGAGAGGCTGATTCAGCCGACGATTTCGGTTTCCGAAAACCAGTAGGCGATTTCGGCAGCTGCCGTTTCCGGAGCGTCCGAGCCGTGAACGGAGTTTTCGCCGATCGACAGGGCGAAGGTCTTGCGGATCGTGCCTTCGTCAGCGTTTGCCGGGTTGGTCGCACCCATGATTTCGCGGTTCTTCAGGATGGCGCCTTCGCCTTCCAGGACCTGAACGATGGTCGGGCCAGAGATCATGCCTTCGACGAGTTCGCCGAAGAACGGACGTTCCTTGTGAACAGCATAGAAGCCTTCGGCTTCGCGCTTGCTCATCCAGACGCGCTTGGAGGCGATGACGCGCAGGCCGTTGTCTTCAAAAACCTTGGTGATGGCGCCGGTCAGGTTGCGCTTCGTTGCGTCCGGCTTGATCATCGAGAAAGTACGTTCAATCGCCATGGGTCCATTCCTTGTAATTCAGAGAAAAGTGGGCGGTCTTTACCTGCCCCAAGGCCCGAAAACAAGGGGGATCGCCCAATTTCACGCCGCTGTCACAGTCCGGGCGACCGATTCGCGATCGGCGGGTGATGAGGCGGCTGTCCATCGCCGAACTTCCCGATAACATTATCACCACCATGGAGGAGACGCATATGCTCAGACATTTCAGGATGCTTGCCGACTACAATCGCTGGGCCAACGTTCAGGTCTACGATGCCGCGGCAGATCTCAGCGACGCGGAATTCCACGAGGATCGCGGCGCCTTCTTCGGCTCGCTCCACGGAACGCTGAACCATCTGCTGGTGGCGGACCGGTTGTGGATGCATCGCTTCAACGGCACCGGCGGGGTGCCAGCGTCACTTGATGCTGTCCTGCATGACGATCTCAAGGGACTTCGCGCCGTGCGAGAGGCGGAAGATCGAAATATCATCGCGTGGATAGAAACGCTCGATACCGATGCTCTGGCCACCGATATCACCTATACATCCGTCCTGAGGCCGGGCGCCATCACCGTTCCTCTCCATGCGGCGATGGCACATATGTTCAACCACCACACACACCATCGCGGCCAGTGCCATACAATCCTCACATCCTTGGGCAAACCGTCGCTTTTATTGGATCTTCTGCACTTTCTGCGGAGCGAAGGACAGCGCTGGTTGTAGCCAAGAGGCGAGCGGATATTTATCGATTTCGCTCAAGCGTTGATCACATGCCTCATTTTGTTGCGTTGCGGCGTGGATAGGCCGTTTTGTTCATGTTCCCTTAACCTGGCCGCCCGCAGATTGATAAGATATATCAGCTCACGGTCAGAAGCAGGCATGAAGAACTCGCAGACACGCGTTTCGGCACAATCCATCGATGATGATGAAACGGAAACCGAGCTTGAGGTCATCGGTCGCTTCATGACGCGGCTGAAGATCAAGAACCTGCCGCGCAATTACCAGCTCTTTCACGAGGCGCTTTACGGGCAAGACCGCTGTCTTGCCGAAGAGATCGAAGCGCTCGGTCCCCTTCCCCCGCAAAGCGGGCTGGACGAGATCGGCCTGAAGCATCGCCTTGTCAGCCACTGCGGGCTGGTGGCACGCAAATCCGAAAGCGATGCGGCCGAGATGTTGCGCGAAGTCGCGGATCAACTGGCCAAGGGGCTGATGAAGAAGCAGTATTTTGCTCGCGAGACCGAGGCGGCACAGCACGTCAACGATGCTCTGGACACACTCAACGCGACGCTCAGCAATCTCATGCTCTACGAAACGGAGCTGACCGAGCGGCTGCGCAACTGCGCGAACCTTACCACATCCTCGCAAAACGCGGGCGCCTGAACGCCTCGGCGCTCTTGCCTTCGGCGGCGAGTTCGGCCAAAACCGCGCCATGATTTCGATTTCAGACCTTTCCGCCCGCATCGCCGGCCGCCTTCTCATCGATCATGCCAACGTGACGCTTCCGGCGGGCACGAAGGCTGGCCTTGTCGGCAAAAATGGCGCCGGCAAATCCACGCTGTTCAGGATCATTACCGGCGATCTCGCCGCCGAGAGCGGCTCGGTCTCGATCCCACGCAACGCGCGCATCGGGCAGGTCGCGCAGGAGGCCCCGGGCACGGAGGAGCCGCTGATCGATATCGTCCTTGCTGCGGACAAGGAACGCTCCGCCCTGCTTGCGGAAGCAGAGACCGCCACCGATCCGCACCGCATCGCCGATATCCAGACCAGGCTTGCCGATATCGACGCACATTCGGCTGAAGCGCGCGCCGCCAGCATCCTGGCCGGCCTCGGCTTCGACCACGAGGCACAGAAGCGCCCGGCCTCCTCCTTCTCCGGCGGCTGGCGCATGCGCGTCGCCCTTGCGGCCGTGCTGTTTTCCGAGCCGGATCTCTTGCTGCTCGACGAACCGACGAACTATCTCGACCTCGAAGGCACGCTCTGGCTGGAGGATTACATCCGCCGCTATCCGCACACGGTCATCATCATCTCGCACGACCGCGACCTCCTAAATACGGCGGTCAACTCCATCGTGCATCTCGACCAGAAGAAACTCACCTTCTATCGCGGCTCCTATGACCAGTTCGAGCGGCAGAAGGCCGAAGCAGACGAGCTGCAGATGAAGGCGAAGGCGAAGAACGACGCCGCGCGCAAGCACCTGCAGAGCTTCATCGACCGCTTCAAGGCCAAGGCTTCGAAGGCGCGGCAGGCGCAATCGCGCGTCAAGGCACTGGAGCGCATGGGGACGGTTGCTGCTGTCATCGAAGACCATGTGATGGGCTTCAGCTTTCCGGAGCCGGAGAAACAACCCGCCTCGCCGATCATCGCAATCAGCGGCGGCGCCGTCGGCTATGAACCGGAAAAGCCGATCCTCAAGCGCCTCAACCTGCGTATCGATGCCGATGACCGGATCGCCCTCCTCGGCTCGAACGGCAACGGCAAGTCGACCTTCGCGAAGTTCATCTCCGGCCGGCTTGGTGCAGAGAGCGGTGAGGTCCGGCTGGCACCGAACCTGAAGATCGGCTTCTTCGCCCAGCACCAGCTCGACGACCTCATCCCCAATCAGACCGCCGTCGAACACGTTCGCCGCCGCATGCCCGAAACGCCGGAAGCCAAGGTGCGCGCCCGCGTCGCGCAGATGGGGCTTGCGACCGAGAAGATGGACACGCAGGTCAAGGATCTCTCCGGCGGCGAGAAGGCTCGCTTGCTGATGGGCCTTGCCGCGTTCGACGCGCCGAATCTTCTCATCCTCGACGAACCGACGAACCATCTCGATATCGACAGCCGCAATGCGCTGATCCAGGCGCTGAACGACTATTCCGGCGCGGTCATCCTGATCTCGCACGACCGCCATCTGATCGAGGCCACCGTCGACCGGCTCTGGCTGGTGCGCGACGGCACGGTTTCGACCTTCGACGGCGATCTCGAAGAATACCGCAGCCTCGTTGTCGCCAGCCCTAAGTCGAAGGACGACAAGGGCAAGGCTGCCGTCAGCGACGATTCCGTTTCCAAGGCCGATCAGCGCAAGCTCAATGCCGATCGGCGCGCATCGCTCGCGCCGCTCAAGAAGAAGATCAACGAAATCGAATCCTTGACCGGCAAGCTTGAGAAACTGATTCAGGCACTTGATGCGGAACTTGCGGACCCGGCCCTCTATGACAAGGCACCGGCCAAGGCCGCGGAGAAGGCAAAGCAGCGCGCGGACGCCGCTGAGAAGCTCACCGCCGCCGAAGAGCAATGGCTCGAATTATCTTCCGAATATGAAAGCGCCATGGCCGGCTGAAACTGACCGCCTGTTAAGGAATTCACAGCCGATCCTAACCGATCATTAACCATAACTGCAGAAAATGCGCTCAACTTTCATAGACATATTGTTGAGCGATTCTGATGAACTACCGTGTTTTGCTGGCTGGCCTTGCCGTGTCTCTGGCTCTCGGAGGATGCGCGACGAAACCGGGCAATGAAGCTTCGCTCAAGAGCGGCTATGCCGCCGAGGAACCGCGTCACAAGCCGCTTAAAGCCAGCGCCCCCGTGGAGATGGAGCCGAAGAAATGGCTCGTCGCCGATCTCGAAACCCGAGATGATCTGGCAGGCCTGAACGGTCCGCACAATCTTGCCGGCCGGACGCTGGAAGTCGCCTCGCTCAAGGATATCAGGCTCGCCGACAAGGAGGTCATCCTGACCTTCGACGACGGTCCTGCTCCCGGCAAGACGGAACGCATTCTCGCCACGCTCGACAAATTCGGCGTCAAGGCGGCCTTCATGATGGTCGGCGAAATGGCGCAGGCACATCCGGCGACGGCGCGTGAGGTGCTTGCGCATGGTGATGCGATCGGCAGCCACACCTTCCGCCATCCCGACCTCGACAAGATGACGTTCGACGCGGCGATGACCGAAATCGCCCGAGGCAAGGACGCCGTCACCAAGGCGATCGGCACGGATGTCCCGTTCTTCCGCTTCCCCTATCTTGCCGACTCCAAGCGCCTGCGCGCCGCCATTGCCGCCCGCGACATGATCGTCATGGACGTGGATATCGACAGCAAGGATTATTTCACCTCGACGCCCGCAGCCGTGGTGGACCGCACGATGAAGCAGCTTCACCAGCGCGGCCGCGGCATCGTCCTGATGCACGACATTCACCAGCGCACGGTGAAGATGCTGCCGGTTCTCCTGAGCCGCCTGGAGAAGGAGGGCTACAAGGTCGTGACGCTGAAATACAAGCGCAATACCACCCCTGCGACCAACATGATTGCCCAGGCCGATACCAAAATGGTGCGCTGAGGCCGATCGATCCGGAAAGGCACATATCGAGCGCGGAGGCACGGTTGCCTCCGCGCCCATATTTTGATTTGCTGGCAGGCGACCACCACCAACAATGGAATGGCGAACCTCCATGCACCTCTACCTTGAACGCGACGACGATACGCAAACGCTGCAATTCGTCGCCGAGAAGGATGCCCAGTCCGAGCGGCTTCTGACGACGCCGGAATTCGAGGCTGATCGCGACGCCATCAAGGCGATGATCGAGCGCGAGGACCGGCTGATCGCCCCGACCCGGCGCGGCAACTGGCTGTTTGATTTTCATCGCAGTGCCGATCACCCGCTCGGCCGCTGGTATCGACTGCCGGCCGATCTTGCTCCCCTGCCGGATGCGCCTTGGGAGCCGATCTTCGATCTCGACGCCTTCTGCGCGCAGGAAGACAAGTTGTGGCTCTGGCGCGGCGCGCTCACCTGCCCCTGGGAGCCGACACGCGTGCTGATCTGCCTTTCCGACGGCGGCTCCGATCCCATCCGCATGCTCGAATTCGACTGCGAGACCAAGAGCATCGTCGAAGGCGGCTTCGATACGCCGGCGGTGCGAAGCCACGCGACATGGCTGAGCCGCGATGAAATCGCCTATTTCGGCTCGATCGACCGCGACTCCGCGACACGCTCCGGCTGGCCGCGGGTCGGCCGCCGCCTGAAGCGCGGCCAGGCGCCTGCGGATGCGCCGATCCTCTATGCCGCCGCCGACGGCGACGTCTACGGCTCCTGCGCGGTTTTCGACCCTGCACTTGCCGGCCTTGCAGGAGACGCCACCACCAAGCCGATTCGCATCTTCACTGCCAGCCACGAAATCGGCAAAGCCAGCCACTTCATCGAGGATCAGGACGGTTCGTTGCGAAAGATCGATCTGCCCGAAGAGATCGATTTCGACTTCAACCACTCTCATCTCATCTGGCTTGCCAAGACCGACGAGCGGATACCGGCCGGAAGCCTGGCGCTGCAACCCTTGCCGCTCAAGGCGGATGCCGCCGATGCCGGGGCGCCACGCATCTTGTTCTCGCTCGGCGAGCGGCAATCGGTTTCGCAATTCCTGCTGATGCGCGAATGGTGCGTCTTCATCGTCTCGGACAATCTGCAGCCGCACCTTTTCGTTCTGGACCTGACAAGGCAGAACGCCGAAATTCAGGAAATCGCACTGCCCGAAGATGTTCAGGCCATCTCCTTCCAATCGCTTTACTCGGACCTGCATCTCGGAGACGACACGCTGCAGATCTATGGCTCAGGCTTCCTGAAAACGCCCTCGTGCTATCACCTGAACCTCAGCAATCGCCGGGAGCCACTGGAACTCAGGCATGTCGCCAACTCCCCCAGCTATTTCGACAGCGAGGGCATGACGTCCTTCCTGCTTGAAGCCACCTCCGAGGACGGTACGAAAGTTCCCTATCATATCGTGCTGCCGAAGAGCTGGACCAAGGGCGAGCTGCCGGTGCTGATGTATGGCTACGGCGGATTCGATGCTTCGCTTGGCCCGTATTATTCGGGCGTCATCGGCCGCTGGCTGGAGCAAGGCAACGCCTATGTCATGGCTTACATTCGTGGCGGCGGCGAATTCGGGCCGAACTGGCACCGCACCGCCAAGGGGCATGGCCGGCACAAGGCCTTTGCTGACTTCGCCGCGGTCGCCCGCGATCTCGTTCAGCGCGGCTACACCAAACCATCCCGCATCGCCGGCAACGGCGGCAGCAATGGCGGGCTGCTGACCGGGGTCATGGCGACGCGATACCCGCAGGATTTCGGCGCCATCTGGTGCCAGGTGCCCGTGCTCGACATGACCCGCTTTCACGTTTTCCCCGCCGGGAAAGCCTGGATCGACGAATATGGCGATCCCGACGATCCGGCCGATCTTGACTATCTGCGATCCTATTCACCGCTGCACAACATCAAGCTTGCATCAGAAGTCATCTATCCGCCGATCTATATCGAGAGCTCGAGCAACGACGACCGGGTCCATCCGTCCCATGCACGCCGGTTTGCCGCGCGGCTGGAAGAGCTCGGGCATCACCCGCTCTTCCACGAATTCGGTTCCGGCGGCCATGGCGGCGACGGCGCCTCGACGGAGTTGGCCGCACGAACGGCGCTCGGATATAGCTTCCTGCGGGAGACGATCGTGAAAGCGAAGAGCGTCTGATCCATCCCCGATACCCTTTCACATGCGCTGAAAGCATGGTGAAGGGCGCGATTGGCCAGGGCGGCGCTCGAACGCGCCGCTCCATCGCAATCAACCGCCCTTGCCCGTCGGCGGCATTCTGTTAAAGATCGCATCAATAATCATACTAATCGAGAGACACCCATGTCCCCCATCAAGCTCGCCATCGTCGGCGTCGGCAAGATCGTCCGCGATCAGCATCTTCCGTCCATCGCGAACAACGCGGATTTCGAACTCATAGCGACGGCGAGCCGCCATGGCACCGTCGACGGCATTCCGGCGTTCACGACCATCAAAGCCATGCTCGATGCCGTGCCTGAAATCGATGCCGTGTCGCTCTGCATGCCCCCGCAATATCGCTACGAAGCCGCCTACAAGGCGCTGTCGGCCGGCAAGCATGTCTTCCTGGAGAAGCCGCCGGGTGCAACCTTGAGCGAAGTTGCCGATCTCGAAAACCTGGCGAAATCCAAGGGCGTGTCGCTCTTTGCAAGCTGGCATTCGCGCTATGCGCCGGCCGTCGAAGCGGCCAAGGCGTTCCTTGCCGCCACAACCATCCACAGCGCCCACGTCATCTGGAAGGAAGACGTGCGCCACTGGCACCCGAACCAGGAATGGATCTGGCAGGCCGGCGGCCTCGGCGTCTTCGATCCCGGTATCAATGCGCTGTCGATCGTCACCCACATCCTGCCGCCGCTCTTCCTGACCGGCGCGACGCTCGAGTTCCCGGAGAACCGCGATTCGCCGATCGCGGCCGACCTGCACTTCAAGAGCGGAGCCGGACTTCCCGTCCATGCCGAATTCGACTGGCGGCAGACCGGCAAGCAGAGCTGGGATATCATCGCCGAGACGGAAGCCGGCCAGATGGTGCTGGCCGATGGCGGCTCCAAGCTTTCCGTCAACGGAGAGCTGAAATTCTCAGGACCAGAGGCTGAATATCCCTCGCTCTATCGCCGCTTTGCCGAGATCGTCAAAGCCGGCACTTCGGACGTCGACGTTTCGCCGCTGCGTCATGTCGCCGACGCCTTCATGCTCGGCAAACGCAAATTCGTCGAAGCATTTTACGATTGATACACGCTTCCCGGTGAAGACAATACGCTCCGCAACGTGCTAGCGTAGCGTATAGTCCTCATCGGAGATGATGCCTATGGCATCGGAACATGAACAGTCCTTCGGGCTCGGCGTCGGTCACAAATCTGTCAGGCTCGCCGAGCCAAATCAAAGTTGGCACGAGGCTTATTTGCTGGAAGAGGCTGCCATCCGCGGCGCTCTCGGCGAACTTGCCGTGGATGTCCAGCATTTCGGCAGCACCTCCATTCCGGAGATCAAGGCCAAGCCAATCATCGATATCGCGGTGGGGGTGCGGCATTTCGACGACGGCCTCGCCTGCATCGAGCCGATGGCATCCATCGGCTACGTCTACGCCGGCAGCAATATCGTACCGGACGATCATATTTTCGGCCGCGACATTGCGGGAGACACCCGCACTCATCTGGTGCATGTCGTCGAATATGGTGGCCCGACCTGGTGCAACTTCCTCAAGTTTCGCGACCGAATGCGCCGGGAGCCGGAGCTGGCGCATGCCTATGAGGCGCTGAAAGTCGAGCTGGCGGCGAAATACGCCAATGATCGCGCGGCCTACACCGCTGCGAAAAAGGACTTCATCCAGAAGATCCTTTCGGAAGGCGAATAGAGCAACTCTTCACCACGCGCGAGAAGCTCAGGCCTTCTTTTCCCAGCGACCATCCTGCGTCTGCTGCCAGTAGGTGAGATTATGCCCCTCGCCCTTGAGGCGTTTCCATTGGGCACGCGCGCTTTCCAACTGCTCCTGATCGTAGCCATCGAACATCAGCACGACGCGCTGATAGCCCTCGACGCCACTCGCCTCCGCGCCGTCGATGAAGAAGCGGACCGTCGCATTATTTATGTTGTCGGGAGAAACCGTTAGCAAAACGGGCTGCCGGCTTGCCATCTCGTCTTCATCGGTGCCGTGCGGCAGAAAGCTGTCCTCGCGATAGGTCCACAGATGGCTGTCGAGAAGATCGCGCCGCGCCGGCTCGCGCATCTGGACGGCAACCTGCCAGCCGCGTTCGACACTCTTGTCGATCAGCGGCGGCAGGGCGTCTTCCAGCTTCGATTCCGTCAGGTGATAGAAGAGAACGTCGGTCATGGCGCCCCTTCTATCTCACAAAGCACGACCGGTCACGATTCGTAATTGGTGCGGACAAGTTCGTCGAGCAGGCGTACGCCGAAGCCCGAACCCCAAGACTGATTGATTTCGTCCTGAACCGAGCCCATGGCCGTGCCGGCGATATCCAAATGCGCCCACGGCGTCTCTCCGACGAAACGCTTCAAGAACTGGGCAGCGGTGATCGAACCGGCATGGCGCCCGCCGGTATTCTTCATATCGGCAAACTTGCTGTCGATCATCTTGTCGTAATCCTTGCCGAGCGGCATGCGCCACAGGCGCTCGTCGGTCGTAAGACCCGCTGTGGTCAGTTCGCCGGCGAGCTTGTCGTCATTGCAAAACAAACCGGCCTGCAGGTTGCCAAGCGCAACGAGGATGGCGCCGGTGAGCGTCGCCAGATTGATCATGAACTGCGGCTTGAAGCGGTCGTTCGTGTACCAGAGCGCATCGCAGAGGACGAGCCGGCCCTCGGCATCGGTATTGATGATCTCGATCGTCTGGCCGGACATGGAGGTGACGATATCGCCCGGGCGCTGCGCATTGCCGTCCGGCATGTTTTCCACAAGACCGATGACGCCGATGGCGTTGACCTTGGCTTCGCGTGCGGCAAGCGTATGCATGAGACCGGTGACGGCGGCCGCGCCGCCCATGTCGCCCTTCATTTCCTCCATGCCGGCAGCCGGCTTGATGGAGATGCCGCCGGTGTCGAAGACGACGCCCTTGCCGATGAAGGCGACCGGCTTGTCCTTCGTCTTGCCGCCCTTCCATTGCATCACCACCAGCCTCGGCGGCCTGGCCGAGCCCTGCGCGACCCCGAGCAAAGCGCCCATGCCAAGCCGGCGCATTTCGCGCTCTGTCAGGATCTCGATTTCCACGCCGAGCTTTTCCAGCTCCTTGGCCTTGGCTGCGAACTCCACGGGGCCGAGAACATTCGGCGGTTCGTTGACGAGATCGCGCGCAAGAATCACACCGCCGGCCACCGCCTCGGAGGTCGCGTAAAGCTTCTTGGTGGCCGCCGCCTCCTGGGTGACAATCGCCACCTTCACAGCCTTGCGGGAGGCGCCCTTTTCGTCGTCATCCCCCTTCTTCGTCTTGTAGGTATCGAAACTGTAGGCGCGCAGGAGCATACCCAAGGCGAAATCGGCAGCTTCCTTGGCGCCGACATCAACGTTCGGCGCATCGAGGAAGATCGTGACCTTCTCCGTGTTGCGGATTTTTGCCGCGGCAGCGCCCCCAAGCTTCAGCCAGTCATGGGCGGTCAGGTCCTTGGCCTTGCCGGCACCGATGACGATGATGCGGTCGACGGACGCTGCCTCTGGAGCGATGATGTCCAGGGCAGTCAATAGTTTGCTCTTGAAACCGGAGACGGGCGCCGCCTTGGCGAAAACATTCGCCGGATCGGCGCTCTCGGCACCGGCCGGCAGCTCACTGTCCGTGCTCTTCAGGAGAATGGCCAGACCGCCGTTGAGGCGAGCCGACTTGGTGAAGGAAATCTCGAATTTCACAGACATTTCTGCTCCGATAAATATGCGTCGTAGTGCGAAAACTTTGCACAACCATCATTCAAGGTCTTGCTAAGGAATACAAGCTTCCGGCGCAGCATTCGCCCCGCAAGCCGCCTGCCATCTTCAAATCCCTGTCATTTAGCGCGGTTAGGCTGTTCGCGATGGTGTTTTAGCCGCTTTAGGCGGCACAATTCTTGTCGGAAAGCCGCCTTGATCATAGATTTCAACAGCCGCGATCGCGAAGATCGCTTCCCGGAAACTTTGCGTCCGCGCACCGCAGGCGATGCCTTCATCGCCCTCTTCTGTCTCTGGTGGGCTCTTCTTGGTCTCTTTTCGACTTTTCCACAGATCGACCTCGTCGTCGCGAACCTGTTTTTTCAACAGCGAGACTGCCTGGCAAGCGCCCGCCCCGACCAGATATGCGGCTTTTTTCCCTACAGCTCCGACACGCATATGCAAATGCTTCGTGAGATATTCTTCCAACTCCCCTATATCATAGCGGCCATTCTCGTCTGGATGCTGCTCCAGTGCTGGCAGCATCACGGAGCGACCTTCAATCGGCTCCGGGCGCGTAACCTCAAGATTGCGCTCGGCTCGTTGCTGCTCGGCCCGGTTCTTGTCGTCAATCTTTGGCTGAAAGCCTTCTCGGGTCGCCCGCGCCCGCGGCAGACGGATTTGTTTGGCGGCACGCTCGATTTCGTGCATGCCGGGTCCTTCGCCGGCAAATGTGTCAGCAACTGCTCGTTCATCTCGGGCGAAGCCGCGGCGGCTGGCTGGCTATTCTGCCTGATCTTCCTCATCCCGCAACCGCTTCGATCGGCGGCCGCCCTTCCGATCGCTGCCGTTTCCCTGCTGATTCCCGCGCTTAGGGTAGCCTTTGGCGGACATTATCTCTCCGATGCCGTCCTCGGCTGGCTCTCCTCGCTCGTCATATTCGCCGCTCTGCTGGCATTATCTCAAACGACACACGGCAGAAGAATCTCAGAAAATTAACGATTTTTTTCGAGTTGGTTGTCGCCAAAAAAACTTAAACAGCGTAGAGGAGGGTGAATCTCTGTCGGCTCGCCCGGCGGCTGTTGCGTTTAAGGGCCGGCATGAAGTTATTCGAAACATATATCGTACGGCGTGTCGGTATGATGTTCCTGGTAGCCCTGCTGCCAGTGCTCGCCATTATCTGGACCACACAGGTCCTGCAGCGCATCAATCTCGTGACGGATAGCGGCCAGTCGATGGGCTCGTTCGCGAAGCTCGCGACGCTCATTCTTCCGACGATCATTCCGATCGTTCTGCCCTTTGCGCTCGTTATCGGCATCACGCAGACCCTGACCGCGATGAACAGCGATTCCGAGCTGACCGTGATGGAGGCCGCCGGCGCCAAGCGCAGCATCATTATCCGCCCGATCATGATTCTTGCCATCGCGATCAGCGCATTCTCCTTCTTTGTGGACAATGTGGTCGAGCCCAGGGCGCGCGTCGCCGCTCGCCAGATGGTGGCCGAGGCCTATGCCGACCTTCTTTCGACGGTGATCGAAGAGAAGAACTTCCGACGTATCGAAGACGGGCTCTATGTCCAGATCTCACAGCGCATGTCGGGTCGAATCCTCAAGGGACTGTTCGTGGTCGATTCCCGCGATCCGGCCTTCGATCTCATCTATTATGCGAAGGAAGGCGCCGTCGATCCGAGCGGCACGTCGCTGCTGATGAAGGACGGCGAGGTTCATCGCAAGACGCCTGATGGCACCGTCTCGGTCATCAAGTTCGATTCTTACTCCTTCGACCTGTCCGACATGACACAGAGCCGCGGCCAGCCAAATGCGCGCGCCAGCGATCGCAGCCTCGGCTTCCTGTTCAATCCGGATACAAACGATCCGGACTACAAGCAAAGACCTGGCGATTACCGGGCCGAGTTGCACCGTCGTCTCAACGACTGGGCACTGCCCGCGATCTTTGCTCTCATATCGCTTGTCATCGCGGGTGATGCGCGATCTCATCGCGAAGCACGGCTGCATCCGATGGTATCAGCGCTGACCTTATCCTTTGCTCTGCGCTGGGCGGATTTCTACGCTGCCAACCAGATCGACAATTCAGGCAGATTCATCGGCGTTCTCTACGGGATCAACATCACCGCGGCAGTCATCGCGATCGCGCTGCTGTTGCGAAGCCGAAAGATGACGATGCCCGTCTCACTCCGCAACCGCCTCAGCAACTGGCGTCAAAGAGTTCAGGACCGCATGCCGACCGCGCCGGGCGGGTCGAACGGGGGCGGCGCATGATTTTCGGTACGCTCGGGCGTTATTTCTTCGTGCGCTACATCGTGACGACGTTCTGGTTCTTCCTCGGCGTCATCTCGATCGTCTACCTCGTCGATTTCAGTGAAACCGCGGGGCGGCTTGCGGGCCTGCCCGGTTATACCGTCTCCATCGGCCTGCTGATGACGGCGGTCAGGCTGCCGTTCATCCTGCAACAGACGGTGCCGTTCATCGCGCTCTTCGTAGGCATGACGGTACTGATAGCCCTAAATCGACGCCGCGAGCTGGTCATCGCACGCGCCGCCGGCATCTCCGTCTGGCAGTTCATGATGCCCTTCCTGATGGGTGCATTCTGCGTCGGGCTGCTGACCATGCTTGCGCTCAATCCGATAGCGGCATCGGGCCAGCGACACGCCGAAGCGCTCGAGGCCGACCTGCGCGGCGACCCGTCCTACCGCAACACACTTTCGATTCCGTGGCTACGCCAGTCGAACGGAAATGACGATACGATCATCGGTGCCAAAGCCATTCTGAACAATGGAACGACGCTGACGGGTGTCGTGTTTATCCACTTCGATTCACAGGGAAATATCGTCCTGCGACAGGATGCCGACTCGGCAAAGTTGGAAGATGGTTACTGGCTTCTTAACAATGTCGTCGAACGGCGGCCGGGAGAAATTCCTGACCATAAGAGTTCGGTACAAGTCCGTACGAATCTGAAACAAGATTTCGTCTCGCAACGTTTGGCTCAACCGGAAACCATTGCTTTTTATGATCTTTCTAATCGAATAAAGGTCGCGCGCGACTTCGGCATATCGACCAACGCACTTGAGACACAGTTTCATTCGCTTCTGTCACAACCATTCCTTCTTGTGGCGATGACACTAATCGCAGCAACTGTGTCCCTAAAGTTCAGCAGATTCAATCAATCGCGCTCTGTGATTCTGGGTGGAATCCTCTCCGGCTTCGTGCTTTATGTTGTCACCGTGCTTGTAAAGGCATTCGGGAGCAGCGGAGTGGTTCCTCCCTATGTGGCGACATGGATACCCGTGATCGTCGCATTGGCATTCGGGGCAACGATCCTGCTTCATCAGGAGGACGGCTAAGTGGCGGCAGGCAACCGCAAGAGTATCAGTAGGTTTGTGGCTGCCCTCGTTACGGGCACGGCCGCGTGTGCATATATTATGAGCCCGGTCGTCGTTTACGCCCAGGCGAACACTAATAATGCCAGCAATAACAATGGCAGCGCCGGCACTGCCGCCTCCCCTATCAAGGTGAAGGTGCCGGAAGGTGCAAAGCTAGTCCTGTCGTCCAACGAACTGGTCTACAACAAGGATACGCAGATCGTCACCGCAAGCGGTGCGGTCCAGATCAACTATGGCGGCTACAGGATGGTCGCCCAGAAGGTCGAATACAACCAGAAGTCCGGGCGGATGACGGCTCTCGGCAATGTCGAGCTGATCACCCCTGACGGTAATCGCATGTACGGTGACAAAATGGACGTCACCGACAGCTTCTCTGACGGCTTCGTGAATGCCCTGCGCATCGAAATGCCCGACAATACCCGTATGGTCGCCGAAAAGGGCGAGCGGGTCGGCGGCACGCAGATGATTCTGACGAAGGGCGTCTATACGGCTTGTATGGCCTGTTCCGAACAGGGCCGCGCGCCGCTGTGGCAGGTCAAGGCCCAGCGTGTCGTCCAGAACGGCGTGACTCACACTATTCGCCTCGAGCACGCTCGTTTCGAGTTGTTCGGGCTGCCGATCGCCTATGTGCCGTGGATTACGGTTCCCGACAACACGGTCAAGCGCAAGTCGGGCTTTCTGTTCCCGTCGATGAGCGTTTCTCAGAATCTTGGCGTCGGTGTAACAGTTCCTTACTATTACGTCATTTCGCCGAGCATGGATGCGACGGTCACCGCAACCGGCTATACAAACCAAGGCCTGTTGCTTCAGGGTGAATTCCGCCAGCGCTTTGAAAACGGTACGCATGTTCTGCGTGTCGCCGGCATCAATCAGATGAGTCCGGATTCCTTCACGGCTGGTACGACCGATGCCGAACACAAAACTCGCGGCATGATCAACTCCAAGGCGGATTTCAGGATCAATCCTCGCTGGACCTTCGGCTGGGACGTCATGGCGCAGAGTGACAACAACTTCTCGCGCACCTATGGCTTGAACGGGTTGAACCAGAGTACCCACACAAACCAAGCCTATCTGACCGGTATCGGAAATCGCAATTTCTTCGATATGCGTGCGTTCTACTATAACGTGCAGGACACGGACAATAGTGCTACCGCGCAGAAGCAGCAGGCATATGTCTATCCGAGCATCGACTATCATTATGTCGATCCGAAATCGGTCTATGGCGGCGAACTGTCGGCAACGATGAATTTCACGCATCTGTCGCGTGACAGGACATCCGTGCTCGACGCGACGAATGATCTTGGCAATCCCAATCTGAACGACCGTTATCTCGGTCTTTCCGGCGATTATACGCGTCTGAGCAGCGAGCTGCAGTGGCAACGGACCTTCACCACGGATCAAGGCCTGGTGCTGACACCGTTGGCGGCACTTCGTGGTGACGTCTATGGCCTGGACATGAATGGGCCCGCGGCCGGCACCTACTCCGGCAACTACGACAACAGTGACTATGCCACGCGCGGCATGGCCACGCTCGGTCTGGAAGCCAAGTATCCTTTCCTCATCACGACAAGCAACAGCACGCATGTGTTCGAGCCGATAGCACAGATCTATGTGAGACCGGACGAGCAGCTTGGCGGACGCTTGCCGAACGAGGACGCTCAGAGCCTGGTTTTCGATGCGACCACCCTGTTCGATCGTGACAAGTTCTCCGGCTTCGACCGCATCGAAGGCGGCACGCGAGCGAATGTGGGATGGCGCTACACCGGCAGCTTCGACAATGGTTACAAGCTGCAGCACATTTTCGGTCAATCCTACCAGCTCGCTGGACGGAACTCCTTCGCGACGACCGACCTGGCCGGCGTCGGTTCGGATTCGGGGCTTGAAACGACCCGTTCCGACTATGTTACCATGTTCGGTCTGACGACTCCGCAAGGGATCTCGCTATCGACATCCTATCGCTTCGACGAGAAGAATTTCGATTTCAAGCGCGGCGATACATCCGTGGGCTTCTCTAACGATGTCTTCCAAACGTCCTTGATCTACACCCATATTGCCGCCCAGCCGCAATACGGCTTCACGTCCAACCAGGACGAAATCCAGTCGCGTGCGCAGGTCAAGTTCAAGGAATACTGGTCGGTCTTCGGTACGGTCAGCTACGATCTCAACAACAATCAAGTGACTCGCCAGGGCGTTGGGCTTTCCTACGAGGACGAATGCACGATCTTCACCGTGTCCTTCCTCGACAAGAAAGATACATTCGACAATTCGGCAAGCAGTTGGTCGGTCGGCGCTCGCATCACCTTCCGCACACTCGGCGACGTCAACCTTGGCAACGGCCAGGACGCAACGTTCTGATAGAAATCGAAACTGCACGGAGCCGGCTTCACCGCCGGCTCTTTTGCGTCGATGCAGGTTTGCCATGGCCGACGTCATTGTTTCGCCGCAAGGATTTTGCAATTCATCGCGCTTGATGTAGACATGTGGCGCAAAGTTGCCGTATTGCGCGACAGACATGCCAATACGGCGCAATGCTGGCAGGAAATACCTTTGGGAAGGGGTAGTTGATGTTTTCTGGAAAGACACCGATGCGCGCTCTGCTATTCGGAGCAGCAGCTTTGGTTATGGCAAGTTTCGCCGTGCCGAGCAGCGACGTTGCTTTCGCAGCAAGCGAAGTGAAGGTCCTCGTCAATAGCCAGGTGATCACATCCGGCGACATTGCAAAGCGCGTCGCCTTCCTCAAGTTGCAGCGTCAGAAAGGCGATCTGAACAAGCTCGCCAAGGATCAGCTTGTCGATGAAACCCTGAAGCGCGCGGAAATCTCCCGCCTGCGCATGTCCGTTTCGACGACGGATGTCGATGCCGCTTTTGCCCGTTTCGCCGCCAGCAACAAGATGACGCCGGCACAGCTAGGTCAGATTCTCGACAAGACCGGCGTCACCGTCGACCACTTCAAGTCCTATATCGCCGTTTCCATGAGCTGGCCGCGCATCGTCAATGCGCGCTTCGGCGCCAGAAGCCGGATGTCGAACGACGATCTCGTGACGCGTATGACGGAGAACAAGACCAAGCCGGTCACGACGGAATACTTCCTGAAGCAGATCGTCTTCGTCGTCCCGACGGCAAAGAGGAACGCGATCCTGAATGCGCGCAAGGCGGAAGCCGAGGCCTCGCGGGCCAAGTTCCCCGGCTGCGATCAAGCAAAGGTCTTTGCGGCGACCATGCGTGACGTCTCTGTTCAGGATCTCGGCCGCGTGCTTGCGCCCGAAGTTCCGGAAATGTGGAAGCCGCTGCTGGAGAAGGCTTCCGGCAATACGACCACTCCGGTCGTCACCGATCGCGGCGTCGAATATATCGCCATTTGCTCGCAGCGTCAGGTGAACGACGACGTTGCTGCGGCTGCCGTATTCCGTGCCGAGGATCTCGGCAAGACCACGCCGGACGGCGTCAGTGCCAACGATAAGAAATACATGGATGAACTGCGCTCCAAGGCGCAGATCGTCTATCGCTGATTGACGATGCCATCGCGCGTTTCCCTCCCCCTTGCTCTTACGCAGGGGGACCCGGCCGGCATAGGTCCCGACATCACGCTCGCCGCCTGGCTTCGCCGCGGCGAGCTGGATCTTCCGCCCTTCCTCTTTCTTGGCAATGCCGCAGTGCTCAAGGCACGGGCTTCCGAGCTTGACCTGGCCGTACCGCTCGCAATCGCCGACCCGGCAAATGCCTGCGATATTTTTCCTGACGCGTTACCGATCCTGCAGATCGAAGCGGGAATGGATGTCGTTGCCGGCAAACCGCATGTGGCGACCGCCAAGGGCACGATTGCCGCCATCGAAATGGCCGTTTCCCTCAGCATGGGCGGCCAGACATCCGCCGTCGTCACGAATCCGATCGCAAAATCGGTGCTCTACGATGCAGGCTTCGGCTTTCCCGGCCATACGGAATTCCTGGCGGATCTTGCGATGCGCGCGACGGGTAAGCCGGTCATGCCGGTCATGCTTCTCGCTGGTCCGAAGCTCCGCGCCATCCCGGTCACTATCCATATCCCACTGAAAGACGTGCCCGAGGCTTTGACCTCCGATCTGATCGCCGAGACTTGCCGGATCACCGATCATGACCTGCGGAACCGCTTCGGCATTTCCAAGCCGCGCCTCGCGGTTGCCGGTCTCAACCCGCATGCCGGGGAGAATGGCGCGCTCGGCAAGGAGGACGACGAGATCGTCCGGCCTGCGATCGATACGCTTCGCAGCGAGGGGATCGACGCGTTCGGCCCTCTGCCTGCCGACACCATGTTCCATGAGGAAGCCCGCCGCCGTTACGATGTCGCCATCTGCATGTACCACGATCAGGCCCTGATCCCGGCCAAGGCGCTCGGCTTCGACGATTCCGTCAATGTCACGCTCGGCTTACCCTTTGTACGCACCTCACCCGATCACGGGACGGCGTTCGGCATCGCCGGCAAAGGCATTGCGAAGGAAGACAGCCTCGTGGCCGCCCTCAGGCTGGCAAGCGAAATCAGCGGCAAGATCGGAAGCGATCGCTGATGCCCGCTCTTGACGGCTTGCCGCCCCTTCGCGATGTGATCCAGCGTCATGGGCTTGATGCGCGCAAGGCGCTCGGCCAGAATTTTCTTCTCGACCTCAACCTCACCCAGAAGGTTGCACGCACAGCCGGATCGCTCGAGGGCGTCACCGTCTTCGAAGTCGGGCCCGGACCGGGCGGCCTCACGCGCGCCATCCTGGCGCTTGGCGCAGCCAAGGTCATCGCCGTCGAGCGCGATGCGCGCTGCCTGCCTGCGCTGGCGGAAATCGCCGACCACTATCCCGGCCGGCTTGAGGTGATTGAGGGCGATGCACTGAAGACGGATTTCGCGTCACTTGCCCCGCAAGGGCCGGTCAAGATCATCGCCAACCTGCCCTATAACGTCGGGACACAGCTTCTGGTGAACTGGCTGCTGCCGGCACACTGGCCGCCCTTCTGGCAGTCCCTGACGCTGATGTTCCAGAAGGAAGTCGGCCAGCGGATCGTGGCGCAGGAGGATGACGATCATTACGGCCGTCTCGGCGTGCTCTGTGGCTGGCGGACCGAAGCTCACATGGCCTTCGACATATCCCCGCAGGCCTTCACGCCGCCACCAAAAGTGACGTCGACGGTGGTGCATTTGATACCGAATGAAAACCCCATCCCCTGTGCCGTCGACAAGCTGGAGAAGGTGACTCAGGCCGCCTTCGGCCAGCGCCGCAAGATGCTGAGGCAGAGCCTGAAGCCGATTGGCGGCGAGGCGCTTTTGCTGAAGGCGGATATCGATCCACAGCGCCGCGCCGAAACGCTTTCGGTGGAAGAGTTCTGCCGATTGGCAAACTGCCTATAAGCTCTGAGCCCCGTTTGTAAGCTCAGAGTTGCGGCGTCTCTTCCAGCAAGTCCCGGACGAAATCGAACATGCCGTGCCGCCGATCGCGGCGCAGGCGTTCGGCCTTGACGATCGACTGGACGGCGTCGAAGGCGACATTCAGGTCGTCGTTGACGATGACATAGTCATATTCGCGCCAGTGAGCGATCTCGGCCCTTGAATTGGCGAGACGCATTGCGATGACCTCTTCTGAATCTTCTGCACGGCGATGCAGCCGTGACTGAAGCTCGGTCATGGTCGGCGGCAGCACGAAGATGGAAACGACATCGGCCGGCATCTTCTCCTGCAGCTGCTGAGCGCCCTGCCAGTCGATGTCGAACAGCATGTCGCGCCCTTCCGCCATCGCCGTCTCAACGGGCTCGCGCGGCGTGCCGTAGAAATTGCCGTGTACCTCAGCCCATTCGAGCAAGGAGTCGGAATCGCGAAGGCGCTCGAATTCGCGCTGCGAGACGAAATGATAGTGCACGCCTTCGATTTCGCTCGGCCGGCGCTGCCGGGTCGTGACGCTGACGGAGAGGCTCACCTGCTTGTCCTTATCGAGCAGCGTGCGCGCGATCGTGGACTTGCCCGCGCCTGACGGAGAGGAGATGGCAAGCATCAGCCCCCGGCGGGCGATCGGAATGGATGTGGATGTCGCCGGCTTCATGGCCTACTCCAAATTCTGGACCTGTTCGCGGAACTGGTCGATGACTACCTTCAGCTCTATGCCGGCGGCGGTCACGGCCGCGGCATTCGACTTCGAACAGATAGTATTCGACTCCCGGTTAAATTCCTGTGCAAGAAAATCGAGCTTGCGACCGACAGGGCCACCCTTGGAGATGAGATCGCGCGCAGCCGCCACGTGTGCCTTCAGGCGATCGATCTCCTCGCGCAGATCGGCCTTGGTGGCGAGCAGAGCGGCTTCGGCATGTAATCGGTCGCGATCAAGACCTGATGAGCCGCCCAGGAGCATCGATACCTGCGTCGCCAGCCTTGCAGCAATTTCCTGCGGCGAACGGGAAGGGTCGCGCTCGACAGTTGATGTCAGCCCCTCGATGGTTGCGACCTGCCCGAGCAGCACCTTGCCGAGCGCGTCACCTTCTCGACTGCGCATATCGCGGAGATCGCCGAGTGCCGCCTCAAGACCGGCCATGATATCGGCATCACGGGCGGCAACCGCCGCTTCGTCTTCCTCGGCCTCCCTGAACTCCACGAGACCGCGCACGGCCATCAGGCTTTCCAGCTTCAACGGGGCGGGATCGACAATACCAGCCAACTGATCGCGCAATGCCAGGACGGCCGCCAGCGCATCCTGATTCACGACCACCTCGACGCGGCTTTCTTCGACTGACAGCGACAGACTGACCTGCAGGTTGCCGCGTGAGAGACGATCCGCGATCGACTTGCGGACATCTGCCTCGAGGCGCTCGAGGCCCGGCGGCAGGCGTAGGCGGATGTCCAGCCCCTTGCCGTTTACCGAGCGCAGCTCCCATGCCCAGCGGCCACGACCACTCGTTCCCTCACGCCGGGCGAAACCGGTCATGGACTGCAATGCCATGCAAGCCTCCGATAATTCCTATCCCCAGTCCGACGAAAATCCTCGGATTATGGATCAATGTAAAGAGAATCCGCGCCGGGCTCCCGAAGTATGCCACGACGCGGTCAGGATCAGTTGGTCTTCTTCTTCTGTTGCGCGCCTGAGCCGGGAGCTACGGCTGCGTCGTCGGGCTGACCGTCCACGGCAATGGCGCTTGGATCTTCGCCCTTTTCGGCGACCAGCTTGCGCCAGCGTCTGACATTGGCATTGTGCTCGTCCAGCGTCGCTGCGAAGACATGCCCACCGGTGCCGTCAGCCACAAAATAAAGGTCCTGCGTCTTCCAGGGGTTGGCGACGGCCTCAAGCGCATCCTTGCCCGGATTTGCGATCGGCGTCGGCGGCAAGCCCTTGATGAGATAGGTGTTATACGGCGTGTCCTTCTTCAGATCGGACTGATAGATCGGACGATCGGACGGCTTTCCTTCGCCACCGAAAAGCCCATAGATGACCGTCGGATCGGACTGCAGGCGCATACCCTTGCCGAGGCGGTTCAGGAAGACGGAGGCGACATGGGCACGCTCGTCGGCAAGGCCCGTTTCCTTCTCGACGATCGAGGCCAGCGTGATGAAATCCTGCTTGTTGGCCAGCTGCACGCTCGAGTCACGCTTGTCCCAGATCTGCTCGACCAGCTTCGTCTGCGCTGCCGCCATCTGCTGAACGATCTCGGTGCGCTTGGTGCCGCGCGTGAACTTATAGGTGTCCGGCCTCAGGCTGCCTTCCGGCGGCAGGGCCGAAGGCAGGTCGCCTTCCAGCACGGGATCGGCCTGCAGCTTGTTGAACATCTGCCGCACGGTCAGCCCCTCCGGCAGCGTGACAGAATAAAGGATCGACTTGCCGGACTTCAGCAGTTCCATGATGTCCTTCATGGAGGCGCCGGCCTTGATCTCGTATTCGCCGGCGCGAAGCGTTTCCCCGTCATGCAGATAGGTCGCGGTCAGCCAGCGGAAAATGCGCTGATCGGTGATGATGTTATTGGTTTCGAGGCGATTGGCGATCTCGCTGAGACCGGCACCGTTGCGCACGATGAAATTGGTGTTGGTCGTCAGCGGACCCTGCCCCTGGTAGATCGAAAACGCATAATAGGCGCCACCGACAGCCGCAACGGCGACAAACACCGCCAGCGTCATCAGGAAATTCAGGAAGATGACCATTTGGCTGCGGGCTTTGCGCGAACGCTTCGGCGGGTCCGGAACACGCTCCGGACGCAAGGCTTCATTGGCTGATTTCGGGATAATCGGCCCTTTCTGCCCGTTCGGAGTTCCGTTGTTCTGGTTCGTATCGCTCACCGGCAATCCCTTCCCTTTTATGATTGCCTGCTCTTTGGCCAAGCAATGCGGCAAAAAGCAGGTTCAGAAGACAAGGCGGAACTCTAAGCTCCGACTTCGACTGATCAGGCGTTTCCACACCGCATTCCCGAGAAAGACGAAGGTGCAGCAACAATCAAGGATGCGGGCGGGATTGCCGAAAGGCACCCCGCCCCAACAGTTACGCGTTGTTATTAAGCCTCATAGCGACGCAGGACAAGCGACGCATTCGTACCGCCGAAGCCGAAGGAGTTCGACAGCGCCACATTGATTTCGCGCTTGCGGGCCTTGTGCGGAACGAGATCGATGGCGGTCTCGCGCTCCGGATTGTCCAGGTTGAGGGTCGGCGGGGCAATATTGTCTCGAATGGCGAGCGTGGCGAAGATCGCCTCGATGGCGCCGGCGGCCCCGAGAAGATGGCCGGTCGCCGACTTGGTGGACGACATGGAAATCTTCGACGCGGCATCTCCGACCAGCCGCTCGACAGCGCCAAGCTCGATCGTGTCGGCCATGGTCGATGTACCGTGGGCGTTGATATAATCGATATCGGCCGAGGTCAGGCCGGCACGCTTCAAAGCCGAGGTCATGCAGCGGAATGCGCCTTCGCCGTCCTCGGACGGAGCGGTGATGTGATGGGCATCGCCCGAGAGGCCGTAGCCCACGACTTCGGCGTAGATCTTGGCGCCGCGCGCCTTGGCATGTTCCAGTTCCTCGAGAACGACCACACCGGCACCCTCGCCCATGACGAAACCATCGCGATCGCGATCATAGGGCCGCGAGGCCTTCAGCGGCGTATCGTTGAAGTCCGTCGACAGCGCCTTGCAAGCGGCAAAACCGGCAAGCGAGATACGGCAGACAGGCGCTTCGGCGCCGCCGGCCACCATGACGTCGGCATCGCCGAGCATGATCAGGCGAGCCGCGTCGCCGATGGCGTGCGCACCCGTCGAGCACGCGGTGACGACCGCGTGGTTCGGGCCGCGTAGCTTGTGGCGGATCGAAACTTGACCGGATACGAGATTGATCAGACGGCCGGGGATGAAGAAAGGTGAAATGCGGCGCGGACCCTTGTCACGCAGCGTGTAGCCGGCTTCGACGATGCCTTCTAGTCCGCCGATGCCCGAGCCGATCATGACGCCGGTCGCGATCTGATCCTCGTCCGTTTCGGGGTGCCAATGTGCATCGGCCAGCGCCATGTCGGCAGCCGCCATGCCGTAGATGATGAAGGGATCGACCTTGCGCTGCTCTTTCGGCTCCATCCAATCGTCGGCATTGAAGGTGCCGTCGCTGCCGTCGCCAACAGGAATGCGGCAGGCAATCTTAGCCGGGAGATCCTCGACCTCGAATTCCGTCACGCGGCGTGCGCCATTATGCCCAGCGAGCAAACGCGTCCAGGACACCTCCGTGCCACAGCCCAAAGGTGATACCATGCCGGTACCCGTGATAACGACACGTCTCATCGCCCGCAGACCCCCGTCTTTTTATGATGATATGCGTATAAAAACACCTCGCCCGGCCTTACCGGACGAAATAGGGCGGACTCGTGAGCCCGCCCCGTCAAAAAGCGCAGAAGATTAGGCCTGAGCCTTCTCAATGAACTTTACCGCGTCGCCGACCGTCAGGATCGAGTCAGCAGCGTCGTCCGGGATTTCAACGCCGAATTCTTCTTCGAAGGCCATGACCAGTTCGACGGTGTCGAGCGAGTCCGCGCCCAGATCGTCGATAAAGCTTGCGCTCTCAACAACCTTGTCGGCGTCAACGCCAAGATGATCAACAACAATTTTCTTTACGCGTTCTGCGATATCGCTCATGTCGGTTTCCTCGACTTTATGTCCTGATCAGAATGCCTTGTGACATCCCTACCCTAATTCAAACCTGCAGCATCTGCTCCGACGCCGCTGGCAAACCCGTTCAACCCGGCATTGAGATCCGGTCCAGCGCCTTGAATGTGGCCCAGTCCGCCTGAATTTTCCGGACGACTGTTCACAGTCATGGCCCGCTTAACACGGTTTAAGTCCGTCGCAAAGCCAGAAAATAGCCGGCTCCGGGTTGCTCAACATGCTATTGGCGGGAAAGTTCCCCCCAACAGCAATTCCTTTAGATCATCGCCATACCGCCGTTGACATGGATCGTCTGACCCGTGACGTAGCTGGCTTCCGAAGAGGCGAGATAGGCAACCGCGGAAGCGACTTCCTGCCCCGTACCCATGCGCTTCATGGGGATGGCTCCCATGATGGCTTCCTTCTGCTTGTCGTTCAGCTTGCCCGTCATCGCGCTTTCGATGAAGCCCGGAGCAACGCAGTTGACCGTGACGTTGCGGGTCGCGATTTCCTGCGCCAGCGACTTCGTGAAGCCGATCATACCGGCCTTGGAGGCACAGTAGTTGGCCTGGCCCGGATTGCCCGTCACGCCGACGACGGAGGTGATGTTGATGATGCGGCCGTAGCGGCGGCGCATCATCGGATGGGTGAGTTCCCGCGTCAGGCGGAAGACCGCCGTCAGATTGACTTCGAGAACCGCATCCCAGTCCTCGTCGCTCATGCGAACGAACAGACCGTCCTTGGTGATACCCGCATTGTTGACGAGAATATCGACACCGCCGAGTTCCTCTTCCGCCTTGGCGCCGAGCGCCTTGACTTCATCGCGGTCCGACAGATTGGCCGGGAAGATCTTGACGCGATCGCCGAGCTCGGACGCCAGCGTCTCGAGCTTTTCGACGCGCGTGCCGTGCAGGCCGACGATGGCGCCCTGCTTGTGCAGGAGCCGGGCAATTTCTTCGCCGATGCCGCCGGATGCGCCGGTTACCAGGGCCTTGCGGCCGGTCAAATCAAGCATGTTTGTCCCTCGTTCCTTAATCTATCAGCCGAGCAATGCACCGAGCGCCGTATCGATATCGGCAGCATTGTTGACGGCGACGCCATTGACCGACTTGTCGATGCGGCGAGCCAGGCCCGTCAACACCTTGCCGGCGCCAATTTCATATAATGTTGTCACATTGTTGGCGGCAAACCATTCCACCGTCTCGCGCCAGCGCACCTGACCGGTGACCTGCTCGACCAGCAATCTGGCGATTTCGTCCGCATCCGTGACCGGAGCAGCCTTGACGTTGGCAATGACAGGCACAACCGGATTGGCCTTGGCGACGCCGGCAAGCGCCTCGCGCATGGCATCTGCGGCAGGCGCCATCAGCGAGGAATGGAACGGAGCGGAGACCGGCAACAGGATGGCGCGCTTGGCGCCTTTGGCCGTCGCAAGCTCCGCCGCCCTTTCGACCGGGGCCTTCTCGCCGGAGATGACGATCTGGCCGCCGCCATTGTCGTTGGCGATCTGGCAGGCGCCCAGCGCGGACGCTTCTTCGCAGACCGCGATGACATCGGCGTGCTCGAGCCCGATGATCGCAGCCATGGCGCCGACGCCGACGGGCACTGCCGCCTGCATGGCGTTGCCACGGATGCGCAGGAGGCGCGCCGTGTCGGCCAGCGAGAAAGTGCCGGCGGCACAGAGCGCGGAATATTCGCCGAGCGAGTGGCCGGCGACATAGGCGACCTTGCTCTTCAGATCGAGGCCACGCGCCTGCAGCACGCGGATGACGGCCATTGACACGGCCATCAGCGCCGGCTGTGCGTTGGCCGTCAGGGTCAATGTCTCTTCCGGGCCGTTGAAGATGATGTCGGAGAGCTTTTCACCGAGCGCTTCATCGACTTCCTCGAAGACGGCGCGCGCCTCGGCGAAATTGTCGGCAAGGTCCTTGCCCATGCCGACGGCTTGGCTGCCCTGGCCGGGAAATGTGAAAGCAACAGTCATTATAAAGCGTCCTTTTGGGGGTCGTTTTGCTTCCCAATGACATTGTTTGCGCCGGAGTCAATAGCGCAGGCCCTGTCGCCACAGGCTTTTGCGTCTGCGAAGCGCAATGATTTTTTTCTTGCGCTTGCTCAGATCGGGCCTAAGTTTGCGCGACCTCATTCATTTTGGCTTTCTCCCATCCCCCAAGGTTTTCCCATGAAATATAAGAATTTAGGCCGCACCGATATTTCCGTTTCTGAGATTTGCCTGGGCACGATGACCTGGGGCACGCAGAACAGCGAAGCCGAAGCTCACGAGCAGATGGACTATGCAGTCAATAAAGGCATTAATTTCTTCGACACGGCCGAAATGTATCCAACGACGCCAGTGGGACCGGAGACCCAAGGCCGCACGGAGGAGTATATTGGCACCTGGTTCGAGAAAACCGGCAAGCGCGGGGATGTCGTGCTCGCCACCAAGGTCGCTGGCCCGGGCCGCGAATATCTGCGCGGCGGACAAGGCCCGGATGCCGCCAATATCAATGCCGCGATCGACGCCAGCCTGAAGCGGTTGAAGACCGACTACATCGATCTCTATCAGGTGCATTGGCCGACGCGCGGCCATTTCCACTTCCGCCAGAACTGGCGCTACAACCCGTTCAACCAGGATCGCGAGAAGGCTGTGGCCGACATCACCGAGATCCTGGAGACGATGGGCGAACTGGTGAAGGCCGGCAAGATCCGCGCCATCGGCCTATCGAACGAGACCACCTGGGGTATCCAGAAATATCTGACGATTGCCGAACAGAAGGGCCTGCCGCGCGTCGCCACCACGCAGAACGAGTACAACCTGCTCTATCGGCATTTCGACCTCGATTTGGCCGAGCTTTCGCATCACGAAGATGTCGGTCTGCTCGCCTATTCGCCGCTCGCCGGCGGCATCCTCAGCGGCAAATATGTTGACGGCGCCCGCCCGGCCGGCTCGCGCGGCTCGATCAACCAAGACATCGGCGGCCGCCTGCAGCCGTTGCAGGAACCGCCGGTAAAGGCCTATCTGGAGATCGCCGCCAAATACGGCATCGATCCCTCGAAACTGGCGCTCGCCTACTGCCTCACCAAGCCATTCATGGCCTCCGTCATCATCGGTGCGACGACGATGGCGCAGCTGGAGACCGATGTGGCTGCCGCTTATGTGACGCTGCCGGCAGAGGCTTTGGCCGAGATCGAGCAGGTGCATCGGAAATATCCGATGCCGATGTGAGGAGCCTGCCGGTAGGTTTCAAAGCGAATAAGCGGGCACGTTTGCCCGCTTATTCGGCTGTTGCGGCGGAAACGCCGCAGCAGATTTCGCAGACGTAATTATTGCCGTGGGTGATAGTGGCACCGAGGGGGATTTTTTTACTCCCTATAAGGTGCTGATATACCAGCGGAGCGATATTTTTGTCGTAGGCGTCTTTAACGGTAAGAGCATACCGCCCCTGCACGGTCAAATGGACCGCCATGGGAGGATTTGCCCCCTTGGCCAACTGTATAGCTGTCTTCAACGACGGATCGACAAGTATCTGGATATATTGTTTGCCAAAGCGATTTTCTTCGAACTCGCGCACCCACACCGACGTCTGACGCATATAGCCGGACTTTTTGCCGATCGACACACGATACCAGTCGCCGATGCTCTTCCCGATCGTCAGCTCGCTCCCATTCGGAAAAGTGGCAATCGTCTTCGCGCTCATGTTCCGGCTAGTCTTTAGCGGGGCCGCCCCTGTGTCGTCTTGAACAATGCCGTTTCTTGGAATTGGAATTTGCAGAAGCGGCGAATCCTCGCTTAGTGGCTGTGCTTCCTTGCGCGCTTCAGCATTCGCCGCCGGAGCCTTCCTGGACGGTGACTTTGCCTCCAATTCCAGAACCTCCTGGTATGACATAGTCGTTACCCGAAACTCTGTCATTTCACTCGAGGACAGATAGCGCATATCGTTGCTGTCGTATCTGAGCGTGAGTTGCAGCAGGCCTGGATCGACGCCCATCTCGTTCATATAGGTAATCACGTCGGCGGTCTGCCGCTGAACGGCTGCAACAGCAGCCTCGACGTCCATTCCTTTTGTATCGCTGAACGAAGATTTGTGAACGCCGATCGAGCCCGGTTCGGCAAAACGGCCTACTCCACCGAGAAATGACAAGGAACAAGCCGAGGAACATTCGGCGCTTCGTACAGCGAGGGTGCTGAGCCCCAGGGATCTAATCAGCCGGCCGAGTTCCAATGCCTTGGATACATTTCCGCCGCCGCTGTCGAAGCCGACGAAAATAGCATGGCTGGAAACTGCCTTGTCACGAAATAGGCTCAAATCGTCGTCGGCTTCGAAGCTGCCGCTCACCGTGATATAAGTAATTCCCTCATCCGCGGCTCGAACGTCGTAGCTCAATTTTGCCGTAGCATCCTGACCGAGAAGGGCAAAGCCCAAAGCAACGACCCCCAAAGCAAAACCTTTACTCCGTATCCCCACAGCCCAACCCCCATGTCAGCCAAGCCATGAATTCCACAGGTCCAGTCGCTTCACAAGTCATGATCGCAGCGCATGTTCAAAAGGTCAGGCCCCGTGGGATAGGCGGGAACAGACTTATAAAGCTGCGAGGGAAACCCAGACCGCCGCAAGCGATCTACAGCTCCGCCTTCGGCGCGATCGCCAATTCGGAAGCATGAGCCTCGCGCAACTCGTCCTGTCCCTTCACCCGGTCCGTGGACTTGTGCAGCAGGATCGAGCGGTAGCCTTCCGGACTGCTTCCCTCGATCAAGGTGACATCGGCATTCCCCGGATTGTCCGAGCGTTCGAACCAATCGACCGGGTGATGCAGGAAGTTCATCTCGAAGGCGCGGTTGGTGACGCCGTGGCCGACGATAATGACATTGTTTCTGCCGCTTTCGGCATCGTGCATAACGGTCTGCAGGAACAGGCGGACGCGCTGGGCGACATCGGCGCGGCTTTCGCCGTCCGGCGGACGCGCGTAGAACTTACCGTTATTGTTGCGCAGCCTTGCCCATTTCTCGAATTCGTCGGGGAATTTCCGCTTCTGCTCGGCATGATCGTAGATTTCGGTAAAAAGGCCGAAATCCTGCTCGCGCAGCAGATAATCCTCCCGGACATCCTCGATCAGTTCAGGGGGCAGAATTTCGAGCAGGGCATCCTTGCTCTGCCGCGTCCTGAGGAATGGCGAGTACCAGACGCTCAGCCTGCGCAGTTCGGCTGATGGCAGCTCCTTCAGATACGCTGATATCGCCTGCCCCGCCGTCAGCACCTGCCGATATCCCCATTCGGTCAGCGGAACATTGTGATCGCCGAACTGTCGGTAAGCGCGGTCGTCGATATTGCCGAGGGATTCGCCGTGCCGAACGAGAAAAATACGCATGAGCCATCCCTATTGCCGCCATTCGCTACTCATCATATTGGAGAGCGTGGCGGGTGCAACGCTGCTGCTGGCGGGCGCTCGCAATTTAGCCCGGGCATCGACGCCGTTCGCAGGCAAAACCGCATAATTTCGCCCCAACCCTTGCCTTTCCGAGAAAAATCCGTATAAGCCGCCCTGTTCGCAACCCGGTCTTCTGGCTGGTGGCTGAACGGAGGGCCGGTTTTCCGAGAGGGGAATCGTTCGGAACGGAAGCGTTCCAGCCTCCCGTGTCTCCGCTCTCGACCGTCTCGGAAACGCTTTTCTTGCCTGGGTTTATCCCTATCAGGAGCAGTCGTTGAGGCTTAGCCGCCGAATATCGGGTTCAGACCAACGCAAGAAAGGCAAAGCTATCCATGGCTCTTTACGAACATGTATTCCTTGCCCGACAGGATATTTCCGCACAGCAGGTCGACGCCCTCGTAGAACAGTACAAGGGTGTTATCGAAGCTAACGGCGGTAAAGTCGGGCGTATCGAAAACTGGGGCCTCAAGTCCCTCACCTACCGCATCAAGAAGAACCGCAAGGCTCACTACGCCCTGATGGACATCGATGCTCCGGCCGCTGCGATCCAGGAAATGGAACGCCAGATGCGCATCAGCGAAGACGTCCTGCGTTACATGACGATCGCTGTTGAAAAGCACGAAGAAGGCCCGTCTGCCATGATGCAGAAGCGCGACCGTGACGACCGTCCGCGTCGTGACGGCGACCGTCCGGAGCGCAGCTTCGGCGATCGTGGTCCGCGCCCGGATCGTGGTGACCGCGAAGATCGTCCGCGCCGTCCGCGCGAAGACCGCGTATAAGGAGATTTGAGTATGTCTGAAGTTTCCTCCGCACCGGTCCGTCGTCCGTTCCATCGCCGCCGCAAGACCTGCCCGTTCTCGGGCGCCAATGCGCCGCGTATCGACTACAAGGACGTTCGCCTCCTGCAGCGCTACATTTCCGAGCGCGGCAAGATCGTTCCTTCCCGCATCACGGCCGTTTCCCAGAAGAAGCAGCGCGAACTCGCCCAGGCGATCAAGCGCGCCCGTTTCCTCGGCCTGCTGCCCTACGTCGTCGCTTAATAGCGCCTGACGCAGACTGAATACAGGGGAAGGCAGCAATGCCTTCCCTTCTCCCTTTCGCGATGGGCGCGGATCGGAACCTTGAAACCCCATGTTGGGGACGGCTTTCTGGCCCGAGTGCTGGAAGCATCCTCTAACTGCTCGATACGAAGCAGGACAGCGACGTGAAAAAGTTGAACGCAAAAGAGCTTGGCATCGGCGCGCTCGCCGGTCTGACCGCCGCCCTACTCGTGTACGGCGCGACGATACAGCCATTGCTGTTCATTTTGTTCGGCGCGCTCTCGGCACTTCCCATCCTGATCGTCGGCCTCGGCTGGGGCAACATGGCGGTCATTGTCGCCGTCATTGCCGCAGGCATCGTCGGAACGATCACGCAATCGTTCTATTTCGGGCTGTTCGTCGTTCTGCTGACGCTGATCCCGGCATGGCTCAGCCATATCGCCAATCTGGCGCGCCCGGCCTCCGAACTCGGGGGACCGGACGATCTGATGGCCTGGTATCCGCTCTCCGATATCATGCTGCACCTGTGCGGCCTCGCTGCCCTCGTCATCATCGTAGCCGGTGCGGTCATGGGCTATGGTGCCGATCTGGTGGGCCAAGTCGTCGACGCCTACATGACCGCGGTGAACCAGCAGTCACCCGATCTTCAGCTCAATCCGGTTGCGATCGCGAAGACGAAGTCGCTGATGCTCTACATGATCCCGATCGCCTGGGGCATGATCTGGGTCATGATGCTGCTGGCTGCCTATTATGTGGCGACCCGCATCGTCGCGGCTTCGAGCCACAATCTGCGCCCGCGCGAGGACATTCCCTCGGCGCTGCGCATGAACCGCAATGCGATCTTCATCTTTCTCGCGGCGATCGTCGTGATTTTCTTCGGCGGCGTCCTGGCCCTCATCGCCGCCGCCGTGGTCGGTGCCTTTGGCGCGGGCTTCATCGTTTCCGGTTTCGCATCGCTGCACTACCGGACGCGCGGCAAGGATTGGCGCCTGCCGGCACTGATCATCTGCTACCTGATGTCCTTCCTGCTGACACTGCCGCTCTTGGTCATTCTCGTTCTCGGCCTTTACGATACCCGCAAGGCGATATCGCTCACCCCGAACAAGAATGCCGACACACCCAAACAAGACACGAAACTCTGAAATCGAAAGGAACAACGAAAATGGAAGTCATTCTCCTCGAACGCATCTCCAAGCTTGGCCAGATGGGCGAAACCGTCAAGGTTCGCGACGGCTTTGCCCGTAACTACCTGCTGCCGCTCGGCAAGGCGCTGCGCGCCAACGCCGCCAACAAGGCCCGTTTCGAATCCGAGCGCGCAACGCTCGAAGCCCGCAACCTCGAGCGCAAGAGCGAAGCCCAGAAGGTCGCCGACGTCCTCGCCGGCAAGTCCTTCATCGTCGTTCGCTCGGCAGGCGAAACCGGCCAGCTCTACGGTTCGGTCGCTGCCCGTGACGTCGTCGAAATCCTCGCCGCGGAAGGCTTCACCATCGGCCGCAGCCAGGTTCACCTGAACACGCCGATCAAGGCCATCGGCCTGCACGACGTTGCAATCGCGCTTCACTCGGAAGTCGAAATCAAGGTCGAGCTCAACGTTGCCCGCTCCGCTGAAGAAGCCGAGCGTCAGTCCAAGGGCGAAACCCTCACCTCCGCTGACGCCATCTACGGCGTTGACGAAGACGCGCTCCGTCCGGAAGATTTCTTCGATCCGGAAGCTGACGGCAACGCCGAAGACGAAGCTTGATCTTCAAGCTTTCGCAGAATTGAGAATGAATAGGCCTGGGTCTTTCGACCCAGGCCTATTTTGTTCGTCTGAAAGAGGAATGCGGCTTTCTCGGTCAGTCACTGTCCTTGACGGCCGGAAGCGGAGCGGAATCCTTGTCGATCGAAACGACAACGGACATGCCCGGCGCCAGTTGATCGGCGAGCGGCTGCCCATCCTCGACCTTGATCCTGACGCCGAGGCGCTGGGCGACCTTGGTGAAATTCCCTGTCGCATTGTCGGGCTTGATGACGGCAAATTCGGAGCCTGCCGCCGGAGAAAAGCGCTGGATACGGCCCTTGATCTCGCGGTGTCCCAGCGCATCGACGGAGATCGTGGCGGGCTGATCGAGCTTCATGCCGTCAAGCTGGGTTTCCTTGAAATTGGCGATGACCCAGACGTCCTTCGGGACCAGGTTCATCAGCTGCGTGCCCGGAGTCACATACTGGCCGAGGCGTACGCCGATTTCGCCGACGCGGCCGTCCTGCGGTGCCCTGATCGTCGTATTGTCCAGATCGATATCGGCAAGCTGCACGGCAGCCTCCGCACCGCTGACGCCAGCTTCGAGCGAAGCGCGGTTAACGATGATCGTCGTCAGATTCTGCTGGGAGACATCGAGAGCGGCCTTTGCCTGATTGACTGACGCCTGCGCCTGCTGCAGCGTTGCCTGCGCCTGCTCGGAATCGCTTGTCGTCGAAACGCCCCTCGAGACCAGTGTCGTGACGCGATCGGCGGCAAGCTGGGCGCGCTTCAGCGCAGCATCGGCGCTGTCGATCTGCGCCTGGCTGGAGGCGATGCCGGCCTTGGCGGCCTGCTCCTGCTGCTGCGAATTGGCGAGCGCCGCCTTCTGCCCGGCAAGCGTGGCGTTCGCCTGCGCCACCTTCTGCTTGTAGATGCGGTCGTCGATCTGGGCCAGCACATCACCTTCCTTGACGAGCTTGTAGTCCTTGATCGGTACGTCGGTAATATAGCCGCTGACCTGCGGGCTGATCGTCGTGACGTAACCTTTGACGTAGGCGTCGTCGGTGGTTTCCACCGAGGTTTTGAACGGCGGCAGATGCCAGGCATAGAGCACCAGCATGACGCCGCCTATGCCGGCAAGAACCGCAATGACTTCGATTGGGGAGCGAACGAGCCTCGACATGGAGCTATTTCATATCCTCATGGGTTGGATGTCACGACCTGCGCCTGATGCTCGGCCAGGCGAGCTCTGACGAAGCGAAACAAGACATGGACTATCAGGCCGGCAAGCGAAAGGAAGGCGATCACGGCGGCGACGAAGAACGCGTCGCCATAGGCAAGCATATTGGCCTCGCGGCTTACCTGCGCGCCGAGCAGCGCCATCCCCTCTCCCTTCAGGAGCGCGCTGTCACCGATGACCTTGCCATAGGAGGATGAAAGCTGGCTGACACGCTCGGCGACATGCGGGTCGGTCAGCAGCACGCGCTCGGTCAGCACGGCCGAGTGAAACTTTTCGCGGATGATGATGAGCGTGCCATAGAAGGCCGAGCCGATGAGGCCGCCTATGCTCTGCGTAAACATGAAAACGACGAAGAAGGTCACCAGATAGGGTGGCCCCTTGCCGAGCGCCGCCTTGAAACCCTCCGACATGGATGGCGGCAGGAACAGAGCCGCGCCGGCTGCCACCAGCGCCTGGCTGAGATACATCTGCTCAGGTCGCGTCAGGTTTGTCACCTGCGAATCCATCAGACAGCCGACGCCCATCAGGATCAGCGCCACGAACTGGATCTGCCAGCCGAAACCATAGCTCATGAATACCGTGCAGATGAGCCCGCCGATGACGGAAAAGGCCAGGATGATCCAATAGAGCATGGCCAGCTGGTCGTAGAGCAGGCCGACCGCATTCTGATAAAAGGTCATGACGACGTAGGTCTGCTCGGCCGCGATCAAGCGGAAAATCAGAAGGATCGCCGTCAGATGGAGGATTTCCGGCCGCAGCAGCCAGCGAACGTCCATGAGCGGTGTCGATCTCCTCAGATCGACGACGATCGCAAGGGTCAAGGATGCGATGCTGACCGCCAGCACAATGCCAAGCCATGGCACCTCCAGCCACCAATAGAGGCGCCCGACCGACAAGGCGACCGCCAGACAGCCGAAGCCGATCGCAACCAGCAGATAGCTGAAGATGTCACCCAGAACGATGACCTTGACGCGCGGCGGCGGCGTCAGCGGCAGCAGGTAGATGATTGGCATGACCAGAAGCGCCAGCGCCATCTCGAGCGTATAGAGGCCACGCCATTCGCCATAATCCAGCAGCGAGGGCGATACCAGCCGGGTAATCGGAGCGGCAAGCAACGTGTTCATCATGGCCAGGCTGACGCCGACCGTCAGCTTCTTGGCGGGCTCGAAGGCCTCCAGCATATAGAGGAAGCCGAGCGTCGAGAGCGGCGCGCCGGCAATGCCGCTGAGAAAACGGACGACGATGGCCGAATGCAGGTCGGAAACGAAGAGATTGAGCAGCGAAGCAAGCACGAAGCCGAGAATGCTGACCTCGGCAAAATTACGTACGCCATATTGCAGGCGGATCTTCACCAGCGCGATGGCGAGGCTGACATTCGGCGCCATGTAGGCCGCCGAGAGCCAGACGGATTCGGTGGTCGTCGCGGCGATGCTGCCCTGAATCTGCGTGAGATTGGCAAAGGCGAGATTGAGACCCAGGCCCTGGGTCAGAAAGAACATTACCGATGCCGCTATATAAAGCGGCACTTTCCAGCCAGGCACGGGCGGTGGAGCGGCAGGAACGGCGTTGGCTTCCTCTTTGGGGACCGAGCCTGGCTCGCCGCTCATGCGCTACCTCATGATTTGCCCACATTCTGAAGATTGGCGGTCATGGCGCGGATCACCTTTAGCGCCATCCCGACATCCTCATCCGAAATCCCCTCCAAGATATCCGCGCGGACACCGGTGGCAAGAGCCTCGACCTCAGCGGCGACCACTTTTCCGGATTCCGTCATGAAGATCTGCTTGGCACGGCGATCCGACACGGCGGCGCGACGCTCGATGAAGTTCTGCGCCTCCATGGCATCGAGGATGCGCACCAGCGTCGGCGTTTCCAGCTCCAGCTCGTCGGCAAGCTCTCTCTGGTTGATTCCGTCCCGCCGGGAGAGCTTGCGAAAGACCCTCGCGCGGGAGAGAGTCATTCCGTGTTCGCGAACGAGCGCATCAAAAGTTGCCCTCAGCTTGCGATTGAACGCAGAAAGGTCGTCGAAGAGTTCTTGTCTTGATGGCGCACCTGGCATTATTACAACTTTATACTATTAGCATCCTACCCTAATTCAAAGGAAATACCCGGATTTTCCCGGCTTTTCAAGCATGATAGCCGCAACAATTGATGTACACGGCGAAAGACCCGGCTAAAATATTCCCCACGAATGGTTTGCATATGTGATTCGTGTGTCGATCTTTTCGTTGCAAAGTGGCCACAAGAGATTTTTTACGTGGCGGAAATCTGTCCCTGTGGACGAGTGGAAAAACGTTGATAGGCCAGGCCTATTCGCTCCACTCCGGGTGCCCGCCCATTTGCGCGGTTGACCATGACATCGGATCATCGCAAACCAGTCGACACCCTAAAGTATGAAGAGATGGAAAATGAACGAAGTTCCGGGCAAGCTCACCGCCATTGCTGCCGCCGACCAGCATTATCGCGAAGCGCCCAGCAATATCGAGGCGGAGCAGGCCCTGCTTGGCGCCATCCTCGTTAACAATGATGCCTACTACCGCGTTTCCGACTTCCTGAAATCCATCCATTTCCACGAGCATTTGCACCGGAAGATCTTCGAGGTCGCCGGCGACATCATCCGCATGGGCAAGCGAGCCGACCCGGTCACCATCAAGAACTTCCTGCCGGCCGACGAAAAGGTCGGCGACATGACGGTTGCACAATATCTCGCGCGTCTTGCCGTCGAGGCCGTGTCGATCATCAACTCGGAGGATTATGGCCGCGCCATCTACGATCTGGCGCTGCGTCGAGCACTGATCACCATCGGCGAGGACATGGTCAACATCGCCTATGACGCGCCGCTCGACATGCCGCCGCAGACGCAGATCGAGGATACCGAGCGCCGGCTGTTCGAACTGGCCGAAAACGGCCGCTACGACGGCGGCTTCCAGTCGTTCAACGATGCCGTGGCGCTTGCGATCGACATGGCGGCCGTCGCCAAGGAGCGCGATGGCGGCCTCTCCGGCATATCCACGGGCATCCATACGCTCGACAGCAAGATGGGCGGTCTGCAGCGCTCCGACTTGATCGTCCTTGCCGGTCGTCCCGGCATGGGCAAGACCTCTCTTGCCACCAACATCGCCTACAACATCGCCGCAGCCTTCGAAGGCGAAGTGCAGGCCGATGGCACCACCAAGGCGAAGAACGGCGGCGTCGTCGGCTTCTACTCGCTGGAAATGTCGTCCGAACAGCTCGCCACCCGTATCATCTCCGAGCAGACGGAAGTCTCCTCGTCGAAAATCCGTCGCGGCGACATCAACGACGCCGACTTCGAAAAGCTCGTGGCCTGCTCGATGATGATGCAGAAGGTGCCGCTCTACATCGACCAGACGGGCGGCATCTCGATCGCCCAGCTATCTGCGCGCGCGCGCCGTCTGAAGCGTCAGCGCGGCCTCGATGTGCTGGTGGTCGACTACGTTCAGCTGATGACGGGCTCGGGGAAATCGAACGAGAACCGCGTCCAGGAAATCACCCAGATCACCACCGGCCTGAAGGCACTCGGCAAGGAGCTGAATGTTCCGATCATCGCGCTCTCGCAGCTGTCGCGTGCGGTCGAAAGCCGCGACGACAAGCGGCCGCAGCTCTCCGACCTTCGCGAATCCGGCTCGATCGAGCAGGACGCCGACGTGGTTCTCTTCGTGTTCCGCGAGGAATATTACGTCAAGAACCAGGAGCCGCGCGATCCGAACGATCCAAAATATGCGGAATGGGAAGCCCTTTTCGAGCGTGTGAAGGGTACGGCCGACGTCATCATCGCCAAGCAGCGTCACGGACCGACGGGCACGGTGAAACTTGCCTTCCAGTCGGAATTCACGCGCTTTGCGGACCTCGCCGATTCCTCATTCATTCAGTACGAGGAACACTGAGGCAGGAACTTGGCGGCGCATCTGTGCGCCGCGGCACTTTTTCTTTTCATCAATGACCATTATTCTGGCCGGAGCCAAATCACCTCCGGCCATTTCCTTGTTCAGGCAGCTCCATGACAGACAACTTCGATGACGATGATGCTTTCGCTTCCGCCGGCCTAAGGCTGACCGTGGATCTCGGCGCGCTCGTCGAAAACTGGCGCGACCTGGGCCGTCGCTCGGGGAAGGCCCGCACGTCGGCGGTCGTCAAGGCCGATGCCTACGGGCTCGGGATCGAGGATGTCGGCGAAACCCTTTATGCCGCCGGCGCTCGCGACTTCTTCGTCGCCACTGCGGACGAAGGCGCGACCTTGCGGCTCTATGCACCCGAGGCACGCATCTTCGTCCTCAGCGGCATCTGGCCGGGCTTGGAGCGCCGGTTCTTCGAGAACGACCTCGTGCCGGTCATTGCCTCGGAAGAGCAGCTGACCTTCTGGATGTCGGTACTATCGGACTATGGCGACTATCCCTGCGCGCTGCAGGTCGATACTGGCTTCAACAGGCTCGGACTGCCGATGGACGATGCGATCGCGCTTGCCGACGACGTCTCCCGCCCGGCGAGTTTTGCGCCGGTTCTGGTGATGAGCCACCTTGCCTGCGGTGACGATCCCGCCAATGCGATGAACAGGCAGCAGCTCGAAGCCTTCCGCAAGGTCAGCGCTGCCTTCGAAGGCATCGAGGCGAGCCTTGCCAATTCGGCCGGCATTTTTCTCGGATCGGAGTATCATTTCGACCTCACCCGCCCCGGCATCGCCACCTATGGCGGCGAGGCGGTTCCCGGCATGGCCAATCCGATGCGTCCGGTCGCGACGGCGGAAGCGCGGATCATCCAGACCCGTTCGGTCAAGGCAGGCGAAACGGTGGGATATGGCCGCGCCCTGCAATTGACCCGCGACAGCCGGCTGGCGATCGTCTCGGCAGGTTATGCCGACGGCTACATGCGCAGCCAGTCGAGCGGCGGCGTGCCTCTGCGCCAGACCGGCGTTGCCGGCGGTCATGGCTTCATTGCCGGCCATAAGGTGCCGGTCGCCGGCCGCATCACCATGGACCTCACCATTTTCGATGTCACCGACCTGCCTGACAACGTTGCCCGCGCCGGCGACTATATCGAACTCTTCGGCAACAACATCCCGGTGGACGAGGCCGCAAAGGCTGCCGGCACCATCGGCTATGAGATGCTGACCAGCATGGGGCTGCGGCACGAGCGCCGGTATATCTCGGAAGAGGCTGAGGAATAGCCCGGCTTTCCGGATGGAAAGCCGCAGCCTGATTTTCCTGAGATGCTTTAGCGATCCATGATCGCTAGCCGGACGCCAAGCGCGACGAACAGCGAGCCGAGGCCTCGATCGAGCCATAGGCCGAAGCTGCGATTGCGCCTCAAGGCTTCGCTGAGGCGACCACCGAGCAGGATGATCGGCGGCTCGATGAAGGCGGCAACGACGATGATCAGGCTGCCATGCAGCATAAGCTGCGCCCAGACGGGGCCTGCGCCTTCAACGACGAATTGCGGCAGGAAGGCCAGAAAGAAGATCGCCATCTTCGGATTGAGCAACGAAACCATGATGCCCTGGCGATAGAGGCGGCTGAGGGGCAAAGCGTTGCCAGCCTCCTTGATCCATGCCCCCTCGCCCTTGGAGCGCAGCGCCTGGATGCCGAGCCAGATCAGATAGGCGGCGCCAACCCATTTGATTGCCGAGAAGGCCATCGCAGATGCGGCGAGGATCGCCGACAGGCCAACGGCCGCCATCAGCACATGCAGGCACGCCCCGGTCCAGATTCCGAACAGCGCCGCGAAGCCGGAGCGGATGCCGCTTCTGATCGTATGGCCGAGAATGTAGGCGAGATCCGGCCCCGGCGACAAGTTAAGAAGGATCGCGGCGGTGAGAAATCCGATCCAGTGCGCAAGCGAATAGTCAAACATTCGTCATCATCCATAAAAACCCGGCATAAAAACTGACACGATCGCCATTGATACGGAAATCATTAGTTTTGATAGGCGGGGAAAGACATTATCTGTCAGCCGATCGCGATTCGCTGCGAAAAGCGACGCATTTGAACTCGAGAACAGCATCCGATGGCCAAGGCCCGCACACAATTCATCTGCCAGAACTGCGGCACGGTCCACAATCGCTGGGCCGGCAAGTGCGACGGTTGCGGCGCATGGAACACCATCGTCGAGGAAGATCCGATGGGCGGGATCGGCGGCGGTCCCGCAAAGACGCCGCGCAAGGGCAAGCCCGTCACGCTCACATCGCTTTCGGGCGAGATCGAGGAAGCGCCACGCATCCATACCGGCATCTCCGAGCTTGACCGCGCCACCGGCGGCGGCTTCGTGCGCGGCTCGGCGGTTCTCGTCGGCGGCGATCCCGGCATCGGCAAGTCGACATTGCTGATGCAGGCGGCTGCGGCACTCGCCCGCCGAGGGCACAAGATCGTTTACGTATCGGGCGAGGAGGCCGTGGCGCAGGTTCGCCTGCGCGCCCAGCGTCTGAAAGCGGCCGACACCGACGTGCTGCTCGCGGCCGAAACCAATGTCGAGGATATCCTGGCGACGCTTTCGGAAGGCAAGCGGCCGGATCTCGTCATCATCGATTCTATCCAGACGCTCTGGAGCGAGCTTGCCGAATCCGCGCCCGGCACGGTCACGCAGGTGCGCACCGGCGTCCAGGCGATGATCCGCTTTGCCAAGCAGACTGGGGCCGCCATGGTGCTGGTCGGCCACGTTACCAAGGACGGCCAGATCGCCGGACCGCGCGTCGTCGAACACATGGTCGATGCCGTCCTCTATTTCGAGGGCGACCGCGGTCATCATTACCGCATCCTGCGCACGGTGAAGAACCGCTTCGGCCCGACCGACGAGATCGGCGTGTTCGAAATGTCCGACGCCGGGCTGCGCGATGTGCCCAATCCGTCTGAACTCTTCCTTGGAGAACGCAACGAAAAGTCGCCGGGTGCAGCTGTCTTTGCCGGTATCGAGGGTACGCGCCCGGTACTGGTGGAAGTGCAGGCGCTGGTCGCGCCGACATCGCTCGGCACGCCGCGCCGCGCCATCGTCGGCTGGGATTCGGCCCGCCTTTCGATGATTCTCGCCGTTCTGGAAGCGCATTGCGGCGTCAGGCTCGGCCAGCACGATGTTTACCTCAATATTGCCGGCGGCTACCGTATTTCCGAGCCGGCCGCGGACCTTGCCGTCGCTTCTGCACTGGTTTCCTCCCTGGCCGGTCTTGCTCTGCCCGCCGATTGCGTCTATTTCGGCGAAGTCAGCCTGTCGGGCGCCGTCCGGCCGGTTGCGCACACCGCCCAGCGCCTCAAGGAAGCCGAGAAGCTGGGATTTTCCGGGGCTGTCCTGCCTGCCGCTTCCGCCGATCTGCCGAAGGTCAATGGCGGACGCTGGAGCGAGATCGACAGCCTGCCGGATCTGGTGGCGCGCATTGCTGGATCGAAGGGTGCGCTCAAGCGCGCGGAAGACGAGGACTGAGCCTTACTTCAGCCGTTCTTGGCGAAGAAGAGGCTCATGATTGAGGCCGATGCCGACCATAAGGTCCGGCAAGTCTTGAAGTGGATTATAAATGCCCATTACGATTTTCGACGGTATTGTTATCGGCGTTCTTCTCTTCTCCGCCGTTCTGGCCATGGTTCGCGGCTTTTCGCGCGAAATCCTCTCGATCGTCAGCTGGGGCGGCTCGGCAGTCGCCGCCTACTATCTTTATCCGCTGCTCGTTCCCTATGCCCTGCAATACAAGGCCGACACCAAGATCGCGACGATCGCGTCTGCCGCCGTCATCTTCCTGCTGGCGCTGATCATCATTTCCTTCATCACCATCCGGATTGCCGATTTCATTATCGACAGCCGCATCGGCGCGCTTGACCGGACCCTCGGCTTCCTGTTCGGGGCCGCTCGCGGCCTGCTCCTGATGGTGGTCGTCGTGGCTTTCTGGAATTGGCTGGTGGCGCCTGCCGCCCGTCCGGACTGGGTCAATAATGCCAAGTCCAAGCCTTTCCTCGATTCAATGGTCGAAAAGCTGAAGTCGGCGCTGCCTGAAAACGTCCAGGCCATGCTGCCGCCGGAGATCATCAACAAGATCGCGCCGAACCAGCAGCAACAGACGCAGCCGCAGACCGGTGGCGACAACGCCGCGCCGAACGATACCGCGCCGTCTGACGATGCGCCGGCGCCGCAGACAAACAATTGACGGTGCGTTTACAGGCTTGACCTGCCGCCCGAGAATCGCCATTTGAGCGGCGTGACAATGAAAGATCCGGCCCGATATTTTTTCCGGCCGGATTTTCAGCTATTTTAATGGTCACTCGTGACGCCGCCCCGATCCGCCCACGTTGAGAGCAAAGGCCCGCAGCCATGAACCATTCCGTTTCCTTCGAGGACGACATCGACGGCGATACGCTGCATGAAGAATGCGGCATCTTCGGCATTCTGGGACATCCGGACGCGGCGACGCTAACGGCGCTCGGCCTCCACGCCCTGCAGCATCGCGGCCAGGAAGCGGCCGGTATCGTCTCCTTCGACGGGCAGCGCTTCCACTCCGAGCGGCGGATGGGCCTTGTCGGCGATCACTATACGGACCCTGCCACGCTCGCCCGCCTGCCCGGCGACCGCTCGATCGGCCATGTACGCTACTCGACCACGGGCGAAACCATCCTGCGCAATGTTCAGCCGCTGTTTGCGGAGCTTGAAGTCGGCGGCATCGCGATTGCCCATAACGGCAATTTCACCAACGGCCTGACCATGCGCCGGCAGCTGATCGCGGACGGCGCCATCTGTCAGTCGACCTCGGATACCGAAGTCGTCCTGCATCTTATTGCCCGCTCCAAGCAGACCTCCTCTTCCGATCGCTTCATTGACGCCATCAGGCAGATGGAAGGCGGCTATTCGATGCTCGCCATGACGCGCACGAAGCTGATCGCCGCCCGCGACCCGATCGGCATCCGGCCCCTAGTCATGGGCGAACTCGACGGCAAGCCGATCTTCTGCTCGGAAACCTGCGCTCTCGATATCATCGGCGCGAAATATGTTCGCGACGTCGAGAACGGCGAAGTCGTCATCTGCGAGATCCAGCCGGACGGTTCGATCACCATCGACGCCCGCAAACCCGAGGTTTCCCGGCCCGAGCGTCTCTGCCTGTTCGAATATGTCTATTTCGCTCGCCCCGATTCCGTCGTCGGCGGCCGCAACGTCTACGTTGCCCGCAAGAACATGGGCATCAATCTTGCCAAGGAAGCGCCCGTTGCCGCCGACGTGGTCGTACCGGTGCCGGATGGCGGCACGCCCGCAGCCATCGGCTATGCGCAGGCGAGCGGCATTCCCTTCGAACTCGGCATCATCCGCAATCACTACGTCGGCCGCACCTTCATCGAGCCGACGCAGCAGATCCGTGCTTTTGGCGTGAAGCTCAAGCATTCGGCCAACCGCGCCATCATCGAGGGCAAGCGCGTCGTGCTGGTCGACGATTCCATCGTGCGCGGCACGACCTCGGTGAAAATCGTGCAGATGATCCGCGATGCCGGCGCCAGCGAAGTGCATATCCGCGTCGCCAGCCCGATGATCTTCCATCCGGACTTCTACGGCATCGACACGCCGGATGCCGACAAGCTGCTCGCCAACCAGTACAGCAACCTGCAAGCCATGTGCGACTATATCGGTGCCGATTCGCTGGAATTCCTGTCGATCGACGGGCTTTATCGCGCCGTCGGCGGCGAACCGCGCAACAATGCGCAGCCGCAGTTTACCGACCATTACTTCACTGGCGATTATCCGACACGCCTGCTCGACAAGGAGAGCACCAGCAACGTGCGCAAGCTTTCCGTTCTCGCCAGCAACGGTTGACCTCATAAGCGGTTGACCCCAAAAAGGTTGACGGGGCGTCCCGCCCCTATCCCTTCGCAACATATCCGGATCAAGACAGCATGAGCGTCAATCTCAAGGACAAGATCGCCCTCGTCACAGGCGCATCGCGCGGTATCGGCTATTTCACCGCACTGGAACTGGCCAAGGCGGGCGCGCATGTGATTGCCTGCGCCCGCACGGTCGGCGGCCTTGAGGAACTGGACGACGCCATCCAGGCGGCCGGCGGCTCAGCGACGCTCGTCCCCTTCGATCTCGCCGACATGAATGCCATCGACGCGCTCGGCGCCTCGATCTTCGAACGCTGGGGCAAGCTCGATATTCTGGTTGCCAATGCCGGCGTCCTCGGCGTGATCTCGCCGATCGGCCATGTCGAAGCCAAGGTCTTCGAGAAGGTGATGACCATCAACGTGACAGCCACCTGGCGGTTGATCCGCTCGGTCGAGCCGCTGCTGATGCGCTCCGAGGCCGGCCGCGCCGTTATCCTCTCTTCGGCCGCCGCCCATCGCTGCCGGCCCTTCTGGGGTCCCTATTCCGCCTCCAAGGCCGCCGTCGAGGCGCTGGCGCGCACCTGGGCCGGCGAAGCGGAGAATACGCCGCTGCGCGTCACCAGCGTCGATCCGGGCGCGACCCGCACCGCCATGCGCGCCCAGGCCATGCCCGGCGAAGATCCCGATACGCTGCCGCACCCTCGCGCGGTCGCCCAGGCGATCCTGCCGCTTGTCGGTCCCGATGTCACCGAAACCGGCAAGCTTTTCGTCGTGCGCGAAAACAAGCTCGTCGACTACCGGATGCCGGAATAAAAAACAGCCTCTCCCGCTGCGCGAGAGGCTTTCTCCCTACTTGACCAAATTCTTCCGGCGCGCGATAAAGCCGCCCATGAAAACGGTTATCTGCATTATCTGCCGGAAGATTATTCGCTAGCGTTTCGCTGGCCTGGCCGTTTTCGTCTCCCAAAATCCAAGATGACAAACGTCCGGCCTGCCGGTGACGGTATTTTTTCGGATTTATGCCTTGGGAGAGTGACATGGCCGCCGAGCCGCAATTGAAGTTCTACAACACGCTGACGCGCGAAAAGGTCGATTTCCAGCCGATCGACCGCAACAACGTCCGCATGTATGTCTGCGGCCCCACGGTCTATGACTTCGCCCATATCGGCAATGCACGCCCGGCGATCGTCTTCGACGTGCTGTTCCGGCTGCTGCGACAGCTATATGGTGAAAGCCATGTCACCTATGTCCGCAACATCACCGACGTCGACGACAAGATCAACGCGCGCGCGCTGCGCGACCATCCCGGCCTGCCGCTGAACGAGGCGATCCGCCTGGTGACGGAAAAAACCGAGCGGCAGTATCGCGAGGATACCACGGCACTCGGCTGCCTGGAGCCGACGGTGCAGCCGCGCGCAACCGACAACATCGCGCAGATGATCGCGATCATCGAGACGCTGATCGCCAAGGGCCATGCTTATCGCGCCGCCGGCGAAGTGCTGTTCGACACCAAATCGATGGCGGATTACGGCCAGCTTTCCAAGCGCAATCTCGACGAGCAGCAGGCGGGCGCCCGTGTTGCAGTCGACGCCCACAAGAAGAGCCCGGGCGATTTCGTGCTGTGGAAGCTGTCGGACGAGAACGAGCCGGGTTGGGAAAGCCCGTGGGGCCGCGGCCGTCCGGGCTGGCATATCGAATGCTCGGCCATGAGCGGGCGCTATCTCGGCGACGTCTTCGACATTCATGGCGGCGGTCTGGACCTCATCTTCCCGCACCATGAAAACGAGATCGCCCAGTCGCGTTGCGCGCATGGCACGCATACCATGGCGAATGTCTGGATGCACAACGGCTTCGTGCAGGTCGAGGGCCGCAAGATGTCGAAATCGGAAGGCAATTTCGTCACCATCTACGAGTTGCTCGAGACGGACAAGCTCGGCGGCCGGACATGGCCGGGCGAGGTGCTGAGGCTTGCCATGCTGATGACGCATTATCGCGAGCCGATCGACTTTTCCGTCAAGCGGCTGGAAGAGGCAGAGCGGCTGATTGCCAAATGGCCGGCGGCGGACGTCAGCGATGCGACACCGGATCAGACGGTTCTTGCCGCTCTCGGCGATGATCTGAACACGGTTGCCGCGATTCAGGCGCTGCATGCACTGGCGCAAGCCGCCAATGCCGACGCCAGCCTCCTGCCCGTCTTCGCGGCCAGCGCCGATCTTCTCGGCCTGCTGCCGAAGAAGGCAGAGGTCGACGACGCCGTCGTCACGGAGATCGATGCCAAGGTGCGCCAGCGCCTGGAGTTGCTGAAGGCCAAGAACTTCGCCGAGGCCGACAAGCTTCGCGAAGAGCTGACGGCAAGAGGTGTTCAGCTCAAGGACGGCAAGGATGCGGCGACGGGCGAGCGGACCACGAGCTGGGAGGTCAAGCGGTGAGTATAGCCCACACCGGCGGCTGTCAGTGCGGCGCGGTTCGCTTCCAGGTGCGGGGCGAACTGAAGGATGCCTCGATCTGTCATTGCCGCATGTGTCAGAAGGCCTTCGGCGCCTATTATGCGCCGCTGGTCTCGACGCGTGGCGCCGAGCTTCAATGGACGCGCGGCGAGCGGAAGCTGTTCCAATCATCGAATTATGTGAAGCGCGGTTTCTGCGGGGATTGCGGCACGCCGCTGACCTATGAGGCGCCGGATGGCATTGCCGTCGCCGCCGGGGCCTTCGACGATCCCTCGCAACTGCCGCCCGTCATCCAGTACGGTACGGAAGCCAAGATCGGCTTTGTCGATACATTGCACTTGCTGCCGGGACACCGGACGGAAGAGGATGCCGAGCAAGCGCCCTTCGTGCTCGAACTTGTGTCGTACCAGCATCCCGATCACGATACCGCGCAATGGCCACCGGAGAGCGGCAAATGACAATCACGGCGGGACATAGCGGTGGATGCCAATGCGGCGCGGTTCGCTATCGTACCGCCAGCCCGCTCGGCTATCCGCATCTTTGCCATTGCCGCATGTGTCAGAAAGCATCCGGTAACTACGCCTTGCCGTTGGGCAGCGCCAGACGCGGCGATTTCGAGCTGACGCGCGGCGTGCCCACGTGGTTTCATTCGTCGGATCTTGTGCGCCGCGGCTTTTGCGGCACCTGCGGAACGCCATTGTTCTATGATGTGCCCGGCACGGATTCCATCAATGTGACACTTGGCTCATTGGATGAACCAGCGCTGGTCCAACCCGTCGCGCAATCGAACCGCACGGGAAAGATGCCCTGGTTCCATGCACTCGACGTGCTGCCAATGGAACCGGATGAGGATGGCTCGGATCGAGCTATATCGATCAGGCTCTCCAATCACCAACATCCCGATTACGACACCCAAACCTGGCCGGAGGAGAAGAGCCATGAGTGAAGCTACCAGAAGCGGAGGATGCCAATGCGGCGCGGTGCGGTTTCGCATTCGCGGCGAGCTCGGCCGGCCGTCGATCTGTCATTGCCGCATGTGCCAGAAGCAGTTCGGCAGCTTCTTCTCCGCCCTGGTGACGGCACCGGACGACGGCCTTGAATGGACGCGCGGCGCGCCGACCTATTTTCAGTCCTCCGTCAACATCGACCGCGGCTTCTGCAAGAACTGCGGGACGCCGATGACCTACCGCCATCCGGGTGGCCTCGAAATCGCCATCGGTGCTTTCGACGAGCGCGACGATCTCGCCCCGCAGGTCCAGGTCAACCATGCCTACCGCCTGCCCTGGGTGGAGACGATCTTCGAGAAGCCCGTCCATCTGGACCCGGATTTCTACGCGCGGCAGGAACAGATCATTTCCTTCCAGCATCCCGATCACGATACGGATGTCTGGCCGGCCGAGGGGTTGAAGATATGACGGAGGCCCTGCGGACACTCTATCCGGAGATCGAGCCCTATGCTTCCGGTCATCTCGATGTCGGAGACGGCCATGTGATCTATTGGGAACGGGTGGGAACGCCCGGCGCCAAACCCGCGGTTTTCCTGCATGGCGGCCCGGGTGGCGGCATCTCGCCAAACCATCGCCGCGTGTTCGATCCGGCGCTTTATGACGTCACGCTGTTCGACCAGCGCGGCTGCGGGCGGTCGACGCCGCATGCCGGCCTCGAGGCCAATACGACCTGGCATCTGGTTGACGATATCGAGCGGCTGCGGGACATGGCCGGCGCGGAAAAATGGCTTGTGTTCGGCGGCTCCTGGGGGTCGACTCTGGCGCTCGCCTATTCGGAGACCCATCCGCATCGCGTTTCCGAACTGGTCGTGCGCGGCATTTATACCCTGACGAGAGCCGAACTCGACTGGTACTATCAGTTCGGCGTCTCGGAAATGTTCCCCGACAAATGGGAGCGCTTCGTCGCGCCCATCCCACCGGAAGAGCGCCATGAAATGATGGCCGCTTATCACCGGCTGCTGACGCATCCCGAAAAGGCTGCCCGCCTGGAGGCCGCCAAGGCATGGTCGATCTGGGAAGGCGAGACGATCACCCTTTTGCCGGAGCCATCCGTCAGCACGCAGTTCGAAGATGCGGAATTCGCGCACGCCTTCGCCCGCATCGAGAACCATTTTTTCGTCAATGCCGGCTGGCTCGAGGAAGGCCAGTTGCTGCGCGATGCGCACAAGTTGAAGGATATTCCCGGCGTCATCGTTCATGGGCGCTACGACATGCCCTGCCCGGCACGGTATGCCTGGGAACTGCACAAGGCCTGGCCGAAAGCAGAATTTCATCTGATCGAAGGCGCAGGCCATGCCTCGTCGGAGCCGGGCATTCTCGATCAACTGGTTCGCGCGACGGACAAGTTTGCAGGCAAAGCATAGGCCAGCCGCCCCAGTATCAATGACCGGTTCGCCGGAGGAAACAGTATGACACGCGAAAAAATCTATCTCTTCGACACGACGCTCCGCGACGGGCAGCAGACGCCCGGCATCGATTTCTCGGTCGAGGACAAGATTGCGATTGCGACCATGCTGGATGAATTCGGCCTTGATTATATCGAGGGCGGTTATCCCGGCGCCAATCCGACCGACACGGCCTTCTTCGATGAGAAGCGTACAAAGTCAGCCTCCTTTGTCGCCTTCGGCATGACCAAGCGCGCCGGCATCTCCGCCTCCAACGATCCCGGCCTAGCGAGCCTGCTGCAGGCGAAATCGGATGCGATCTGTTTCGTCGCCAAGAGCTGGGACTATCACGTCAAAGTGGCGCTCGGCTGCACCAACGAGGAGAACCTCGAAAGCATCGCCGAAAGCGTCAAGGCAGCCGTTAATGCCGGCAAGGAAGCGCTTGTCGATTGCGAGCACTTCTTCGACGGCTACAAGGCCAATCCAACCTATGCGCTCGCCTGCGCCAAAGCGGCCTATGACGCCGGAGCGCGCTGGGTGGTGCTCTGCGACACCAATGGCGGCACGCAGCCGCCGGAAATCCGCGCCATCGTCGAGGCTGTCATCGCCTGCGGCGTTCCGGGGCACTGTCTTGGCATCCACGCCCATAACGACACCGGGCAAGCGGTCGCCAATTCGCTTGCCGCAGTCGAGGCCGGGGTCCGACAGATCCAGGGCACGCTGAACGGCATCGGCGAGCGCTGCGGCAACGCCAACCTGGTGACGCTGATCCCGACGCTGGCGCTGAAGAGAGCCTATAGCGAGCGTTTCGAGACCACGATCGACGCCGAACGGCTCGTGGGCCTGACCGGCCTTTCGCATGCGTTCGACGAGCTGCTGAACCGCTCTCCCGACCATCAGGCGCCCTATGTCGGCGCGTCGGCCTTTGCGACGAAAGCCGGCATTCATGCCTCGGCGCTGCTGAAGGACCCGCGCACCTATGAGCATGTGACGCCGGAAAGCGTCGGCAATTTCCGCAAGGTCATGGTATCCGACCAGGGCGGAAAGTCGAATTTCATCAATGCCCTGAAGCGGCGTGGCATTGAAGTCGGCAAGGACGACCCGAAGCTGGACCAGCTGATCCAGCTCGTCAAGGAGCGTGAAGCGACAGGCTACGCTTACGAAGGCGCGGATGCGAGCTTCGAACTGCTCGCTCGCCGCACGCTTGGCACCATCCCGGAATTCTTTGCGATCGACGGCTTCCGCGTCATGGTCGAGCGCCGCTTCGATTCCCACGGCCGCGTGAAGATCGTCTCAGAAGCCGTGGTCAAGATCATCATCGACGGCGAGACCATCATGTCGGTTGCCGAAGGCGATGGCCCGGTCAACGCGCTCGACCTGGCGCTGCGCAAGAACTTCGGCAAATACCAGCACGAGATCGACGACCTCGAACTGGCCGACTTCAAGGTGCGTATCCTCAATGGCGGCACGGAAGCCATCACCCGCGTCCTGATCGAATCCACCGACAGCGACGGCGTGCGCTGGTGGACGGTCGGCGTGTCGGAAAATATCATCGACGCCTCGTTCCAGGCATTGATGGATTCCGTCATCTACAAGCTGATGAAGAACCGGCATATGGCGGGCAAGATCGCGGCGGAGTGATCCGCCGCCTATCAAAAAGCTTGACGATGCCGTCAAGGAAATGAATTAGCCACGCGTCAGGTATTGGAGTAATCCCCTCTCAAATAACAGAGAGTGACGGGAAAATTCATGGCCACCGACGCGGTCGAACCTGAGATCAAGAACAACGACGCTATCCGCGGCTTCGGCTTTGCGATGACCGCCTATCTCTTCTGGGGCATCCTGCCGCTTTACATGAAGGCGCTGGCGCATATCCCCGCTTTCGAAGTCATCGCACACCGCATCTTCTGGTCGGTTCCGGTCGCCGGTATCGTGCTTCTGGCACTTGGGCGCATGGGCGACGTCAGGGCGGCGTTTCGCAACCCACGAACGATTGCCATGGCATCGCTGACGGCAACGCTCGTCACCATCAACTGGGGAACCTATGTCTGGGCGATCGGCGCCGGCCATTCGCTCGATGCGGCCCTCGGCTATTTCATCAATCCGCTGTTCAGCATCGCGCTCGGCGCCATCCTGCTCAAGGAAAAGCTGGCGCCGACGCAGATCGCCGCTATCTGCCTTGCGGCGATTGCGGTCATCATCCTGACCGTGGAGGCCGGGACCCTGCCCTGGGTTGCGCTGTCGCTGACCTTCTCCTGGGGCTTCTATGCCTTTTTCCGCAAGACGCTGCCCGTCGGCGCCAATCAGGGCTTTTTCATCGAAGTGCTGCTGCTCTGCATTCCCGCGACGCTTTACATCATCTATCTCGAAGCGCGTGGCGAAGGCCATTTCTACCAGACCGGCCTTTCGGATACCGCGCTCCTGCTCGGCTGCGGGCTCGTGACCGCGCTTCCGTTGATGATCTTCGCCAATGGCGCGAAGCTGCTCAAGATGTCGACCATCGGCATCATGCAGTACATCGTGCCGACGATGGTCTTCCTGATCGCCGTCTTTCTGTTCAAGGAGCCGTTCGGCACGCCACAGCTGATCGCCTTTTCGCTGATCTGGGCCGGCCTCGTCCTCTACAGCTGGTCGCTGCTGCGTCAGAGCAGAACGCGCTAACCAGCAGACATGGTTAGCAAATCTCTAATCAAAGCTTGGAGATCACGGCCTCTTCGCCATCACGGTCGCCGCGGGTCTCTGCGGCGTGCTTGCGGATTGCCGGGATGATGTCGGCGATCTTGTCGATGACCAACGGCTGGACACGATGGGCGGTGTGGATAAAGCCCTCTTCCGTCATATGGCGGACGATTTCCATCATCGGATCCCAGAAGCCGTTGATATTGGCGAAGACCATCGGCTTTTCGTGACGGCCGAGCTGGCCCCAGGTCATGATCTCGACGATCTCTTCCAGGGTGCCGATGCCGCCGGGCAGCGCGACGAAGGCATCCGACCGTTCGAACATGCCATGTTTGCGCTCATGCATGTCTGAGGTTATGATCAGCTCATCGAGCTGACCGAGCGAATGGCGCGTCGCTTCCATATCGACAAGAAATTCCGGAATGATGCCGGTAACTTGACCGCCGTGCGAGAGCACGCCGCTCGCGACAGCGCCCATGATGCCCTTCGTTCCGCCGCCATAGATCAGGCGCAAGCCATTTTCGGCGATGCTTTTGCCCAGTTCGCGGCCGGCAGCCATGTAGGAAGAATCGCGCCCCGGCCTTGAGCCACAATAGACGCAGATGGATCGGATTGGCGTGGAATCGTCGGTCATGGATGCATAACAACTATGCTGCAAATGCTCAGTCAAGATTTTTCGACGGAAAACTTGCGTCGGAACATGCGAAAATGGCTGAGAAAGCTTGTAAAAGCAGGCGAAATCGCTAGCAATTTCAGGAGTTGCGACGACTGCGCCGCGTGGAGATGAATGATGATGAAGAACCGTGCCGGTTGGCTGGCTCTGTTGGTGTTGGTGGCTGCGACCCTGTTGATGGTCTTCTTCGTGATGCCGCGGATTAACGGTAACAAGAACCCGATCGGCGACGCCGTCAATCAGGCCAGCAACACGGTGAAGAATACGATCGACGAAAACGCGCAGAAGGCCGGCGAAACCGCCGAGAACGCCACCAAGGCCACGCAGAATGCTGTCGCGACCGCCGTCAACACCGCTGATATCGCCAAGAAGCTGACGGGGCTGACGGGTGCGGCAACCGCCTCGCTTGCCGATCTCAAGGCTCTGTTCAAGGACGGCAGCACCCCGGCCCAGGATGTCTTCACGGCTGCAAAGACGAAGGCGATGACCGCACTGCAATCGATCGTCGGTTTCGCGCTGCCCGCAGGTGTTGACGCAACGACGACAGGCCTCGTGAAAAAGGCGCAGGACGGCGCCGGCAAGGCGCTCGCCATCATCCAATCGCTTCCCGACAACGCCGCCGAAGCCAGCGCCGCGATCGACAAGGCCTTTGCCGCCCTGACCGGCCAGCCGGCACCTGAGACCGACGCGGCCGCCAAGCCTCGCCTACCGTCATTCGACGTGTTGCGCGTCGAGCCCGATGGCTCCACCGTTATCGCCGGCTCCGCCGAGCCGAATGCCAAGCTGGAGATCGTCGACGGCGAAAAGGTCGTCACGACGACGAATGTCGGCCCGAGCGGCGACTTTGCCGCCGTCCTGGACAATCCACTGCCGCCGGGTGACCACGAATTGGTGCTGCGCGCCACGGGCAAGGACGGCAAATCAGTCAATTCCGAGGAAGTCGCCACCATCTCCGTGCCGAAGGATGATTCCACCCAGCTTCTCGCCATGGTTTCGAAGCCGGGCACCGCAAGCCGCATCATTACCGCGCCTTCGGCCAAGCAGGGCCGCGTGACATCAGGCGGAGACGATGCACCGGCAGCCGACGCCAAGGTCAAGGCAATGGATCAGCCGGCAACCGCGACGGATGCCAAGCCGCAACCGGACGGAAGCGTAGTCGCATCCGCCAATCCCGCCGCAGGCGCGGCAACGCCGCCAGCGGCAAAGACGGACGCGGATCAGGACGTGATGGTCAATGCGGTAGAGATCGAAAACGACCACATCTTCGTTGCCGGTAGCGCCAAGCCGAATGCCAAAGTGCGCGCCTATGCCGATGACAAGCTCATTGGCGAGAATGTTGCGGGCGCGGACGGCCATTTCGTCGTCGACGGGCCGATGCCGCTTGCCGTCGGCGATCACAAGATTCGCGTCGATGTGCTTGATGGCGCCGGCAAGGTCGTCGTGCGCACCAGCGTCAACTTTACGCGCCCTGAAGGCAATCAGGTGACGGTCGCGGCGCAAACGCCGGCTGCCGCCAACGGTCAGGGACAGTCGGCTGCGACAAGCATGGTGCCACTCGACGAAGGCGAGCTAGCCAAGCTCAAGGAAGGTGCCGGCAAGGCTTTCGCGCTGCTCAAGGGCCTCTTCACCGACGGCAAGCAACCGAATGCGGAAGAACTCGCGGCCGCCCGATCCGGCACGGAAATCGCGCTGAAGTCGCTGTCGGAATTCCGCCCGACCATTGCAGCCAGCGCCGCGCTCAAGAAGGCGGCAGCCGATGCTTCCAGCGCAGCGGCCAGGGCGCTTGCTGCCCTTGTCGCTCTGCCGAAGGACCCGAAATCGGTCGGAGCGGCACTGCCCGGCCTGGAGCGGATGATCGCCGTCATCACTGCACCTGCCCAGACGACGCCGGCGCAGCCGAATGCGGAAGTCTCCTCCAGCGACAACAGCCCGAAGACGATCGAGCAGGCGCCGCTGTCGCAGGATAGCAATGCCGTCATCATCCGTCGCGGCGATACGCTGTGGCAGATCTCGCGCCGCGTCTACGGCGCCGGCGTGCGCTATACGACGATCTATCTGGCCAACGAGGACAAGATCAACAACCCGGACCGGATTCTGCCGGGTCAGGTCTTCGGCCTGCCGAAGGACGCATTGCCGAATGCCGAGGAGCTTCATCGCAAGCGGCTTTCGGGCGAGCATCTCTAGCATCGGAACGCCTTTTGCGGGCAACAGGTCGGCCAGGCGCACCCAACGCCTGGCCGCAGCTTTTATACGGCATAAAAATAGTATAAGCGTCGCCCGACCCTCATCGCCTTCACCCAATGGCCTTATCCTGGCCGCGAAGGTTTCCCAGTCGGCTGCGCAATGGTTGCCGCACCCGGCTGCTTCAATAATCGGCCGGAGACGGACATGGCAGACGTCAAGAAAACCATATCGGCGGATTCCAGCAATCCGTTAGGCACCCTCATCAATCTCTGGCCCTATATGTGGCCCGCCGGCCGAATGGACCTGAAGATGCGCGTGGTGTGGGCCACGGTCTTCCTGCTGATCTCGAAATTCTTCCTGCTGCTCGTTCCCTATTTCTTCAAATGGTCCGTCGATGCGCTGAACGGCAAGCTCGACATGCAGGGCATCCTGCCGGCTTTCATGGTCGGCGCCGTCGCCCTGATCATCGCCACCAACGTGACGCGCCTTATCCAGCTCGGCCTCAATCAGCTGCGCGATGCGCTATTTGCGAGCGTCGGCCAATATGCCGTTCGCCAGCTGGCCTACAGGACCTTCGTGCATATCCACGAGCTGTCGCTGCGCTTCCATCTCGAGCGAAAGACGGGTGGTCTTTCGCGCATCATCGAGCGCGGAACAAAAGGCATCGAGACGATCGTTCGCTTCACGATCCTCAACACGTTTCCGACCTTCATCGAATTCCTGCTGACCGCCATCATCTTCTGGCGCGGCTACGGCTTTTCCTACCTCGCCGTGACGGCCGTCACGGTCTGGCTCTATATCTGGTTCACGGTGAAGGCCAGCGACTGGCGCATCTCCATCCGCCGGACCATGAACGACAGCGATACGGACGCAAATACGAAGGCGATCGATTCCCTTCTGAACTTCGAAACCGTCAAATATTTCGGTAACGAGGAGATGGAGGCCAAGCGCTTCGATCAGTCGATGGCGCGTTATGAGAAGGCCGCCACCAGCGTCTGGACGTCGCTCGGCTGGCTGAACTTCGGCCAGGGCGTGATTTTCGGCCTGGGCACGACGGTCATGATGGTCATGTCCGGCTGGTCCGTCCTCAACGGACATCACACGGTCGGCGACTTCGTCTTCATCAACGCCATGCTGCTGCAGCTTTCCGTGCCGCTGAACTTTATCGGCTTCGTCTACCGCGAAATACGCCAGGGGCTCACCGATATCGAGGAGATGTTCGATCTGCTCGAAGTGAAGCCCGAAGTGGTCGATGCGCCCGATGCGAAGGAACTTGTCATTGCCAGCGGCGCCATCTCGTTCAAGGACGTGCATTTCGCCTATGATCCGGCGCGGCCGATCCTCAAGGGGATTTCCTTCGAAGTGCCGGCCGGCAAGACGGTTGCCGTCGTTGGACCTTCGGGGGCCGGAAAATCGACGTTATCGCGCCTGCTCTATCGCTTCTACGACGTGCAAAGCGGCACCATCACCATTGACGGACAAGAGCTGCATAAGGTGACGCAGAAGAGCCTGCGCAAGGTGATCGGCATGGTGCCGCAGGATACGGTGCTCTTCAACGACACGATCGCCTACAACATCCGTTATGGCCGGCCGGGCGCAAGCGAGGCGGAGGTGACGGCTGCGGCCGAAATCGCGCAGATCGGCGAGTTCATCCGCCATCTGCCAGAAGGCTTCGAGACCAAGGTCGGCGAACGGGGCCTCAAATTGTCCGGCGGTGAAAAGCAGCGCGTGGCGATCGCCCGCACCGTCCTGAAGTCGCCGCCGGTTCTGATCCTCGACGAGGCGACCTCGGCGCTGGATACGACGACGGAGCGCGAGATACAGACCGCCCTTGATGTCGTTTCCAAGAACCGCACGACGCTCGTCATCGCGCATCGGCTCTCGACCGTGATTGGCGCGGATGAAATCATCGTGCTGAAGAGCGGCGTCATCGCCGAGCGCGGCACCCATGCCGATCTCTTGGCGCAGAACGGGCTCTACGCCTCGATGTGGAGCCGCCAGCGCGAGGCAACGCAGGCCGAAGAGCATTTGAAGCAGGTGCGCGAAAACGACGATCTGGGTGTCGTCAACCGGTTGGCACCGGCAAGCTGAGATCTCGCGAAGGATCGCGGCGTGCGGTCGCTCGCGGAAATCAGGGCACGTCGATTATGCACCGGCGGTTGTCATGAGGCTGAGACAACAGCTTGCTAGGTACGGCTCTCACAATCAAGGGAGCCCCAAATGCGTAGTTTTGCCAAAGCTTTCAGCCTCTTGCTCGTCGTCGGCCTCGCCACGCCCGTCTTCGCCGACGATGCAAAGCCATTCGCCGACGCCAAGGAAATCAATCTCCTCGATCTGCTGCCGCCGCCGCCCGCCAATGATTCCGCGCAGATGAAGGCAGAGCTTGGCGAAATCCTGACGATCCAGGTGACGCGCACGCCGGAAATGGCCGCCCGCGCCGTCGCCGATGCCGAAGAGAACGTCTGGCGCTTCTCCGACGTCATCGACAATCCGAAATTCACCAAGGACAACCTGCCGAAGTTCTCGGCCTTCTTCGATCGCGTCGTCGAGACAGAAGGCGCCGTCGTCGACCCCGCCAAGGATGTCTGGAAGCGTCCGCGCCCGCATCTCTACAGCGACCTCGTGAAGCCGATCGTGCCCCTCTCCAAGTCCGGCTCCTATCCGTCCGGCCATACCACGGTCGGCACGCTGATGGGCATCGTGCTTGCCAAAATGGTGCCGGAAAAGCGCGCGGTCATCATGGCTCGCGCCTGGGAATATGGTCATAACCGCGTCGTCGGCGGCATCCACTACGCCTCCGACATCGAAGCCGGCCGCATTGCAGGCACCGTCATCGCCGAAACCATCATGACGCATGACGACTACAAGACCGAATACGAGGGCGCCAAGGCGGAGCTGCGCGCCGCTCTCGGCCTCTGATCCAGTCAGAGCGGTTCAGCCTTTCACGGGCTCTCTGAACCGCCCGATCTTTTTGCTTTCACGCAATTCCGGGCGAAAAATCGCCGCGCACTTTTTCTGGAATTGCTAGAGATCACTGCAGGGCATACAGGGCCGCCGCTTCCACCGGCGGCCTTCGCTTTTGCTGCTTGCACTGGCTACCTTGAACCATATCCTCAACCGGAGATAGTTCTCGCCTTGCTTTCGCGCGGATTGCGCTGGGGGCGAGCCCGCGAAAGCATTGCCCATGACGGAGTTTGCCTGTAGTCACCCTCAACTGGTAATCAGAGCAAGACCGCTTATCTTGTTCTCATTCTTTTGACTGGCACGATCTCGTCCGGCGACCGGAAATCTGGTTCCCGCCGGGATTGCCCTAACGGAGCAGGCCATAGATGAGCTTATTGAACAGCGTACGCAACGTCATCGTTCCCGTACACAAGGAAGGCTATCCCTTCGTTGCAGGTTTCTTCGTCGCGTCGCTGGTGCTCGGCTGGATCTTCAAGCCGCTCTTCTGGATCGGCCTGATCCTGACGCTCTGGTGCGCCTACTTCTTCCGCGATCCCGAGCGCATGACGCCGCAGGACGACGATCTCGCGATATCACCGGCCGACGGCAAGGTTTCCGGCGTGCAGATGGTGGTGCCGCCGGCCGAGCTCAATCTCGGCAGCCAGCCGATGCTGCGGGTCTCGATCTTCATGAACGTCTTCGACTGCCACGTGAACCGTTCGCCGATGCGCGGCCGCATCACCAATGTCGCCTATCGCCAGGGCAGCTTCCTCAATGCCGAGCTCGACAAGGCCAGCGAACAGAACGAGCGCAACGGCCTGGTGATCGAAACCAAGCACGGCGAAATCGGCGTCGTGCAGATCGCCGGTCTGGTTGCCCGCCGCATTCTGTGCTTCGTCCACCCGAACGAACCGCTGGATGCCGGCGAGCGTATCGGCCTCATCCGCTTCGGTTCGCGCCTCGATGTCTTCCTGCCGGAAGGCGCTTCGCCGCGCGTTGCCGTCGGCCAGCGGGCGATCGCGGGCGAAACCGTCATTGCCGAATTCGGCTCTGCAAAGGGCGCAACCATTAGCCGCCGCAGCTGAACCTGAAGCATTTCCGCTTTGGACAGTGTCGCGGAAATGCTCCATATCATTGTTTTCACGCAATTCCGGACGCAAACCTGCTTCGCATTTTTGCTGGAATTGCTCTAGGAACACGAGCGAGATGAAGACGCCTTTTCCGCCTTTCGAGCCGCATGGGCCCAATGATGAAGCGCGAGGACCGCGCCTCAGGGAAATCCCCTTGCGGCTGATCGTGCCGAACATGATCACTATTCTGGCGATCTGCGCGGGATTGACGGGTATTCGCCTCGCCTTCGAAAGCCGGTACGAGCTTGCCGTGGCGGCGGTCCTGGTTGCCGCCTTCCTTGATGGTATCGACGGGCGCGTCGCACGGCTGATGAAGGCCACCTCGAAATTCGGCGCGCAGATGGATTCGCTCGCGGATATCGTCAATTTCGGCGTCGCTCCGGCGCTCGTCGTCTACGTCTTTCTGCTCGACCAGGCGCATTCGCTGGGCTGGATCGCCGCGCTGATCTATACGATCGCCGCCGGCCTTCGTCTGGCCCGCTTCAACGTCATGGCCGAGCGCGAACACAAGGCGTCATGGCAGTCGGAATATTTCGTCGGCGTACCGGCACCCGCCGGCGCCATGCTCGTGCTCGCGCCGGTTTATCTCGGCTTTCTCGGACTGACGCCGGACCGCACCTTCGCCTATTGGGGCGCGGCCTACACCGTTGTGATTGGCTTCCTGCTGGTCAGCCGTCTACCCGTCTGGTCCGGCAAATCGGAAGGCAACGGCATCAGACGCGACCTCGTCCTGCCGATCATGCTCGGCATCGTCGTCTACGTGGCGCTGCTGATGAGCTATACGTGGCACGTGATGGTCGTGACCGTCGTTGTCTATCTGCTATCCCTGCCCCTGGGCGCCCGCTCCTGGGCGAAGAAATACGGCACCTACACCATAGACGGTCCCGGCGATCCCAATGTCGACGATTCCAACGACGATATCGGCCGGCATATCTAGGCTATGCAAGTCCGGCCACAGCTCGGCGAACTACTGCCGGCCATGCCATGCTGCAACCTCAAGTCTGTAAGCTTCCCTTATCAATTGGGGTGCTGACCGCTGACGACCTGCTGCATGGTCGCTCGTCTCGATGCGGCATTTCAGCGGATTCAAACATTGCGGCAGTGCGGATTCTACACGAGGATTCGGCGCTAATCTCTCGAAATATGGTCGTTGTTTACAAAAGCTGATTGGCAAACGCCTTCGATTTGTCATGATTTACGACAAAAAGCACTACTCGACTGTGAATCGCGAAGTGCTCCGGGGGAGCATGGTGAGGAGTGAAACATGACGCAAAAGAAAGACCAGCCGGCACAACCGCAGGCAAAGATCGATCCCAGCAAGCATTACCGCCCGCTCGGCCTGAAAGCCGTTCTTGCCGCCCATCTGATGCTGAAGGCCAAGCCTCTCAAGAAGAAGATCGCCTAAGAACAAAGCACTGTCCGCCGCCGGCCAATGCCGGCAGGCTGCATTCCGGTCCGCTGGCCGCCGAATGGCGGCCGCTCAGAGAAAGCTCAACTGGCCGTCATCCGGCTCCGCCTTCTTCGGCGGCGTCCTGACCGGATCGAGCGCGACCGGCTCCTGCAATTCCGGCCCCATATTGGCGACCTTGTTGACGCGATCCGAGACCGGGACAGCTTCGAAAAAATCCTCCTGAACCGGCTTCATCAGATCAAGGACCTGGCGCGGTTCCTGCGTCTTGCAATCGAGCCAACGGGCGAAATCCTCCGGCTTGATGACGACGGGCATGCGGTCATGGATGGATCGGATGGCGCCGTTGGCTGCCGTCGTCAGGATCGCGCCCGTATCGACCTCCGAGCCGTTGGCGGACGACCAGGTTTCCATCAGGCCGGCAAAGGCGATGACGCCGCCGCTGCGGGGACGAATCCAGTAGGCTTGCGCCTTCTCCCCGCTCTCCTTCGAAGGACGATGCCATTCGTAGAAACCGGATGCCGGAACGAGAATGCGGCGATGGCGCATGGCGGCGCGGAAAGAGGCCTTGCCGATTGCCGTTTCCGCCCGCGCATTGATCAGCAGCGGAAACTCCTTGGGGTCCTTCACCCACTCGGGCAAAAAGCCCCAGCGCACGAGCAAGACGCGACGATCCGGCAGATTGCTGCCCGGCAATTGCTTGTTGCCTGACATGACGATCAGGATCGGCTGGGTCGGCGCGATGTTGTAGCGCGCGGGAAAGCCTTCATTGAGCAGGACGCCGAGCGCGTCCCCCACCTGGTCTGCCGTCGATGTCAAAGCGAAACGTCCGCACATAGGGCTTGTTTTGCACCCGCAGGGCGACGGGTCAAGCCTCAGCTCAGCCGCGTGGTCCAAGCAGAATGATCCCGGCGCCGACAAGGCAAATAACGGCGCCGGAAATATCCCATCGGTCGGGCAGTCGCCCTTCGGCGAGCCAGAGCCAGAGAATGGATGCGACGATATAGACGCCGCCATACGCCGCATAAGTGCGTCCGGCCGCCTCGCTCGGCACCAAGGCGAGCAGCCAGGCAAAGAGTGCTAGGGATACCAGACCGGGTGCCAGCCACCAGCCAGACTTTGCCAGGCGCAGCCATGCCCAGAATGCAAAGCAGCCGGCGATTTCGGCGAGCGCCGCCAAAACATATAACCCGTAGATCATCCCCGATCGCCCCCAATAGTCGGCATACGAATCGTTGCCCCAGTCGGGAGCGACTTAAGGGGCTTTCCCGGAGGACAGCAAGCGTCGTTTCCTGTAGAGGTTGGTCGCCGGTGGCTTCTTGCCCCCGCACATCGATCTCCCCGTCCGAATGCAAAGCGATCCATGACCTCCATTCCCCGTCCCGCCTCCTCCGCCATTCTCGAACGCAACGGCCGCTTCCTGCTTGTCTTGCGCAGCAACCCGCCATCCGCCGATATGTATGCCTTTCCGGGCGGGCGGGCCGAAGAAGGCGAGACCCCGGCCGACGCGGCGTTGCGCGAATTCGAGGAAGAGACCGGCATTATCGCCCGCAATCCCCGCCTGTTCGAGACCTACGACCTTCGCTCCCATGCGTCGGACGGAACGCTGACGAGCCACTTTCTGCTCTCGGTCTTCCTCGTTGATGCCGACGAGGATGCCGTTGCCGAAGCCGCCGACGATGCCGCCGCCATCGGCTGGTACACGCTGGAGGAGGTGCGCACCCTGCCCGTTCCGGCCAGCGTGCTCGAATGCGTGGAGCGGCTTGTGGCCGCAAAAGCTGAAGCCCGGCCCCGAAATTAACGATGCTGAGCAATATCGGCGTGGAAACCACCCGCCCCGCCTTGTTCCCGTCATGCTTGTCCGGTCAACATGGTTACATGATTCATAACGAGCTTGGCCGACCGCTTCTGATCTGCATCGCGCTTGCCGCAGCCTTTCCCGCTGCTGCACAGCCGGCAGCCAGCGTGCCGCCGGCGCAGGCGCCCGATAGCGCGAATGCCGAGCAGCCGGCTCCTTACGACGCACAACTATCCCGGCTCTCCGAAATTCTCGGCTCGATCGACTATCTGCGCAATCTCTGCAGCCCGACGCAGGAAGACGGCTGGCGCGGCGATATGCAGCAGCTGCTGGACACGGAAACCAAGAGCGAGCCGAAGCGAAAAGAAAGGCTGACCGCGGCCTTCAACCGTGGATATCGGTCCTTTGCATCGGTTTACACGAATTGCACGCCGCAGGCCCTTGTTGCCGAAGAGCGATACCGTAACGAAGGTGCAACACTGGCGACAGAAATCACCGCACGCTTTGGAAATTGACGATTTATTAACCTCTTTTCATACCGAGCCGTGTCGTTTTGGGAAAAGGCTGATAGAGTTATTAAGCAAGTGGTAAGGACATGAACGTCTCGAGGAAAGAAACAATGGAAACCAGCCTGAACGAAATCGACGACATGATCGTTCATGAAAAGATGCAGGCAGCGCTGGAATACCAGAATGAAGCTTGGGCCGACGGTATGGCTGACGGCATCGAGCCTGAGATCATCGCAGATGCCGCTATTGCCCATGCGATTCGCGAGACGATCCGGATTCAGGGAGAACAGGGCGCCGAAGCCTTGCTCGAATCGCTGCGCGAACGCATGCTCGCGGGTGAATTTTCTCCGAACCGAACCCTGCAATAACCACCAGAGATTGCTTATGCGTAAATTTCCAGGCAATGCGCTCTCCTGTTCCATTGCCTCACTGGCTGCCGTGACCCTCATTCTGGGCAGCACCGCCTTGCCGCTACCGGCAAGCGCCTTTTCTCAACTCAATCCGCCAGCCCCCCAGGCGAAAGACGCAGCACAGCAGAAGAACGAAAAGCCGATCGAGCAGGCGCTGGAAGCACCGGCCAACAACGCGCTTCCGATGCCCGATCCGCTGATCAACAAGCAGGCCGGCCAGAGCAGCGGCGACGCCTCCAATGCCAATAAATCCGTCGAATTCCTCTTTGACATCGACAAGGCCCCCGAGCCGGTCAAGAAGCTCCGCGCCGCGATCGTGGAGGCCGCCGCTTCCGGCGATCTCGAGCGCCTGCGCCCGCTGATGAACATCGGTGGCGGCCTGAAGCAGACACAGGTCACGGCCGACGATCCCGGCGAAGATCCGATCAAGACGCTGCATGACCTTTCGGGCGATCCCGACGGTATCGAGATCCTGTCCATCCTCCTCGACATCATGTCGACCGGCTTTGCCCATGTCGGCCAGGGAACACCCGACGAAGTCTACGTCTGGCCCTATTTCGCCGAGAAGGACATCAAGACGCTCTCCACGCCGGAGAAGGTCGATCTGATGCGTATCGTGACGGCCGGCGACTATGCCGACATGCTGGAATTCGGCGGTTATAATTTCTATCGCGTCGGTATCACGCCGGACGGCCGCTGGAAATTCTTCACCTCGGGCGAATGATCCAGCCGGGGAACTTGCGGTTCCCCGCCGAAGGCCCTACCTCTGCGTGATGAAGCATGTCGCGCAAAAGTGCGCAGCGGTTTTGCGACCAAGACATGCGTGAGATCAAAGACCTGAAGTGCCGGAAGCGAATGTCAGAGATCGCGACGTGCTTCAGGCCAAATCAGCGGAATCATCATGCCAGCCGTATTCCTGAGAGAGCGTTCCTTCATCCGCATCACCGGCGCGGAGGCGGAGACGTTCCTGCATAATCTCATCACCACCGATCTTGTCTCGCTTGACGTCGGCGAAGCGCGCCCGGGTGCGCTGCTGACGCCGCAGGGCAAGATCCTGTTCGACTTCATGATCTGGCGGGACGGTCCCGGCTTTCTGCTCGAAACCGACGCGACGCAGCGGGAGGGCTTGCTCAAGCGGCTCACCATGTATCGCCTGCGGGCCAAGGTCGATTTCGTCGCAGAAGACATACAGGGCGTCACGGTGGCATGGGGAGATGACGCAGCCGATGGGCCGAAAGACAGTCGCTTCGCCAAGGCTGGAATTGTGCTGACGCGCACGCCCGGCGAGCATGGCAGCGACCCCGAGGCACTTTATGACGCGTTGCGGATTGCCAACGGCATCGCTGTTTCGGGCCGTGATTTCGCGTTGCAGGACGCCTTCCCGCACGATGTGCTGATGGATCTGAACGGCGGGTTGGGCTTCCGGAAAGGCTGCTATATCGGCCAGGAAGTGGTTTCCCGCATGCATCATCGCGGCACGGCGCGCAGACGCGTCGCTACCGTCGAGGGTAGCGCTGAACTGCCCGCTTCCGGCACGGAATTGACTGTCGGCAGCAAGCCGATCGGCACGCTCGGCTCGACCGCCGGCAAGATGGGCCTCGCCATCGTCCGCATTGATCGGGCCGGTGAAGCGATCGCCGAAAAGGTTTCGATCAAGGCTGACGACGTCGATGTCACCGTGTCGCTTCCGGCCTGGTCCGGGCTCTCGTTTCCGGCTGGCACCGACGAGGCGTCTGCATGATATCGGCCAAGCCCCTGCGCGCCTGGCAGCGCATGCTATCCGGACGCCGGCTTGACCTGCTCGATCCCTCGCCGCTCGATGTCGAGATCAGCGATATCGCGCACGGGCTTGCCCGCGTTGCCCGCTGGAACGGGCAGACATCAGGCGATCACGCCTTCTCGGTGGCGCAGCACAGCCTTGTCGTCGAAGCGATCTTTCGCCATCTCAATCCCGCTACTCCCGACGAATTGCTGGCAGCACTGCTGCATGACGCGCCCGAATATGTCATCGGCGACATGATATCGCCCTTCAAGTCGGTGGTCGGCGGCGATTACAAGCTCGTGGAGAAGCGGCTGGAGGCCGCCGTCTACCGGCGGTTCGCCCTGCCCCCGCATTGCGCACCGCGGCTCAAGGAAAAGATCAAGAAGGCCGATACGATCTCGGCCTATTTCGAGGCGACGCTGCTTGCTGGCTTCTCGCCGGAGGAGGCGCGCAAATTCTTCGGCCAGCCGCGTGACATCACGCGCGAGATGCTGCCGATCGACCCCATGCCGGCGATCGAAGCGCAGCGGTTGTTCCTCAAACGCTTCGAGGCGATCGAGGCAGAACGTGCCGCCATGAGGATCGGCGCGTGACAGCGATCCTCGTATCGCCGCTTGCACGCATCGCCGAAATCGCCGTTCGTCATGGCGCTCACGAGATGATCAGCCTGATGGCGAAGGAGCAGAACTTTCACCGGCCGGCCGTCATCAGGGCGGACCGGCATCTGCTCCTCACTATGAATGACATCAGCTTCGCCGGAACGGGCGATCTCGTCGCTCCTCAGGAAACGCATGTGCGCGCCATCATCGATTTCGCTGTCGGATGGGATCGAAGCGCGCCTTTGCTCATCCATTGCTGGATGGGCGTCTCCCGCTCGCCGGCGGCGGCTTTGATTGCGGCCCTGGCCGTTCACCCCGAGCAGGATGATCTGGCGCTTGCCCGTCGCCTGCGCGCAAGCTCGCCCTTTGCCACGCCGAACGCCCGCCTCGTCGCCATCGCAGACGACATGCTCGGACGCCGGGGACGCCTGGTTGCCGCAGTCAAGGAGATCGGCCGTGGCGCCGATGCGGACGGCAACGCGCCTTTCATGCTGCCTCTGGCCGAATTGGGCGCTGGCGCCTAAGAGACGGAGATCGCGTTCGGCGATCTCCTTTCATTTCATGACAATCGACCACCGCAATCACGCAGCGACGCTATCCGTCTGATCCGGGTCATACTGGCCATAGGTGTTCTGGTAGAGCGACGACGGGTTCTGCATATCGTTCAGGAAGACATCCAGCGCCTGATCCTCGGCGAGCGTCGCAGAATCCGTTGGATTGCTGTCGCTCGTGCTCGGCTCCAGCGATACCATGTCGGCCGCCGAAGCATCCGACGACTTCAGCACATCGAGACCTTCTGCAAACTGATCCTTGGTCAAGGAGCCGGTATTCTGCGTATCCAGGCTCTTGAACAGATCCTCGGCATCGCTCTCGCTCATGTCCTGCGGCCGCCCGGCAACGAATTCGCTCTGCGAGATCGTGCCGTCCTGGTTGGTGTCGAGGCTGGCAAACAGCTGATCCATGGGGGATTCGCTGGAAGAGCCGTCCGTCGACGTCGAACTGCTCGACTGGCTGTTCTGCTGCATCTGCAACAGCATCGACGCCAGATTGCCGGAAAAGACATCCGTGGCGCTCGGATCGCTGCTGCCGTCGTCGTTTTCGTCGTTGGCAATGCTCGCCGAAAGCAGGCCAGACTGTGCCGCCGCCTCCAACTCCTGAGCATCCACGACGCCGTCCTGATTTTTATCCAGGGGACTGTACGAGGCAGCCGTCATGCTGCTTCCAATTGAAGAAACCCCGCTCATCCAAATCTCCTACGGCAAATGCCATCGCGTGTTCAATTGACCCCGGCACGCTTAGTCATCTGCGGGTAGAATAGGTCCTTTTGCCCTGCCGATTGAAGATTGGTGTTAACTCACCATTAACCATAATTGACAGCTATCGAATCATATTGCGGGTGGGTTCTCATCCAGTCGGAACAACCGTTGCTTGAGCGCCCGCCACAGCAATGCCCGAATCACTTTTGCGCTTCTATCGACCGTCTCGCTATTGAATGACGGCGCATGCCAGGCGCTTTCCGGCACCGCCGACGGGCTGGCTGCGATAATCGTCGGAATCGGCATGGATCATCAGTGTCCGACCGCGGATACCGTCCTTGCCGTTCAGCGACACCATGCCGTTGAACACCTGGGCTCGCAGCTTGCCATCCTGATCGACATACTGATTGGGCATATCTCCGGCATGCGGCCCATTGGCGGCGAGGAAACCGTGCTCCGCTTTCGTCGGATTGAAATGGCCGCCGGCCGATTCGAAACCGTGCGCATGATCGCAATGGCCACTCTCATGGATGTGGAAGGCGACCCAGCGATTGACCGGCAAGCCGGTCACTTCCATTTCGATGAGCACGCCCTTCTTGCCTTCGGTCAAGGTCGCTCGCCCGGCCTGCTTGCCATCGGAGCCAATAAAATCGGCGGTGGCGGTATTCTGGTTCTGGGTTTGCGCTGCCGCGGGCATGGCTGCGGCAAGAGTAAGAATTGCAACGATCATCATCCGTTTCATGGAAGGCCCTCCCTGTTCTGCGTGGCAATTGTCCAACGCATGGCAGGCGCGAGTGTTCCAGCAATCGGGAAAATGAACTGACATCAACATGATAGGATGGCTCGCCGGCGCGCCGACAGACCACCCAATCATCGAACTATGAGGCTCGTCAGGCTGCTATGCTGCCGAGGTCATACTGGCCATAGGTGCTGTTGTAGGCATCCATCGGCGACATCAAATCCAGATCGAAATTGACATTGGATTCGGGCGACCTGGCCGTGGAGGCGGTATCGGCGCTCGGCAACTGCAAAAGCTTGGCGACAAGGCCGCTCAGTGCATTGTTCGAACTATCAGCAGCAGCGCCGGCATTATCAGCCGCGAGAATGCCGGGGCGATCGTCCACCGCGCGCTCCTCTTGGCTTAGAAGGCCGTCACCGTTCGCATCGAGGCGCGATAGAGTGCCACGATAAGGATACGAGCCATTGGTTACGGAAGAAACATGGGACATACAAACCTCCTGAGGTAGGAGCCGCCTCATGCGACGTCGTTTGTACGCAATACATTCAGAGTTGGACTATGAACCGCTATTAAGCTGCTTCGCGTTGCCGGTAAAGACAAATTATTAATGGCTATTAACCATAGTTCCCAATTCGTAAATCCGGTCTCCCTAATGTCTCTTTGCGGCAACTCGTAGCCACGTTCGGTATAATCCCCTGGAATCATAGGCGAATCCCACTATCTAGCCTTATCGGGCGAATGGTTTCGTATATGGTGCGATGGATCGCCATGGAGAGGACATGATGGAATTGTTGCCGTTCGTCATCCTGATTGTCGGCATTCTGGTGCTGCGAGGCTACAATCTGAGGATAAAGCGCCTGGAAGCGCGCGTTCAGGAGTTGCAAGACGCGCTCACGGGCAAGGTATTGGCTGCGGATGCGAGCGAATCGGTTCCTGTGGCGGATTCAGTGGTTCGCACCGGCGAGCAGCCTGTCGAGGACGTGCCGAAAGCCGCGATCGAGGAGGTTTCCGAACCCGAGAGCGAAGAACCCGCCCTCGCCGCACGCGACACCGCGGATGCGGCCGAGGCAACGGCAGCTCCTCTTGCGAGCCAGATGGCCGCCCAAGGCAAGGAAAGCCTGGAAAGCACGATCGGCGCGCGTTGGGCCGTCTGGGTCGGCGGCATCGCCTTGGCGCTTGGCGCCATCTTCATGGTCAAATATTCGATCGAGAGCGGTCTCCTCAGCCCGGGCGTCCGGCTGATCCTTGCGGCACTCTTCGGCCTTATCCTGATCGGCGCAGGTGAAGTGATCCGTCGCCGCATCGCGCCGGTTCTGGATAATGCCTTTCAAAATGCGATGATCCCCGGCGTGCTGACAGCCGCCGGCGTTGTCGCCCTGTTCGGCTCCACCTATGCGGCGCATGCCATCTACGGCTTCATCGGGCCGACCCCGGCCTTCCTTATCCTTGCCCTGATCTCGCTTGCGACGCTCGGCCTCTCGCTCCTGCACGGACAGGCGCTTGCCGGACTCGGCTTGCTGGCATCGATGGCGACCCCCGCCCTGATCGCATCGAACGCGCCACGGCCCTGGATTCTCTTCGGTTATCTCGTTCTGACCTGGCTTGCCACCCTATTGGCATCGCGCCTGCGGCGCTGGCTGATCGCCCCGTCCTTCGCCAATGGACTGTTGAGCCTCTGGCCCCTGCTCTACATTACCTTTAGCCCAGCCGTCGATCTGACGCCGGTTACGCTTTCCATGCTGGCGATGATGGCCGGCACCATCTTCTTGTGGCCCGACCGCTACCCGGTCTCCGAAGCAATGAACGAAGACGCTGTTACAGCGCGCGCCGAAGATACGCCTCCACGACCCGGTGCCGGCATGGAATGGGCAGCATTTCTGACCCGACAGCCACTCGGCATGACGCTGACGGCGGCGGTCGGCGCGCTCACGGTGTCGCTCTGCCTCATCACCTACAGCCTTCAGCAGGGATATCCCATTGTCGACGCGACATTCATGTTTGCGGCGATCGTTGCAGCTGTTGCGGCCTTCGGCGCCGGCCGCCTGCAAGCGGCCTGGGCAACGATCCTCTCCGCGCTCGTCGCCGTCGTCGGCACGTCCGGCGTGCTGACCAACTGGATCGCCGGGATCGAAACCGGCAGCACGAACGGCACCGTCAGCCTAGAGAGCACGGTGCTCTATGAGGTCCTCGGCCTCGGCGCCCTTTTTGTGCTGATAGGCGCCTTCTTCCTCCGGCGCTTCGCGGGCCAAGAAAAACCCTATGCGGCGCTTTGGAGCCTGGTCATGGCCGCCACGCCGCTGGCGATCGCCACCATCAGCTTCGTCAATTTCGGCAACTGGACGGTCGACTGGCTGCACGGGCTTTACGGAATCGGGCTGGCCCTCGTGCTGATCGCGCTTGCGGAATGGCAGGATCGCCGCGGCGGCGAAGGGCTGAGCATGCCGACGAACATCCTTGCTGTCGGCTCTTTTGCCGCCGCAGTCTTCGCCCTGCATACGCTTGCACATCATGCCACTGCAACGATCCTGCTGCCGGTCCTCGGTCTCGTCTATCTGCTGGCGGGACGCTTGCGCAATTGGCCCGTTCTGCCGTGGGCCATGGTTGCAGCACTGGTTATCGCCATGGGGCGCATCGCCTGGCAGCCGACGATCGTCGATCCCTCGGAGCTCGGCACGACGCCCGTCTTCAACATGCTGCTTGCCGGCTACGGCATTCCGGCGGCGCTTGCGGTCCTCTCGGCCTTCATCACCCGTCACTCGCAGAGCCCGCGGCTGCGCAATGCCTTGCAGGCGCTCGCCTCTTTCCTCGTGCTGCTGACCATTGCCATCCTCGTACGCCATGCCATGAACGGCGGCGTCCTGAACGATGCGGTTCCGACGCTTGGCGAGCAGTCGATCTACACGCTGCTGGCGATCGGCGCCTCCGCGACGCTGATGGCGCTCGATCTGAGCGCGGCAAGTCCTGTCTTCCGTTACGGCGGCATGGCGCTTGGCGTCATCTCGGTCGTCATGATCCTCACGCTGCATCTGCTCGGGCTGAACCCGTTCATGACAGGCGAGAGCACGGGCCGTATCTCGCTCTTCAATCTTTTGCTGCTCGCCTACCTCCTGCCCGCTGTCGCCTATGGCGGGCTGGCGCTCTTTGCCCGCAATCGGCGTCCCGTGCCCTATGTCAGCATGCTGGCAGTCGCGGCGGCCGTCATGGCTTTCGCGTGGGCGACATTGTCGGTGCGCCGCTTCTGGCAGGGCGAATATATTCCCTTCTGGAACGGCTTCATTCAGGGAGAGCTCTACTCTTACTCCGTCGTCTGGCTGCTGATCGGCATTGCGCTTCTCGGGCTCGGCGCCCGCTTCGAGGCAAGGAGCCTGCGCATCGCCTCGGCGGTGCTGGTCTTCATCGCCGTCGTCAAGGCCTTCCTGATCGACATGGCAAACCTCGAAGGCTTCCTGCGGGCGCTGTCCTTCATCGGCCTCGGCGCCGTGCTGATCGGCATCGGCCTGTTCTACCAGAAGATCCTGACGCGCAAGAAGGCAACGGAATGATTGCGGCGAATCCATTCGCCCGGTAGGAGGAAAGAACCTGCTTATTGATCATTCCGGAACGAGCTCGACGATGAATACCGACAAGATGGCGCGGGCTTTTGCCCCGTTCGAAGCATTGGCTGCGGATCTCATCCCCCATGCCGCCGATGGCGACGACGGCTCGCACGATATCGCCCATATCCTGCGCGTCTTCCGTAATGCCATGGCGGTCCAGGCTGAGGAAGGCGGCAATGCCCGCATTCTCGCCGCCGCCGTGCTGCTGCATGATTGCGTTGCAGTGGAAAAGAATTCGCCACATCGCACGCAGGCCTCGCGGCTCGCGGCCGAGAAGGCCTCGGGCATCCTGCGAGAGCTCGGCTGGGCGGAAGAGGATATAGCTGCGACAGCGCATGCGATCACCACGCACAGTTTCTCCGCCAACCTGCCGCCGGAGACGCTGGAAGCGAAGATCCTGCAGGATGCCGACCGGCTGGATGCGATCGGCATGGTCGGCGCTGCCCGCTGTTTCTACATTGCCGGGCGTCTCGGCTCCGGCCTCTACGACCCCTTCGATCCGCTGGCAAGCGAGCGGCCTCTTGACGACAAGCGCTTCGCCATTGACCATTTCGAGACAAAGCTGTTCAAACTGGCGGATGGCTTCCAGACCGAGACCGGGGCCAAATTTGCCGAGGCACGGCATGACCGGCTGAAGACCGTGCTGGCAATGTTCATCGACGAAATCTGAGGGCTATCCATGCGCGTCAGCGATCTTTTCATCTATCCCGTCAAGAGCGCGCGCGGCATCGCCATTCCGTCGGCAACCATCGACGCCTTTGGCCTTGCGGGGGATCGACGCGCCATGCTGGTCGACCCCTCGGGCAACTTCATTACCCAGCGCGAATTGCAGGCCTTGGCCCGGATCGATATCCAGCCGGCGCCTTCCCATCTGCGTCTGAAGATGGAGGGCAAGCCCGATATCATCGTGCCGCCTCCGCACCCCGACAACCGCATGGACATCGTCGTCTGGAAATCAGCCGTCAATGCCTCCGTTGCGGATGAGGAAACCAACAAGGCGCTGTCGGCCTGGCTGGATCGCGAAGTCAAGATGGTGTTCTTCGACAGACTTGCCAAGCGTATTGCCAGCCCGGAATGGGCGGGCGAGGACACGCCTGTTAGCTTTGCCGACGGATTCCAGATCCTCGTCACGACCACCGGCTCGCTGAAGGCGCTGAATGCCAATCTTGCCAGCCACGGCGAAGGCGCTGTCGGCATGGAGCGCTTCCGCCCGAACATCGTCATCGATATCGACGAGGAATGGCCCGAGGATCGCTGGGCGGCGATCGAGATCGGCGGTATTCGCCTCGATCTCGTCAAGCCATGCGCCCGCTGCATCATGACGACGCAGGATCAGCAGACCGGCTCGCGCGACGTGCCGAATCCCATGCCCGCCATGGGCCGCATCCGCATGTCCGCCGACCGGCGCGTCCCCGGCCCGCTCTTCGGCTGGAATACGGTGCCGCGCGGCGAAGGCACGGTGAAGATCGGCGACACGGTAACGGTGCTTGAGGAACGGCCGGAAGGCTGGGCGCTGAAGCGTAGGTAAATGCCTGATAATTCGGGACTGCCCGCTTGACGAGGCCGGGATTCCCCTAGCTAGTACAAGCATTCGGTATGTCAAAACTATTGCCAAACCGCATGCTGTCGCGCCAAGCCCGGAACGGGAGCCAGACTTGTTCATCAAATCGCTCCTCCGCTCGATTGGCTTAAATGCCCCAACACAGCCAAATCATCTTTCGGCGGCAGCGGCCTGTATCCTTTCCCTTGTCATCCTCAACACAACAGTTGTCGCCCCGAGCGTCGCGCAAGACGCCTCCTCGGAGGACAGCTATCGATTTCAAGAGGGTTCCTTGCAGCACATTCCGGATTACGATGTCCTGTCGCTTGCTTACCCGCCCAATCTGGGGCTTCTCATCGCGAACGGGCGGGATCGCTACCTCGCGGAAATGAGCCGCGATCCCGCATCTATTCAGCGCTTGCGGCTGCTTCTTGGCCTTGGGGAATACACATACGACGCCTCGACCGAGGGGCTGCATGGCTATTTCAGCGCTCCTGCCGGAACATTGGCGCCACAGTTGCTCGTCGCCCTGCAGGAGGCCGGCTTCTCCGATCGCGCCGAAGTCGTTGCGGAAGCGATAGCCGCCTTCGGACCAAACTATCCGGTCGACGACAAGGTGCGCTCGGATTTCTTTGCCCAGAGCTTTCTGCGTATCCAGGAAGGCATCGTGCCCGATCTTTCGAAGCCGCCCACAGCCGTCGACACCAGACTGCGGGAACTCGGAACGAAGCTTGCGAACAAGAGGGCGTTTCGCGCCGAACTGGAGGCCTATGTCGCACGCGATCCGGCCATCGCGGCCGCGTTGAAGCATGCGCGCGAGACCCTTACCGACGAGCAGCGCCTATCATACCTGCAGGATCAATTGCTGCCAGGGCCATCCGGCTTTGGCGGGACCGCCGAGATCAAGGCACGGATAGAAACCATGCCGCCGAACTATCGCACGGCCTATGTCCTGATCATCCTGATAGGCGAGGTCTTTAACGGCGGGACACACCAATTCTTCTATAATTCCAGCGGGGCTTTCGCCGAATATGTCCCGCAGGCCTTGCGTGACGTGGGCGAGAATGATGCTGCGGCCATGATCGAGACGGCCATCGCCATGTTTCCGAAGCCCTATCCGGTTTCGACGGAAGAGCGCCGCCGCGTTTCCTTTCAACATGAATGGAACACATGGGATGACAAGCTCAATTCATTCAGCGACGCCATTGACAGCGAAGATATCCCGACAGCGCTTGCCGCCTATGCAAAGAAGCAGGGGATTCTTCCGAATTGAGACCGCAGAGCGGCCTCAGCGCTCTATTGCCACGATAGTCGCGCCGGCCGGCTTTTCTTCCGAGACCAGTGCAACCGCCTTCATTGCAGCCTGCATGAAGCCATCACGCGCTGCCGCGATCTCTATGCCGCGTGGTTCGTAGACATGGCGATGCAGGAAGAAACCGGTCAGGCGAAAGGCGGCAGCAAGGCTTTCCCGATCCGCTGCGATCACGGTTCCGGTCGTCAGAAACGGCGGCAGCGCCAGCATCTTGTCGGCCCAGGGCATGCCGGCAGCACGGCAAACGGCACGCCCGCTTTTGGGTGAGACGAAGGCCAGATCCTCGCGCACGCCGGTCGCCGCACACTCAGTCAGATCGAGGCCGAAGCCGAGATCGTTCAGCACGGCAAGCTCGAAGCGGACGAAGAGTTCGCCGGCGTCGGCCGGATTTTGCAGATTTTCCAGGATGACATCGAGCGCGTCGTAGAGATGCGGATGCGGGTCGCGTTCCGGCAACAGCCGCAGCAGCGCGGCCATCGCCTGCACGCCATAGACGGCGGTCGCGGTTTCCATCAGTCGCGCGGCGCGGAGCGTAACCGGCTCCATGCGAAACTCGCCGAGATGCTCGTGCAGCCTTGCCCGCCAGGTGAGTTCAACGAGATTGCCGGCCTGCAGCACCGGCTGCATGGCGCGCGAACGGCCTGACCGCACCAGCCCCATATGGCGGCCACGGGCGCGCGTCATCACCTCGGCGACGACACTGCTCTCGCCGAGACGTTTAACACCCAGAATGATCGCATGGTCCTGCCATTGCATCGGCCGGTTGCCTTGAGAGATTTTTGTGATTCGAGTTTAGGATAAATGGCTGCCGCTGTCACATGGCGAGGGAAGAGCCGCCCGCTAACGTCTCGACGAAGAGACGCATGGCCTGTTCGTCGAAGGGCTTGTTCAAAAGCGGCACATGCCGCAGATCGGCCGGAAAATCGAGTGTATCGGAATAGCCGCTGACAAAGCCGAATGCGATGCCGCGCTCCATCAGCAATCGAGCGAAGCCGAAGCTTGTCGACTCCCCGAGATTCACATCGAGCATCGCGAAATCATAATGTTCGGAATGAACAGCGTTGACCGCTTGTTCCAGATTCGAAGCAATCTCAACCTGCTGAATCCCGACGAGGTGCAGTATTTCTTCCGCTTCCATCGCAATAATGAGATTGTCTTCCAAAATAAGGACGCGCCGAAACGTCATATCAGCGCCATCCTTGCATGCCCGCGCCGGTTGGCGCTCCACGTAAAAAGTCCCACATCGATCCCTCCGGCGCCAATCATCGGCCCGTATTGAATGGATGGCTTTCCCCATCCGTGCCGGCTCAGTCTCTTGTGACATGACCTTGCCTCCAAAACCGCTTCGCACTTTTTGCACCGCGGTACTACGGGCTCGTCGACGTGCTCCAATCGCTTTTGCCGCCGGGGTTAGTAAAAGGTGAAACTGGTGGAAAAGTGACCGTGACAATAATCTATGCTGATACAGGTGCCGTCAGCATTTAAAAAAGACATGATGCTTGCAGGAAGATCACGCGCTCAAATGAAGGGACGCTTGCCCGAATCGAGCCCGTCCCAGCCGGCGAGTTCGGCCAGCCCGTCACCGTCCAGAACTTCACAGCCCCGCTCCTGCCAGACAAGCAGTTTCCGAGCTGCCAGCTTTTTCAATGTCTTATTGGTATGAACGACGGACAGACCCAGAGTATCGGCGACGTGCTGCTGCGTGATCGGAATGACCTTGCGGCCGTTGAACAAGTGAAGCGCGCTGGCGCGCTGATGCAGATATGCGATCAGATAGGCGGCTCGCTCGACCGCCGAACGGCGGCCGATGCTGAGCAGGTGCTCATCCAGAATCCGCTCTTCGCGCGCTGCGATCCAGGTCAGATCGAAGGCAAGAGGCGGGTGGGAATTGTAGAGCGTCATCAACTCGGTGCGCTCGAAGACGCAGAGCGAGATCGGCGAAAGCGCCTCGGTGGAGTGCTGCATTTCGCCCATGATCGAGCCTTGCAGGCCGATGAGATCACCGGGCATCACATAGTTGAGAATCTGCCGGCGTCCATCCTCCAGCGTCTTGTAACGAAACCCCCAGCCCGACAGAATCGTGAAGAGATGGGCGCTGTGCGCGCCTTCGAGAAAGATCGTCGCGCCGGCATCGACAAGAAGCTCGCCCTTCTTGAAACTGCTGATGAAATTCAGCTCGTCGCGCTCGAACGCGCGAAAATGCGGCAGGGACTTTAGCGGACACTGTTGGCATGGAGTACGTTGCCCATGCATCGTCGCTGCAGCTTTTGCCATGAAACGCTCCCCTGAGTTGCAGCGGCCTGGGCGATCTGCCCGATAAACCGCTGTAATATAAAGCATTCAGGGGTGCAAAGTTCCATCAATGCGGGAAGTCGAGCCCCATTTCCCGGAACCGCTCGGGATCGTCTCCCCAATTCTCCCGGACCTTGACGAAGAGGAAGAGATGCACTGGCTGCTCCAGGATCGCGGAAAGCTCCTTGCGCGATGCGGTCGAGATCGATTTGATCGCCTCGCCCCCCTTGCCGAGAGCGATCTTCTTCTGGCTTTCGCGCTCGACATAGATCACCTGTTCGATACGAACTGACCCGTCCTTGCGCTCTTCCCATTTTTCCGTCTCGACATGCGAGGAATAGGGAAGCTCCTGGTGGAGGCGCAGAAACAGCTTTTCGCGGGTGATTTCGGCGGCAAGCTGGCGCATCGGCAGATCCGAAATCTGATCCTCCGGATAATACCAGGGCCCTTCCGGTAGGGTTTTCGCCAGATAATCCATGACGTCATCGCAGCCAGAGCCATTTTCCGCCGAGATCATGAAGGTCTGTTCGAAGGCGATCTTCTCGTTGGCGGCGGCGGCAAGCGCCAGAAGATCCTCGCGGCGAACGCGGTCGATCTTGTTCAGCACCAGAATCTTTGGCTGAGAGACTTCCTTCAGCCCTTCCAGAATGGCTTCGGCATCGCCACGCAGGCCACGTTCGCTGTCGATCAGCAACATGATAAGATCGGCATCCTTGGCGCCGCCCCAGGCCGACGTCACCATCGCGCGGTCGAGCCGGCGGCGCGGCTTGAAGATGCCGGGCGTATCCATGAAGACGATCTGCGCATTGTTATGGATGGCGATGCCGCGCACGATCGCGCGTGTCGTCTGCACCTTGTGGCTGACGATCGAGACCTTGGCGCCCACGAGGCGGTTGACCAGTGTCGACTTGCCGGCGTTGGTGGGGCCGATGAGAGCCACGAAACCCGAATGCGTCGGGCCGATATGTTCAACCGCGCCGTCTTCGGCGGGCGTGTCCTGCTGATTGCTCATTTTTTCCGTCATTCCTTAGAGTCGGATGATTTTAGATCGAACTGACCTAAAATCCGAATCCGCTCCAAACTCAAAGAAGTAGAGCATGATGTCGTGCGAAATCCCGTGACACTTTTCGGCATCATGCTCTAGCAGTTACTTCTCAGTCAATTGAGGCTGCCATACACCTTCGCGCTCCAGAATACGCGTCGCGGCCACTTGTTCGGCTGCACGCTTGGAGCGCTCTATTCCCGTCTCGGGCGTCGTTCCCTTTACTTCCACGGTCACCGTGAAGCGAGGATCATGATCCGGTCCGCTGCGATCATCAACCCGATAGATCGGAGTGACGCCGAATTTCGCATGTGCCCATTCCTGCAATTCCGTCTTGGCGTCGCGCCTCGCGCCTTCCGGCCGAATGGCGCGGCTCTCCCAAAATCGCAGGATGAAGGCCCGGGCCACTTCAAGGCCGCCGTCCAGATAAATCGCGGCAATCAGGCTTTCGACGACGTCGGCGCGCACGTTGAGCATGCGCTTGCCGGTCAGCTTCTTCACATCGGCGCCCGTGCGGATGTAAAGATGCAGTTCCATTTCATCCGCAACTTCGGCGCAGGTTTCAGCGCTGACGAGCTGGTTGAGGCGAACCGAAAGCTCGCCTTCCGTCGCCGCACCGAAGGTCTTGAAGAGCAGCTCTGCGATGCACAGGCCAAGAACCCGGTCGCCGAGAAATTCCAGCCGCTCGTAATTGCCCGTCTTGTGGGTGCGGGCGCTGGCATGTGTCAGCGCCCGGTCAAGACGCTCCTTTTCGGCGAATTCGTAGCCTATGACAGCCTCAAGCCTGGCACGATCCGCCTGGGAGAGCGTCTGCGCCTTCGTCATTCGACAACCTTGAAGATACGATCCCAACGCATGTTGGTCGGCCACTTCCAGATTTCACGGAAGGAGGTGTCGTGACCCAGCGAAAAGAAGATGATGCTGGCGCGGCCGATCAGATTCTCAGCCGGCACATAGCCGACATCGAAACGGCTGTCGTCGGAATTGTCGCGATTGTCGCCCATCATGAAGTAATGGCCCGGCGGAACCACATATTCCTGGGTGTTGTCGCCACGCGAGTTCGGCGAAAGATCCAGCGTGTCATAGACCTTGCCGTCCGGCAGACGCTCGCTGTAGACGGCAATATGGTCGCCCGGCTCCTGGCTGTAATCCGACGCGAATGTGCCATGCGGCTCGCGCGGCACGGCCTGACCATTGATATAGAGGATATCATTCTTCATCTGGACGCGGTCGCCGGGCAGGCCAATGACGCGCTTGATATAGTCGACATCCGGATTGGGCGGGAAGCGGAAGACCACGACATCGCCGCGCTGGGGTTCGCTGCCGAAAATGCGGCCGCTGAACAGATCCGGCGAGAACGGCATCGAATATTTCGAATAGCCATAGGCGAACTTGTTGACGAAGATATAGTCGCCGACAAGAAGCGTCGGCATCATCGAGCCGGACGGAATGGTGAATGGCTGAAAGAGAAACGTGCGGATGATCATGGCCAGGACAAGCGCCTGAACGATGACCTTGATGTTCTCCCACAGGGCGTTCTGCTGTTTTACGGCTTTCTCGGACACGCAGTCTTATTCCTTTTTCGCACCCCACCGGCGCACTTGCATTCTGGCACTGTCTACTCGCTTCACACCATCGCGGCAATGGCGCGGACGCCAAAAGCAACACACGGCGGAGATTCAGCCGTCGATCGGCAGCGCCTCGATGATCACAAAAGCCTGAGCAAGAGGAAAATCATCCGTTATCGTCAAATGAATGGCGGCGCGATGATTTGCTGGCAGCATGGCGGCCAGCCTTTCGGCGGCGCCGCCTGTCAGTTGCATCGTCGGCTTGCCGCTTGGCAGGTTGACGACACCCATGTCGCGCCAGAAGACGCCCTGCGCAAGCCCGGTGCCCAAGGCCTTGGAACAGGCCTCCTTGGCGGCAAAGCGCTTGGCATAGGAGGCGGCTCTGTTCTTGCGGCCCTCGGACTTGGCCCGCTCGATGTCAGTAAAGCAGCGCTCGGTGAAGCGCTCGCCGAAACGCTCGATCGTCTTTTCCACCCGCCGGATGTCGATGAGGTCGCTGCCGATGCCGATAATCATGGGAAGGCCCTCCTGGCGGCCCGGACGAGGTCAGGCCGTCAGACGCTCGATGCGCTTTCGGCAAGCGCCAGCCGCTCGCGGGCGCGCTCCATCAGGCGCTCCTTGCGGCGCGTCTTGAACGTCTTCACGCCATAATAGGTCAGCGCATAGACGATCACGCCGGTCACGATGGCAGGCGGAATGCCGCCGATCAGCATCGGTTTCAAAACGGGGTCCCAGATCTGCGAGAGGTCGCCCTTGTGCCACAATGCCGGCAGATCGATGCTGCCGCCCTGTCCGCCGCTGTCGCGCGACAGGATCAGATGGCCGATTTCCCACGTGAGCGCCCAGATGAAGGGATAGGTGATGGGGTTGCCCGCCGCCAGACAGCCGAGCGCCGACGCGATGACGTTGCCGCCGACCAGATAAGCGATGACGATCGCCATCACGAAATGCACACCGATGAACGGCGTCCAGGATACGACAATACCCGCGGCAAAACCGGCCGCAACCGAATGCGGCGAAGCGGCAAGGCGAACGAGGCGCTTGCCGAAATATTGAAACGAGCGGACGAAACCCTTGCGGGGCCAAAGGTGTTCCCGCAACTTTTCCTTGAATGTCAGTGGTTTTCGGCGACGAAATAGCATGCGGCTTATCTAGTGCAAGGGGGGCCGTCATGACAAGAGCGGCCAAACATATCACGCACTGATTAAGAACCGAAAGTACGGCCCTTTTTTGGAACGCCGGCTGCACAGGCAGCAGAAAGTGGGCGCCCTCTTCATTCGCGGGAAGCAATCCCGCAAGATCGGGATGCTCCAAGGGCGCAACAACGACGCGCCCCTCCTGGTCTTGAAAGTATTAAAGGCGATTAACGCATACGGAACAGGCCGCGGTCGATCTGGCGCTGACGATATTCAAGGTCAAAACGGTCATGCGAACCATTCAGGTAAGCCATTTCGCGCTCTTCAACACTCGGGACACGCAGGGCGCGGGCGATTTTCTTGATCGGGGTAAACATTGTCTTCTCTCTTCTCAGTTTCGTTTCTTCAACGACCAGAAGATAGGCCTGGCAAGGGTTAATTACCACCGCTCGAAAATACACTCAGCCATGCGTATTATGCATATCAATCCCGAAAGCTGCTCGTTTTTGGTCATAAAATGATCACAAAATGTGCAGCCCGCCCCGGATCGAGAGTGAGGTCGTGCAACCTCACTCGTAAAGGCGCTTCACCGTCGCGATGCAGTCGAGCTCCTTGAGCTGGACCAGCACCTGATTGAGCTGGCGCAGATCCCAGACTTCGACATCGAGGGCCATCTCAGTGAAATCGGCGGCGACGCGGACGGTATTGAGCACACGAATGTTGACGTCCACGTCGGCGACGGTCTGCGCCACCTTCGCCAGCGTGCCCGGCTCATTCAAAGCATTGATTAGGATACGCGCGGCAAACCGGGACTTGTTTGCCTCGTCCAGATCCCAACGCACATCGATCCAGCGTTCCGGCTCATCATCGAAGCGCTGCAGGACCGGCGACTGGATCGGATATATGGTGATGCCCTTGCCCTTTTCCATGATGCCGACGATGCGATCACCCGGAACGGCGCCCGTCGGCGCGAAATGCACCTCGACATTGGCAGAGATGCCGCGGATCGGCGGCGCGTCGAGATCAGCGCCGTCGGAGACATCAGCCTTGTTCTTGCCGGGGATCTTGAAGATCATGCCGGAAGCGCTGCGCACGTTGAACCAGCCCTCGTCGCCGGCAGGCTTCACGGTCACACGCTCGTCCTGATGATCGGGAAAGACAGCGCGCAGGACATCGAGCGACGACATCTCGCCTCGTCCGACGGCGGCGATCGCATCCTCGACGTCCTTCTGGCCGAGGCGATGCAGGGCCGGCTTCAGCGCATCGCGCGAGAAGACCTTGCCGGCACGCTCGAAGGTGCGTTCCAGAATGCGGTGGCCGAGGCCGGCATATTGCTTGCGGATGGCAAGGCGGGTGGCGCGGCGAATGGCGGCGCGCGCCTTGCCGGTCACGACGATTTCTTCCCAGGCGGCCGGCGGCACCTGCACGCCCGAGCGGATGATCTCGACTTCATCACCGTTGTTCAGACGCGTTACCAGCGGCATGATACGGCCGTTGATCTTGGCGCCGACCGTGGTGTCGCCGATATTGGTGTGGACGGCATAGGCGAAATCGATCGGCGTTGCGCCGCGCGGCAGGGCAATCAGCTTGCCCTTGGGCGTGAAGCAGAAGACCTGATCCTGAAACAGTTCGAGCTTGGTGTGCTCGAGGAATTCTTCCGGGCTGTCGCCCTCGGCCAGCGCCTCAATGGTGTGGCGCAGCCAGGAATAGGCGTTGCTTTCGCGCGACGCCAGGTCGGTTTCGCCATTGCCGTTGGTGCCGTCCTTGTAGAGCGTGTGGGCGGCGATGCCGAATTCGGCGATCTCATGCATACGCTTCGTGCGGATCTGCAGCTCGATGCGCTGGCTCGAAGGACCGACGATGGTCGTATGCAGCGAGCGATAGTCGTTCTGCTTCGGCGTCGAAATATAGTCCTTGAAACGGCCGGGAACGACGCGCCAGCGTGTATGCACGATACCGAGCGCCCGGTAGCAGGACGGGATATCGTCGACGAGGAGACGGAAGCCGTAGACATCGGAAAGCTGCTCGAAGGAGAGCGACTTCGACTGCATCTTGCGGAAGACAGAATAAGGCTTCTTCAGGCGGCCCTTGACCATAGCGTTGGCAAGACCGTTGGCGACGAGCAGATCGCGCAGCTCGGTCTCGATCTTCTTGACGAGCCCCTCGTTGCGGCGGGAAAGCTCCTCAAGCCGCTTGGTGACGGTGTCATGCGCTTCCGGGTTGATATGGCGGAAGGAAAGCTCTTCCAGCTCCTCGCGCATATCCTGCATACCCATGCGGCCGGCGAGCGGCGCATAGATTTCCATCGTCTCCTCGGAAATGCGGGCGCGCTTTTCCGGCGACATGTGATCGAGCGTGCGCATATTGTGCAGGCGGTCGGCGAGCTTGACGAGAAGCACGCGCACGTCGTCTGAGATGGCGAGAAGCAGCTTGCGCAGGTTTTCCGCCTGCTTGGCCTTCTTGGTGACGAGGTCGAGCTTCTTGATCTTCGTCAGGCCCTCGACCAGGCGGCCGATATCCTCGCCGAACATCTCGTCGATTTCGGCGCGCGTGGCCGTCGTATCCTCGATCGTGTCATGGAGAAGAGCGACCGCGATGGTCGATTCATCCAGACGCATATCTGTCAGGATGGCAGCAACTTCGAGGGGATGGGAAATATAGGGATCGCCGCTGGCACGTTTCTGCTGGCCATGCTTCTGCATCGCATAGACATAGGCTTTGTTGAGGAGAGCTTCGTTGGCATCTGGCTTGTATTTCTGCACGCGCTCAACAAGCTCGTATTGCCGCATCATTCCAAAGCTACTCCCGCAAAAACAAAAGCGCGCCAGTCATGTGACCGGCGCACGCATCTTGCCATCATATCGCTCCTGCCCGGAGCATCAAGCTCGACGATCAGTAATCGTCGCTTTTTTCCGGCGGAACAAGGCCTTCGATACCGGCCAGCAGTTCCTCTTCCGACATCTGGTCGAAAGTGACGGTTTCCGGCAGGTCTTCTTCCTCTTCGCTGGTGGCGGAAGCGCCGGCTGCAATGAGGCTTGCCGGATCGGGCTCGGGCTCGTCCACTTCGACGTGCTTCTGCAGCGAATGGATCAGGTCTTCCTTGAGATCGTCAGGCGACAGCGTCTCGTCGGCGATTTCGCGCAGCGCGACGACCGGGTTCTTGTCGTTGTCGCGATCGATGGTGATCGAGGAGCCCTGCGAAATCAGGCGGGCGCGGTGGCTGGCGAGCAGCACGAGCTCGAACCGGTTCTCAACTTTATCAATGCAATCTTCTACTGTGACACGGGCCATTGCCTGTCCTTTGCGGTCGTGATGTCGTCATCATGTCTCGGAGTAGCACGCCGATACAAGCAAACGATGGCAAATTCAAGTTTTTCCTGATTGAGTGCCTTCGCACCCCGTCTTAGAAGTGTTAAAATTAGTCCAGTCAATTCGCTATTTCTACCCTTGGTTGCTTGGAATATCGCATTTCGTGCCCTAAATCTCGATTATATGAATAATTCATAAAGTAATACGAATTATTCTGCAGCGCCCTGCAAGGCATTGTTTTAGCTAGCCTTTGAATGAAGTGATTACGTTTTTATAACAGTGGATATGTAAGCGATGTTTGACCCACGCGAAAAAATTGCACTCTTTATAGATGGCGCCAATCTCTACGCTGCATCCAAGAGCCTCGGTTTCGATATCGATTACCGTAAGCTCCTGAAAGCATTTCAGAAACGCGGATATCTCCTGCGCGCCTATTACTATACGGCCCTTATCGAAGATCAGGAGTACTCCTCGATCCGTCCGCTGATCGATTGGCTCGACTATAACGGCTACAAGGTCATCACCAAGCCGGCGAAGGAATTCACCGATTCCATGGGGCGCCGCAAGATCAAGGGCAACATGGACATAGAACTGGCGATCGATGCCATGGAGCAATCCGAGACCGTCGATCATCTGGTGATCTTTTCGGGCGACGGCGACTTCACCACCCTGGTGGAAGCCCTTCAGCGCCGCGGACGAAAGGTCTCGGTCATCTCGACCATGGCCACTCAACCGCCGATGATCGCCGACGACCTGCGCCGGCAGGCTGACCATTTCATCGATCTCGTATCGCTGAAGGCCGAGATCGGCAGGGAAGCCTCGGAGCGCACGCCACGCAACGTCGAGCCAACTCACGCCACCGCCGATTCCGACGAGCACTGAGATCAGTCGACAACAGGTGCACGGCGGCTTTACCGCGCCAACGCACGGGAAATCGATGATCTAAAGCGTCGGAAGCCCATCCGAGCGACCGCGATGCGCGTCAGCCATTATCCTTCAGCAGGCGGCTCTTCTGCCGGTTCCAATCGCGTTCCTTCTCGGATTCGCGCTTGTCGTGCAGCTTCTTGCCCTTGGCGAGCGCCAATTCGAGCTTTGCGCGGCCCCGGTCGTTGAAATAGATCTTCAACGGCACCAGCGTCATGCCTTCGCGATTGATGGCAGAACGCAGCCGGCCGATTTCGCGGCTGGACAGCAATAGCTTGCGTCGGCGACGCGGCTCGTGATTGAAGCGGTTCGCCTGCAGGTATTCCGGCAGATAGGAATTGATCAGCCAGATCTCGTCACCTTCATCCGAAGCATAGGACTCGGCGATATTGGCCTTGCCCTCGCGCAGCGACTTGACCTCAGTGCCCATCAGCACGAGCCCCGCCTCATAGGTATCAATGATCTCGTAGTTGAAGCGAGCTTTGCGGTTTTCCGCCACGACCCTGTTCACTACGCGCTGGCTGCCTTTGGGTGCCATGATTCTTCTTCTTTTCTTGCGTCATTTCGGCAGCAACCAGAGATGCGCTGCGTTCCTGCCCCCTAAATAAGCGAGACCGCCCTCCTTGTGAAGAGAGCGGCCTTGCAGAGTTCGGCAACAGGCGCAAAATGCCGTCAGTTCAAAATGCCGGCATGGCGCATGGCTGCATCAATCGCAGCCTCCGTGCCCGGCTCCAGGGTCGACAGCAGCGGCGACCGCACGTTGCGGCTCATGCGGCCAAGGCGGAAAAGACCATACTTGGCGCCACAGAGGCCCGGCTCCAGGAAGATCGCCTTGTGCAGCGGCATCAGACGATCCTGATATTCCAGAGCCTTGGCATAATCGCCGGCCAGCGTCGCCGCCTGGAATTCGGCGCACAGTCGCGGCGCGACGTTGGCCGTGACCGAGATGCAGCCTATACCGCCATGGGCATTGAAGCCGAGCGCGGTGGCATCTTCGCCCGAAAGCTGGCGAAAATCGCGACCGCAGCTGATGCGCTGCTCGGATACGCGCTCGATCTTGCCGGTTGCATCCTTGACGCCGACGATATTGGAATAGGATTTCGCGAGCGCGCCCATCGTCTCCGGCGACATGTCGACCACCGAGCGACCGGGAATGTTGTAGATATAGATCGGCAATTTCACGGCTTCCGCAACGGCCGCGAAATGCGCGTAAAGGCCCTTCTGGGTCGGCTTGTTGTAGTAGGGCGTCACGACCAGAACCGCATCGGCGCCGACCTTTTCGGCGTGCTGCGCCAGTTCGATCGCCTCGCGGGTATTGTTGGAACCCGCTCCCGCCATCACCGGCACACGCTTGTTGGCAATCTCGATGGAGAGCTCGACGACGCGCTTGTGCTCATCATGCGACAGGGTCGGAGATTCGCCCGTCGTGCCCACCGGCACCAATCCCTTGCTGCCCTCTTTTATCTGCCAGTCGACATGTGAGGCGAAGGAAGCCTCATCCACCTTGCCGGTGTCAGTAAAGGGCGTAACGAGTGCGGGAATGGACCCCTGGAACATACAAGTCTCCTAGCGGCGCTGCCTTCATGCTTCAGCCGCAATCCATGGTTATGAATCCGCGCACCATAAAGCGCCGGCTTGACGGCGACAAGCACGCTTTGAATGGTAGAGGGCAGTTTCCGATATCATAATTGATTGAAATTCGGACCACCGGTAAGGTTTCGTTAATATAGCATTTGGCAAATGGAAAGGGCTTATTTGTTTTGTGAGTAGCCGAATGAAGAAACCCGTCATGATCTGGACCGCGGTGGGCTTGGCGGTTGCCTGGGGGGCGGTTGCCTCGCAGCTTACCAGCCAGCAGGCACCAGCACGCGCCGACGTCGCCATGGCGACGGACCCGATGAGCACGGCCGCCATCCCGCGCAATGGCGCCGTTCTGCCAGTCAGCGGCGATCTGAAGGCAGGTCTCGACGCCCTTTCGAACAAGAACCCGATGCAGGCGCTCGCCATCCGCAATAGCATGGGAGAAGGTACGCTCGATCGCCATATCCTGACTTGGGCGATCGCCACTTCGGGCCAGCCGGGCATTCCTTCCGGGGAAATTGCCGCTGCCGCCCGCGAGCTTGTCGGCTGGCCGGGGCTCGGCAGTTTGCGGGCCAATTCCGAACGGGCACTCTACAATGAAAACCCGGCGACGGATCAGGTGCTTGCCGCGTTCGGCAACACCCAGCCGGAGACCGTGGAAGGCAGCATCATCCTCTCTCGCGCGCTGATGGCACGTGGCTCGTCGGCACGGGCGGGAGCTCTGATCCGCAAGATCTGGCGCAACGAACCGCTGGACAAGTCTCTCGAGGACAAGATCCTAGCCGAGTTCCCAAGCCTGCTTTCGCCTGCCGATCACAAGGCGCGCATGGATTACCTCCTTTACCGCGACCGAACCGCCCAAGCCAAGCGCTTCGGCGATCTCGGCAGGGCGCAGTCGCTCTACAAGGCCTGGGCCGCAGTCAACGACCGCTCGCCGAAGGCGGACGGACTGATAACAGCCGTCGACGCGCAGTGGCGCAAGGACCCCGCCTATCTCTTCATGCGGATCGAAAACCTGCGCCGCCAGAACAGATATGACGACGCCGCTAACCTACTGGCGCAAATGCCGAAGGATCGCAGTGTGCTCGTCAGCCCCGGCGCGTGGTGGAGCGAGCAGCGCATCGTCAGCCGCGGCCTGGTGGATCAGGGCGATTTCAAGTCCGCCTACCGCATCGTCGATGCCAGCGTCGCGGAAAGCCCGCAGGATGTCGGCGAGGCCGAATTCCATGCCGGCTGGTACGCTCTGCGCGGCCTGCAGGACGGTACGAACGCCGCGATCCATTTCCGCAAGATCCTGCAGGTATCGAACGGGCCGATCTCGCAATCGCGCGGCTGGTACTGGCTCGGCCGCGCCGCCGAGGCCGGCGGCCCCGGCAAGGCTGCCGATTTCTATGCGAAGGCCGCCTCCTATCCGAGCACCTTCTACGGTCAGCTCGCCGCCGAGAAGCTTGGTCGCCGCACCCTGAACGTGACCTATCCCTCGCCGTCGGGGACGGATCGCCAGCGCTTCCAGGACCGCGAGGCCGTCCAGGCAATTTCGCGGCTTGAGGCCGCTGGACACGGCTGGCGTGCCGATGCGCTCTACCGCGCCCTGGCAAAACAGCTTGATAGCCCCGGCGAGGTTGCCTTGCTGGCTGCCCGGGCCGAGCGCTCCGGCAATCACCAGCTTTCGCTGCAGATCGGCAAGATCGCCTATGGACGCGGCGTCGACGTCGCAGCGCTCGCCTTCCCGATCGGCGTCATTCCGGACAATGCCAATATTTCAGGCTCCGGCAAGGCGCTCGCCTATGCCATTGCCCGGCAGGAGAGCGCCTTCAATCCGGCTGCCGTTTCCTCCGCCAATGCCCGCGGCCTGCTTCAATTGCTGCCGAAGACGGCAAAGGCCGTTGCCGGTCGGCACGGCATGTCCTACTCCGCCGACAAGCTGACGCAGGATGCCGGCTACAACGCCACGCTCGGTGCCCACTATCTCGGCGAACAGATCGATACGTTCGGCGGATCTTACATACTCACCTTCATTGCCTACAATGCCGGGCCGAACAAAGTGCCGGAATGGATCGGCCGCTACGGCGATCCGCGCGGCAAATCGCTCGACGACGTAATCGACTGGATCGAACGCATCCCCTTCCCCGAGACCCGCAACTATGTGCAGCGGGTGATGGAAAACTATCAGGTCTACAAGGCACGGCTCGGACAGAAGGCCGACATCGTACACGATCTGGTCAGCGGCCGCGGCTAAAAGCGCGTCGCGATCTCCAAGATTCGCTCCTTGCGCTTTAAGCTCTTGATTTTTCGCATATCGTTGTCGCAAAACCGCTGCGCACTTTTGCGCGACATGCTCTAGGCGGGCAATGCGGTTGTGCGGCCTCGGAAAATGACGTTACATCCCGCGTGATATTTCAAGCACGAGGGATGACGCATGCGCAGCGATGATGAAAGCGGTTTCCTTGCCAGGACGATACCGGCCGCGGACGGGCTGAAGCTTCATGTCCGCGACTATGTCGGCGACGAAGCAGCGACCGGGATGCGGCCCGCCATCTTTTGCCTACCGGGGCTGACGCGCAACTCGAGGGATTTTCATCAGCTGGCGCTGCTTCTGTCACGGGATGCGGCCAATCCGCGCCGGGTGATCACGCTCGACGCCCGCGGACGGGGAGCATCGGAATGGGATGCGGACAAGTCCCATTACAATCTCGTGGTTGAGGCCCAGGACGTGCTGACGGTCTGCTCCGCGCTTGCGCTGCCACACGCCATCTTCATCGGTACATCGCGCGGCGGCTTGGTCCTGCATGTCATCGCAGCGAGCCGTCCCGACATCCTGAAGGCGGTCATACTCAACGATATCGGCCCGGTATTGGAAAAGCGGGGACTGGCGGATATTCGCGATTATCTCAACCGGGACAAGAAGCCTTCCGATTGGGACGATGCGGTCGAAATCCTGCGGGAAAATCACGGAAGCGCCTTCAGTGCGCTCAGCGAAGACGACTGGCGGGATATGGCTTTTGCAATCTATGCGCCTCGCGACGGCAAGCCGGTTCCCGACTACGATCCCGCCATCGCCGCGCAGATGCAGGCGCTCGATCTGGAGGCGCCGATTCCGGACCTCTGGCCGCAATTCCAAGGGTTTCAGGATATCCCGCTGATGGTGATTCGCGGCGAAAACTCGAAGCTTCTGGTCCAGAGCACCACGGATGAGATGGCAAGCCGCCATCCGGGCATGGTCATCAAGATCGCGAGAGGGCAAGGTCATGCCCCCATTCTGCATCTCGCCGATATTCCGGATGCGATCCGGTCTTTCATATCGGAGTTTTGACCGAAAGCGCTCTCGCCACTCGATATCTAGGCAAAGCAAAAGGCCCGGTTGGGAAACCGGGCCTTTCCTCTTCCGATCGGAGGTCAGATCGGAAGATTTGTCAAACTCGTTCGGCGAACCGAATTAGAAGCTGCGCTGGAAGCGCAGGATACCAGCCCACTGATCTTGGTTCACAGAATCGAAGTTGGTGTAGGTAACTTCCGGCTCGACCAGGAAGCCCTTGACCGGCGTGAACTTGAGGTTCGTCGTGGCTTCGAAAATCTTCGAGTCGGTGTAGGCGAGCTGGAGGTTCCACTTCAGCTTTTCGTTGATCGGAACGCCAACGCCACCCCAGACAGCCCAGTCACCCCAGCCGCAGAGATCGCCACGGTTAGCCGGGCAAGCCGATGCATTCAGGTTCGAGCCAGCATACTGGTTGAGCTTGTCGCCATTGGTGTTCCAGCCGCCCATCAAGAAGGCCGTCATGAAGCCGAAGTCGGCATCGATACGAGCCTTGATGGCGCCTTCTTCAACGATCGAGTCGTAACCGCCGACGATCTTGAAGCCGAAGCCGCCAACCTTGTAACCAGCACCGGCTACAACGTTCGGAGCGTAGTGATTAGCCTTGGACTGTACCCAAGCGCCGCTGTAAGTCGTCGAATCCGAACCCGAGTTGCTGTCTTCGAGCGAGACGACAGCCGTGAAGCCGTTGCCTGCGTCGTAGTTGTAGGTCAACTGGTTGAGTTCGTACGGACCGTCATAGATCACGTCGTCGTTGATGACGTCGCCGGCGTAGCCGGTGTACAGGTTGTACTGCGAGTCCTGCTTACCGACGAGGAAACCGCCGAGGCTGATATTGGCCCAGAGCAGCTTCGGGGTGGTGGAGCCGCCGTCGTTCCAATCGAAACGATAGACGGTGTCGGTCTTCAGCGGACCGTATTCGGTGTCGGTCGCGGTGTCGATGCTCAGCTGAGCGCGGGTATGCCAGTAGGTACCGCGGTTGCCGCCAGGGCCCGGGTTGTAGGCATTGTACCAGCCACCTTCGGTACGGACCATGCCGCCGATCTTGAGGCAGGTTTCAGTGCCGGGGATGAAGAAGTAGCCAGCGCCATAGGCATCGCAGATGCGGACGTATTCCATCGGCTCGGGCTCAGCAGCGACGATCGCGTCGGCAGCATGAGCACCGGATACTGCTGCCAGCGCAGCAGCGGAGCCGAGAAGAAGGCTCTTGATGTTCATAGTAACTCCAGTTCCAATATCGATTAGGTATGAGAATTCACGCCGAGAAAATCGACGCGCCCTACCCCACCCGGTTTTAAGTTGACCCCTGATCTGGGAGAACCAAGACACTAAGCCTTGCTTCCGATTTGGAACCTACAGATCGTTTTTTTCAGAGCAATATCAGAGATAAACTATGAACAATTGTGACGGTTGTTTCAAAAGGTGCGTTGCACAAAAATCACGTCGCAAAAATGTCATGTCATCAATATGCCAGAAACCGAAATCTACTTATGATTACTTTAAAAATACAAAGAACCCTAAGGTAGCATTCGCGATAAAATATACTAAGCACCAGCGAGACTACGCATTAACCTGTCGATACTCGCAAAAATAGAAAGCCCGGCCAGTGGCCGGGCTTTCCATCACTATAGTGAAAATCTCAAATGACCGAAGTCAGATCAGATTAGAATGCGCGCTCGAAGCGGAGGATACCAGCCCACTGGTCCTGATTGATGGAGTCCCAGTTGGTGTAGGAAACTTCCGGACGGATGGTCAGGTTCTTAACCGGGTTGAACGTGAGGTTCGTCGTAGCGGCGAAGATCTTCGAGTCGGTATAGGCGAGCTGGAGGTTCCACTTCAGCTTTTCGTTGATCGGAACGCTTGCGCCGCCCCAAACTGCCCAGTCGCCCCAGCCGATACCAGCTGCGTCGCCAGCACCGTTCGCGCCGGCGTACTTGTTGAGCTTGTCGCCGTCGGTGTTCCAGCCACCCATCAAGAAGGCCGAGAATACGCCGAAGTCGGCATCGACGCGAGCCTTGATGGCGCCCTGCTTGACGATCGAGTCGTAACCGCCAACGACCTTGAAGCCCCAAGCGCCAACCTTGTAGCCGAGACCGGCAACAACGTCAGGAGCATAGTGATCGGAGCTGTCTTCGCCGTTAGCGCCGGTAGCGCCCTTGCCAGAGTTGCTGTCTTCGAGCGAGATCACAGCCGTGAAGCCGTTGCCGGCATCGTAGTTGTAGGTGATCTGGTTCAGTTCGTACGGGCCGTCATAGATCACGTCGTCGTTGATGACGTCGCCGGCATAACCGGTGAATACGTTGAACTCCGAGTCTTCCTTACCAACGGTGAAGCCGCCGAGGCTGATGCTGGCGTGCAGCAGGTTGGTGCCCGTGGAGCCGCCGTCGTTCCAGTCCCAACGAATTTCAGTGTTGGTCTTCAGCGGGCCATATTCGGTGTCGGTTGCCGTCTGCAGGCGAAGCTCAGCGCGGGTGTGCCAGAGCGTGCCCAAACGAGAGTTCGGGTTGTAGGCATCGTACCATTCACCTTCGGTACGAACCTTACCACCGATCTTGAGGCAGGTTTCCGTGCCCGGGATGAAGAAGTAACCAGCACCATATGCGTCGCAGATGCGAACATATTCCAACGGCTCCGGCTCAGCAGCGACAATGGCGTCAGCCGCGTGAGCGCCGGAAACTGCCACGAGCGCAGCAGCGGAGCCCAAGAGAAGGCTCTTGATGTTCATATTGACCTCCAGTCAAAGTTTTTATCAAGAATGAGAACTACCCGAAGGTATTCCCTGTCCCATCCTCGCGTTTCAAGAAGTGGACGATCAATCGCCCTCGCTTCCGAGATTGAAAATACAAGACGCGCACTGTCACGCAATCGACATCTTCACGGAAAGGGGGATTTGCGTAAGCCTTCCGCAAGTCCTGTTGCTGAAAGGACACAAGTCAGCAACACAGGCGCCGCAATTATTTAGGTTCTATTAAGAAAGTCCTTAATCTACGACCACTTAGAAATGTGCCTCAACTAAAGCGCAAGAAATACATCGGAGCGACAAAGTGGCCGGCCTGCGGCGATTTCGGGGTTTTCAAGATGGCTTGCGGGTGATTTTGGGCATTTCGCATCGCGCCACCCGGCAGGAGCGGCGGATGATCCGTGCCGCCGGCTGTCTCAAATCGATGCACGTACCTAAATGATTCGCCCCATCGATTCGGAAGAAACCCATCGAGCCCACCACTCGAGCGGCAATATCGCGGACATCGCTGCGGATTCGGAGGAGCTGGGTGGCCGCGGTGCAAGCCATCAAAGAGGCCATCAGGGATGTGAAGCGAACGCGACAGGTGTCGCCTGCGGAAATGCCATCACTATCTGCTAATGATTTCAGGATGGCGGAGAAGATGGGATTCGAACCCACGATACCATTTCTGGTATACTCCCTTAGCAGGGGAGCGCCTTCGACCACTCGGCCACCTCTCCGGTGCGGCCCTGATAGGGCCATTCATTTATCGACGCAAGCGCTTTTTCGCTGTTGTGCCCGTTCTTTCCATGAATAAGCAACGAGCGATTGTCGGCCGGCGCATGGTCCGGCCGACTCGAAAACTCATATCAAACCAGCAATTGCTTCAAGTCGGCGGCCGGGTCGGCAAGGATATCCCTAGATGGATTGGCGCCGGTTTCCAGCAGCTTCTTGCCGGTAACATAGGCCTTTGCGTCGTTAATGGCGTCGACGGCGATAAAGCGGCCCTGCTTGAAATACCATATGGACGCAGCCCCCTCGCGCATGCCGGGGCGCAGCAGCGTCTCGTCATAACCGAGATTGAACCCGGCGATTTGCAGCTTCACGTCATATTGATCCGACCAGAACCAGGGTTTCGGATCATAGGCCTTTTCGTTGCCGGCTATGATTCCCGCCGCAGCTTCCGCCTGGTCGACGGCATTCTGCACGGATTCGAGCCGGATGCGGCCGCCCTCCCATGGGAGTTCGACGCAATCGCCCATGGCGAAAATAGAGGGATCGGAGGTGCGCGCGAACGAATCAACGACAATGCCATTGCCGACCTCAAGACCGGCTTCCTTGGCGAGCCGGTCATTCGGGGCGACGCCGATGCCGACGACGACGAAATCGACATCGATGGTCGAGCCATCGGACAATTCCGCCGCCGCGACATGACCATTGCGGCCGATGAGCTGTTTCAGCCCGATCTTCTCGCGAATGACCACATCATGCTTCTGGTGAATGGCCCTGAAGATATCGGCCGTTTCCTTGGCAGCCACGCGCTGCAAAATTCTGTCACCCATCTCGATCAGGGTCACCTCGAGGCCACGATGGCGCGCAACGGCGGCCGCTTCCAGCCCGATATAGCCGCCGCCGATGATGAGCACCCGGCGTCCGGGGCGCATCTCGCCGGCCAGGAGATCAGCATCGCGCTTGTCACGAGCGAGATAGACACCCTCCAGCGCACCACCGACGGCAGGCGGCAGACGCCGCGGCGTCGAGCCCGTCGCGAGCGCCAGCGTCTCATAATCCAGCCTCGAACCGTCTTGCATGACGATCTGCTTTGCCGCCCGATCGATCTGTTCCACCCAGGTGGAGACGCGGATCTCGACATTATTGTCGGCATACCAATGCTCGGGCCGGAACAGCAGGCGATCGAAGGTCATTTCGCCAAGCAGGTACTTCTTGGTCAGTGGCGGGCGCTGATAGGGAAGGTTTTCCTCGGCTCCGACGATGGTGATCGGCCTGGAATCGCCCAGCCCACGCAATTTGGCTGCAAGCGCAAAACCCGCCTGCCCGGCCCCGACAATGACCAATCTGCCCGTCACGATCCGTACTCCATTGTTATTATAGCGATCCCCGCGCGATGTGGAGGACGCCTATGGGCTTCAGGGGTAACGCTTGCACTTGCAAGCGTCAATCATGACTGACCCTGCACCCCGGATCGGGAAAAAATTAGGCCGAAAGGCTCAGCCTGATATTTCGACCCAGCGACGCTCGTGGAAGGATTGCGCCATCGCATGCACCGATTTCTCGATGCGCAGACCATCTTTGAAAGCCACGACTGACGCAGCATCTCCCGATATGGCGCGAATCAGCTCGCGGCATTCGATGATCTTCAGGTCGTTGAAGCCGAGGCCATGGCCGGGTGCCGGGATGAAGCGGTCGTAGGGCTTATGGGCGGGTGCGGCCAGCACCTTGCGGAAACCCTGCTCGCTATCCCTGCCCTCGGCCTGATAGAGCTCGAACTCGTTCATGCGCTCCTGATCGTAAGAGATCGAACCCTTGGAGCCGAAAATCTGCAGGGCTATCCGCCCCTTGCGGCCCCAGGCCGAGCGATTGGCCATGAGCACGGCGGAAATGCCGCCGCCAAGGCGCATCAGCACATTAGCGAGATCGTGATTCTCGACGGTGCGGCGACCGCCATCCTTCAGCGGCCGCTCGGCATAGGGCTTCACCATATCCGTAATGACGGCCTCCACATGACCGAAGAGGAACCAGAGCAGCGAAAGCGGATGCACGGCAAAGTCATCGAGAGCGCCGTAGCCAGAGGCAAGCTCGCTCTTCCAATAGAAGAGGCCGTTCGGATCGGCCATGAAATCCTCGTCCATCTCGACGCGGACGTGATTGACCGCGCCGATGGCGCCTTCGGCAATCAGCGCCTTGATGTGCCGCATCGCCGGGTTCTGGATATAATTGTAGCCGAGGATGGCGACTTTGCCGGAAGTCCTGGCGGCCGCCAGCATACGCTCGGCATCGCCATAGGAGGGCGCCATCGGCTTTTCGCACCAGACATGCTTGCCGGCTTCAAGCGCCGCGATCGCCATTTCCGGATGGAACTGATTGGGGGTCGTGACGGAGACGACGTCGACCTCAGGATCTGCAACGAGCGCGCGCCAGTCGGCCGTCGCCTTTTCGAAGCCGAATTCATCGCCGCGCGCCTTTGCCAGATCGGCATTGGCTTCGGCGAGATGCACCAGGCGTGGCCGCGCGACATCACCGAATACAGTCTTGACCGCATTCCATGCCAGCGCATGGCATTTGCCCATATAACCGGTGCCGATCAATCCAACGCCCAATGGCTTCATTTGCCCATCCTCCTCAAATCCGCTCCCGCAGTCAGGGATTTTTGGAATATTTAGACCGTTTTGACAAGCGCCCCCATGGCCTCGCAATCTCTTCCAAAGGCGAGAATCCATATTTATATGATTAAAATCATAATCTTAAAATTATTCGTGCTGAATGATTCAAAATCCGGTATCGTTGCGAATATGGAATATTTGTTTCATTGTGGGTGTTGGGGAAGCTAAAGGGCGGCGCATGGATAACACTATCGAGACGCAAACCAAGGTACCGCGTGACTTCGAAAGTCTGCGCAGTACCATCATAGAGCGCAAGAATGCCATGCCGAAGCGTCTGGCCCAGGTCGCCGCTTTCGCGCTCAGCAATCCCGATGAGATCGCCTTCGGCACGACGGCCAGCATTGCAGCCGCGGCCGAGGTGCAACCTTCGACGCTGGTGCGCCTCGCCCATCACCTCGGCTATGAAGGCTTCTCAGACCTCCAGAGCATCTTCCGCGAGCGGCTCCGTGACCGAACGCTGAGCTATGAGGAGCGACTGGTTACGCTTGAACGCTCCGGCGTCGAAAATGAAGAGGCCAGCATTCTCTCAGGCTTCCTGTCTGCGGCAAGCCAGTCCGTCAACAAGCTCGCCGCAACCATCGAGACCGACACCTTCGCCAAGGCCGTCGATGTGCTTGCCGCCGCCGAAACGATCTATCTCATTGCCAAGCGCCGATCCTATCCGCTGACGGCGCATATGACATACGCTTTTTCCAAGCTGAATATCCGCCATCAGATCGTCGCTTCCCCCAACGGCATCGACGGCGAAATCACCCGCTTCGCCACCGAGAAGGACGCGGCGATCGCTGCGAGCTTCTCGCCCTATGCCGCCGACAGCCTGGCGCAGGCGCAGGACCTCGCCGCGCGCAACGTTCCGGTCATCGCCATCACCGATTCGGCCTTCTCTCCGCTTACCGCTTGCTCGGATTACTGGTTTGAAGTGGCGGAGGCCGATTTTGCCGGTTTCCGCTCTCTGTCGGCATCCATGGCGCTTATCATGGCCTTTCCCGTCGCCATCGCCGAGCGCCGGCGAAAAGGTGCGACAAAAACCGATAAAACGAAAATGGAATAAACATTCCGAATTGACAAAATATCGGAACCAATGTTTCATTACAACCGGGATCACGGCTGCAGGAGATGGCCGGTCGATCCACAGCAACCGGGACGAAACTAACACCGGCACTTTCAATAATGCATGATCTCGGCGCAGGCTGAAAAGCAAAAGAGGTCATGCCCCGACGGGAGGACATCATGGCACACGACAATCCTGGCGCCGAGCCGGAGACGAAACTCGATGTGATCACCATCGGCCGGTCCTCCGTCGACCTTTACGGCCAGCAGATCGGCTCGAAACTTGAGGACATCGCCTCCTTCGCCAAGTCTGTCGGCGGCTGCCCGGCCAATATCGCCATCGGTACTGCGCGGCTCGGCCTGAAATCCGGCCTCATCACCCGCGTCGGCGACGAGCAGATGGGTCGCTTCATCCGCGAACAATCGGCCCGTGAAGGCGTGGCAGTCGACGGGATCGCCACGGACAAGGAGCGGTTGACGGCGCTGGTGCTTCTGGCTGTCGAGGCCGAAGGCGTCTCGCCGATGATCTTCTACCGTTCCGACTGCGCCGACATGGCGCTGAACGAAGATGATATCGACGAGAACTTCATCAAGTCCTCCGGCGCCGTACTCGTATCCGGCACGCATTTTTCCAAGCCCAATACCGAGGCGGCACAGCGCAAGGCGATCCGCATCGCTAGAGCGAACGGCCGCAGGGTGATCTTCGATATCGACTACCGGCCGAACCTCTGGGGCCTTGCCGGCCACGCCGAAGGTTTCGAGCGCTATGTGAAATCTGACCGCGTCTCATCCAAGATGAAAGAGACGCTGCCGGATTGCGATCTAATCGTCGGCACGGAAGAAGAAATCATGATCGCCTCTGGCGCCGACGACGTACTCGGCGCCTTGAAGGAAATCCGCCGCCTCTCGTCCGCGATCATCGTGCTGAAGCGCGGGGCCATGGGCTGCATCGTCTATGAAGGCGCGATCTCGGACGATCTGGAAGCCGGCATCGTCGGCCAGGGTTTCCCGATCGAGGTGTTCAATGTTCTCGGCGCGGGCGACGCCTTCATGTCCGGCTTCCTGCGCGGCTATCTGCGCGGCGAGCCGCTGAAGACCTGCGCCACCTGGGCGAATGCCAGCGGCGCCTTTGCCGTTTCCCGCCTGCTCTGCTCTCCGGAATATCCGACCTGGGCGGAACTCGACTTCTTCCTGAAGACCGGCAGCAAGCATCGCGCGCTGCGCAAGGACGAGGCGATCAATCACATCCATTGGGCGACGACCCGCCGCGCCGACGAGATCCCGCTGCTGATGGCGCTGGCGATCGATCATCGCTCACAGCTCGTCAGCGTCTGTGATGAACTGGGCCTTGGCCACGAGAAGATCGTCGCCTTCAAGCGGCTCGCCGTCGAGGCAGCGGCACGGGTAGCGGACGGCCGGCCGGGCTACGGCATGCTGATCGATGAGCGCTTCGGGCGTGATGCTTTCTTCGATGCCGCCACCAAGAATTTTTCGTGGATCGGCCGCCCTGTGGAGTTGCCGGGATCAAAGCCGCTGAAATTCGAGTTCAGCCAGGATATCGGTTCGCAGCTCGTCGAATGGCCGCTCCATCACTGCATCAAATGCCTGTGCTTCTACCATCCGGACGATCCGCAGGATTTGAAGGCGGAGCAGCAGGAGAAGCTGCGGACGCTGTTTGAAGCCGCACGCAAGGTCGGGCGGGAGCTTCTGGTCGAGATCATCGCGAGCAAGAACGGTCCCCTGACCGACGACACCATCCCGACTGCCATGGAAGAGCTCTATGCGCTCGGCATCAAGCCGGACTGGTGGAAGCTGGAGCCGCAGGAATCGGCCGCTGCCTGGAAAAAAATCGATGCCGTGATCGCCAAAAATGATCCATTGTGCCGCGGTATCGTGCTGCTCGGCCTGGAGGCGCCGGCAGAGGAACTGATCCGCAGCTTCGAGGCGACGCTGGCGGCCCCTTCGGTCAAGGGTTTCGCCGTCGGGCGGACCATCTTCTCCGACGCGGCCCGTGCATGGCTTTCGGGCGGCATGAACGACGAGGAAGCGATTGCCGACATGGCCGGCCGCTTCCGGCAATTGACGGCGGCGTGGCTTAAAACCCGCGGCCTGTGAAATTAGAGCATTTGGGAGGCGCCCGATGGGCAAGACGATCCGATTGACGATGGCACAGGCCGTCGCGCATTTCCTCAAGAAGCAGATGACCGTTATCGACGGGCAGAAGCAGCCGATCTTCGGCGGCGTCTGGGCGATCTTTGGCCACGGCAATGTCGCCGGCATCGGCGAAGCGCTCTATCAGGTGCGTGAGGAGCTGCCGACCTTCCGCGCCCACAATGAGCAGGGCATGGCCCATGCCGCCATCGCCTATGCCAAGGCGAGCTTTCGCCAGCGTTTCATGGCCTGCACGACCTCCATCGGCCCTGGCGCGCTGAACATGGTCACGGCTGCCGGCGTCGCACACGTCAACCGCATCCCGGTCCTGTTCCTGCCCGGCGACGTCTTCGCCAATCGCGCGCCCGATCCGGTGCTGCAGCAGATCGAGGATTTCGGCGACGGCACCGTCTCCGCCAACGACGCTTTCCGCCCGGTCTCCCGCTATTTCGACCGCATCACCCGCCCCGAGCAGATCATCTCGGCGCTAAAGCGCGCGATGCAAGTGCTGACCGATCCCCTTGATTGCGGCCCGGTGACGCTGTCGCTCTGCCAGGACGTGCAGGCCGAGGCCTTCGATTATCCCGAAAGCTTCTTCGAAGAGCGCGTCTGGACGCAGCGCCGCCCGCAGCCGGATGCCGACGAACTCGCCAACGCGATCGCGTTGATCCGCCGCTCGGAAAAGCCTGTCATTCTTGCAGGTGGCGGCGTGCTCTATTCGCAGGCGACGAAGGAATTGACCGCCTTCGCCGAAGCGCATGGTATTCCCGTCGTCGTCACACAGGCCGGCAAATCGGCCATCGACGAGACGCATCCGCTGGCGCTCGGCTCCGTCGGCGTGACGGGCACATCAGCCGCCAACGCGATCGCAGAAGATACCGATCTGGTGATCGCTGTGGGAACGCGCTGCCAGGATTTCACGACCGGCTCCTGGGCGCTGTTCAAGAACGAGAAGCTGGCGATGATCGGCCTCAATATCGCCGCCTATGACGCCCTTAAGCACAATAGTCACCCATTGGTGACGGATGCCCGCGAGGGGTTGAAGGCGCTCTCCGCAGGGCTGGCGGGCTGGCGCGCCCCGGCATCGCTGACCGAGAAGGCGGCGCGGGAGAAGAAGATCTGGGCCGAGGCAGCCGCCAAGGCGCTGGCGACGACCAATGCCGCCCTACCCTCCGACGCTCAGGTCATCGGCGCCGTTACCCGCACGCTCGGCGGCGAGAACAGCATCCTGGTTTGCGCCGCCGGCGGCCTGCCTGGCGAGTTGCACAAGCTCTGGCCGGCGACGGCACCTGGCAGCTACCACATGGAATACGGCTTCTCCTGCATGGGCTACGAGATTGCCGGCGGCCTCGGCGTCAAGATGGCACGGCCTGACAAGGATGTCGTCGTCATGGTCGGCGACGGCTCCTACATGATGCTGAATTCCGAACTGGCGACGTCAGTCATGCTCGGCTTGAAGATCACCGTCGTGCTGCTCGACAACCGCGGTTATGGCTGCATCAACCGCCTGCAGATGGCGACCGGCGGCGCGAACTTCAACAATCTCCTGAAGGACTCGCGGTTCGAGGTAATGCCGGAGATCGACTTCCGGGCACATGCGGCCAGCATGGGCGCGATTGCCGTGAAGGTCTCCTCCATCGGCGAGCTGGAACAGGCGATCGAAGCCTCGAAAAAGAACGACCGCAGCTCCGTCATCGTCATCGACACCGACCCGTTGATCACCACGGACGAAGGCGGCCATTGGTGGGACGTCGCCGTTCCCGAGGTCAGCCCGCGTGCCGAGGTGAACAAGGCGCGCGCCGCCTACGAAAAAGCACGTGCCGACCAGCGCATCGGCTGATCCATTTCCGTCATTTTTCTGGAGGAGCTTGCGGCTCCTCCAATCATGTTTTCAAGGAGACCATTGATGAAGGCCAAACTCGGCATGTCGCCCATCGCCTGGTGGAACGACGACCTTCCTGAGCTCAGCGACGACGTATCGCTCGAGGAATGCCTGCGCCAGTCGCGCGGCGCCGGCTTCACCGGCATGGAACAGGGCCGGCGCTTTCCGAGCAATCCGGAGGAGATGCTGCCGATCCTGCGCGCTGCCGACGTGACGCTCTGCGGCGGCTGGTTCTCCGGCACCCTCGTCAACGAGGAGCTTGCCGCCAACAAGGATCGCATCGCGCCGATGATCGAGCTGTTCAAGGCCGTCAACGCGCCCTGCATCGTCTATGGCGAAGTCGGCCGCTCGATTCAGGGCGACCGCTCCAAGCCGCTCGCCACCAAGCCGCGCCTTTCGGATGACGAGATGAAGGCCTATGCTCGCCGCGTCACCGAGTTCGGCGAATGGTGCGCCGCACAGGGCATGCCGCTCTCCTATCACCATCACATGGCTGCGATTGTCGAAACCGAGCCGGAACTTGACGCCTTCATGCGCAACTCCGGCGCAGGCATTCCGCTGCTGCTCGATGCCGGCCATCTCGCCTTTGCCGGCGGCGACGTGCTGCGCGCCATCGACAATCACCACGCCCGCATCAACCACGTCCACGTCAAGGATATCCGCAAGTCCGTCGTCGATGGACTGGATCGCAGCCGCCAATCCTTCCTCGATGCCGTCGCGCTTGGCGCCTTCACGGTGCCGGGCGATGGCTCGCTGGATTTTGGCGCCATCGTCAAGCGTTTCGCCGATTACGGCTATGAGGGCTGGTTCGTCGTCGAAGCCGAACAGGATCCGCGCAAGGCGCCGCCGCAGAAGATGGCCGAGATCGGCCATGCCGAGCTGATGCGCGTCATGACGGCCGCGGGCTATACGGTGGAAACCGAAGGCTTTCCCAAGGGATAGCTAGAGCGCTTCCGCTTTTCTTCGAATAACGAAAGCGCTCTAGCTCTTTGTTATCTAGCAATTCCGGGCGGAAAACCGCTGCGCACTTTTCCTGGAATTGCTCAAGAGATGAGTACCCCTCCCCGGTTTAAGGCTGGCGAGGGGCACTCTCCAAGCAATGGAGGAAGAATCATGCCCAATCTCAAGGTCAAACCTGACGGCTCCCATGGCCGCGTCACCCATGTCACGCCCGAAAGCGCCGGCTGGACCTATGTCGGCTTCGATCTCCACCGCCTGAAGCCGGGCGAAACCGCTTCGGCCGAGACCGGCGATCGCGAAGTCTGCCTCGTCTGGGTCAGCGGCAAGGGAAGCGCCAAGGCCGGCGCAAAGGATTTCGGCTCGCTCGGCGAGCGCATGAGCCCCTTCGAGGGCGCGCCCCACGCGCTCTATATTCCCTCTGGATCGAGCTGGTCGGTGACGGCCGAGACCGATCTGGAACTCGCCGTCTGCTCGGCACCGGGCGGCGGTTCCCATGAAGCCCGCGCCATTCCGCCGGGCACCCATCCGGCGCTGACGCGCGGCAAAGGCACGAATGTCCGCTACGTCAACAACATCATGCCGGAAGATGACGGCGCGGCGCATTCGCTGCTGGTCGTGGAAGTGATCACGCCGGGCGGGCACACCTCGTCCTACCCTCCGCACAAGCACGATCAGGATGATCTCCCGAACGAGAGCTTCCTGGAGGAAACCTACTACCATCGCCTCAATCCGCCGCAGGGCTTTGGTTTCCAGCGCGTCTATACGGATGATCGCTCGCTGGACGAAGTCATGGTACTGGAGGATGGCGACGTGACGCTGGTGCCGAAGGGATATCACCCCTGCGCCGCCTGCCATGGCTACGATCTCTACTATCTCAACGTCATGGCCGGCCCGAAGCGCATCTGGAAATTCCACAATGCCGTTGAGCATGAGTGGCTGCTCAAGTCCTGAGTGTCCTCTGACATAAGCTCATACGAAAAGGCCGCGCCCGAGAGCGCGGCCTTTTCCATGTCATGCGGGCAGCAGGCCGTAGCGCCAGCCGCGATCCCTGGCGTTGCGCGACAGCACCAGCCAGGTGAGCAGGATCATCCCCGCTTCCGCGAAGATCGGCGTCATCCAGATCCCCCTTTCGCCGAAAACGAACGGCAGAAGGAATGTCAGCGGCAAGGTGAACAGATAGGACCGTGACAGACCGAAGATCGCTCCGCGCTTCGCATCGCCGATCGACTGGAAATAGGACGACAGGACGATCGCCTGCCCGAACAGGAAATAGGCGCCGATCGTCCAGGGCAGGATGCGGCCGACTTCCGCGACGATCACGGGATCGGCGACGAAGATCGAGCCCAGATGCCCCGCCAGCAGCTCGACGATCAATTCGACAGCGGCGCAATAGACCAGGGCCGAGATCATGGCGATGACAACGCTGTGGCCGACGCGGGCGGGAAGCGCCGCACCGTGATTGTGGCCGGAGATCGTCTGCAATGCGATACTCAAGCCCAGCAGCGGCAGATAGGCAAAGGTCATCACGCGGGTGACGATGCCATAGGCGCCGACGGTCGCGACATAATCTCCCTGGTGCCAGATCGACACGTTGAAGAGGATCGCCGCCGAGCTCAGCGAAATACCGATGAAGCCGAGGCTCATCGGTGCACCGAAGGCAAAGATGCCTCGCCACTCACGGATATGCAGACCCATATCGACCCAAAGCCCATTCGGCCGACGCAGGCGATAGATGACGACAATCATCAGGCAGATGAATTGCGCCAAGATCGAGCCGCCGGCCGAGCCGACCACGCCCCAATGAGCGACGGCCATCAGCAACCAGTTTGCCAGGATGTTGAGCAGCGTCGAGGCAAGCGTCACCAGCGTCATGAAGCCGAGCCGTCCCTCGCAACGCAGTCCGTCGAGATGGATCGAAAGAAAGAAGCTGATCGGCGCGAAGGCGATCATGACGCCCATAAAAGCCTCGGCGCTCCTGGCAACATCGGCATTTCCCGCCGCAGCCACGGCAATGAACTGCCGGGCGGCGAGCCAGTAGACGACATTGACGACCACCACGACGGCGATCGCCAGCGTGTGGGCGCCGGTGAACACTGACTTCGCCCCGTCGCGATCTCCAGCTCCGAGGCGGCGGGCGAGAATGCTTGCCATCCCGTTCGAAACCAGTGTCTGCAGCGCCACCAGCAGCATCAGCGCGGGGAATATGAGGCTGACGGCGGAGAGCGCGTCTGCCCCGACATAGACGCCAAGGAAATAGGCATCGACGACGGCAAACAGGCCGCTGACCGTGGTGATGATGACGATCGGCGCGGCGGTCTTGATGAAGACGCCGGGCAGCCAGCCGGTGAGGAACATGTTGTTTTCAGTATGACGTGTCATGGTGGTATCCGGACAGAATCGCTCGCCATCGGCGAAGATAGCGGCCTATCGATAGAGGATGAAGGTTAGATGTCGAGAACGAGATGCGGCACGCCGTTCGATGTCCTGCGCGGCGAAATGCCGTCGGCATCGACCTGGGCGTTGATGCGCTGACGGAAAGCCGAGAAGCTCTCGAATTCCACCACATCGACCGGTTCGTCGAAATGAATGGTGATCCGATAAAGCCCGCCTGACTTCGCCGACATCGCTAGAACCTTGCCCGTGAAGGGCTTGTTCAGGTAGCGGCCACGCACGGCGGAGCCGACATCGAAGGGCGCATCCGGCCCGTCATTGGGCCTTGCCGCAAGCGCCGACAGCGTGTTCCAATCGCGCAGCCCGTGCTGCTTGGCGATGAGTTCCAGCGCCGTCGAGTGGCTCATGTCGTCCCCGCGCTCGGCCATGGCCTGACGCAGGCGTCGGGCCTGAGCCTTCAGTTCATCTATGGACGGATACGTCATCATAGGATCAGCCTTTGCTAAGGCACGCAATTACGACCGTGAAACGGAGCTCGCATTACCGTCAGTCAGCATGCCCTACATGGCTGTGACCTAAAACAGCGAGGACTTCACCTTGGATTTTCATCCGCGAGCGGCAGGCGCCTCGAACCGAGCATCCGTATGATCGAAGCCGATCCCGCTGTCAAGATGCACCCAAATCGGCACAAAAGGCGAACCCGTTAAAATTCTACCAATACAATTGACGCTTCGGCAAAACCTCCGTGCAAGGTTGGTGGAGTATCCGAAATGAATTCGGTCTGTTCTTCAACAGGGAATGACAATGCTTCGCGCAACTCATCTGGCGAAAGTCAAATCCGAAGTCTACGAACGCAGCTGGGAACGGTTCTACGTCCAGAGGCCGGCGCGTCTCGTTGCGGTTCGTCCCTGTCTGACGGGTATTTCCGTCCGCAGCGCCGAGATTACAGACATTTCGCGCGGCGGCGCGAGCTTCACCGTCGCCACGACGGTCGGCCTGCCGACCCACTACTATCTGAACATCCTCGGCCTTGCCTATCGCATCGCCTGCGCCGAAGTCAGCCGCAACGGCAATCGTGTCCACGTCCGCTTCATCAACCTGATCGAACCGGAGACTCTACGCCGCGTCGTGCGCGCCGATTTCATGATCGGCAATGCAGAGGCGATGGCTGCGCGCGGCAGGAGACAATAGGCTCGATCCGGTATCATCTGGCGACGACGTTTGCGGTTGCTTTCGGCCCATTGAGGCCACCGAGCCTTTCCCTTAGCCGAGGGGCTGCAAAATCCAGAAAAGCTCTGACTTTCAAGGGCATGAGTCCGCGTTGCGGATAGACCAGGCTGACCGGCCATGGATCTTGTTCGGCATCGTCGAGAACGCTTTTCAACGCGCCATCGGATATGAATTCCCTCACCTGATACGAAAGCACACGGGCAAGACCGAGGCCGCCGACGGCAGCGTCGATGGCCGCTTCGGCTGTGTCGACGACGAGCCGGGAGTGGACCGCAACGCTGGTTTCAGATTGGGCCTTGTGGAAGGACCAGGACCGTACCGACATCAGGTTTTCGAAGGTGATGCAATCGTGGCCCCGAAGGTCATCCGGAGTTGCGGGGGTGCCCCGCTCCCGGAGGTATTCGGGACTTCCGCACACGACGCGCCTGATCTCCCCCACGCTTCGAAAGACCAGCCGGCTGTCGGGCAGCTTGCCGATTCGGACCGCCAGGTCGACGTGCTCCTCCGGCAGGTCGACCAGTCTGTCCGACTGGATGAGCCGGACGTCGATCTCGGGGTATGTCTTCAGGAATTCCGTGACAACAGGCAGAACGTGAAGCCGCCCAAAGACGACGGGCGCCGTAATAACCAGATTACCCTTCGGAGTCTTGAACTCACCTGCAGCCGTGCGCTCGGCTTCGGCGACATCTTCCAGAATACGCCGACAGGAGGAGACATAAGCCTGCCCCGTCTCGGTCAGGACAAGGCCGCGCCCGGCGCGTTGGAAGAGACGCGTTCCCAGATGGCTCTCAAGTTCCGACACCTTGCGGCTGACCGTCGCCAACGGCAGGCCGAGATTGCGTGACGCCGCAGATAAACTTCCGGCGTCCACTGCGGCAAGAAGAACGGACATGGCTTCCAGACGATCAGGCATGGCTTCCAGAAAATGGGAGGATTGTTCCTGAAATTAGCAGATATTGCCGTAAATCGGAAGAGGATAGCTTCGATCCATCAATCTTGAAGCGAAAGGAAGTCCAATGTCCAGAATCGCAATCCCCGCCACGATCGAAGCTTCTCCGGCCGCCTCTCAGCAGATGCTGACGGCAGTCAAGCAACAGCTCGGCGTCGCTCCCAATCTGTTCCGCCTGATGGCGGTCAGTCCTCAGGCCCTGGAGGGTCATCTTGGTCTGTTCGGGGCGCTCGGAAAGGGCAAGCTCTCGGTTCAGACCCGCAATCGGATCGCGCTTGCCGTTGCCGAAATCAACGGCTGCGACTATTGCCTTTCCGCCCACACCTATCTCGGTCACAACCTCGCCAAGCTCGACGATGCCGAGATGGAGGCCAATCGCGATGGCAAGTCCAACGATCCCAAGGCCGATGCCGCCATCCGCTTTGCCGCCAAGGTCGCCCGTGAACGTGGCAGCGTCAGCGCAGGCGATGTCGAAGCGGTGAAGGCTGCCGGATATGACGACGCCGAAATCATCGAGATTGTTCTCCACGTCACGCTGAACACCTGGACGAATTACATCAACAAGGTAGCGGACACCGAGATCGATTTCCCGATCGTCACGACAAGGAAGGCTGCCTGATCGTCAGGCAGGAATGACGGCCCGATCGATTTCGCCTGCGATCGGGCCGGTCTTCAAATTCATGGAGTGTGCAATGAGCCGTCTTGAGTCTGGGGAACCCGGCGCAGAGTTCGAGTTTTCGAGCGATGTTGCCTTCACGCCCACCGTAAAGGCTATCCAGAGCCGCAAGGGCTCGCGGCGCGCCTATTCGAGGATGGAAGCGGGCGGATCATGGCAGACCGGTATCACGAGGGAGATCGCCGCCTTCATCGAGAGCCGGACCAGCGCGTTCCTTGCTACGGCAAACGCGGCCGGCCAGCCTTACATCCAGCATCGGGGCGGTCCCGCCGGCTTTCTGAAAGTGCTTGACCGAAAGACCATCGGCTTTGCGGACTTCGCTGGAAATCGTCAGTACATCACCCAGGGGAATCTCCTTGAAAACCCCAGGGCTCACCTGTTTCTGATGGACTATACCTATCGGCAACGTGTCAAAATCTGGGGTGAGGCAAGAGTGGTCGAGGGTGACGCCGAGCTTGCCGAACAGCTCTTTCCGGCTGGATACAATGCCCGTGTCGAGCAGGTTATTCTCTTCACGGTAACTGCATGGGATATGAACTGCCCACAGCACATACCGCAACTTATCGATGCGGCCACCGTTCAAGCGTTGCTGGCGGAGAAGGACCGCAAGATCGCCGAGCTTGAAAGGAAGATCGCGGCGATGTCGGCACCACTGGAAAAGCGTTGACGTTGCGGTCGGGCTTGAGGCCTCGAAGCGACCGAAGGGAATTGCCGCAGAATGCAGATGGATCAGACGGGTTCCGCTCTTGCAACCACCCGCCAAGCGCCTATTCTGCCGCACCCTGCAACTGAATTCGGGAAACAAAGCCAGCATGTCCGCCTTCTCGCGCTTCACGCCGCTGATCAGCGCCCTGCCCTCCACCGTCCCTTTCGTCGGCCCTGAAGCGCTGGAGCGCCAGCGCGGCTCGAGCGTCAAGGCCCGCATCGGCGCCAACGAGAACGGCTTCGGGCCTGCGCCCTCCGTCATCGCAGCCATGCGCGAGCGAGCCGGCGAGATCTGGATGTACAACGATCCGGAAAATTTCGAGCTGAAGCAGGCGCTTGCGGCGCATCTCGGCGTTCAGCCGGCCAATATTGCGGTCGGAGAAGGCATCGACAGTCTGCTTGGCTTGATCGCTCGTATGGTGATCGAACCTGGCACGCCGGTCGTCACCTCGCTTGGCGGCTATCCCACCTTCAATTTCCATGTCGCCGGTTTCGGCGGCCGCCTGGTGACCGTGCCCTATGTCGATGATCGCGAGGATCTCGATGGGCTGCTGGAGGCAGTGAAGCGAGAAAACGCGCCGCTGGTCTACTTCGCCAATCCCGACAACCCGATGGGGAGCTGGTGGGATGCCGATAAGATTGTCGCCTTTGCCCGCGCATTGCCGGAAAACTGCCTACTGATCCTCGACGAAGCCTATAGCGAAACCGGACCGGCAAGCTCTCTTCCCGCGATCTCGGCTCTGATCGATCTGCCGAACGTGCTGCGTACCCGCACCTTCTCCAAGGCTTACGGCCTTGCCGGCGCCCGCGTCGGCTATGCCATCGGCGCACCGGAAACCGTCCTGACCTTCGACAAGATCCGCAACCACTTCGGCATGAACCGGCTTGCGACCGTGGCCGCCCTCGCCGCGCTAAAGGATCAGGCCCATCTCGCCGAGGTGGTCGACAAGATTTCCGCCGCACGCGACGTTATCGCGAAGATAGCTCGCGAGAACGGTTTGCTGCCCCTCGCTTCCGCCACCAACTTCGTCGCCATCGATTGCGGCCGGGACGGTTTGTACGCCCGTGCCATCGTCGACGGGCTGATCCAGCACGGCGTCTTCATCCGCATGCCGGGGGTCGCCTCGCTCAATCGCTGCATCCGCGTCAGCGTCGGCCCAAAACAGAATCTGGACCTGCTTGCCGAGGCGTTACCGAAGGTGCTGAAGGCGATCGGCTGACCTTCTGGACCTTGCCGAATTACGAAATTATGAGTCGCCCATATCGTGTTGCCAGAACCGCTCTCCGCACCCATGAAAATGCGCAGAGATTGTTCCGTCATCCGCGTCGTAGATATACAGCGTTACCGGACAGTGCTGCTGGTTCGCCCATTGGATTGCTTCGTGAACGGACACATCGTCCCGGCTCGCGTAGTCGATGGTCAAGCCCGGCGGCGACTCATCCGCCAGGTCTGCGTCTGCGCAGCTATTGTCATGCTCTACGGCTTCGATGATTGCGTTCACACGTTTCCAACGATAGCGGCGCTGTCGTCGGTCGATGACATTCAAGATCATTGAATTTGCGCGTCGTACCGCGCTGATAATTTAGCTTAAGCCGCCGATACCTTAGCGACGTTGAGCCATGATCGCCAGTCTCCGTTGCGATATTGCCGAACATATTGACGTCGTACGCCACCGGCATGAATGGAATGAGACCCGCATAGTCCAAAACGACGAAACCGCGCCAGCCTTGTTCCAGCTGGTCGCGGTTTTCATCGTATCGGCGCTCGCCTCCCGTCGACCGCCGACATCCCCTCCTTCGAGATCAGTCAGTAAGTCGCCTTGTTTGCGGCACGCCTCAGTGTGTCGTCATCCATTCGCGGGCGGCGCGCAGCGCGGCTGCGAGCTGCATCTTCGTCAATGTCGCGGCGACGTCGGCACGAAGCTCGGCGGCGCGCTCGCTGCCACGGATGGCGGCGATATTCAACCATTTGTGGGCGGCAACGAGGTCTGCATTGCAGCCCCTGCCGGTCGCGTAGTTCACGCCCAGTTCGCAAAGGGCATCGGCGCTGTTACCACCCATCATGGCATTTCCAGACATCGTCGTTTCGAAGCGTGCCATTGTTATTGTCCCTGTCTTACTTCTGTTCGTATCTGCCCTGTTTTCCGTCTGAACCTTGCCGTCATCCGCGGCTTTCCGGTTCTTCCGGCCGGCGGGTTTGCCCCGCTCGTTTGATGGCTTCACTATCGCAGACGGCTTTCAAAAAACGCCTAAAATGCATGATTAATTCGATGCAAACAAAGTGCAAATGCTTGGTAAACTTGGGATTTTGTTAAACATCGCATCCCTTGCAAATTAAGGATTTTCGGGCGAGCTTAACCTTCCGTTAGGATTTGGATTTAAACCCTTCGTTCACCACAAAAAGAGCGCGGTTCAATTCGATGCCGTGTTTCGACGCGGCGCAGATACCCGATAGGACGGGGATTTGGGCCTCGAAAACCATATTTACCTTTACGTTCGCGTTAGATAATCTCGCTGCATTCCCGGCTATGAGGCCGGATGGCGCCTGGGGGAGAATGACATCATGATCCGTACCACCATTCTTGCTGCTGCAATGCTGTTGAGCGCGAATGCGGCCTTTGCCGAAGAGCCGATCGTCGGCAACTGGAAAACGGTTGCTGGCGATACCGCCGTCATCGCGCCCTGCGGCGACAGCTATTGCGTGACGTTGAAGACGGGCAAATATGCCGGCAAGCAGATCGGCAAGATGCAGGGCAAGGGCAACAGCTATACCGGCCAGCTGACCGATCCCTCCGAAGACAAGACCTATAGCGGCTCCGGCACGATCAGCGGCAGCAGCATCAAGATGCAAGGCTGCGTGCTGAAGGTATTCTGCAAGTCGCAGACCTGGACGAGGCTCTGAAAAGGCCCTCCCCCTCATCAGAAATACTATGGGGCCTGCCCGCGATCAGCCGGCGGGCCTATGCTATTTGCCCGCAGACACCATTCAAAGCCGGGTAATATTTCTGAACGCCGGATGAACCGGCATCTCAGCACCTGTTCAGCCTGACCATGGCAAAACAGTGTCCAGTATAGGGCACGGGTAGGGCCACGGACATGGACTCGATCATCATGGCACGGCGTTTCGTCATCATCATGCTGTTTGCCGCCGTCTTTGCATTCAGCTTCTCGGTTGCGGTCGAACACGCCGGCCGCAGCGGCGCGCAATCACATTTCGGCGCAAGTTTCACCTGTTTGCAGGCAGCAACGCCTTACTGCACGACGGTACAATAACAAGGTCGGCGCGGCGAACCCGCGCTGACCTCGAGACGGCCGCAAAATAGCTGCGAGAATCCGAGCCGCCACTTGCAACGTCGTTTGCTTGTAACCAACGACACTCTATAATAGCTCATGAGCAACAGAATCTCTCCCTTCTCACCCCTCGACATCTCCTCCCCCAGCCCGTTTCAGCCCCGGACCTTCGATGATCCTGGCAAGGCCGTCGACGCGCTGACGGAGCTTTATGAGCGCAACACCGCGTTCCTGATCGACAATTTCACCAAGCTTGCCCAAGGCGCGCCGATCACGGCGCGCTATCGCGCGTTCTATCCGCAGGTCAGCATCGAGACGACGAGCTTCGGCCATGTCGATTCGCGCCTCTCCTATGGCCATGTCACCGCGCCCGGCATCTATACGACGACGATCACCCGCCCGAAGCTTTTCAAGCATTATCTCAAGGAGCAGCTGACGCTCCTGATGCGCAGCCACAACGTTCCGGTGGTCGTATCGGAATCGACGACGCCGATCCCGATACACTTCGCCTTCGGTGAAGGCGCTCACGTCGAAGCGTCCGCCACGGTTTTCGAGGACATTCCGCTGCGGGATCTTTTCGACACGCCGGACCTCAACACGACGGACGATGAAATCGCCAACGGTGAATATATCCCGCCGCCGGGCGAGCCCTCGCCGCTTGCGCCGTTCACCGCGCAGCGCATCGACTATTCGCTGGCCCGTCTCGTCCATTACACGGCGACCAGCGCCGCGCATTTCCAGAATTTCGTGCTGTTCACGAACTATCAGTTCTACATCGACGAATTCTGCAAATGGGCACGCGAGCTGATGGCAAGCGGTGGCGACGGCTATACCGAATTCGTCGAGCCCGGCAACATCATCACCAAAGCCGGCGCCAGCCAGCCCGAGGGTGACACCACGCCGCCGCGGCTGCCGCAGATGCCGGCCTACCATCTGAAGAAGAAGGGCCATGCCGGCATCACCATGATCAATATCGGTGTCGGCCCCTCCAACGCCAAGACGATCACCGACCATGTCGCCGTGCTGCGCCCGCATGCCTGGCTGATGCTCGGCCATTGCGCCGGTTTGCGCAACAGCCAGCGCCTCGGCGACTATGTCCTGGCGCACGCCTATATGCGCGAGGACCATGTTCTCGATGACGACCTGCCGGTCTGGGTGCCGATCCCGGCGCTTGCCGAAGTGCAGGTGGCGCTGGAAGCGGCCGTTGCCGAAATCACCGGCTACGAGGGCTTCGAGCTGAAGCGCATCATGCGAACGGGTACGGTTGGCACCATCGACAACCGCAACTGGGAACTGCGCGATCAGGCAGGCCCGGTAAAGCGCCTGTCTCAGGCCCGCGCCGTTGCTCTCGACATGGAATCGGCAACGATCGCCGCCAATGGCTTCCGTTTCCGCGTTCCCTACGGCACGCTTCTGTGTGTTTCGGACAAGCCGCTGCATGGCGAATTGAAGCTGCCGGGCATGGCGACGGCCTTCTATCGCACCCAGGTCAACCAGCATTTGCAGATCGGCATCCGCGCCATCCAGAAACTGGCAGCCATGCCGCCGGAAGCGCTGCATTCGCGCAAGCTGCGCAGCTTCTTCGAAACGGCGTTTCAGTAAGCAACAGGGCCTTTACCCTATTGCCCATCGGCAGATAGTGAATTCATTTGAGCGGCGGCCGCGACTTGCGGCCGCCGCTCATCGTTTGGCTGGGCACCCCAGCTCAGGCACAGGATCAGCAGAGCAAAGCCCGCAAATCCGAGCCAGGTGCGGAAAACGACCCTTCCGACATCGGCTGCGTCGAGCAGTTCCTCTTCCGACAGGGTCTTCCTTTGCCAGTAGTGAACGATTGCGGCTTCCAGACTGTACATTTCCGTTGCTCCTTTGGTGAGGACGGAAATGGTCGACCGAGCCCGCGCCTTTTCGACAGCGCCAAGATTTTTTGCCATGTTGGGGATCGGGATGTCGATTTGCATGTGGGCCGCTCGTCTAGGGCCGTCAGCAAATTGAAAGAGGAGACGCTGCGATGAAATATCTCTGCCAGGTCTGGTTCGATGGTGCGATGCTCGCCGCGAGGACAGAAGAGGAAAAGCATAGGCTCGGCCTGGATTCTCTCAGCTACGATCGGGACCTGGTGGCAAGCGGCCACATGATTCACGCCCAGGCGCTGCAGCCGCCGAGTTCCGCGGTGACGGTGCGGGTCCGCGATGGCGAGACGTCGGTGACGGATGGCCCCTTCATCGAAACCAAGGAATATCTTGGCGGCTTCATCCTGATCGAGGCAAAAGACCTGAACGATGCCATCCGCGTTGCCGCCGGCATTCCGCTCGCCAAGCTCGGCGCCATCGAGGTGCGGCCGATCCATTTCTTCGGCCCGGATGCTTGAGGAGGCTTTGATGAAATTCCTTTGCCAAGTGTGGTTCGACAGCACAGAGATCGCCAAGCTGTCCGAAGCGGAAGGGCGAAAGCTGACGCAGGATTCGATCGACAACGACAACCGGCTGCGTGCCAGCGGCCATATCATCGTCGCCAACGCTCTGCGCGAGCCTCAGACCGCAAAGACCGTTCGGGTGCGCCGGGGCGAAACCGCCGTAACCGACGGCCCCTTCGCCGAAATCAAGGAACATCTCGGCGGCTTCGTGCTGATCGAGGCGCGGGACTTGGAGGAGGCGATTGAAATTGCCGCCACCTTCCCTGTGGCACGCTATGGCATGATAGAGGTGCGTGGCGCCTTCGACATCCGTTTTCCGGACGAATAGCTAGGAGAGAAAAGACATGCGGTTTCTATGCCTGATCCACACATCCGTCGATGTCGACGGACGATTGACGTCCAACGAGATGAACCATCTGATCGCCGAGCACTTCGTCTTTGACGAGGGCCTGCAGCGGGATGGCACCCTGATCGTTTCGGACGCGCTGGCACTTCGAGACAAGTCGATCGTCATCCGCCCGGACGGAGACGGGTTTTCCGTAACGGACGGGCCATTCGTGGAGACGAAGGAGCATCTGGCCGGCTTCTATCTCATCGAAGCTCCAGATCTCGAAGGAGCAACGGAGATTGCCAAGCGCATCCCCTCGGCGCGTTACGGCGCCATCGAGATCCGGCCTGTGCGCATCCTGACCCTTCATGGAGATCTCGCGGAGAATAGTTGACGCCCGTGTCGCTGAACCGGACCATCGACGGCATCTATCGCAGCCACTCGCGTCGCGTGCTGGCAACGCTGATCCGCCTGCTCGGAGATTTCGACCGGGCGGAGGAAGCACTTCACGACGCCTTTGCGGCAGCGGCGCAGCAATGGACTGACGAGACGATCCCGGCCAATCCCTACGCCTGGCTCGTCTCCGCCGGCCGCTTTCGCGCCATCGATCATATCCGCCGGCGAACGCGCTTCGATGCAGCCCAGGCCGATATCGCCGACAGCCTCTATCCGGAGGGCGAAACAATGGAGACGTCGGACAGCGAAGAGATCGAAGACGACATGCTGCGGCTGATCTTCACCTGCTGCCATCCGCTCGTACCGGCCGAAGCACGCACGGCGATGGCACTTCGGGAGGTCTGCGGGTTGACGACGGAAGAGATCGCTCACGCCTTCCTGATCCCGGCTCCGACCGTCGCCCAGCGCATTGTCCGCGCCAAGAACCGCATTCGTACCGCCCATATTCCCTACGAAGTGCCAGGCAAGCCCGAACTGCCGAAGCGGCTGGCGCAGGTGCTGCATGTCATTTACCTGGTTTTCAACGAGGGCTATTCGGCCTCTTCAGGCTCTGCGATCGTGCGCGCCGATCTTGCGGCGGAAGCCATCCGGCTCGGCAGGCTGTTACTGCAGCTATTGCCGGATTCCGAGGTCGAAGGGCTGCTTGCGATCATGCTGCTGCAGGATTCGCGGCGTCTTGCCCGTATCGACCAATCCGGCGATCTGGTGCTGCTTGCCGATCAGGATCGCGCACTCTGGGATCACGACCAGATCCGCGAAGGACTTACGTTATCGGCAAGCGCCATGGCGGCCGAAAGCGTCGGCGGCTACGCCCTGCAGGCCGCGATCGCAGCCGAACATGCCCGCGCAGCGACTGCCGACGATACCGACTGGCGGCAGCTCGTCACACTCTACGACCTGTTGCTGACGGCGAGCCCTTCCCCGGTAATCGAACTCAATCGAGCCGTGGCCGTCTCCATGTGTGACGGTCCGGCGGCGGCTGTTTCCATCGTCGACCGGCTGCTGCAGGAGGAGCGAATGGCGCGGTATCACCTCACCCATGCGGCAAAAGCGGACTTTCTCCGCCAGCTCGGACGACATGACGAGGCACGGCAATCCTACGAAACGGCATTATCGCTCTGCCAGCAGGGGCCGGAGCAGGCATTCCTGCGCAAGCGCTTGAGCGAACTCGATGAAGCGGCCGAGCGCTAGCCGGGTCAGATGCGTTTACGCGACACCAACAATCCGATCGCCGTTCCCGTCAGTGCCGACACGACGATCAGCAGGTGAGCGTTGATACTGGCCTGCGCGAGATTTTCGATGGCCTCCTTCGTGCTCGAAGCACCGAAGGCCATCGCCCCGGCGGTGATGCCGGCCGGATAGGTGCCGACGCCGCCAGGCGCATGGACCGGCAGGACCGATGACAGTTCGCCGCCGAGCGCACCGCCGAAGCTTGCCGAGAGCGGGGTAACGTTCATCAGGCCGAGCGCCCAGGCCAGCACCACGACCTTGACCAGCCAGTTGACGATGGTCGTCAGCCAGGCACGCGCAAAGGCACTGATATCGACCGGCAGCCCTCGCTCCAGCTCATGCACCAGCCCTTGCGCCTTCTTCGGCAGGATGCGCGCGGCAAGACGGATCAACGGCCGGCGAGAAGCGAAGCCCACGACAGGCAGCAACAGGAAAGCCGCCCATACGATCCAGGCCAGGACATGATGGGGCGAGGCTAGCGCCAGGCCGATGCCCGCGGCGGCCAGCAGCGCGTGGAGATCGAGCAGCCGCATGACGAACAGCGCCGAGGTGCCCCGCGCCAAGGGAATGCCGAATTCGGATCGCATCAGCACCGGGAAGCTCGTTTCGCCCGTGCGAAACGGCATCATGATATTCAGGAGATTATGGACCTGCGTTACACGGAACAACGCCGCAAAATGGCCCGAGGTTTCCTTCGGGAAGTAATCGTAGATGCGCCAGGTGCGCAGGAAATAGGTGCCGGTCAGAAGCGCGAGGGCGAGCAGGATTGGCAAGGCGCCGACCTTGCCCCATTGCGCCAGGATGGAGCTCCAGCCCCAGAACCATTCGATGAAGGCCGCATACGCGACCACGACGCCGAGCGTCAGCAGCGTCATTCGGTTGCGAATAAACCAATTCTGTCGGCTGGCAACCGTCGGAGTCTTCATGTAGTTAGGGCACCCAAATGCGAGCGGAAGGCTGAAACCGGACTTTTCGCTCGTTTCGTCCGGCAGGTACTGCCGGTCTTTTAGGAGAAACAAGTGTTGCAGACAACGGCAGAGTCGACCCTCCCCCAGGCCGATCCGGCAAGCCCACTAGAGCTTTCGCTGGTCGTGCCCGTCTTCAACGAGGAAGAAAGTGTCGGACCGCTCATCGAGCGCATCTGTACCGCCATGACCGGCTTTGACAAATCCTGGGAGCTGATCCTGGTCGATGACGGCAGCACGGACGCCACGCTTGCCAATGCACGGCGCTCACTTTCGCGCGATGGGCTGATCCTGCGCATCGTCGAGCTTCAGCGCAATTTCGGCCAGACGGCAGCCATGCAGGCCGGCATCGATGCGGCCAACGGCCGCCTCATCGCCACCATGGACGGCGACCTGCAGAACGACCCGAAGGACATTCCTTCGATGGTCGAGGAACTGGAGCGGCGGCAGCTCGATCTGCTTGTGGGATGGCGCAAGAACCGTCAGGACGGCCTGCTGCTGCGCAAGATCCCCTCCTGGTGCGCCAATTACCTGATCGGCCGCATCACCGGCGTCAAGCTGCACGATTATGGCTGCAGCCTGAAGATCTACCGCTCCTCGATCATCAAGCAGGTCAAGCTTATGGGCGAGATGCACCGCTTCATCCCGGCTTGGGTTGCCGGCGTGGTGCCTAGCTCGCGCATCGGCGAAGTGCCGGTCACCCACCATGCCCGCCAGCACGGCACCTCGAAATACGGGATCTCGCGCACCTTCCGCGTCATCCTCGATCTGCTGTCGGTGATGTTCTTCATGCGCTACAAGGCGCGGCCGGGCCATTTCTTCGGCTCGCTCGGCCTTGGGCTCGGTGCGCTCGCAGCCGTGATTCTGCTCTGGCTGTTCATCGACAAGTTCATCTTCGGCGACGATATCGGCAGCCGTCCGCTGCTGATGGTCGGCGTCGTGCTGCTGCTGTCGTCGGTTCAGATGATCACGACTGGTATTCTCGCCGAAATGATCGCCCGCATCTATTACCGCGACGATCTCTCGCCGAACTATATCGTGCGCAAGATCTTCGATCGTGACCACCAGGATGCATAGGCATCTCGCCCCCATACACGAGGCCGTCCGCAACAGGAGCTAAGCCGCGCATGAGCTCGAAGGACGATATTGCAAGCCTGCTGTCGGACACAGCAGACCTGCCACCGTGGCGGACGACGGGTTCGACGCATCTCGTTCATGATCGCTGGCTGAAAGTTCGTGCCGACAAATGCCTGACGGCGGAGGGCGTGGAGATTGCGCCCTATTATGTGTTGGAATATCCCGATTGGGTCGAGATCATCGCGCTCGATGCCGAGGATCATATCTACCTCGTCCAGCAATATCGTCATGGATTGGGCGTCGTGGCACTCGAGCTTCCGGGCGGAGCCATGGATGTGAGCGATGCAAGTCCAGTCGAGGCGGCTGCGCGCGAGCTGCGCGAAGAAACCGGGCTCTCCTCCACCGGTTGGGATTATGTCGGCAAGCTTGCGCCCAACCCGGCCACGCACACCAACCTCGCGCATATCGTCATTGCCCGCAATGTAGCCTTAACCGCCAAGCCGGCGGATGACCCGACGGAGCGCATCCGCCTGATCCGCATGCCGATCCGGCAGGCGATCGAGCTGGCGCTGGAAGGGAAAATGATCCAGATGATCCACGTCGCGGCACTGACCCTTGCCCTTCATAAGGCGGGCAAGTGGAGCGTGCCGACGCCCAATCTCTGATTAGGATTTCATCTCCGCCCAAACTGCATCAAGCGCCTGCCGCGCGATCCGCACCATCGTATCCACTTCCTCATGGCTGATGATAAGCGGCGGCGAAGCCAGCATACGGTCGCCGGTTGCCCGCAGCACGAGGCCATTCGAGAGAGCATGGTTGCGCACGGCGGAGCCTACGGCATCCGGCTTCTCGAAGCGGCGGCGGGTGGATTTGTCGGCGGCAAGCTGCAAGGCACCCATCAGGCCGATGCTGACGGCTTCGCCGACCATGTCATGATCCGCAAGACTGCCCCACGCCTTGGCGAAATAAGGGCCGATGTCGTCGCGGACGCGCTCGACCAGCCGCTCCTCCTCGATGATCCGGAGGTTTTCGAGAGCCGCGGCCGCGCAGACCGGATGGCCGGAATAGGTGAAGCCGTGGTTGAACTCGCCGACTTCGTTGATGAACACGTCGGCGATGCGATCGCTGACGAGCACGCCGCCGATCGGCAGATAGCCTGACGACAGTCCCTTGGCGATCGGAGCGAGATCGGGCTCGACGCCGAAATGCTGATGGCCGAACCATGCGCCGAGACGGCCGAAGCCGCAGATGACCTCGTCGGAAACGAGCAGAATGTTCCGCTCCCTGCAGATGCGCGCGATCTCCGGCCAATAGGTCGAAGGCGGGATGATAACGCCGCCTGCCCCCTGCACTGGCTCGGCGATGAACGCGGCGACATTATCCTCGCCCAGTTCGTCGATCTTCTCTTCCAGTTCGCGGGCAATCTTCAGGCCGAATTCCTCCGGCGGGAGATCGCCGCCTTCGGCATACCAATAGGGCTGGCCGATATGGACGACGCCCGGGATCGGCAGATCACCCTGCTCATGCATGTATTTCATGCCGCCCATGCTGGCGCCGGCAACCGTGGAGCCGTGATAGCCGTTCCTGCGGGCAATAATGGTCTTCTTCGTCGGCTTGCCCACGGCGCCCCAATAAACCCTGGCCATCCGGAACCAGGTATCGTTGGCCTCGGAACCGGAGTTGGTGAAGAAGACATGGTTGAACCGCGGACCGGCATGGGCGCAGATCTTCTCGGCAAGCAGCGTTGCGGGCGTGGTCGTAGTGCCGAAGAAGGTGTTGTAATAGGGCAGTTCATTCATCTGCCTGGCAACGGCATCGGCGATTTCGGTGCGGCCATAGCCGATGTTCACGCACCAGAGGCCTGCAAACCCGTCCAGATATTTCCGCCCTTCCGCATCGAAGATATGAACGCCCTCTCCACGCTGGATGATCCGCGCACCATCCGCATTCAATTTCTTCATGTCGGCAAAGGGATGCAGGTGATGGGCGGCATCAAGGGCGGCGAGATTGGAGCGGCTTGACGTGTCGGACATGATTTATTCGATCCCTCTTTGAATTGATGCTTGTCAGGCAAGCCCGGCGACGCCGCAATTATGTGCATGGCCCCTTCACCCCGGCCCTCTCCCCGCAATTGCGACGAGAGGGTCAGAGTGAGAGGCTTGGCACAAAGCCGCAACGTAGCAACACTTGACTGAAAGCTATCATGGTTTACGACCATGCCGTGAGCATTGGGGATTTACAAGAGCATGGCGGCCGACAACGCAACCGAAGGTAACGCGCGCATCGAGGTGCTGATCTCGGACATGAACGGCCGACTGCGGGGCAAGCAGATCCCTATTTCGGCTGAAAAGAAGGTCTGGTCCGGCGCCGTGCGGCTGCCGACCTCGACGCAATCGCTCGACATCTGGGGCGACGACAATGACGATATTACCGGCCTGTCGCTGACGATCGGCGATCCCGACGGAACCTGCGTTGCCGACGAGCGCACGCTAACCGATATGCCCTGGGCGCCGCCGGGATCGAAACAGGTGCTGGCGACCATGCACGAGCTCGACGGCAGCCCGAGCTTTCAGGACCCGCGCGCCATTCTTTCCGCCGTGGTCGATCGCTACAAGGCGCTTGGCCTGACGCCCGTCATCGCAACCGAGCTGGAATTCTATCTGCTTGATGGAGACTGGCGCGACAGAAGCATCCCCTCGCCGCCGGCGGCCCTGACCTATCGGGGCGAACCGAATGGCTTCCAGCTCTACGACATGGATGCTGTCGATCTCCTTGACGACTACCTCGAAACGCTGCGCGCCTATGCACGGGCTCAAGATCTGCCGGCCGATGCGACGACTGCTGAATTCGGCCCCGGCCAGTTCGAAGTCAACCTGCTGCATCGACCGGATGCGCTGGCGGCTGCCGACGATTGCATCATGCTCAAGCGCGTCGCCGAACAGGCCGCCCGCAAGCACGGGCTGAAATCCACCTGCATGGCAAAACCCTATACCGATCATGCCGGCTCGGGGCTGCATGTACATGCCAGCATCATCGACGCCCAGGGCCGCAACGTCCTCGACGCAGCAGGCGGCGAACCGAAGAAACTGAAGTCGATCTGCGCGGGGCTGCTGCAAACGCTGCAGGATGCGCAACTCGTCTTTGCGCCCTATGCCAATTCCTATCGCCGCTTCCAGCCGGGCTCATTCGCCCCCATCGACCTGACCTGGGGTTTTGGCCATCGCGGCACCGCGATCCGCATCCCGGAAAAGGATGGACCTGGCGCGCGCATCGAGCATCGCGTCGCTGGCGCCGATGCCAATCCCTACCTGATGCTGGCGGCCATCCTCGGCGGTATGCTGCTCGGCCTCGAGAACGACCTCGATCCCGGCGTGGAAACCACGCCGTCTCATGTCCCGGCGGATGCACCGCGGCTGACGCATGATTTCCTGACGGCGGTCGAGCGCTTCCGCGCCTCCGCCTTCATTTCAGACGTCTTCAGTGAGCGGTATCAAAAGCTCTACGGCGAGACGAAGCACAAGGAAGCGATCCGCTATCTGCGCAGCGTTTCCGATTTCGACTACAGGACCTATCTGCCGCGCCTTTGATCGCGTCAGACGGCGAGGCTATCGACCCTTCCCTCCCGCTCGACAAGAGCGGCGGTGCCTTGGCGGACCATGACCTTGAGTTCGCCGGGATGCACCTTGAGCGTGACATCGCGCTCGAGCGGCAGAAGCTCACCATCCATGACGCAATTGGCGAGCTGGCGCAGCTTCGGGAAGTGCAGATGCACTTCCGGCGCATGCATGACCATGACATCGGTGTTCTCGCGGACCCGCCCGCGCAGCATGTCGATGGCAAGCCGGGCGACACCGAGCGGCCGCAGGGGCTTTGCCGTGTAGAAACCCAGCTCGCCGCTGCGCAGGCTGTCGGCATAGAGTAGCGCATTGGCGCCGAAGGGATTGTTGGAGACGGAGATTGCCGAGACATGCCGGCGCCCGCGAATGTCGCCAGCCTCGAAGTCAACATCGAATTCCGGCGGGTTGGCAATGACACCGAAGGCGGCCCGGGTGCTGGCCGACATCTTTCCGAAGCGCGAGCGATAGGTATAGCTGTTGCGATAGCGCACCAGCCGTGCATGCAGACCGGCGGAGAATTGATGCACGAAGGCGCGGCCGTTGGCGCTGCCGATATCGACATTGTCGACCTCGCCTGTCGCCAGCACGCCGAGCGTCTGCCAGATGTCGAGCGGCAACCGCAACGAACGGGCAAAGAGGTTCATGGTGCCGGCCGGGATGACGCCGAGGGCGACGTCATTCTTCCAGGCGATCGCGGCTGCGGCCGAAATCGTGCCATCACCGCCGCCGGCGACGATCCCGTCAATGTCATCGCGGCGTGCGGCTCGTTCCATCGCCGAGACAATGTTACGCCCCTCAACGACGACGGCCTCAAAATCGTGCCCGGCATCACGAAACACCTGTTCCGCCCTCTTTTCATAGGCAGCCATGTCGGTTGTGCGGAACGTGCCGCCGTCACGATTGAAAAAGCCGATCAACTTCATCGGGGCTCTCGGTCTTTCCGCAAATTGTGTTTCTGAGGGGCTGAAGCCCCCGTGCGCTTCTTCTCAGATGGTTTTGGATAGAGCGATTTCAAGAATTGCATCCCATTCGCCGGATCGGACGCAGCAGACTTATGCAGGATACGACGTGCTGCACTGCAAAAAATGCACGCGACAGAAGAACCGCCGTCATTGATAGTACCAGCGGAGGCATGTCCATGCCCCGCCAGTCCCTTATTCCATTTTGATGCACTGAGCGCCGAAGCCGGGGTTCGCTGCCTGATTCGCGGCGCTTGCCCGATTTACCGCCCAAGGAGTTGTCGTGAGCGATATTGCCGTCGAGGTCCTCGATACCCAAACCGCTCTGGAAGCGCCGTCGCGCACCGCCATTGCGCTGGTGACGTTGGCGCTGGCTGTCGGCAGCTTCGGCATCGGAACGGGTGAGTTCGTCATCATGGGGCTTCTGCCCAACGTCGCCGATACCTTCGGCGTCACCACGCCGCAAGCCGGCCACGTGATCAGCGCCTATGCGCTCGGCGTCGTCGTCGGCGCGCCGATCATCGCCGTGCTCGCCGCGAAGATGGCGCGCCGCACGCTGCTCCTGCTGATGATGGCGATCTTTGCCGCCGGCAATATTTCCAGCGCCTTTGCGCCGACCTTCGAAAGCTTCACGGCACTGCGCTTCATCACCGGCCTGCCGCATGGCGCCTATTTCGGCGTTGCAGCGCTCGTTGCCGCCTCCATGGTGCCGGTGCATCGCCGCGTGCGAGCCGTCGGCCAGGTCATGCTCGGTCTCACGATCGCGACGCTGATCGGCACGCCGATCGCCACCTTCCTCGGCCAGATGCTCGAATGGCGCGCCGCCTTCATGATGGTCGGCGCGGTGGGCCTCGTTACCATGCTGCTCATCGCCCTGTTCCTGCCGAAGGACAAGGTCGAGGAAGGTGCAAGCATCACGCGTGAGTTGGGGGCTCTGAAGCGCATTCAGGTCTGGCTGACGCTTGGTGTTGCCGCCGTCGGCTTCGGCGGCATGTTTTCGATCTTCAGCTACGTGGCCACGACGACCACGCAGGTCGCCGGCCTCGGCACCGCCATGGTGCCCGTCGTGCTTGCGCTCTTCGGCATCGGCATGAATGTCGGTAATATCGTCGGTTCGCGCCTCGGCGACATCTCGATCAAGGGAACGATCGGCGGGATGATGATCTTCAACGTCATCATCATGACGCTGTTCGCGCTGACGGCCGCCAATCCCGTCATGCTCTGCCTCTGCGTCTTCCTGATCGGCTGCGGCTTTGCCGCCTGCCCCGCCGTACAGACCCGCCTGATGGATGTTGCCGCCGATGCTCAAACGCTGGCCGCCGCCTCCAATCACTCCGCCTTCAACATCGCCAATGCGCTCGGCGCTTGGCTCGGCGGCCTGGTGATCTCATGGGGCTTCACGGCTGCGGCGACCGGATATGTCGGCGCGGCTCTCTCCGTCGGCGGCCTCGCCGTCTTTGCCCTTTCAGTTGGCCTGGAGCGTCGCACCGGTCACGCATGACATCGACGGCGCGGCAAGCTCCTGCCGGCCGTTATGGCAGAACACATTCTCCTCGCCCCACACGGCCATCGCCTTGATGATCGGCCCAAGGCTGGTGCCAAGCGGCGTCAGCGCATAATCCACGCGCGGCGGCACCACCGGAAAGACGGTGCGTGAGACCAGCCCGGATTCTTCCAGCTCCCGCAATTGCTTCGTCAACATGCGCTGCGTCACCGACGGCAGCTTGCGGCGGATTTCGTTGAAACGAAGCGTGCCCCCCAACAGATGAAACAGGATCACACCCTTCCATTTGCCGTCGAGCAGGCTCAGCGTCGCCTCGACCGGGCAGCCCGGGAAATTTCTGACAAGCTTGGAGCGGGGAACCGACATCGACAGTATCCTTTTTGTACCTACATACAGAATTTGTGCATTCTTGCGCCTTTTGAGGATAATGCGCATCTAGCCACTGTGCAACAAACCCAGGAGCTTCTCCCATGCGCGCAGTCGCCTACAAGCAACCGCAACCCATCTCCGCAGAGACATCCCTGATCGACGTCGAACTACCGACGCCCGAGGCGAAAGGCCACGATCTGCTCGTCGAAGTAAGGGCCGTTTCCGTCAACCCGGTCGATGTCAAAGTCCGCGCCAACGTCGCGCCGAGCGAAGGCGCATACAAGATCCTCGGCTGGGATGCCGCCGGGATCGTCAAGGCTGTTGGTCCCGATGTCACCATGTTCAAACCGGGAGACGAGGTCTTCTATGCGGGCGCCATCAACCGCGATGGATCGAACGTCGAATTCCATCGGGTCGATGAGCGTATCGTCGGCGCCAAGCCGAAGAGCCTCGACTTTCCGGCCGCTGCCGCACTGCCGCTAACCTCGATCACTGCCTATGAGGCGCTGTTCGACCGCCTGAAGGTGCAGAATCGCGTTCCCGGCGCTGCTCATGCCATCCTTATCATCGGCGGTGCGGGTGGGGTCGGATCGATCGCAATCCAGATTGCCCGTGCACTGACCGACCTCACCGTCATCGCAACGGCGTCGCGGCCGGAAACGCAGGCCTGGGTGAAGGAGCTCGGCGCCCATCACGTCATCGACCATTCGAAGCCGCTTGCGCCTGAGATCGAGGCGCTCGGCATCGGCGCACCGGCGTTCGTCTTCTCGACGACGAACACGACAGATCACATCAGCTCAATCGTGGACGCCATCGCGCCGCAGGGCCGCTTCGCCCTGATCGACGATCCGAAGACGCTCGATGTCGTGCCTTTCAAGCGCAAGGCCGTCTCGATCCACTGGGAGCTTATGTTCACTCGCCCCCTCTTCGGCACGGCCGACATGATCGAGCAGCACAAGCTGCTGACGAAGGTCGCGCAACTCGTGGATACGGGCCAGATTCGTTCGACGTTGACGGAGACTGCGGGCACGATCAACGCGGCCAATCTGAAGAAGGCACACGCTCTTGTCGAGACCGGCAAGATGAAGGGCAAGGTCGTCCTGGCGGGCTTCTGAGCCGCCGAAATTCGCGGCTAATCAGGCCGGGCGCATGTCGTCCGGCCGCATTGTTTTAACGCGCAGGAAACATGCTTTGTTGCATCGCAAAAATTTGCAGCCGCCTAAACAAATTTTTATCGCAAGATCGTGCGTTTAGGCACGACCACCTCTTGACTTTTTATGCCTTCGGCGCGACTTCTCGCGACGTGGGGAACGCCGTTTTTCCATGCCGATTAACCGGAGCCATCTTTAGATGCCTAGCGACAGTAGTAGTCGATTGCCTTTGCCGTCAGTAGCATTCGTGCACTAACCGACTCCTGTCGGCTCGCCACGATCCGCTACGACGGCGGATCGACCGGAAAGGCGAGCTATAATGAACATGAACAGCCTCCCGATGCGAGCCAGCAATGCCGCTCGCGCATTTATCAATAACAATCGCGCCATAACCATTGCCGAACGTGTCGAGGCTCTGAACGCAGTCGAAGTGTCGGAAGCTGCCCGCATTCTTGCGAAAATGCCGGAAGAGCGCGCCGTACACATTCTCGATCGGCCGGAACTGCGCAATGCCGCGGCCATCCTCGAAGTCATGGGCAATGCAGACGCCGCGCGGCTGCTGCACGGCATGTCGAACGACCGCGTCGCCGACGTGCTGCTCGAGATGGATGTCGAGACGCGCGCGCGGCTCTTCGCCACGTTTGACGAACATGCCCGGCTGGCCATCCAGGGCCTGATGGGCTATCCGCCGCGCACCGCCGGCGGCATCATGACGACGGAATTCGTCAGCGTGCTCGCAAGCTGGACCGTGGCCCAGACGCTCGATCATATTCGCCAGGTCGAGCGCACCCGCGAAACCGTCTATGCCATCTATGTGCTCGACGACGAAACCCATGTGCTGCTGCATGTCGTGACGCTGCGCCGCCTTATCACCGGCGAGCCGGACGCCTGCATTCTGACCGTCGCCCAGAAGGGTGCGCCGGTTACCGCACCGCCGCTGATGAAGCAGGAAGATGTCGCGCGCCTGATCCGACGCCACGATCTGTTGGCGCTCCCCGTCGTCGACGACAAGGGCCACATGCTGGGGATCGTCACGGTCGACGACGTCATCGACACGATGATCGCCGATACGACCGAAGACGCCCAGAAATTCGGCGGTATGGAAGCGCTCGGCCAGCCCTATATGAAGATCAGCTTTGCCGGCATGATCCGCAAGCGCGCCGGCTGGCTCGCAGCGCTCTTCCTCGGGGAAATGCTGACGGCAAGCGCCATGCAGCATTTCGAGGGCGAGCTGGAGAAGGCCGTCGTGCTGACGCTCTTCATCCCGCTGATCATGAGCTCAGGCGGCAATTCCGGTTCGCAGGCGACGTCGCTGATCATCCGGGCGCTGGCGCTCGGCGAACTCAAGCTTTCGGACTGGTGGCGGGTTGCGCTGCGCGAACTGCCGACCGGTATCGTGCTCGGCGCAATCCTCGGCCTCGTCGGCTTCACCCGCATCGTGGCCTGGCAAACCCTCGGCCTCTTCGATTACGGCCCGCACTGGCAGCTGGTCGGCTTGACCGTCTTCGCGGCCCTGATCGGCATCGTGACGTTCGGCTCGCTCGCCGGTTCGATGCTGCCGTTCATCCTGCAAAAGCTGCGGCTCGACCCCGCCAGCGCATCCGCGCCCTTCGTCGCAACCCTGGTCGATGTCACCGGCCTGGTGATCTACTTCTCCGTGGCGTTGCTCATTCTCAGCGGCACGATGCTCTAGGGACAAGAAAAAACCCTATGACAAAGGGGCCGGAAACGGCCCCTTCTCTTTTCACTCCGGCACCGGCAACTTCAATGCGCCATTGGTCTTGATGGTGCGGATGGCGAAATGCGAGCGCAGATCGACCACGCCGGGAAGAACCAGAAGCTTCTCCGACAATACCTTCTCATAGGCCGCAAGATCCGCCACCACGACCTCCGCCAGAAAGTCGGCCGTTCCCGAAATCAGATGACAGGCGACGACTTCCGGAATGGCAAGTAGTGCCGCCTGCTGCAGTTCGGAATTTTCCTTCGAATGGTGGCCGACCTTGAGCTCCACGAAAACCGTAAGACCAAGACCGGCCTCCTTGCGGTCGATATCCGCTCGGTAACCGCGCAGGAGTCCCGATTTCTCCAGATTGCGGATGCGCCTGAGGCAGGGAGATGGTGAGAGATTCACGCGCTCGGCGATCTCGACATTGGTGGCGCGCGCATCCTCCTGAAGACAGTTTAGGATCGCAATATCGAATTTATCCAGTTTTGGCATATTTGCGAAATCCAATTATAAATATTGGCAGATTATTGCCAATATCACGATTTCTCAGCCACAACTAGCAAGGACATGCCTCGGCATTCGGCGCTATCTTTTCCTCATTCGAAAGATAATCGGATCGTTGGAAAGGATATGTCGATGACCGCTTTGTCTCTCTCCACCCGCAAGGCAACCCCCACTGCGATCGGCTATGCCGGCGCCGTCGTCACCGTCCTGATCTGGGCGAACTGGATTCTCGCCACGCGTCACACGGCCGAAACGCAGATGACGACGATCGACCTCGGCCTGATCCGCTATGGCGTGCCGGCGCTCGTGCTGGCTCCGGTCTGGTGGCGCACAGGCCTGCTGCCGAAGGGCGTGCCGCTGCGGCTTCTGGCACTGATGGTGTGCGGCTCCGGCGCGCTCTTCTTCCAGCTCACCACCTTCGCCATCCAGTTCACGCCCGCCTCATCGGCCGGCATCCTGCTCGGTGGTTCCATGCCGCTGGCGACCGCCATGATCGGCGTGCTTTTGTTTCGCGAGCGGCTCGACATCACCCGCTGGCTCGGCCTTGGCGGCATCGTCGCCGGTGTCGTGATCCTGCTGGCCCGCAGTCTTTATGGCGTACAGATCTCCTGGGCCGGCTTCACCTTGCTGCCGCTTGCCGCACTGCTCTGGGCAACCTATACGCACGCCTTCCGCCGCTCCGGGCTGAGCGCCGTACAGTCGAGCGCCATCATCGCCGTCTGGTCGTTCCTGATCCACCTTGGCCTTGCCGCCATCTTCGGCAGCTCGCTGACCTCGGTGCCGCTGCCGGAAATCGGCCTGCAGCTCGTCAGTCAGGGGCTGCTGTCGGGCCTTGCCGCCACCCTCGCCTATGGCCTCGCCGTCCAGGCTCTCGGCGGCACGCAGGCTGCAGCCTTCACCGCCATCACCCCGGTTCTCGCCACGATCGGCGGCGGCTTCCTGCTCGGCGAAGAAATCGGAATGGCCGGCATTGCAGCCGCTATCGTGACCGGCGCTGGCGTTGCCCTTTCCACCGGCCTATTCGCCCGGAAGTCTGCCCAACACTAAAACTGATATCGTGCAGAAGCAGAAAGGGCTCGGCGTTTCAAAAGGCGCCGGGCCCTTTCTCTGTCTGTTCCTAGCCGCTCATGGCGCAAGGATCAGAATCGAAGCGCCATCGCTACGCGTCGGGCCGGGTCGGCGCCGTGCGAGATCTCATTCTCAAGAATCTGCGTGAGAACGGCCGGCCGATCGCCGTCTTCCAATATGCAAAATCCCGCGGAGGCATAGAAGGGCGCATTGAAGGCCGCCTGCCGGTCCGTCGTCAGGGTAACGCCTAGGGCTCCCTGTGCCCGAGCGGCGGCAATGGCCGTCTCTATCAGACGTCGGCCGACGCCTTGCTTCTGCCAGCGCCTGACAACATCGATTTCCGCGATGTGAACGGAGCCATCCTTGCGGACACCGGCCAGGAAGCCGAACGGCCGATCCTCGCCGTCGACGGCAACGAAGAGCAAGTCTTCCGTCAGAGATTGATCGAGAACATCGAGAGGCAGAGATGTTGGCTCGCAGGCGACGGCGCCGGCCTCGTGCAGAGCCCAGAAAGCATCGATCTCGATGGCGGCGAGCAAATGCAGCTCGTCGGCCCTGGCTGAGCGGATCATCCAGGTTCCGCGTCCGATTTCGGTCATTCTATCTCACATATTCGGATAAACTGGTCCTTCGCCGCCCTGCGGGGGAACCCAGTTGATGTTCTGGTTGGGGTCCTTGATGTCGCAGGTCTTGCAGTGAACGCAGTTCTGGGCGTTGATGACGTAGGTTTCCTTGCCGTCCTTCTCGACCCATTCATAGACACCCGCGGGACAGTAGCGCGTCGACGGTCCGGCGAAGACGTCGTGCTCGGACGATACCTGCAACGCCATGTCGCCGACCTTGAGGTGTACGGGTTGGTCTTCCTCATGGTTGGTGTTCGACAGGAACACCGACGACAGGCGGTCGAAGGTCAAAACGCCATCCGGCTTGGGATAATCGATCTTCTGATGCTGGGCGGCGGGCTCCAGCGATTGGGCATCCGTCTTGCCGTGCTTCAGCGTGCCGAAGAAGGAGAAGCCGAACAGTTGGTTCGTCCACATGTCGAGGCCGCCGAGCGCCACGCCGACCGCCGTGCCGAACTTCGACCAGAGCGGCTTGACGTTCCTGACGCGCTTCAGATCCTTGCCGATATCCGTCTGGCGCCATTCGTTCTCGATCTCGATCACTTCGTCATTGCCGCGACCGGCCGCGATCGCCTCGGCGATCTTGTCGGCCGCCAGCATGCCGGACAGCACCGCATTGTGGCTGCCCTTGATGCGGGGGACGTTGACGAAACCGGCGGAGCAGCCGATCAGCGCGCCGCCGGGGAAGGTCAGCTTCGGCACCGATTGCCAGCCACCCTCGGTGATGGCGCGGGCGCCGTAAGAGATGCGCTTGCCGCCCTCGAAGGTGCCACGGATCGCCGGATGCGTCTTGAAGCGCTGGAATTCCTCGAAGGGATAGAGATAAGGGTTCTTATAGTTCAGGTGCACGACGAAGCCGACGGCGACCAGATTGTCCTCCAGATGGTAGAGGAACGAGCCGCCGCCCGTCTTCATGCCCAGCGGCCAGCCGAAGGAGTGCTGCACGAGGCCCTTCTTGTGGTTCTCGCGCTTGACCTCCCAAAGCTCCTTGATGCCGATGCCGAACTTCGGCACGTCGCTGTCCCGCGACAGATCGAACTTGGCGATGAGCTGCTTGGCGAGCGAGCCGCGCACACCCTCGCCGATCAGCACGTACTTGCCTAAGAGCGCCATGCCGCGCGTGTAGTTAGGGCCGGGCTCGCCGTTCTTCTCGATGCCCATGTCGCCGGTGGCAACGCCGATAACGGCGCCCTCGTCATTGTAGAGGACTTCGGTCGCGGCAAAGCCTGGATAGATTTCGACGCCGAGGGCCTCCGCCTTCTCGGCCAGCCAGCGACAGACATTGCCGAGCGAGACGATATAGTTGCCGTGATTGTTCATCAGCGGCGGCATCAGGAAATTCGGCAGGCGGATGGAGCCGGCAGGCCCAAGGAACAGGAAGTGATCCGCCGTGACCTTGGTCTTGAAGGGATGCCCCTCCTCTTCGCGCCAGTCCGGCAGCAGACGATCGATGCCGATCGGATCGACGACGGCGCCCGACAGGATATGCGCGCCGACTTCGGCCCCCTTCTCGAGTACGACGACGGTCAGATCCGGATTGATCTGCTTCAGCCGGATCGCAGCAGACAGGCCCGCGGGACCTGCGCCGACAATCACAACGTCGAATTCCATGCTCTCGCGTTCCGGCAGCTCGCTCGCGTCAGTCATACACTCTCTCCGCTTGGCTGACGCCCGAACACCGAACGCAGCCTTATCCCCTTTTGGGCGTCTTCCCCGCTTCGTCTATCTCTTGTCAAAACAAGAGAGAGTTGTCGAGCCGGGAAGCGACAGGCAATCCTCCAATTCGCCCAAGGTTGAAGTGAAGTTAAATTACCCTTACGTTAACGTCAATATTTCGACGACTTTTACCCGTTTCGCTGACCATGCGACTTTCAAAGACGGCCGATGGGACTCTATAAGTGTTAGCCGAAAATTCCGGATAGCATGAAGGGTGATCAAAATGGATCTTCGTATCAGCGGGAAACGCGCACTGGTGCTTGCCTCGTCCAAGGGGCTGGGGCACGGCATCGCCGTGGCGCTGGCCCGCGAGGGCGTCAATGTTCTGCTCTGCGGCCGCAGCGGCGAAAGGCTCGACAGCAATTGCAAGGCTATCAATGCCGAAGGCAGGGGCCGGGCGGATTGGGTCTGGGCCGACCTCAGCGACGATAACTTCGTGGATGTCGTGACAAGGGCCGTCACCGAGAAACTCGGGGGCCTCGACATTCTCGTCAACAACAGCGGCGGCCCGACGCCGGGAACGACGGAAGACATGAGCGCGGACCGGCTGGAGACCTATTTCATTTCCATGGTCTCGCGCATCATCACTCTCACCAATGCGCTGTTGCCTGATATGAAGGCGCAGGGTTGGGGGCGCATCCTCACGGTCGCATCCTCCGGCGTCGTCGAACCCATCCCCAATCTCGCGCTTTCCAACACGCTGCGCCCGGCGCTTGCCGGCTGGAGCAAGACGCTGGCGAGCGAAGTGGCGGCGCATGGCATTACCGTCAACATGCTTCTACCTGGAAGCATCGCGACCGACCGGCTGGCGGAGCTCGATTCGGCTACGGCCAAACGTGGCGGCCGGAGCCTGGAAGATGTCAGCGCCGAGCGCCAGCAGCGCATTCCGGCCGGCCGCTATGGCCGCGTCGAGGAATTCGCGGAAACCGCCGCCTTTCTCTGCAGCGAACCCGCAAGCTACGTGACGGGCACGATGGTCCGCTGCGATGGCGGCGCGGCCCGCTCTCTTTAAAATCATTAAGAGCAAGCAACAAATCGGCCCCTTGCCAGCACAGGGGCCGACAACACAATTGCGTGAACGGCGATAGCACGCCTATGCGCCCGACGGCGGGTCTTTGCACTATAAATGCCGCTACGACCGTTATGCCGCCCAATTATTACATAACGGCAATCAAAAAATAGCCATTTGACTATTTGCTGCACTGCACAGACCCAAGCAATCCGAAAGCTTTCCAAGCTTTAATTTTTCGTCGGGCAGAACTGTGATAGATTGCAAACCATCAGCGTTCATAAATTCGCGTTAAAGGGACAGAATTACCGAACGTTAGCGGCAACGGCGATGTGATGGATTGCGGCGAAGCTCGTCTTTGTTGTGCGACGCAATAAATACACTTCACCCGTGACCGCGTTTCCTGCAACTCGCCTCGACCGGTTCTTTAATATGAAAAAATTCTGGCTTCCCCTCGGCCTTCTCGTCGTCGCAGCCCTTGCCGTATGGGGCTATCGCGACCGTATTCCTTTCCTCTCCGCAATTGTCGATCAGGCCTCCGCTGAAACCAAAGACAATACCAAGACGCCTGCGAAAGGCGGGCAGAAACATCAGGCCCTGACCTCGGTCGTCAAGACGGCCGCGGTGGAGAAGAGACTTCTGCCGAACGACATTACAGCGACCGGCTCGGCCGTGGCGCAAAATGCCACGACGATCGCGGCGCAGGAATCGGGCATCATCACATCGATCGAGGCACAAGACGGCGCGATGGTGAAGGCCGGCGACCTGATCGCCAGGCTGGATGCGCGGACCGCGCAGGCCGCTGTCGACAAGGACCAGGCGACCATCGCCAAGGATCAGGCGACCCTCGTGGCCGCGGAATCAGCCCTGACCCGGGCCAAGAGCCTGCTTGCAAACGCGGGAACGCAACAAACCGTCGATCAGGCAGTGGCAGCCCGCGATACCGCGGCGGCCGACGTCAATGCCGACAAGGCCCAGCTGGCATCCGATCAGGTGCTGCTGGAGAACACCCAAATCCGCGCACCCTATGACGGTCGCCTCGGGAACGTCGTCCCCAGCCCCGGCGCCTATGTGACGCCCGGCACGGCGATCGTGACCATCACGCAGTACAATCCGATCTATGTGCAATTCCACATGCAGGAAAATCAGCTGCGGGAATTGGAGGAATCGCTGAAGGGCGGCACCGTGCCGGTCAGCACCGTTCCGAACTCAAGCAAGGGTAAATCCCGCCAGGGCGCGGTCAGCTTCTTCGACAATACGGTCGATCCTTCTTCCGGCACCATCCTCGTCAAGGCGAAGTTCGACAACGCCAATGGCGCAATGTGGCCTGGCCGCTCCGTCAATGTCGTCGTTCATCTCACAGACAACGATCCTGTGATCGTTGCGCCGACGGTTGCGATCAGCCCCGGCCCCGATGGCTTCTATGCCTATGTCGTCAAGGACAACAAGGTTCATCTGACCCCGGTCACGGTAGAACGGGAAAACGGCGCCTACACCGCAATTGCCAAAGGCCTTTCGGAGGGAGATCATGTCGTTGTCGAAGGGCAGGTGCAGCTGATCGACGGCCAGAACGTCGTCGAACAGTTCAGCGACGAAAAGTCTGAAAACGTCGCTGCGGCCAGCGATCAGTCGAGCCAGAAGAGCGAAACGATTTCGGTTGGAGCACAGCAATGATCCCACAATTCTGTATCCAACGACCGGTAGCGACCACGCTTCTGGCGCTGGGTGTGGTTATGGCCGGCCTTGCCGGCTACCAGCTCCTGCCCGTCGCGGCTCTGCCCCAGGTGGACTTTCCGACCATCAACGTTTCGGCGCAGTTGACTGGCGCCTCGCCGCAGACAATGGCGACCTCGGTTTCCACGCCGCTGATCAAGCAGTTCGAAACCATCCCAGGCATCAGTGAAATCTCGGCGACGAACTCGCTTGGCAATACGAGCATCGTGCTGCAGTTCGATCTCAACCGCAGCATCGACGCCGCGGCCGCCGACGTTCAGGCCGCAATCTCGAACGCGACGCGTCAATTGCCCAACAACCTGACCACGCCGCCGGGTTACAAGAAGACCAACCCGGCCGATGCGCCGATCATGCTGCTTGCCGTGCAGAGCGACACGATGCCGCGCAGCAAGCTCGATGAAATTGCCGAAGACATCATCTCGCCGTCGCTGTCGACGCTTCCTGGCGTTGCGGAAGTGACTGTCTATGGCGCGCAGACCTACGCCGTGCGCGTCGAAGTCGATCCGAACAAGCTTCAGGCCCGCGGTATCGGCATCGACACCGTCAACACTGCGATCGTCAATGCCAACAGCCAGGTTCCGGTCGGCACTCTGCAGAACAACAAGCAGAGCATGACGCTTAATGCCAACACGCAGAATACCAATGCCGCACAGTTCAAGTCGCTGGTGATTGCCAATCCCAACGGCGCGCCGATCCATCTGAGCGATGTCGCCGACGTGCAGGATAGCGTGCAGAATACCAATGCGGGCTCCTGGTACGACGGCAAGCAAGCGATCATTCTCGCCATCCAGCGTCAGCCGGACGCCAATACCGTCGACGTGGTCGATGCGATCAACGCCAAGCTGCCGCAACTCCATGCGGAAATTCCGGCCTCGGTGCAGACGCATGTCATGAACGACTCGGCACAGCCGATCCGCGATGCGATCAAGGACGTCAAATTCACCCTGCTGCTGACGATCAGCCTCGTCGTTCTCGTGATCTATCTCTTCACGGGCCACGTCACCGCCACGATCATCCCGGGCCTTGCCGTGCCGCTGTCGCTGATTTCGACCTTCGGCATGATGTATGTGCTCGGCTACAGTATCGACAACATCTCACTACTCGGATTGACGCTCGCCGTCGGCCTTGTGGTGGACGATGCGATCGTCATGCTGGAAAACATATTGCGGCATGTCGAAGAAGGCATGCCGGTGTTGCAGGCGGCGATCAAAGGCTCGGCCGAAGTCAGCTACACCATCATTTCCATGTCCATCTCGCTGATCGCGGTGTTCATCCCGATCCTGCTGATGGGCGGCGTCGTCGGTCGTATCTTCAACGAGTTCGGCATGGTCGTCGCCATCGCCATCGTGTCTTCCGCGATCGTGTCGCTCACGGTCACGCCGATGCTGAGTTCGCGCCTGTCGGCCGGTCACAGCCAGCCTCCCTATCCGGTGCGCCTCTTCAACCGCGGCTTCGACTGGACCCAGCGCGGCTACGACAAGGGCGTCGCCTGGTGTCTGCGCAATCGCGGCATCGTTCTCTTGAGCTTCCTCGGCTCGGTGGCACTTTCGGTCTATCTCTTCATGGTATTGCCGGCGAGCTTCTTTCCGACCGAAGACATCGGCCGCCTGCAAATCTCCACCCAGGCGCGGCAGGATATCTCCTATCCGGCGATGCGAGACCTGCAGAACCAGGCAGCGGCGCTTGTCAAGCAGAACCCCGCCGTCGACCACGTCATGTCAATCGTCGGCGGCAGTGTCCGCCAGCCGTTGAATAACGGCACCATGTTTGTCCAAATGAAGCCGAAGGACCAGCGGCCGCCGCTGGACCAGACGCTGCGCGAACTGCGCACCAGCATCGCCACCATACCCGGCATCAAGGCCTATATTACGCCGCAGCAGAGCCTGCGTTTCGGTGGCCGTCAGACTGCCAGCCAGTATCAGCTCGTCATCCAGGCGCTGAGCGCCGACCAGACCAATCTCTGGGCAAACAAGATGCTGGATGCGATGCGTCGCGACCCGAGCTTCACCGACGTTGCCTCGGACGAGCAGAACAACGCTCTGCAGGCCAACATCGTGATCGACACGCAAAAGGCCGCCCAATACGGGATCAACAACAATCAGCTGCGCACGACGCTGGAGGAAGCGTTCGGCGGTTATGATGCCGCGCAAATCCAGACTACCGGCGACAGCTACGACGTCATGGTCGAATTCGACACCAGCAAGCCTTGGGACGACCAGAGGCTGCAAGACATCCACGTTGCCTCGTCAAACGGTGCGTTGGTTCCCTTGTCCGATTTCGCCCATGTCCAGCGCACAACCGGCCCAGTCACGATCAACCAGACTGGTCAGCTCGTGTCGACCACGGTCTCCTTCAACCTGCCGGCCGGCGAAGCGCTTGGCGACGCCACGGCACGGATCGATCAGATCAAGAAGGACATCAACATGCCGGCGGACATCTTCACGTCCTACGGCGGCACCGCACAGATCTTCCAGCAGTCGCAGGGCAGCACGCCTTACCTGATCCTGGCCGCCGTGCTGACGATCTACGTGGTCCTTGGCGTTCTCTATGAGAGCTTCATCCACCCGCTGACCATTCTTTCCGGCCTGCCGGCTGCCGCTCTCGGCGCGCTGCTTGCCTTGAAGGTCTTCGGCTTCGACCTGTCGATCATCGCGCTCATCGGCCTGCTGATGCTGATCGGTATCGTGAAGAAGAATGCGATCATGATGATCGACGTGGCCCTCGAAACGCTGCGCTCGAGTACGGGCATATCGCCCGCGGAAGCGATCCATGAAGCCTGCGTCCGCCGTTTCCGCCCGATCATGATGACGACCTTCTGCGCCCTGCTCGGTGCCCTGCCGATCGCCGTCGGCGGCGGTGCGAGCTCCGAGCTTCGCCAGCCGCTCGGCATCGCGGTTGTCGGCGGCCTGGTGGTCTCTCAGCTTCTGACGCTGTTCATCACGCCCGTCATCTTCCTCGAGATGAACCGCCTCAACGACTTCCTCGGCCGTTTCGGCAAGCGCAAGGACAGCGATCCGCATCACAAGGACCCGCCAGCGGCCATCGCCGCCGAATGACATCAGCGGGCGCTCAAGGGCGCCCGTTTCCTTTTGAGAAAGACGAAATGCACTGCATGTCGCGCATAGCCGACAGAGGCAGCGCGGGGGCAAATAAAGGCGCCACTACGTCTTGAACTTGAAGCCCAGCCATGTCATGACGCGCCCTCTTTGCGACAAGGTGCGTTATGCGCCGCATAGGGGCCTTCCAAGGACTCGGCCCCAATCCAGACAATTTAGACGGAAGGGAGTGCGGGCATGGCTCGGGCGCTTGGTTTTGACTTCGGCACGACGAATACGGTCCTGGCGATGGCCGATGGGTCTGCGACGCAATCGGTCGCCTTCAACAGCGCTGTCGGCACGGCCGACAGCATGCGCACGGCGCTCTCCTTCATGAAGGACCCGGGGCTGGGTGCGGCGGCGTTGAAGGTCGAGGCCGGGCATGCAGCCATCCGGCAGTTCATCGACAATCCCGGCGACTGTCGCTTCCTGCAGTCGATCAAGACCTTTGCGGCAAGCGCCCTCTTCCAGGGCACGCTGATCTACGCCAAGCGCCATAGTTTCGAGGACCTGATGGAAATCTTCGTGCGTCGCCTGCGCGCCTATGCCGGAGAGGGATGGCCGGAGAACGTCTCGCGCATCGTCACCGGGCGACCGGTGCACTTTGCCGGCGCCAACCCGAACCCGGCCCTTGCCACCGAACGCTACAACGCCGCGCTGTCGCGTTTCGGCTTTCCGGAGATCCATTATGTCTACGAGCCTGTGGCGGCCGCCTTCTATTTCGCACAGCATCTGAAGAAGGATGCGACGGTGCTCGTCGCCGATTTCGGCGGCGGTACGACCGACTATTCCCTCATCCGCTTCGAAACCCATGGCGGAAAGCTGACGGCATCCCCGATCGGCCATTCCGGCGTCGGCATCGCCGGCGATCATTTCGACTTCCGGATGATCGACAACATCGTCTCGCCGGCGATCGGCAAGGGCAGCTTCTTCAAGAGCTTCGACAAGCTGCTTGAAGTGCCCACATCCTATTACGCCAATTTCGGCCGCTGGAACCAGCTTTCAATCTTCAAGACCTCGCGCGAATATGCCGATCTGAAGACGCTGGTGCGCAGCAGCCTGGAGCCGGAGAAGCTGGAAACCTTCATCGAACTCGTTGAGCATGACGAAGGTTATCCGCTCTACCAGGCCGTATCGGCAACGAAAATGGCGCTTTCGAGCGAGGAAGAGGCCGAATTCAACTTTCCGCCGCTTGGCAAGGCCGGCCGCAAGCACGTTCGTCGCGCCGACTTCGAGACGTGGATTGCGGAAGATCTCACCCGCATCGAAGGGGCACTGGACGACGTGCTGACGACCACGAACACATCGCCCGATGCGATCGACAAGGTGTTCCTGACGGGCGGCACCTCCTTCGTGCCGGCGGTGCGGCGCATCTTCACGGAGCGCTTCGGCCAGGAGCGCATCGAGACGGGCGGCGAATTGCTGTCGATCGCCCATGGTCTTGCGCTGATCGGCGAGCGCGAGGACATCGCACAGTGGACGGCTTGAGATAGCCGACCACCCTGCCCTTTCGTTCCCGCGCCGCTTTGGCTAGAGTTTGCTCATGATCTCCGCCAGCGACCTCACACCAGCCGAACTTGCCGCCCTTCTGCATTTTCATGCGGATGCCGGCGTCGACTGGCTGCTGGAAGAGCAACCGGTAGACCGTTTTGCGGAATTCGAAGCGATGCGTGCCGCAAGACAGGGCGCACGGGCAGCGCAGCCACGGACCGAAGCTCCGGCACCGGCTCCACGCTCGCAACCCGAGCGCCGTCAGGCCGCAAGACCAGCGGCTTCTCCTGCTGCTGCGCCACCGCCGCGGGCCGCGCCCGCCATTCCCGATGAGCAGGCTGTGGAACAGGCCCGATTCGCGGCCGAGAGCGCTCGGTCGCTCAGCGAATTGAAAACCGCGATCGAAGCCTTCAATGGATGCAATCTCAAGAACAGCGCCCGCTCGACGATCTTTGCCAGCGGCACGCCGGAAGGCCGGATCATGGTGATCGGTCCGATGCCGAGCGCCGACGACGATCGCGAGGGTGCGCCATTTGCCGGCCGCGCGGGACAACTGCTCGACAGGATGCTCGCCGCCATCGGCCTACAGCGTGATGCGATCCTGCTTGCCAACGTCATCCCGTGGCGACCACCCGGCAATCGAGCCCCTTCTCCACCCGAAATCGAGATATGCCGCCCGTTCATAGAACGGCAGATCGCACTTGCCGAGCCGAAGGCTATCCTATTGCTCGGCAATTTCACCGCCCGGCATTTCTTCGGGAGTATCGAAACCATTCATGGATTGCGCGGACAATGGCGGGAAATCAGCATTCTCGGCCGAACCGTGCCTGCCATTGCCAGCCTGCACCCCCAGGAACTGCTGACCGCCCCGATCAACAAGCGCCTGGCCTGGAGCGACCTGCTGGCCTTCAAGAATTATATCGACGCTGAAATATTAGGCTGATTTTCGCTAGAATTAATGAAAAATGACAGTTGCCATGCGTTTTTCACATGGCAGTATTCTTTTGTTGTGCATTGCAAAACTCATGTTGCGTTGCAATATATCGGGGTGTCTTGGGAGGAATCTCAAAAGGAACCAAGGCCATGACTGCACGTTTTCGTCCTATTCACTGCGGGTTTGACACCCTGCGCCGCGCCATAGAGCCAGTTCGCGCCACAAGCGGACATCGCAACCTCGGCATCGCCGCCAATGAGCAGATGACCGCACGCGGCACCGGCGTTTCGGCTCGCGTCAGCCGTCCGACGACCATTTTCGCGGATTTCCGCGCCTGCTGATCGACAGGCGCGCATGACGCGCGCGATTCAGCATAATGTTTGACTATCAGGAATTATATCATGTCTTCGGGTTTGCGTTCATTCATCGCCCTCTTCGATTCCGTCGGCCACATCGGCTCGGCGGTACGAGCTGCTGAGGAATTCGAGCGCGCGCGCAATTTTCGCAAGGACGAAGGCCGCGATTCACGAGCCGCTCGGATCGCAGCGGCCGGCATTCCTCTTTGAAATCTGGCCGGCAGAACGCGCTGCGCGTTACAGGCCAATCGCGCGCCGGACCGGTTAGTTTCCCCTCCCCGCTATCTGCCGCTGCATGAGCTGAAGAAACAGCAACGCAGGCTGCGCAAAACTGTGTGGCCGCTCCCGGATAGCGGACTTGGAAAATCCATAACCTAAATCCGGGAAGCGAATCCCAACGACCGCAATGCGCTTCAGGCGGAGCGCGCCCAGGCGAAAGCCTCGTCGACCGCCATCAGTTTGATGGCCTGCCATCCGCAATATTCATCCAGAAAATTACGCGATATCCACATGCGCGTCTTTTTGGCTTCGTCATGCCAACCGATATCGCCGCGGTCGGCAGACTTACGCAGAAGACGCTGCAAATGGGTGCGCGATATCATGAAATGCGCCGCTAGGGCTCGCGCGTCGACGCGACCGATATCGATCCGATCGCCGGCCTCTCCGGTAAGGTCCAGCTTGGACATGATGTAATCGACGACAAGGCCACCGGATTCCGTCCAAAGAAACAGGCCGACGCTTTCGGGAGGTTCGCGCCAGATATCGGTCGCCAGGCAATTGCGAGCCATGCGTGGCTGCGCCCGGTCCATCAGCATCGGCGCGGAAGCCAGCGCCGCCGCACGACCACCATCGTCGATCAGATCGAGCGCCGCCAGATTGGCAAGATACCAACCGAACATCGCCGAGTAGGTGGTTTCAGTCGGCACGTAGCGGCGCGGGCGACGTGCAGGACCTGGAGCCAACTCCAGAAAGCGATAGGTCAGCAACTCCTCAACGAAACTCAGGACCGTATTGCGGCTGGCGACGCGGTAATGCGTGATGAGGTTGCGCAAGGCGACAACGGTCAGGCCCGAGCCCGGAATCGTGGAATCATATTCAAGATGAAGCGCATAGGCTGACTGGCTCAAAAGCCAGCGCTGATGCGAGGCAAGCATGCGTGCAACCCTCGGGCCGCTATCATAGCGATTACGCAATGCCTCGGAGAGAAAGCGCAAGGCCACTACGAACCTGGGATGACGAGCGAGTTGCTCGATAGAAAAACTCAATCGGGCCTCCTTGGGGTGCCCTTCTTAAAAAGCGACAGAAAGAGGATGTTTCATTTTTGTGAACAAAATCACCGGAATCGATCATAATTCCGATATCTAATAGCATGCTATAGTTATGCAAACGGTCTTATATCGCAAGGGGTTAAACAAATAATTTACTTTAAATTATTGTTTCCCTACCGTAACAGCCTGCATTTTATGGCAATGCAGTCATGATGATCGTTCTGAACGGCATGGTAGCAATTGTACTGCGGGCCTGCAAATGCAGGCAGAGAATTGCCGCCTGTCGAGCCAATAGCTGAAACGAAAGCGGTGCCACGGACGAATACTTTCTGTGCCGTAACAAAACATGTCGATGTTGCGATATGACTTTAACTTTGGTTCAGATTTCGATGTAATGATGCCGCCACTTTCAGTCCGGAGGAGGGCTTCGGACAGTGCCCGCCATAGCATAGCCTGATCAGGATAGACCATGCGAACAGACACCGGCCAGATCGTCAATCTGGCAGACTATCGCCCCACCGACTTCGTTCTGGAACGCGTGGACCTCACCTTCGATCTGCATCCGACAGAGACCAAGGTGGAGGCTCGGCTGATCTTCCATCGCCGCGAAGGCGTGGATCCTCAGGCACCCCTCGTGCTCGATGGCGACGAACTGGTCCTTTCCGGCCTGCTGCTCGATCAGGGGGAACTTCCGGCTGCACAATATGATGCGACACCCGAGAGCCTGACCATCCGCGATCTGCCCGAAAGCACGCCCTTCGAGCTGACGATCACCACCGTGATCAACCCGGAAGCCAATACGCAGCTGATGGGACTCTATCGCACCGGCGGCATCTATTGCACGCAATGCGAGGCCGAAGGCTTCCGCCGCATCACCTATTTTCCCGATCGCCCGGACGTGCTCGCGCCCTATACGGTCAACATCATCGCCGACAAGGCCGCCAACCCGCTGCTGCTGTCGAACGGCAATTTCCTCGGGGGCGCCGGCTATGGCGAAGGCAAGCACTTCGCTGCATGGTTCGACCCGCATCCGAAGCCGAGCTATCTTTTCGCGCTCGTCGCAGGTGATCTGGGCGTTGTCGACGACACGTTCACGACCCTGTCCGGCCGCGAAGTCGCGCTGAAGATCTATGTCGAGCATGGCAAGGAGCCGCGTGCCGCCTACGCCATGGATGCGCTGAAGCGTTCGATGAAGTGGGACGAAGAGCGGTTCGGCCGCGAATATGATCTCGACATCTTCATGATCGTTGCCGTCTCGGACTTCAACATGGGAGCGATGGAGAACAAGGGCCTCAACGTCTTCAACGACAAATACGTGCTGGCCGATCCCGAGACCGCGACCGATGCCGACTATGCCAATATCGAAGCCATCATCGCCCATGAGTACTTCCACAACTGGACCGGCAACCGCATCACTTGCCGCGACTGGTTCCAGCTCTGCCTCAAGGAAGGCCTGACCGTCTATCGCGATCACGAATTCTCGGCCGATCAACGCTCGCGTCCGGTGAAGCGCATCGCCGAAGTGCGCCATTTGAAGTCGGAACAGTTTCCGGAGGACAGTGGCCCTCTCGCCCACCCCGTCCGCCCGACGACTTATCGTGAAATCAACAATTTCTATACGACAACAGTCTACGAGAAAGGCAGCGAAGTCACGCGCATGATCGCGACGCTGCTCGGCCGGGATCTGTTCAAGAGGGGCATGGACCTCTATTTCGACCGGTACGACGGCCAGGCCGTGACGATCGAAGATTTCGTAAAATGCTTCGAGGATGTCAGCGGCCGCGATCTTGCGCAGTTTTCGCTGTGGTATCATCAGGCCGGAACGCCTCTCGTCACCGCATCCGGCGCCTATGATGCCGATGCCAAGACATTCACATTGTCGCTCGAGCAAATGGTGCCGGCAACGCCGGGCCAGACCGCGAAGAAACCGATGCATATTCCGCTGCGCATGGGCTTGCTCACGGAAAGCGGCGCCGCCATTACGCCGGCATCCGTTACCGGAGCGGAGTTGACCGACGACGTATTGCACCTGACGAAGCAGACACAGACCGTGACCTTCCACGGCATTCCGTCACGGCCGGTCCTGTCTCTCAATCGCAGCTTCTCGACGCCGATCAATCTGCAATTCAGCCAGAGCACCGGCGATCTCGCATTGATCGCGCGCTACGAGACCGATCATTTCGCCCGTTGGCAGGCACTGATCGACCTCGGCCTGCCCAATCTTCTGCAGGCGGTGCGCGATGCAGGCCAAGGCCTTGATATCACCTGCGATCCAGCCTTCACCCACGCATTGATCGCAGCCGCGGCCGACGCAAGCCTCGAGCCGGCTTTCCGCGCTCAGGCGCTTGCCCTGCCGAGCGAGGCCGATATTGCCCGCGAGCTTGGCGGCAATAACGATCCGGACGCCATTCATGCCGCGCGTCAGACGATTATCAAGCTGGTGGCGGAAGCTGGACAGGATGTCTTCACCGACCTCTATGACGGCATGCGGACGCCAGGCCCCTTCACCCCGGATGCGGCGAGTGCCGGCCGCCGCGCCTTGCGCAATGCGGCTCTCGGCTATCTCTCCCAACTGGACGAGACGCCGACACGAGCGAAGGCTGCCTATGACGCTGCCAACAACATGACCGACCTCAGCGCCGCGCTGACCATTCTGGCGCAGCGCTTCCCGGATTCGGCAGAGACGGCGGCAGCGCTAGCGCATTTCCGTGACCGCTTCGCAGACAATGCCCTCGTCATCGACAAATGGCTCGCCATCCAGGCGGCGATACCCGGCGCCGGCGCGCTCGAGCGCATTCGGCTGCTGATGGAAACGCCCCTCTTCAAGCGCACCAATCCGAACCGCGTGCGCGCGCTCGTCGGCACCTTCGCCTTCGCCAACCCGACAGGTTTTGGCCGGGCAGACGGCGCCGGATACAATTTCCTGGCCGACGAAATTCTCGAGATCGATCAGCGCAATCCGCAGCTTGCCGCGCGCATCCTGACCTCGATGCGTTCCTGGAGGCTGCTCGAACCGGTGCGTGCCGACCACGCCCGCTCGGCACTGATACGGATCGAGCGTTCGAACAATCTCTCGACCGACGTGCGCGATATCGTGGACCGCATCCTCAAGGAGTGATCTGAAGCGCTCGCGTCACCGATTTTGAAGGCCGATTTGCATCGGCCTTTTCAGCTTCAACGAGTCCCGAATTCATGCAACTTACCGCTGCGTGTGTAAAATATACTGAAATTGCAGATGGTTAAGAAAGTTTTACTTCACCCTCTGGACAAGCCGAATCACGAATGATTCATTAAGGCAGATTCGGGCGAGCGGCGCAGCGAATCATACGAGGGACAAGGCTAAAGCGATGGTGGACGTGCGGCGGGCAACCGCGGCCGATGGACGGCTGCGTGTTAATTTCGACGGTCTGAAATCCTGGCATAGCGGCGTTACCGATCGAACCGGAGTGCGGATGGAGACGATGTCTCGTCGCTTCCCGCAGACGGAGCATATTCTCAAGCGCATCATTCCGGTCCTCATCGTTTCCTTCCTGATGGTCGTCGCCGCATCGCATTTCTTCGGCATGATCACCGAGCATAGCCGGATGGCGGCTTCGGCTCGCCGCACGACGTCGCTCTCGATTGCCGCCGCATCCGCCGCCTTTTCGAACGACGCCAGCCTGTTCCAAGCCGGCGACCGCAGCGGCGCGGAACGTAAGCTGTCCTCCTACCTGCCGCAGGATCGGCTGGATACCGGCGCCTTCGTGCTGCTGGTGCAATCGACAGGCCGGGTATTCGGCTCTTCCGCCGCCGGCTCGGGCTATATCGGCATGCTGGTCTCCGATTTCTTTCCGGAAGTGACGGCCATCCGCAGTTTCGGCGACCATGCCGGCGTGATCGAGACGATGATCGGCGGCGAGCCCTATTATGCGGCGATCTCCCTGATCGGCGACAAGGGCGATTTCATTCTCTCGGCCGCATCGATGGATCAGATCGACAAGCTCTGGCGCGACGAGCTGACGTTGAACGTCACGCTGTTTGCCGGCATTTCCTCGATCCTGCTCGTCATTCTCTACGCCTATTACACCCAAGTTAGGCGGGCCCGCGACGCGGACGAGATCTTCCTCGAATCCAACCTGCGGGTCGAGACGGCGCTGTCTCGCGGGCGCTGCGGCCTTTGGGATTTCGATTTCACCAGCCGCCAGTTTTTCTGGTCGCGGTCGATGTACGACATGCTCGGGCTTCCGGTCGCCGACAAGCCGCTCGCCTTTACGGATGCCGCCCGGCTGATGCATCCCGACGATAACAGCCTGCATATGCTTGCCCGCACCGTCACCCGCGGCAATGCCGGCCAGGTGGATCAGATCCTGCGCATCCGCCACGCCAAGGGGCATTATGTCTGGATGCGGGCCCGCGCCCAGGTCATCCGCACCAATTCCGGCCGCGTGCACATGATCGGCATCGCCATGGACGTCACCGAGCAGCATCGGCTTGCCCAGCGCTACGCCGAGGCCGACCAGCGCCTCGCCGACGCCATCGAATGCACGTCCGAAGCCTTCGTGCTATGGGACAAGAATGATCGCCTCGTCATGTGCAATGCGCATTACCAGCAGGCCTACGGACTGCCGGACACCGTGCTCGTACCGGGCACGGAACGCGCCGTCGTCAATGCGGCGGCAGCGCGTCCGGTCATCGAGCGCCGCATCGTCGATCCCGGCCGTTCCAACCATTCTCAGACAACCGAAGTGCAGCTTGCCGATGAACGCTGGCTGCAGATCAACGAACGCCGCACGCGTGACGGCGGCCTCGTCTCCGTCGGCACCGATATCACCCAGCTCAAGCGCAACCAGGAACGCCTTCGCGAGTCCGAGCGCCGGCTGATGGCAACCATCAACGATCTCTCCGCCTCCCGGCAGATTCTGGAAAAGCAGAAGGCGGAGCTTTCGACCGCCAACACCAACTATCTCGCGGAAAAAGAACGCGCCGAAGCCGCCAACAGGGCGAAATCGGAGTTCCTCGCCAACATGTCGCACGAGCTGCGTACGCCGCTCAACGCAATCCTCGGCTTCTCGGAAATCCTGCAGGACCAGATGTTCGGTCCGCTCGGCTCCGCCCGCTACAACGAATATGCCAAGGACATTCACGACAGCGGCAAGCATCTGCTCAACGTCATCAACGACATTCTTGACATGTCGAAGATCGAAGCCGGGCACATGAAGCTCTCCTGCGAGCAGATCAATCTCGCACCGCTCATCGAGGAATGCCTGCGTTTCACCCGCATTCCGGCCGCGCAGAAGAACATCCTCGTCGAACAGACCATTCCATCCGACATCAAGTTGAATGCAGATCGGCGCGCGATGAAGCAGATCGTGCTCAACCTGCTCTCCAATGCCGTGAAGTTCACCAATGATGGCGGTCGCATCGCGGTTCGTACGCGCAGAACCGAGGATGCGGTCATGCTCGTCATCGCCGACACGGGCATCGGCATTCCGAAATCGGCACTGAGCAAGATCGGTCAGCCCTTCGAGCAAGTGCAGAGCCAATATGCCAAGAGCAAGGGCGGCTCCGGTCTCGGGCTCGCCATTTCCCGGTCGCTGACAGCGCTCCATCACGGTCGCATGCGCATCCGCTCGCGCGAAGGCATCGGCACGGTGATCGCGATCCGCATCCCGGATCAGCGCTAAAGCGCGTCGCGACCTTTCAGATTCGGTTCTGGCGCTTTAGGCCCTTGATTTTGCGCATGTCGTTATCGCAAAACCGCTGCGCACTTTTGCGCGACATGCTTTAGCTTCCGACCGTCGCCTGGAACACCTTGCGCACCGCCTTCGACAAGCGCTTCAACTCCGCTTCCAGCGTGCGGATGTCCGGGCAGTCGCCGGCGCGGCAAACCAGTTCGATCAGGCCGGACGGCGTATTCTTCGGATCGAAGGTGCCGTCGATGCAGAGGCGGATCAGCTGCGACACTTCCGTATAAAGGTGCAGGGCCTTGAGGCAGACGTCCAGATCATTGCGGTCCATCAGGCTGCCGCCGAGCAATTTCAGCGCTTCGGCCGTGCTGAGGCCGTTTGCATCGATGCCGACGCCGCGGACGGGCGCGATCAGGCGCAGATATTGCGCGATGAATTCGATATCGATCAGGCCGCCGGGGATGAGCTTCAGATCCCAGATGCTCTCCGCCGGCTTTTCCTGCTCGATGAGCGCACGCATCTCGCGGACATCCTTGGCGATCTTGGTAACGTCTCTCTTTGTCGAAAGAACCTCGCCGATGACGCGTTCGGCATCGTTCACCAATTCCTCGTCGCCGCAGATCAGCCGCGCCCGCGAAAGCGCCATGTGCTCCCAGGTCCAGGCTTCCTCGCGCTGATACTTCTCGAAGGAGTTAATGCGCGTGGCGACCGGGCCCTTGTTGCCCGAAGGCCGCAGGCGCATGTCGACCTCGTAGAGCACCCCCTCGGCCGTCGGCGCGGAAAGAGCGGCAATCAGGCGCTGGGTGATGCGCGTGAAATAACGCATGGCGTCCAGCGGCTTGGGACCGGAGGATTCTCCTGCCGCATCGTCGTAGTCATAGAGGAGGATAATATCGATGTCGGAGCCGGCCGAGAGTTCGAAACTGCCGAGCTTGCCCATTCCGACGACGGCAACCCGGCCGCCGGGATATTCGCCATGGGCCGCACGTATTTCCTGCATGACGGCGTCCAGCGCTGCCTCAACGATCAGATCGGCAAGGAAGGTAAAGGCGCGGGCCGCCATGATGCCGCCGATCGCACCCGTCAGCAGCCGAATGCCGATCAGGAAGCGTTGTTCGGACGCAAAGATGCGCAGCAGGTCCAGCGTCTCTTCATAATGCCTTGCCGGAGCCAGAAAGCTCTTCAAGCGTTCGGCCAGATAATCGCGCGTCGGCAGCTCGGCCATGAGCCTCGGGTCCAGCATGCCGTCAAAGACATGCGGCTTGGCTGCGATGATCTCGGCAAGTCGCGGCGCCGACGACATGATGTTGACGATCAGCGAAAGCAGCGCCGGATTGGTGCTGAGCAGCGAAAAGAGCTGGATGCCCGCCGGCAGGCCGGATATGAAGCTGTCGAAACGCAGCAACGCCTTGTCGGCCCGTTTGCTTTCGCCGAAGACCCGCAATAGCTCCGGCGTCAGTTCCGTCAGCCGTTCGCGCGCTTCGACCGATTGCGTGGCGCGATATCGGCCGTAATGCCAGGTGCGGATGACATTGGCGATGTCGGACGGCCTTTCGAAGCCCAGGCGGCGCAGCGTCTCCAGCGTATCGGGATCGTCGCCCTGGCCGGTAAAGACCAGATTGCCCGTTTCGGACGAAAGCTTGGTTTCCTGCTCGAACAGGCGCGCATAACGACGCTCGACCGTCTTCAATGTCGCCACCAGCGCTTCGGAAAAGCTCGGCACATCGGCGAAACCCATCATGTACGCGATGCGCCGAAGCTCCGCATCTGTTTCCGGCAGCAGATGCGTCTGCTCGTCGCGCACCATCTGGATGCGATGCTCGACATCACGCAGGAACCAGTAGGCCGCGGTCAGTTCGTCGCGCGTTTCCGCATCGATCCACTTCGCCTCGGTCAGTTCCGAAAGGGTTTGCTCCGTCGAGCGCGAACGCAATGCCGGCATGCGGCCGCCGGCGATCAGCTGCTGCGTCTGCACGAAGAACTCGATCTCACGGATGCCGCCGCGGCCAAGCTTGACGTTGTGGCCCTTGACCGCGATCGCCCCATGTCCCTTGTGCACATGGATCTGGCGCTTGATGGAATGGATGTCTGCAATCGCGGCATAATCCAGATACTTGCGGAAGACGAAAGGCACGAGATCGCGGATGAAAGCCTGACCGGCGGCAATGTCGCCACCAACGGGACGCGCCTTGATGAAGGCGGCGCGCTCCCAGTTCTGGCCCCTGCCCTCATAATAGATCATCGCAGCGTCCACCGGGATCGCAAGCGGCGTCGAGCCGGGATCGGGACGCAGACGAAGATCGGTGCGGAAGACGTAACCGTCCGCCGTACGTTCCTGCAGGATGCGCACCAGCCGCCGCATCAACCGCGGAAAGATGTCGATCGCGTCATCCGGATCGGGAACGATGCCCGCCATCTCGTCGAAGAAGACGACCAGATCGATATCGGAGGAATAGTTCAGCTCTTCCGCGCCGAGCTTGCCCATGCCGAGCACGATCAGGCCGGATCTTTGGCTCGGCGCGGCAGGATCGGGAATCACGATCTTGCCGGCCTCGTGCGCCGACAGCAGCAGATGATCGATGGCAGCGGAGATGGAAGCCTCCGCAAGCCTGCTCAGCCAGCGCGTCGTCACCTTGCCATCGTAGATGCGCGCGAGATCGGCGAGCGCGACCAGAAACGAGGCGCGGCGCTTGGCGATACGCAAACGGCTCATCACCTCGGATTCGGAAGGAGAAGCGTCTTCGCCTTCCGCCGGCAACCAGGCGCGCCTGGCTGCCTCGACCAAGGCTTCGATCTGCGGCGACAACGGCTTCTCGATCGCGGCGACGAGCAGCCGCGGTTCGAGATTGGCGATTTCTCGCAGATGAGGAGAAAGGGCAAGCGCGGCGACGACAAAATCCCGCAACGGGCTCTCGCCTGCAAGCAGATCGGCGACGACAGGCTCAGCCCCGGCAATCTGCTTGAGATCCGCAAGCGTAGACTTCGCTTCCGTCTGGTTCAGCGGGCGCAACCGTCCGGGCGAAACATCCCGCAGCAAGTCGCTTTGCGTCGTCGTCATGCAGTTCTCCCCAACAGCAGGCGGATACTGCAGGATTAACCTATTGTTTCTGCATGGGGAAGATCATGGTGACCGTTAATCCCTTTGCATCCGGACTATCGGGAACGGTGTCCGAAAGCTCCAGCCGGCCGCCATGCAACTCCATGACGGCCTCCACCAGCGCCAGGCCAAGGCCCGTACCCGGCTTGGAGCGGCTCTCGTCCAGACGGAAGAAGCGCTTGACGACATCGGCGCGCTGATGCGCGGGAATGCCTGGCCCGTGGTCGGCGACCGCAAGCGTCACGGCTTCACTCGTATGCGCCAGCTTGAAGGTGATCGTCTGCTCGCCATTGCAGCCCGTCGCATATTTGAGGGCGTTGTCGATCAGATTGAAAAGCGCCTGGCCAATGAGCTCGCGATTACCCTGCACCTCGACCTCGGGCGGGATATCAGCCGTCAACGTCAGGCCTGCTTCCTCGGCGACCGGCTCATAGAGTTCGGCCGTATCGGCAACGATGGAGGACAGGTCGACGGCCGTCATTTCGGCAGCCACCGATCCCGCCTCGACGCGAGAAATCATGAGGAGCGCGTTGAACGTGCGGATCAGCTGATCGGATTCGCCGATGATACCCTCAAGCGCGGTGCGGCGACCGTCGGTGTCGGCATTGTCGAGCGCATCGGCGGCCTTGTTGCGCAGGCGCGTGAGCGGAGTCTTCAGGTCATGCGCGATATTGTCGGAGACCTGCCGCAGCCCCTCGTTCAGTTTCTCGATGCGCCCGAGCATGGCGTTCAGCGATGCGGACATGCGGTCGAATTCGTCGCCGGAGCCGCCGACGGGCAGGCGCTGCGAGAGATCGCCCGCCATGATCTTGCGACTGGCATCCGTCATGCGGTCGATGCGCTTCAGCGCGTTGCGGCCGATACCAAACCAGATGACCAGCGCGCCGAGACCCATGATCGCCAGAGCCAGCATCAGCGCCTGGCGCACCAGCACACGGAACCGTTCCGGCTCGCCAAGGTCGCGGCCGATCAGGATGCGCAGACCATTGTCGAGGATGAAGATATTGGCGATCGCCAAGTGCTGGCGCTCCGGATCGTTGGAGGCGTCGGTATAGCGCTCATAGATGAAGGGCAGTTCCGTCCAACCGGCGGCGCCAAGCACGCCAGGCTGCACCGAGGCGACGTTACCGGCCAGGATATCGCCGGAGGGGCCAGCAATGACATAAAGGTTGGCGCCTGGCTGGCGCGCACGCCGCTCCATGGTGCGCAGAAGCAGGTTCAGCCCGCCGATGTCGTACGCGCGCTTGACCTGATTGACCTCCTGCTGGACGGCGTCGCGGATCTGCCCCGTCAGCAGCCGTTCGGACATGGCCGTGACGTAAAAGACAAGCGTCGCGGCGCAAAGCGCAAAGAGAAGGATGTAAAGGGCTGAAAGTCGGACTGCAGTGGACTTGAAGAGGACGCGGAAGCGGCTCATCCCTCGTCCTTGATCATGTACCCGGCGCCGCGGATCGTCTTCAGCAACGGCTGGCTGAAATCCTTCTCGATCTTGGAACGCAGGCGCGAAACGTGGACGTCGATCACATTCGTCTGCGGATCGAAATGATAGTCCCAGACATTTTCGAGCAGCATGGTGCGGGTCACGACCTGGCCGGCATTCTTCATCAGATATTCCAGCAGGCGGAATTCGCGCGGCTGCAGCAGGATTTCCTTGCCGCCACGGCGCACCTCATGCGAGAGGCGATCGAGTTCGAGATCGCCGACACGGTAGAGAACATCCTGCTCCGGCGTACCCTTGCGGCGGCCGAGCACCTCGACACGTGCCAGCAGCTCGCTGAAAGCATAGGGCTTCGGCAGATAATCGTCGCCGCCGGCGCGCAGGCCCGTGACGCGATCGTCGACCTGGCCGAGCGCGGAAAGGATGAGGACCGGCGTATGCACGCCCTTGCGGCGCAGTTCGCTGATGACGGACAGCCCGTCGCGTCGCGGCAACATGCGATCGATGATGGCGACATCGTAGGTGTTCTCGGTGCCCATGAAGAGACCGCTCTCGCCGTCGCTCGCGTGATCGGCAATGATGCCTGCCTCGCGAAACGCCTTGGTGAGATAGGCCGCCGCTTCGAGATCGTCTTCGATGATCAGAATCTTCATGTGAGCGACATTACCTGCCGAGGCAGCCTCGGCACAACCAGAATCGGAAGAGTTCACGGCATGTTGGCCAGCGGTTGTCATCTTTCACCTGCCTTGGAGCCAGTCATCTTTGACATGTTCAAAAAGGAAGCCGCGCAAGCCGTGGCCTGCGCGGCTTCCCAAATGCATTCTATCGACTGAGGAGATCAGCCGGCGTTGATCGGCAGGGCAACGAAGCGGCTGCCGTCACCGGACTGAATCTGGAACAGGGCGCGCGTGCGGCCGTCCTTCTTCGCCTGCTCGATGACCTTGGCGATGTCGCCCGCGTTCGAAACCTGCTGGTTGTTGACCGAGGTGATCTTCTCGCCTTCCTTCACGCCCTTGTCGGCGGCATCGGAGTCGGGGTCGACCGCAGTGATCGCGACCCCCTTGCCATCATCGGAGGGGCCGACGGTAAGACCGAGGTCGGCGAGAGCCTTTTCAGAAGACGGCTGCTGCGGCTGCTGATCTTGCTGAGAATCGTCGTTGGAAGCTTGGTTCTGATCGGCCGGCAGCGTGCCGAGCTCAACCGTGACCGACTGCGACTTGCCGCCGCGCCACAGCGAAACCTCGACCTTGGAGCCCGGCTGCATGGCGCCGATGCGGCGCGCGAGATCGCGCGGGTCCTTGACCGGATCGCCATTGACGGCAGTGACGACGTCGCCGTTCTTGATGCCGGCCTTCTGGCCCGGCGAACCGTCCTGCGGGGAAACGACGAGCGCACCGCTCGCTTCGGAAAGGCCGAGGGATTCGGCGATATCCTTGGTGACGGGCTGGATCTGTACGCCAAGCCAACCGCGCGAAACCGTGCCGGTCTTGATCAGATCGGTCACGACGTCCTTGGCGGTGGTGGCCGGAATGGCGAAGGCGATGCCGACGCTGCCGCCCGACTGCGAGAAGATGGCCGTATTGATGCCGACCACCTGACCGTTGAGGTTGAAGGTCGGGCCGCCGGAATTGCCCTTGTTCACCGGCGCATCGATCTGAATGTAGTCGTCATAGGGGCCGGAATGGATGTCGCGGCCGCGAGCCGATACGATACCTGCGGTCACCGTGCCGCCGAGACCGAAGGGATTGCCGACGGCAACGACCCAATCGCCGACGCGGACCTTGGAGTCGTCGGCCCAGCCGACATAGGTGAACTTCTTGCCTTTGGGATCGACCTTCAGGACGGCAAGATCGGTGCGGCTATCCTTGCCGACGAGCTTGGCATCGAGTTCGGTGCCATCATTGAGGACAACGACGAAGGCGGCGCCGTCGGAAACGACGTGATTGTTGGTGACGATGTAGCCATCTTCCGAGACGAAGAAGCCGGACCCTTGAGCGACCGGGCGCAGTCGGCCCTTGTCCTCGGGGCTCTTGGGCTGGTTCTGGCCATGCTGCTGACCGCGGCCCTGCTGCTGTTCGAACTGGCGGAAGAACTTCTTCAGCGGGTGGTCATCAGGAAGATCATCGAAGCCACGGCCGAGACCAAAGGAATCATCGTCATCGGCAACCGGGTTGATACGGGATTCGACACGAACCGAAACGACGGCCGGCGACACTGCATCCACCACATTGGCAAAGCTCGGAACCTGCGGCGCCTGAACATTGACGGCATCGGCGTAGGCACCGGTGACCACAGCCGGAACACCCGTAGCCAGAGCAGCGACAGCGAGGCCGGCGACGACGGAAGCCTTCATAGCGGTGCTGCGGGACAAGGTGTCCTTGATATTCCTGAACATATGCGAGTTACCTCTTCTTTTCTCGTCGGATTTGCGCCGGCGCAACCGGCTATGGTTCGTCATGGTACAGATATAGGGCGTGACACCTTACAGCGAACTGTCCGCCCCATGAAAAATTCGTAATGTAAGGAAATCGTTGCAATGACGTGACGAAAGATGACGGCCGCGTCACTTTCCCAGGATGTCTTTCAATTGCGCTTCTTCCTCGGCGCTCAGGGGTCTGCCGGTGGGTTTGCCGGCACGACGGCGCGCATAGACGGCAAGGGCCAGTCCGCCTACGACGAAGAGCACGATCGGCGCGCCCCAGAGAATATAGGTCTTTTCACTCAGGCGCGGCTTGAGCAGGACAAATTCGCCATAGCGGGAGACGATATAATCGAGCACCTGCTGATCGCTATCGCCATCGGTGAGGCGCTTGCGCACGAGCAAGCGCAGGTCGCGGGCGAGATCGGCGTTGGAATCATCGATGGATTGATTCTGGCAAACCATGCAGCGCAACTCAGCGGAGATCGTTCGCGCCCGCGCTTCCATAGCCGGATCGGGCAGGACCTCATCCGGATTGACGGCAAAGGCGCTCATCGGCAACAGAAGCCCGACAAGACAGAGAAGCACCCTCATGGTGCCGCCGAGACCCCGAAAGCGGGCAAAGCGCGATCTCGCCCGATCGCTGCTCATTCGGCGGGCTCCATCGCCGGGCGAACCGGCTTCGCCTTGCGGCTCGGCGCGCCGACGCGCAGGCGGCGATCACTCAGCGATACGAAGCCGCCAATCGCCATGACGAGTGCCCCCATCCAGATGCAGAGGATGAACGGCTTCCACCAGATGCGCACGACCATACCGCCATCCTGGCTGGCGTCGCCGACCGATACGTAGAGTTGATTGAGACCCAGTGTCAGAATGCCGGATTCGGTGGTGGCCGTGCGGCTCGCGGTGAAGACACGCTTGGAAGACGACATTTCAGCAAAGGCGACTCCGCCGCGGCTGATCGTGAAATGTGCTCGATCCTCCGTATAGTTCGGGCCGACCGCCGGCTGCATCCCGTCGAAACGCAGGCTGTAGCCGCCCAGCTCCGCCGTCTCGCCCGGCTTCATGCTGGTAATATGTTCCGCCTCGAAGGTCGTCACAGCGACGATGCCGAGTACGGTGATACCAAGACCCGCATGGGCAAGTGCCGTGCCGAAAGCAGAGCGCGGCAGCCCGCTCAGCCGGCGCCAGGCGACACCGGCCGCCACCTTGCCGACGCCGGCGCGATACCAGAGATCGGCCAAGGCACCGAAGACCAGGAAGAAGCCGGCGGCGAGGCCGAGAGCAGCCAACACCGGTCCGCCGTGCTTGATATAGAACAGGACAAGGCCCGCCAGGAATGCAAGGCCCGCGACGACATAAAGCCTCTGCAGCGCGCCGAGAAGATCGCCGCGTTTCCATGCAAGCAGCGGGCCGAACGGCACGGCGATCAGGATCGGCGTCATCAGCAACCCGAAGGTCATGTTGAAGAAGGGCGGGCCGACGGAGATCTTGTCGCCGGTCAGCGTTTCGAGGGCGAGCGGATAGAGCGTGCCGGTCAGCACCGTGCCGCAGGCAACTGTCAGGATCAGATTGTTCAGCACCAGCGCGCCCTCGCGCGAGATTGGCGCGAACAGGCCGCCGGCGGCAAGCTTCGGCGCGCGCAGGGCAAAGAGCGACAGCGCACCGCCGATGAAGACGAGGAGAATGCAGAGAATGAAGATGCCGCGTGTCGGATCGCTGGCGAAGGAATGCACTGATGTCAGCACGCCGGAACGGACGAGGAAGGTGCCAAGCAGCGAGAGCGAGAAGGTCAGGATCGCCAGCAGCACCGTCCAGATTTTCAGGGCGTCGCGCTTCTCCATGACCAGCGCAGAATGCAGTAGGGCGGTGCCGGCAAGCCAGGGCATGAAGGAGGCATTTTCCACCGGGTCCCAGAACCACCAGCCGCCCCAGCCGAGCTCGTAATAGGCCCAGTAGGAGCCCATGGCGATGCCGAGCGTCAGGAAGCTCCAGGCGGCCAATGTCCATGGCCGCACCCAGCGCGCCCAAGCGGCATCGATACGGCCTTCCAGAAGCGCTGCAACGGCAAAGGAGAAGCAAACGGAGAAGCCGACATAACCGAGATAGAGCAAAGGCGGATGGATCGCCAGCCCGATATCCTGAAGAATGGGGTTGAGGTCCTTGCCCTCGGCAGGTGCCGGGTTCAGTCGAATGAAGGGATTGGACGTGAGCAGGATGAAGACCAGAAAGGCCGAGGAGATCCAGGCCTGCACGGCAAGCACGTTGGCGCGCAGCACGTCAGGCAGATTGCGTCCGAAAAGCGCGACGAGCGCGCTAAACAGAGCCAGGATCAGCAGCCAGAGCATCATCGATCCCTCGTGATTGCCCCATACGCCGGAAATCTTGAAGATCTGCGGCATCAGCGAATGGGAATTGGCCCAGACGTTGAGGACGGAGAAATCGGAGGCGACGTAAGCGTAGGTCAGCACGGCGAAGGAGAAGGCAACCAGCAGGAACATGACGATCGAGCCGATCGGCGCGATATCCATCATCGACACGTCACCGCGCCGGGCACCGATCACGGGCAGGATGGAGACGATGAGGGCGGTCGCGAGCGCCAGCACCAGGGCATAATGTCCGAGCTCGATGATCATTGGCTGGCCTCCTCGCCCTTCCACACGCCATCGGCTTTCAGCTTGTCGGCGACCTGCTTCGGCATGTAGCGCTCATCATGCTTGGCGAGCACGCTGTCGGCAACGAAAACGTCGCTGCCCGGCTCGAACTTGCCTTCGGTCACGACCCCCTGCCCCTCGCGGAACAGATCCGGCAGGATGCCGTCATACTTGACCTTGATCGTATCGGTACCATCGGTCACCGTGAACTGAACCTGCGTGCCCTGACCACGAACGATCGACCTCTCGCCGACAAGGCCGCCCAAGCGGATCAGCGTTCCGGCGCCGACCGGCGTCTTGGCCAAATCCGCTGGCATGTAGAAATAGGCGACCGACTGGCTGAAGGCGAAGAGGACGAGCAGCACGGCGGCGGCTATGAAACCCATGCCGCCGGCAATGACTGCCAGGCGTTTCTGCTTGCGGGTCATTGCTGCGTCACCTCCGTCGGCAGTCCCAATTCCTTGGCCAGCGCCAGAAGCTGCTGACCTTCTCCTCCATCGGCCGGGAAAGCCGCAAGGCCGCGCTTCAGCGCGTCCACGGCACGATCCCGGTCGTTCAAGACGGCGTAGGAGCGGATCAGCCGCATCCAGCCTTCGAAATTCTTCGGGTCTTCCTTGAGCTTGGCATCAAGGCTATCGACCATGCCCCGGATCATCTGCTGGCGATCGCCGCTGCTCAGCGCATTCGCCGCGGCGACATCCTCCGCGGTTGGATTGCCGGGAGCGTTGGCATTCGCGGATGCCACGGCCTGGCCCCCATTCTTGACGATATGCTCGTTAACGGCGGCGAGCCAGGGCGCACTCGGCGGCGACTGTTTCGCCAGAGCCTCGAAGGCCGTCTTCGCGTCCGCTGCCTTACCCTCCTGTTCCAGCGCCAGTGCCAGATAGAAAAGCGTACGGGGATTTGCGGCATCGAGCGCCAGCGACTGCTGCAGCACACCCCGCGCCTCCGCCGTCACGACCCCGTTGGCCTTCACCACGAGAACTTCACCCAGATCGCCGAGACGCGCAGCATTCGGCCCCAACAGGCGGATGACGTTGCGATAGGCAAGCTCGGCATCGCCGATACGGTTTGTCTTGAAGTAGATCGGCGCGAGAACCTCCCAGCCCTTGGCGTCATCCGGGTTCCTGGCCAGATGCTGCTCGATCTTGACGATCGAAATGGCGAGATCGTTTCCGGGCTTTTCAAGCCGCGCTTCCAGCGGTTGCGCCGGCAAGCCGGGATCGCCATTGGCGAGATAGAGACAGAGGCCTACGGCCGGAAGAATGACAATGATGAAGGCCTGGGCGAGACGATAGCCACCATGAACAGGCGATTTCGCCTCCGTCTTCTCGTCCTTGGCGGCCGCAATGAGACGCCGGCCGATCTCGGCGCGGGCATAGCCGGCCTCTTGCACCGAGATGAGACCACCAGCCAGATCGCGGTCCAGCTCGCGAAGCTGATCCCGGTAGACCTCGGCCTCTCCGGAACGACAGTCCTCCGCCTCTTTCGCACCACGCAGAAGAGGGTAGAGCAGCACAGCGCCGACAACAGCCGTCAGAACGGCCACGAGAATCCAGAACAGCATAAACGCCCAATACTTTAACGGCGCGCTTATTCCAACCGGGAAAGGCTATCTGACGAAGATTTGAGGCGTTTGGCCGCGCTTGGCGTATGTTTTTCCAGGCAGGTGCACAGTGCCCAAAGATCGAATGAAACGACGATTGACCCAATATCCGAGAGCAGTTCGACAGCGCAACGGCCTCGTTGCAGCGCTGCCGCACTCTCTCCCGCAAAGATGAGATCTCAGTTCAGCGGCGTCCAGGTACCGTCATCATTGCGACAGGCCGCACCGCGTGCCATGGTCGGCTTGCCTTCGACCGTAACCGTATGGGTATATTGCCGGCAATTCTGCGAACCCACCTGATAGGGTGCGGCTGCGATGACTTCACCGCTGGCGTCCCTACCCTTCCAAGCCACGGGCTGACCGAGCGGCGAGGTCTCAAGCGCCCGATATTCCGCTTCCAGCGCTCGCTGCTTGTCGTTGTCGTTGAGCTTGATGCCGGTGCGTTCGACGATGCCACCATCAAGAGCATTGATGAAGGTTGCCGAGGCCGGAGGCTTCGCAGACGAAAACAAGCTCTTGCCGCTCCCCGTGCCGCTCGTCGTCGAGCAACCGGAAAGCGCAATCGCGGCGAAAAGAGAGGGGACGACCAGAAAAAAGGTACGAAGCTTCATACAACCGAACCAGTATCAAAAAGCAAAACCATAGGTACTGCGCTGCGGCATCATCATGACCCACAACGTCTTTTTGGCATCATGCCGTGCCTCACGCAACATCCTTCGTCAGGCCTGGCAAAATTAGGCTCGCCCGAAGCCCGCCCCAGGTGCCCCTGGAGAGCTCGAAACGGCCCTGATATTCATTGGTGATCTCGCTCACGATCGATAGCCCAAGCCCCGTGCCCGGCTTACTCTCATCCAGCCTGCGCCCGCGCTTCATGGCTTCGCGGATCTCATCCGGCTCCAGACCGGGGCCGTCGTCTTCAACCACCAGTTCCACCCAATGACGCCGCGCCGGATCGATACCCTTGACCTCGGCCGGCGCCTCGTTTGCAACCACGCGCACCTTATGCTCGGCAAAGCGGGCAGCATTTTCGAGGAGGTTGCCGACCGTCTCCTCCAGATCCTGCTGCTCCATGGCAAGCGAAAGATTGGGCGAGACGGCAAGCTCAAACTCCTTATCCGCATTAAGCCGCCGCATGACACGGACGAGGCGCTCCAGCGCCGGTTCGGCATCGGTACGGGCCAGGACGGATTCACGCTGCGCGGCGATACGGGCGCGATTGAGATAGGATTGCACCTGTCCCTGCATGGCTTCGGCCTGGTTCTTCACCAAATCGCCGTGCGAGCGCTCCAAGACGCGGGATTCATTCAGCAGCACGGCGATCGGCGTTTTCAACGAGTGCGCGAGATTGCCGACCTGCATGCGGGCGCGCTCGACGATACGCCGGTTGCTGTCGATCAGCGCATTGATCTCGTTGGCAAGCGGCAGAATCTCACGCGGGAAATTGCCTTGCAGCCGTTCGCTTTCGCCGGCACGGATTCGTTCCAGCGCGGCGCGTGCCTTATCGAGCGGCTTCAACCCGTAGAGAATCGCAAGCGCATTGACGATCAGACTGCCAACACCGAAGCCGACGAGCGCGAGATAGAGGCTATGGGAGAAATTGCGGACGTCATCCTCGACCACGGCGACATTGCCAGTGACGCGAAACCGGGCCGCGTGGCCATCCCCATCGAGCACGACTTCGGTTTCAGCCACCTGCACACGGTTTCCGAAGGCATCGTTGACGACGTAATAGCGCTCGTAACGCTTGTCGAAGGGCGCCTCCAGCACCGACAGTACCGGCAGGTTCGACGCGCCCAGCGACGACGATACCAGCGGTGTCGCGGTATAGGTGCCGAGCGGCTCGACTATCCAATACCAGCCGGTCTTCGGCTGGGCGAAACGCAGGTCGCCAAGCTGTGGATTGCCTGATAGCCCACCCTGATCGCTGATCGTGACAGAGTTGACTACACTGGAGAGCTGTGCCCGCAGCAGGTCCTGAAAACCACGCTCGGCGCTCTTGCGGTAGATGTTGGAAATGACGAGGCCGATCACCACCAGCGCCATGGCGGACCAGAGTGTGGTCAATAGCAGGACGCGAGCGGTGAGCGACTTAATTCGCATTGGTTGGAGCTTGGATTCTGTAACCAAGGCCGCGGACCGTTTCAATCAAGTCGACGCCCATCTTCTTGCGCAGGCGGCCGACGAAAACCTCGATCGTGTTGGAATCACGGTCGAAATCCTGATCGTACATATGTTCGACCAGCTCGGTGCGCGAGACGACCTCGCCCTTGTGATGCATGAGATAGGCAAGCAGGCGGTATTCGTGCGAGGTGAGCTTGAGCGGCTTGCCGTCGACGGTCGCCTTCGAGCTCTTGGTATCGAGCCGCACCGGGCCGCAGACGATTTCCGAAGAGGCGTGGCCGGCGGCGCGGCGGATGAGCGCGCGGATGCGCGCCAGCACTTCCTCGACATGGAAGGGCTTGGCGACGTAATCATCCGCTCCCGCATCGATGCCGGCCACCTTGTCGCTCCAGCGGTCGCGGGCGGTCAGGATCAGCACCGGCACGGCGCGCCCTGCCCCGCGCCATTTCTCCAGCACGGTGATGCCGTCCATTTCGGGCAAGCCGATATCCAGGATGATGGCGTCGTAGGGCTCGGTATCGCCGAGAAAATGGCCCTCCTCGCCGTCAAAGGCCGTATCGACCACATAGCCCGCCTCCTTCAAGGCTTCGGCAAGCTGGCGGTTCAAGTTGATATCGTCTTCGACTATCAGAATGCGCATGTCTGAATCCAATTTCCCCGGTTCGAGAAACAGTACTGTAAATCGCGCTACAGTGGAATCACGGAAACAATAAGATTTTGTGTGAGATTCAAGGCTTTAGGCTGGCGTCACAAATGCCCTGTCGTCACATCGGCACTTTCATCGTTACCTTGCGCGGCCGCTGCCCGTTGCCCTGAACGAGAACGGTGATGATGCAGCTGTCGCCGGACGGCTGTGCGGAGAGAAGCTGGCCACCGGTCTTGGCGACGACCTCCTCGGCTGCCTCGCTGCAATCGCCGTTGGCCCGCGCGACCAGGGTCGACGTCGGCGCTGGCGCCGGCAGAACAGACGAGCCGGCCAAAACGAGGGCCGCTGCTGCTATGCTTGAAAATGAGGCCATGCTTCGGACTTCCCACAGGGACATTAACTAGGCCGATTATTTACCCAAACACGCCTGAATGGCAAATGAATGGGCTGTAATTTTCGGCCAACGGGGCAGATGGATGGCGCGAACGATACTTTAAGTCTTTGAAATTACTGAGTACGAAACCGAGGCATCGTCAAAAGGGCAACCGCTTGGCGCTCCAGCATCCGCCAACGATACAATCTATCAGCGATATGCCAGAATCAACGCATATCCGGGTTCGTGCGCGCCAGGCTCGCCCGCACGGACTTAGTCATTTTTAATCATTCCTGCTTATCATCGGCCTATGGACGCGACATGAGCCGTCGCCGCGCCATGGCCAATGCAACCGGCCTTCGGACGCCTTATCGACATAAGGCGCGAGGATTTCCCTGAGTCCTTTGAATCGCTTGCGGCAATTTCCTCTCAACATGAGTCCGGCGCTTCACAAGTTGATTCAAGAAGCTCAGACGAAGAATCCGGCTGCCGACAAACCGATTCCGTTCGAATGCTCAATCCATTGAAATCGCTGGCGGAGGCTTGCCCTTTCCTGTGCCTTGCTTTCAGAACGGCTCATGGACGGCCGTCGCCGTCTCGTAGTCTGCGGCAATACGCATTTCGCGCAGCGGGCGAACTCGTTCGATGGAGCGCTGATAATTCGGATGAGCCTTGTAAGCCGCGAGCGCCGCCTCGTCATCGAACTCGCCATAGACCACCAGATCGACGTCGGTCCCGAGCTGATCGGTCTTCACATTCGTGCCGATCTCCAACAACCGCGCATGCGGAATGGCCGTGAGGATCGAGAGGCCGGAACGAACCTCTTCAAGCCTGGCGCGATCGGGAACGGTGAAGAAGACGATATGGCGGATCACGCAGCGGCTCCTTGTGCATATGCGGGGCATGGCGCGATACCACGCGCATGGGTTCAATTCAATGAACCGGCTATTCCGGCCGAGGGACCGTTTGCTCGCAGCCTGCAAGCACCATCATTTACCTCTCGGGAGCAGAACATGATATTGTCACGACCATGACCGACGAGGAACTCGTATCCCTTGCCCTCGACCTGCCGGATACGGCGGAGGGCTCGCATTTCGGCACCCGCGACTTTCGCGTGCGAGGCAAGATCTTCATGACCCTTCCCGGGCCGGATTTCTGCGTCGTCAAATTGACGCCGGACCAGCAGCAGATGGCACTCGCAACCATGCCGGAACATGTCGCCGCCGTGCCGGGCGGCTGGGGCCTGAAAGGCTCGACGCGGCTCTTTCACCGCGATGCCGACGATGAAGAGGTCAGGACGCTGGTTCGACGGGCGTGGCGAAACGTGGCGCCGAAAACTATGGCTTTGCCGGAGGATTAGGCATCATATCGTCCTCGACGGTCAGTGGCCAGTCGACGACATAATCCTCGAAGTCGTCGAGATCGACGTCATTTTCGCTGACGGTGCGTCCGCGGGCGGACACGCCGGCAATATGCACCGTTTCCGGATCGCCGGAGATCAGCGGATGCCACCAGTAGAGATCGCGGCCTTCATTGACGAGACGATAGGCGCAGGTAGGCGGCAGCCATTCCAGCTCCGGCACTTTTTCCGGCGTCAGCTGCACGCAATCGGGCACGAAATCCCAGCGGTTCGGATAACTCGTGCAACGACAGCTCTCGCCATCCATCAGCTTGCAGCGGATCGAGGTGAAATAGACGTCGCCGCTATCCCATTCCTCGAGCTTGTTGAGACAACAGAGGCCGCAGCCGTCGCAAAGGCTTTCCCATTCCGACGGGCTCATCTCCGTCAGGCTCTTGCTTTTCCAGAAGGGTATCTCGTCTGTCATCATCGTCGTCCTCGCCACCCGATAGAGGGGGAATTCGGGCTGCGGCATGCATGTCTCTTGTTCTTTTCTCTAAATCAACCAATTATTCAATTAGCCGTTCTATGAGATAATGGGCTTTGCGTGTCCCACAAGGAGACGCGCGGCTGTAATGTGGTCGGGAAGTAGAGCGTGGAAGACCCATCCAATCCAGAAAACGGGCCGAACAACGCGCCCGAGACGCCTAGGGATAGCGGGGCTGAAAAGCCGCGGCGGAGGAAGCGCTATTTCTTCCTGCGCCTCGATTCATGGATCGACTCCACCCTCTGGAATGCCGGTTTCCGCCTTACCGAAGCCTGGGAAGACATTACCATCTTCTTCCGTCGTTTCCGCGCTCGCGGCTGGAAGCGCATTCTTTTCGAACTGCTCGGCGAAGGCATGACACTCGGCACAGCCGGCTCCGTCGTGATGCTGATGCTTGCCATGCCGGCCTTCGAAGCCACACAGGGCGACTGGCGCAATCGCGGCAACTTCGCGGTGACCTTCCTCGATCGCTACGGCAATGTCATCGGCCACCGCGGCATCATTCACGAGAATTCCGTGCCGGTCGACCAGCTGCCAGATTATTTCATCAAGGCGGTGCTGGCGACCGAGGACCGGCGCTTCTTCGACCATTTCGGCATCGACGTCATCGGCCTGTTCCGCGCCGTCACCGTCAATGCACAGGCCGGCGGCGTCGTCCAGGGCGGCTCGACGCTGACGCAACAGCTCGCCAAGAACCTGTTCCTCAGCAACGAGCGCTCCATCGACCGCAAGATCAAGGAGGCCTTCCTGGCGATTTGGCTCGAGGCAAATCTCTCTAAGAAAGAGATCCTCAGCCTCTATCTCGACCGAACCTACATGGGCGGAGGCACTTTCGGCGCAGCGGCCGCGGCGCAATTCTATTTCGGCAAGAGCATTACGGACGTCAACCTGGCGGAAGCCGCGATGCTCGCCGGTCTCTTCAAAGCGCCGGCGAAGTATGCGCCGCACGTCAATCTGCCGGCGGCACGCGCCCGCGCCAACGACGTGCTCTCCAATCTCGTCCAGAGCGGGCTGATGACGGAAGGACAGGTCATCGCGGCACGGCGCAACCCTGCTTCGGTGGTCGACCGCGCCCAGATCGAATCCCCGGATTATTTCCTCGACTGGGCTTTCGACGAGGTGCAGCGGCTTTCGAACCGGTTCCCGGAGCGCTCGCTGATCGTACGCACCACTATCGATATGGGGCTGCAGAAGGCGGCGGAGGATTCGGTCCAATCCAGCCTGATGGAGTTCGGCGAACGCTATAAGGCGAAACAGGGCGCTTCCGTCGTCATCGAAAGCGGCGGCGCCGTGCGCGCCATGGTCGGCGGCAGCGACTACGGCGAAAGCCAGTTCAACCGTGCCACCAAGGCGCTGCGGCAGCCGGGTTCGTCGTTCAAGATCTACACCTATTCGGTGGCGATGGAGAACGGCATGACGCCGACGTCGACCATCGTCGATGCGCCGATCACCTGGGGCAACTGGAGCCCGCACAATTACGAGAACCGCTACGAGGGCAAGGTCACGCTGACCCAGGCGCTCACGCAGTCGATCAACACGATCCCCGTCCGGCTTGCCAAGGAAAAGTTCGGTATCCAGCCGATCCGCGATATGGCCAAGGCCATGGGCGTGGAGACGCCGATCCGCAACGACAAGACCATTCCGATCGGCACGTCTGAAGTCACCGTGCTCGACCAGGCGACGGCCTATGCAGTCTTCCCGGCGGACGGTATGCAGTCGCGCCGCCACGGCATTGAGCAGATCACCGGCTATGACGGAAAGGTGCTTTACGACTTCAGCCGTGACGAACCACCTGCCAAGCGGATTTTGACTGAAAAAGCTACCTCCTACATGAACCAGATGCTGACGCAGGTTCCGGTGATCGGTACCGGCCGCAAGGCGGCTCTGGACAACGGCATCGTCGTCGGTGGCAAGACCGGCACAACCCAGGCCTACCGCGACGCCTGGTTCATCGGCTTTACCGGCAACTACACCTGCGCCGTCTGGTTCGGCAACGACGACTACACATCAACGAACAACATGACAGGCGGCACCCTGCCGGCCATGACCTTCAAGAAGATCATGGACTACGCCAATCAGGGTATCGTGCTCAAACCGATCCCCGGCATCAGCAACCCGTTCCCCGTGCAGAAGCCGCAAACCGTGGCCGCCAAGAAACCCGCCGACCCCGCCGCTAGCGGCCTGCCGCCGCTGGTGCGCCCGCGCTCGCTCTCGGTCGACTCCACGAATATCCTGCGCGACATCGGCGAAAGGCTGAAAGCGGCTGCACCGCTTGGCGCGCAAAAGGTGGCGACGGCGGAGTAGAGGTCTTTCCGCAGCGGCTGCGCCGCGCGTGGTGGCCTCGACTTCGTTCATCTCGACCGGACTGTAATGCGACGCCTGTAACAGCGGCAATTCGCGGCAGAACGATCCGGCGGAAGCCGTCGATTCGCATGAACGCTGCCGTCCCCGATCCCTGCTATTGTTCGCATAATGCCCTCAAACGACGGCCTGCCCTTCCCCCTGTCGCCAGAATCAGGGATAAATCGACACCGATTTGTCACGAGGACGATCCCAGGGTGTTCCGAGTTCCCCTTCTTGTTGCGCTTTCGCTTGTTATCGCTTTTGGCGGCGGTATCGTGTTCACGCTTCTGGCGCTGAATGCGACCTCGGGTTTCGGGGCGATCAAGCTCGGTGCCTGGCAGGCTTTTCCGGAAATGCAGACGGCGGATGCCGACCCTTATGCGAAATCTCACAGGGCGCGCGGCGGGCGGCTGCTTTACGGCACGGCCGAGGGGCTGGTCTTTACCGCTTCCGACGACGATGGCGGCGCGCGCCTGACGGCGAGCTGCAGCTATCGCATCAGCGGCCAGACGCCGCCGGCGCGGCTATGGACCCTCTTCATCGCCGGCAATGACGGCCAGCCGATCGAAGACGCGGCCGGCCGCCCTTCCACCATCAACTCCTGGGTCGTGCTGCGCAAGCCGGATTCGACGTTCAACATCGTGGTCTCACCCAATGCGCAGGCGGGCAACTGGCTCGCCCTGCCACCGTCCGGCAATTTCCGCCTGGTATGGACATTGCTGGATTCGCCGGCCGCCAGCAATTCCGGGCTGATCGATCTCGGCATGCCGAAACTCGAGAAGATCGGGTGCGGCAATGTTTAGATTCGTCTTCGCGATCCTGACCGGCCTGTTCGGTGCCGCACTGCTGCACATCATCATCATCCTGTCGCTGCCGCATTTCTCCGACCGTGATGCTTATACGCGCGTCTCCGATGAGGGCGACGAGAACCATTTCTACATGCTCGACAACAAGGATGACGAAGCGGGGCTTTCCAACACCGATCCGTATATCCGCACCGCCGTCTGTGCCTTCGACATCGAGGACACACCCGTTCACCTGACTGCAAAGGGCAAGGTGCCGTTCTGGTCGCTGGCCATTTATGACGCGGCATCCAATGAGGTGTTCAGCATGAGCGACCGTACGTCGGTCGGCGGCACGCTCGATCTGCTGCTGGCATCGCCCGTGCAACTGACCGGCATCCGCAAGGCGCTGCCACCCGCCCTCGCCCAGTCGATCCTGGTGGAAGTGCCTAGAGCACAGGGATATGCCGTGCTGCACACGATGGCGCCCCAGGCAAGCTTCGACGACGCGGCCAGAGAATTTCTCTCGGAGGCGGGCTGCGACGAATTCGACAATGGCTGAATGTGCCGGCTGAGTACGGGGACTGAAATACGGAATTGAGTCTGGGACGACGGCGCCAGCGCTACTCCACGGAGGGAGCCGTAACAAGCGGTGTCCGACCGGATTGCGGTGGCGACCGAGGGGCGCGCACAGGCACACGTCCCGATACGCATCTTCAAGGCGACGTTACTTTCCCTTTGCCCGCTTCGATCCCGTCCCGGGACGATGTGTGGGCGTATCGAGATGCTCGTACCGCACGCCGGTAAACAGAAGTATCTTCGCCTCTACTGGCTCTTTCTGAGCGCGGGGCGGCTGGCGTAATCGCCAATCCGAAAAAGATATGATCTTTGCCATTCTCGTCTCCATTTACGTCTCGAGACGGATGAACCTGCGACTTGATTTCACCCTGCCCGCCGCTGAAGCGGGCTAGCGCTTCCCTCCATTCCAGCCTTGTCCTGCTGGCTTCAATGGAGGCATCCGCGCCTTCTCACGGCCTTTCCCTTACACCGTGGCATGGGCACCGATTTCGGCTTCCATGCTGTCATTACACTTGATCACATTCTGCCAATGGCTGCTTTCAACCGGAATTCAGACATATCGCAGTTAACAGAATGCTAATTCTTGTCGCTCGTCGTCCCTGGCATCGCTCGTCATACTCTATTAACGCTGCGACGAGGGCTTTGGTTTCATAGGCCGAGGAAAAATTGCGGGAGCCGTTTTGACCGCGAAGTCGAATAATATCATATTCTTAGATAAACGGATGGTATCGCAGGCAAATGGAAGGAACACCGGCTGCGTTGCAGAAAAGCGTCACGCAAATATTATTTGCGCTCATCAAAAATTAACGTAATGTAGGGCCGAAATTCGAGGGCGATCAATGTTTGCGACGGGCAGTTCCGTCTTTTCTCCGGAGGATGTCATCGTCCTGCGCAATGCGCTGGATGGATGGTGTCTGGAAAAGCGGATCGATATAAAAAGTACGGAAGCCCAGTTCGCCGCCACGGCGGCAATCGGCCTTTTTCAATCCGGCTACAATACCTCGGAAAAGCTGCTTGAAGCCCTGCGCGAGCATAAGGGCATCTGAAGACATCCCCCATTCACGCTAAAGGACTGACTGAAGCCCGGTTGCCGTCCGACAACAGGGTGATTGAACGTCCCGATACCTTTCCAGCACAAACACCAATAAGTTGAGTGCAATTTCCGGTGCGCGTGTCGGAAAAGGTTTTCCACAGGCTGCGATGCGCGCCGAACTGCCGTTGACACGGTCAAAATCCCGATGCCGCCCAAGCGCAAGCTTAACGCGCAATTTTTATTCGGATTTTAATAAAGTTTTCACCAACCATTAACCTTGGCGGCCTTAGTCTTTCGCGAAAGCCAGATAAGGACGACCGTGTCCAAACCCGTTTCGACAATTGCTGCCGAACACACTTTCTTCATCGAAAGGGTTGTCCGGCACGACTGGAGCGAGGCGAGACGAAACGCTTGGTCGACCATCGGGCTCCCTGCTTTTTTGTTCAGCGTATCAGTATGGGTGTTGGCGTGCGTGATCGGTTTCGAGACCTGGAAGAGCCTGCGACTGTCCGTAAGAAGGACGTGGTTCTGATGGCGACGATCACCAGTTTCGAGGGCATGGGCCATCCGTCCAAATCGGAGCTCCGCCAGTTCGCCGAACTCTTTACCCCGGTTTTCCAGGCGTCGTCGGATGAAGCGAAGCGGCAGGCGGTCGCTGCCCTCTCCCAATGTGAAACCGTGCCCCAAGCAGTCGCCCTGTTCATCGGCTGTCAGCCGATCGCCATCGCCGCTCCCTTCCTGACGAGCTCTCCGGCAATCGATGACGATACGCTCATCACCATCGCCCGCACGCAGGGAGCCGCCCATGCCCGGGCAATCGTGCGCAGGCCATCTCTCTCGCCGAAGGTTATCGATGCCCTCGTCGGCTTGCATCAGGCCGAGCCGGAACGCGGCATGACCATGATCGAGCAGCCGACCAATGTCGCATCATCCGGAGCGGAGGTGGCGGAAACCGAGCGGCAGTCGCGCGAAGAGATCTTGCGCCAGCAGATCAAACAGGCCGCCCGTCATCTGGCTCGCGACGATAACGACCGGCTCGGCCTACGCAGTCTCAACGAGACACAGGAAGCACTGCTGGTCCGCTTTGCCAGGGAACGCGATGCGCTGCAATTTGCAACGACGCTCGCCGACGCCCTTTCCTCCAGCTACTGGCTCGCGGAACGCATTCTGCTCGACACATCGGGCCAGCAGCTCGCCGTTACCCTCACCAGCCTCGGCATGGGCATTGCCGACGCCGTATACTCGCTCGAGCGCTTCTATCCGCATCTGGCCGAACGGCATGGCAGCGTCAGCCGCGCGTGGCTGGTGCTCGACGACATCGACTCGGAAGAAAGCCAGGCGCGCGTCGAGGCATGGCGCCGCGCCGACAGCTATACCTATCTGCCGCGGGAAAAGCCCGCACCCGCGCAGCGTCCTGCAGCACCCCTGTTCGGCGCAAAATCCGGTACGATCCGCGAATTGCGCGTGGCAAACCGGCGCTAGAGACGGGTCAATCCAGCGGATTGGCGCGCAAACCGGCCAAAGGGACGATATCCGCAATATCGTCCGTCTCCAGCTCGACCACCCACAGATCAGGATCAAACTTCAGCTCGCGATCGAGGGTCTCGCGGATTTCCTGCGGCTCCTTGCGGTCGATGCGGATTTCGAAGAGCCGCGTTCCGCTCTCCTCCTCATCGAACAGGCTTTGCGGAGCGGGCGCATAGAGGGTTTCCGATCCGTCGCGGAAACGCTGTCGGATGAAGATCGCGCCCGCATGCTCCTCCCCCTTGCGCTCGACGGCGGCAAAATCGCCGCGAGCGAACAGGCGGCGGACAAGAGCGGAAACAAATATGTCGCTGCGCAATCTCATGGGCGAGCTATAGCGGGAGAGACCCGCCAAGGCAATTGAAGCCGCCCTCGGGTATAATTCACCATCGTTTACACGGCAGGCTTCAAAGCGCGCCGATATCCTGCAGCTTCTTGAGAACAGCCATGTTCGGCTCCCCGGTTTCCGGCAGGCGATAATGTTTCTGGAAACGGCGGATCGCGGCCTTCGTCTGCTCTCCGGCAACGCCGTCGATGCTGACATTGCTGTAGGCGATGTTGCTCAGACCCTTCTGGATCTGCATGACCATATTGACCTTGTTGACCGCATCGCCCGGCGTCGCCTTGGCAACGACGGCGCCGGTCTTCATGTTTGTCTCGGCATTCTGGATGGCGGCGGCGACCGGGTCGATCGCAGCCGCCGTCGCGGAAACATTGATGGGGCGCTGGGCAGGCACAGCCGCCGCAGCAATCGTCCCGCCGCCTGCTGGCGGCGTATTGGCGGCATTGCTGGCCTTGAGAGCGGCCAGAAGCTCCGGCGTCGGCGCGCCTGTCTGCGCCAGGCCGGACGCTTCCTGGAAGAAGAGAATGGCCGACGTCGTGCGCGACCCCGGCTTTCCATCGGCAGCGCCGTCATAGAGGCCGTGACGGATCAGTTCGGCCTGGATGTTAGCAATCAGCTTCGACGGTGCGGAGGACGGCTGAGCCGTGGCAGAGCTTGCCGCCTGCCCGTTTGGCGATGACGCGGCGGGATCGGAAACCGAATCCTGCCGTTCGATCCGGAACGTCGTGACATTGCCGGCATCGGCCTGCTGCGCGTGCAGGAAGGACTTGCGGCCGGGGATCTGATAGGGAGAAGCCGGATCACGGGTGCGCAATATGGGAGACGGATGTGCGCCCGTCTGATACCAGAGCGCGTTGGCGGTGACGAAACCGAAAACTCCGAAGAAGAGCGCGACACCACCGGCAATCGCCGGATGACGGCCAACCGCACTACCGATCAGAGAACCGAGCGCACCCGCGCCGCGAAGACCAAGGCCGCCCAGCGCGGTGCTGCCGCGCAGGCTCAGGCTGCCAAGGGCAACCGCCCCACGGGAAGCGAGACCGGGCTGCTTGCGCTTGCCCTTTCCTCTTCCCTTAGGCGATTTTCGCTTTTGCGGGGCCATTCATCAGTTCCTTGTTTCGCCCTTCATCTATCTCCACAGTATGTTTCAGGCGCGGCGGAAAATCGACCGGGCGATTGACATCCACAGGCAGTTGCATCGTCACGGCGCCCGAGCCGTCAAACGGAATGAGGATGGTGATGACCGTGCCCTCACCCGGCGCGCTCGCAATCGAGAAGCTTCCGCCGTGCAGGCCGACAAGGCCCTTGACCAGCGACAGGCCGAGGCCGGTCCCGGCATAACGGCGTGTGTAATCGTTCTGGATCTGGACGAAAGGTTGGCCGAGCGACGCCAGCCGCTCGCTGGCAATGCCGATACCCGTATCGCCGATCGACAGCTTCAGCATCCCATCCGTCAGGGCCGCGTCGATGGTGATCGCGCCGCCCGCATCGGTGAATTTGATGGCATTGCCGACGAGGTTGATGAGAATCTGCTGGATCGCACGCTGGTCGGCGACGATCTCGCCGAGACCGCGCTGAATGCGGCTCGTAAGCGTCAGCCCCTTTTCCTTCGCCTGCAGCCCGAGCATTGCCTCACATGTCGCAATCGTGTCTTCGATCGCGAAGGATTCGAGCAGCAATTCATAGCGGCCGGCCTCGATCTTGCTCATGTCGAGCATTGTATTGACCACCGACAGCAGATGCGCGCCCGACTGGCGGATCAGGCCAACATATTCGCGCTGACGGTCGTTTTCCAGCTTGCCGAAATATTCGCCGCTGAGAATATCCGAAAAGCCGAGAATGGCGTTGAGCGGCGTGCGCAGCTCATGGCTGACGGCGGCCAGAAATCGCGACTTGGCGTCATTTGCCGATTCCGCCTCGGCGGTCTTGCGCGCCGCATCCTCGCGAAGCTGCTGATCCTGGGAGATATCGCGCAGCTGGCTGACAATCGCGGTCAGGCGGCCGTCCACGTCACGGCGCGCTGTCAGTTCCATGCGCACGTAAACGAACTGCTCGTCACCGCCGGCAACCGCGGAGCGCTCCAGACGCAGATCCGCACCATGCGCATCCCTGCCCTGGCGAAGGACATCGATCGCCTGCAGGAAGACGATCCGATCGGAAACATGGATCTGCTCGATGAAGCCGCGCCCGGTGGGGTCGCGCATCCAGCTGAGGAATTCCGTTCGATCGCGGCCACCGACCGTGGTGACATTACCCTGCGGGTCGAGCAGCAGGATGAGACCGAACGCCGACTCCAGCATCAGATCGCGGTGCTCGACGACGACAGCCTCTGCCGGAAGGATGGCAGGCCGCTGGCGTGAGAGCGCGATGCTGCCGACGGCAGAAAAGAGGAAGGCGGCGCAGACCGTGGCCACACCGGCGGGCAGAGCCACGGCCGGGCTGGTGACGAAGGACAGGCCCGCCGGAACGGCAAGGAGCGCGACGGAAGAAGCAAGCGCAAGCCGGCGCAGGATCGCCAGCTCCTGCCCACGGACTTCACCACTCCCGCTCGTCCGGGACAGCCAGCTTCGGCCTACCCGGTCCACGAGAGCTACAGCCCCGACAGAAATGTCACTCAATACGCGCACACTACAACCCGTCAAAACGGTCACTTATTGGACTGCACAATAGGCCTCGCCGACTTAAAGAAAGAATAAAGAAGGAACGCGCCGAGCGGCCGAAAGAGGCTCAAGATCCCGTTTTGGCGCAGAATGCGGGACCTTTATTCTTTGTGGTTAACAGCGGGTAAGCAACGGATTTTATTCGTATTTCCGCTGCGCGTTAACTTTTGTAACAAGCAGCATATGCGCAAAGCCCTGCATATCAACAGCATCCGGCGAGACATGCTTAACATCAATCGCTACAATTTGAACCAAATGCTGCTCAAAGCTGGAAAGCTAAAATTTGAATCAAAATTGCAGAAAATGCTGCCGAGTTTTGAAAAGCACTGTTGTCCTCTGCCGGATAGGGTTCGAACCAGATCGGACGGGTCAGTCCGAATCGGCGCTCGAACCGAGCGACAGAGAGGATGGGCTAGGCTATGTGGTTTCTGATTAGAGCAGGGTTCTGGTTTTCGCTGGTCCTTATGTTCCTGCCGATCTTTGCAAAACCCGAGGGTGCCCCCCGGCCGGGCGGCGAACCGACGGTGCAGGTCTCCGATGCGATTTCGGCTGCGTCGGGTGTCGTCCAATATGTCGGCGCCATGTGCACCGAGAAGCCGGATGTCTGCCTCAAGGGCGGCGAAACGCTGACGGCCCTCGGTTATCAGGTCGGTGACGGCGCCCGCGTCGCCTACGATATGCTCGGCCGCCATTTCAAGGATCAGGCGTCAACCGCCCAGGCTCAGGCCGGCACCGCGACCGTACACGCAAACGCCGATCAGCTTGCCGCCATTGCCCAGCCAATGCCGGCCAAGCGCATCTCCGGCACCGAAACGGCCGACGTCGTCGTTACCGGCACCGTCAAGCTGCCGTCTTCCATTCCACTGCCGATGCCGCGCCCGCGCATCTGACGTATCTTACATTGGCCCCAACTCCAGCGCCGCTGACCTTCGATGGTCGGCGGCGTTCTTTATTGTCCTGGGTTCAAATCATCGGCTGTTTCGCCTATATCCAAGACATCGGACAATATGGACTGCTGCAATGACACCGCTCGACAAGATCATCGAAGACTTTTCCTTCCTGGACGAATGGGAGGATCGCTATCGCTTTGTGATCGAGCTCGGCAAGGCACTGCCCGATCTGCCGGAGGAAAAGCGGACGCTGGAGAACAAGGTGCAGGGCTGCGCAAGTCAGGTCTGGCTCGTCACGCACGCCTCGGGCGATCCGGACAACCCCATATTGACCTTTGAAGGCGATTCAGACGCGCATATCGTACGCGGGCTGGTGGCGATCGTACTCGCCACCTATTCCGGCAAGCCGGCCTCGGAGATTGCGGCTCTCGACGCGCTCGACGTCTTCGGCAAGATCGGGCTGGTGGAGCATCTTTCTTCGCAGCGCGCTAACGGCTTGCGCTCCATGATCAAGCGCATTCGCGAAGAGGCCCGGCTCAGGGCCGCGGCATAGGCCGGTTTCACGGCAGATATCGAGAAAACCCGGCCCCAGGCCGGGTCTTCTTCAGTTCACCATGGAATCTTCAGCGGGAGCCGCGCTTGCGACGCTGACCGAGACCCATTTCCTTTGCAAGGCGCGAACGTGCTTCCGCATAGGCGGGCGCCACCATCGGATAATCGGCTGCCAGATCCCACTTCTCGCGGTATTCTTCCGGCGAGAGGCCATGATGGGTCATGAGGTGACGCTTCAGCGATTTGAAGCTGCCACCACATTCCAGGCAAGTGATCTGATCATCCTGCACGGATTTACGAACGGATACGGCCGGCTTCTGCTTTTCGACCACGGTTACGGCAGGTGCCGGAGCCGAGGTGTTGCTCAAGGCGGAATGTACGTCGGAAATCAAATTCGGAAGGTCGCTGACCGGTACGACATGGTTGCTGACATAAGCCGCGACGATGTCGGCAGTCAGTTCAACCAGTAACTCCTGCCCGTTGCCAAGGGCCGCATCTGTCATTGTGTTCTCCTGTTCATCGGCTTGCCTGCTGCACCCACGCCTCCAAAGAGTCCGCAAGGCACAACGTTGCTATATGATTTGCGCTTGGCTACGGAAATCTGTTGATTTCGCTATGTCCCAGCGCCGAACAATCCGCGCGAACGCATTGCTCGTATTCGTAGCAGTCACCAGCAAGAAAACGGTGGATAAAGCCAAATTTCGTACCGCATGAAATCCACCCCTAGACCTCATGCGAGAGAAAACCGCCCCTTGCCGCCTGATATCGTAATTAGCGACCGCGATAGCGATCTTTAATCGCTTACCGGAAGAAAGTTTTGCTCAGCTTTTCATCAAAGAAAGATAAAAGCATTGAGAGCTTAAACCCGGTCGAGACTAACTCAACATCAGAACTCTACTTGAATCTGAATTAGCACTCTTTACCCAAATGTCCAGTTTTTAATCCCGACATTTCTTCGCAAAAAATTCATCTACTAAAAAATAGATAACTAATAACGCGAACAGCTATTCCTTCATGAACAATCTCCGCGTTTGTTAGCCCTTCTTTCTATACGCGCGTTTCGTGATCTGCTCCTGTGTTAACAGTTCATCCCGTACTGAAGGCGGTGTCAGCCGATAGCCGGCTTTGTGTGACGCGCGCGCGAGAAGATGTGCTGCAATCGGCGCCGTCAGCACGAAGAAAACGAACCCGGCCAGCGCTCGAGCCAGGATCGACATGTCCTGAGAGTGGATACCGACTGCAAGTAGCAACAGACCGGAGCCAACCGTGCCCGCCTTCGACGCGGCGTGCATCCGGCTGTAGAGATCGGGGAAACGCACGATGCCGATGGCGGCTATGAGCGAGAACAGCGCGCCTGAAAGTAGAAGTGCCGTTACTATAATGGCCCAAAGCAGATCCACTACCGCCCTCCCTTCTTGCGCCGGTCGTGCTTGGACGTCTTGCGGCCCCCGGCAGCGACGCCGTCATTCCGTCGAGGATCGCTCCGTTCCGCAGCATTCGATTGTGCCTGCGTCAGAATGAAACGAGCGAAGGCGACAGTGGCGAGAAAGCCGACGAGACCAAGCGAAATGGCGATATCGATATAGAGCGTGAAGCCCGTCTTGATGGCGATGACGGCAATGAAGCCGATGGCGATCGCGACCAGCATATCGAGCGCCAGAACCCGGTCCGGCAAGGTCGGGCCGGCCACCACGCGATAGACGGTAAAGAGGAAGGCTATACTTAAGATGCCGAGCGCCACCATGGCGGCGGCCGAAACGATGGATGCCGCGATCATCGGAAAGCCTCCATGATGCGTCGCTCGAAACCCTCGGCAATACCGCGTCTGAGGATATCCGGATCGGAGCAGTCGAGCGCGTGAACATAGAGCGTCTTGCGATCATCGGAGACGTCGACGGACAGTGTTCCCGGCGTCAGGGTAATGAGATTGGCAAGCAGCGTGATTTCGAAATCGCGGTCGACGGTCAGCGGAAAGGCGAAGATCCCCGGCTTCACATCCATCCTCGGGCTCATGACAGCGACGGCAACCGCCCAGACTGACTTGGTGAGTTCGCATATGAACACCAGCAGAAGCACGAGGATTCGCCTGACACGGCTGAGATAAAGCACGCCGCCATAGGAAGATCGAACGATCGCAAGCGCTATCGCCGCCAGCACGAAACCGAACACGAGATTGATGAAGGAGGCGCTGCCTGTAATGGCAACCCAGACGATGGCGAGCACCAGATTGAAGACGAACAGGATCATTCGGCGCCTCCCGCTACGGGGAAGACGGACTGCAGGTAGGCCGATGGCTGTTCGAGGCCGAGGGCGGCGGCCCGCGTCAAGTGGAGAAGCCCTTCCGGAAACAGGCCGAAGCCGACGACGAGCAGCGAAAGAGCCAGAAGCGGCACCGCTGCCCGCCAGCCGATCGGTTCCGCCATCGCGGCAGCGGCAGCGGCATCGGCTGGCGCCGGGCGCCAATAGGCGAGCAGGAACAACCGCCCGAAAACAATCGTCGTCAGGAAACCGGCCAAAAGGATTGTTGCGGCGAGCCACCACGCGCCCGTTGCCAGCGCCGCCTTGACCAGTACCACCTTGGGCCAGAAGCCGGAAAAGGGCGGTAAGCCGCTGATGGCGAAGAACAGCACCAGCGAAAGTACGGCAAACCAGCCGCTGCGGCGATAAAGCCCGCCAAGGGCGGCAAGCGAAAAGCTGCCGCCAAGGCGAGCCGCCTGCCCGGCGATCAGATAGAGCGCGGTCATCAGCACCATCGAATGCAGCGCATAGAAGATCGCGCCGCTGAGGCCATCGGCGCTGCCGAGCGCCACGCCGGCGAGCATCGTGCCGATACCCGATATGACGATATAGCCGAGCATGCGGCGTATATCGCTTGCGCCCAGCGCCCCCACCACGCCGACAAGCATGGTTGCGATAGCAATGACGGTGATGAGCGGGCCAAGCCCCGCCCGCTCGACCGGCAACAGCATGACCAGAATCCGGATAAGCGCGTAGACGCCGACCTTGGTCAGCAGGCCGGCAAAGAGGGCCGAAACGGTAATGCGCGGCGTATGATAGGAGGCCGGGAGCCAGAAATTGACCGGGAAGGCCGCCGCCTTCATGCCGAAGGCGAGCAGGAACAAGCCGGCCAGCGTCATCAACGGCGCATGGCCGTCGCCCGCCTTCGCCTTCATGGCGATATCGGCCATGTTGAGCGTGCCGAAGACGGCATAGAGATAGCCGACGGAGACGAGAAAGAGCGTGGTGGCGATCAGGTTCAACACGGCATATTTCAGCGCGCCATCGATCTGTTCCGGCTCCGAACCAAGGATCAGCAGACCGAAGGACGAAATCAGTAGCACCTCGAACCAGACATAGAGGTTGAAGACATCGCCCGTCAGGAAGGCACCGCTGACACCGGCCAACAGCAACAACAGGAAGGGGAAGAAGCCGTATCGCCGACCGCTCGCGGTGATTTCACCGAGCGAATAGACACTTGCCGCAAGTGCTGCGATCGCCGCCGTCAAGGCCATGAGCGCGCCGAAAATATCGACGCTGAAGGCGATGCCGAAGGGCGGCAGCCATCGTCCCATGACCATGGTCACGGCTCCCTCGCTTGCGACCCGATAGAGCAAGGCCGCATCGATCAGCACCAGCAGCGCCAAGCCTGGAATGGCGATCGCGGCGTGCCACTCCGTCCGGTTGCGCAGCATCAGAAGGATCGCGCCGAGCCCGATGCACAAGGCGACCGGCAAGACGACCAGCCAATGCCCCATCGGTATCGGCGCGGCAACGAGCGCATGGGAGAGGTCGACTGCGGTGTCCGTGGGTCCAGCCATTGCGTCAGTACCCCAAGGGCGGCAGCGGCCGCTCGTCCGGTTCGGCAAGCTGCATCTCGCCGGTGTTATCGGTCTTGAGGTCCTGATAGGCCCGATAGGTCAGGACAAGCAGAAATGCGAGGAACGAGAAGGAGATGACGATCGCCGTCAGGATCAGCGCCTGCGGCAGCGGATTGGCGGCCGCATTATCGAGCGTGCTCGCCCCCTTCTGGATGATGGCCGGCACATCCGGAGTCACACGGCCGGTGGTGAACAGGAGAAGATTCACGGCATTGCCGAGGATGGCGATGCCAAGCATGATGCGGATCGAGTATCGCGACAGCATCAGATAGATGGCGGCGGAGAAGAACAGGCCGACGACGACGGCAAACACAGCCTCCATCAATCCACCTCCCGCTCTTCGAGCGCAAGCGCGATCGAGGTGAAAGCTCCAAGGACGACGAAATAGACACCGATATCGAAGAGCGTGACGGTGGAAAGCGGCACTTCGATGCCGAAGAGATGCGGGTAGATCCACAGCCCGGTCATGAATGGAACGCCTGCAAAGATGGAAATGAACCCTGCAAGTGTCGAGGCAAGCAGGCCGAAACCCGCAATCGCCAGCGGATGAAAGATGATTGCGCGCCGGACCGCCGTGACGCCACAGGCGATCCCGTAGATCGCAAAGGCCGAGGCAGCGATCAGGCCGCCGATGAAGCCGCCACCCGGCTCATTGTGGCCACGCAGCAGCACGAAAACGGAGAAGAGCAGCATCAAAGCCGTCAGAAACGGCGCGGCGGTGCGGAAGATCAGCGTATTCATGAGCGCTCGGCCTTCATTCTGTCGCCAAGATCCGGCTTCTCCTCAAGATCAGGATCGTTGGCCGCAAGCTTGCGCTCGCCGCCGGCGCGAATGCGGATCAGCGCCAGGATCGCAAGGCCGGTCATGGCAACGACGGCGATCTCGCCGAGCGTATCCGTGCCGCGGAAGTCGACGATGATGACGTTGACCACATTGTCGCCATGCGCAATCAGCTTCGAATATTGATTGAAAAAGGCGGTCAGCGTCAGGTCGAACGGCGCCTGAGTTGCCTTGAGCAGAAGAAGCGCGAAACCGGTGCCGCAGGCAACGGAGAGCGCGGCGTGGCCGATCCTTGCGAGCGGCGGGCGGCGATCCGAAGGCGAAAGCCGCAGCCGCGTCATTACAAGCGCCAGGATCACGACCGAAAGCGTCTCGACCATGAATTGGGTAAAGGACAGATCCGGGGCGCCGAACAGCAGGAAAATGACCGCGACGGCAAAACCCTGGATGCCGAGCGACACGATGGCCGTCAGCCGGTCTCGCGCAAAGACGACCGCGGCAACGCCGATGACGGCGATCAGGAAGATGGTCGCCTCATGCCATTGCAGGTCCGGCCAGGCTGGCATGACCGGCAGTTCGCCATGAACAACGAGAGGGATCAGCAGCATCGCCGCCAGGCAGAGAAAGGTGACGGTCACGTAGATTTCCAGCCGGCCAGGCTGCAGCAGACGCGAGATCCCATGCGATAGCCGCACCAGGCCAGACATGAAGCCGTCAAAGCCGCGATCCGGCCCGGGCCCGAGGGCACGCAGGATAACGGACATCGCGAAACGGGCTCGATCGAGCTGCCAGTAAACGGCGACACCGATCAGCACGGTGATAACCGACAGCGCCAGGGGCACGCCGATATGCGGGACAAGTGAAACCGATATTTCTAGCGTCTTCCCCCCGACGGCGCTTGCCATCGGCGAGGAAAGGTAATCATGCCACGGACCTGAGAACAAAGCCGCCAGCAGGCCCAGCAGAGCAAGCAGCACCGGCCCGAGCCAGAGCAGCGGCGGCGCTTCGTGCGGATGGCGTGGCGTCTCGACAAGCGGCCCGATGAAGGGCTTCAAAGCGACGGCAAAGGCGATGGCGAACATCAGCGCATTGCCAGCGATAGCGATGACCGTCAGGGCGATCGCGGCCGGCGATGCCTGCGCGAGCGCGGCGTAGATCTCTTCCTTGGCCAGGAACCCAAAGGCGGGCGGCAGGCCGCCCATCGACACGGCAGCGACCAGAGCGGCGGCAAAGGTCAGCGGCATGGCGGAGCGCAAACCGCCGAGCCGGGTGATATCGCGCGTCCCCGTCTCGTGGTCGACGATGCCGGCCACCATGAACAGGGCGCCCTTGAACAGCGAATGCGCCACCAGATAGAGGACGGCGGCCTCGATGGCATAATCCGTGCCGAAGCCGGTCAGCATCACCAGCAGGCCAAGCGAGGAAACCGTCGTATAGGCAAGCTTCAACTTCAGGTCGGTCTGGCGGATCGCGAGCAGAGTTCCGACAAGCAAAGTCGCCGCGCCGAAGATCGGCAGGATCGTCTGCCAGGCCATAGTACCGCCCATCACCGGATTGAGCCGCATCAGCAGGTAAACCCCGGCCTTCACCATCGTCGCCGAGTGGAGGTAGGCGGAAACGGGCGTCGGCGCCTCCATGGCGTTCGGCAGCCAGAAATGAAACGGGAACTGCGCCGATTTGGTGAAGGCCCCGCCCAGTACAAGAATGAGGGCGGCAAGATAAAGCGGGCTCCCACGCAGGACGTCGCCGGCCTTCAGGAGATCGGACATCGAGCCGATGCCGGTCACCTGCCAGATCAGCAGCAGGCCCGCCAGCAACAGCAATCCGCCACCGCCTGTCACGACCAACGCCTGCAGCGCCGCCCGGCGCGACGCTTCCCGGCGATGGTCGAAACCGATCAGCAGGAAGGAGGTGATCGAGGTCAGCTCCCAGAAGACGAATAGCGTCAGGAAGCTGTCCGAGACGACGAGGCCGAGCATCGAGCCCATGAACAGGAAGATGAAAGAGAAGAAACGTCCGAGATCGACATGCCCCTTCAAATAACCACCAGCATAGAGGACAATCAGCGTGCCGATGCCGGTGATCAGCAGGGCGAAAGTCAGCGACAGGCCGTCGATCAGCCAGGAAAACCTGAGATCAAGGCTCGGCACCCAATCGAATCCGCCGAGTTCGGTACGCCCATCCGCCACGGCCGGAAGGAAGCCCGAAAAATGCAGAAAGGCGAGAGCGGGAAGCAGCGCCAGGGGCCACGCCGCATTATGGCCCAACCGCCAAACAACAACGGGCGCGATCAGCGCACCGATAAAGGGCAGGCAAAGAGCCAGGAATGTCAGGCCCGCAGCGGCAGCGGCCATGTCCCCCCCTTACTGAACGTTCATGCGGAATCCGGCAAAGCCGGAGCGTGTCGAAGGGATAGGCGAAAGAGCACACCGCCTCAAGCCCTGGGGAGGGAAAACCGGGCATAAACCACCGAAATCGTTATCCATGCGGGTCTTCGCAAGGGTTGCAGGATGGCCCGGCCTGCTCGGAAACTCATGATATCCGCCTGCGTGTCACCTGATGTGTAGACCACATTGCCAATTCTGCATGGCTCGCAATGAAGCTGTAATGAATTGACGCTAAATTACGCGCATTTATTGAATCGCTATGGAAGTTGCGCTGGAAAATGCGCTAATCTTGATCGGTTTGCAGATCCTGCCCCTCGGAAACCGCAATGCTCGCCCGCCTGATCATCCTCTTGCTTCTTTCTCCCGCCTCAGCCCTTGCCGCGGACTGGTGGTCCTATGACAATGCAGGTTTCGGCTACGCAATCGAGCTGCCATCGGAATTCCATCTCTCGATCACCCCCGAGGATAGCGACCGGTTATCGCTATCGCCCGCGGACCGCTCCGCCTCGCTGCAGGTCTTCGGCACGATGATCGCCAACGGTGATTTTGCCACGGAAGCGAATGGGCGCGTGGCGCTTGCCAGGGACGAAGGCTGGAAGATTTCCTACGCCAAATCGAACTCGCGCGGCATCAGCTTTTCGGGCACCAGGCAGGGGCGCATCGTCTACGTGCGCGGGGTCGCGCTCTGCAATGGGGCCGCAGCCTTCTTCCAGATGGACTATTCCAAGACGGACATGCAGCGCTACGACGCCGTCGTCATGCGTCTGGTGCGCAGCCTGCGCTCGACCAAAAAGTGTACGCCGACGGCCGAGATCGTCAAAAGTTTTCCGGCGACAGGCTGAAACAGGTCAGGACAGCCGAATAATGCACGGCGGCGGCGGCCACGACGAAGCCGTGCCAGATGGCGTTCTGGAAGCGCAGCTTTTCCCAGACGTGAAAGATGACGCCGAGCGAGTAGATCACTCCGCCAATGACGATCAGCAGCAGCGAGGCAAACGGGATATAATCCGAAATCGGCCTGGCGACGAGGATGCCGCTCCAGCCCATCGCCAGATAGAGCAGGATGGCGAGTCGATCGAAACGGCCTGGGAAGAGACATTTCAGGACGATGCCGAATGCGGCGAAAACCCAGACGGCAATCAGCACGCCAAGCAGCAACGGATCTTCCGCCCCTCGCTGGAGAAAGGGTGTGTAGGTGGCGGCGATCAAAACGTAAATGAAGGAATGATCGAAGCGTCGAAGAAACCATTTCGTTCGGGAGACAGGCCACAGATTGTAGGTGAAGGACATTCCGAGCGTCAGCACCAGACCAACGCCATAGATCCAGGCGGCGGCAATTGCGCCATAGGAACTCCAGACAGTCGCATAAAAAATCAGGACGGTGGCGCCAATCAGCGCGAAAACCACGCCGACACCGTTGACGATGCCGTCCGCGATGATCTCATAACGATCATAGGCCCAACGGATGCCTCTATATTCTGTCATCGCATGCGGTTCCGTTTCCGTCCGGGGCGATCCTTGCACCTGAGAGACGAGGAAGCAACCGCGCCAGACGAGCACATCGATAAATCTTCGTGAATGCCCCTCGCTCTCCGCGTCGACGGCCGTCAACGGAAAGCGAACGCTTAATCCGCAATTTCTGGCCTTCTGTGAACAATCAGAATCCGCCATATGGATGTATAAGTACAGCGGGCCAGGGGACCGAAGAGGCATATCAACCGGCGAAACCCTCCTGCCCGCCGCTGGCGGCCATTGCCGCCGACGCCGGTTGCCCTTTCAAAGACCATCGAGGTTGGAACTGATCCCATGACCGAAACCGCCCCCTCCTACGCCCTGACCCGCCCCGCCTATGTCGGCGCATCCCATCTCGTCGTGACAGACCTGCCGCTGGTATCGCGCTTCTATCAGGACATGCTGGGGCTGAAGGTGATCGAGAAGACCGCGAGCGGCGAAGTCCTAGGCGTTGCCGGCCGCCCTCTTCTGACGCTGACGACGGATCGGGCCGCAACGCGAGCGCCGAGAACGGCCGCCGGCCTGTTTCATACGGCATTCCTGCTGCCGAGCCGCGTTGAGCTTGCGCGCTGGCTCCGCCATGCAGCGCAAAACAATGTCGTGCTGGAAGGCGCGTCCGATCACATCGTCAGCGAAGCGATCTACCTCTCCGATCCGGAAGGCAACGGCATCGAGATCTATGCCGACCGTCCGCATGAGGAATGGACCTTTCACAACGACGGAACAGTCGAGATGGCCACGCTCCGGCTCGATCTGCAGAAGCTTTACGAAAGCGCCCCGCAGGATCGCTGGGACGGCATGGCCGAGGGATCGGCTATCGGCCATATCCACCTGCAGGTCGGCGATGTCGCCGAAGCCAATGCCTTCTATCGCGACGTGCTCGGCATGAACGTCATGGCGGCGCGCTATCCCGGCGCCACGTTCCTGGCCACCGGCGGCTACCACCATCATCTCGGCGCCAATACCTGGAACAGCCGTGGCGCCGGCGTGCGCACCGAGCATATGACCGGCCTTTCCGACTATACGCTGCGCTTCAATGACAAGGCTGCCCTCGACAAGGCCGTCGCTGCCCTGGAGCAGCACGAAATCAAGACTGAAAAGCGCGACGGCGGCGTATCGCTGCGCGACCCATGGGGCATCGGCCTCAATCTCGTCGCCTGACGCCGGCCCGGAATATCCTTCCGAAAAAAGCCCGTTGCGGAACCGCAGCGGGCTTTTCGCGTTTGGGTGGTGAGGCGATCCTGCCTTCGGGAATTTTCGGCGCATGGAATTCGACAAAGTGGCCGCCGGCCGATCGGATGCGACAGCAGCGCAGGGCGCTGGTTCGAGCGCCCGCAGCGACACATCGCGCGGACAGAGTGGTGACGCGGAAATTGCCCACCTTGCCGACGAGCAAGGACGAGACAAGCTCGAAAGCGCGGCCTCCTGGGCCACGATCGGCATTTTCCTCCTGCTGGCCCTCGCCGCCGTCTATACGATGTCGTTGATCCTCATTCCGGTGACGCTTGCCGTCGTCGTCGGCATGATCCTTGGTCTGGCGGCGGAGAAGCTCAGCAAGCTCGGCGTTCCCCGCGTCCTGAATGCCGTCATTCTCTCATCCGGCGTTGCGCTGGTGATCTTCCTCATCATCAATGCGCTCGCCGGGCCCGTGGCAAAACTGGCGCAGCAGGCGCCCGACTTCTTCCAGCGGACCTCCGACCGGCTGATGCCCTATCTCGATCGGTTCAAATGGCTGCACATTTCTTCCGAGACCTTTCAGGGCAGCCCGATCTCGATCAGCACGCTGCTCGAAAACAGCGGCAATGTGCTGCATGTCGTATCCACCAGCCTGACGCCGGCCATCGTGCAGATCCTGATCTTCTTTGCGGCCTTGCTGCTCTTTCTTGCCGGCAGAATGAGCCTGCGCAAGACGATCATCATGGCTTTTTCCAGCAGGCCATCCCGACTGACCGCGATCCGCATCATCAATGCGGTGGAGCGAGTGCTCGGCTTCTATTTTGCCACGGCTTCGCTGATCTATGCCGGAATCGGTGTCGCGATGACCGTGATCGCCTATGTCGGCGGCATGAGCGTGCCGGTGCTTTGGGGCGTCTTCGCCTTCGTATCCAGCTTCATTCCGTTCCTCGGCGTGGCGATGATGACGATCGCGCTGGCGATCGCCGGCATCATCACCCATTCGGACATCATTTTCGGGCTCGCACCCGCCGTCGCCTTCTTCGCGGTACATATGACCGTGGAAAACCTCGTCTTTCCGGCGGTCATGGGCCGCCAATGGGAGCTCAATCCCTTTGTGGTCTTCCTTGCCATCATCTTCTGGACATGGATGTGGGGCGCGGTCGGCGCCATGCTCGCCCTGCCGCTGTCGCTGATCGTCATGACCGTCATCGACGAGCTTTTCATCGAAGAAAAAGCCCAGCCGCAATTGCCGGGCTAGATCGGTTTGTCCTCACGCATTCGGAATGGGAAGCCGCTGCGCATTTTTCCTGAAAATGCTGCAGCTGGCCCGTCGTTCAGTTCGTGGTGTCGTCGTCGCCCTTTTCGGCGATATCCTGCAGGCGAACGAAGTTGACGCCCTTTGCCTTCAGCGCGAGGATGCTGGCCGCGACCCCCTCGCCTGCCGCGTGCGTCGGCTGATTGATGTGGGAGATGATGACGTCGCCGTCCTTGGCGGAGGCATATTGCTTTTCCACCATCTTGGCCGGCAAAAGCGAGCCGCTGTCGCCATTCACCGAATAGCCGGCGATCCGGTAGCCCATGCCGCGGATCTGCATGATGGCGGCGGGCGTGTATTTCGCGGTCGCGCCGCGGAACCAGCGCGGCTGCGGAATGCCGGCCGCAACCATAGCATCGGCACCGCCCTTGACTTCCTGGGCGACCGCCTGCGGCGAACCGGCTGCAGCGATACCGTAAACCTTGGTCGGGACATCGACGGCGGGGATATGATTTTGGCCGTGATTTTCCAGCTCGAAAAGATCGGGATGGGCGAGGAAGACCTTCAGCGCATCGGGATTGGTGCGCAGCCAGCGCGCGGTGACGAAGATCGTCGCGGGAATACGCTGATCGACCAGGGTGCTTAGGATGCGCGGATCGGTTTTGCCCATGCACGCATCGAAGGTGAGCGCGATGCGGGGCGCGCCCTTGCCTGCGCGGTCGACATGCAGATGCGGCTCGACAAGCTTTATCTTCGAAACCGGCGCCTTCGGCGGCAGTTGCGGCCAACCCGCGGGCGGCTGTTCCGGCTGGGCGGCAAAGGCAACGCTTGCAGCGAGCAGGATCATGGATGTCAGCAACAGGCGTTTCATCGGGCAGCCACCGGTTCAATCAAACAAACGAAAACTCGTGGGCAAGGATCGTCATCCCTGCCGCAACGCTCGCCTTTATCCGGCAACACGCCGGAAATATGGCAAACCTGCGGCGGCGTACCCTTTTCACGTCACAAATGCACCAGGCATGAAAGCTGTAAAGTGCGGGCTTCAACCTGACCGCGTCTATGATCCGGGTCGCCCACAATGGCCGTACGAACCTCCGAAAGGGTTCTATTGCACCTGAAACGATGGCCCGGAATCGAAGGAAAAATATCACCTGCGCCCTAAGTGTATGATTGTGTTTAATTATATTCATTGCCGGAAGTTAGCCTTCCAGTATTGTACCCGTTTGAGAGGTTTCCTCGCTGTGAGTGACCGGTGCTGGTTATTTGCTACAGCAAAAGCATTCCGACATGCACTCGCGCCGCAGTAAAAAGGATGGTTACAACCCGAACGGCGTAGGTGGATTTCATTAATCTAGTAGCATTATCCCGGCCCCGAATTTTTGTTATCGGGGGCACAATGCGCAGCAGACCGACAGAAGATGAAATACTGGCTGAGATCGTCTCTGCCTCAGAGAGACAGCATATTGGTGGCGTTGCAGGCGGAAAAGGCTACCACTTCCAAGATATGGTTGCCGTAATTAGGATACTCGAGAGCGCTTCGACCTGCCTTGGCCCATCCGATGATCCATTTATCACTCAAGAGAAACGTGGATCAAAAACAGATGATTTACACATGGATTGGCCGGAGAACTCCCATTCACGCCGGCACCAAATCAAAGCAGTAGAGAATCTTGGTTGGGACACCGATTTGCAACTGCAGTTCATCGTCGAGCACAGAAAGAATCCACGTGCTGACTTGCGATTAACAGTTCACCGGTCGAACCTCGCAGAAAAACTCGAGATTGAGCGACACAATTACGAGCTCTCTTTCGTAACCGTTGAGCACGTTGACATGTCGCTTCGCCGGCGGCCTCATCACGACCGTGAAATATGTCGGCATATCGACGCGTTGAGCTTGGTGCCACCCTACGCAACGTTCTTCGCCGCAATCTGGCATCACATATACTCGGTCTGGATTCATGATTGGGAGCGGACGGGCACACTACATGAGCTGTTCGAGGACCTCAGTCGTTCATCTGGCCATATTATAAGTTCGCTCACGCCGTCCACACAGGAGACCAATGAGCTCGTATGGTCCCTTAACGAGGCGCTAGGTGCGAGTTTGTATTTTGCCGCCGACGGTCAGACCCTGGTCATTACCGGGAGAAGAGGAAGGACTTACCTCCCGCTTGCCATACTCCTATCGTCGGTTGAAGACGATTTTTGGGACGACTTTCCACGTGATCCATATGAATTTTGGAACAAGATCAGTGGCTTCGGAAGTGAGACGGAACTCGAAGATGAATACTATGACGGAGTCGATTGATCGTTTGTTTGCCTTGACCGATCGAAAAAGCGCTGCGCTTGAGCTAAAGATGCATGCGGAACTCGCGGCGAACGAACTCATCGCAAGGCTGGACGGGCAGCCAGCATACGTGGTTGGTTCCGGCCCCGACCTGGATCAGTTCGGTGCAAAGGTGGCCGATAAACTTGGAGCCCAACTGATCGGCGCCGCAGGTATATGGACGCACATCTTCCCTCATCGTGTTGCGAATGAGTTCCGAAACTTTTGCGTAACGCAAGAGGTGATTGAGCCCCTTCCGCTCAGGCCGACCATTGCGTTCTGCCAATCAGTAATAGCGGATGAATTCGAAGTGCAGACTATTATCTCGCGCTTACAGATGGAAGTGCAAATTCACCGCCTTATTATCTGTGCTGCGGCTTTGACGACCGGCTTGCGAGCCCGGCTTATGAGGTATTTCGAAAGGGCGGATATCCTGGTCGAATTCGTGGTGGCAATTGACCTCGAGGCGAACGCCGAATTGTTGCGCGACCATGTCTATTCTGTGCTCGACGACCGCCCAATAAAGGCGGTTCCCATCATGTCTCGTTGGATGATGAAGCGCATGTTCGGCCCCCGGCCATCCTATCATGACGACAATGAGCATCGGGAAACGCGTCGTAGACGTCTAGGACCGAGCGGCTGACAAGGGGCGTCACCCGACGTCGATGAACCCCCAAAAAAAGGTAGCGGTTCGCTTGTCATTTTTTATTGCTGAGCGATCGCGCTGCCCTAAAATTACGCTCCGAAAACTGAAGATCGGAGGAGAAAATGAGCGAGCGTGAAGATCATTTTTCGGAAGTCATACTGTGGGAGACGCCCGTGTTCGTACGGATCGGGCGAGGTATGACCGAGCCGATCGATGGTCCTAAGGAGGCCCTGGACTATCTTTGGAATCGATGGCCGGCTGAGCGCGGCCCAAAATTCGAGATCGCCAAAGTGTCCTGCAGGCTGGCAGTCGAGCATTACGGTTCACTTGCGGAGGCGCGTCAAGCCTTCCAGGACGCTGCCGTTGAAGTTAATATCTTGGCTTAGGCCTTAGCTCTACGAAGATTGAGGGAGCTGCGGATGCGGGTTTGGAGGTCGGATTTGACTAATCTGCGGCAGCGAAACCTCTAACGACCTACGGGTTGCCCGATCCCATGTGGCGGTGACGCTTTGATGATCGCGCGCTCAAAATCGTTCGCATGGTGTCTGAGTGGCTTTTGCGCGGCACTTCGGTCCACCCCCAGACCCAAAGTCAAGGTTGAGCTATTTCCGGTTACAGGAGCCCTACAGCGCTTATAACAGTATGATTTCATTCGGTTGTAACGTTTTCGCGAAAACGTTACAACCGAACATACTGCCTGCCGCAACGCTCAAAAGCGGCCCGTCCTGCAAGAAGTTTCAATCTTCGATCACGTCACGGCCCTATCTCGCCAAACGCCTCCGAAACCGACCTTCACGTGACACAATCTCACGATCTGTCAAAAGCCGTTGATCTTCACAAGTTCGAATTCACAATCACGGCCTATAGAGATCACTGACACTAAAGTTGATTTCTGAAGAGGACATTGTTGTGACAGGCATCGGAATGAGGGCCAGCAGGATTCACGGCAGCGACGCCATTAAGATCTTCTATTTCACTCGTACAACCGAGAAATGGCTCGAAGCGGAGGGCGACAGCGGACTGGCGACGATAGTCTCTAGCATCCCGGTGGAAGAGTTCCGATCGGCCTGGCAACTTGAGGTCATCAAGGCACGAGACGTGATGCTCGAGTCATTCGGTGACCTACGAAGCGCTGTCGTCGACGTTCTGTTCGATATACGTAAAGGATTCCATTTCGCCGCAAGTTGCTCCCGTCTCCCCTTCGAAAAAGAGCATATGGAAACCTTGTTCGAGCTTCGCACATATCTTGTCATAGGCAAAAAACTCCGATCGCCACTCGACAACGATGACGAGACCTGGGAGGCCGTAGGAGACTATCTTGGCATGAGTGGACAGTCTATGAAGGAGACTACTCTGAAGATATTCAGCGAAACGCCATGACGGTGGTGTTCGGCATCGAAAGCGGTCGGCCGTCGTCCTGAACAATTGCGAAACGCTCACGTCGGAGTGTAAAATCTCCCGACGCATCATGGGTTGCGCCCGCCCATCATCACTGTCCATTTCGATATGCGGCCATAAAATGCGCTTCGGCGTCAACAGTGGCCATAGGAACTCAACCAGTGAACGGCGCGGACCAGCCGTCGTAGACTATGTAACCCATACACAAGCTCCGCCAATCATTCCTGCACCGGCTGAAGCAAGCAGCAATCGTTCACCGAGTACAAATGGGGCGGTCGCATTGGCGACGGAAAGAGAGAGCGGGATCGTCGCAGCAGACGAATTCCCAAACGCCTCGATCGTTCGCGCTGTCCTGGAGGGCTCGATGCCGAGTTCTCCACAGACGGCATCGAAAATCCGCGTGTTAGCCTGGTGCGGAATAAACCGATCTAGTTGAGATGCCAAAATTCCAGAGCTCACAAGCGCCCGCCGCGAACAGTTAGACATCATTTCGACGGCACGTGAAAACACCTCTCGCCCGTCCTTCATGGACATCAGAAATTCTTCGCCGGCCAACTCGGCGGTAAAGGGCCTATTGCTACCGCCAGCCGGAATGGTGATGAAGTCGTATCCACTGCCATCGGAGGCGAGTTCGACCGCCATCAAGCCGACGTTTGACTCGTCGGATGGAGCGAGCAGCACGGCGCCCGCTGCGTCGGCAAACAGCACGGCGGTGGCGCGTTCATTGGGGTTGATACGACGTGATAAGATATTCGCCGCCACCACCAGTACCGGGCGTCCGTGCAGGCGGACGAAGGCGTCCGCCAAAGCGAGTGCATAGAGAAAGCCCGAGCATGCGCCTGCGAGATCGATCGCGCCTGATCGGACAAGGCCCAGGTGATGGGCGAGCAGCGGCGCCGACGGCGGAAGCAGATGATCTGGAGTCGACGTAGCGAGCAAGGTCAACGCTACGTCGTCAGGCGCTACACCCGAATTGTCGATTGCCATCCGGCCCGCTTCTGCCGCAAGCGCGCTGAGAGTATCGCCGTCGCCTGCCCAATAGCGGCTTAGAATACCTGTCCTGCGTTCTATCCACCCAGATTCGAGACCTAACGAGCTCTCGATCTCACCATTGTACACACGGCGACCGGGCACGGCATGCCCGAACCCGACCATGCGCGAGGAAGCGGCTTGTTTCATCGCGATCTCCCGAGAACAATGGAGGAAACCTCGTCGATGGCATCATAGGCATGAGCGAGCTCGGAGGCGCTGACGCAATAAGGCGGCATGAGGTAAATCACATTGCCGAGCGGGCGGATGAGCAAGCCACGTTCACGAAATAGCTTGCGCATACGCGGACCGACATCGGCCAGATAACCGCTTGCGGTCACGTTCAGATCGAGCGCTGCGATGGTTCCCATCTGCCTGACATTGGAAAACCGGTCGTCATCCTCAAATTCTCGCAAGTGCTCGCAATGGAGCGTGCCCAAGCTCCTGATCCGTGCGTTTACGTCTTCATGCTTCCACACCGCCAGGTTCGCAACGCCCGCGGCGCACGCAATGGGGTTCGCTGTGTATGAGCTGGAATGGAAGAACGTCTTGCTCCGTTCTCTCGACAGGTGCGCGTCGAATATGTCGGACGTGCAAAGTGTTGCCGCTAGGGGGAGTGCGCCCCCCGTAAGGCCCTTCGATGTGCATAGGATATCTGGCGAGACCCCCGCCTGCTCGCACGCGAACATGGTTCCTGTCCGGCCCCATCCGGTCATCACCTCGTCGGCTATGACAAGGCACCCGTAACGGTCCGCGATTGTCCGAACTGACCTGAGGACGTCAGCGGAGTAAATCTTCATACCACCTGCACCCAGAACAAGCGGCTCCACCAAGATGGCCGCGACCCGACCTGTCCGGCAGTAGACTTCGAAGGCGTCCAGCGTCTGCTGCTCGCGACCTTGTTCGGGAAAGGGAATACGGTCGACACCGAAGAGCATTGGAGCGTATGCGGCATTGAACACGCCACGTTCACCGGCGGACATGGTGCCGATGGTGTCTCCATGGTAGCCGTGCTCCATCACGACGATGCGATCACGCATTTCGCCAACGTTGTGGAAATAGCCGAGTGCCATCTTCAAGCCGACTTCGACGCAGGTCGAGCCGCTGTCCGAGAAGAAGACATGCCTCAACCCTGCTGGAGCGACATGAAGCAGTCCTTCTGCCAGACGTTCTGCCGGTTCGTGCGAATACTCTGCAAAGATGATCTGGTCGTAGGATTCCGTCGCCGAGCGTATGGCCTCCATGATGACTGGATGGCGATGGCCGTGGGTGATGACCCACCATGACGATATTGCGTCGAGAATTCGATTTCCTTCCTCATCGACGAGGTAGGCGCCGTCCGTAGAGGCGATCCGCTTCATTGGTGGTTCCAACGCATGTTGGGTGAATGGATGCCAAATGATCGAATTTGTCATGGGCGGGCGTCCGCGAAACTATTGAGATCGAAATTCTCATGAAAAGCCTTGCTCACGGTCGACGCCTTCAGGCTTGCAAGGATTGGCAGTCGACCGAGCGGCCGTACGCCGCTCAAGCGGGCGATGACGGTCTCGGTTTCTGGATTCGCCTCCCCGATGAATGCGATGCCAAAAATCGGGATCGCGCGATGATGCATGGCCTCAATAGAAAGCAGAGTGTGATTGATCGTGCCGAGGGTAGTTCTTGCGCAAAGGATGACAGGGATCTGCCATTGAGCAAACACATCGGCAAATACAAGGTTCTCTGCCAGCGGAACCATCAGCCCCCCTGCGCCTTCGATGACGAGCGGCCCATCGACTTGCGGCGGGACCAGCCTTTGCGCGTCAATCGAGGTGCCGTCAATTCGGGCCGAGAGATGCGGCGAAACAGGGGTAGCGAGCCTGTAGGCCTCAGACACAATGCGCTCCTCTGGCACATCGCCCAACCGTCGCACTGTTTGCGTGTCCGTTTCCTCATCAAGGCCGGATTGCACAGGTTTCCAATAGTAGCCGCACAGAGCGTTGGCGAGGGCCGCCGAGAAGACTGTCTTGCCAATTCCAGTGTCGGTACCGCTGACAACAAAGCGAGCCATCATGGTGTAGATTCCATAAGTGCTAATGAAAGCCGTTCGAACATCGCTGAAATCTTTTCCTCATCGACGTTCAGCGTAACGGAGACCCGCAACCGCGCAGTTCCCTCGGGAACGGTCGGAGGGCGGATTGCACGGACGTCGAATCCTTCGGCCTGCATCCGGCGGGCGATTGAAACCGCGCGACCGTTGTCGCCGATCAACACGGGAAGAATTTGTGACCCGCTCGGCGTCTTGGCCAACTGCAATTGTAGTCGGTCGCCTGCATGAGCCATCAGCCTCTCCAGATGGTCCCGCCTCTCCGGCTCGTCGGCCAGAATGTGGAGCGCCTCGCGCACCGCAGCGGCCATCAATGGCGACGGTGCCGTTGAGTAAATGAAGTTGCGGGCGCGGTTGACGAGGTAATTGATGATGATGGCTGGGCCGCCCAGCAACGCACCGCTGGCCCCGAGCGCCTTGCCGCAGGTATGCAGTGTAAGGATGTTATTTCTCGTCGGGAGGTCGGCGGCGAGCCCGCGACCATCTTTGCCAAAGACACCGGTCGCATGCGCTTCATCAATGACAAGGAAGCCGTCATGTCGTTCGGCGATTTCGGCCAGTCCGACGAGAGGCGCCTTATCGCCGTCCATCGAATAGAGGCTTTCGACCCCGATCCATGGCACGCCCTTTCCTCCCTGGCGGCGCCATTTCCGGACCGCGAGCTCGCAGGCGTCGACATCGTTGTGTGGCACGGCTGTCGCCGTTGCCTTGCTGGCCAGGATCCCCTCCAATGCGCTCGCATGGATCAGCGCATCGTAGACGATCAGGTCCTCGCGCTGTGGTAGGGTCGAGAAGAGCGCAGAGTTCGCGGCATATCCGTTTGCGAAGTAGAGCACCCTCTCCGCCCCGAAGAATTGCGCTGCCTCGTTTTCGAGCATTTCATGCTCGATATGGTGACCGCGCAGGAGCCGCGAGCCGCCCGCCCCGACGGGCACGCCTCGTTTGATCGCGGTGTTGATCGCTGTCTTGAGACGCGGCGAGCTAGCGAGGCCAAGATAATCATTGGAGGCGAAATCGATGCCCGATCCCAAGGCCACGGAACGGAAACGAGACTTTCGCTCAAGGCCGGCGAGCGTCTTCTCTACACGGGCAAGCGCGACCACGCTCAAAGCTGGCGCTCCAACGCCATAGGCTCAAGGCCAAGGCGTCGAAACAGCATAGCATCTTTGTCCTCGCCGGGATTGTCAGCCGTGAGTAGTGTGTCGCCCACGAAGATAGAATTGGCGCCAGCAAAGAAACAGAGCGCCTGCATCTCGTCGCTCATGTCGGTGCGCCCGGCTGACAAGCGGACATGCGACTTTGGCATCAGGATGCGGGCCAGCGCCACGGTTCGGACGAACTCGATCGGATCGATCGGCTCGGCATCGGCGAGCTTCGATCCGGGGATCGGGATCAGCATGTTAATTGGTACGCTCTCTGGCGGCTCTGGCAGGTTGGCCAATGTCACCAGCATGGATATCCTGTCGCCGACGGTCTCCCCCATTCCAAGAATGCCGCCCGCACAGACCTTGATTCCGGCGCTGCGGACGTTGGCGAGGGTTTCCAGACGCTCCCCAAAAGTGCGGGTAGTGATTATCTCTGGATAATAGCGTTCAGAGGTATCGATGTTGTGATTGTAGTAGTCCAAACCCGCATCGGCGAGACGCTCGGAGTGCTTTGGTGTCAGCATTCCCAGCGTCATGCAGGTTTCCATGCCAAGCGCCTTGACGCCCTCAACCATTGCGACAAGCGTATCCATGTCGCGGTCCTTGGGGCTACGCCATGCAGCACCCATGCAGTAGCGCGTCGCGCCACCGTCGCGCGCGTGGCGAGCCTCGGCGACGACTCGTTCGATCTCTGTCAACTTCGAAGCTTTGAGACCGGTCGGATAGTGAGCGGACTGGCTGCAATAGCCACAATCCTCTGCGCAGCCGCCAGTCTTGATCGACAAGAGGCGGCTCATCTGAACAACGTTCGGATCGAAAGTCTCGCGGTGGACCTGCTGGGCCCGATACAGAAGATCATTGAACGGAAGATTATAGATAATTGTCGCATCACTATCGCTCATCCGGGCTTCCATCACCTCAGGCGCCTGCATCATGTCTTGCCTCCAGTCATTTATGATAGATAGAATCTATAATTATCTATAAAATTGACAACGGGGCAGTTGTGCAACAAACCTGCCGGGGAATTACCGAGGCAGGAAATCAATCATGAGGCGAAACAAGGGATAAGATTTGTGCAAGTGCGGCGGGAGTCAGCGCGACCGCAGCTTGCGCTTACGGAAACGCCGATCAGCGCTGGATCGGACCGATCCGCTGCACATGTCGTTCAAGAGCCACCACGGCGTGGTTGACCTCACCTCGCCGCAGATGATCAAGAATAGAGTGATGGTCAAAGTCTATCCGCGGGGTCCAGTCAGCACCATAGGCTGCGAACACGTAACGCGAGCCGACCATCTGCAGATCATCGATCGTCGTGAGCAGTCGCGGCATTTTGCATGGTGCGAGCAACAGTTGATGAAAGCGACGGTTCGCCTCATCCCATGCTCGCGCGTCCGGCGCCGTGTCGCCGGCGACCACCGCCGACATTGCCTCGTCGAGCATGGACGCCGTCAGATGCGGCGCGGCTTGCCGCAATGCCAGCCCTTCGAGAACCGAGCGCATGAGCGCGACCTCTTCGACAGAGGCCCTCGAAAAGCTGGAAACACGAACCCCCCTTCGACTTTCGCTGATCGCCAGACCCTGAGCCTCCAGGCGACGGAATGCTTCCCGCACCGGTACGTGGCTGGTGTCGAACTCGTCGGCGATGTGGTCCTGCCTCAGCTTGCTGCCCGCCTCGAGCGCGCCGGTGACGATACGCTCCGCGAGAACGCGGCTGATGCGGTTGGCGAGCGTGTCTTCGGTGGCAGCGGTCATTATTCATAGATAAATGCTGCCGACCCTTCTGTCGAGGATGCAAGCCGGCCACACACCGAAATTAAGAGCTACGGCGTGCATACGGATTTGAGCGGTCCATTCCCTGACCACCGCAAGGTTCCCTGCAGTTGGATAACTCGTTTGCGGCTCCTCCAAATCGGTTGGCGTTGATGCCTGCGGCACAGCTATTCCCTTGGCGCGACAAGCTCCTTTGAACTAGGGACTGGGGGCGCTCGAATGTTCTAGCGAAGCCATCAGACTGGGTCGACGCGGCTCGCGCGCCACCAGCCTGGATCAATTTTCGTCGGGGACTCGACATCAGGAGCGGCACAGGCGTGTTGGAGTAACGGGCTGGCGCGGGCGTGAATTGAAAAAGATGGCAGGAGCCGACACAACGGGGATTGCCAAAGGGGAGCGAGTGGAATGACAAAGCCTATTAGGATTGCGATCAACGGTTTCGGCCGAATAGGCCGCACCATTCTTCGCATACTGCTGAATTCAAGAACCGAGTTTCAGCTTGTGATGATAAACGACGTCGCGCCGCTGGAGAGTTGCGCCTACCTGTTTCAGTACGACAGCGTCTTCGGACCGTGGCCGCAACCGGTTGGCAGCTTCGAAGGCGCATTGACGATCGGGTCCCGCCTCATACCCTTCCACCGAGAACTCGACGTCCGGGGCTTGGACCTAACCGACGTCGACATTTTCCTTGAATGTACGGGGCAACCTTCTAGCCGGGATTTTGTATCTCGTGCGCTTCAGGCGGGTGCATCCAGGGTTCTCATTGCCGGGCCCGCCGAAGCCGCAGACGTTACGGTTGTCCTGGGAGCCAACGAGGAAGCTATCGGTGACCACAAGATCGTCTCGAATGCTTCATGCACGACTAACGCACTTGCGCCACTGTTAAAGATCATCGACGACGCCTACGGAATTGCAGGAGGACAGATGACGACCGTTCACTGCTACACCGGCAGTCAGCCGACAGTTGACCAGCCACGCGATGATTTTGCGAGAAGTCGCGCCGCAGCGCTGTCGATGGTGCCGACAAGCACGAGTGCTCACAAGCTCTTGGGAAAAGTTTTGCCCCGGTTGGCGGGCAAGATCGAGGCACGAGCGATCAGAGTGCCAACGGCGAGCGTATCTGCAATCGATCTAACCGTATCAACTCGAATTGGGCCGAGCCTCGATCAGGTTCGGATGGAGTTGTGTCAGGCAGCGGAAGCTTCTTCGGTGTTGGGCTGGACCGACCGCCCGCTAGTATCGGTAGATTTGCGGGCCCGCCCGGAATCTTTGGTTATCTGTGGGCCCGAGATTTCGGTGGCACCCGGTGGTCTGTTACGTGTCTTCGGATGGTATGACAACGAATTCGGATTTTCGACGAGGATGCTGGACGTCGCGGCGTTGATGGGCGCCCGCTAAAAGGCCAACCAACAGCCGACGTGGCAGTACGAATCTAAAACACCGACAGCACTTTAACGGGTCGGCAAAGCAGCAGATCCGGCGGACGCCGCGAAAGAAGCTGCAACCACGCTGAGCACTCTCGAGGCTTTAAGTATTTTCCATCGCCGTTGATGAATCGTCGAGCCGCGTATATTTTGCCAAGCTACGATAATTTTTGCGTGGCCCGCTGACGGACCAGGCCTCGACCCAGGCCGTTGGCGCAGGGAAAAAGAACCTGCCGAGATAGGTATCTTCGCCGCACTCGTGCCGAACATACTGCGCCGGCTGGCCACCGATTTCAACAAACTCGCGTCCATCGGGAAACGAGACAACGAGCTTGGCTCCAGAGAGCAGTAGACGGTAATGCCGACTGCTTTGTGAGCGATAACCGCCACCGAGCAACGTCTCGCCGCGCTCCTCGAAGTCATCGGTTGCGATCGTCGCCAACCCAGTGAACATGACACGCCCCATGCCAAGCCTGTCCAGAATGACGCGCCTGACCGACCACGTGCCGACGAAAACGTCGAACAGAATCCTCTTAAGATCGAGCTTGTCGTCGTTATCCATAATCAACTTCTTTCGAGCAGAGCCGCAAGCGCAGCGCCGGACCCGATCATACACATCGCTGAGACGCCCGATATCGGCCGAGCACGCTTCGCGATATTCACGATGGCGCCGTCGACTGGAGTTTCGCGATTTCAATTGGCGCGGCCGCCCAGACCGCCGGAAAAGCTGAAAGATTTTTCGCCATCGCCTTGGTGGGGCCGCAAATCAACCCCACCAGACTCTGTACGCGCCTCCCCCGCAAAATCGACCGCTGAATCGTCAACCTAGCAACGAAGGGGAACTCAATGAAAATAGTTAAACTATTGTCTGTTCTTATCGGTCTGGCACTCGCACCGACAATGTCTTCCGCTCAACAACTTCCCATCCCAACCCAGAGCGAATGGGCTGGAGCAAAAAAGACCATCGCACTGCCAAACGGTGTTATGATGGCCTACAACGAGATCGGGGATACGACTGGGAAACCGCTCTTGTTGATCCACGGATTTACTGACAACGCGCGCACCTGGTCGCTTATGATTCCTTATCTGAAAGGCGACTATCACATCTACGCGATCGATCTTCGAGGCCATGGAAAGACCAGTGCACCTGAATGCTGCTATTCCTTTATCGATTTCGCGACGGACGCGAAATTATTTCTGGATGCCGTCCACATAGACAAAGCAGACGTTGTGGGCCATTCGCTCGGCTCGTTCACCACGCAGGCCCTCGCTGAGCGCTATCCGGAAAAGGTCAACAAAGCCGTGCTTGTTTCCTCGACGTTTGACATCGCGGGCGGCCCTGGAACCTGGCTGTGGGACAACGTGATGCCTGTGAAAGAGCCATTCGATCCTGACAGTAAATTCATGCTCGACTGGTACTGGAGCCCGCATCCGGTCGATGAGGAATTTCTGAAGCACATGCGCGCTGAGAGCACTGCGGTTCCACTCAGAGTGTGGAAGGAAACTCTCTGGGATGTCTCCGTGGGCAACATGCGGAGCACCGCCTCTCTACTTAAAGCGCCCTTGATGATATTTTGGGGCGACCAGGATCCCATGTTCGACGGACCTCACCAAGAGAGGCTCAAGGCCGCTTTCCCAGAAGCTAAATTCGAGACGTTCAAGTCAAACGGCCACAACATGTTTTGGGAAGAGCCCAAGCGTGCCGCTGAACTCATCGACGCATTCCTGAAGTAGTAGGACTACAAGAAGCTCCGCTTTAAAGGCGGAGCTTCTTCGCCGATGCTCACACCGACGACGATAGGCTGGCCTAACGTTCGCTCTTGCTGGGATTGACATCTTCCAGAACGGCGAAGAGCGCGACTAAGCCCGCGGTGGAAAGTATGAGCTTATTCGATGTGAGGATCGATGCAAGAACGCTTCAAGAAACGACCGACAAAGCAAGCATGAACAAAGGAAATATACTGACGCCATTGAGGACGTCGAAGCCTGTTGTCCTCGAGACCAGGTTGTAAGCCCCGCTACATTTCGTCCAACGAAGAACGGCGTACACGATCGCCACGACAAGTGACACTATGTCGAACCAGCTTCCGTCCGCAAAACGGTTGACGGCGTCAAGTAAAGGCATATCCGACCGCGACCCGTCCCCGATGCAAACTCAGCGACTAAACCGAACGATCAATGCGAGGGCGGCACCTATAAACGCGCCGCCATACTTCAACATATCCTGAAAGTGTCCATCGTCGGCACCGCTCAAAACCGCCCCGACCAAAACAGCGCCGAGGAGAGCGGCGGACGCCACGATACGCATGTTGTGAACGAATGTCATGGTCGACTCCTTCCGCTTCATTGACCAACTCCTAGAAACTACCACCACAAGTGTCAACGCTTGATTGACGTATCGCGGTTACGTTCAAGCTTTAATATAGGTTTTCCTCATTTCGGTGCAATTCCTTCAAACGACTAATGAAATCTTGTCAATTACAGTTGCGGGGGGAACGCCGAACCGTTTCCCTGAGTTCCCGCTTTTGGAGATTTCAGGCCGGATATGCAGATCAATATTTTACACATCCTTGGCCGGCGCAACAGAACCTCGTCCAGTATCGGGTAGGCCCTGCAGATGTCAGAGGCCGCAGACGCCGATCGCAGAGGTCAACTTCGCTGGGGACAATGGCGGGGTCATGTTTTCCACCGCTCGCGAGGAACAAAGATCAACGCACGCGCACTATAACTTTTGGAGGACCATGACATTCACGGCAATGTCTGGGTTCGATGTCGTGAACGATCTGAACGGCGGGCTTTTCTCGACAAGACTCGCCCGCCGTTGGTGGAGCATCGCTTTTAAAGCACCATCGAACTCGTGAGTTTCCAGTGTGATGTCTCGGATTGTGAACGTAAGATAGCCGCCCGGTTTCAAAATCCGAAGAAGTTCGTCGAAGCTGCTTGCCGGCGCATGCCCCTGTGTGAAAACGCCAGCAGAAAGGATCAGATCGAACGTGGCATCTTGCCAGTCGAGCGCCTTTCCAAGCTCCCCTCTTGTGAGTGATCGATACACTCCCCGGCGACCCGCGCGCTCAAGCATCTCAGGAGAAAAATCCAGACCATGCAAGTCGCCGTAGCCCAGCGCCGCAAGATATGGGCCAGTCAGTCCGGTACCGCAGCCAGCATCGAGAATCTTGCTTTCGAGGCTTTCAGCATATCGGGCAACCCATGCCGTTATGACAAACGGCAGACAGTAGCCGAGCCTCATCGCCTCGTCATCGTAGGTGCTGGACCAATTGGCATAGGTGTTCACGAGATCGGCTGCAGCTCGCGCGGCAAATGCGCCGGAAAGGTTATCCTGAGAGTGGTCATGCATATCGGACCTCGTCTTTTTTGCCCGTCGAAGCGGGCGGAAGCCCGCATTCGGCTCGAAGCCTTGTTATTTTCAGCGCCGCCTCGGCGGCCTCTCGCCCCTTAGTGACGAAATGCTCTCTATAGATCGCCGTGTGAAACTCCGTCTCTTGGTAGTTGTGAGGGGTGAGCGATACCGACAGCACCGGTACGCCCGTCTCAAGGCCGGCACGCACGAGCCCATCGATCACCGCCTGCGCGACGAAGTCGTGACGATATATTCCTCCATCGACAACGAACGCAGTTGCGACCACTGCGTCGAAGCGCTTCGTTGCAGCAAGGTCGCGCGCGAGAAGCGGAAGTTCCAATGCACCGGGAACGGTGAACACTTCCACCTGCCTCTCGCTCACCACCTCGAGAAAACCATCCAGCGCACGATCGACGACTTCGGAATGCCAGGCCGCTTTGATGAAGGCGAAATTGGAGTGTCTCACAGTATGCCCCTCACTTTCAGGTCATATGCCGATTTCGAGTTGTGGTTCGAGTTGTCAAATCAAGAGTGAATTCCTGCTGACGGCGCCCTCCACCGCGCGTACCGCGGCGTCAATGCTGGTAAAATCATCGAGGACCGGGAAATCGCCCCCTTGGCAGCCCAGGCCCGAGCCGATCCCCACGAACGGGATGTCGAGAAGTCGGGCCGTTTTCAGGTCCCACGCACCGTCGCCAATCGACACCGCGCGCCATTCGCGTTTTCCGAACAGCCTATCCGCGGTCTTGATTGCCTCCCTGACCAGATCAGTCCTGGAATAGAACTCCGACGCTGTCACCAGCGCGTCGGAGTCAAACGGAATGTTTGCTTTGGAGAGCTTGTCAATCGCCAACGGACGTATGCTGCCCGTGGCGAACACTACCGCCCACCCGTTGCGAGCGAGAGCGTCCACGAATGCGCTGGCTCCGGCTATCTCTTCGATACCTGCTTCAGCCAACCGTCTAAAGCAGGCCACGTGAGTATCGAAGAAGACGCTGCTGTCTTCAGCGGAGGGAGGCGAGGCCGTACCGTCCCTCCAAGCATCATAGAAAATGGCACTGTCGGTATGATGACGGTAAGATCCCCAATCGGTATTCAATTCGCTGAAATTGTACGCTGATAATGTCTCCAGCAACGACGCCTGGTGAACCGCTACAGTGTCTGTAAGGGTGCCATCGATGTCGAAAATTGCCAACTTGCAATCGTCGTACACTTTTCTCTCCTGTCCTAAGATGCTTGAGCCAGCATCCGCTCTTGGGGTTCGGGAATTTCGTCGGGTGCCGCGCCAATCGGCCGTTGAAGGCCCAGTTTGGACTGAGTTGTCTCGCTGACGGACGCGGCGCCGCGCGCTAACTGACGCGTCTGTTGTGGCGGCACGCCATAAATCCCTTTGTAGGTCTTGGAAAAGTGCGGCGGGGAACCAAAGCCGCAGCTCGCTGCGATTTCCAAGACCGAAAGATTCGACCTGCTCAGCAAAAGATGTGCCCGCTCCATTCTAAGAACCATATGGTATCGAGATGGGGACAACCCGAACTCCGCCCTGAACAGGCGCTCCAATTGTCTTCGCGAGACGTGGACGGCGTCTGCAATGTCATCGATGACGACGAGGCGGTCTAGGCTTTTCATCATGCATTCTATTGCGTGAACCAGCCGGTCGTTAGCAATTCCAAGTTTGATTTGGAGTGGGACGCGTTGTGGTTCGTTGCACGCCCGGACACGGTCGACCAGCGCTGCCTCCGAAACGCGCGTTGCAACGAGCTCTCCATGGTCACGGGCGATGAGATGAAGGACGTAGTCGATGGCTGACGCCTGACCGGCGCATGTGGTAATCATGCCGCTCTCGACGATGACGTCGCGACTGACTTCAACGTGCATGCCGAAACGCTCCTCGAAAATCGGGATGGACTCCCAGTGCAGCGTGCAGACTTTCCCGGTTAGCAGTCCGGCGCTTGCGATCCAGAACGCTGCGGTGTCGAAGCCTACGATTCTTCCGCCTCGACGTACGAGTTCTCGCAGCCAAGCGCTCACCTGCCTACGGTCGGTGCTATCGACGATCGCTCCGGCGAAAAGGTAGATAATATCAGGCTGTCGCCGTCTCGGCTCCACTCTCAGGTCGCTCAAAGAATAGTCCGCCCTGACCACTACGCCACTGTCGCTCGTTACCTCGAGCGTATCCGATCCGACGATGTCAAACTCGTAGGCCTTTCTGCCCAGCACATCGTTTGCAGTCTTCAGAACCTGCGTAGCAGCCGAAAAACTCAGGATTGAGAAGCGGTCGGTAATCAGGAAAGAGATGGAGGTTACCGCCCCGGCGTCGATCGAGGGACTTTGCCCGAGAAAAAAACGGTCCATTTGAATCCTCCCAGTGCACTAATTGCGGCTGCGACATTTCATTACCTCAGAATGCGTCGAGATGCCAACACAAAACCACATATATCAAAGTTTTTTGAGGTTTTATAGCGGGATGTCGCACAAAAATGCCTATATATTTAGGCATATGTGCCTCCCGCATGTTGACGCCTAGCCTCCCCGCTACGCTCTGAACCCATGGGAACCCAGGGCGGCGCCAAACTCAAAAAAGGGGAGCAACATGACAACATTGGTAAAAGCAGGCCTTATTGCGGTTTCGCTAGTGATGACAGCCGCTAGCCTCGTTCGGGCAGATGAACCTATCAAAATCTCCATGAATAACTGGACCAGCCAGAATGTGCTGTCCCATGTCGCAGGCATTCTTCTTGAGAAGAAGGGTTTCGAGGTCGAATACATCCCGTCAGACGGTCAGCTTCAGTTTCAGGCCATTGCCGACGGCGACCTCGACTTCCAGATTGAGGTGTGGGAAGGCTCGCATCTGACCGCATTCAACAATGCCCTGGCCACCGGCAATCTGGTGGACTACGGGACCCACGCTGCGACCACCCGAGAAGACTGGTGGTATCCGGAATACGTCAAGGGCGTTTGCCCCGGCCTTCCGAGCTGGGAGGCGTTGAACAAATGCGCAAAACTGTTCGCCACGGCAGAAACCGGCGATAGGGGCCGTTTTGTCGGACCCCCTGCCGATTGGGGCAAGCACTATGCGGAACGAATTGCGGCCTTGAAGATGAATTTCGAGGAAGTGCCTGTAGGACAAGCAGCGACGCTTTGGGCGGAATTACAGGCGGCTTACGATCGCAAAGAGCCTATCGTCCTTTTCAACTGGACGCCGAACTTCATTGAAGCTCGCTTCAAAGGCGAATTCGTAGAATTCCCGCAATACTCTGCCGAATGCCTCTCTGACCCCAAATGGGGAAGCAACCCTGACGCCGTGTATGACTGCGGCGCGCCAGCCAACGGCTACCTCAAAAAGGCCGCGTGGAAAGGTCTGGAGACGAAATGGCCAGCCGCTTCTCAGGTGCTGAAGCAGATCAACTTCACGAACGAGCAAATCGCAGCCGCTTCGGCGATGGTCGATGTCAGTGGGCTTACCTCGGAGGACGCGGCCGCCAAATGGGTCGCTGAGAACGAGTCCGTATGGACTGCCTGGATGAAATGAAGCTGTGGGGTCCCGAACGAGGGACCCCACTCCTAATCTCAGGAGACAACGATGACGCCCAAACTGTCATGCGAAAATATCTGGAAGATCTATGGGGCCGATCCCAAGGAATTCCTGCGCCGTCATGAAAACAATCCGTCCGAGGCCGATTTTGCGGGCGAAGGATATGTTGGAGCGTGCCGCGACGTGTCCTTCACTGTCGAACAGGGGGAAATCCTGGTGATCATGGGCCTTTCCGGCTCGGGAAAATCAACGCTCATAAGGTGTCTGTCCAGATTGATTGACCCGACGGCGGGGGCCGTCAAATTCAATGGCGAAGACATCACCGAGGCTAACGAGTCGCGTCTCATAGACATGCGTCGCCGGCAGCTTGGAATGGTGTTCCAAAATTTTGGGCTTCTACCCCACCGAACCGCGGCACGTAACGTTTCGTTCCCACTGGAAATACGAGGTCTTTCAATTGAGGAGGCAATGACCAAGGCGCATAACCTTCTCAAGCTCGTCGGGCTCAATGGGCGAGAAAGCTATTTTCCCCATGAACTGTCGGGAGGCCAGCAACAACGCGTCGGCATCGCTCGTTCGCTGGCCGGCGACCCGGAGCTTTGGTTTCTTGACGAGCCGTTCTCTGCTCTCGATCCGCTGATCAGACGTGAGATGCAAGACGAGTTTTTGCGATTGCAGCGCCTCCTCAAGAAGACGATCGTGTTCATTACTCATGACTTCGACGAAGCGGTGAGAGTGGCAAGCCGGATCGGGATAATGAAAGACGGCGTCCTCGTCCAGTTGGACACGCCGGAGGAGTTGATCACGAACCCGGCGACCGACTACGTCAGAGCGTTTACCAAGACGGCGCCTCGACAAAAGCTGGTGACTGTCGGGAAGATCATGCTGCCGGGCGTCGGCGTACCGCATGGTTTATCGATTTCGGCGTCCACTTCTATCGAGGAAGCCGCACCGCGTGTTTTGCGATCGGAGTTCGACGTCACCGTCGTGGACGACCGAAACCAGCCGGTCGGCCGCATCACGCGCCAGGGCATGATCGCTGCCCTCTTCCCAGAGGAGATGGCGCAATGAAGATGCTTCAACCAGATTTGAGCCTGCAGCTTTCTCCGGGAATGCGACTGCCGTATTGGATCCCGGCAGTGGTTGTTTCGCTGCTACTCCTCCTCGCCTCGCGATTTTCGCAGTCACTCGCGGCATGGCCGGAGATCATGACATTTCCACTAGGCCGTTACGTGACGCAGGGCGTGAATTGGGTCGCGCGCGACATCAGCGTTTACGGCGTGACCGTGCGAGATGTGACCCGCCTTGTGGCTGCGGGAATTTCTGCGCCTCTGGGGCTGCTCGAAGGACTTCTATATCGCGGCTTCCGTCCCTATTCCATCCCGCCTCTGCCATGGGCGTTCGTAGCTATAGCTGTCGCGGTGATCGGTCACAAGCTAGGCGGAAGAGCGTTAGCGCTGCTTGGTGGCTCGAGCGTCCTATACTTAGCGGTTTTCGGCCTGTGGGAAGATGCCATGCGGACCTTTTCACTCATTCTTATGGCAGTTCCAAGTTCGGCATTCTTTGGCCTGATGCTCGGCATTGCGATGTTCGGCAACAAGCGCGTGGAACGAGGTGCGAGCGTGGTCATGGACGCGATGCAGGCGACGCCTCATCTCGCATACCTAGCGCCCATCGCGGTCTTCTTCGGCTTCGGCCCTGTGCCTGCGATGATCGCAAGCTCGATTTTCGCCTTCCCGCCGATGGCGCGCTGCGCGCTGCTTGGGATGCGCGGCGTTCCGGAGAGTGCCATCGAAGCCGCCCGCGTCGCAGGTTGTCGAGAGTGGCAACTGCTCTGGCGTGTCCGAGTGCCAAGCTCCCTGCCTGAGATCCTTGTGGGCCTCAACCAGGTGGTTATGCAGACGTTGGCTATGACCGTGATCTCGGCACTCGTTGGCGCGACGGGCTTGGGCCATCGCCTCTTGGTGGCACTGCAGCAACTTCAAATTGGCCGAGCCTTGGAAAGTGGGGTCGCAATCGTAATAATCGCGATCACTCTGGATAGATTGACCCGCGCCTGGGCACGAAAAGCCGCGGACTACCACGTGAAGCCAACGAACCTTTTCGTGCGACACGGGCACCTGCTCATTGTTATGTGCGCGCTGATCGTGGCGGTAACCCTCGCTCAATTCTTCCCCGCGGTCCAAGTTCTCCCCAGGACAATGACGGTAACCACCGCTCCCGTTTGGGACACGTTCGTTCGGTGGCTTTCGATCACGCTTGCCAACCCGTTGGGCGAGTTTCGCGACCTTGCGACGATTTATGTGCTCATTCCGGTTCGAAAGGCATTTGTCGCCGCACCATGGCCGGCGACCTTGTTTCTGCTTGGCTGGTTGTCGTATCGTATGGGCGGGCTGAACTTCGCGCTGCCGAACATCGCCATGGTGGCCGTCGTCGGCGTCGCCGGGTTATGGGTGCCCGCGATGTTGACGCTGTATCTCACGACCATCTCCGTGATCATCTGCATCGTGATCGGCGTACCGATCGGCGTCGCCGCGGCGCACAGTCCGCGCTTAGCACGCGGCGTGCTGGCCATCTGCGATACCCTCCAGACCTTTCCGTCGTTCATCTACCTCATCCCGGTAGTGATGTTGTTCCGTGTGGGAGACCTGGCATCGATCATCGCGATTATAGGGTACGCAACAGTTCCAATTGTAAGACTGACGTATCTAGGCATTTCCGGGGTTTCCCCCACCATCATCGAAGCGGCGATCTCCAGTGGGACAACCCGAAGACAGCGCTTCAGATACGTTGAACTGCCCTTGGCGATGCCAGCAATCCTGCTTGGCCTGAACCAGACGATCCTTATGGCTCTCGCCATGACCTCCATCACCGCGCTCATTGGATCCCGAGATCTTGGACAGGAAATCCTCAAGGCGCTCCCCGAGGTCGACACTGGTCGGGGACTCCTTGCTGGGCTGTCGATCGCGATCATCGGAATAGTCGCTAACAGGGTAATCGGTCTGGCTGCAGGGAAAATGCGCAGCGTCACCGGAAGGGAGACGCGAACCGCCTAAACTGTCGCTGAATCATTCGAAGCACTCGCAGCGGGAGACGATGTCTCGATCAGCGCCTCCCAATGCGAAGTCACAGCTTTCAAACATCGCTTCGAATCCTTGCCTCCGCTTTTCAGTGAACAACACCATGTCGATGAGATGCAATTCACGGAAAGATCTTGCATCTATAGCGTGAATATACTCCAAGTTTATCGACATGGGCGGGGGTGACATGGCATATCGTACTATCGCACTTAGCGAGCTACTTGTTAATCGTTCGAACGATCGTCACGGTGAATTAGAGAACGAGACTGCAGCCATAGGCTGGCTTTTCTCCAATCATCTTGGGCAGATGCGAAAACTTGCCGAAGACATCGTGAAGTCCAAAGGGCTCTTCGAGCCGCCTCTGGTCTATCAGGAAGGGCGTCAGTTCATCGTATTCGATGGGAACCGCCGGACGACTTGCCTCAAGGTGTTGGCGGATCCAAAGCGTGCGCCGAACGCCGAGCTTCGAGAGTATTTTGAAAAACTTCGATCCCAGTGGGTCGGACATTTTCCCGATCGAATCCTTTGCCGGGTTGAACCCGATAGGGACGTGATCGATGAAATCCTCTACCGCCGTCATACGGGAAGCCAGTCCGGCGTCGGACAGAGCACGTGGACAGGCCGGATGAAGACGACGTTCGTCAACCGGACGGGTAAGGGCGGTAAGTTCAACATCGCGGACGAAATTGAAACCAGATTGAGGGCTGCAGACCTGCTTCCGAAATCAGGTCAGATACCGCGCAGCAATCTCAGTCGCCTTCTTTCCGCAGAAGCATTCCGGAACCGCGTAGGCATTTCGATGGCGAGAGGCCGCTTCGAATTTATTCGCAACGAAGAGGCTTCGCTGAAGGCTTTATCGCGGATCGCGGAAGATCTCGTATCCAAGCGCAAAACCCTGGACGACGTTTGGGACGTTGACCGAAAGCTCGCCTATCTCGACGCGTTGGAACGGGAGGGAGTGCTCCCGACCGCAGCAGACGCTTTGCCTTCTCCTGGGTCCAGAGGGACAAAGCCGGCCAAACCAGTGACCGGCGCCTCGCCAAGTGCGGCCACAAATAGTGGCGTCGCTACCGTCGTTTCGATCACCACCGCACCTCGGCCGACCAAGCGTACGGCGCTGATCCTTCAACATGATTCCGGGGTCGCGTGGACGGGCCGCCTGCAACGACAGCGAGCAATATGGGAGGAGCTTCAGTTCAAGCTCGACCTTGAAGAGCACCCCAATGCAATCGCCGTCCTATGCCGCGTGTTGATCGAGTTGTCGGTCGACAATTACCTCAAGCAAACCACGCTCGCTACGGCGGTGGAAAACGACCCGCTCGTCAAAAAGATCGTTGCCGTTGCGGAAGACCTTCGTTCGCGGGAGAAGGTCGACAAGCGGTATCTCGAGGTCGTGCGTAAGGCTCGGACCATGGACGCCATCATATCCGTCGACACCCTCAACAAGTATGTGCACTCGTCAAACCTTGCTCCAACATCGGAGCATCTCGCGGCGCTGTGGGACACGTTCGCGGAACTGGTGGTCCATTGCCTCAATGAATGATCGGGCCTCACCTGCCGTTCGCAGTAGACCTCCGCGTCGCCAAACACGCTTTCTGAAACGTCATATCGCGACCTCCGACCATCATAGTTTCATCACGCGTCTGTCGGAGCTGGGCATCGTTGCCTACCACTTCGACAGCTACGAGGAGCTCTGCCGCCATCCTGACTGCAAATATGCCTATGACACTGGGCGGTGGATGAAGACACTAACCCGGCGCGTGGAATCCCTGAACATCGTTGGCGACATGTTGTGGCTCGACCCAGTGCCACCAAACTTCAGAAAAATGCCTCTCACAAGATACCAGTGGCTTCAGATCACCAAGGATGTTTTCCTTGTCAGGTATGTATCCGTCGTCGACTGCGCGCTGCTTTTGATCAACGAGGTTTTCGAGATGGGGCTCCCGCAACGCGCCTGCACGATCGAACGAGTTGCCAAGGCGGACATCCCGACCGAACTACGGCGGCAACTCAAGGCGATCGCAGATAGCCAGGAACTGGTTCGTTCTGAGCGAAATAGTCGCGTTCACCGCGGTGTCGAACTAGAGCTCACCGACGACGATGCGACGTTCGAGACCGCCTCACTTTTCATAGATCGCTACAACGGAACGCGCGGCCGCGACCGACACGGCCGCAAACTTGATCTCGACATTGCTTTCCGCGCCGGTCTCGTAACCATGCAGCGCGAGTTCAATACGCAGGTACGCTCGCTGGAACGGCAGCTTGATGGCGTGTACGACCTACTATGGGAGGCGTTCGAAGCGAGGTTCGGCCCATTGATCGCCGCAGCGACACATGGCCTTAACGTCGGTTCGCGGCATCGCCCATGAAGTTTGTTACCGCTCACGAGCGGGGCCGCAGTTTCTCAGGATCGTAGTGCGCGAATCTTGCTACCGTCGCAGGCAGCCGCTTCGCGTGCCCATCGAGCTTGCCGATCTCGACTTGAGTACCTATCGCCGACGAGAGTGCGTCGATGCGTGCAAGAGCGATGTTTTTGCGAAGGATTGGCGACCGAGTACTGCTCGTCACAACGCCGACCTGGGCTTTTCCGATAAAGACGGCATCGCCGTGGCCAACCTCGTCGTTTGAATCTAAGTCGAGCCCGACGAGCTTGTAACGAGGATGCTCCTTACGTTGAAGAAGTGCCTCCCGACCAATGAAGTCGTCAGCCTTAGACTTCAGAGGAACGGTAAATCCAATACCCGCCTCGAACGGATCGGTCTCGGACGTGAACTCATGGTCGGCGAAAATCAATCCGGCCTCGATGCGAAGCATGTCGAGCGCTTCCAGCCCCATTGGCTTCAGACCAAAGTTCTTTCCGACCTCCCAAACAGCGTCGAACACCTCAAGTGCGTGTTTGGGGTGACAGAATATCTCGTAGCCGATTTCACCAGAGTAACCTGTGCGCGAGACCACCACGGGCACGCCCTCGAAATGACCGATCCTTCCAACACTGAAGCGAAACCACTCCAACTCTCCTAGTGCCGGCTGGCCGGGTGCGGTCCAGATGACCTCCTTCAGCAAATCGCGGCTTTTTGGTCCCTGGACAGCGATGTTGTGCATCTGATCTGTCGAGGATCTGACCCAGACTTCGTATCCGATCTTCTGCGCCTGCTCGCGAAGCCAGACGCCGCTGTAATCGTCACCGCAGATCCAACGAAAGTTGTTGGGACCGAGCTTGAAGACTGTTCCGTCGTCGATCATCCCGCCATTCGGGTAGCACATCGCCGTGTAGACCACATGGCCCACAGCCAGCTTGCGGATGTCCCTGGTCAGGCAGTACTGAAGCAAGGCCTCGGCGTCCGGCCCCGTTACCTCAAATTTCCGCAACGCCGAGAGATCTATCACGGCACATTGCTCACGGCATGCCCAGTACTCGGCCGTCGGACCCTCGTTGTTGAAGCGAGTTGGAAGCCAGAATCCGCGATACTCCGTATGATGGCGGGTAAGCGCGGAGAGGCGCGGATGAAAAGCCGTTTCTTTAGTCATCTGTGGTTCCGCATCTGGGGTCGGGCGATAGGCGATCGCGCGTGAAAACTTGTTGTCGGCAGCATAAGTGCGGACGAGAATGTCAGTGGGATTCCATCCATTTCCTGAATCGATGTCGTCCGGGCACGAGGAGCTGACACACACGATGTCGGTCAACGCCTTCATCAGCACGTAGTCGCCGGGACGAGACCAAGCTTCGTCCGAAATGATCTGATCGTGCGCGTCGATTCTCGAGTTGTAAAAGAAGTTCAAAGCCTCCCACCCCTTGCGCGCGGCGATGCCGTAGGGATCGAGAGCGCCGTTGAAATTGTCCGTGCAATTGATATGGCCTGGATAGCCCATGTCGTCATACTGGCGAGAGTTGCAGGCCGTCGCGAAGGCGTCGTGTCTACCGACTGTGTCCCGAACGATCTCAACGAGTGGCTCGAAATCGAACGCAAATGCCTTGGACGGCAAGCCCGGAATGGGCATCGCACGATGGGTAAGCGTGCGCGTGACGGTCGCGTCGAGCGCGTGTTCGATCCCTGCATCTAACTTGCGGGCAGAGAAACACTGAAAGTCGGTCATCTGACGACCATCGATGTCAAGCACCTGGATGTACTCGCCCGCCTTGACAAGAAAAGCCTGAGCAGACGCCGCGCGAATGCGTATTTCCTGCAGCGGATCGCGAAGCGGATTCGGAAGCGGCGCCCCGCCCGCCTTCACGGCAGTTGGGTTTGCGCGTTGGATAAACACCTCCAGATCGGTCGCCGTGTTTTGTCCTGTCACCTCCATCTGGTCCGCCGGGGCTGAGATATGCAGGGTTGCGTCGCGCTGCACGATAAATTCGGCGCTTTCCCCGGCTCGACCAGATCCGAAAATGCAAAACGTTCCTTCGCCGCCTGAAAGGCCAAGAATGGAAATGTCATCACGCCCCTCGAAGTCGGTCGGCCTGACCTCCGCGCGCTGCAGCCCTTCTCTATCAATGATCTTGACGGCGTCGCCAGCTTTCACGGTGACCGCAAGGGAGCCGCCACCCTTCGCCAGGTAGCGCTCCGTCCCGATCGGAAGCGCACGGTGCGCGGGGCGGAGTACCCGACTGGGTCTTGGGGGGAGCAGAGAGGTCATGTGTTTCCTTTCGCTCGGACGGCCAACCACTTGCCGGCGAAGTCCGTGATAAGGAAACTAGCTATCGGGCGGATGGCCGGTCTATATCACCAAGGTAATACGAGGCGCTGTCAGCGGCGGCCGCGCGACCAGTGCTTGTTGGAGCGCTGTGCCGAGTTGCGCTTGGCGCTTTTCGCTACGACGCGCTTTTCTTCCTCGAACGATTTCCGCAAGGTATGTGTGAACATGTCTTCTTCCTTCATCCCAAGCGAATAAAGCTCTCGCTCCCTCATTTCCTCTTCCGCAAGGTACTCGATGAATTTCTCAACGCGATCGAGCCTGATTTTGACGCGCTCGAGACGCTCTCCCTTCGAAAACAGATCGAATTCCTGTCTGGCGGCGTCGACCAGATAGTTGCTAACCTGCTCGCTGAAGATGCCGCAATCGGTGCACACGAGATCGAGATATGAAAAGAAGTATGCGAGTTCGCGGACCATGTAGAGCCCGTAGGTCGTGATCTTAACGCTGTCGACCTGGTCTGAGTACTGGTCCAATCGATTGTTGGATTCGACAAAGCCGTGCTTCAGGAGAACGTCGAGATTCGCTGTGAAGTCGTCACCCATGTTGAAGGTGTTCACGAAATAAGATTTGAGCTCCGCGACTGAGACGTAGGAAGGAGTCGTGCGCTCTATGCTCTTGGCCAGTTTCCGCATGATCCGAAGCGCGGTGAAATGCGAGCCATGCCGGGAATTCCTAACCTGATAGGCGTTCGGGATGTCCGACAGAGCCTCATCGTAAAAGTAGCGGTTTGGGATCATCACCGGCTTGATGATCTGGTGGATCTTGAAGACCCAATTTCCCGAACTCAACATTTCGTCGACGTTGGTGTAGCCGGATAGCAGAAAGCTTCTGAAGAGGTCGAGAGACAACCGGGTGTCGCCATGGGCGCACGCTGTCAAGAAAGCGTTCAACGGCGACTGCTCGCTGTTGAAGTCCCTAAAAATGATCGACAGATAGTTCATCGAATCATCGATGATCTTCCCATTTGTATCCTCGAGGCCGATCTTGTGACGGCGCTGCGGTTCGTTAAGCAGCGAATTCACGTAGCTTATTCGCTTCTTGAACACAGTCGAGGGCTTGGGGGAGCTGATGTGAAACCCCGAATTCTGGAATGCGTCCAGAAGTCCGTGAATCTTTGAGTTGTAGAAGCGTTCCTCGCGCATCGAGATCAGAGTGACGCAATTCAGCAGGTTGCTGATCTCCTGGGCTGATGTGAAGCAAAAGTCCTGAAGTTCCGGGGAATACTGGTCGGTGTTGTCGACAACGACGATCACGCCTTTTCCCTTCGACGCCCAATAAGACGCGAGCCTGGCGGCACAGTACGGCTTGTCCTGCTTCCATTCGGCGGCGAGTGCGTTCAGACGGGAATTGTAAATTTCGGACTTTCTGTCGAATCCTTCCAGATCCTGCTTTCGTGCAATCTCGAAGCGGTCGGCGAACAGCTCCTTCAACAGATTATCACGTGCCGACTGAAGCAATCCGTCGACATCTAAGGATTCGACCAAGCTCGACCATATCGTTTCACGGATAACGCTTTGGTCTTCCGGAACTTTGAGGAGATCTACGATAGCGATGACCGAATGCTCGCGAAGCCACCTTGGCGGATTGTGCCGTAGGACCCGCTTCACGAAAGTCGATTTGCCGGCGCCCTTGCCGCCGAAAAGTACGAGGACCTCGCCCCTCCTGCCACGCTTGATGTTCTTGGTGAGACGACCTCCAAGCTGCCCGCCCCTTCCGGTGTTCTCTAACTGATTGACGCCGTAGCCCTTGAAATAGGGGCTCAAGGAATCCTCGATGAGAACGTTGATCCCCTCGGACATTTGCGTGTAGTCGCTCTGCGAGACGTAGCAACGCTCCATGAACTCCGTGTCGTCGTCCCCGATCACGCCGAAGTAATGATTAACGATCGGCCGGAGCGTACCGGCAAGCCTGTTCGAATTGATCTTGTGGCCGTACGAAGGGATTTTCTCCTTCGGAAAGAAGATATGTCTGTCCTTGGGAGGCGAGCTTGAAAGGGCTTCGTTGAGCGAAGCGCGATCGAAGATCGCCCCGAAGGAAAACATGTTTTGGCTTTTTGTGAAATCCTTGTCGAAGAACGCCAGGCTCCGAATGACGAAGGCCTGCAGGTTTTCAAAGCGTTTCCCCTTTTCGAACGTCTTAAAGAAGATCCATTCGTGACCATTGGTGATGCAGGCGTATTCACAGCCGGTGTCGAAGCAATAGCCTTTGACCTGGTTGATCGCCGCTTTGATGTTTTCGTTCGACATCAGCTTCGACATCGACATGTAGCAGTGCGTCTCGCTGTCGACATATGGGAAAGGCAGGTCGAAATAGACGCCAGCTTTTTTGGCTTCGATGAACAGAAGATGATCGCCATTTGCCTTCTTCAGCACATAGTCGGCAAATCCCGGCGCGATATACTCTTCGACTGAGACACGATTGCGTGGCCAAGATAGGCAGTCATGAATGATGCCATCGATAATTTTGTGTCTCGTCTCCGCTTCGTTGCGGTCTCTGGATTTGTTGGCGTCTACGATTTCTCGGACGCAGGCAAGCTTATCCGTTACTGACATTCAGCGCACTTCCCAAACTGCGAATCACATCTCGAAAATATCCTGTAAGTTGTGTGTTCAGGGCGACGCAGTCAACCACGGTGAGCGATACAGCGCGTGCTTTTCCCTGCTTTCCCCCGACCGAAAACAGACCCCGCCGGTCCTTCATGGCCTCAGCATTCTGTCTATGTACATTTTGAAAAGTTCAGCTTGACTGCTGATGGAGAGCCTTCGGTAGATGTTCGCACGATGGACTTTCACCGTGCCTTCCGACACCCCCAGATGCAACGCGATCGATGCACTGCCGTGACCTCGCAAGATGAGTCGAACGATACCTCGTTGTGCAGGCGTAAGGCTGTCGGCGAAGAGGTCATCAAAACTGCCTTCCGTCTGATCGAAATCCACGGATCGGACTTGATCGGGTTTGGACATTTCGAGCTTTTCGAGATGCGATCGCACAGCCTCGCCCACGATTGGCGCGCAGGCAAGGCAAGCCTCGATCCCGACGAGACTTTCGTCCAAACCTAAAATGAGGGTCGCCGTCGACTGCGCTGACAGCGACATCGTATAGGCAATATATTCCGGAGGGGGGTCGGAGGGTTTGAACCGGACGACGGTGCACTGAGGCGACGTTTCCAAAATAAGGATTCCGCTGTCTGGGCGCGAAATGACTCGATCTCCCTCACCCCTGGTGCGAGCGAGATCAAGCAATTCATTCAGGTCGCCCGAGGACACGCCGGGCGTACCCTCCGGGCCGCGATAGAGAACCGTCAGATCGCCGATGAAGGATGAGGTCACAAGCAGGCAGTGACCAACATCTACTCTGCTGGCGATAAGCTCTCGTAAAGATGTGCCGAATCCTTCAGCGCCAAGCGACGCGAAAAGCTTCGCGATCTCATGTATGCCGAATAGGATCATCGACGGCTTTCAATGACACGCGCACGCGTCCCACAACTGATGCCCGCGCGGACGCATTCCCGCCGTCGCGCGTGCGGGCAACGGTCCAAGGTTGGTAGGAAGCAACGCCGGCGAATAAATTAAAGCTCTCGCCCCGATCGCCTTTCGCTGATCGGGGCGCCGTCTGAGCATCAAGCCTGGGCCACCGCCGCGACTGCGGAGCTATAGTTGGCGGTGGCCATCAACGCGGTGCATCGTTGGAAGCGATGCATCGCGTAGGCCCAGAAGTCCTCCGCCGGGTTGTCGTTTGCATGCTGGATGAGGCCCCATAAGGTCCAGACCAAGTCACACAAGGCCTTGTAGATGACTATCCGTCCATACTCCGCGTCGGTTGGGAGACGGCCGAAATAGGCGTTGAGCAGCTCGCCTTCCTTCTCCTCCGAGAGGCTGGCCTCGACTATGAAATCTCCCAGGTCCCACAAGGGATCGTTCATGCCCGAGTATTCCCAGTCGACGATCCACATCCGATCACCGACGTCGAGGAAGTTTTCACTGAGAGGGTCGCAGTGGCAGGGCGCCAGCGGCAGTGGCTTAGCGTTGAGGGCTGAACGTGCCTGCTCGGCCGAGGCCAGGGCCTCGCGATATCCGTCGGGCACAGTGGAATCCTTGGTCGCAAGGTAGGCCATGTACTCGTCAATGAGCGTAAAGACGTCGAATCGATTTTCAAACGTGGCGTCGCTGCTATGCAGGCGTTTGAATGCCTCGCCCGCCCGAAACGCCGAACCCTCGCGACTGGCGAACTCTTCCGGCGACATCGTCACAGCACCCTTTATGAAGGCCGTGACGCTCTCACCGCTTACTTCGTTGAAGAAGAGCACCGGGGCGCTAACCCCTACTCGCGCGGACTCCCTTGCCGCGCGAGCCTCGTAACGTCGATTGATGTAGGCCTCGGTGCCGACCCCCGGTATTCTCACGCATAGTTCGTCCTTGTCGGTCTCGACGTGGTAGACGACATTGGTCATGCCTCCCAAGCGGGTGACCGTCTGTACGCGAAACTTTTCCGGAAGGCCTTCGACGATTTTTTGCACTCGTTCCATGTCCGGTTGTTCCCCTTTCATTTTCATAGAACCTCCTCCCGCGTGGCTTAGGCCTTGAGACGCTCCATCTTTGCATCATAAAGGCAACGAGGGCCTCGCTCTGCATCGTAGCTGTTTCCAAAAGCTTCGATTTCGAAGGACTTAGCGGAGGCATTCTCGAGATCGAGGTAGCCGAAAGCGATAGTCTTCTTCATCGAATGGCCATAGGCCGTACTTGTGGTCCGTCCCACGACTTTGCCATCGAGGATGATCGCCTCGCCTCCATGGAATGGTGCGAAGCCTTCGACGGTGAACGAGCACAGGCGCTTCGTGACACCTTCAGCCTTGATCCTTTCCAGCGCCTGCTTCCCGATGAAATCCGGCTTGTCCAACGCCACGCAGAAGCCCAAACCCGCTTCGTAAGGGTTGTAGTCGGGCGTGATGTCGCCGGACCAGTAGAGATAGCCCTTCTCCATGCGGCAAGAGTCGATGGCGCGATAGCCGGCGTTCTGAATGCCGAACTCCTGGCCCGCCGTCCAAAGCGTGTCGTAGACATGCGCGCCGTATTCGATCGGAATGTAGAGTTCATAGCCGAGCTCGCCGACGTAGCCGACACGGGCCGCGATAGCGCGGGTATAGCCGATTTCGATCGTGCGAACCGCGAAGAATGGCAACGCGTCGTTGGAAACGTCGTCGTCCGTGACCTTCTGAAGCACCTCGCGCGACTTCGGACCGCAGATGTTGAGAACGGCGTAGCTGCCGGTCACGTCGCGGATGGTCACGCCTTCGGGCAGATGCTGGCGCACCCAGGCGCTGTCGCGCACGCCGAACGCCGAGCCGGTCACTAGCAAGAACTTCTCGTCGTCCAGATGCATGAAGGTGACGTCGGATTCGATTCCGCCGTTTTCGTTACAAAGCTGGGTGTAGACGGCTTTGCCCGGCGCCCCGGAAATGTCGGCTGCAGCGATGCGCTGAAGTGCTGCCTGCGCGCCCTTTCCAGTGATTTCGAACTTCGAGAACGACGACTGGTCGATCAGGACGACGCGGTTGCGAATAGCTTCGCACTCGGCTCCAACCGCATCGAACCAGTTCGGCTTTCCTTCGAAGCTCGGCTTGTCAAACTTGTCGTCGGATGGACGGGAGAACCAGTTGGCTCGCTCCCAACCAAAGCGGCTTCCGAAGATTGCACCGGACGCTTCAAGCTGAGCCTTGAACGGCGAGAGGCGCAGATTGCGCACGGCCTGGTTTTCTTCGGCCGGCCAATGGATCTTGTAGTAATTTCCGTAGGCTTCGATTGCACGTTCCTCGAGGTAGCGACCCTGGCTGTGCGGAGCGCCGAAGCGGCGCACGTCGAAGGACCACAGATCCATCCCCGGATCGCCGTCAAGTATCCAATTCGCCATTGCCTCACCGGCGCCACCGGAGGCCGCGATCCCGGCGGTGAAGCCGCATGCGACGAAGAAGTTGTCGAGTTCCGGAGCCAGGCCCATGATCGGCTCGCCGTCGGCCGAGGCCGGAATCGGGCCGTTAATGACGGTCTGGATGCCAACCTCGTTGAGGACAGGAAGACGCTCGGCGCAAGGCAGCGCGAACAGTTCCAATCGATCCATGTTTTCCGGGAAGAGTTCACGTCCAAATTCGAACGGTGGTTTGGAGCGCCAGCATCCCTTCGTGCCGTCCTCCCATCCGCCGATCGCAAAGGCGGCGACATCCGGCTTGAGGTAGAAGTTCTTGTCCGGATCGCGCAGAGTTGGAAGGTTCTTCGGTAGGTCGAGCTTTTTTTCAGTCAGGAAATACTGGTGCTCAACGACGCCGGCGGCGAGCGGAACACCGGCCATGTCGCCGATGCGTTTGGCCCACAGACCGGCGCAGTTGACGATGATGTCGCAGCCGATCGTACCATGGTCGGTCGCGACGCCGACAACGCGGCGTCCTTCCTTGATGAATTCGGTGACCGTGACACCTTCCTGGATCTTGACGCCGTTCTTACGAGCCGTGGCCGCGTAAGCGTGCGTCAACGCGTAGGGGTCGATGTAGCCGTCCGACGGAATGAAGGCGGCGCCGACCACGCCTTCCGGATCGATGTATGGGAAGAGTTCCTGGGCCTCTTTGGCAGAAAGCGAGTGGCATTCGAAATCGAAGCTCTTTGCGAGCGTCATCGAACGGCGAATTTCGCTCCAACGGGCTTCCGAGGAGGCAAGGCGGAGGGAGCCAACCTTCTTCCAGTCGATGGTCAGACCGGACTCTTCCTCAAGACGATCATAGACCGCTACAGAGTTCTGCATCAACTTGGTGAGATTCTTCTTGCCGCGGAGCTGGCCGACGAGACCTGCCGCGTGCCAGGTGCAGCCGTTGGTGATCTGCGATTTCTCAAGAACGATCACGTCCTTCTCACCGCGGCGAGAAAGATTGTACGCAAGCGAGCAACCAATAGCACCGCCGCCGATGATGACGATCCGATAGTGCTGGTCAAAGGTTTTCGACATGATTAGCCTCCAATGAGATGTCGATGGTGTTCAGGCAAGGCGGTTCAGGCCGCGTGCCGTTTGGAAAATTTCAGCCGCCAAGCGACTATGAGCCGCTCCGCGACGATCGCGATGAAAGCGATGGCCAGCCCCGCCACCACGCCACGTCCGGCGTCGGCCTTGGTCAGTGCGATATAGGTCTCTTGACCAAGGTCTCGGGTACCCACCAATGCAGTGATGACGAGCATCGAAAGCGCCATGACAATCGTCTGGCTCAAACCAAGCAGCATTTCCGGCACGGCCAGAGGAATCTTGACTTTGAACAAAGTCTGGGTCGGCGTGCAGCCGCTCATGACCGCCGCTTCGACGAAATGCTCTTTCACATGCCGTATGCCGAAATCCGTATATCGAATGGCCGGCACGATAGCGAAAGCGACGATCGCCACCAGCGCGGAGAAGTCTCCGACTTTGAAGAGCATCACGACGGGTATCAGGTACACGAAGGTCGGCAGCGTCTGGAGCGTGTCACAGACGACGTTCAACACTTGATGAGCTCTCTCGTTTACAGCGGCCAGCACTCCCAGTGGGAAGCCGATAAGCAAAGAGAGGACCGTTCCTATTCCGCAGAGGTAGATTGTCATCATCGCCGGCTGCTGAAGACCAGCCATGAAAATCGCGGACATCAGAACGAACACGAGCGCGGAAAGCGTGGGTCCGGACAGGCGCCATGCGGCAACCCCGGCGAGCAGCGGAAGTGCAAACCATGGGAGCCCGAGCATGAAGATGCGCACAGGAACCATCACGTTGAGGAGTATCGCATTCTTCAACGCGTCGAGTGGTGTAGACAGGTTGAAGGTGAGCCAGCGAGCAAACTCGTTGAGTGGCTGCTTTGCGGTGAACACCCAAGACACAGGGAATGAGGTCGCGCTCGGTAGTGCGACGGCGATGATGTAGCCGACGATTGCCACGGCAGTGACGATGACCCAGCCCCAATTGTTGACCCAAAAGGAGCGTTGATCATCGTGGTGATGTTCACGAGCTCTTGTGACGAACGCCTGGCAAAACCGGTCGAGCAGGATGGCGAGTGCGACGATTGCAAGGCCCGCTTCCATGCCCGTACCGATATCCAGTCGGCGCAGCGAGGTAAGCACGTCGAAGCCCAGGCCGCCGGCCCCAATCATGGACGCGATGATGACCATGTTGAGCGTCATCATCACAACCTGATTTACGCCAACCATGATCGATGGCATCGCCGATGGAACAAGAACCTTGAAGATGAGCTGCCTCTCAGTGCAGCCTGCAATCGACCCAAACTCCGAGATTTCCGGTGGAACGCGCCCCAGCCCCAGAACGGTGTTTCGGATCATCGGTGGCATCGAATAGATTATGGTCGCTGCCAACGCCGACGCCGGACCAAAGCCGAGCAAGATCAGAACCGGAACCAGATATGCGAAGACGGGTACTGTCTGCATCAGGTCGAGCACCGGTGAAATGAGCCGCGCAAACCATTGGACACGGTAAGCGACGATACCGAGCAGGAGCCCGAAAACGACCGAAATGAACGCTGCGACGAGTACCGACGACAAAGTCACCATAGACGACGCCCAGTTTCCGGTGATCAGGATGAATCCCAGGCCAAGCGCCGTGACGAGCGCCAGCGGGCGACCGCGGAGCCGATATGCGACTACAAGGAAAATCGTCGTGACGGCGAACCAGGGTAGAGGCGCGATGTCCGGCGCTCCGTCGCCGGGTGTAAAGCGGAAACCCGTAGCGATAATGCCCTGTACGGCATTGAGTAGGGCGTCGAGCATCGCGGCGATCGCACGTGTCATCACGCGTATCGGCGGCAAACCGGAAATCTGTGGAGCATCCTGCGTAAGCCAGGCCATTGCCGACTGGATCCATCCGGAAAACGGCACGACGTACTCGCGAGGATAGGTTTTTATCGCGGCAGGAAGAAAGAACGAGCCTGCCAACAGCAAGAACGAGATGGTCGCAAGCGGGACCCGTAGGACCCGCCCCTCCGGGGCGGATGAATTAACTGCCATCGTCATCAGACCGCCTCAAGCTCAATTGGCTTGCCAGTAAGGGAGGCGATTACGTCGCCCTTGGTCAGGATCCCTGTCAGCTTACCGTCAACCAGGACGCCGGCGTCCTCACGCCCCCCTAGAACCTTCGCGGCGACATCCGCGACCAGCTCGTTTCCATCGACGCTGACCGATGGTTCGAAATTCGCCCGGAGCGGTCGTGCAAGTGTCCTTGCCCTCAGCACGCTTGATCTGTCGCAATGCCGGGTGAATTCCGTGACGTAAGGGTGCTTGGAGTGGATCACGAGCTGCTCTGGCGTCCCTATCTCCAGAATTTCTCCATTGCGCATGATCGCGATGCGATCTGCCAGTCGGATCGCCTCATCGAAGTCGTGTGTGATGAAGACGATGGTCTTCTTCAACTCGTGCCTGAGGCGGATGAATTCATCTTGCAGTTCACGTCTCAGAAGCGGATCCAGCGCCGAGAACGGCTCATCCATGAAAAGGACTTCAGGTTCAGAGGATAGTGCGCGGGCGATGCCGACGCGCTGCTGCTGGCCTCCCGACAGTTCGGACGGAAAGTGGTTCTCGCGGCCGGCAAGTCCGACGGTCTTTACAAGTTCGCGTGCTTTCGAGGTTCTGGTTTTCATATCGACGCCGCGAACCGAAAGCGGAAACGCCACGTTTTCCAGAACGGTAAGATGCGGCAGTAGAGCGAAGTTCTGAAAGACCATGCCCATCACCTTGCGGCGGATTTCCATGAGCTGTTTCGGGCTCGCACCGGTGACGTCGTTGTCCGCGACGTTAATGCGGCCTTCGCTCGGCTCTATCAGCCGGGTGAGACACCGAACCAGGGTCGATTTCCCCGATCCGGAAAGGCCCATAATGACGAAGCATTCGCCTTTTTTGATCGTAAAGTTCGCGGCTTTGAGGGCTACGACGTGCGCGTCGGTGGGCTCTTCTCCCGGAACGTAGGGCGGCCCGTAGACCTTCCACACGTTCTCACAGGTGATCATCGAACCGGCCATGACAGACTCCCGGTTTAAAATAATTTTAGGATGGATTCGGGGGCGCGTGCGCGTGAACGCGCACGCGCGTCGGGCTTAGTTAAGCCACTGCTTCCACGTGTCTTCGTGGGTCTTCAGCCAATCCGCAGCCACTGTATCGAGGTTCTCGCCATCGACGTCCACGCGCTTGATAAGCTCGCCCATGTCCTCATTGGTGATATGGAACGCTTTCACAGCCTTTGCCGCGCCCGGCCACTTTTTCTCCAGTCCGACCCAGGCAGCCTTCCAAACCGGCCCGCTCGGCTTCGCGCACGCGTAGGACTTGCTGGCATAGCAGTCCGGCGTGTACGGCGGGAACTTGATCCATTCGCCCTTGTACTTGATTGGCACCCAGTGCGGCGAGTAGACCCACAGGACGATCGGTTCCTCCTTGGCATATGCGGCGTCCAACTCGGCGTAAAGCGCCGCATCGGTACCTGCGTGAATCACGTCGAAGTTGATCGGCAGATTGGCGATCCGTTCCTCATCGTATCCACCCCAAGTCACCGGCCCGCCGAGATAGCGGCCCTTGGGCGCGGTTTCCGGGGTCGAAAACTGGTCAGCGCACTTGTCCAAAGCCTTCCAGTCCGGAAGGCCGGGGCACTTGGCAATCATGTATTCCGGAACCCACCACTCTTCCTTGGCAACCATTCCGGTCTCGCCCAGGTTGACCACCTTGCCAGTCGCGACGGCGGCCTCCAGCGCGTCACGAGCCGTGGTGGCCCAGATTTCCATAGCGACGTCCAGGTCTCCCGACTGCATGCCGGTCAACTGAGCGAGGTAGTCGGCTTGAACATACTCAACATTGTAGCCGGCCGCTTTGAGCACGCCGCCCATTATCTTGGTTGAAAGAAGCTGGCCCGACCAGTCGTTAAGCGTGAGCTTGATCGGATCGGGCGATTCCACAGCGTAGGAATGCGTGGCCGTGAGCAATGCAGCTCCAAAACCGACCACCTGAAAGACTCTTCTCCAGTTTGACATATCGAACCCCTTTATTGGTTGGCTACCTAAATCGGCGCTTGTCGCGCTCTTGAGGGGGACTTTGTGGCCGATCTCCACGGATGTCAACGTATTTTGTGGGAACGTTGTGGCAAATTCTGCAAATTTACGAGGTCAACACCTATCAAAGTCGCAGGGTTTCGTGGCTATCTGTGGGAAATTTGCTCCACCGGCGATCCGAAATCGTCGGTGGAGTTCGTGCAACGGAGCGGCGCGCTCGGTCATTGAACTATGCCACGAAACGCAGTGCGGTTGACGTAGGAAGGCGATCAAGTCTGAACTGTGCGAGCAGGTCGTTCAGCGATCTGACCTCAGACATCAGAGAATGAGCCGCAGCGTTCTGTTCTTCCACCATGGCAGCGTTGCGTTGCGTCCCTTGATCGATCGAATTCACTGATGTGCTGATCTCGTGGAGCGATGTCGATTGCTCCCTCGCCGCGAGCACGATCGCTGCGACGTGACGATCTATCTCTTGCACCTGGCTGGCAATGTCTGTCAGCGCAGCGCCGGTTTCACCGACGAAATCGACGCCGGCGCTAACCTGATCGCTCGAGCGGGCGATCAGCGCCTTGATCTCGCGTGCTGCCAAGGCAGAACGTTGTGCGAGTTCCCGGACTTCCTGAGCTACTACGGCGAACCCTTTTCCAGCTTCGCCGGCCCGCGCCGCTTCAACGCCCGCGTTCAATGCAAGGAGATTCGTCTGGAACGCGATATCGTCAATTACGCCGATAATGTTCGATATCTCGCGAGACGACGTTTCGATTTCGCCCATCGCCGAGACGGCTCGCTGAACTATCGCCCCGGATCGCTCGGCGCTAGCGCGTGCGGTTTCGACAAGCATGCCAGCCTCCTCCGCACGTTTTGTCGTGTCACGGACCGAAGAGGTGATTTCCTCGACAGCAGCAGCCGTCTGCTCGACCGAGGCTGCCTGCTGTTCAGTGCGTTTCGCGAGGTCGTCCGCAGCGCTGCTGATTTGCGAAGTGCCCGCGGCGATCGCGTGGGCGTTCTTTCCCACCGAATTTAGCGCGGCCTGGAGCTTCTCCGCAGATGCATTGAAACTCTGCCGCACTTCGTCGAGGCTTCCCGCAAATGGCTCACCAATCCGGCATGTCGTGTCGCCCCCAGCCAGTGCGTGAAGCGCATCACCAAGCAGGGTCACCGCCGAGCGCGTTTGCTTCTCCCGCATTTCCGCTTCCGCGCTCCGCGCCTGCCGCTCTTCATCCTCTCTTGCGAGGTTCTGCTCTGCTTGCCGTTCCAGAGAATCTTTCGCGCGTGCAGCGCTTTCCAAAACGCCGAGCGCTCGAGCCATTTCACCGATTTCGTCTTGCGAAAGGGAATCAGCCAGCTCCCCAACCGTTCGCCCTGCGGCAATGTCGGCGGTCGCGGCGATTACCCGGCTCAAACGCCGATGGAACCGGCCTGCCAGCACCGCTGCGATCGTAACAAGCAGCACGGCCGCGATGGCGATTATGGCAAACGACGTAATGGCCAGGGTCTGAACGCTCGCATAAAGTACGGCGTTTGGCACCACGACGACGGCGTACCAAGTCGTCCCAGGCAGAAGATCGACAGGAACGGCCAGGGCCACGTCAGGACCGCTGCCATCCGCGCCCGGCAGGACGCCAGTCACGCCAGGGTGGGCGATTATTTCGCGCCAACCCTGCGCGTCCAGACCCGCTGCCTCAAGGCTCTTGCCGCGCGCGGCAGGATTGGAGTGACTGATGATCATCCCACTAGCCGAAACAAGCGCGACGTGTCCGCTTCCTAGTGGACGAAGAGTTGAGAGATCGCTCGCAAGCGCGTCCAGCGCCAAATCTACCCCAACCGTACCAAGAAATTGGTCACCCTTGACGAGTGGGACCATAAACGACGTCATCAGGACGTCCGCCCCGTCGATAGAATAGGTATACGGCTCCATAAGGAGCCGCTGCTTGGTGCTTTTGGGCACTAGATACCAGTCGCCCGCGCCAGGCTTGTCGTAATCGACAAGCGGCGTCACGCTCACCTCTCCCTTTGCCCGCACGAAATAGGGGATAAACCGGCCGGTCCCGTCGGAGGTCGTCGTGCCGACAAAGGCTTTATCTCTGCCGTCAAAAGCGCCTGGCTCCCAACAAGTGCTCAAACCGAGTGCGAATTCATTTTCCGCGATCATTCGAGAGAACACTCGGGTCACCAACTCCCGATTCGGCTCAGGACCGTCTTGAATGGCAGCAATCGCCGAACTCGCCTGATTCGCTAGACTTTCCGCTCGCGCAAAGACCGCCTGTACCCTTCCGGCGCTCTCATGGGCGACCGTCGTCATTTCGGAAATAGAGTGCCTTTCAAGCGCCTTGTAGGACAGTCCCAGTAGAACTCCGGCGGTGGCGACCGTTGTTACGACTCCGGCAGCGACGATCCCCACCATATTCCTTGCAGTTGCGGTCCTGACAAACATTGCTTCCTCCAAACAACCCAGGCCCCCGACGGCCCGCGAGCCGCAAACTAGTCAATTTACCTTTACAAAATCACTAACTCCCACTCTTAGCCTCATAAAATGTGCGCAAATACGATTGAAGTCGTCAAAATCATGTGGTGTTGTGTGGCTTCACTTTACACTAAAGCTGGTCAATTCGCTTTAAGCGAAGATCAGTTGGAGGAAATAAGGTGGATCAAATCGGAACCTATGTGATCTACGTCATCATGTTCTGCGCGGTACTGGGGGCGTTGGCAGCAATTCGCAACGACCAGGACGGACTTGGAAAGGAGTTTCTCGAAGGACTCCACAGCATTGGACCTATCTTCGTTCCGGTGGCCGGTATTATGGCATCTGCGCCTTACCTCTCGGCGTTCGTGCGAGAATACGTCGGTCCGTTGATGCAAGCGGTCGGCGCCGATCCGGCGATCGCCGCTACGAGCGTGATCGCTAATGACATGGGCGGCTACCAGCTCGCCCACGCGCTGGCCACAAGCCCGAATGGATGGGTTGTCGCTACGGTCATCGGCTTCATGGCTGGACCAACCATTGTGTTTTCAATTCCGGTCGGTTTGGCGATGTTGGAAAGAAAAGACCACCGTTACATGGCGCTCGGCGTGATGTACGGCCTCTTGAGCATTCCCGTCGGCGTATTCCTCTCCTGCCTGGCGATACTCGTGTTTCAGCCTCCGATGAGGGCCGAGATAGGCATTACCGGCGCGACTCAGCCCATCTTGCTGGACATGCCGACGGTGTTGGCAAACCTCGCTCCACTTGCGGTTTTCTGCATCTTGCTCGCGATGCTCCTTCGCCTGGCGCCTCGTATCGTCGTGGCGGCATTCCTCCTCTTTGGCCGGATGATGTACGCCGCAATCACCATCGTCCTTGTTCTTTCGGTGGTCCAGTACTTCACCGGATTGCCAGAAAAGATCTTTGGCGGCTGGGGCTTCGATCCGATCATTGCGGATAGCGCCGACCAGTTCCGCGCGTTGGAGATAGCGGGCTACATTGGTATCATGCTCGCTGGCGCGTTTCCGATGGTCTATTTGATCAAGCGGTATCTTTCGGCGCCGATGGAAGCGATCGGCGGACGCATCGGCCTGGGAGCTGCAGGCGCTGCGGGCCTGATTGCGGGCGCAGCGAACATTCTTGCACTTTATCGGCTGATTGCCTCGATGAAGCCGATGGACAAGGTCCTTTGCATCGCATTCGCGGTCTGTGCGGCGTTTTCGTTCGGCGACCACCTCGCCTTTGCGGCGAACTTCCAGCCGGCGCTGATCCCGTTCATCCTCCTAGGCAAGCTTGGCGGCGGCGCAACCGGCTTCCTGCTTGCCAAGACACTAGCCGGCCCTGCGGTCAAGCAGTTGTCCTCTTCGGAGAGCGACGAGCAACCATCCGTGCGTGCCGAGGGTGACGTCGCGACCCAGCAGGCAGCATGACGACTAATTACCCCTCTCAAATACCGGAGAAGACAATGTCTCAAATAAGCCAGTCTCAACTGCTGGGACCAGACGACGGGCCTGCCTTTTCCGTGCATCGCCCCGACGGGGGGAGCCCGATTATCCTTCTTTGTGAACACGCGTCGAACAGCTTGCCAAAAAGCTTGAAGCAATTGGGCGCTTCATCCGAGACGATGTCGAGCCATGCGGCCTGGGATCCCGGAGCCCTCCAAACGGCGCTTAAGATGTCCGAAAAGCTCGATGCGACCTTGGTACAACAGCGCTTCTCGAGGCTTGTATACGACTGCAACCGCCCGCCGACGTCGGCAACGGCCATGCCAGCAAAAAGCGAAGTTCACAGCATTCCGGGGAACGCAAACCTCTCCGCCGCCGAGCGGTTCGCCCGGACCAGCGAAATCTACTGGCCGTTTCATCACGCGGTGTCCGACGTGATCGCACGCCGCGCGTCCGAGGGGCGCGAAGTTGTGATCGTGACAATTCATAGCTTCACGAAAGTGTACAACGGCGCGGTCAGAGACGTTGAACTCGGTATTCTTCACGATGCGGACGCACGCCTCGCCGACCGAATGCTGGATGCAACCAAGGACTCCAAGCAATTCAACACTCAGCGAAATGCTCCTTACGGACCTCAGGACGGCGTCACCCACACGCTACAAATCCACGGCATCGCGACGGGGCTGGAAAACGTAATGATCGAAATCCGGAATGATCTCATAACCGACGATGCCGGACAGCTCGCCATGGCAGAGTATCTATCCAAGGTACTCGAAGCGTCCCTTTAGCACCCTGACGCTCATTGCATGCGGCGCCCCTTACGCGTCGCATGCGTCTCCAATGCAAAGAGATAACCTCAAAAAGCGCGCCTTAAAGTCACTATTACCATCATATAATGTGGCATTATGTGGATTTGTATTGACATGCGAGGCTTTGGGGTTTTAGCTGCGATTCAACGATCGACACCTCAACACATTCCCTCATCGCTTTTGCTTCGACCAGCACCGCGATCGGGATGCGGCGAGGCTCCGGCGACGCCCAACAAAATCTCGAGGGAACCCCATGGAATTTTCAGACGTCAAAGATGCTGCGGGCTTGAAGCAGTTGCTGCAGGAGCGGCCCTATAGGCACATCAAGGTCGGCGTGTTCGACATCGACGGCGTGCTGCGCGGAAAGTACATGTCGCCTGACAAGTTCCTTTCTTCCATCGAAAATGGGTTCGGATTTTGCGACGTCGTTCTCGGATGGGATTCGAGCGACCAACTCTACGACAACACGAAGCTCACCGGTTGGCATACCGGCTATGGTGACGCGCAGGTCAGGATCCTCCCCGAAACTGCACGGGAAATACCCTTCGAGCCCGACACCCTCTTCGTATTGGGCGAGTTCGCGGGCAAACTTGAACCGCTCTGCCCCCGCGGCGTTCTCAAACGTGTATTGAAAAAGGCCGAAGAACTAGGCTTTCAAGCCAAGGCGGCATGCGAGTTCGAATTCCTTGTCGTCGAAGAAACGGCAAAGTCCCTTTCCGACAAGCGTTACCGCAACTTATCGCCGCTCGGCGTCGGAAACTTCGGCTATTCCGTTATCCGCAATTCAGTCAACACACCATTCTATCATGGCATGCTGGATCTCTTCGAGGACATGCGCATCCCAATCGAGGGACTCCACGAAGAGACCGGTCCGGGAGCGCTTGAAGCAGCGATCGGCGTAGACGACGCCCTGTCCGCCGCGGACAAGGGAAACCTCTTCAAGACTTTTGCCAAGATCTTCGCGCAGCGGAACGGCCTTTTCACAAGCTTCATGGCCAAGTGGGACAGCTCGTTCCCAGGTCAGGGCGGGCACGTCCACGTATCGCTCGTCGACAAGAACGGCAAAGGTGTATTCCACGACCCCAGTGCGGATCGTGCCATCAGCGAGACCATGTTGCACTTCATCGGCGGCCTCCAGAGACTGGCGCCCGCCCTCGCAGCATTCGCCGCGCCAACGGTCAACTCATACCGACGGCTCGTGCCGGGGTACTGGGCTCCGACGGCGGCGACCTGGGGCGTGGACAACCGGACCGTCGCAATTCGCGCGATCACCGGAAGCTCGAAGTCGCAGCGCGTCGAATTCAGAATTCCCGGCGCGGACACCAATTCGTATCTGACGTTGGCGGCCGCACTTGGCGCAGGCCTCTGGGGCATCGAAAACCGCATCAAGCCGGAGACGGAGCTTTCGGGCAACGCATACCAGATCCCCACCCCGGAGCATCAGCAACTCCCGCGGACGCTGACCGACGCGGCTGCGGCGCTCAACAATTCCGAGGAGGCGAAGGAGATCTTTGGAAAGACTTTCGTCGAGCATTATGCAGCAACCCGCGACTGGGAAGACCGCGAGTTCCGGAAGCAAGTCACCGACTGGGAGCTTTCCCGCTACTTCGAAATTATCTGAGGACCATGAAATGACCGATACCCAGCGCACTATTTCCCCTGTCGACGGGACAGTCGTCGTCGAACGAAAATATGCTGCCTCGCAGGAAATCAACGCTGTCTTGGACGCTGCCGTTTGGGCGCAAAAATCGTGGAAGGCTACAACTCTAGCTGAACGAGTTGAGATCTGCGAGAGGTTCGCCCAGTATCTGCTCGATCATCAGGAAGAAATAGCGCTCGACATCACGCGTCAGATGGGCCGTCCTATTTCCCAAACGCCAGGTGAAGTACGTGGTTGCGTGGATCGCGCGCGTACCATGATCGAGCTCGCACCTGAAGGGCTCGCCGACGTCCGCCCAAAGGCGCGCGACGGCTTTGACCGATTCATCCGGCGCGCTCCCGTCGGTGTCGTTTACGTGATTGCACCTTGGAACTATCCTCTTCTCACCGCAATCAACACGATCGTTCCTGCAATCTTGGCAGGCAACGCGGTCGTCCTCAAGCATGCGGCCCAGACGCCTCTCTGCGGCGACGCTTTCGCCAAGGCGTTCGAAAGCGCCGGTCTTCCGAAAAACGTGTTTCAGGCGCTGGTGGTTGACCACGCCGACGCGGAGCGCATCGTCGGTGATCGACGGATCAACCATGTTGCCTTTACCGGTTCGGTTCGCACTGGCCACCTCGTCCAGAAAGCAGCGGCCGAAAGGTTCATCAGCGTGGGCCTTGAACTCGGAGGCAAGGACCCAGCATACGTCCGCGCTGACGCCGACATCGCGTTTGCAGCGGAGAATCTGGTCGACGGCGCGTTCTTCAACAGCGGCCAGTCGTGCTGCGGGATCGAACGAATCTACGTTCACGCAAGCGTCTACGACAAGTTCGTGGAACGCGCGGTGGAAATCGCGAAGGAATACAGGCTGGGCGACCCCATGGATCCGAGCACAAATCTCGGGCCTGTTGTCAGCGCTTCCGCCGCCAAGTTCATTCGCGGACAGGTCGATGACGCTATTGCCAAGGGCGCGAAGGATCTCGTTCCCATTACGACCTTCGAGAAGGATCGCCCTGAGAGCGCTTTCGTGTCGCCTCGAATCCTTTCCAATGTCGACCACGGCATGCGCCTCATGACAGAGGAAACCTTTGGACCTGTCGTTGGCATCATGCGCGTGGGAACCGACGAAGAGGCTGTCAATCTCATGAACGATAGCGACTTCGGCCTCACGGCATCGATCTGGACGAGCGACGTTGCGGCGGCCGAAGACCTGGCTGACAAGATCGAGACCGGCACCGTGTTCCTGAACCGCTGCGACCATCTCGATCCTTCGCTTGCTTGGACGGGAGTGAAAGACAGCGGTCGTGGCGTAACCCTGAGCGTGCTCGGGTTCGATCATCTGACGCGTCCGAAGTCGCATCATTTCCGGCTAAACACTGAATAGAATTCTTCCCTCACGTCCGCGCCAGGGAACAACCACAACACGTCCTGAAGGAGACAACATGCTTCAGATACTTCCCAAGTCCGAGATCGGCGACAGCGCCGTTGCGGCTGCAGTCGCACGCGAACTCGACCGCCAGCGTTTTCAGATTGAACTGATTGCGTCGGAGAACATCGTCTCGCCTAACGTCCTCGCCGCACAGGGATCGGTGCTCACCAATAAGTACGCCGAAGGCTATCCCGGCAAGCGCTACTACGGCGGTTGCGAATTCGTAGACGAGGTAGAGACCCTCGCGATCGACCGTGCAAAGGAACTCTTCGGCGCCTCGTTCGTGAACGTCCAGCCTCACTCCGGCGCCCAGGCCAACCAGGCGGTCTTCCTAGCTCTCCTGACACCTGGTGATCGCGTAATGGGGATGTCGCTCGCCCACGGGGGACATCTGACGCACGGCTCGCCCGTAACGATGTCTGGAAAATGGTTCGACATCGTCAGCTACGAGGTTCGTGAAACTGATCAGCAGATCGATTACGAAAGCCTTCGTGCGCGTGCGCTCGAAACCAGGCCCAAGCTGATCGTCGCCGGCGCCTCCGCGTACCCGCGCGCCATCGACTTCGCCGCGTTCCGCACAATTGCGGATGAAGTTGGCGCATACCTGATGGTGGACATGGCGCACTATGCGGGCCTCATCGCTGCCGGTGTCTATCCGGATCCGCTGCCCCACGCGCACATCGTCACGACGACGACGCACAAGACGTTGCGTGGTCCGCGTGGCGGCATGATCCTGACCAATGACGAGGCACTCGCGAAAAAGATCAACTCGGCGGTCTTCCCTGGAAACCAAGGCGGTCCGTTGATGCATGTGATCGCTGCAAAGGCGGTAGCGTTCGGCGAGGCACTGCAGCCGGAGTTCCGTGAATACGCCAAGGACGTCGTCGACAACGCCCGAGCGCTGAGCGAAGTCCTGGTCGCCGGTGGACTCGATATCGTCTCCGGCGGAACGGATTGCCACATGGTACTCGTGGACCTGAGACCGAAGGGCGTGAAGGGCCGTGATGCGGAATACGCGCTTGAGCGGGCCGGGCTCACCTGCAACAAAAACGCCATTCCGTTCGACCCGGAGAAGCCGGCGATCACCTCGGGCGTGAGGCTTGGGACGTCAGCCGGGACGACCCGCGGCTTCAAGGTCGCTGAGTTCAAGAAAGTCGGCGAACTCATCCTTCAGGTCATAGAAGCGCTTGCGACGAAGGGGAGCGAAGGCGACCCGACGGTTGAACAGGCTGTCTTGAAGGAAGTGCAGGTACTCTGTGAACGCTTCCCGATCTACGGTTAGTGGGAAGGTGCGAAACCATGGCCGGATTTGTAGCGCAACCGGCCATGGGTTGGGGCGATAGTCCATGTTTCTAAGCGTTTTCGACGTTTTCAAGATCGGTGTTGGTCCCTCTTCTTCCCACACGATGGGTCCGATGACCGCCGCCGTGCGATTTCTAGCCGCGATCCGCGACCAGAAAGTGCCGTTTGGAACTCGTATTCGCGTGAAGCTTTACGGATCGCTCGCGTTTACCGGCCGTGGACACGCCACCGATCGCGCAGTGGCACTTGGCTTGCTCGGCTTGCTACCCGCCGACCTGGATATCGACGAAGCCGGATTTCTCCTTGAGGACCTTCAGGACGGTAAGACCCTGCGATCGCCCGGTCTTCCGCCGATCACATTTGATCCGGAGACGGATGTGGTATTCGACTACGGCGATCCGCTTCCCGGCCATGCGAACGGGCTCACGTTCGACTTGTGCGGTCGCGCGGGTGAAACGATCTTTTCAGAAACCTACTATTCCATCGGCGGGGGGTTCGTGGTCACCGCGTCCGAAAAGGCGTTAACGACTAAGGAGTCTTTGGCTGCCAGCGACCGCCCCTTTCCCTTCCACTCAGCGGCTTCCATGCTAGCGATGGCAAGCATTGCAGGCATTTCCGTCGCTCAGATGAAACGTGCGAACGAGCTGGTCTCGGCCACAGCCAGGGATCTCGACGACGGGCTCGACCGCCTTTGGCGCGTCATGGATGACTGCATCGAAAGAGGATTGCGCACCAGCGGCGAATTGCCCGGAGGTCTCAAGGTAAAGCGTCGCGCCAGTGCCATTTATCGCCAGTTGTTGAGCGAACGCGGCTCCAACCAGGCTCATCCACACGTGGTAGCGGACTGGCTGAGCGTCTATGCGATGGCGGTTAACGAGGAAAACGCTGGAGGCGGACGAGTGGTGACCGCGCCCACGAACGGCGCGGCCGGCGTCGTGCCAGCCGTGTTGAAATACTTCATTAGCCATTGTGGCGGCGACGATCGCCAAAAGATTCACGAGTTCCTGCTGACTGCGGCGGCCATCGGCGGACTGATCAAGCATAACGCATCGATTTCTGGCGCCGAGGCCGGCTGTCAAGGCGAGGTCGGGTCCGCTGCGGCGATGGCTGCAGCGGGCCTATGCGCCGTGCTGGGCGGCACCCCCGCGCAGGTCGAGAACGCTGCCGAGATAGCTCTTGAACATCATCTCGGCCTCACCTGCGATCCCGTCGCAGGCCTCGTACAGGTTCCTTGCATCGAGCGGAACGGAATGGGCGCGATGAAAGCCGTTTCGGCCGCGTCGCTGGCCCTTCGCGGCGACGGAACGCACTTCATGCCCCTCGACAACTGCATCCGCGCGATGCGGCAGACCGGCGAAGAAATGAATTCCAAGTTCAAGGAAACCAGCCTGGGAGGTTTGGCGGTAAACCTTCCCGAGTGCTGACATCTACTACAGGGGCCGAGCAAACGGCCGCTGTCGCGCTAAAAAAACCAATATGGAGGTGAACGAAATGACAAACTACGTGCTAAACGTCACGAGCGACGCTAACGTTGGCATCATATCGAAGATTACGGCCATCCTAGCCGGCGCGAACAGCGAAATCATCGATACATCGCAGTTCGTCGACCGCGAATGCGACAAGTCTTTCATGCGGGTGAGCTTCACGTCGACGACCGGCGCGGACGAGAAGATCGTCAGCGATTTGGCGGCGCTCGCGTCCGAAGGAGACATGTCGTACGAACTCCACGACGCCGGTCGGCGCACGAAGGTGCTCCTGATGGTCTCTCGGTTCGGCCACTGCCTGAACGACTTGCTTTATCGCTGGAAGATTGGCGCCCTTCCGATCGACATCGTAGGCGTGGTGTCGAACCATTTCGACTACCAGAAGGTGGTCGTGAACCACGACATACCTTTCTATCATGTCGTAGTGACGAAGGAGAACAAGCCTCGTGCCGAGGCTAGTCTCATGGAAATCGTGGAGACTTCCGGTGCGGAGCTGATTGTGCTCGCCCGATACATGCAGGTGCTGTCCGACGAGGTGTGCAAGAAGATGTCAGGCCGCATCATCAACATCCACCATTCCTTCCTTCCGTCCTTCAAGGGTGCCAATCCCTACAAGCAAGCCTTCGAGCGCGGCGTCAAGCTGATCGGCGCGACTGCCCACTATGTCACAGAACACCTCGACGAAGGACCGATCATCGAGCAGGATGTTGCGCGTATCACCCACGCCCAGTCCTCCGCCGACTACGTTTCCATCGGTCGCGACGTCGAAAGCCAGGTCCTTGCACGCGCGATCCACGCGCATATTCATCACCGCGTTTTCATGAACGGCAACAAGACGATCGTCTTCCCTGCAAGCCCAGGCTCTTACGTGTCTGAAAGGATGGGTTGAACATGGCGACGATCATTGACGGGAAGGCCGCCGCTGCAATCGTCGTCGAGGAAGTCAAGCGATTGAGCGCCGGTCTTGTAGCAACTGGTAGGAAACCAGGTCTCGCGGTCGTTATCGTCGGGGACGACCCGGCGAGCCACGCATATGTGGCCGCCAAATCCCGTATGGCCAAGGAATGTGGATTTCATTCGGTTCAGGCCACATTGCCCGCCGAAACGTCACAGGAAGAACTCGCCCAACTCGTCGCGCGATTGAACGGCGACCCCTCGATCGACGGCATTTTGGTCCAGTTGCCGCTTCCGCGCCACCTGAAGTCCGACCCCATCATTCAATCCATCGATCCGTCCAAGGACGTGGATGGCCTCAACGTCGTCAACGCGGGAAAGATCGCGACGGGCGATCTCGACACCGGACTGGTCCCGTGCACTCCTGCCGGAGCCATGGCGTTGGTCAGGCAGATGCACGGACCCGACTTATCAGGCCTTCAGGCCGTGGTCATCGGTCGGTCGAACCTGTTCGGAAAACCGATGGCAACGCTTCTCCTGGCTTCCAACGCCACAGTGACCACTGCACACTCCCGCACGAAGGACATCGCATCGCTCACTCGCAACGCGGATATCGTTGTCGCCGCCGTAGGCTCGACTCGAATGGTTAAAGCGGAGTGGATCAAGCCGGGTGCAACGATCATCGACGTGGGGATCAATCGCATCGTGGAAGCGGATGGGAAGAACCGGATGACTGGAGACGTCGACTTCGAAGATTGCTCCAAGGTCGCCGGAGCGATTACGCCAGTCCCCGGCGGCGTTGGACCCATGACAATAGCGATGCTTATGGCAAATACGGTGAGGGCGGCGTCTCTTCGACGTTAGCTCAAGTTCCACCTCCGGGAGCACTATTAGGTCCGATGGCAGCCGGTAGTGAGAGAAAGTGACCTAACCGGGCATCGATCGACTGTGGTTGAAGCTCCTTTTCCAGCCAGTCACTGATCTCTTCCACCCGTTCGACAAGCTGCACGTGCCTGGCGTCGTCCTCCGCCGTCAGGCCCTTGCTAGCATGTTTTCGTTTAGGCGATCTACCCTGCCCTGCGCCCTCAGACCTTCGAACGAACGGTTTGCTATTTCGCTCAGCCACTCGCGTACCGCTTCGTCGAAGATCCATTTCGCCGCCTGTACCGTCCTGATCACGTCACGATGGGTTACCGTGGTGACCGTGCCGTCGCTGATGATTTTGAATCCGATCGCGTCGAGCAGGCCGTAAATCGCGACCCGCTTGTCAAACAAGGCGAACTGGTAGTTCGCGCCTGCTGAATGTCTGGCGATCTCATTCTGCAGTTGCATTGCCTGCATCTGTCGTTCGAGAAACAGAACCTGCTCGTGCGCGGCATCTGCCTGGCGCGCCGCCGCTCCCACCTGTTCGCTCATCACCCTGCGGGAATGCTGAAGCTCCTGGCCTTGGATCATCGTCGGGAAAAAAGCCAAAGAAACGCTAGCGGCGCGAAAACCCCCGCGAGCATGTCTCCCAGCTCGTTGAGGCAAAGTGCTAACGCATAGAGGCCCGACAGGATCACGCCTGTCGGGCCCCAGCGGCTACTCTTGATTTGTTTGCTTATCGCAGTGGGATTGGCGGTTCGGGTCACGACAGCGTCTCAATGTGTACTGAACACCGTAGCTGACCCGTCTCGAACTTGAAAGCAAGCCGGCCCCCCATTTTGGGGAGCCGCAATGCCATCTATGCCGATGGCGCGAGAAGGCCCGCGGCGCGAAGGAGATTGTTCTGGCGCATAGCGGTCTGAGTTAACAATCCGACGTAGCGCTGAACGATTGCAGTGGTGGCATGCTCACCCGACACGGCGTCGAGCGCGCCTATGATGGAACTGATGCGTTCGGAAACTTCGCGAAGCTCTCCGATAAGACCATCATGTTGCGCGACCGAAAGAAGGTCCTCTCCGGAAACGGTACCAACTCCGTTGGGCTTTTGGGTGCCTCCACAGACATATCCTGCGGGAAGATCCCCCTTGCGGTTGACCACCGTCTTGCGGTGCAGGAGAGCGAGAATTTGATCGACCGCCTGCTTGGCGCCTGCCACTCTGGTCGGGTGATCGGTGTCGGCGGCAGCGTGTGGAAGTAGCTCCAGCTTGGATCCATGCTTCTCGAGGAGCGGCAGGTATGGCTTGAGCGGTCCTGTTGGGCCGGCGTCTCCCTGGAAGATATCGGCGTCTATCGCCGCATGCCGAACCTTTCCGACCGACAGCGCTTGTTCGAGGGCGACGACATCCACAAGTTCGCCGCGATCGTAGTTGATGAGCACGGCTCGGTCATTGAGCGCGTTCAGGACTTTGGCATCGACTACGTCGAAGTTGGAGAACCGGCCAGTGACCTCGTCCTTGCGCCCCAGACCAAGATGTACCGACAACACGTCAGCGCCTTTCGCCGCTTCGATCACGGTCTCTGCAAATTCATATCCTTCTGCCACGACATTGGCCCTATGGGTCGACCGAGCATAAACGACGACGTTCATGTGGAACGCCTTCGCGAGCTTGGCGAATTCCCGGCCAATGTTACCATAGCCGAGAATGGCGACGCGTTTGCCTTCGAGCTTCTCGGTGGGATATTCGGCGAGGTTTTTTCCGGTATCGAAGTCGCCCGAAGAGACCCGCGCGTGCAGTTCGTCCACTGGAAGGTCTGGCATTACCTTCAATAGGGCCTTCATTGCCATCTGAGCGGTGGCGCGGCTGTTGATGCCCGGCGTGTTCATGAGGGCTGCCTCGCCGCCGTCGCCGTTCGGGCCACCCCACGAATTCGAAGCCATGTTCCCTGTACCGGCGCCGATGCGGACGCCACCCAGGCGAAATTTCGACTCCGCGGGAATGAAAGTCGCTGCGGCGACCACCGCATCATAGCGGCCATCGGCAGTCTGCGCCAGAATTTCGTCGGCAGTGCTAAGGTGCGGCTGATAGAAGAAATGCGTCTTTCCGCTTTCGAGCTCCGTCCCCTCGTCGAGCGGACCGGCATGGAGCTGGCCGCCCTTTTCCGCGATATAAGCCGCGGCCTCGCTATAGTCCTGTGTTCCATCTGGCCGCAGGCGCAATCCGACCGGATCAACGACGAGAACGGTGTACGTTTCTCCAGTGCTGTCCTCGGAGGCTCCCGCGTTGCTGGTTGCGAAATTGACGCCCTTCGCATGAAGTTCCTCCTCGAGGACGACGATCTTCGCGCGAAGATAGGCGTAGCTGAGGTTTTCCAGCAGCGCGACGACGTCGGACGGCTCGCGAATGCCGCCGACCCACGCCCGGTAATCCCCTGGCGTTCCAGGAAACGCATTGACGTAACGCGCTGCGTCTAGGCCCTTTTCGTACTCGCCATTTGGATGAGTTAGTCCTTCATAGCCGAGTAGCTGCTTGGACTTTGCAATGATCCTCGCGTGCATCGCCGGATCGGTTACGCCAGCGTCGTTTACCTTCAGCAAGGTCACTGCAGCGCCGCGGCGATCCTTGTCGGGAACCACAAGCGACAGAAGGCTGTTATTTTCCACCCAACGATCAACGACATCCCGGTTTTCCGCCGAGCGCCGATTGAGCTCGGCGACCGGTCCAATCGCCGCCTCCATCTGAAGCAGATTGAATGTCGTTTCCGCGAACGCGAGCGTGCTGAATGTGTTGATGACACCCCCTAGCATCTTGTCCTCGGTCGCGTCGTAGAAAGGGCCCACATCGACAGAGCGCTTGGCGCTCAATGGTTGCTTGGCGTCGATTGGCGGAGCGATCTTGAGCTGGCGGGGAATTGCCCAGGACGGGTTTTGCTGGTTCTGCTCGATAAGGCTCAAAGCCGACGGAGTGAACGAGTTCACGAAGTAGCCGGAGATTCCGCCGATGGCTTTCTGGAAGGGCATGAACAGGCAGCATTTCGCGACCGCGGCGCGCACTAGACTGTGGCCCCACGGCATCGCACCGAGCATCGACGTCGCGTCGAAGACCGCATGCCGGTTTTGCGGGTCGCCATCGAGCCACTTGAGAAGCTCGACGATTTCCTCGGTCTTGTAGGCGTTCGCTCCAGTCGTTTCGTGACCAACTCCGATGAAGATGGATATACCGAGCTGTTCGAGTTCGTTTGCGGTTGGGATCGCGCCCTCGGTCGTAGCAAAATGCAGACGGGTTTCGTCGCCGGCTTTGGCGAACCGATGCATCTCGATAACCTGCGTTGCCCAAGACTGGCGGAAAAAGCCCGCACCACCAGCGAGATCACTTTCTGGACGCGGGGTGTCCATGTAGACCCGCTGGTTCGGGTCGTTGGCGTTCAGAAGGTGCTGCACGGACACGGTGAAGCCGCTATGGCCGCCGCCAAGACCAACCGCGAGCCGATTTTGCTTGGGGAACTCAAAATACCGATGGATGGTGCGCATCATGTCGACCAGCACCTTGTCGGCCGGGTAGCCGCGATGCATGCTCCGGCTCATCTCCGAGGTGGTAAAGCCGCCGATCTCGTGCCCCATGTCGTCGAACTTGCGGTAGTTCGCCTCGAGCCAATGATCAAATTCAAGCCTACGCAGACGCGCGTCGAGCTCGTCCGTCGTCGCGTCTGTGATCGGCCCGACGCCGAAAAACGGATTGGAAGGCGCGGCCGGAGCGCCATTCTCGGTCAGGGCGATCGCTTGAAGCCTCTGCGTTTTCAATTCTTCGGTCATTAGCCTGATCCAATCTGTTCAATTCGGGGCAATCCTAACGTCAGGTCAGGGTCAATCGCAGTCATATCTGCGACATCTTGTTGCCACCACATGCCGATTTTTGTGGTTATTTGTTGCGAATAAGACTATCTTTGGCTGAATTGCCCACATTATCTCAGTTGAATACATACCCAAAATCCAACATTTCCCACAGCCCTTAAGGCCGCCTTGAGGGGGCATTCATCAGGCTGATACTAATAAATGCTCAAAATGCGTGACTTTTGTGCAATAGCGAACAAAATGTGGGATTCGGATCCTTGCAATCCCACAAAGAACCATGAAATATCGACTCAAGCGATTGTGGTTTTCACGGTCCGACCTTCAAAGGGACATAGTAATGTCATTCAAACGACAGACGGATATCTTGCAGGCCGTACGCGATGTCGGGAGCTACAGCATTTCGGAGCTCGCAGACAAGCTTCACGTATCGACCGAGACCATTCGGCGCAATATCAAGCCGCTGATCGACAGTGGAAGCCTCATTAGGTTTCATGGTGGCATCATGGACCCCGATCACGTCGACGAACCGCCATTCCAGCGTCGAATGCAAGTCAACAAGGACGCGAAGCGTAGCGTCGCAGGAATGATCGCCGAAGTCGTTAAGGATGGCGACAGCCTCATCCTCGACAACGGAACCACCACCACCTACGTCGCCGAAGCCCTGTCTCATCATTCCAACCTGACCGTCGTTACCAACTCTGCGGAGATTGCCTGCCGCCTTGCTTCGCGTAACGGAAACAGGGTGTTTATCACGGGCGGAGAACTGAGCGGCGACGACGCTTCAGCCTTTGGACCGTCAACGATCGAGTTCGTCCAGCAGTTCGAGGTCCGTTACGCGTTCATTTCCGTCGGGGGCATCAATAATCGCGGGGAACTCGTAGATTTTCATTTATTCGAGGCTGAATTCAGCCGTGCAGCGATGAAACAGGCACAGGAGACCTGGGTTATCGCGGACCACAGCAAGTTCGGCAGGGCCGCTCCCGTCAAGGTATGTGAGCTTTCTGTCGTCGATACGATCGTATGCGACGACTTGCCTCCTGTTGAGTTTCAACGAAAGTGCCGCGAGGCGGAGGTGCGTCTGCTCACCGCCGCAGACCACCTCACCGAAAAGGCAAGCTGACCATTCATGCCACGAAGCCCCTCAGGGTCTGATAGAAAACCTTGAGCCCTGCCCTCACGGATTCGGGGCTGGCGTCTTCGGCCTCGTTGTGACTTAAGCCGTCGCGCGTCTGCACGAAGAGAAGTGTCGAGGGCACGCTGTGCTGGAGGGCAAGCGCGTCATGACCGGCTACGGTCTTCATAACAGGAAGACGCATCCCCAGATCGGCGGCGGCACTCTTTGCGAACTTAACACCATCCGGGCACAGGCCAACTGGTGGGCGGAGATTGTCGCCTGCCACTTTCAATTCTACACCAAGCGGCAAACACAACTCGGATGCTGCAGCAATGAAACGGTCGCCCAAATCGTTGCAGGCCGGCGCCTCTCTCATTCGGATCTCGAACGTGACGGCCGCCAACGATGGAATGACGTTGGGTGAGTTTGGGAAGACCCGAATTGAGGCGGCGGAAGAATGTATTTCACTTTCGCCGCCGCACAGCTCATGAAACTCGGTGATGCATCGCGCGGCCGCCCTGAGAGCGTCGCGGCGCCGACGGTTTGGGGTCGGTCCAGTATGGGCGGCTTCGCCGATGAACTCCAGGGTAGTCTTCCTTGCGGCCCAAGCACCGTCGACAACCGCGACAAGCCTGCCCGCCCGTTCGAGAACGTCGCCCTGTTCGATATGAAGTTCGAGTGCTCGGACTGGTCTGAGCGACATCCGGCCCCGTCCGAGATATCCAATTCGATCCAACGCCTCTGCTACGGAACATCCGGCGTCGTCGCGGATCCTCAATGCATCGATCATCGTTATCTTGCCGGCAAAGACCGAACTTCCTAGTAAGCTGGGCTGAAATCTTGCACCCTCTTCGTTGGTCCAATTCGCGACCGCGATATTGTGCCGGAAGGATATGCCGTGAGCGTTGCGAAGCAGCGCTCGGACCGCGGTCATCGCCGCCGCGACACCATAGGTTCCATCGAAGCGACCGCCCGTGACCTGGCTGTCGAGATGCGACCCGGCGAGAACGACGGTCTCCGCTCCCGGCGCGGTTTTGACGATGCCCAGCATGTTGCCAATCCCGTCGATGATCGGTTCCACCCCCAGGTCGACCCTGAACCTCGCGGCCAGGAAATCCCTGGCCTCACGGTCGGCATCAGATCCCGCCAATCGACAGACGCCGCCGCGAGGGGTCGAGCCGAACTCTGCGAAATCAGCCATGAGAGATTGGAAGTAAGCAAAGTCGTCGTCTTGCAGCATATGGTGAATAGGCCTGTGAAAAGACCACCGGTGTCGCGGCCAGACACCGGTGGTCGCCTCGCGCCACCTGCAGGGGGCAGGTCCCGCTGGCAATGGTGAGAAGACGGAATTACACCTTGATGCGTTCCATGCGCGGATCGAAGAGCGGTTCCAGATGGACCGAGCATTTCACCCGTTCCCCCGCCACCTCGAGCTCGTAGGAACCCGTTTTCACAAACTCTTCGTCGAGACCCGTCTGCGGCTGGCGGACATAACCCATGCCGATCGACTTTCCGATCGTGTGCCCAAAGCCGCCGCTGCTCAGCCAGCCGACACGCTCACCATTACGGTAGACCGTCTCGCGGCCAAGCAAGATGACCTTGGGATCGTCGACGGTGAAGGTTGCCAGGATACGCTTGAGCTTGCCGTCACGCTGCTTTTCGAGCGCCTCGCGTCCAAGAAACGGAGTGTTCTTCTTCAGCTTCACGGCCCAGCCGAGACCCGCCTCGAGAGGCGTGTAGTCCGGACCGATGTCCGACCCCCAAGCGCGATAGCCCTTTTCGAGACGCATGCTCTCGATTGAGCGATAGCCGCCGTTGATGATGTTGAATTCGGCGCCGGCTTGCATGATCGCGTCGTAGACCGTCGCCCCGAATTCGACCGGGAAGTGAAACTCCCAACCCAGTTCGCCGACGTAGGTGACGCGAAGCGCCATCAGCGGAGCACCCGCCACATGGATCGTTCGGACCTTGCCGAAGGGGAAGCCGGCATGCGAAACGTCATCCTCCGTCAGCTTCTCGATGACCTTACGGGCGTTCGGCCCCATTAGGCTGAGAACGGCGTAGCCAGACGTCACGTCGATCAGGTTCGCGTCCAAGCCCTTTGGAATATGACGACGGATCCAGTCGAAGTCGTGGGTCGCGAAGCCGGTGCCGGTGACGATGTAGAATTGGTTCTCGGCAATGCGCCCGATAGTCAGGTCGCACTCGATGCCACCCTTGCTGTTGAGCATCTGGGTGTAGATCAAGCTGCCGACCGGCTTGGCGACGTCGTTGGCGCAGATCCAGGAGAGCGCCTCCTCGGCGTCCTTGCCGACCATGAGAAACTTCGAGAACGAGCTCTGATCGAAGACGGCGACGGATTCGCGGGTCGCCCTGTGCTCGCGGCCCACCGCGCCGAACCAGTTCGGACGCTGGAACGTGTGCTGGTCGACTGGCTCTTCACCCTCTTGCGCGAACCAGTTCGGGCGCTCCCAGCCGAGCTTCTCTCCGAAGCAAGCGCCCTGCGACTTGAGGCGATCGTAGAGAGGAGAGCGGCGAGCTGGACGCCCGCTTTTGTGCTCTTCGTTCGGCCAGGCGATCGTGTAGTGCTTGCCGTAGGCTTCGAGCGTTCTCTCGCGAACCCAGCCAATATCCTGGGCATTGCGGCCGAACCGGCGAATATCGACCGGCCACAAGTCGTAAGGAGGCTCGCCGCCGGCGACCCAATCCGCAAGCACCTTCCCCGCTCCACCGCCGGAGGCGATGCCGAAAGCGTTAAAGCCTGCGCCAACGAAGAATCCATCCACCTCGGGCGCCTCGCCCAGGATGAAGTTGCCGTCCGGAGTGAAGCTTTCGGGCCCGTTGATAAGCTGCTTGACGCCTGCCGTCTCGAGCGCCGGAACGCGTCCGAGCGCGAGCTCCATGAGCTGCTCGAAATGGCCAAAGTTGGACTCAAGAAGCTGGAACTCGAAGTTGCGCGGCAGCCCCTTGACGGCCCACGGGATCGGATTGGGCTCGTAACCGCCCATGACAAGCCCGCCGACCTCCTCCTTGTAGTAGGTAAGGCGATCGGGGTCGCGTAGCGTCGGGAGATTTGATGCGACCCCTTCAATGCGCTCTGTAACCATGTACTGATGCTCGACCGACACCAGAGGAACATTAACGCCTGCGAGTTTGCCAACCTCGCGCGCCCACTGGCCGGCGCAGTTGATTACATACTCGCACTCGATCCGGCCGCGGTTCGTAACGACCGCCTTCACCCGCCCCTTTTCCACAACGATCTCAGTCACGTCGGTGTCTTCGATGATCCGGGCGCCGTTGCTGCGCGCGCCCTTGGCGAGCGACTGGGTGATATCAGATGGGCTTGCCTGACCGTCGGTCGGCAGGAACGCTGCGCCGATGACGTCGGAGATGTCCATCAGAGGCCAAAGGTCCTGCGCTTCCTTCGGGGTGAGCAGATGCATTTCCAGGCCGAACGACCGCGCGGTGGTTGCCTGACGTTTTACTTCCGTCCAGCGCTCTTCATTACATGCAAGGCGTAGGCCACCGTTCATTTTCCAGCCGGTCGCCAGTCCGGTCTCGGCTTCCAGGGTCTTGTAAAGCTTGACGGACTCGCCAAGCAACTGCGTGATGTTGGCGCTCGAGCGAAGCTGGCCAACCAGACCTGCCGCATGCCACGTGCTGCCCGATGTCAGCTTCTTGCGCTCCAGGAGCACCACGTCAGTCCAGCCAAGCTTGGCCAGATGATACGCCGTCGACGTGCCGATGATACCGCCGCCAATGATGACGGCTCTGGCCTGCGTTGGAAAATTCGTCATTTGGGTTCCCCCGTCTCTCGCGCGTTGCGCATATGGCTTTCTTGTACGGATGCAGCGCTAAGTCGTGCAACATCTTGTGGAGATTGGTGCCCCGTTACGGTTGGAAAGTCAACATGTATCCACATTTTTTGAGCGACAATTGTGCATATACGTGGTTTATGTAGGCAAACCTTTGTACAAACCCACAATAAGCACAATGGAGACGGCAATGCTTTCAAACGGAATGGAAGACTATTCGGAATTCGCGGAGGAATTGGCGGATCTCGCCCGTTCGCTGGCACTTCAGCACTTCAGGAAGACGGTGAAGTTCGAACGCAAGGAGGATGAAAGCCCAGTGACTATCGCGGACAAGGCGATCGAGCGCGCCATGAGGGAAGCAATCGAGCGGCGCTATCCAACGCATGGCGTTTTTGGCGAAGAAACTGGCAAAACGGAAGGCGGCAAGGAGCTGTGGGTTTTGGATCCGATAGACGGCACCAAGAGCTTCCTGACGGGAATGCCGTTATTCGGCGCACTTATCGCGCTTCTGCAAAATGGAGAGCCATCGGTCGGTGTAATCGAAATGCCAGCGCTGGGCGAACGGTGGGTCGGCAAAAAGGGCGGGACAACGCTCAACGGCGATCCAGCAGTCGTAAGCAACTGCAAGGTTCTGGCGGATGCCAGAGTCTACACCTCATCGCCTGATTTCTTCCCTTCGGCGGAAGATTGGGAGCGGTACGATCGAATGAGCCGGTTGGCTGCTATCCGGCGCTTTGGCGGGGATTGCTACCAGTACGCTCTGCTGGCGTCCGGATTCTGCGACCTGGTGGTCGAGGCGTCGCTCATGCCATACGACTTTCTCGCCTTGGTTCCGGTAATTGAAAACGCGGGCGGCCGCATTACCGATTGGGATGGCAAGCCTCTTACAGTTGATTCCGGAGAACACGTGGTCGCGGCAGCAAGTCCCTGGCTGCACGATGAAGCGCTCAAGGCGCTAGCGCGCTAACAAAAAAGCGCTCGCGGGATTACCCGCGAGCGCCGCCATCCGACTTCTCTACCTAAGCCGAAAGTCTCGCCATCGCTTTTTCAAGGCGCTGTAGGTAGTCCTCGGTATAGGTTTCGTAGTCGAACGATATTTCGGAGTGATGCTCCGAGATCGCGCTCCACAGCGCCTCACGGAGCAACGACGCGCACTTCATGGCATGAAGCGCCCTCACCCGCGCCCCGTCCGGCTTCTCGCCATAGTATGTTTCAAGCATGAGCACGTCCTGCGACGCATCGAATTCGTTGTTCGAGGACAAGTTGGCGAGATCGAAGAGTGGGGTGTTCAATCCCGCATAGTCCCAGTCAAGGACCCAAAGCCGCTTCCCGTCGTCGATGAAGTTCGCCGCAAGCAGGTCGTTGTGGCTAAACACAATGTCGACAGGCCCGACTGACGACTCGAGCATTCGGCAGTGAGCAGCAAGCTTCTCGAGTCGTGGCACCAGTCGGCTGCCTTCCCGTCTAAGGCGCGCAATGTAGGACCGCACGACCTGGAAAACCCAGAATGCCAGAACCGGACCGGTGTAATGGTCGCCGATGCCCGTGTGGTACTGTTTTATCAGTCCGACGATACGCTCGATCCGCCCGCTGTTGCGGACATCCGAAGGAGTGAGAGTCGCTCCTGTAACGAAGCGGCTCACCATCATGCCCGGCACGGCGTGCACGACTTCCGGCGAGACACCAGCATGATAGGCAGCGGTCGCCGCCGCCGCCTCGTTGAATCGCATCACTCCATGCACCGGAATGTCGTCGCCGAACCTGACAACGTAGGTGTCGGGGCCGTCCACCACGCGATAGTTCCTATTGGTAAGCCCTCCCGCAAGGGGGCTGACGTCGATGTTGCCATTCCATATTTTCAGGGATTCAATTCGTTCGACTGCTCCCTGCAGGTCGTCCTTGGCCATGTTTTCAGTTCCCAGATTCTTATTTGCCGATCCGATGACGGGCAAACTTGTTACACCAAGAACGACTAAAAGCAACAATATCCAACGATAATTGATCACTTTCCGTGGTTTTGTGTTGACAGACGAGGCTTTCGAAACGTAAATCCACATCAAGAAAGCGGTGGGAACGGAATGCTCGGCGGCTTTAAACCGCCTGCAACGCGCAGATTTTCGTCACCGCTGCTTCGCCTCTCAAAGTCGTTCTTCTTGCGAACCCGAAAGATGGAAAAATGAGCGAGCCTACAAACCTCCGTGGCAACTGGAATTACCCAACCTCGATCCGGTTCGGCGCCGGCCGCATCAGCGAACTCGCCGAGACATGCCGCTCGTTGGGGATGTCGAATCCTCTTTTCATCACCGATGCCGGCCTTGCAAAGCTTCCGGTCGTCACCGACACGTTGGCCCTTCTCGCTCGTGACGGACTTCCATGCGGTCTATTTTCAGAGATTCAGGCAAACCCAGTCGGCAAGAACGTGGAAGACGGCGTCTCGATCTACAAGAAGGGCGGCCATGACGGCGTGATCGCCTTCGGAGGAGGCAGCGGCCTGGATGCGGCGAAGGCAATCGCACTTATGGTCGGCCAGACGCGACCGCTGTTCGACTTTGAAGATCGTGAGGATTGGTTCACTCGTGTCGATCCCGAGGGTATGGCGCCAGTGGTGGCTGTTCCAACAACGTCCGGGACAGGCTCGGAGGTCGGTCGTGCGTCGGTAATCACCGACGAAAGCGATCACACGAAGAAGATTATCTTCCATCCCAAGATGATGCCTGCCGTCGTCATCGCAGATCCCGGCCTAACGGTCGATCTTCCTCCCAAGATTACGGCGGCGGTGGGAATGGATGCGCTTTCGCATAGCCTGGAAGCATATTGCAGCCCCTTCTACCACCCTATGGCTCAGGGTATTGCTCTCGAATCCATCCGCCTGGTGAAAAACTACCTTCCGACAGCGGTGCAAGACGGCAAGAATATTGAGGCGCGTTCGCAAATGATGGTCGCCTCCAGCATGGGGGCCACGGCCTTCCAGAAGGGGCTTGGCGCCATGCATTCGCTGTCGCATCCATGCGGCGCGCTTCTCAACACTCATCACGGCCTGACGATCGCAATCGTCATGCCTTACGTGCTGAAGTTCAACCGCTCGGCGGTTGAGGATCGCATCGTCGCTCTGGCCCGTTATTTGAATCTCCCCAATCCCTCGTTCGACGCGGTCCTCAATTGGATACTCTCGCTCCGCGAGCAGATCGGCATCCCTCATACTCTCGATGCTGTGGGCGTGAAGGAAGAACACATCGCCGAACTTGCGAAGATGGCAGAAAACGACCCGTCTTGCGGCGGAAATCCGATAGCCGTGAACGCAGAAAATCTGGGCAAGCTTTACAAGGATGCTCTGGCGGGTCGCCTGTAGAGCTGACCAGACGGATGCGTCGCCTCGTAAGGCGGCGCATCTTGGGAGGGAATGGAACATGTCGACTTGGACACCTGCAACATGGCGCGGCTTACCTGCAAAGCAGATACCCGACTATCCGGACGTCGAAAGCCTTGCTGCCGTCGAGAACCGCATCGCCGGTTATCCGCCGCTAGTTTTCGCCGGGGAAGTTCGTCAGCTCAGGCAGCGGCTTGCTACGGTTTGCAAAGGTGAGGCCTTTCTTCTCCAGGGTGGAGACTGCGCCGAAAGCTTCGACGATCATGGCGCCAACACGATCCGCGATTTCTTCCGCGTCTTCCTGCAGATGGCGTCTATCGTCACCTTCGGGGCCTCAAAGCCAGTGGTAAAGGTGGGCCGCATCGCGGGCCAGTTCGCAAAGCCTCGTTCCTCCACGAGCGAACGCCGCCAAGGTATTGAACTGCCCGTTTACAGGGGCGACATTGTCAACGGATACGATTTCACACTGGAGCAGCGAACGCCGGATCCAGAAAGACAGGAAGCAGCTTACAGGCAGTCCGCCGCAAGCCTTAACCTTTTGCGTGCCTTTGCGTCCGGTGGCTTCGCAAACTATGAAAACATCCACAAATGGACGTTGGAGTTTGTAGCCGGAACACCGGCCAGCGAACGCTTCGCAAGCCTTGCCCACCGTGTATCGGAAGCATTGGGATTCATGGCAGCGTGCGGTATCGACGCGGAGAATGCCACCGCTCTCCGCAGTACAGAATTCTACACCTCGCACGAGGCCCTGCTCCTGGGGTACGAGCAGTCGCTGACAAGGACAGACTCCACTTCGGGCAACTGGTACGCGACCTCCGGTCATATGCTTTGGATCGGAGACCGAACACGACAGCTCGACCATGCACATGTCGAGTTTTGTCGGGGAGTTCAAAATCCGATCGGGTTGAAGTGCGGCCCCTCGATCAGCGCCGACGAACTGATCCGTCTCCTCGACATACTGAATCCGCTGAACGAGCCCGGCCGTATCGTCCTCATCGCCAGAATGGGCACGGACCGCATCGAGGATCGACTGCCCGAGCTCGTAAAACATGTACGGCGCGAAGGCCGTGAGGTCGTTTGGTCCTGTGATCCGATGCACGGTAACACCATCGAGGCCGGCGGCTACAAGACACGCGCGTTCGACCGCGTCGTGGGCGAGATCGGATCCTTTTTCGATATTCACGAGGCCGAAGGAACATATCCTGGCGGCGTTCACATCGAAATGACGAGCCGCGACGTCACCGAGTGCCTTGGCGGAGCGCACGCGCTTTCACACGAGGATTTGCCGCTTATGTATGAAACCAAATGCGATCCGCGCCTCAATGCAAGCCAGTCCGTCGAACTCGCGTTCATGCTGTCGGAAAGACTGTCAGACTTCAAACGGTCCGTGCGCACGCAGCATATGACGAAACACGTTAATGGAACAACACGATGACTGATGTGCCCGAACGCGAAAGCATGGAATTCGACGTAGTGATCGTCGGCGGCGGTCCTGCCGGCCTTTCGGCGGCGATCAGGCTGAAGCAGGTCAATCCGGATCTCTCCGTCGTCGTCCTGGAAAAGGGTGCCGAAGTCGGCGCGCATATCCTCTCGGGCGCGGTCGTCGACCCCATCGGTATCGATCGCCTGCTGCCCGATTGGCGCGAGGAGGCAGATCACCCTTTCAAGACCGAGGTGAAAGACGACCACTTCCTGCTGCTTGGCCCCGCCGGCTCGATCCGCCTTCCGAATTTTGCCATGCCGCCGCTGATGAACAACCACGGCAACTACATCGTCTCGCTCGGCAACGTCTGTCGCTGGCTGGCGGGCCACGCGGAAGCCTTGGGCGTCGAGATCTATCCAGGCTTCGCCGCCACCGAAGTGCTCTACAACGTCGAGGGCGCCGTCATCGGTGTCGCCACCGGCGACATGGGCGTCGAGAAGAACGGCGAGCCCGGCCCCAACTTCACCCGCGGCATGGAACTGCTAGGCAAGTATGTGCTGATCGGCGAAGGCGTGCGCGGCTCGCTGGCCAAGCAATTAATCGGGAAGTTTGGTCTTTCCAAGGGGCGCCAGCCGCAAAAGTTCGGCATCGGCATCAAGGAGCTCTGGCAGGTCAAGCCGGAGAACCACAAACAGGGTCTCGTCCAGCACTCCTTCGGCTGGCCGCTCGGCATGAAGACCGGCGGCGGCTCGTTCCTGTATCATCTGGAAGACAATCTCGTCGCAGTCGGCTTCGTGGTTCACCTGAACTACAAGAACCCCTACCTTTCTCCGTTCGAGGAGTTCCAGCGCTTCAAGACTCACCCCGCTATTCGCCGCACCTTCGAGGGCGGCAAGCGGCTGTCCTACGGCGCTCGCGCCATCACCGAAGGCGGTTACCAATCGGTGCCGAAACTGACCTTCCCAGGCGGCGCGCTGATCGGCTGCTCCGCCGGCTTCGTCAACGTCCCCCGCATCAAGGGCAGCCACAATGCGGTGCTGTCAGGGATGATGGCGGCGGATCGGATCGCGGCAGCGATTGCCGCAGGTCGCGCCAATGACGAAGTGGTCGAGATCGAGAACGACTGGCGTTCGAGCGACATCGGCAAGGACCTGAAGCGGGTCCGCAACGTCAAGCCGCTGTGGTCGAAGTTCGGCACGGCTGTTGGCGTGGCGCTCGGCGGTCTCGACATGTGGACCAACCAGCTCTTCGGCTTCTCCTTCTTCGGCACGCTCGGCCACGACAAGACCGACGCCCAGTCGCTGGAGCCGGCTTCCAAGCATAAGGAGATCGATTATCCGAAGCCCGACGGCGTGCTGACCTTCGACCGTCTCTCCTCGGTGTTCCTGTCGAACACCAACCACGAGGAGAACGAGCCGGTGCATCTGAAGGTCAAGGATATAGGGCTGCAGGAATACTCAGAGCTAGGAGTTTATGCCGGCCCGTCGACGCGGTTTTGTCCGGCAGGCGTCTACGAGTGGGTGGAAAAGGATGGACGGGAGACCTACGTCATCAACGCCCAGAACTGCGTCCACTGCAAGACCTGCGATATCAAGGATCCCAATCAGAACATCAACTGGGTGCCGCCGCAGGGTGGCGAGGGGCCGGTTTATCCGAACATGTAAGACGGTGAACTTGCGATGTCATCTCCACTACCGCTGGCTTTGGCCCTGCAAAGGATGGACGAGCTCACGAACTGGGAACAGCGGCCACGTGGAGACATGCGCGTTGGCCTTTCCGCAATAGAGGATCTGGCGGATCGCCTCGGCAATCCGCATCGCGGCTACCCGATCGTCCACGTGACCGGCACAAAAGGAAAGGGGTCGACCTGCGCGCTGATCGAGGCGGGGCTTCTCCGAGCGGGTCTTTCCGTAGGTCGATATGGCTCGCCTCATGTCCATCGGGTCAACGAGCGAATTTCCTTGAACGGGGCGACCATCGACAACACCACGCTAGGTGTCGCGTTGAACGCAGCGCTTCGTGCCCACTCCGCCGCGGTCGAAGACGGAACGCTAGGTCGGCATGCTACGTGGTTTGACCTCATGACCATTGCTGCATACCTCACATTTGCACAGTCTTGTATCGACGTCGCCGTAGTTGAGACTGGGCTTGGTGGAAGGCTGGACTCTACCAACATCGCGCGCGCTGACGTCGCCGTCATCACGAACGTGCACCTTGAACACACGGAAGTTCTGGGCAATACGAGGTCAGCTATCGCATTTGAAAAAGCCGGCATCATAAAGCCGGCCTCAGTCGTGGTCACGACGCTGGCCAGCGATGACGAAGCGGGGAGCATAGTACATGCTCGAGCCCATTCGCTTGGCTGCAGGCTCTTTTTAGCAGAAGTAGACGCTGGGCAAACAATCGCGGACAGGAACAGATCCGTGGCATGCACGACACTTGACGCCCTTGGAAGCGCCCTTCCCCGCCTTTCCGTCGGAGGCTGGCTTATCGACAAAGACACAGCAAACTCAGTAAGGCTGCCGGGGCGGCTGGAAGCCTTTACCGAACGTTTCCGCGCACGAGACCGGCTAACGTCGGTGCCTGTAATCGTCGATGGTGCCCACGTGCCATTCAACCTGGCTGCCGTTCTGCAAGACCTGCAGGTTCGACCGGAATGCAGCACCCGGCCCGTCGTCGTTATCTCAATCGCGTCTGACAAGGATGCAGACGGTCTGTTGGCAACCCTTGCGGTCATTTGTCCCACATTGGTTGTGGGAACAATTGTCAACAGAAGCTCGCGCCCACTATCTGACCTCCAAGGCATTTGCGCTGAACTGAATATCAGCTTCGTTGCCCAAGAAAACCCTCAGGCCGCGTATCAGAAAGCAGTCGAGGCTGCGGCAGAATTGAACTCATGGGTCTTGGTGACAGGCTCGCTGCATCTGGCTGGAGCTCTCCAGTCGCCCTATCGCTCCAACTGACACCAGACAGCGAGGAAAGGCTTTGCGGTGCATCTGATCGCGAGGCCGCGTCCCGCATCGTTGAAAGCCATCGAGCCGATACCCATGCGCGTCCAGTGCCCTTCTCCGATCCGAAATTCTCCGTCTGACAAGGCAAGAAACGTTCTGGCGCGCGATTGCGTGTGGTCCGGGAAGCGGGTGTAAGGCGCCATCAGCATGATACCGATCCTTACGTCGCCTCTTTCCTCCATTCCACCAGGACCGACAAGGATTGCCTGCGCATTCGCGTGCTCGAAGTTCACACTGGCGAAAAGGCCGGTTTTGCACGGATACCAGTCCACTTTGGAAGAGATATGCCGGAGAGATTCGGCTAGGCCCTTGAACCGAGTACCAAGTTCGGAAAGTTCAGATAATGCCTGCGCAAAAGGTTCGGTCAGGGAAGTTGCGATAGCCGCCGACGCCGCCCTCGATCTACCTGGCTTGGAGAGATTATGGACGACTTTTGCGGCGGTGAATTTCGCCATCATCGTACTCTCGCTCGCCAACATGATGTTGTAAATGCAGTCGAGCGCTTCCTGCAGGCACGGCGGACGGCCCCTAAGGCCGCCCGCCTGGGCAGTTTCCTGGCTCGGCGCTATCGTGTCAGCGACCAAGAGGTCGGCGTTACTTCTCACTGACCATCCTCCCGCTGCCGACACCATAGCGCTCCCTAGATCGCTTTTTGGAACTCGGGAAGTACCTCGAAAAGATCCGCCACAAGGCCGTAGTCGGCAACCTGGAAAATCGGTGCATCTTCGTCTTTGTTGATAGCGACGATGACCTTTGAGTCCTTCATGCCTGCGAGATGCTGGATCGCACCCGAAATGCCACACGCGATGTACAGGTCCGGTGCAACGACCTTTCCGGTTTGGCCAACCTGCCAATCGTTCGGAGCATAACCGGCATCGACAGCGGCACGCGAGGCGCCGACAGCGGCCCCGAGCTTGTCGGCGACCGGTAGGATCACCTCCTGGAACTTATCCGAGGAGCCAAGGGCGCGGCCACCTGAGACGATGATCTTCGCCGAGGTCAGTTCTGGACGATCCGAGGAAGAAATCGCTTCCGAGACAAAGGATGAAAGCTCGGAGGAAAGAGCTGCCGTCGAGATGGCCTCGACGGCAGCCGAGTTGCCCTGAGCGGGCTGGGGAAACGACGCCGTGCGTACGGTTATGACCTTTTTCGGATCGACGGACTGGACTGTCTGGATGGCATTTCCAGCATAAATCGGGCGCTTGAACGTGTCGGACGAAACAACCTCGATGATTTCCGAGATCTGCGGCACGTCGAGGAGGGCGGCGACGCGAGGCAGGACGCTCTTGCCGACAGAATTCGCTGCCGAAATAACGACGTCGTAGTTTGCGGCAAGCCCGACGATGAGGTCGGCGAGTGGCTCTGCCAGCTCGTTTGCCAGGCTTGGGCTTTCAGCGAAAAGGACCTTGTCGACGCCCGCGAACTTCGAAGCCTCGTCCGCCGCAGCGCGCGCGCCGTTTCCCGCTACAAGTACGTGGACGGGTCCGCCGATCTTCGTGGCTGCGACGAGCGCGCGAGCCGATTGGTCCGACATGGTGTTGTTGTCATGATCAGCAAGCAAGAGAATTGACATAAGAGATACTCCGATATCCGTTTAGAGAACGCGCGCTTCGGTCTTGAGCTTTTCGATCAGTTCCGCGACGGACTTGACCTTGACGCCGGCCTTGCGTCCAGCAGGCTCCTCGACCTTGAGCACCTTCAAACGCGCTTTGGTATCGACGCCGAAGTCGGCCGGCGTCTTCTTGTCCAACGGCTTCTTCTTCGCCTTCATGATGTTGGGAAGCGACGCATATCTCGGTTCGTTCAGCCGGAGATCTGAAGTGACGACGGCAGGCAGCTTGACCTTGATTGTCTGCAGGCCGCCATCAACCTCGCGGGTGACCATGGCGTAGTCGGCATTGATTTCAATTTTTGAAGCGAATGTCGCCTGGGCGCAGCCGAGCAATGCCGAAAGCATCTGACCCGTCTGGTTTGCGTCATCGTCGATCGCCTGCTTGCCGACAATGATCAGCCCCGGCTGCTCCTCAGCGACCACGCCCTTGAGGATTTTCGCGACTGCGAGCGGCTCCGTAACATCATCGGTTTCGATTAGGATCGCGCGGTCGGCGCCCATGGCCAGAGCCGTACGAAGAGTCTCCTCGGTCTTTGACGCTCCGATCGATACCACAACGACCTCAGAGGCCGTTCCAGCCTCACGCAGGCGCAGAGCCTCCTCAACCGATATTTCGTCGAAGGGATTCATCGCCATTTTTACATTGGCGAGATCGACGTCCGATCCGTCGGACTTCACCCGGATCTTCACGTTGAAATCCGCGACCCTTTTGACCGGAACCAATACCTTCATTGAAGCGCCTCTCCTTTGAACCACCACGCCGGCATCCTCATCACAACCGGGTGTTCGAATTGGTGTTTTACTACCTACAAACTCCGCAGATGTCAACGCAAACCCACACATAACCGCACTATAGTGTGGATATTCGAGCGTTTGTCACGCCTTGGTGTGGAAATTCGGCATATCCAAGCGACCTAAGCCTTGTCGCGCGAGGGTTCAGACCAAAGTGTTCGAAATAAGCTCTCGAAAAATGAGAGGACGAGATGAAGCCGCATTGGCTGGCGATCTCGCCAATCGGGATGTTCTTGCTCGACAGCAGATATCTCGAAAGCTCCAAACGCACGCTTTGATAATACCGAGCCGGGGTGCATTGGGCATGTGTTTGAAAGAGTCTCTCCAACTGGCGCCGGGAGATCCCGACGTTGAAGGCGATCTCCTTTAGCGTAAGCATCGGCAGAACGTGGGTCTCCATCAGCTTGATCGCTGCCACGACGGTTGGGTGCGACGCTGGATGCCTGCTTGCGAATGGTCTCGACTGCAATTCGCCACTTGGCCTCACACGCTCGACAATTGCAGCTTGGCAGAAATGAGCAGCTACGGCTTGACCGCCAGCAGATCCCACCAAGTGGGCCATCATATCCACAACGGCAGAACCACCTGCGCAGGTGGCAACATCTTGATTTTCCACGAACAGCTCCCATCTCGCAGGGACCGCCGCGCCGAACTCGGCGAGAAACTCCGATGCGTGGCCCCAATGAAGGGCGGCCTCAGTGACCAGACCGGCACGGGCGAGTTCGAACACGCCCCGTTCAATACCGACAATTCTCGCGCCTAAAGTCCGTTCCTTATTGAGAAAACGCCCGAGCAGTTTGGAAGTCTGGGGACTGACGCTTGAGGAAATGACATAGACACTTTCGAAAAAATTCCCCCGTCCTTCGCCGGACCTATGCAAAAAAGTAGAGTCCGCGGCGATTTTCACGCCCGCGTCGCTGACTACATCGGCCGAGTTCAGCGACATGACCCACCACCCGTATGCCGGCTCGGAGGAGCATTGGTTTGCGATCCTCAATGCCTCGAGGACAGCGGTGAAGGAAAACAGGTTGAATCCATCGGCGACAATGATGCACGCGCGGTGACGAGGTCGCACGGAATCATATACCAAAGGGCTATCAAGTTTTGGCGCATGTTGCATGGTTCGCAGTCCAAACTTCCGTTGAGCCATGAATTTGCCAAATGGCACATAAAGCCACATATAGCCACAGTTATATTGCACAAAATGTGGTTCTTATAGTGTCGTAAAAGTTCGAAACGCGATAAGCGAAGGTGTTGTGGCCTCGGCAGTGTGATCCGTCCGGACCCGAATGGAGATGGGACAGGTAGTTGCGGGAGATTGAATCCACCAGAGTTTGGCGCAATCACATGACCCGTAGGAAACGGGAAGGAGCTAAGATGTTGTCGCACGCACAAGCCACCGTGCGTAGCTCGGATTCAAACATAAAAAAGGGGATCGAGTTCATGAGAATGCTTCGAAAGACTGCAGCAATGCTGGCAGTTCTAACCGCACTCACGATCGCGACAGGCGCTGAGGCGAAGAGTTCCTGTGACGACATAGATAATCGATGCAAGCAGCCGCTCTCTACCGGCATCACAATGTCGTACATGGAGTTCGGGCCGAAAAGCGGTACGCCCGTCATTTTGATACATGGCCTGACGGATAGTGTTCGCTCATGGTCGACGACGATTCCCTTTCTCCTCCGATTTGACCGTAAGCTGCATATCTTTGCTGTCGATCTGCGCGGTCACGGCGGCAGCACGATGCCGCCGCGTAGGCTCTGCGCGACCGAGCCTGAATCGTGCTTTGAAGTGAAAGATTTCGCAGACGACGTAACCGCGTTCATGAAAGCGAAAAAAATCAACAGCACTTTCTTGGTAGGTCACTCGCTCGGCACCTTCGTCACTCAGGAAATCGCGCTCGACAGTCCTTCGATGGTCCGAGGCGCCGTTCTCGTTGCGACAGCCGCGAAGGCCACCGACAATGCTGTGCTGCGCGACTACGTGCTCAATGAGCCGGTAGAGGGAAGTTGGAAGAAGGCCCTTGAAGCAAGGGGTAAGAGATACCCTATCGACTTCTATGACGAAATTCCAGCGAGCGCCGATAAGGACGTGGAGAAGTGGTTGGCCGCGAACTGGGATGTCGATCCACTAGCTCCTGATAGCTTCTTGCGGCCCTATCTTCCCGAGACAGCCCATGTGCGACTCGGTACCTGGATCGGCGCCACCATGGCCCTGCTTGCAACTGATCATACTGAGCGCTTGAAAAAGCTGTCCGTTCCGACGTTCGTGATTTGGGGTTCTCAGGACAACATTTTCCCTGCTTCAGACCAAGAGCAGGTGAGGCAGCTTCTCACAGAAGCGGCCAAGCGTAGGGGCGGCCAAAACTTCTGGAAGCAGTATGGAATGATCCCCCTGCCTGCGTCAGGCGCGCAGGAGAGCGATGTCGGACATAATGTGCAATGGGGAGCACCCGAGGCGGTAGCAAAGGATATCGTTTCCTTTATCGAGACCGGAAAACCTCTGGATGCAAGGCCGGCAGCGAAGAAGACCTCGGACGGCTTCACGATTGTGGAGGTTAAAACTCCTGAGGGCTTTGTGGGCCTGAAGTAGTCGACGAAGGGCGATGCGGCGGTGGTTGCCTTCGCATCGCCGCGTGCCGGAGCGACAGACTACCACGTTTTCATTGGCGAGCCAGCACGGCCTTGGCCGCCAGCCACATCGAGCAATGCAAGTCCGGCATGCGAGCTCAACCCCATGCGGCACTTACCTAGGGAATACACGATATGGATTTTGAAGCACGGAGCTTCTTAACCTCCCTTTTCAAGGCGGCTGTAACGGCTGCCGACCCACTGAACGGTGTTGTGCGGCATCTTCCGGAAAGGCCGAAAGGCAAGACGGTGGTCGTCGGCGCGGGCAAAGGCGCGGCTCAGATGGCGCGCGCACTGGAGAGCATTTGGGACGGCCCACTGGAAGGCGTCGTCGTCACCAGATATGGCTATGGCTGTGAGACCAGACATGTGGAAGTCATCGAAGCTTCGCATCCAGTACCAGACTCTGCGGGGCTCGCCGCGTCGAAGCGCCTGATCGAGACGGTCAAGGATCTATCCGCCGATGACCTCGTCATCGCTCTCATCTGTGGCGGCGGCTCCGCTCTGCTCCCATCTCCGCCTCAAGGTCTGTCGCTTGAGGACGAAATTTCTTTGAACGAGACACTGCTGTCTTCGGGCGCGCCCATCTCCGCGATGAATGTCGTGCGTAAACATCTGTCAACTATCAAGGGCGGCCGCCTGGCGACGGCGACTAAAGCGCGCGTCGTGAGCCTCATAGTCTCTGACATTCCGGGCGACAATCCCGCCCATGTTGCATCGGGCCCTACTGTGCCGGATTACTCAACCCGACACGATGCTCTTGAGATCATTGCCCGATACGGCCTCACATTGCCGCTGGCGGCAATCGACCACCTAAACTCGGCGGCAGCCGACGCGCCGCGGCCCGACGATCCTGCGGTCGTACGCAACAGTCACCACGTTATCGCCTCGGCCGGCGTTTCTCTCGAGGCTGCCGCGCAACTCGCTAGAGCGAACGGCATAGAGGCGGCGATCCTGTCGGATGCCGTAGAGGGGGAAGCTCGCGAGGTGGCACTCGTGCACGCAGCCATCGCCAAGGAGATCCTTGCCCGCAATCGGCCGTTTTCCAAACCTGTTGTGATCCTCTCCGGTGGCGAGACGACGGTCACCATTCGAAAAATGGGCGGCAAAGGTGGGCGAAATGGCGAGTTCGCGTTGGCGGCGGCGATTGCGCTCGACGGGTACGATTTTCACCTCATCGCCGCCGACACCGATGGCATCGACGGCTCGGAGGCCAACGCCGGCGCCTTTGCCGATGGCACGACCGTCAAGCGACTGCGTTTGACGGCGCTGGACGCGCGACGCATTCTTGATGCCAACGACAGTTTCACGGCCTTCAACGCCATTGGCGACTTATTCGAAACAGGTCCGACCGGGACGAATGTCAACGATTTTAGGGCGATCTTGTTGAGCTGAGCCGAGATCAGCGTCGCGAAATACTGTGCTCTATCATCTTGCCGGCACACCATGAGGTAGTGCGGCTTTCGAAAAAGCTCGTTGAGCCTTGTGACCATCTCCGCCCGAACACTCACCACCCGACCCCGTTCGTCTGAGCCTCCACACACCGCCACCTTCCGCGCCGTATTAGCGATCACTTGTTTGATCGGTTGAATTTGTTTGAACGGGGGATCATCGCTGGCACGTCTCGACTCAAGTTTTAGCAATTGCCTTGCAGATCTGGAAAGCTGTGGTGCGATATGTGCGTATCAAACTGACACAACGGAATGGCGCGATGCACGAGACGGCTGCAGCTCTCAGCAAAACGAGATCAGAGATCATCAAGCTCCGCAAGGCAATGGTCGACAAGGCATTGGAACTCGCGACGAAGATCTCTGAACTTGAGAGCCAGATCGCCCCTGCTGATGCACGGGAATTCCTCGTCGCCCGATGCAATTTATCGCGATCAGAAATTGCCTTTTACGGAAAAGTGACGAGAAGGCTTGCGCCATACACCGATGTGCTCAGGAACAACGGTGTCTCCTACGACATGATCAGGAGCTTGGCTTCAGCGCGCGAAAGCGTGCGAGGCCGCGCACTGGCATCGATCGCCTCCGGTGCACGTTTCGACCTGTCCGACTTTCGCGTACTGCGAAAGCGGATCGCGGACGACGCAATGTCCGCGCGCGAAATTTCGGTCTCGATGCGCAAACGCATGATGCACGCTTTTGCAAAGCGACACGCGAAGACCGTGATTGCTGAATTCGAAACCGGTGCAACAGACCTGATGCACGAAATAGCTGGCTTGAACCCGTCGACTGTAGACGGCTCACCTTCCAGTTCGGCTGCCTCCATCGCCGACAAAGCTCAAAAGCTAATGCCGAAGTTTGAAGCAGCCTTCGGATCATCGCACGCCCGCCACGGCGACGCCGAATGGCGATCGCTCAAGCCCGCAGCCCGCGAGGTCGCGACAACCCATCGCGCATTGGGCAACCTCGCATCGGCGGCCGAAGGATCGCCACGGTCGCAGAAAATCCGGTCGCACATGCTTTCCACGCTCGCGACTGGCCCCCTTGGGACCTTGGCCCGATTTACCGGAAACGACCACTTCATGTCAGGGATTTTGCCGCCGCCCAGGCAACCGCTGACGAAGCTGCCGACAAAGCGCCTTCGGACCCTGGAACTGTGCGCGGGGGCCGGAGGTATGGCGATTGGGTTGGAAGCCGCCGGCTTTGAACACGTAGCCCTTATCGAGTTTGATAAAAACGCAGCGGCTACAATGAGACGCAATCGTCCTAACTGGCCCGTTGTCGAAAAGGATCTAACGACGATCGACTTCACCCAATATGCCGGCCAGATTGACCTCGTTTGCGGAGGTCTACCATGTCAACCCTACTCCGAAGAAGGCGAAGGCAAGGGACATGCGGACGAGAGAGATCTACTGCTTGAGGGCGCCCGCGCCGTACGTGAGATCCAGCCCAAAGCATTTCTCTTTGAAAATGTCCGTGGTGCTCTTTTCGCAAAACATTCCGACCAGATAGCGCGCTTTCTGAAGGAGTTGAACGAAGCGGGATACGATGTCCAGATCGTCGAAGTAAACACGCAAGACTACGGGATCGCGCAGAACCGCCCTCGTATTTTGTTCATTGGACTTCGGACGCGCGACCGCCGCCACTTTGAAATGCCTAGCCGGTTCCCAGAGCGCCGTGCCAATGTCGGCGAGACTCTTTACGATCTGATGTCCGCCAATGGTTGGAGCGAAGCGAAAAATTGGGCCGAATATTGCCGAACCGCCACCTTTGAACTCGACGACGGCGCCGTCGTCCAAGGTGCGCAGGCGTTCACACTTCTTGGCAGAAAGGGTAAAGCGCGAAAATTGGAGGCACTCCGCTGGAAGCGCAGTGGTCTCGATCCGTCCGGCGTTCCTGACGCGGCCCCGACCGATGAGCTCGCCCGCAGAAATGGACCGGACTTTGTGCCGGGCTTGACGATCCGCATGAGGGCAGTTCTCCAAAACTTCCCGACCGAATTCGAGTTTGTCGGCGGAAAAGAATCGGTCGCAAAGCAGATTGGCAATGCTGTCGCTCCCAGGATGGCACAGGCATTCGGACTGGCTCTGTATTCCGCGCTGGAACATGTCGAATTTGATATCGAAGCCATGCTGTGGCCTGAGGACGTCCGCCGAAAACGTCCGATTATCGACCCACCACCATTGGAACCCTCTGTCGCGCTTCGAGAGGAAGTGGAAGCCTGACGATGTATTTGCTGATCGTGATCAGGCCTATCTGACCTCCCAAAGACTCGATGGGGTCGGCTCTGTTTGAATGAACCGAACCGGCGATGGATCGACATCTGTCGAGGGTTGTGCTGCTGCACCGCATGTTGTGTTTCCGCCACTCGTCGCGCCTCCATTTCGATTTAATCGAGGATGGCGCGCCGATTTCAACTTCACAACAGGTTTAATCCGCTCGCGCCCTATAGGCAGCCGCTCGGGCGGACATGCGTGTTATATGATTCCTATATTCGCAATTTCGGGAACCCGCGCAAGCAATTGAAAAATATACGTAATTTACGCCGATGAAAATTTACTTCACTACTTTTAGACAGAACTTCACTAGAATTCGAGCAAGTTTGAGCCGGAACGGGAGATTATTCGGGGAGTCGGAACAATAAAGCAGCGCAGTGCGGATTGCGCGACCAATAGATTTGCACTAGCAGGCGCCTTCCCCGCGGATATCTGAGTGGGCATCGAATCCGAGCCGTGATGAGAAAGCAGACGGTCAGTCGATTGTTCGGAGGATCCGAATAACAGTTCGGGAAATCCGATGAAGCGCACTTTGTGGGGACGCACTCTGATTCACCTGGTGGAACGACAGACAATCAACAAAAGGGGCCCGGACTTAACGGGGTCTTGCGTTCGAACTCTTAGTTGAAAAGCTCTGTTGATTGGCATGGCCGACAGCTCGGTCGGCATGGATCTGCGCCCGCCGATTGGCTATCGATATTCAATGGTCGATTTCTACATTAACCGCCGCCTAGTCATTGATCTCGAACACCTGTCAGAGCAGGAGGTTTTGGATCGCGGCTCGGTGTTTGTCGTCCTAGCTGAACCAGGAGCGGGTAAGACCGAGCTGCTAGGCGAGCTGGGTCGAATCTGGGGCGTGAAACCGGTCCGGGCAAGCCTGTTTCGCCATAGCTCTAGGACCGCGCAGACAACACCCTTGATTGTTGACGCCGTGGACGAAGCGGCGAGGATCGATCAGTCGGCAGTAGACCAAATAATTGTTCGGGCACGGGAGGCATGTGACGGTCGCGTCGTATTCGCCAGTAGATCGTCGGAATGGGCGGAAGACCGTACACGCTTGGTCAGGGATTGCTTCGGCACTGACCCGATAATCGTTAGAATCGAGGCGTTTTCTGACGAGGAGCAGAAGCGGCTTTTTGACACACATCTGCATGGCGAATCCTTTAGTGACTTTTCGAAAGAGGTCGAGCGTTTCGGGCTTTCAGATTTGCTGGGCAATCCGCAGTTTCTCAAGCTTCTCGCAGATGCATTTGTTCAGGGTGGTCGGCGCTTCAGTTCCAGAACTCAAATATTCGAGGATGCTGTCGACAGGCTTGCGCTCGAGCTAGGACCGATCGCTGGTCAAAGGCGCGCGCCCACGAAAGACATCGTCGCTGCCGCGTCCGAAATCATGGCGAAGCTCCTACTCTCGGGGACATCGGGCACAGCCACGAAAGAGCAGCAAGCAACCTCGGAGTTTCCCTACCTCCCGCTGCTGTTGAACTCCAAGGTAACTGAGTCATTCGCAGCGCTGGATACGAAACTATTCAAGCCTACCGCCCACTCCGACCATCACGAACCGGCCCACCGGATCGTCGCCGAATATTGCGCGGCGCGGTACATCGTTGGTCGGGTATCGGACGCTCGAAATCCACTACCACTTCGAAGAATTCTCGCCGTGATCGCACCCAATGGCTTCGTGCGCGACGAACTGAGGGGGCTGGTAGGATGGTTAGCAACGGTAGGTTCTGAGGCTATCCAGTGGAAAGCGGTGGAGTTGGATCCTTACGCAGTGCTGGGCAACGGCGATCCTTCGCGACTTGCTACTTCTTCGAAAAGACGCCTGCTCCAAGCGCTGGAAAAAGCGGCGTCGATGAACCCCGGCTTTCGGCGCGGCGATTACGTTCGAAAGTTCAGCGTCAACGGGTTCTTTTGCAACGAGGTGGCAGAGGATGTGGTCTGCCTTCTACGCAGGTTGTCTGTGAACTCGCCTCTTACCGACTTGCTTTTGGAACTCCTGGTGGTGGCCGGTGGTCCGACAGTGCTGGTTGGTGAAGTTAGCAAAATACTCCATGACGTCTCCGCAGCGCAGCACACGCGCGTCTGGGCGTCGCGTGCACTTATCAAAATTTCCGGACAAGAGCCTGAAGCAGATTTTCAAAGACTCCTCGACGAAGGAACAGCCGCGGCGTTAGGCGTGGCTGTTGATATGGTTCATGAAGCGGGAGCAGATGCGTTTTCTGACACACTGTTCGCGAAGTTTCTCGATGTCCTCATTCTCCACCTGCAGCCGCCACGTCGCATTCGTGACGACGCCATATGGATGGCTTCATTCGAGCTCAAGAATGTCCTGGCGAAGTTCGCACCCCAACGGATAGCTCTTCAACTAGATAGACTAACAGAGAACCTCGCTTGTTCTTGCGGTCGACCAAACCACGATTGTCAATGCAGGCGCGGCGTGAGCATTGTCGCTGGACGACTGCTCGACCGCTATTTCACGGACATAGTGGGTCCACACCATCCGCAAAATGTTTGGAAGTGGATCCGGGCGCTTTGGTATGAACATCAGGGAGACGCCAAGACCAACGCCGCAATTCGGTTACTCGTGAACGACGACGGACTTCGCCACTATGTACATAGGCTAGCGTTCATCAATGCCGACAGCATTGACACAGCATGGGATATTCGATGGAGCCTTTGGGATGGTCATCACCACAGTGGATTGTTGCTGAGGAGCGACGATGACCGATTGCTGACTGACTACGCGTTCGAAATCAACAACGTGCATGTCTGGGCTGTCCTATGGCATCGGCCGCGCTCCTCAGGCGAGAACCAAGGCCCGGATGAGCGCCGTCGGCGTCTGCGAGAGCAAGCAGCACAAAAGCCGACTTTCGCGGCGGAATGGGCGCGGCGAGAGAGGCGCTTCCGACTGCAGTTCGCAGAGGATCGGTCGACGAAAAGCAGACGTCTCCGTCGGAGGGAGAGGAAAGACAGGCAGCAAGAGCTTCAGTATCAGGCGAAGCTATTTCAAGAACGTGAACTTATAGAAAGCGGTCGAGACTGGGGATGGGTCAACTATTTCACCAACCGATATCTCTCCGACCGAGCGAGCCTCTCCGATTCAAACGGAGAAAAAGTGATTGCCGAGAATTGTCTAAAAAACTGTCTCCACCATCTCGCCGTGCCATCATTGGCCCAGCTCGCTGTTGGGCGAAATCTTCGAGGCGCACGCGCTGCTTTTGCATCGACTTGGATCCACTCCTGTGAGGGAGGGGCTTTGGACCGGATCGACACGCCGTTTCTGCTTGCCGCTTATGTGGAAGCGAACAGATCTGGCTGGATGGACGAAAGCGAATTCAAAGGATTCGAGCATGAGCTCGAAAAACGTCTTTTCAAAACCGTCAGCGACGTGGAGGCCTTTGCTCGGGGCTACATAGAACCTGGGCTGATGGGGCCGAGGGAAGGATTCACGCACGTCTGGTGGCTCGTCAGAACGCAATTGTGCTCGACGTTTCGTTCGGAACTGGCGCGGGAATGGTTGTGGAGATTCCCAGACATGCCCGCCTCTGCTCAGGAGACACTGTTCAACTTGGCTATAATGACGAAAGATCGCCATAGCCTTCTGGCACTGATTGGCGAGCGCGCGCGTGCTGAGGCATGGTCGGATGGCGAAATGGCTGCCGAAGCTAACGATCGCCATTTGGACAGGCGCTTCTGGAGGATCAGGAGGTTTTTCTTTGAAAGTGAGGATAACGACGGATGGGACGATCTTAGGTTCGACCCTAAATCAATTTTCGCCATCGATGACAAAGCCGGGCGCCTAAGCGACGGGAACAAGGGCTGGCCAGGCCTTTCTGCAGAAAAGATTTACAAGATCCTCGACGCTTTCGTCGAGGAGTGGCCAGAGGTTCACCTTCCCAATACCTGGGGCACAGGAGATCCAGATGAACAGCGCGCCTACCGCTTCCTGCGAGACGAGGTTTGGAGGATAAGTCGCGACGCTCCTGATCGCGCGTTACCGGTGCTTGATCGACTAATTGCCGATCGGCGGTTCGCCGGTTTCGACGAGGCACTATCGACGATGCGTGCGGAAACTCTCAAAAAATTGGCGCTTTCAGGCTTTACTGCACCGACTGCCAGGGAGATTTCATCGCTGTTCGACGTCGCAGGCGTCGCAAGCGTGGAAGATTTGCGGGCACTCATGGTGGAAGAGCTGGAAAATCTTCAGGATTGGCTTCGTACTGCGGAGACTGACGCGCTCGAAACTTATTACCGTGACGACTTGCACGTCGACGAAAACACTGCGCGCAATCGCGTTGTGGACGTACTGAGGCACCGTATGACGGCCATGAACATGCCAATCGTGATCGAGCATCACATGGCGGACAGTAATCGATGTGATTTCACAGCATCCGCAATGATCGAGGGACGGCGCCGTCTTCTCGTGGTTGAAGCAAAGGGGCAGTGGCACCCTAAACTATTTTCGGCCGCCGCGGAGCAATTAAACGAACGCTACGCCACCCATCACGATGCTGAGTCCCAAGGCGTGTATTTGGTTTTCTGGTTTGGACCTGACGTCAAAGTCGCCGATCGCGTCGGCCACGATCTGCGAACCGCGAGTGATCTTCGCACGCGGATTGAGGAAACGATGCCGGCGGAACTGCGAGCGTTCATAGATGTAGTCGTGTTGGACGTGTCTCGGCACCCGTCTGGAGAGAAATATCCTCCTCGTTCAAGTGTCTCTGCGCAGAGAAATGCCTAATGTCGCCACGCTATAGAAGGTTTCATTATCCGCACGGAGGAGCGTCGAGCTGAAGGGACGAAAACTTTGCGTTTATCGATCCACTTTTTGGTTCTATCGATCCAAAAAGTGGATCGTAACCGGTGTCCCGCTCTCACGTTGTCCTCGCTCGATCTGATCTGTGTCGAACAAGCCCTGATGACGATGGAACTGCCGGGCGCCGGCCGCGAGGGAGCAGTCTGAGGCGGTGTCGCTTCACGCCTTTACGTAGACCCAGGCTTTTGTGCCCGAGGCGAGCACAACTTCGATCCGCTTGTAGTCGGACACCTCGTAAGCGTCCGCAGCCTCGAGCTCAGCAGCCGTGATATCGAAGACTGTGCCGGCGATCGCGTCGCCGTAGCTGTCCGACAGAATAACAATCGGGTGAAACCGCTCGCCGCTCTTCGCGAGCACATCAGGGTCGGTGATTTCTACCATCTCTTTGCGGAAACCCGGCATGGCGTCAGGTCGCCCGGTGAGGAGCCGCCCAAACGACGACATCTGGACGTTTTCCAACTGCAAAGTGCCGTAGGAAAAAAGGTGGATCTTCGGGTCGGACATGAACGCCTCTATGTGCTTGCGGCCGAAAACTTCTGAGTTGCAACCGCCGTGCTGGTCGATATATCCGTTGGAATATAGCGATCACCTTAGCGGCGCAACAGCGGCTGGCCGCCGGCAGGCTTAAGCAGGGAGTATGGATTTGACGTTCGAGATAATTGTTTCGCAGGGACGCATCGCCGACCGAACACCTGGTGCCATCACGGGCGCGGCCAAGACGGCGAAGGCCCTTCAGGATCTAACCGGACTGTCTGCGTGCTCCATCGGAACGCCGTCACCGGCCAAACAGGACGACTGGTCGAACAGCCTGCCGGACGCGCGCGACAGTCTGTCCAAGCTCCAGACCGAGGTGGTCGATATCTTCGGCCGCGGCAACACGCCATTGATGGCCATGAACACCTGCTCCGCGAGCTTGGCGACATTGCCGGTTGTTGCGCGTCTATTTCCCGAAGCGACAATCCTCTGGATCGATGCGCATGGTGACTTCAATACGCCGGACACCACCGAGAGCGGATACCTGGGTGGCATGGTCCTCGCCGCGGTGTGTGGTTTCTGGGAAAGCGGCTTTGGCCAAGGCGTGGATCCCACCAGGATCGTAATTGCAGGAGCAAGAGATATCGATCCTGTGGAAGCTAGACTGCTCGAGCGCGCTGGTGTCCGATCCCTTTCACCGACGCAAACTAATCCGGACTCGATCCTGTCGATTATCGGCGATCGCCCTGTATGGATCCATATCGATTGGGATTCAATGGAACCTGGCTTCGTACCTGCCGCCTACGCCGTGCGGGATGGCCTGCTGCCGAAGACGCTGCGCACCATATTCGAGAAAATTCCGGCACAGCAGATCGTCGGCATTGAACTCGCCGAGTTCGAGGCATCTGGCGATGACGATAAGGATGCATCCGCGCTCGGCGTCCTGATCGATGCGATATCACCATTGCTCGGATCGAGGTGATTCATGCACTACGCCGAATTCAAGCTCAACGAGCCCGACCTGATCCCAGCCATGGTTTCAGCCTTCCCCTTTGCGACCATCATGGTCAACGGCCCGACCTCTCCGCTCGCTGTGCACGCGCCGGCAACCTTGAGCACTGGCGCCGATGGCTCTGAGAGCCTGGAGTTTCATATTGCCGTGGCAAATCCGGCGTTCGAGACGATGCAGACGGATCCTTTCGTCACCGTATGTTTTCACGGGCCATCGACAGCGATCTCGCCCAGTTGGTACGAGGGCCGCTTCCCCACCAGGGACGCCGACCGGAGCCGGACCGCACCGACATACAACTACCTGAACCTCGTCGTGACCGGGCGCGTGACGCCATTGAACACGACCGAGCTTCGAGACCAGATAAGAGACCTGGTCCAAAAGCTCGAACCGGGTGGCGGCTGGCAGTTCCACGAAATCGCTACCGAAACCTATGCGGCGTGGTCTGCACTCATTCGCGGGTTTCGCGTCAGGATCGAAACAGCCGATTTGACCGCCAAGCTCAGTCAAGAGCAGAATGTCGAAGATCGTCTTGGAATAGCCAAGGGACTGCGCCGTCGGTCAGGGTTCATGGATGATGCAATGGCAGGGCTAGTTGAAGGATTCGATGGGTCCGCCGGCTCGCTCACGTCTTTGATCTGTGCGCGATAACAAATCTAAGTTTGACGGGATCAGGCTTAGTCCTCGTGAGCCTGTCCCCGCCCTTGCGAGCGCCCAATGCGCAGTCTCCGTCAGCCGAAGGTAAAGGCGTAGGCTTGTACGCCGGGATCGAGGAAGCGAATCTCGAACGTATGATCGGCTACTGGCCCGCGCTGGCGCAAAAGCTGATAAAGTCGCTGCCCGGTCACCGTGCCGTTCCCATCCGCATCGGTATCGACACCATGGCTGTCGCCCGGCGCCTTCCCATCGACCGTGACCTTGAAGCGCACGGGCCTGCCATCGACGCCGGGGCCGAGGACAAGGTGCAGATCGCGGGCGTGGAAACGAAAGTACACGCTGCCGTCCTTGTCGTTCAGATCCGCGTTCTCAGCGCCGACGGTCCAGTTCCCCGTCAGTCCCCATTCGTTCAGGCGAGGTTCGGCGGCGGTATAGACGTGCGGCGCGTCGTTGGTGGTGCCCTTGGCATCGACGAAGTGCTCCGAGCGCTGCCAGCCGACATAGGTTTCAGGAGACTGGACATCGCTCGCGTTGGAGGCTGCTTCGGCACCCGTCGCTATCACGTCAACGACATCGCCGGCCACGTTTGACTTGCCGGCCTCCGCAAGGAGCTGCTGGATGACCCTCTCGGACTGGTCATACTCGCCTTCCCCAAAATGGTGATGCCGCACGCGCCCTTGAGCATCGATGAAATAATGCGCCGGCCAGTACTGATTGTCGAAAGCGCGCCAAATGGCGTAGTCGTTGTCGATCGCCACCGGATAGGCGATGCCGAGATCGCCGACCGCCTTCTTCACGTTGTCGACGTTCTTCTCGAAAGCGAACTCCGGCGCATGCACGCCGATCACGACCAGTCCCTGATCCTTGTACTTCTCAGCCCAAGCTTTAACGTACGGGATGGCGCGGATGCAGTTGATGCAGGAATAGGTCCAGAAATCAACGAGGATGACCTTGCCCTTTAACGCGGAGACAGAAAGCGGTTGCGAGTTCAACCACTGAACGGCACCGTCGAGCGACGGCATGGTGCCTTCGACAGGGAGGACGTCGGCGCCAGCCTTCGGTTTTGCCTGCATCATCATCGCATTCGACCCGCTCATCATGGCCGGGTTGCCGCTCATCATCATGGCGCCTGTATCATTCTTGCTCATGACGACCGAGGATGGATGCCGCGGCTGGAGACTGTCGATCAGGCGTTGCTCCAGCGACGCCGTACTTGCAACGGAGGCCCGCGTCAGAAATCCGGTGTCCAGGCCCAGTCCGATGGCGACGACAGCGACCAAGACGGCAATGCCTACGCCGCGCCGCAGCCACTCGCCGACGCCGAGGGACCGTTTCATGACCTGGTACACCCTGCCGCCGACGAGCAGTGCCAGGGCAAGTGAGGTCGCCGCGCCGAGTGCATAGAAAAGCAGGAGCAGCGTGGTGCCGACACTTGCGCCTTGCAAAGCAGCGCCGGTGAGGATGAGGCCGAGAACCGGGCCGGCGCAAGGCGCCCACAAGAGACCCGTGGCAATACCGAGAAGAAGCGACGAGACGATTGTCGATCCACTCGTCCGGGCATCCTTGTCGGCAGACTGCGAAAGACGCGCGCCCAGCGAAACGATGGGGCGCGTCAAACGGTCGGAGAGTGCTGGGAACAGCAGGACAATGCCAAATGCCGCAAGCAAAGCCATTGCCGCGTAGCGACCATATTCGTTCGCCCGTACCGCCCATCCGCCGCCCAAGGCGGCAAGCGTTGCGACAGCGGCAAATGTCGCCGCCATGCCCACGAGCATGGGCAGGGTGCTACGCATGAAAGGCTGCCCAGCGCGGGCGAAAACGAACGGCAGCACCGGAAGAATGCAAGGACTGACGATCGTCAGGACGCCGCCGAGATATGCAAGGATGAAGAGGATCATGGAATGGTCTCTGTGCGATCAGGCCGAAGCCGGATGAAAAGTCATGGCGACGCCGTTCATGCAGTAGCGAAGACCGGTAGGCTTCGGACCGTCATCGAAGACATGGCCGAGATGACCGCCGCACCGACTGCAGTGAACCTCGGTGCGGGCCATGCCGAACGAGGTATCCGTCGTCGTTGCCACCGCACCATCGAGCGGCACCCAGAAACTGGGCCAGCCCGTGCCGCTTTCGAATTTCGTGGTCGATGAAAATGCGTCCTGCTCGCAGCCCGCGCAGGCGAAGTTGCCCTTGCGGTGTTCCTTGAGGAGCGGGCTGGTGAACGGGTATTCGGTTCCTTCCTTGCGGAGAACGGAATATTGATCCGCGGACAACAGTTTTTGCCATTCCGCATCCGTATGCGACACGGCAAAGCTTTCCGCGGCTATGGCCCTGCCTGTGAAACCGAAGCGAAGTGCGAGGATGCCGAGCCCCGCACCGGTAAGAACGTGACGTCTGTTGACCATAGTCGTGATCTCCTCGCGTAGCCCACTGCGCCCGGACGTAGGACGCGTTGAGGGTGTTTAACTCTGGATCGCTATATCGTCGTGAATATAGCGATACTCAGCTCTACGCGAGAAGAGCTCGTTTTGTTACGGCGCGGCGACGACAATAAAATGTGATCTGGGAACAGCCGGCCAGACAGATCACGGCCAGAGTTGTCCACGCAGCTAGATATCCACGCGTTCCGCTTGGTCGGTCTCGACTGAAGAAATTCATCAAGGTGGCCGGGTACCGCGCCGCTCAGACATCTTGCGTCGTGCCCGCCTCGTGACGCCAGCTCCTTCCATCACCTCCTTTAAGGACGGGGACGGCTCCACAATGACTTCAGCTAGATCATCGAGAGAAATGAGACAGACAAAACCACCTTCTGTCTCGATAACGACCGGGGACCCATTTTCGGCTGTTACCGACAGAAGGTAGAGGCTGCGCCTTGCTAGTCTTAGTTTGAGTGGCACCCCTCCAGCTTCCAAGATTGCAGCGGCCACTGCGGGACGGGCTACCGGAGGTGGTTTCTGCTTTAGAGTGCGAACGATCATCTTCCACGGCGGTCTCATGCTGCAAGATCCTCCGTTTCAGCCAAGATTTTCGCTACCTCCATGCCTTCGGCATGTCCCCGCCTTTCCAGGAGCTCAGCGAGCACCTCGATCGCCGCGCGGCGTCGCCTCACGATCTCGCGGGCTCGTGCCATTTCTCGTACGAGCACCCGCTCGACGCGTAGGGCGATATCCGGATTGCTGCTACGGAGGCGATCTCGGAGCAGAGGCGTGCCAGCCTCGAAATAGGACAGCCCCTCGCCCATGCCGAAAGAGATTTCCATTTCAGTGGCGATGTCGGTTGCGATCTGGAGATCCGATCCCTGACCTCCGCCGGCTCCGACGTATGCCGTCCCCAGCAGCTCTTCTTCGGCTGCTCTTCCTGCAAGATAGAACGCAATTCGATCGAGATGGAGCTGCCTATCCATTTCGTTGTCGTCCTTGACCATCAGCCTGGCGAAACCAACCGGCTGTGGACCACTGGCAGCGTCTAGCACGACAACATGGTCCAGCGTGCCGAGCTGCAAGTGCAGGGCTAGAATGGCGTGAGCCGCTTCGTGCACAGCGATCAGCCTTCGTCGCGGGCCCTCAAGCCTTCGCGCCGGCGGCAGGGCACGCATGATCATCTCGATGCTGACTTCAGATTTCAAACGCCGCGCTTCGCGCCTTACCTGGCGCCCGGCCTGCTCGAATGTCGCCCCGGTAAAACCCGCCGTAACCGCGGCGATGCTATCTACATCTTTGGCCGAGAGATGTTTACCAAAATAGGTCCGTGCGAGATGCTTTCGCTCGCCAAGGTCGGGTAGCCCGATCCTCAAATGCCGATCTAGTCGTCCGGGTCTCAACAACGCCGCGTCGATCGCCTCAGGATGATTGGTCGCGCCGACGACCACCACCCCTTCCAGCTTGGTGTGACCGTCCATCAGTTCGAGAAGCAGGTTGATGCATTGCGTCCAGTAGAGCTCGTGCCCATCGCTCCCCAACCGAGCGCGATCCCCGATGGCATCGAGTTCGTCAAGAAAAAGGATCGACGGCTTGTTGGAGATAGCCTCGTCGAAGCTTCGGCGCATGGCTGTCAGCGTATCGCTCAAATAGCCCGCAGATTGCCAGCGTGCAGCCGAAGTCGCGACGAGATGGGCGCCGCAAGATGTCGCGAGCGCCGCGGCGAACATAGTTTTGCCAGTGCCCGGCGGCCCGCTCAGAAGTAAACCGCGGTCGATGTCGCTCCAGGAAAGACGACCTTCTGTCCAGTCGCGAATATCCTTGGCAAGCGAGAGCCCCCAAACTTTGGCGTCGCCATATCCGACCAAATTCTCCAGATTTGGTTTCTCAGTGTTCGGGACAGAAAGTTGCGACATCCGCCGCAATCGCGCGAGCGCATCCTCGGCTGGCCTGCCAAATCGCAGCGCCGCAAACATCGAAGTGAGAGGAAAATCAAGGAGAGCCTTGGCGTCGGCGAGTCCGAGAACCTGCCCTGACAATGACTTTGCAGCCGCAACGAGGTGATAGGGCCTGACGGGATCGACGTCGATGATTTGATCAGCCGCAACGTCGAACTCTTCGGGCAGATCGTGGCCCGGCGGCCAAATGATCACAAATGACCCTCGGCCGTTCATGGCATCAAGCACCAAATCAAGTTGGAGCTTGCCGCGTCGATCGACCCGTGGCCAGACCGCGTCGACGTTCGATAGCTCGGTGGTCCGCCACACGAGATCAAGCGCGGCCCTCTCGTACTCCTTGCAGTTCGCCCCGATTGGGAGGCGTAGCACGACGACATGCTGCCGGTGATCGGGCACCTTGACGCCTCCGCCGAGGCGGACGGCGTGCTTAAGAGCGACACCATAGGCAAGGCGCTCCAAAGTTGGCTGCATGCTTGGTCCCCTGCGGTGGTCGATCATCTTGGACCTCCCGCAACGAAACGCCGGAGCACCGTCTCGGGTCCAAGCATGCGCTCGTCGAGATCTACAGAGATCAGGCGATTGAGGATCATCCACGAAATCCCGGTCATCGGCTGAACCTCCCTGAAGAGGTTCATGCAATCACCGATAGCCATCGAGCCCACCTCGTCCAAGACGGCTAGCATGCGGAGCCTGTCGTTCAAGGGCGTTCGATAATGTGCGTAGCGCAGCATGTCTTTCGCGTTCGCCAACCGCCATCCTTCTTCAATTTCCCCGCGAGAAATGAAACGGTGGTGGATGTGACTGCAGGCGGCGCCTTCGGAAACAGCAGCGTCTCCATCCAGATCGCAGGCATCGAGGAACTCGCGCCTACCGTTTCTGTAGTCGACCATGAAATCCGGGACGTGGACGCCATCGCACGTCGGGAACTCGATCGGGAGGCACAGCCACGCAACGATGTCGTCGTCGACATCTAAAAGGCAACCAAGATCGCGTGCCCCCTGAGTTCGGAACATCACGTCGCCGGAACACCTCACGGTGCCGAGCGGGTAGAATTTTTGGGAAATGGCATGCTTGTACGCAGCATGGAGCGCCTGCGGCATTTCAAAATGCTGGTGGCTCATAACGATACCCGAACAATGATTGACCCTAGCCGCGTCATGCGGCGCTAAGGACTCAACGTATTCGACGTATTCGTAGGAGAGCGATCATCATGGTGAACAAAATACGAACAAAATTCTTGGCGTCAATTGGAATTTTAAAATAGAGCGGCGATAATATGTTGTGCGGTGAGATCATGCCACACAACCGGCCAACAGAAGTTCTGCCTTGAATTTACACTGAAGCCGTGTTGAACCGAGATGCATTGTGCATCGAGCTTTCTCGTCACACTTTTTTGAATAATGTGCGCGGCGTAGCGCTGGAGGCGATCCAAGTGGACGCGACGATTTCCGACACTGTCGGCCTTGATAAACGCCTTTCTAGGATTGAGAGTGTCGCACGAGCTCTGTCGGACCTTCCTACAGACTATCTTGGCCCTCAAGGTACCGTTATTGCAGACGTGGAATGGTACGCGCTTGGGGCAATCAAGAAGACGGCGTCGCTGAGCCACGCTTTCTGCGCCCTTGTACGAACACGGAACACGTTAGCCGCTGCCGCTCTGGTAAGGCTTCAACTCGACACCGCCATGCGCATCTTCGGGCTATCGCTGGTTGCCGATGTAGAGGCCGCGGGCACTTGGCTGATGAATGACCAAAGCTACCTCAAGCTTCGATCACGGGACAACCACCCCCTCACCGACGCTTTTCTTCATCGCAAGCTCAACGAACAATATCCGGGTCTGACGGAAGCGTATGAGGATGGTTCGTCATACGTACATCTTTCCGCGCTGCACATCAAAACAGGCCTGTGGTCTCGCGCTGACACCCCTACACTCTTTTTTCACTTGCTAGGAACGGATGCCTCCCGCCCCGACGAATGGTTTTTCGACTTGATTGACTCGTTTGACCAGGCCACCAATCTGACCGCCGAGCTGATCGCTACCTTCATCAAAAGCCGTCGCGCTGGCCGCACCCCTGCCATAAAGCCGGGAGACTAGGCAGGCGTACTGATCTTCCACCAGGCAGGCGCCGGACGGTGCTCTGTGGTCTATTCGAAGCATAAGATGGAATTTGAAGCTGAAGGGGGCGGACTGACCGACCGGTCGGTTTATGAACTCGTAGGTATCGTATTTCAGGATGAAACGGGTTTCATGCTTAACGAATCCTTACCAGAACGCGCAGAAAATCCGTGGCTAGGAACGCCGAGCAAGGAAGTCGGCCGCTTCGCCTTTGGTTCTATCGAGCCTCACTCGAAGCTCATAAACGCCTGTATCATGCTGAATTTCTTGAGGTCCAACTTTTCTGGCAGCGTCAAGCAGTCGCTCGAAGTCTCCTTGCGCGTCTTTTGCGGTCCAGATTTTCCGAGATTCCATCGAGTGTCTCCAAGGACTCAATAATTAAACACTTAGCAAATGCCGACGCCTTAGCCTAGGTCCATATCGATCGACCCACGCGGGACCCGGCAAATCATGGGCGCAGTCATACTCGATACCAACGTTGTCAGCATCGCGCATCTACCCGAGCCGCCAACGTGGCTGATCAATTGGTTCCGCCGCCTGGGGCCAGAAGCCGTCGCCATATCGTGGGTGACGGTCTACGAGATAGAGTATGGAATACGGTTGTGCGAGCGCTCGAATTCCGAGACCGCATGTTTTGTTCTGGATTGGTTTGAGAAGCTTTTGAACACGCGCATGTACTTCCTTGAGATGAACTTGCCAGCATCGCGGATATTGGGAGAAATGGCCGCCTGCTCTCACCTCAGGCAATTGTTCGAAACGCAACCAAAAATAAACAAATGGGGCGAACACCTCAAAAATGAGAAGATCAAGCTCGGCGCGGACGCGATGATCGCGGCGATGTCTATTGCCTACGGCCTGCCAATTGCTTCGATGAACGTGAAGGACTTCGTGCTCATCGATCGCCACTTCCCCTTGCCCGGTCTCTACAACCCTCAGATAGACGAATGGGTACTCGGCCCTCCCGTCGGCTGGGGAATGGACAACAATGCGAACGATGACAACGTGCTCTCTGCGACCGACCGACCGAAACGGCACGAAATCGGTCCGGAAGTAAGTCGCCGACAGTCGAACTTGATGCTCGCTACGCGGGAGGAGCTATCAGACTAGGTCGTCACAGGTCGATCCGCTCAATGAAGAAGATCCCTCCCAGATCGCACTCCACTCCGATTTTCTTGCTCTCCGGATACTTGGCTTTGTCGTAGAGGATTTCCGCGCCGTGCACCTCAACCTTCACGAAGTAGTCGATGTATCGCGGGTTCAGCGGGTTGAAGCAGAAGACGCGCTCAGGCAACTGAATCGTACCATCGGGCAGACGCTCACCCTCACCCACGTGTTCGGATAAAGGCGTCGGATTTTCCTTAAACCGCTCTTCCTGCTCAAAGAACGAGATCGAGTACGGCACGCGATCGCCACGACCCAGAGCGAAATTGCGTTGCAAGACTTTGAACGCATAGAGTCCGTTCACAACGCGGCTTTCTTCAACAGGGATGAAGCCCATGCGCTTCCAGAATGGTTTGGCGCTTCTCGGCGCAATTTCGATCTCGAGGACGGAGCGCCCCTCCGCACGCGCGCACCCTTCCATGAAACCAGCTAGAATGCGGCCGTAACCTTTGTCGCGCACGTCTGGCCTGATTTCGAGGATGTTGGTTCCATCGAGGAACCCAACCGCCGCGTCGTTGACGATGAGTACATGGATTGTTGACGAACCTTCCTGCCAAGCCCTCTTGACGGAGTCCCAATTGCATCGGAACCCCTCGACCGGATGAGGCTCCTGCCAATCGCTTTCATTCCATTTGCGCGCGGCAATATCGTATGCCACCTGTTCCGCATCCAACCATGCCTCGATTTCGGCCATGCGAACGTCATCTGCCACATCAATCTGATAGTCCATCGAAGCTCGCTGTTAAAGAGGAAGGGATGCAGCCGGCCGGCGCGGACCATATATCGAAATTGCGTTATAGGAGGTCAAGTCCCATCCACCGCGGGCGTTGTCGCGGAATTCGAGGCCGAAGACATACGTGGACCTCTTTCAGCGATGCACGAAGACAGTAGGAATCCGGCGCCGCGGATTTCGCGCAGCACGATCAAGTCCCTTGCCACTTACCGAACCTTGACCTTGACGACTACAACTTGAGCTTTTCTTTTGGGAGAAGCGCAATGTGATTTTTGTAAGAGGTCTCCAACAGGAGACCGCAATGACCGCACCATCTGATGAGAAGTCCAGGGCGAAAGCAGAGAGAAAAGAAGCCGACGCCCGGCTGAGACGCCTTACGAGAGCTAAAGCGGCGCTGCTCAAGGCACGATCGAACCTGACCCGGTGCCTTGTTGAAACCGCAGAACTTGTAGAGTCCACGAAAACAACTCAGGAATGGACGAAAGAGCGAACCAAGGAATGGCTGGTATCGGAGATCGGGATGTCGCCGCGCGAGGCCACCACCGCCATATCGCTCAAAGCATGCTTAGGTGACAACGCCCAGGCGACTGTGGATGCCGGCCTACAATCCGAAGTGCTCGATCGCTTGGTTGATAGCGACGAGGAAGTTAGGTGCGACTTCTTCTCACGCCTTCAATCGGGCCGAAGTGTCGATGCCGAGCTTGTTGAAAAACTCGGCCAGGATACTTTCCTTTCCCGGCTTCCCGTTGGAGAAGCGCGCGACGTACGGCGGAGTCAAACGCTCGAGACGGCTGGACGCATTGCGGGGCCGGACCTCACTGCGGCACTCGAGGACGCCGCTTCGAAGTTGCTAAAGTGCCTTGATGAGGTGGTGGTTTATCTCCCATCGATGGATTGTGAAGAGCCGTGCTCTGAAGCTTCCCTGTTAGAGCCAATACGTTCCAGTGCAAACGTCACCCGAACCCTGTTTGTGATTTTGTTTGGCGACCAACATGCCGATTTGGCGAGCATGATCGATCTGGCTCTCGTCAACGACGTTCAGGCGTCGATCGCGTTCGCTTGGTATGCTCTGCGGAAGCTTGAAACCTCGCCGCTGTATCGGGAGGATATCGAGAATTCAGCCGGCCACTTGCACAATGTCCGGCCCGCGATCGAATTTCTCGCAGGCCGCCGCTCAGTCGCCGTCCCACTTTCGACCGAGAGAGCGCCAGTTAGCCGTGCAAACGCCGATCTGACGTTCATCGATTTCGGAGCGGGCATCGGTTGCGCAGCGCTTGGCTTGCAAAGCGCGGGATACAGAACCGTGGCGTTGTACGAGAGCTGGCGTAGTGCGTTCGCGACAGTGCAGATAAATCGGCCATCGTGGCCGTTGGCATCAGAACCCGCTGCATGGCACCTAAAGAAACTTTGTACAGAACAAGTCGATTTGATAACTGCGCTTCCGGTCTGGCGCCCATTTTCCACGTCTGAAGACTACCAACGCTCTTTTTATCAGCGCTCCCTGGCTGCCACCGCGGCAGTGCGACCAAAGGCGTTTTTCTTCGAAGTCCACTCATCAATGTTGGAAGACAAAGCCGTGCATTGCCGTGCGGAAATCGAGCGCGATCTTGCCGGGGAAGGATTCGACGTAGCATGGCACGCACTTGATACCGCCCACTTCGGACTTGCCCAGTCCAGAACGATCGGCGTGATCACCGGCGTGCGCAGCGGTATAGACAAACCTATCCTTCCAGCCTTCTCCGATGCTCCGCGCCGCTTTCTTCCCGAGGTAATCGGCGAGCTGGTCGAAAAGGAGCTCTCTCACTTTGGTCGCACATCGGCGGCGCGACGGTATTCAACGTGGCTGAGCCTTTGCGCCGGCCAGATCGCGCCTCCCTTTTTCAAAGGACCGGACGACGAAAGGAACGTTGAGGAGTGGGCCAAACTTGGATTGGGCTTCTCAAGCGACCCTCGAGTTAAAACGGGCGAGCTAATTCCTCTCACCATCAAAATGATGCAAACGATCCAAGGGCATCCTCACGGCTGGGCAATTCAAGGGGCGACGTTGGAACAGGAACTCAATGGGACCTCGTCGATGCCGCCAGCAGTTGCCAAGATGATAGGTCTCGCGATTTACTCGTCTCTGACCGGCAGGCCGGTCGACTTCGCCAAAGCACTGTCGGAGCCTTTGCTTCCGGAGATTCCAGCCGGATACAAACTCGGGAACTCATATTATGGCATTCATCCCCGGCTAGTTCCAATCAAGCCACGCAAGACGCTTCGACAGGTCGTGCATCCAGCGATCGAGTTAAGAGAAGCGTGGGCCAGGGAGTTCGGCCTCCCAAGCCCATACGGCCCATATGACTCCGATTTTGATGACCACGATATCGATTAGATAGTCGGGCGAGACCGTCGATCGATGTCCATGAATGTCGAAACCAACAACATTCGGATGGCATTCTGGTCACGCTTCAATGGGTCGCCGGCGAGTTCGCCGTCCACGGTTAGAATAACCTTGTTCCCATCTTCCGGATAAGCAAGAACGAACTCATGCCCCGCATACTCAAAGGTCAAGGATTCGCCGGTCTCGTCTCGGGCGCATTCCATCTCCGTGACACCAAAGTTATAGATGGATTGATTGAGCTTCTCCCAGCCCTCGATTAGGTACGAGTTGTCGATCACGAATGGCACTTCCTTCGCAAACGGCCGCAGATCGTAGTCACGAAGGTCCGTAGCGGTGCGGTTCAAAACTGCGTCCTTGCCGCCAAGGATCGGACCGTGGGCGATACCGTGAGATCTATACGCCTGCCAGCCGTTCGTTCCGATGTCGTAGACGGAGAAGTCTTGGATCCCCCCATAGGCATCCTCCCACTCCGCTTCGGCCTTTTGCGTCTGATACTCGTTCGGGAACATGATCATGACCGGCGATCGCCAATCGCCCTCGCCCGGTCGATGAAACGAAATCCGATGATACGGTCCGTACTCGTCGCGTACTGGCACCAGGCGGAGCACCTTCAGCAGCGGCCGAAGTGCATCTTCAATCTCGCGGAATCTGTTCTCGATGTACATTGCGTAAGCCCTCGTCTCGATTGGATATCCGAGAATCGTCGCCGGGTGCTTCGCATGAGACAAACGGATTCGGCGTGTATCAAGAGTTAGAGCTGTCTATCGCTCCGCCGAGCCAAAGCGGCGAACAGCCCCTGATCGGGTTGCCGGGAAATCGCCGCGTTAACCATAGTTAAAATTTTACTAAAATGCGGACATTGACGCCCGCGACAGTCGGCGTCCTTATATACGCGAGTTCTTCAACACACGGATCCTTCCGATGAAGATAGCGCGAATACATAGCCCGTTTCGGGCGATAGGCTCACAGGCCAACTGATCGCGCGGTCGCGGGTAAAAACCCCCTCGTCCTGAGCCAAGAAACCGGCAAAGGAATAAATTCCTAAACTCCTGCGCAAAAAAGAACAAACCCAGAAACGAACATGGATTCGTTGGGCCCGAAAACCTGTTGCATCGCTCAATGCAACAGGTGTTAAAGACCGGAATTTGCTGGCTTTTTCCTTGTAGACGAGCAGGCAAATGCACTGCTACCAATCCCTCAACGCTGAGCAACACGCTCATCGCGGTTTGTAAGGAGTACGCAGATGAAGATGTTCGATATCACTGAACTGGACACGTTCAAGCCAGCGCTTGTCGAGTTCCTGAAAGCACGGTTTGGGCGCCGTGTGAGTGGCACGCACGTCCTCATGCTGACCGAGATTTCGCAGTTACTAACGAAACGCAATATGACGTCGGCGAAGCGCCACCAGGAAGTGGTGATGCGGATCCGCCTCATTGCAAGTCTCAGCCGTCGTCCCCAACGCGTTCCCACTTTCCGGGAATGGTCCAACTTCGCGGTGGAGATCCGCAATGTTGCTGCCTCACGCGTCGGTGGCGAACCACTCGTCGCGGATCCTCGCAATCCGAAATTCGTCAAGGCGATTTTCGCTCATGAACTGGCTGCAAAGGCGGATCGAATAGTTGGCACGGTCTCCCGCGCCCCGCTCGGTAGCCTGCACGTCCTCTAACTTACCCCGATCCCAATCCTGCAAGGAGAACTGCCGTGTCGCAGAACGAACACGCATGCCCTTTGCCGTGCCTGCCTGACGGGGACGGTTTCCATCTGAATACCACGGTCGTCCTGAAAGGAGCGCCAATGACTACGCACCTAAACCTCGCCAATGCCGATGTTCCCTTCGCAAAGCCGACCCCGCCCGAAGTTCATCGCCGCATTGCTCGTGCATGCCTTCGTCTGGAGCGTCGTAACGTCGAGAAGACGCGCGAGAAGATGCTGGCGCTTCTCAACGAGGCAGTCTCGGAATGCCTGACGAATGCCCGTCGCCAGTCCGTGCGTGACTATCATCGCCAGCTCCAATGGACGGCTTTAAAGGAAGGTCTCGGCATCGCGATCGTTCCGTCGGAGACCACCTTCCGTCGGCGCGTGAAAAGCGCGGGCGCGGCGCAGACCGCAGCGACGAAGGGTGGAAAGCGTTCGATCCGCTCCAAGGAGCTCGAGGCTGTCGTCATGCAGGCTGTACTCGCCGCCTTCGAGATGATGCCGGATCGCACGATACGCCTTCGCCGCAACTGCTAGCCGACCCCGGCTAGATCTCCTCCCCATTCAAAACCTCCCCTCAAGCGTCCGGCCCACTCCGGCGACGGGAGAACTGCGCCCTCGAAAGGAGCACGAAATGAACACGACGACCAAAACCGCCCTTGGCACCACCCTAGACCACGGTCTCGCGACCGGAGCGAAACGCAGTCCGGGAAAACCGCTCGCGCCGAGTGCGGAGCGCAATCCCGGAGAGGGACGCCTGCCAATTGGCGGCCTCCGCTCGACGACCATCCTCAATTCCTTCGCCACTTTGATGGAGAACCTGATGCGTAAGGCCAAAGCCGCGCTCAAGCGCGTGCTCTACACCCGTGCCGGTGTCACTATGGACAACACCATTCCCGATACGACCACGTACCTCGTACCGGACCGCAACCACTTCGGCGTCATTCAGATGCCCAAGGACGGCTCCCCCACCGGTGAGGTGTGGATCGAGCCCGGCTCGACGACCGGCACCCGCGACGTAGATTTCGTGAGCACCGCAAGTTTCCGCGGCGCGATGAACTATGCCGACTTCAACCGCCAGCTCGTGATGGAAAGCACGATCGAGGGCCGCTTCATCGTCATCGCGATGAGCCGCCGCGACATCGTTGAAATCCGTGACCAGTGGCCACGCGTCGAATGGGTGGATCAGCACGGCGAGGTTCACGAGACCACGTTCGACTTCTGGATCCGCCTTGCCGACGGAACGTGTATCGCCGTCGCAGTCAAGCCCGTGTCGAAAGTGCGCAGCTCCGGCATTCTTGACACGTTGGCGGCGGTGCAGGCCCAGGGCATCGGCGGTTTCGCTGATCGCGTCGCTCTCGTCACCGAAGTCTACGCGAACCACGACGCAGCGTTCAATGCCGGCTGGAAGCTGCATGCCCGACGCATGCGCAATCAGTCCGAATACCTCGAGGCGTTCGGACTGGTCTCCGCAACCAATGGCTCGGTCCGCTTCCACGATCTTCTCCAGGGCGCGAAGTGCTCTGCCGGCCGCCGTATCGCGCTCTGGAACCTCATCGACGAAGCCGTCCTGGTTCCCGTCGGTACAGGCCGCATCGACGACCTCTCCTTCCTCCGCCGCGCAACCTCCAACTAACAGGTGCTCCCAATGACCGCTTTTTCCCGCCTGCTTCGTCGCCTCGCTGGCGCCGCCCCGAACAAGTCCGCAGCCGCTCCGGCGGCTTCGGAAACCAATTCCCCCATCGGACAGGAGAATCCTTCCATGACTACGCCTACGCACTCCATCAGCTCGGCCGACTTCATCCACGGCACCGCCGTTCTTCGCATGCTTGAACAGATGCGTGGCGTCGGTCACGGCGCTCAGACCAAGGCCTCGTTCACACGCAGCACGAAGATCCTCGCCCAGGCGTGCCGCATCTACCTGACGCTCGAAAGCTCGGTGATGGACGACCCAAATCGTCCGAAGGGATTCCGCTGCGACGATCTGCTCGAAGACTTTCTGAAGAAGGTCAAGACGGTGCTCCTCAATTCCGGCTTCACGACCGCGAACGACGATTTGCCCGGCCCGCATGGTTTCCGCCGCGCTCTGCGCGAATACGAGCGCGCCCGCGCCAAGGCGGCTCAGTCGCTCGAGTTCATCATCAACATTCACTGATCGAAAGGAGATCAGACATGACGAATCTGCTCATCGAAACTGCCAGCCTGCCTACGGTTTCTCCGTCCAGCTACGCTGCTTCGACCGCGATCCGCACCATCGAAGGCGGCGTTGAATACCGCTCGTCCGGCATGACCGACGCGGAGGCTGACGGGATGACAAAAGCAATGCGTGATCAGAAGAGCCTGGAAGAATTTTGGGAGAGTTTGCGCGCCCAAACGCCCCGCCCCCGTTCCAAGAACTTGAAACGCCGCCGCCGTTCGATCTGGCCGCACCTATTCGAGGAAGCAGAGGAGGAATTGCGCTCGCTCACTTCGCCGGTCGGACGCAACGCTTTCGGCGATTACCACGGCCGCGGTCGCAAGCCCTTCTTGGACAACGCCTGCATGCCGTTCGCGGCCACCGCCCACCCAGCTCTTTCCCTGAACATCAACTGATCGAAAGGAGATCAGACATGACCAATTTTACCCGCAATTTCGTCGACGCCAGCAAGCGTTACTACTTCGCACCGACGGCGCTCATCATCATCGACAAGACCAAATACCGCACATACCAGGTGACGGATATCGGGCAGGTGTTCGTCCCATGCGAGAACACGGCCATGCGCGAGTTCTTCACGCACGACCAGATCTACGATCTCGTCCACTCCGGCAAGTTGGACTTCGACCAGGATCACTTCGCCGAAGGTCGCGCAAAGTCTCGCGCACGCTTCGATGAAGCACGCGTCGTCGATCTCTCAGACGACGAGCAGGCCCGTGTTACCTACTACGCGGCGGCATGCGACATCGTACTTCGCATGAAGGAAGAAGCCCGCGCCGACCGCAAGTTGCCGCGCGTCTCGCTCAGCGACGAATCGCTTGACCGCATCATGCCGCTCATCCAGGCCGAGCTGGACGGCAAGCAGCGTGCCGGCAAGCGCACCACTATCACCTTGCCTGGCAAGCGTCATTTCCGTCGTATCTATAAGCGCTACATCGAAGGCGGCTACGAACCCATGTCTCTCGTGAAACGCTGCAGCGGCTCCAAGGGTCGCCCCAGCGTGCATGATGCGGGCGACATGCTGGTCTGGATGGAGAAGGCTGCTGAGTTTGCGGATCCGCGCAAACCGACGATGGCAGTGCTCTATCGCGAGCTCGAAGCTAAGCTCCACGAGCTCAACGCGGCCCGCGCAGCCAACGCTCTCCTGCCGCACAAGATGCCGACCCGCAAGGTCTTCGAAAAGCTTATCAAGGACATGGACGGCTTCCATGTCTGCCAGGCCCGCGAGGGTATGGATGTTGCTTTGCGCAAGTACCAGATCAGCTCCAAGGGGGTCGATGTCCAGCGCCCCGGCGAACGCGTCGAAATGGACGAGTGGACGATCGATCTGCTCCAGTGGGTCGGCTGGCTCGGCATGGTCGCCCATCTCACTGCCGAGCAGCGCGCGAAGCTGAAATCGACGCGTATGCGTGTCATTGTGGCAATTGACGTGGCGACCCGCTGCATCCTTGCTCTACGCTTTGTGCAGGGCGCTGCTGACGGACAGCATGCCATCGATGCCATCGAGATGATGGTGACGGACAAGGCTTATCTCGCCAAGCTTTGTGGTGCGACCTCGCTGTGGCCGTATCATCTTACGCCCGAGCTGTTGGTGACCGATAACGGCGGCGCCTTCAACAACTACCGTGTTCGTTCGGTCACCCGCGCCATGGGCATGATGCACATGTTCCCGCAGGCCGGCCGCCCCCAGATGCGTGGTGCCATCGAGTCGGTTCTCAAAACCTTCTCGAAGCAGTTCATGCACTGGTTCGAAGGCCGCACCTTTGGCGACATCTTCGAGAAGGGCGATCTTGATCCCACGAAGCGCGTGACGCTGGCTATGGACGAGGTCAACACGCTCCTCGGCCAGGCAATCATCGATATCTATCATCATGTCCCGCACGAGGGTCTCTCCGGTGAGACGCCGCATAACGCCTGGATGCGTCTGGCCAAGGTGTACGGCGTCATGCCGCCGCCTCCGTCGCGCATTCGCCGCCATATTTTCGGCTCCAAGGTTACGCGCATCGTTACCGACCACGGCGTCGAAAGCTTCGGGATCTACTATCAGTCCCGCGAACTCCAGGCGTTGCGTATGAAGACCAAGGCCACGGTCGATATCCGTGTCGATCCGTACGACCTGAAAACGATCAGCGTCTGGAACGGCACCGGCTGGCTGAGCGTCGATGCGACCGCCGCCATCCCGAACGACCTGTCGATCTGGGAGTGGACGGGTGCATGCCGCGAAGTCGCACTGGAGAATGCGGAAAACCGCAAGCTTCATCTCTCCACGATGCTCGACGCAGTCAACCGCCTGCGTCTCGCCGGCGATGCGGCCCGCGCTCGCGCCAACCTTGCGACCGTTTCGATGGATGCGGTCAAGATGAAAGAGCTCCAGCTCCGCTACTTCGACCCGATCACGCTCATCGATGATCTGGAGGACCGCGATCCGATCCTGGTGCCGCTCATCGTCGCCGAAGATCCGCTGATGCACGGCATCCCCGGTGTCAACGATGAAATCCTCACCGTCGATCCGATCACCGGCATCGCCGGCTACGTCTCCCCCGCGCCGATCGCTGCCGCCTCCGCGGCCCCGGTCACTATCAAGTCTGCCAGCGACATCCAGCTCTAAAGGAGGGCTACGCTATGACCAATTTTGACGCCAAGAACTTCTTCAACAAGGCCGCCGCGCGTTTGCTGTCGGTCCTCACTCCAGAAGCCGCCGATCGCGCCAAGAAGCGCGGCGGTCTCTACTCGGCCTACATTACTTCCGACCGCCACCAGCGTGTCGAGCGTGCCGTCTCCAAGATCGTCGAGAACGCTGCGGCATCCGTGCACGGCACCTCTGGTCGTCGCCGCGCGCTCTTTGTCATTGGCGAAAGCGGCTCCGGTAAATCGACGGCTCTTCAGAACACGCTCCTCAAACGCGCGGAGCTTCAGCCTTATCGCAACGATGAGGGTGAAATGATCAGCCCCATGATCTACTTCGACATGCCCAAGCCGCTAAAGCTGCGTCTGCTTGCGACCAAGATCATCAAGGCGACCGGCTATCCGCTCATCAATGCTGATCGCATTCCTGAGTACGATCTCTTCGAATTGGCGAAGCGTGTGCTCAAGGAGTACTCGGTGCTGGTGCTCTTCATCGATGAGGCTCAGCATGCTCTGAAGGAGACCGACAAGGCGACCATCCGCAACCTTGCCGACATCCTCAAGAGCTTGCTGCAGATCGAAGACTGGCCGCTCCACCTCGTCTTGGCCGGCGTACCCGCCCTAGCCAAGTTCATCGAGCACGAACCCCAGCTCCGCAACCGCAGCCTGGTCGTGGAACTCGAGCGCGTCACCTTCCCCGGTGACCTCGAACGCATTCGCGTCATTGCACAGGGCATTATCGAAACTCACGCCGGCATGAAGGTCGACGGGGCGCTTCTGCAGGACATGGAGGTGGAAGATGTTGTAGGGGGGCGCAAGGTCAAGAAGGTTCGCAAGGCTTTGACCGAGGATCTCGTGCACCGCCTGATCCACGCTTCCGAAGGTGGCTTCGGCACCATCATCGACTTGGTTCGTACGGCCTGTGATTTTGCGATCGAAGTCGGATCGGACGTTGTCGGTCTCGCGCACTTCGTTGAGTGCTACGATTTCCTGACAGGATGCCAGCCGCATCACAACATCTTCCTGGCTGCCGACTGGAAGGACCTGACGCCTGTAGTGCCGCTTGCGGAACTGGTTGCGCGCCAGGCTGTCGCCGATGCGCGTATCGAAGCCGGTGAGCGCAACCGTAAACGAGGTGGCAAATGATGTTGAAGCCTGTGGAGGTCGCATCCTCCGAAACGATCTTCAGCATCATCGCTCGTCTTGCTGCGATCAATGGCTCGGGCAATGCCCGAGCCATGGTCCGGCATCTTGGGATCTCTTACATGGGCTTCGACCGGCCGAGCGATCCCGTGTACGAAACTCTCAGCGCCTATACGGGCATGTCGGCGGACACATTCGCAAAAGCGTCGATCCACCGGCATGACAAGTTCAGCATCAACGTTGGGGGTTCGGTTGTCAGCGGCCGCACAGTATCACGATCTGCACCTCGCTTCTGCTCGCTCTGCGTTATGGAAGATATTGATAAGCGCACCGGCCGTCCGGTCGTTCGTCCGTTCGAACGTTTCTCTTGGACAATCAGGGACGTTGCGGGCTGCCACAAGCATGGAGTCGTCTTGGACCATGCCAGCGGTCCGGATGAACTGCGCCGCGAGTTCGTGAAGGCTGTTTCCGAGCGAATTTCGATGGTCGAGTTCAAAGCCAGTCGCGTTGAGCCGCTTGAACTTTCCAAGTCAGACCGCTACTTCGCGGCCCGTCTCGATCACGAGGCCGACCCCGTTCCTGATCTCGATGCGCTTCCCTACTACGTGGCCAAGCAGCTTTGCGAACGGTTAGGGGTCCTCGATGCGAGCGGTCCCGATGCGCATGTTCCCACCTCTGTTGAAGAATTGGCGGTCGTCCGTGAACGCGGATTTAATCTGATCGGGGACACCGCAGGCAGTCTTCGGTGGCACCTCGAAAATCTGACAAGTGCGTTCTGGCATTCGTCGCGTCCCAAAGGCGCCCAGCATCTATTTGGGAACCTCTACCGCTATCTGGACAACCATCAGGACGACGACCACAAAGGTCTGCGCGATCTACTTCGGGACGTCGCCACTGACGCCTTGCCTATCGGTCCAACGGATTCGTTCTTGGGATCACCGAAAAAGCGGCGGTGGCATAGCGTTATTTCTTTCGCACGCGAGTACGGCATCAGCCCACTCGTGGCCGAAGGTAACCTTACCCGAGAGGGCTTCATTCCTCCGCAGAGCGGCTTTCACCGTGAAGCTCACAGCAGGATCGTTTTTGATGCAGAACTGGCCGAGCGCGCATTCCCACGCCAGGAGTTGCTGCCACGTATGGATCTAGTGAAGCGCATGCGATTGGAGCGGTTGCGGAATACTGCGATCTTCGCAAAGCAAGGCCCGAATGCATTGAAGCCGCGTCCGGACCCCGCAGGTATCAATCGCCTCTACTCGATCACCGAGGCGGAGAACCTGCTTGCGAAACTCACTCGCATTGCAAGTGAGACCAAGACGCCGGACATGCGTCGTATTTGCGAAGCAGCGGGTCCAGGCTTGTGCTTTGTCGACGATGTTATCGAAATGCTCGCCGACGGCAAACTCGAACAGGTGTTCTTCGTGCCTGATCAATTCTTCGAAGGGATTCACGTCTCGACAAAGGAGCTGCGCGCCAAAGCTGACGGGCCAGATCAAGGTTGGGTATCTTGCTACGACGTGGCCGAAGAGATCGACGTCTGCGAAGCGGACGCGATGGCGCTGATGAGAAAAGGGTTTCTGAAGTCTCAGCCCGTTCAGCATCGGAAGCAGACACACTTGCTTACGACGAAGGAGCTGCTGACGGACTTTAATCGCCGCCATATTTCACTCACAGCACTTGCAAAACTTAATGGGAAAAAGCCGACCGAAATGTTCCGCAAGCTCAACAACCGCAACATCGTTCCGGCCATAGACGCCAAAAGTTGCCAATCGAGAATTTACTATCGACACGACGTCGATCAATAAGATCCGAGAAAGCCAGCCTTATCAAAACCCGCCCTCACCGGCGGGTTTTTGTTTGTCTTGTTAACAGATAGCTCTAAGAAACCGGGCTATCGTTACAGGTGCGAAACTCAGGTTTTAGGTGCATTTCGCGGGATAGATCGACGTACAATCAATGACTTAGGTGGTAATCGCGGACATTGTCAGCGTGCCGGATCAGTCTATGCTACGATTGATATGAGATTGGCGTAACACTATCTGCGTATTTTTCCGTGCTCCTGAAGAGAGACATGTATGAGTCGCGATCCCTACGAAGTTTTGGGCGTAAAGCGAGACGCCCCGCAAAAGGACATTCAAAGCGCCTATCGCAAGCTTGCCAAGAAACTGCACCCTGACCTCAACCCAGGGGACAAGCAGGCCGAGGAAAAGTTCAAGGAGGTCTCGGCCGCCTACGGCATTCTCGGCGACGAGGAGAAGCGCGGGCGGTTCGACCGCGGCGAGATCGACAGCAGCGGCGCCGAGCAGGCGCCGCGCAATTATTATCGCGATTATGCAGCGCAGGAGGGCCAGCGTGGCCCCTATCAGAACGCGGGCGGCTTTGCCGATTTCGGCGATGCCGACGACATGTTTTCCAGCTTCTTTTCGCGGCGCAGCCGAGGCCAATCCCAGATGCAGGGTCAAGACCGTCACTATACGATGGAGGTCGACTTTCTGGACGCCATCAACGGCGCAAAGAAGCAGATCAGCCTACCCGAGGGGCCGGCGCTGGACGTTCAAATTCCGCCGGGCACGCGCGACGGGCAGACGCTGCGCCTGAAGGGCAAGGGCGACCCCGGCTTCAATGGCGGGAAGCCCGGAGACGCGCTGATTGCCGTGCATGTGCGCCCGCACCGCTTCTATACCCGCGATGGCGACGACATCCGGATGGAAGTGCCGATTTCGCTGACCGAGGCCGTGCTCGGCGGCAAGATCCGGGTTCCCACACCCTCCGGCGCTGTTACCGTGACGCTGCCGCCGAACTCCAATACGGGCAAAGTGCTGCGCTTGAAGGGCAAGGGCGCGCCGGTGCGCGGCAAGGACAATGGCGATGCATATGTCTCGCTGAAAATAGTCCTGCCGGATACGCCGGACCCCGAGCTGACGCGCTTCGTTTCCGATTGGGAAGCAGGCAAGACGCAAGATCCCCGAAAGACGATGGGAGGATAAGCGATGAACGAGAGCGACTTTCGACTGCACCTCCGGATCGAAACCACAGTGCTGGAAGTCTGGATATCCCAGGGCTGGGTCGTGCCCGAAGTCACGGATCAGGGGCGTAGCTTCCGCGACGCCGATATTGCGCGCGGCCGGCTTATCCTCGACCTTAGCAGCGCGATGGGCGTCAATGAACCGGGTGTCGATGTCGTCATGGATCTGGTCGATCAGTTGCACAGCATCAGAGCGACGCTGCGCGACCTGACAGATGCCGTCTGCCGGCAGCCGTCCGACGTGCAGGATCACATCCTATCGGAACTCACCCGCGTGGAAGCGTTGAGACGGCGATAGGCTGCCGGACGAGGGCACGACCGACTGTGGCCGCCGCGTAATCCGTCGGGCGGTCCCGAAAAACTCAATCGTAGAGATAATGCTCCTGCCAGGCGTCACGCGGCACCTTGTCGCCGATCTGATAGCTCAGATCGCGGACATGGATATGTTTCGGCCCGGTAACGCAGCTGTAGGAGAGATGGTACCAATCACCCTTGCTGCGGAAGACCGCGCCGGGCGCGTTCATCGAATCCGGGTTCATGGCGGGGTCGCCGAAGGTGTAGGCAATCACCTTGTCCGGCTTGAAACCGGTCTTGTCCGTGCCGATCCGTTTCATGGCTTCGGCATCGCATGCCTGCTCCATCCGTTCCGATGGGTCGAGCTTTTCCAATTGCTTCTTCATGGCCGGATCGACGGCGTAGGCGGAGCTGGCAACAGAAGCCAATGGAATCAGGATGGCGAAGAGTTTCAGCATGAAGACCGGTCCCTTGCATTGTTTTGGATTTGAGTGCGCTCGTTCCATCAGGGAAGGCCTTGACCGCCTTCGTGTCGACGCACTGTATGCCGACTTCGGTAAAGAATGTGGTCTCATCAAGGCAGCGCCCCAATCCGGTCTCCCGCAGCCTGCCTATTCGGGGAACATTAATATCGACCGCTTGCATGAAGCTTGAGGAATGGACTTGCCGCTTGAACCTCGCGCTGCCGCCCTCTATTTCTCTCTTCACCTCACATCCGACTTTCACTCCAGAGAAAGCGCTCCTCGTGTCAGTTTTCAAGAATCTCCCCACTCCGCCCGCCGCCCCGAAAAAGCCCCTCACGGACACGCGTCACGGCATTACCCGCACCGACGACTATGCGTGGCTGCGCGCCGACAACTGGCAGGCAATGTTCAAGGACCCGTCGATCCTGGCGCCGGAAATCCGGTCGCATCTGGAAGCCGAGAACACCTACATGAACGCTGCGATGGCGGACACGAAGGAACTGCAGAAGGTTCTCTTCGGCGAGATGAAGGGCCGCATCAAGGAAGACGACAGCTCGATACCGATGAAGGACGGCCCCTATGCCTATGGCACGTTTTTCGTCACCGGCGGCGAACAGCCCCGCTTCTTCCGCGAGCCGCGCAACGGTGGCGAGCGCAAGCTGCTTTTGAACGGCGACAAGGAGAACGAAGGAAAATCCTATTTCCGCCTTTCCGGTCTCGACCATTCCTCCGACCACAGCCATGGCATCTGGGGCTATGACGACAAGGGCTCTGAATATTTCACGCTGAAGATCCGCAATTTCGAGACCGGCGAGGACCTTGCCGACGTGATCGAGAACACCGGCGGCGATGCAGTCTGGGCACCCGACGGCAAGAGCTTCTTCTACACGCTGCAGGACGAGAACCACCGCCCCTCGAAGATCTTCCATCACATCATCGGCACGCCGCAATCGGACGACCGGCTCGTCTATGAAGAGGAAGATCCGGGCTTCTTCATGGGCGTCGGCGGCTCACTGCTCGACGACTACATCTTCATCGACATCCACGACCACGAAACCAGCGAATATCGCATCATCCCGACCTCGGACCTCACCGCCGAGCCGAAGATCGTAGCCGAGCGCGAAACCGAGATCGAATATGAGATCACCGAGGGCGGCGACACCTTCTACATCCTCACCAATGACGGCGACGCTAAGGATTTCAAGATCATGGAAGCGCCGGCGAAGGAGCCGGGCAAGGAGAACTGGCGCGAGGTCGTGCCGCACAAGCCGGGTACACTGATCCTCAGCCACCTCGCCTATGCCCGCCATCTCCTCTGGCTGGAGCGCAAAGACGGCCTGCCGCGCATCATCATCCGCGACCGTCGTACCGGCGAGGAACATGCCATCGCCTTCAAAGAGGAGGCCTATGCGCTCGGCCTGCAGGGCGCGGCGGAATACGACACGGATGTCATCCGCTTCTCCTATTCCTCGATGACGACGCCGAGCCAGCTCTATGACTACAACATGGTGACGCGCGAACGCACCCTCTTGAAGACGCAGGAAGTGCCTTCGGGCCACAATCCGGCGGACTACGTGACGCGCCGCGTCTTCGCACCCGCCTGGGATGGCGAGACGGTGCCGGTGACGCTGCTTTATCGCAAGGACACGCCGCTCGACGGCTCCGCGCCCTGCCTGCTCTATGGTTACGGCGCCTATGGCGTCACCATTCCGGCCGGCTTCAACACCAATTGCCTGTCACTCGCCGATCGCGGCTTCGTCTATGCCATCGCCCATATCCGCGGCGGCAAGGACAAGGGCTTTGCCTGGTACGAAGACGGCAAGATGGAAAAGAAGACCAATACCTTCAAGGACTTCATCGCCGCTGCCGACTATCTGAATCAGGAGAAGTTCACCTCTTACGCGAAGATCATCGCCGAGGGCGGATCGGCCGGCGGTATGCTGATGGGTGCCGTCGCCAACATGGCGCCGGAGAAATTCGCCGGCATCATCGCCGCCGTGCCCTTCGTCGACGTGCTCAACACCATGCTTGACGACACTCTGCCGCTGACCCCGCCGGAATGGCCGGAATGGGGTAACCCGATCGACAGCAAGGAAGAGTACGAGCAGATCGCCGCCTATAGCCCCTATGACAATGTCGGCGAAAAGCCCTATCCGCCGATCCTGGCGCTCGGTGGCCTCACCGACCCGCGCGTCACCTATTGGGAACCGGCAAAGTGGGTCGCCAGGCTGCGTGAGAAGACGACGAGCGAAGCCCCCATTCTCCTGAAGACGAACATGGATGCCGGCCATGGCGGCGCTTCCGGCCGCTTCCAGCGCCTGGAGGAAGTCGCGTTCGAATATTCCTTCGCCGTCAAGGTCGCGGGAAAGATGTAGGCCAACGACGGGAGGCAGGAATGACCGTCTTCGTTGCTCTATTGCGTGCCGTCAATGTCGGCGGCACCGGCATGCTATCCATGGTCGATCTCAAGGCGCTCTGCGAGGAGATCGGCTTCATAGACGTGCGCACCTACATCCAGAGCGGCAATGTGGTCTTCCGCACCGGGGAAGACGAGGCAACGGTGCAGGCCCGGCTTGAAGAGGCGTTGGCCGCCAAGATGGGCAAATCCCCGGGCGTGATCCTGCGCAGCCGCGAGACTCTGGAAAGGGTGGCGGAAGGCTCGCCCTTTCCCGACGCCAAGCCGAACTACCTGCTGGTGACCTTCCTGCAGGACGAGGCACCAAAAGATGCCCTCGCCAAACTCGTCGCGCCGGGCGGCGAGGAAGTGCATATCGCCGGCCGCGAAATCTACGTGCATTATCCCGATGGCTCCGGACGCTCGAAACTGAAGCTGCCGGCGCTGAAGGCGGGAACCTCAAGAAATCTCAATACGGTGCGCAAGCTTGCGGAGATGGCGCGGGATCTGGAGAAGGGCTAAGGGCGCCTTCACTATCGCTCTTTCACTCGCCATGGAGGATCAACACGATTCGATCCTGCTAAGTAAAGAATGATCCGGTTTCCGCCTGGATCAAAAAGTTCGGCTTCGCGCCAGAGCCAGCTTTTGTCCTCCGGGCCGCTCGTAAAGCTGATATCGGCCGCCTTTAACTCTTCAACCATCTCGTCCAAATTGTCGCATTCGAAATATACGGTCGTCCCGCCGCCACCCATTTCACCCTGATGCAACGAGAATGTACTTTCCCCGTCAGGGCAGACGAAACGTGCATATCGAGGGCGCGCATCGACGATAGGCTTGAGGCCGAGGGTGCGGTAGAAGCTCCACCCGGCATCGAGATTCGGCATCGTCACGGTCACTTGATTTAGGCGCATGATTTCCCCCCTCTAAGCCCTCTCCCAGTTATAAGGGTGATCCTCCTCCTTGAACAACCGCCTTGCGCCGCCTCCCTGTCGGCCCTACCTTAGGCATATGAGCTCTCCTCTTCACGATGATACCGCGCTTCGGGCGACGCCGGTCGCCTTCGACAACAGCTACGTGCGCCTGCCGCCGCAGTTTTTCGCAGACCAGGCGCCGACACCGGTTACCGCGCCGCAGCTGATCAAATTCAACGAGGCGCTGGCACGTGAACTGGGGCTCGACGTGGAAGCGTTGAGGCAAAATGCGGCGGCGATCTTTTCCGGGAATGAGCTGTTGCCGGGATCTCAGCCGATTGCCATGGCCTATGCCGGGCATCAGTTCGGCAATTTCGTGCCGCAGCTCGGCGATGGCCGTGCCATCCTACTTGGCGAGGTCAAGGACGGCAACGGCGGGCGTCGAGACATCCAGCTCAAGGGCTCGGGACCGACGCCATTTTCCCGGCGCGGTGACGGGCGCGCCGCTCTCGGCCCGGTTCTGCGCGAATATGTCGTCAGCGAGGCCATGCATGCGCTCGGCATCCCGACGACGCGGGCGCTTGCGGCCGTGATCACCGGAGAGCCCGTATACCGCGAGGAAGTGCTGCCCGGCGCGATCTTTACGCGCGTGGCGGCAAGCCATATCCGCGTCGGCACCTTCCAGTTCTTTGCCGCGCGGGGCGATACCGAGAGTGTCAGGGTGCTGGCGGATCATGTCATCGCCCGCCACTATCCGGAGATCAGAGATCGCGAGAACCCTTATCTCTCACTGCTGGAAGCCGTGGCGGATCGGCAGGCGGCACTGATCGCGCGCTGGCTGCATGTCGGCTTCATCCACGGCGTGATGAACACAGACAACATGACCGTGTCGGGCGAGACGATCGATTTCGGTCCCTGCGCCTTCATGGATACCTATGATCCGGCCACCGTCTTCTCATCCATCGACCGCAACGGCCGCTATGCCTATGCCAACCAGCCGGCAATCGGCCAATGGAATCTGGCGCGCCTCGGGGAAACGCTGATTCCGCTGATCGATCCGTCCGTCGATACGGCGATCGAGCTGGCGAATGTCATCATCAAGGCCTATGGCGAACGCTTTCAGGCCTATTGGCTTTCCGGCATGCGCGCCAAGATTGGGCTTACTAACGAGGAAGATGGCGATCTCGAGCTGATCCAGTCGCTGCTGGCGACGATGCAACAGCAGGAAGCGGATTTCACGCTCACCTTTCGCCGGCTTGCCGCCCTCGCCGCAGACGAGGACGTGACCGATTTTGCCGCCACGTTCAACGACCCACAAGCAGCGGCACCTTGGCTCGAACGCTGGCGTGAGCGGCTCGCACGCGATCCGCAGACGCCAGCAGCACGGACGGCGGCGATGCGCAAAGTCAATCCGGCCTTCATTCCCCGCAATCACCGAATCGAACAAGCCATCGAAGCTGCGGTCGACGATGGTGATTTCTCACTGTTCGAAGCCCTGCTGAAGGTGCTCGCGACCCCTTACGAGGATCAGCCCGCCTTTGCGCCCTATGGCGAGCCGCCATTGCCGGCGGAACGGGTGCTACAGACCTTCTGCGGCACCTGAGGAAGCTTGAGCGCATAAGCCTCAGACAGGCTTGCAGAGTCATCGTCTCCGCAACCCATAGGGAGATATGACGATGAAAGTGCACAGCAGCACCCAAAACTATTTCAGCACGCCGATCCGCAGCTCGCAGAGCAGCGACGGCGACGATAGCACGCCCTTCTCGCTGCCGGGCGACAGCGACGGCCAGCAGGACGATTCGCAAGGGCCCTCCATCTCGTCCAGCGGCGTCCCCTCCTCCATTTCATCCGGCCTATGGCTCAGCCAGTTCGGTAGCGATGCGTCCTCGACCTCGGACGACGGCAGCGATCAGAATAGCGCGACGGCGTCGGGCGGAAGCGGCTCGACATCGTCAAGCGAGCAGTCCGATCAGGATATTCTGGACGAATTTGCCAAATGGGCGAACATGACGCCTGCCCAGAAGATCCGGGCGCAATATCTGGAGGCGCACGGCCTGACGGAAGATTCCTTCAAATCGCTGTCGGCCGACGACCAGAAGGCGATCAACGACCAGATTGCCGACGAGATCAAGCAGAAGCTGGGCGCCGGCAACGCCGATGGTGATAGCGATCAGGAAACGGACAGCGCGGCTTCGGCATTGGCGCTCGTCTAAGCAAATTGCCAGGTTGGATGAAGACGATACGAAGCTGATTCACATCTCGTTCGTATCGTCTTGTTTTCTTTATCAATATCTCGCTATTGGCCGATCATGCCGACAACGATCTTGCTGACCTCGGCGAAAACGGATTCGACATCTTTTGCAGGTGCGGTTGCCTCCGCAACGAAGGTCGTGACGAGGATCGCGCCACGCTCCGGCGGCCAGATGACGGCGATATCGGCATAGGAGCCGTTGTTGCCGGTGCCGGTCTTGTCTCCGACCTTCCATTCGTTCGGCAGGCCCGCGCGCAGGCGATTATTGCCCGTGGTGTTAGCGACCAGCCAGTTCACAAACTGATCCCGGGAGGTTTCCGACAGCGTGTTGCCGAGCGTCAGCAGCCCGATCGTATCCAGTATAGCATCCGGCGTCGTCGTATCGCGCGGGTCGTCCTTTACCGCCTGGTTGACATCGGGCTCGTTGCGGTCGAGGCGCGTTTCGGTATCGCCTGTCGTGCGCAGCCAAGAGGTCAGCGCCGCCGGGCCACCGAAGCTGTCGAGCAGCAGATTGCCGGCCGTATTATCGCTCAAGGTGATCGCGGCTCCGCAAAGCTCGGCAATGGTCATCCCATCGGCATCGGCGTGCTTTTCGGTTGCCGGCGAATAGGTGACCACCTTGTCCTTGCCGTATGTGACGCGACGGTCGAGCTTTTCCACCCCCTGATCGACGCGCGCCAGCACGAAGCCGACGGCAAGCGCCTTATAGGTGCTACACAGGGGAAACCGCTCCTCCTCGCGATGGCCGAGCGAAATATTGGTTTCGGTGTCCAGCACGGAGACGCCGAGGCGGCCGCCGGTCCTCTTTTCGAGATCAGCAAGCTGCTTGTCGACATCGTCGGAGAGCTGTGAATTGTCCTGCGCTCCACCTTCCGTTCCCTGCCCACTGGTATCGGGTGCCGGCGAGCTATCCGTTGCGGGCGGCGTCTGCGGCGTGGCACCGCTATCCTGAGCAAAAAGCGCATCGGGGCCGAGCGTCAGGGCGGGGAGAAGCAGCGCCGAGCCTGCCATGAGGCGGCGGCGGGTGAGCAATGTGGGCATGCGAGGGGCCTCCAGCAGAATCGGGCAGATTTTGGGCTATGCGAGGAATATGGCAAGCCTCTGTCCGCACCGATTGCTAGCGGATTTTATGCCGCCTTGTCGACGGTAACTTCGATCGTCACGTGCGAGAGTTCGTGAATATCGGCAAGCCGCTCCTTGTAGAAGGAAGGCTCGCGCGACACGGGTGTTGCGATTGCGACGATGGCGGCGTGATGCCCGGGGCCGACCTGCCAGACATGGAGATCGGTAATATGGTCTTCGGCGGTCTCGATGGCCTCGCGGATCTCACCCGGCAGATCCTCGCCCGCTGGAATGAAATCAAGAAGAACGGCGCCGGAGGCGCGCAGCAGGCTCCAGGCCCATTGCAGGATCACCAGGCCGCCAACAATACCCATCAGCGGATCGAGGAAGGTCCAGCCAAACTGACTGCCCAGCAGCAACGCAGCGATAGCCAGAACCGAGGTCATCGCATCGGCGATGACGTGGACATATACGGAGCGCAGATTGTTATCCCTGCCACCCTTTTGGCCATGGTCGTGATGATGGCCGTCGTCATGATCGTGATGATGGTCATGATCATGTGCGTGGCCATGGCTGTGCCCGTGGCCGGAATGACCGTGGTGATGATGGCTATGATCGTCGCGCAGCAACCAGGCGCTGACCAGATTGACGCCAAGGCCGAGCACGGCAATCGCGATCGCCTCGCGGAAATTGATCGCCACCGGATCAAGTAATCTCAGAATGCTCTCCCAGCCCATGATCAGTGCGATCCCCGCCAGCACGATGGCGCTGGCAAAGCCTGCGAGATCGCCGAGCTTGCCGGTGCCGAAGGTAAAGCGCGCATTGTGCGCATGCCGGCGCGCATAGAGATAGGCGAGAGCCGAGATGAGCATGGCACTGGCATGGGTCGACATGTGCCAGCCATCAGCCACCAGCGCCATCGAGCCATAGATCGTGCCTGCACCGATCTCGATCACCATCATGACGGCAGTCAGCGCAATGACGAGCCAGATGCGGCGTTCGTTGCGCTGGTGATCGGAGCCCAGAAAGACATGGCTGTGGCCCATTTCGGAGGAAATACTCATGACATCACTCTCTCGTTGAACGCCTGAAACCTGTCACCGCAGATACGTCTTCAGCACGTCGGCTATCTCATCGACCGCCTGCCGGCGGGCTTCTTCGCTTTCCGCATGGAGCACATGCTCATGCAGATGGTCTTCCAGCACTTCACCGGTCAGCCCCGTCAGGGCGCCGCGAATGGAGGCAAGCAGCTGCAGGATTTCCCCGCAGGGACGCTCTGCCTCGAGCGCCCGCTCCACCGCTTCCATCTGCCCCTTGAGGCGGCGAATGCGGGAGAGGAGCTTGGCTTGCTGACGAATGGTATGGGACATTGCGACCTCTATTATAATATAGGGGGGTATACTATTTATGACGATGGATTGAAAGCCTCTTCTTCTTGCGGCGATGACCGGGCGATGAGGTGGTCGGCGAAGTATCCCGGCCAGCTACCGCGGCCACCTGGCCTTGCAATTCTCACCGACGACCGCATATATTGCTATAGAGACTAGAGGTGTTGGAGGCCAAGCGATGCTGACGATCGGCGATCTATCCAAGCGGACCGGCGTGAAAGTGCCGACGATCCGTTATTACGAGCAGATGGGGCTGATCTCGGAGCCCGAGCGCAGTGAGGGTAATCAGCGGCGCTATTCCAAGACGGATCTGGAGCGCCTCGCCTTCATCCGCCATGGCCGCGATCTGGGCCTGACCATCGATGCCATCAAGGAGCTGATCTCGCTCAGCCAGCATCCGGACCGTCCCTGCGTCGGCGCCGACCGCATCGCCAAGGAGCACCTGGAAGATGTGCGCATCAAGATCGCACAGCTGAAGAGGCTGGAGCATGAGCTCGAACGCATCGTCTCGCATTGCGACGGCCACAGCATCGAAGACTGCTATGTGATCCGTGCGCTCTCCGATCACGGGCTATGCGAACACGAGCACTAAGCCCCCATTGACAAATCCGCTGAAGCGGATCATTGATGCGCCCATGATCACGCACGCGCTCCACAACTGCTCGTATTTTTGGCTGTACCTGTAAGGGGCGGCCAAGACAGATCATATGTCAACAAGCCGCCGTCAGGCGGCTTTGTTGTATCGGCAGCGTCCTGACGGCTCATCTGAAAAACAAGGACGCAAATGCCATGCTAGACGATAGCGACATCTCACTTCTTCGACCGCCTGTTCTGACCATTCGCAACGCACAGCCGCGCGACCTGCCTGAGCTCAACGACATGATCCGGCTTCTCGCCGACCATCACGGCGACCCCTCCGGCACGACGCCCGAGCAGCTCGAGCGCGATCTTTTCGGCCCGGTACCGTGGATCACGGCGCTCGTTGCCGAAGGCGAACATGGTCTGCTTGGCTACGCCATCCTCGTGCCGCTCTACAAGGCGCAGGAAGGCCAGCGCGGCATGGATCTGCACCATCTCTTCGTGCGCGACGGCCACCGCGGCCACGGCGTCGGACAGCATCTTGTCGACCGCGCCCGCGATATCGCCCGCAAGGCCGGCTGCAGCTACCTTTCAGTCGGCGCCGCGACAGGCAACTTCCAGGCCCACCGCTTCTACGAAAACATGGATTTCAAGCCGCGTCCGGTCACCGGTATGCGCTACCTGCAGGCTCTGGCCTGATGCCGGCCTTTAAAGGGATCGCCATTGAAGACTGATTTTTAGAGCGTTTCCGCCGCTGTGCCTGGAAATGCTTAGCGATCAATGGCGATCCCGCGGCCTGCAAAGAACTTCTCGAATGTCTCCAGCGGCATCTCCACATTCTCGCGCGTCGCATCGATGTGACCGGACGGATTGTGGAAGCGGATATTCTTTCCGTCGACGGCCGTCACCAGCACGAGATGGCCGCCCTTGGCCGGCGGCTCGGTCTCGGGCCAACGGATCGAATGGTGCACCGACGCGATGAAAAACTCCGATTGCACGAGGATATCTGCGATATCAAAGGCGGAAACGCCGGTTAAAACCCTTGCATTCAGATCGTAGCGATCCCGCACGAAGGGAACGAAGGGCGCGTAGATCAAGCCTTTGATCCGACCATCCGCCTCCTCGACATAGCCGCCATAATCCCGGCAAACCATGGCGAGATCCATGATCGGCACCGCCTTGCCCGTTCGGGCGGCAAGCACCACCTTCAGGCAGGCCATGCCGCAGAGGTTGCCGGCCCAGCGCGCATAGTCCTCGACGCTGCCGGCTCCGGAAGACGCCCAGAGCGGGTCCTTCAGCAAGGCCGTATGCGCCCCCTCCGCCACGACCGCCAGCGTCATATCGGGCGTTTCCCACTGGCTGAAATACGGAACCTTTCGCGTCACCCTTGCGTCCACGACCACCCTCTCCCTTTGTCGAATCCCACGCTGTCGCGGCTATAAGCTTTCTCGGAAATGCGCTGGAAAAATGGCTGTCGGCTTGGAGCTACGATTAAAGCTGCGCTTTGAAACGGGGCTCACATTCGATGGCGTCGACTTTTTGTGGTCGTCCAGCCCATCGACTAAGACAAGAAGCGGAAGCAATCGACGGCTAATGACAAACGATGAAAGCCATTGACGAGATGCATCTGATGCGTGCAACATAAAGACAATTAATATAATAGGTAGAGATGCACCATCACTACACGGATATGAGGGTCATTTATATATTATGAGCTCCACATCGGACGCATTGACAGCTTGGAATATACTTACTCGAACAATTATTCAGTTTAAGATGGAAACGCCGACATTAGCACAAGATCCCAATTTGGAGAACTTTGACCGCGCAATGGAGCTTGGAGCCGGCGTTCTCCTGAGCTTAATTTGTTCTGCAAATGGCCCCGTCGGCGGCATTGAATCAGTCTTAATCAACACAATCCTCCGGACAGAAAATACGACGGAATACTACAACAATATTTTGAATAACGCGAAAAGTCGAGATTCCCTGCATAATACTGTCATTTCCCTATTCACACCCATGATGCAGCTAGCAGCAAACTGGCAGATTTCTCAGACAGGCGACTATGCCGCAGCGAACGATCTCGTTGTTCCTACTGTGGAAAAGATGGCATATGCACTTTTTCTTGCTGACAACACCATAGATCAGCAGGAACTCAACGAGCTTTCCAAGATTACTGGACCACTTCGAAGCATTGCCCAGGGAATGGAAGCCGAACTGAAAGCAAAGAGGACGGCATTAGAGCTCCCCGCTGCTACGAATTTCCCTACCCCTTCAAATGCTCCCACCAGCGCTAGCGGCAATAAGACGATCAGAAGCAATGGCGAAGACAACTTGGAAACGTGCCTACAAGAATTGCACGGCCTTGTCGGATTGCAAAACGTCAAGATGGAAATCGAAAACCTCATCAATCTTGCAAAGATCATATCCCTTCGCCGGAATAAGATGTTGCCTATTCCAAACGTGACCTTTCATTTGGTCTTTACCGGCAACCCGGGAACAGGGAAAACGACAGTCGCACGTTTGATTTCGAGGATATATCAGCACTTGGGACTGGTATCCAAAGGCCATCTGGTTGAAGTTGACCGATCCGGGCTCGTTGCCGGTTTCGTCGGCCAAACTGCTGTTAAAGTGCGTGGTGTCGTCGACAATGCAACTGGAGGAATTTTATTTGTCGATGAAGCCTACGCGCTTACTAGCCGTTCCGAGAATGATTACGGGTCGGAGGCCATCGAAACTCTTCTAAAGCTGATGGAAGACCGGCGCGATGATCTTGTGGTGATTGTCGCCGGATACACGGACAAAATGACCGAGTTTCTGGACGCGAATCCGGGACTGCGATCGCGATTTCCAAGGATCATCGAGTTTCCTAACTATACCGCAGAGGAGATGGTCGAGATATTCATGCGGATGACCCGGAAAGATCGCTACGAAATCGGCCCCGATGCACAAGCGTTGATACTGGATACGTTCCAGACTCGTTGCAATTCCAAGCCCTCCACGTTCGCAAACGCACGTGAGGTCAGAAATCTATTCGAACGAATAATTATGATGCAAGCGAACAGGATAGCTAGTGCATCGCAGCTTACCGAAACAGAACTTGTCACTCTTATCCGCCGCGACATTGAATTGGCAATTGCCTCGCTCATCAATGAATTAGACCCCAATGCAGGGGCTGCACTGTTTGGCAATTGAAATCATTGATCCCCATTAGCCTGTTGCTTTGATCATTCAGGGCTCATGGCATCCTTTACCGTGCCGGTAGCGCCTTCAGATAGGCTGCGATCGCCTCACGATCGGTTGCGGGCAGATGGGCGATGTTCTGCTGGACTTCGGCCATCGAGCCGCCGGCGGAATCATAGTCGGGGGTAAAACCGGTTTCGAGGTAATTGGCGATATCGCCGGCGCTCCAGCTGCCGATGGCCTTGGAACCGGGTGTGATGTCCGGGATCTGGCCCTTGCCTTCAGGATTGGGCGCACCGGCCAGCCATTGGCCGCTCACGAAACCGCCGAGACTGTCGCGCGGCGTATGGCATTCGCCGCAATGGCCAGGCCCTTCCACCAGATATTGTCCGCGCCTGACCTTCTCGCTCGCATTGGCAAGGACGACGCGCGGCTGGTCGTTGAGATAGAGGAACTTCCAAACACCGATCGCCAACCGGATGTCGAACGGAAACGGCAGCTCGTGTGGCGGGGCGACGTTGTCGCTCTTCGGCAGCGTCTTCAGGAAACCCCACAGATCATTGATATCCTTGTCGCTCATGCGGGTGTAGGAGCCATAGGGAAAGGACGGGTAGAGATGCTCGCCCTGTCTGCCGACGCCCTGCTTCATGGCGTTGCCGAAATCGGCAAGCGTCCAGCTGCCAAGCCCGGCTTTTTCGTCCGGCGAGATGTTCGGCACGTGGAAGGTACCGAAAGGACTGGTGAGCGCCAGACCGCCCGAAAGCACCAGCTTGGCGTCACCCTGCGCGCCCGGCGCGGCGTGACAGCTCGTACAGCCGCCGGCCCAGAAGACCATCTCGCCATTCTTGACATCGGGAGTGCCAAGATCGGCCCAGTGACTCGCAGGCAAAGGCGACGGCGCGGTCACCACATAGAATGCGCCGCATCCAAGAACGATCACGCCGAAAAGACAAAGCAGCCACCGAATAAACCTTGCCATCACAACGCCCCCTTCCGACTCCAAAACCACTATACTCCGCACCGGTCGGAGAACCGATGCGAAGCCGAAACCAATATTCGGAACCCTTCCGCTTCCCTCGAATCGCGAAAACGCCCCATCCATCTATCTCTACGCAATTTCGCCAGGAGAGCCGCCATGCGCCTTTCCTGGCGTTGCATCAGACGAGGCCGACCTACCGCTTAGTCCTTCTTGATGCGGTAGGCCTGATGACAGGCGCCGCAGCTACCGCCGAGCGTTTTCAGCGTCGCGCCGACACCGGCCTTGTCGGCAGGAAGCTGGGCAAGCGCCGTCTCGGCATCGGTGGAAAGCTTGGCGGCGTGCGCCTTGAAGTCATCGAGATTGTCCCAGATCTTCGGATTGACCTCGGCATCGTTCTTGTCGCTTTGCGGATTGAACTGGTCCGGGAAGGCCTTGGCGGTTTCGGCGATCGTGGTCAAAGACGCCTTGACGATATCGGCATCATAGGGCTTGTCGCCCTTGGCAATCGCGCCGAGAGCCCCCGTGGCGCCGCCGATCTTCTTCATCATACCGATGCGGGCGTCATGCGTGCCGTCGGCTGCGACGACCGAACCCAGTGCGATGCCGGCCAGAGCCGTCGCCATCACAATCGCTTTCCACTTCATTTCGTTCTCCTACCTCTCCGAGTGATCAAGACCGTCTATGCGGCCGGCGCGTGATTACGGCGACATGTTTGCCGGTTTCCTTTCCGGCAATGAAGTCACAAAGTGGTGAGAGCCAAGTGAAATCAGTGTCATGCTGCCGACACACTCATTCGCCGCATCGACCCTCACGCCATTTTCAAACCCTCCCAGACCGTGAATATGGAAACCGCGACCAACAGCAGCCCGGCTGCACGACCGGCAAAGGCGGTTGCCTTCGGATTGGCGACCAGCAGGTCGCGGCTGTGCCCGGCAGTGACGGCAAGAGCTCCATAGATGGCAAATTGCGTTGCGATGGTCATCGCTCCCATGATGACTGCCTGTATCCACATCGGGCCATAGTCCGGCTTCAGGAATTGCGGATAGACGGCAAAGATGAAGAGATAGGCCTTTGGATTGATGAGGCAAGTCACAGCACCTTGCCGGAAGGCTTTCCAGGCGGAACGGCTGCCGGCCGGTCCCTCGCCGCCCACGGTGATCGAACTGCGCATCAGCGTGTAACCGATGTAGGCCATATAGGCTCCACCGATAACAAGCAGCGGATTGAAGAGGACGGGCACGAAATGCATCAGCAGGCCGATGCCGACGGCACCGTTCAGCGAATGCACCGCGCCGCCGAGCATGATACCGCCCGTCGCGGCTAGGCCGCGATTGCTGCCGCCGGTCAAGGAATTGGCGAGCACAAACAGCATGTCCATGCCCGGCACGATGATGATGCCTAAGAGAAGAATGAAGAAAAGCCAGAGATTTTCTGCGTAGCCCATGTCAGTTGCCTATCGATCTCTCCATGAAGTCCGGAGAGGAAATTGTTGATTTTCAGGCGAATAGGCGATCTTATAAAGAGATCCAACTGACGGGGTATTGTCAGTAGCCTTCATCTTCGAGGCAAGAAATGCGCAAGGCGTCACGCCTTTTCGAGATCATCCAGATCCTGCGACTGGCCAAAAAGCCGGTGACGGGCGCCGATATTGCCGGCCGGCTGGAGGTGACCGTGCGCTCGGTTTATCGCGATATCGCCGCGCTGCAGGCGATGCGCGTGCCGATCGAGGGCGAGCGCGGCATCGGCTACATCTTGCGGCCCGGCTTCGACCTGCCGCCGCTGATGTTTTCGATCGAGGAAATGGAGGCGATCGTGCTGTCGCTGGCGCTGCTGGAGCGCACAGGAGATGCGGAGCTGAAGCAGGCGGCCAAGCGCGTCACCGCCAAGATCGCCGCCGCCGTGCCGCCGCCGCTGCGCCAGACCCTCGATGCCAATGCGCTGCATGCCTGGGGCTTTGCAGCACCTTCGGCTTCGGCCATCGATCTTTCGCTGGTGCGCCGCGCCATTCGCGACGAGGAGAAGCTCGATCTAGCCTATCGCGATGAGCTCGGCCGCGCCACCGAGCGCATCATCCGACCGATTGCGCTGATCTATTACTCCGAAACCGCCAATATCGTCGCCTGGTGCGAGCTACGCCAGGCGATCCGCAATTTCCGCAGCGACCGGATCGAGGATTGCCAGCCGACCGGGCTCTGGTTCAAGGGTGAAGGCGACGGCCTGCGTCAAATCTGGGTCAATGGCTGGCAGATAAACACCCCAGCCGCTGCCGGCTGAGGTGTTCGAAAACTCGAAGATGTTTTCAAGCGTTAGACAACCATACCCCCCGAGACTTCGATGCGCTGGCCGTTGACCCAGCGGTTGTCGTCCGACAGCAGCGAGGCGATCATCGGGCCGATATCGTCGGGCAGACCCGCACGGCCGAGCGCCGTCATGGAAGCGACCATCCTGTTCACCTCCGGATTGTCGCGAACGATGCCGCCGCTGAAATCCGTCTGGATCGCGCCCGGCGCCACCGTGTTGGCCGTAATGCCGCGAGCGCCGAGCTCCTTGGCAAGATAACGCGTCAGCACCTCGACCGCGCCCTTCATGGCGGCATAGGCTGACGAGCCTGGATTGCTGAAGCGGGCAAGGCCGGAGGAAATATTGACGATACGGCCACCGTCAACGATGTGCGGCAGCAGCTTCTGCGTCAGGAAGAAGACGCCCTTGAGATGGACGTTGTAGAGCTTGTCGAACTCGGCTTCCGTCGTTTCGGCGATGGAGGCATGATAGGAGGTGCCGGCATTGTTGACGAGAAAATCGAAACGATCACGGCCCCATACCTGCTGCAGCGCGCGGCCGACCTCGGCAACGAAAGCGTCGAAGGACGCGACATTGCCGGCGTCGAGCTTCAGGGCCACGGCCTTTTGGCCGAGCGCTTCGATCTCGGCAACGGCACTGTCGGCTTCTGCCTTATTTGCGTTGTAGGTCAGGATGATATCGCCGCCGCGACGGGCGAGATGAATGGCGGTATTGCGCCCGAGCCCCCGGCCGCCGCCGGTGATGATTGCAATCTTTGCCTTTGATTTATCGGTATTTCCCGTTGTCATTGCCGTTCTCCAAGGAATGCTTGATGACGCAAAGTTACGCCCCGGGTGCCATTTCCTTGAATGCCGGAACTCTCGAATTTCTTGCCTATTCCTCCAACTGCCTTGTCGACCAGCCTGCCCCTGCTATGATGATGGAACGGCACCATGCCAAGGAGACCGACCCATGTCGTCAGCCCTCAAGGACGCAATCACGCAATTCATCGACGCCAGCGATGGCGGCAACAACGGGCTGTATTCGACCGGCATCGACGGATTGCACATCATGCGCTCGACGGAGTTGAAGATGCCGCATGCGATGGTCTACAGGCCGGCGCTCTGCGTCATCGTTCAAGGCGCAAAGCAACTGATGCTAAACGACAGGGTGATCGACTATGCCGAAATGCAGGCCCTCATCATCAGCATAGAATTGCCCGCGGCTGGCAAGGTGGTCGAGGCAAGCGAGGAGAAGCCTTACATGGCGATCTCGCTCGAATTCGATGTCGGGATGATGCGCGAGGTGATGGAACAGCTCGACAAGCCGCCAAAGCCAACCGGCAACGCCGGTCTTGGCATCTTCGTCGAGAATCTCAGCCAGCCGCTTGCCGATTGCCTCGTACGATTGACCCGGATGCTGGCGACCCCAAGCGCCATTCCCGTGCTCTATCCCGCAATCATGCGGGAAATCTGCTTCTGGCTGCTCACCGGCCCGAATGGCGGCGAGGTGTGCAAGCTGGTACTGCCGGATGGCCAGACACGACGCATCGCCGACGCCATTCGCCTGCTGCGCGATAATTTTGCAGAGCCCGTACGCATCGAGCAACTGGCGGCTGCCGCACGCATGAGCCCCTCCTCCTTCCACCAGCATTTCAAGACGCTGACCTCGATGACCCCACTGCAATATCAGAAGCAGATGCGGCTGCTTGAAGCGCGTCGCCTGATGGTCGCAGGCCATGCGAATGTGGAGAGCGCCGCCTATCAGGTGGGTTATGAAAGCGCTTCGCAGTTCAGCCGGGAATATACCCGCATGTTCGGCACGCCGCCGAAGCGGGACGTGACCGAGATGCGGATGGCGGCGGAGTGAGGCTTAACGCAGTATCAGGGTCCGGCTCGTCTCGCGCCCGAAGCCGATGATCTCGAGCCTGTCATCGTAGACGGAGACGATCGAATAGGCACTCGTGTCTTCGGTGTCGACCATGCCCATGAAATTGATGAAATAGGTGCCGTCCGACACCCCGAAATTGCCAGCGTGATTGTGGCCGTTGAGGTAGGCAGCGACATGGTCGTGCTCGGCCAGAAGTGAAAGCATCCGGTGGCTGTCGAGCGCATTGTGCGGATTATCCGGGAAGACCGGGTAGTGATTCATGACGATGACCTTCTCGCCCGCCGCCCTTGCCTCTTGTAGCTTGGCGACAAGCCAGTCGAATTGTACGTCGCTGATGCCCGCATTCCAGCGCTGGCCATTCGTCGCGCCCGAATCTTCCAGCCGCTTCATCAACGCCTTCGCCTCCTGCCGGCGCGGGTCGTCTTCGGGCGGGGCGAAGACGCTGATCTCATTGCCGTCGAGCGCGATGAAGCGATAGCCGGAATGGCTGAAATCGTAATAGGCGGATGGCATGCCCACACGGGCGGATACGCTGCCGAGATGTTCCGATGCCACAGCGAAATCGTGATTGCCGAGAAGGAAGTGCTTCGGGTGGCGCAAAGCCTCGTAGGCGGGCAGGATGGCGTCGAAGCTCTTCCATTCGCGGTCGATGATATCGCCGAGGGTCACCACGAAGGCGAGATCGTGCCGATTGAACTCCTCAATTGCCTCGCGAAGCTTGTCGAGGCTGTTCGCGGGATAGCGATTGAGAGCCAGATTGGGTTCCAGATCGGCATATTGCGGATCGGCAATCACACCAAAGCGGAAGAGCGGTGCTGACGGCATTCAGCCTCCTTGGGCAGTCTCCTGAGGCCGTAAAGCGGCACGCGGATAATCAACGAAGGCCGGCGGATAAGAAAACACCCGACGCCGAAAAGACGCCGGGTGCGAAAGCCAGCCTATACGGCAAACCTTACTTCGTAGCGGCTTCGTAGCGCTCCAGGACGTAGTCCCAGTTGATCAGGCTGTCGATGAAGGCTTCGAGGTACTTCGGACGCAGGTTGCGATAGTCGATGTAGTAGGAGTGTTCCCAAACGTCGACGCCGAGGATCGGGTCTGCACCGTGAACGAGCGGGTTTTCGCCGTTCGGGGTCTTGGAGATTTCGAGCTTGCCGTTCTTGACGGAAACCCATGCCCAGCCCGAGCCGAACTGGGTGGCGCCGGCAGCGGCGAAATCGGCCTTGAACTTGTCGTAGCCACCGAGATCGGAAGCGAAAGCTGCTTCGAGCTTGCCCGGCAGCTTGTTGCCGCCGCCGCCCTTCTTCATCCACTTCCAGAAATGGATGTGGTTGTAGTGCTGGGCTGCATTGTTGAAGAGGCCTGCATTGGTGCCGAAGGACTTCTTCACGATTTCTTCGAGCGACAGATCGGAAAGACCTGCTTCGGCAGCGAGCTTGTTGCCGTTGTCGACATAGGCCTTGTGGTGCTTGTCGTGGTGATACTCGAGGGTCTCACGCGACATGAAGGGCGAAAGGGCGTCGTAATCGTAGGGAAGTGCAGGCAATTCGAAAGCCATGGTCTTATCTCCTCTTGGCAAAAAATTGCGGTCGGCAGGTGAACCGGAACATAGGAGCGGTCGCCTGGAAGAGCAACCGGCGACATGCCAAAAAAGTTGCACGCAAGAGCAAAAATTGCCCTATTTTTCAATTGGGTATAGCCTATGCTTAAAAACAAACCTTAGTGCATATGACGAGGTCTGGATGGATTGCGACGCGTGGCATCGAAATGTCGACAAAGCACGTTGCCGAGGCTAGGTTCGCGGACCTTCCGCTATTGCGAGGAATGCCCGTGATGATCGCCTGCCTGCACACCGCCGAGAGCAACATTGCCGTCTATGAAAGGGCGGCAAAGGCGCTCGGATTGCCTGATGGCACGCTGCGTCATCATGTCCGCGCCGATCTCCTTCTCGCCGCCGAAAAAGCGGGGCGGCTGACGGATGAGATATCGGCGGAAACGGCCGCCCTCCTCTGGCATCTCGCCGAGGATGCTGATGCGGTCGTCCTCAATTGCTCGACGCTTGGCCCGGCAGTGACAAAGGTCGCAGCCGGTGCCGCAGTGCCGATCATACGCGCGGATGCGACACTCGCAGAACAAGCGGTCGAGGCCGGCGGTAAGGTCATCGTGCTCTGTACGGTCGAAACGACTATCGCGCCGACATCGGCGCTTTTCGAAGCCGCAGCGGAGGCAACGGGAGCCGAAATCGAGGTTCGGCTGGTCCCTGGTGCGTGGGCGCACTTTCGCGCTGGCGATCTGTCAGCCTATCTTGCTTCTATCGCCGATACCGTGAGGGCAGCCAATGGCGAAGGCCCCGTTACGATCGCCTTTGCGCAGGCATCCATGACGGACGCCACACGGCTTCTTCCGGAAGATCATCCGCGACCGATGACCGGGCCGGCAACGGCACTTGCGGCGGCGGTGGCGAAAATCACGGCCGGCTGAAGGGTTACACATTCCGCCCGAAATAGACGTTCACCTCGGCAATGCGGTCTCCGGCAAAGCGGATCAGTTCGACATTACGAAAGCTGCCGCCATCCATTTTTTCGGCGCGATAGCCGACGATCACATCATCGCCATCGACAACCAGATGTTCGATGTGAATGTCACGGAAGGCTTTCTCCCCAGGCCAGCAATGCTCGAAGTAGCGCTTCTTATCAATGTGATCGTCACGCGGGCTGGAAAAGGTGAAATCCGGGGTCAGCATCGGATCCACGATATCGGGATGCTGCGCGAGATAGGCCGCAAACAGGCGCTTGACCGTGTCGCAACGAGCATTTTCCAGAGAGTTCATGATCTGCCTCCTCCTTTGCGTCAGGGGTAGTTTCGGCTACCTGACCGCAAACTGATTGCAAAATGCAATCAGAAAATAACACAAGGCAGCCGAACCAACAAGGCGCTTTGCGGACTTGGCATTGTGATCCGCGTGGTCCAAACTCCTCGGGCACCCCAATCAGCAGGAAGCCATCGCAGTGTCCGAGGCTCATCACCACATGTTGGAAAAGCTGCGCCGTCTGGCGGCAAAGGATAATCGTCCGACGGTCCCGCCGAGCGGCCTCGGCAGCTATTCGACGCTTTTCACCTTCGTCACGCGCGAACGCGAGCGCATTGCCGGCTCGGCCTTTTCACAGGTTTCAATCGTCGCCATCCTCGAAGGTTCCAAGGAAATCGTCAGCATGGGACGGCAGCGGCATTTTGCGGCCGGTACGGTGCTTGTCCTGCCCGCCGGCTGGAGCGGTGACGTCGTCAACGATCCAGATCCGCAGACCGGTGTCTATCGGGCAATCTTCATTACCTTTCCCGAGGAATTGGCACGCCGCGCGGCGAAGGCCTTTCCGCCCACACAAATCGCCTCACAGGCAGACTTGCCGCTCGATCCGCTGCTGGCTGCGGCCATCAACCATGCTGGCGAAGGCATTGCCGGCGGCAATATGCCAATCCCGCTGATCGAGCACAGGCTTCTCGAAATCCTCATGGTGCTCGGGATGCGCGGCGCCCTGCCCGGCTCGCCCGAGACCACAGCCGAGGCGGTGCGGGCACTGGTGCGCTGGCAGCCGGATCGTCCCTGGACGGCCGATCTCATCGCTGCCGAACTCGGCACCAGCAACGCGACCTTGCGACGGCGATTGTCACGCGAGGGCACTGCGTTGCGTGCCGTGCTTGCGAGCGAGCGGGTGGCGCTGGCGACAACCCTTCTGGCTGAAGACGGGCTGTCGCTGCGGGAGGCGGCGCTTGCCACCGGCTATCGCTCGCCTCGACGCTTCGCCGATAGACTTCGCAGCGCGTGAGCGTTTCCGACTGCATTTTGAGCGTTTGCGTGCGCGGATGCTCGGCACGAATTTGTTAGACCCTGCCCTCGAAGGCTCACAGCAGCCGCAACACGAAAGGGCAACATCATGAAAACCATGCTCAAAGTTCTGAACGCCATCGTCATTGCAACAGCCGCCGCCACGCCGGCGCTATCGGCCGATCTCAATGTGACCTTTGCAAAGAGCAATGGCCGTATGCTGCTGCCGGAAAATGCGTCCTGCATTTCGACAGGGTCCGACAAATCGGCGCCGGGACCGAACAAGAGCCTGGGCGTCTCATGGTCGAAGGGGCCGAAGGGAACCCGCTCCTATGCCGTAACCATGGTCGACCCCGACGTTCCCACGGATTTCTCGCTGTTCAACAAGGCCGACAAGACCATCCCGAAGGATTTCAAGCGGATGGAATTCGTTCACTGGGTGCTGGCCGATATCCCGGCTTCGCGCACCAGCCTTGCCGAAGGCACGGATGGAAACGGCCCCTCGTCCAGCGGCCTGCCGCTTGAGCGCACGGCTTATGGGCGACGCGGCCAGAACGGCGCCGGCGGCGGCAACTTGAAGGACGGGCCGCATGGCGGTTATATGGGCGCCTGCCCGCCCTGGAACGACGCGCGCGTCCACAGCTACCACATCACCGTCTATGCGCTCGACGTCAACAGACTGAACCTTCCGGATCTCTTCACCCGCGCCGATCTCATCGCCGCCGCGAAGGGGCATATCCTGGCGTCAGGCAGCCAGGAACTGTTTTACACATTGAATGCAAAGGCCGAGAAATGACCGAGACGAGATGGGATGCAGCCGCACCGGCCGAGCCGGAAACCGCGCATTGGATGCGGAATCTGATCATCTGCCTTCTGGGCTCGTTCACGACGATCGTGGCAATGACGCTGCTGCTCCCCTTCCTGCCGCTGTATGTCGAGGAACTCGGCGTCAGCGATAAGGCCGCGATCGTGCAATGGTCCGGCATCGCCTATGGCGCCACCTTCTTTGCTGCCGCCTTCGTCGCGCCGCTCTGGGGGCGGCTCGGCGATATCTATGGCCGCAAGTTGATGCTGATACGCGCCAGCCTCGGCATGACGGTCGCTATCTCGCTGATGGGCATGGCCGGAAACGTCTGGGAACTGGTGGCGCTGCGCCTGTTCACCGGCCTTGCCGGCGGCTATGCTTCGGGATCGATGGTGCTGGTGGCCGCGCAGACGCCGAAGCACCGCTCGGCATGGGCGCTCGGCACGCTATCGGCCGGCATCATGGCCGGCAACCTCGTCGGACCGCTGATCGGCGGCGCGCTGCCGCCAATTATCGGCATTCGCGGCACCTTCCTGCTGGCCGGCGGCGTGATCTTCTTCACCTTCCTGGCGACGACGTTCCTGATCAAGGAGGAGAAATCCACGGCTCGGAAGAAGGCGGCGAAGGCAAGCGGCAGCTGGGCCTCCATTCCGGACAAGCGCCCCGTCGTTGCCATGCTGTCGCTCGGCCTGCTTTTGATGCTCGCCAACATGTCGATCGAGCCGATCATAACAGTCTATGTCGCGCAGTTCGTCAGCGACGCCAACGTGACGATGGTTTCGGGCGTCGTCATGGCCGCCGCTGCACTCGGCAGCATCCTGTCGTCCTCCTGGCTCGGCAAGCTCGCCGACCGCATCGGCTACTGGAGCGTCATCACCGCAGCCCTTGCCGTCGCCGCGCTGCTGTTGATCCCGCAGGCTTTCGTGACCTCGGCCTGGCAATTGATCGCATTGCGCTTCCTGATGGGCGTGGCGCTCGGCGGCCTTCTGCCCTGCATCACCGCCGTCATCCGCCATAACGTGCCGGATGCGGCGACGGGCAGCATTCTCGGCCTTTCGATCTCGTCGCAATATGTCGGTCAAGTGGCAGGGCCTGTCATGGGCGGCTTCGTCGGCGGCCATATCGGCATGCCCGCCGTGTTCCTCGGAACCTGCGTGCTGCTGGCGATGGGTGCCGTCTATTGCTGGTGGGTCAGCCCGAAGAAGGAAGCGGAGTAGCCTGTCCCGGCGCCTTCGATATCGGGCATTGCTGACCAGAATCGCGGCTTGTTCGTCGCGATTCTACTGAAGCTATGTTGAGCCCAAACGCGCTTTTGATATTCTCTCACCATTGGCAGTTGTGGAGATATCTCTATGGCGCTTCCAAGCTTCGAAACCAAGCGACTGATCCTCCTCCCCCGCACCATGGCCGACCTTGGCGATTGCATCGCCATGGATCGCGATCCGGAGGTGACGCGCTTCATTCCAGGCCCATGGCACGATACGGAAGCGCACCGGACCTTCGTGAAAGGTCGGATCGAAGCGGATTTCGGCGACGGCCTGGGTTACTGGTCGATCCGCGCCCGCGAGAATCGCGTGCAATTCCTCGGCTGGATATTGCTGATACCCGCCGACGCCATCGGGCCAGACATCGAGATCGGATGGCGGTTGAACAGGCTTGCCTGGGGCAAGGGCTACGCGACAGAAGCGGCAAAGCCCGTACTCGCCCATGCCTTCCAGACACTCGAGCTGGATCGCGTCATTGCCGATATTGCCCCCGGCAATGCGGCGTCCGTCCGCGTTGCGCAAAAGCTCGGCCTATCGCAGCCGCGCCGAACCGCCTATCACGACGAGCCCTTTGCCTCCTACAGCATGACAAAGGCTGCCTACGAGGCCGACACCGCGAGGCAATGATCCCACTTGTCTCGCCGGTCGATGGCGGCTCACTCTTCTCTGGCGCTGCGGCCGTGTGCCCAATCCATGTACAGTTCCAGCGCCTTGCGGGCGACCGGGCCTTCCTGGAATTCGCGATCATCCAGGCGATTGACGCTGACGACCTTGGAATAGTTGCCGGTCGTGAAAATTTCGTCAGCCGCCATGAACTGTTCGACGGAGAGGGTTTCCTCGCGGACATCGAAGCCTTCCCGGCGCAGCAGGCCGATGACGCGGGCGCGCGTGATGCCGGCGAGGAAGGTGCGGTTGGCGACCGGCGTATAGACGATACCGTCCTTGACCATGAAGACGTTGGAGGATGCGGTCTCGACGACATTGCCGTTCATGTCGCGCACCAGCGCATTGTTGAAGCCGCGACCCCTCGCTTCGAGGATCATGCGGCCGCTGTTCGGATAGAGCGAGCCAGCCTTGGCATCGGTCATCGCCGTTTCCGGCGACGGACGGCGGAAAGGCGAGACGGTGAGCGTGATACCGCCGGTGCCGCCAAGCGGCGCTTCGAACAGGCAGAGGGCGAAGCGCGTCGATTCCGCATCGACGGCGACGACGCTGCCCGGCGAACCATGCTCGCCCCAATACATCGGCTTGATGTAGATCGGCGTCTTGCCGTCGAATTTCTTGATGCCGTCCCAGGCAAGCGCCTCGATCTCCTCCGAGGTCTTGACCGGCTTCAGCCCCATCGCAACGGCCGAACGATTGATGCGCTGGCAATGGAGATCGAGATCGGGCGCGATGCCATCGAACCAGCGGGCGCCGTCGAACACCGTCGAGCCGAGCCACATGGCATGCGAGGTCGGCCCGATCAGCGGCGGATTGCCGGAGAGCCATTCTCCCTCGACATAGGTCCAGGTGGTGGTGCGGGGCGACGTATCGACGGACATGGTGGTTTCCTCTCCTTGAGCGGCTCAGCTTTTCACGGAACCTCTGGACCGCTCTTCTCTTTGTTTTCTCGCAATTTCGGACGGAAAACCGCTGCGCAGTTTTCCTGGAATTGCTCCGGGTGGCGAAGAGCAAATAACCGTGCAACCCCAGGGTCAAGCAGAAACTGCACGGCAAAATCCATTTGCAACAAACCGCCCTATACTGCATTCATAGCGCAATTTTCATGCGTCGAAACAACAACTTGACGAATGGGTCCATCAGCAAAAGTGATGAGCCGCACGGATCGTCAGGAAAGAGGGAGAACTCCCATGAAAGCCATGTATTACGAGGCCTTCGAGGCAACACCCGAAATCCGCACCCTGCCCGATCCAACACCGGGCGAAGACGGCGTTGTCATTGCCGTCGGTGCGACCGGCCTTTGCCGCAGCGACTGGCACGGCTGGATGGGGCATGATCCGGATATCAAGTTGCCGCATGTTCCCGGCCATGAGCTTGCCGGCAAGGTCGTCGCGACTGGGCGCGGCGTCGTGCGCTTCAAGGTCGGAGATCGCGTCACCGTTCCCTTCGTTTCCGGCTGCGGCCATTGCGCCGAATGCCATTCCGGCAACCAGCAGGTCTGTCCGAGCCAGTTCCAGCCCGGCTTCACGCATTGGGGTTCCTTCGCCGAATATGTCGCGATCGACTATGCCGACACCAATCTCGTCCACCTGCCAGATGCGGTCGATGACGCGACGGCGGCAAGCCTCGGCTGCCGTTTCGCCACCTCGTTCCGCGCCGTGGCCGACCAGGCGAAGACGCGGCCAGGCGAGTGGATCGCCGTGCATGGCTGCGGCGGCGTCGGCCTGTCTGCCATCATGATCGCGAGTGCCCTTGGCGCGAACGCCATCGCCATTGATATCTCCGACGAAAAGCTCGCCTTCGCCCGCGAATGCGGGGCCGTCGCAACCATCAACGCGGCCGAGGTCGCCGATGTGGCGGAGGCGGTGCGCGAGATTACCAAGGGCGGCGCGCATGTCTCAATCGACGCGCTCGGCCACCCCGCCACCTGCTTCAACTCCATCAAGAACCTGCGTCGGCGCGGCCGGCATGTGCAGGTCGGCCTCATGCTCGGTGATTATGCGACGCCGCAGATTCCAATGGCGCAGGTCATCGGCCACGAACTTGAGATTTACGGCAGCCACGGCATGCAGGCCTGGCGCTATGACGCCATGCTCGACATGCTCGCCGCCGGCAAGATCGCGCCGCAGAAGCTGATCGGCCGCAGGATCAGCCTGGAAGAGGCCGTCCCGGCGCTGATGTCGCTCGACAAGGCCGAGGGCAAGGGCATCAACGTCATCACGCAATTTTGAACGCTGGCAGCCTCGACGAAGAAACCCCAATAGTTGCTCGCATCGCTCGCCTCAACCGGGCGATGTGGAGACGTTTTCGAAAAACTGTCATGCAATCCGGATAGACTGATTTATCCGATGCCCTTGCGCAAATCTCATTTCGTGTCCAGATTGCCGCCCATGCCCGAAAGCGAGCCTTATAGTTCCTGCTCCAGGAAAGCCGGCCCGACAAATAGCGATCCGGATAGCGACGGCTGTATAAGCTGCGCGACGGCAATGGCGCGCGGCATCTCACCCGACAAACAGAAGGAAAGAATTGGCAGGCCCATCACGGCCGGCGCCAAGCTTGCACATTAATGATCTTCGACTGGCTATCCGACCCTTCCGCCTGGATCGGTCTTGCTACCCTGATCGTTCTCGAGATTGTTCTCGGTATCGACAATCTCGTCTTCATCGCGATTCTGGCCGACAAGCTGCCGCCGCATCAGCGCGACGCCGCGCGCATGATCGGCCTCGCGCTGGCGCTCATCATCCGCCTCGCACTGCTCGCCTCCATCGCCTGGATCGTGACACTGACTACGCCGCTGATGTCCATCTGGGGCTTCAGCCTGTCCGGCCGCGACCTCATTCTGATCTTCGGCGGCCTGTTCCTCCTGTTCAAGGGCACGATGGAACTGCACGAGCGACTGGAAGGACATGAGGCGCAAGGTGAAAAGAAGCTGGTTCACGCCGTCTTCTGGCAGGTGATCGTGCAGATCGTCGTACTCGATGCCATCTTCTCGCTCGACAGCGTCATCACCGCTGTCGGTATGGTCCAGGAACTTTCGATCATGATGGTCGCCGTAATCTTCGCGGTCGGCGTCATGCTGTTCCTGTCGAAGCCGCTGATGGCCTTCGTCTCGAAGCACCCGACCGTCGTCATCCTCTGCCTCGGCTTTCTGATGATGATCGGCTTCTCGCTTGTCGTCGAAGGCTTCGGCTTCCATGTGCCGAAGGGTTATCTCTATGCGGCAATCGGTTTCTCGATCATCATCGAAACGCTGAACCAGCTCGCCCGTCGCAACAAGGAGCGGCTGATCACGCCGACCAATATCCGCAATCGCACCGCCGATGCCGTTCTCGGCCTGCTCGGTGCGAAAAGGCCGCAGAGCCCGCTCGGCGAAGTGGCCGAGCGGACGGCGGAAGAGACGGTAAACGAGGCGGTCTTCTCGACCGAAGAGAAGGACATGATCCACGGCGTGCTGACGCTGGCGGAGCGCTCGGCCCGTTCGATCATGACGCCGCGCACCGATATCGTCTGGCTCGATCTCGACAAGCCGCGCGAGGAGCAACAGCGCTGCGTCATCGAGATCGGCCACTCGCGCTTTCCGGTCGTGCGCGGCAGCCTCGACGATTTCGTCGGCATCGCCAGCGCGCGCGACGTCTTGCGCGACCTCACGCAGAAAGGCGAAATCGATCTGGAACGCTCGATCCGCCAGCCGCTCGCCGTGCATGAGAGCATCAACGTGCTCAAGCTGATGGAGCGGCTGCGTCAGGCAAACCAGGCGATGGCGCTGGTGCTCGACGAATATGGCGAAATCGAAGGCCTGGTGACGACGACGGACCTCTTCGAAGCCATCGCCGGCGAATTCCCCGACGAGGACAACGAACCGCTGACGATCGACAAGGGTGAGGACGGATCGCTGACCGTCGACGGCTGGATCGACATTCGCCGTCTGTCGAAACTGGTCGGCATCGATCTCGTCGACGAGACCGATCGTTATTCGACGCTTGCCGGTTTCATCCTGTGGGGCCTCGGCCATCTGCCGCACGAGGGCGAGCGCTTCAACTCCGACCGGCTCGCCTTTGAAGTGATCAAGCTCAATGGCCGAAATATCGACAAGGTCCGGATTCAACCGCTGGAATATGCAATCTAGGAAGAGGATACGCTCATGGCATGGTCTGCCGGCCAATATGTGAAATTCGAGGATGAACGCACGCGCCCGGCGCGCGACCTGCTGGCGCAAGTGCCGCTGCAGCGCGTCGAGAGGGCGATCGATCTCGGCTGCGGTCCCGGCAATTCGACCGAGCTGATTGTCGAGCGCTATGGCGCGGCCGGCGTCTCCGGCCTCGACAGCGACGACAATATGCTGGAGGCCGCGCGCAAGCGCATGCCCGGCACGAGCTTCGTCAAGGCCGATCTTGCCACCTGGCGGCCGGAGGAGCCTGTCGACCTGCTCTTTGCCAACGCCGTGTTTCAATGGCTGCCGAACCATCTCGACATTCTCGACAGCCTGATGGACGGATTGAAGCCGGGCGGCGTGCTTGCCGTGCAGATGCCTGACAATCTGACCGAGCAGAGCCATTTGATGATGGAAGAGACGGCTAAGAACGGCCCCTGGAGCGAGGCCTTCGCCAAGAAGAGCGTGCGGCGCAATCCACTGCCCGCACCTTCGGTCTATTACAACAGGCTGATCGGCAAGTCGGCCCGCGTCGACATCTGGCACACCAACTACAATCATGCGCTGGAAAATGCGGCTGCCATCGTCGAATGGGTGAAGGGCACAGGGCTGCGCCCCTATCTCGACCATGCCGGCGCCGAGCATCGCGATGCCTTCACCGCTGAATATCTGAAGCGCATCGAGAATGCCTATCCGCCGCTCGTCGACGGCAAGGTGCTGTTGCGCTTCCCGCGGCTCTTCATGATCGCCGTGAAGAAATAGACTGTTTGACACTCCCGAAATACCGGCTGACGGCGGTGCGTCGATCCCATCGACAACCGGCGTCGGCCCGCGCTAGAACATGACAAGCCAAAGCTGAAACAGCAATAGCTCCGAGGAGATAGTCGATGTCGTCCAGACGCCCCCAATATGGCCGCCAGAAGGAGATCCGCTCATGACCACCCCCGACGTCGCACCCGCCCCGCCGCTGACCTTCGTGATCTTCGGCGCCGCCGGCGATCTGACCCGGCGCCTGCTGATCCCGACCCTCATCAACATGACCCGCAGCGGGCTGATCGGGGAGGATTTGCACATCCTCGGCATCGGCATCGAGACCGGCGGCGTCGAGATGCTGCTGGACCGTCTGGAATCATTCCTGAAGACGTCCGGCGACATGGACGATCCGGAACGGCAAGCCGCCTGGCAGAGCCTGCGCAAGCGCATCAGCTATATCTCCGGCGATTTCACCCAGAACGGCGTCTACAAGGAAATCTCGGACTATCTCTCCCATGCGCCGAGCGCCAATGCCGCCTTCTATTTTGCCGTGCCGCCGCAATTTTTCGGCGACATTGCGGAAAAGCTTTCCGAAAACGGGTTGATGAACGAGGCGACCGGCGCCTTCCGCCGCATCGCGATCGAAAAGCCCTTCGGCAACGATCTCGCGTCGGCGCAGGCATTGAACGCACGGCTGCTGAACCACACGCATGAAAGCCAGATCTACCGCATCGACCATTTCCTCGGCAAGGAAACCGTCCAGAACATCATGACGACGCGCTTTGCGAATATGATGATCGAGGCGCTGTGGAACAACAACTATATCGACCACGTGCAGATCACAGCGGCGGAGCTCGTCGATGTCGGCACGCGCGGCAAGTTCTACGACGCGACCGGCGCGCTGCGCGACATGGTGCCAAACCACCTCTTCCAGCTGCTGGCGATGGTGGCGATGGAGCCGCCGAACAGCTTCGATGCCGAATCCATCCGAAACGAAAAGGGCAAGGTGCTGAAGGCCCTGCGCCCCTATTCGCGTGAGGAAGCGGCCAAGAATGGCGTGCGCGGCGCCTACACCGCCGGCCCGATCGCCGGCAGGGATCTGCCGGCCTTTACCCAGACACCCGATGTCGCGCCCGACAGCAACACCGAAACCTTCGTGGCGCTGAAGCTCTTCGTCGATACCTGGCGCTGGGCCGGCGTGCCCTTCTATCTGCGCACCGGCAAGGCGATGAAGGCCCGCGATACCGAGGTGGTCATCACCTTCCGGCCGGTGCCCTTCGCGCAGTTTCCGCGCCACGACGGCTCCGGCTCCCGACCCGAACTGCCGCCGAACAGGCTCATCATCCAGGTGCAGCCCGACGAGGGGCTGGACATGGAAATCTCGATCAAATCACCTGGCCTGGTGCTGAAGACAGCGCCGGTTTCGCTCGATTTCCGCTATGCCGACCGTTTCGACATCGGCAAACAGACCGGTTACGAGAGCCTGTTCTACGAACTCTTCGTCGGCGACCAGACGCTCTTCCAGCGCGCCGACGGCATCGAAGCCGGCTGGGCGGCCGTGCAACCGTTCCTCGATCTCTGGGCAGCGGGCGGCAAGCCCGACCCCTACGCCCCCGGCAGCACCGGCCCGGCTTCCGCCGACGAACTCATCGAACGCGACGGCCGCAAATGGCATGAGATCGATGGGAAATCGAGCGGAAGAAAGGTTTGAAATTGAGATCGGGCACTTGTCAAAAAGTGCCCTCCCCAACAAAAAAGAGCCCCGCAGCATCGCCGCGGGGCTCTCTTTTCAGTGACAACGGTCTCGATTAGACGAACTGGCTCAGGCCCGGAACGGAATTCACGACCTGGTCAACGACATCGTTGCCGGCATATTGGCGGGCGGTTGCGACCGTTTCCTTGGCGAGCGAGGAAATGTCGCCCATGCTGAGGCCGGTGCTCATCAGCTGCTGACCGAGGCCCATGACGCCGCCGCCGGCGCCGACTGCGCTCAAGAGGCCGCCAAGAAGACCGCCGCCGCCTGCCTGCTCGCCGCCGTACTGGGCAACGAGATCGGTTGCGCCCGGGAACGATTCGATCATCTTGGTGACGGGGCCATCCGGAGCCTCGCGCTGCAGGAAGCTGAGAATCATGCCGACAGCCTTCTCCGCGAGGTCGGGAGCGATGCCGGCTTTGGTCGCGATCTGATCAATAACTTCGTTCACTGTGGCCTCCTGCCTTTTACGACGTTAACGTCAACGTAACTGAATGAAGCAACCGGCACAAGCCGCGCCGGAGGCCAACATTCTACCAGAAGCGGAACCTCGACGCGAATGGTTGTCCCTCTTCATGCGAGTTCTTATAACAGTGTCAGGACAAATCGATGAATGGCCCTGGCAGCCCTTAAAAGCTGTTGTGCCGCCGCCCTAGAACCGGATGACTTTGGATCGAAACGATCCAAAGTCATCCGGTTCTAGAATCAAATAGGTAGAGCATGATGTCGTCCGAAAACCGGTGACACTTTTCGGCATCATGCTCTAAGGGAGACAACACCATGCCGCAGCAGGATGGACAGATTTTCGTCGGCGCGAGCCGCAATCCGGATGAAAGTATCAACAAGGACGAGTTCCTGACGCTGAAATTCGGCAACCGCCACGGCCTCGTCACCGGCGCCACGGGCACCGGCAAGACGGTGACGCTGCAGGTGCTGGCGGAAGGTTTTTCCAAAGCAGGCGTGCCCGTCTTCTGCGCTGATATCAAGGGCGATCTCTCCGGTATTGCCGTCAAAGGCGAGGCGAAGGATTTCCTGCTGAAGCGCGCCGAAGAAGTCGGCCTGTCTCCTTATGAATTCGATCAGTTTCCGGTCATCTTCTGGGATCTCTATGGCGAAAAGGGCCATCGCGTTCGCGCAACCATTGCGGAGATGGGGCCACTGCTACTGGCGCGGCTGATGGATGCTTCGGAGGCGCAGGAAGGCGTGCTCAACATCGCTTTCAAGATCGCGGATGAGAACGGCCTGGCGCTGCTCGATCTCAAGGATCTGCAGGCGCTGCTGAACTATATGGGCGAAAACGCCAGCGAGCTTTCCAGCAAATACGGCTTGATCTCGAAATCGTCCGTCGGCTCGATCCAGCGCGCAATGCTTGTCCTGGAGCAGCAGGGTGCAGAAAACTTCTTCGGCGAACCGGCCCTGAAAATCTCCGACATCATGCGGGTCAGCAATGACGGCTACGGTCAGGTTTCGGTGCTTGCGGCCGACAAGCTGATGATGAACCCGCGTCTCTATGCCACCTTCCTGCTATGGCTTCTCTCCGAACTGTTCGAGCAACTTCCGGAAGTGGGCGACCCGGAGAAGCCACGGCTGGTTTTCTTCTTCGACGAGGCGCACCTGCTCTTCAACGATGCGCCCAAGGTGCTGATCGAGCGCGTCGAGCAGGTAGTGCGCCTGATCCGCTCCAAGGGCGTCGGCGTCTATTTCGTCACCCAGAACCCGCTCGATGTGCCGGAAACGGTGCTGGCGCAGCTCGGCAATCGCGTGCAACATGCCCTGCGCGCCTATACGCCGCGCGAGCAGAAAGCCGTGCAGACGGCAGCCTCGACGTTCCGGCCCAATCCCGCCTTCGATTGCGCCACGGTCATCACCACGCTCGGCACCGGCGAGGCGCTGGTATCGATGCTGGAGGGCAAGGGTGCGCCGTCGGTGGTCGAGCGCACGCTGATCCGCCCGCCATCCGGCCGCATCGGTCCGGTCAGCGATGCCGAGCGGCGGGCGATCATCAATGCCAGCCCGGTCGCCGGCATCTACGACGAAACGATCGACCGCGAATCCGCCTATGAGATCCTGACGGAACGTGCACGCAAGGCTGCCGAACAGCAGAGCGGCAGCGCAGGCGATGGCTGGACGCTGCCCGGCTTCGGCGGCGACAGCGGCAAACCCGCAGGGCGTCGTTCAGGCTATCAGCGCGAAACGATCCTTGAAGCAACGATGAAAAGCATGGCGCGCACGGTGGCGACGCAGGTCGGCCGCGCCATTGTCCGCGGCATCCTCGGCAGCTTCAAGCGGTAGATAGACACCTCCCCCTCGAGGGGGAGGTCGCGGCAAAGCCGCGGGTGGGGGGTGACACGCCGCAAACTTGGAGATCACCCCACCCCGGCCCTACGGGCCGACCCTCCCCCTCAAGGGGAGGGTAAAAATCAGCGCACCGGCGCGACCAGCGAGAAGAACGCACCTTGCGGATCGGTGGCCTGGACGATCCAGCTACCGCCGGGGACTTCCATCGGGCCGTTGACAACCTTGCCGCCGCCATCGGTGATGCGAGTAATCGCAGCATCGATCGCCGGAACGTTGATGTAGAAATTCCAGGCAGCCACCGGCATTTCAGCCGGCTTGGTCATGATGCCGCCGAAGTCTCGATCGTCGATCTTGAAGATCTTGTACTTGCCCATCGGCCCCATGTCGAAATCGGAGCTCAACTCCCAACCGAACATTTCGCTGTAGAACTCGAAAGCCTTCGGGCCGTCGTTCGAATAGAGCTCATGCCAGCCGAAGTAGCCCGGCGTGCCGGGAGCCGCCGGCTCCCAATCCTCGCCCGGCAGTGGCGTGAACAGGCAGAAGGCGGCGCCATAGGGGTCGGAGACAACAGAGAACCTGCCGACGCCCGGGATATCCATGGGCTCGCGATAGGTCTTGCCGCCCTTGCCGACGACTGTCTTGGTCGCTTCGTCGACGTCGGGAACGCCGATATAGCCGGTCCAGCAGGGTGGCGTGCCCATAGCCTTCGCCTCCTCCGGCAGGATCATCAGACCGGCGACGGGCCCAGCCCCGGCGCTGAACAGCGTGTAATCCATTCCGACTTCGGGCATGCCGGCATCCGCAGCATCCCAACCGACGACCTTGGAATAGAAGGCCTCGGCCGCCTTCATGTCCGTGGTCATCAGCTCGTACCAGACGAAATATCCCTTCTCAGCCATAGCATCGTTCTCCCTATTTTGATTGTTGCCACTCATCCGTCCCGTCCTGGAGCAGGAGCAGGCACGGACACATCATGGTCGATGAAAATGACGGCCGAACGATGGTTCATCATTCGCCCCTTCCCGGCCGGCAAACATGAGCTTTGCCTGGACATGAAACGCGAAATTCCGCCCCCTGTTCCCTAAAGGGCAAATTCCACCACCTCGATATACGTCAATGGCAGCAGGATTGCGCCTTCGGCGCAGCCTCGTACTCGTCATGACGGCGCACGAAGTGCATCGTGCTGTCTTCGTTGCGTCCCTTGGGAGCACGATCGAGGATCATCAGCGTGCCGATCAGTTCCTCCGGGCCACGCGCATAGCTCGAATAGGTGTGGAAGACATTCCCCGCCTCGTCCTTGTAGAAGGCGCTGAGACCGGAAAGCTCGTCAAACCCTTCGGCCGCATCCATGGGTGTGAAATTGTAGAACACCTTCTCGCCGGCCAGCTGCTCCTTCGAGAAGGAGACATGATAATCGAAATTGAAGTCGTTGGCGAAGGACGACACCCAGGGGAAATTCCAGCCCATGCGCCTCTTGTAGGCTTCCACCTTCTCCAGCGGCGCGCGCGAGACCGCGACCAGGGTGACGTCATGGTGATTGAGGTGCGGAAGCGCGCCATCGAGGTGATCGGCGAGGAAGGAACAGCCGGTGCAGCCGGCATCCCAATCCGGGCCGAGCATAAAGTGGTAGATGATCAGCTGACTGCGGCCGTCGAAGAGATCGGCGAGCGTCTTCCTGCCAGCCGGAGTGTCGAAAACATAATCCTTGTCGACCTTTACCCAAGGCAAAGCTAGGCGCTCCGCATTGACGCGATCGCGAAGATGGGTTGCTTCTTTTTCGCTGGCGAGCAGTTGACGGCGCGCCTCGAGCCACACTTCCCTGGAAACGACCTGGTTCATTGTCTGCGCCCTCCTCCGGCGTTTAAACTCCCAAATCTTGACAAATACATTGATATCAATATTAATAAACCATGTCAAACGCCCCCGAAATCCCCTTTGAAACCACGCTGTTGGTGCGCGATACCTGCCTCTGCCTGCATGTGCAGCGGGCGGCGCGCGCGCTTGCCCGTCGCTTTGACGAGGCGCTACGGCCCTTCGGGCTCACCAACGGCCAATTCTCCCTGATGATGTCGCTGAACAGGCCCGCGCCGACCTCCATGGGATCGGTCACGGCACTCCTGGCAATAGACCAGACCACGCTGACGGCGGCCTTAAAGCCGCTGGAACGGCGGGGATGGGTGAACATCGTACCCAATCCGAAGGATCGCCGCGCCCGCCTGCTCAGCCTCACCCCATCGGGCAAGGCAGCGCTCGCCGCCGCGGTGCCGACCTGGAAGACGACGCACGCGGCCCTGGAAGAGCGCCTGCCACATGGCAATGGCGACCGCCTGCGCGGCGACCTTGCTACTCTGCTTTGAGCCGCTGCTCTGAAAGCCGGGGATCGCTCTCGAAATCCTGCCTTTGGAAGCCAATGCGACGCCGGGGAAACTCGCACAGCGCCTGCACGCCGACGCGCGACAATCGTATCCGCCAGGTCTGGCGTTCGACAGGTTCGCGCGCGGAAAAGACCTTGGCCGTCAGCAACGCGATGTTCCTGCCGCCATTGGGATCACGAACGGAGCGATAGAGGATTGCTTCGATCCCACCGGTTCGCGCCGCTTCCGCAAGCGACTGGCAGGCCTCATAGTCGACCGGATCGGTCCAGTGCTGCCAATCTCGATCCAAGGGAGGTGCGGTCAGATCGATAGTCGCTTTTGTCGCTATCGCAGCGGCAAAGGCGGTATATTCAGCGGCATTGGCGGGCAACGGCGTATCAGGGGAATCGCGGAAGAACAGCAGCCTGTAGAAGCTCATCTCCGCCAAAGCGGTCTCCACCTGCTCGGAGGCATAGAAGACGCCGAGCGTGCGGCCGGCGCGACGAAAACGCGAGCCGTGAGGATAGATCGCCCCATAGCGAAAGGGTGTGGCAAGGAGATAGTCGAGCCCGGCGCATTCCGGCGGCAGAACCGGCTTGCTTTCCTCGAGCACGCTTTCGAGGAGAGCCTGCTCCTCTAGCGTATCGACAAGCTTCAGCGTCGACACCTGGTGTTGCGATTCCACCAGCCGCCAATACTGGCCGGAGATGGCCCTCGCCTCAGACGAGAGCGCGGCGGGCGTCCAGATAGGCAAGGACATCTGTCAAACCGGAAATTGAAGTGATCTTGTCGATGGGTGCTGCACCGAAGGCGAGATTGCCGTTGCGCAGCCATTGCCGGGCTACAGCTTCATCGCCGCCAACTATCGCATCGAGCGAACGGAAGAGACGAACGAGAAGCACGGCAAGCTCGAAAGGCTTGCTATCGCGTTCCAACAGGTGATCCTGCCGCTTCATGCGCGAGACAGTCGCCTCCGACACGCCGATAACGGCCGATAATATGCGTGCATTGAGCCCCAACCGCTCTGCGGCACTGACCACCGCCTTGGTGATCACGAGCGCCTCGCCGGGCTTTACCTGATCTATTGCCTGAGCTTTTGCCATGACCATATCCTTTCCTATGAAAAGATATAGCAACTTTCTTGCAAAAGAAAAGGAGCGACAAGCAATGCTGCCGCTCCTGATCGCTCTTATTTCACCTGTTCAGGCGAAATTGGACGTTAAATCACACGACTGCGTAAGCCACTTCAGTCGAGGTGCGCATGGCGTGGCTGTACGGGCATACGATATGGGCGGCGGCGGCGAGCTTTTCAGCCTCGGCCTTGTCCATGCCGGGAATGTGGACAGCCAGGGACACTTCGATGCCGAAGCCGGTGCCGTCTGCGCGCGGGCCGATACCGACAGTCGCCGTGACCTTTGCGTCTTCCGGAATCTTGACCTTCTGCTGGCCTGCGACAAATTTCAAAGCGCCGAGAAAGCAGGCAGAATAGCCGGCTGCAAAGAGCTGCTCCGGATTGGTGCCGGTCGCGCCGTCGCCGCCAAGCTCCTTCGGCACGGTGAGCGTCACGTCGAGGACGCCATTTTCGGAAACTGCATGGCCGGCGCGGCCACCGGTGGCGGAAGCTTTGGTGGTATAGAGAATAGGCATGTCATGTCTCCCTTCGGTTTGGATGGATTTTATATACACAACGATTTAATCGTGCGCAATACATTTTTGCAATTTGATTTCAGAAAGTGAATTTGTGACAATACCGCGGGCAAGAAGCTGGCGGAGCGGCGATGACAGACGGGGCGGATGGGGGCTCGATCCCCGATGAGGAAAAGCGGCTGGAAAGACAGCTTTGCTTTGCCGTCTACAGCGCCGCCCATGCCTTCAACCGCGCCTACAAGCCGATTCTGGATCAGGTCGGCCTCACCTACCCGCAATATCTCGTCATGCTCGTGCTCTGGGAAAAGGGCAGTCTGCCGGTCAAGACCATCGGCGAGAAGCTCGATCTCGATTCCGGCACCTTGTCGCCGCTTCTAAAGCGGCTGGAACAAGCCGGCCTGATCGGTCGCGCCCGCGATCCGGCAGACGAACGCCAGGTCATTATTTCGCTCACGGAGAAGGGTACGGGCATGAAATGCCAGGTCGCCGCGATCATGGATGCCATCGGTCAGGCGACGGGTTGCGATATGACCGAAATGGCCGAGCTGCGTGACCGGCTGCGGCAGTTGAAGATCAATCTGACAACGGTTTGAACCGGCGTCAGCACGCCGGATGCGCCGGTCGAGACTGCAAACAAAAAGGGCGCCGCCGGCGCCCTTTTTGTTTGCGATGATGCGATATCAGGCCGTCACCAGGATCGGCGCGCGCTCCGGCACGCGATCGTAGAGATCGATGACATCCTGGTTCAGCAGACGAACACAGCCGGAGGAAACCGCCTTGCCGATCGAGCGCCACTCGGGATTACCGTGCAGGCGGTAAAGCGAATCCTGCTTATCCTCGAAAATATAGAGCGCGCGGGCGCCGAGAGGGTTCATCAGGCCGGGAGCCATGCCGCCATTGGCGATGGAATATTTCACGAGTTCCGGCTGACGCGCGACCATTTCATCCGGCGGATTCCAGCGCGGCCACTTCTTGCGCCACTGAATGACGCCACGGCCCTGCCAGGCGAACCCTTCACGACCGACGCCGATGCCATAGCGCATTGCCGTTCCGCCCTGCTCGGTCACATAGAGCATGCGCTGGGTCGTGTTGACGACCACGCTGCCAGGCGCCTCGCCCGTCGGGTCGATCACCCGCTGACGATAGAAGCGCGGATCGATCTGCTTGTAGGGAACCGCCGGAACAACGAAGCCGCCGTCCTCGACGGACGCATAAATCACGGCCGGGTCGGGCTGCTCGCCATCATAACTGGAGAACCAGGTACGGAACGGCCGCGGCGACCCGGTATATTGAACCGGGCTGACGACGGGGCCGTTATCGATGGTGGAGGCACAGCTGGCTAGCGTCGAGACGGCGCCGAGACCAGCAAGGGCGAGGAAATTACGTCGGGAAAAAGATGAAGGAAGGCTCATGTCGACAGCATAGTTCCTTTTGTGGAGGAAGCGAAAACCCGTGACAACAGGCTGATTCGGTTCCCCGAGAGGTTCGCAGAGACAGACGCAAAACTAAAGAGCGTCGATCACCCCGACTATCGCACTTATGCAACATCACGAAAATTTGTGGTAAAATACCGCTACAACACGACGATTTCTGCCTTATCGGGCACTCGGTTGTAGAGATCTATCACGTCCTGGTTGAGCATGCGCACGCATCCCGAGGACGCGGCCTTGCCGATCGACTGCCAATCCGGCGTGCCATGGACTCGGTAAAGCGTGTCCTTGCCGTTCTGGTAGATATAGAGCGCACGCGCGCCAAGTGGATTGGTCGGTCCCGGATTCATGCCGCCGCGCTCGGCCGACAGCGGCCTGATCTGCGGGTCGCGCGCCACCATTTCTGCGGGCGGCGTCCAGCGCGGCCATTTCTGCTTCCACTGGATCAGGCCCTTGCCGTGCCAGGCATATCCTGCCGCCCCGAGGCCGACGCCATAGCGCATGGCCTTGCCGCCCGGCTCGACGAAATAGAGGAAATGGTTTCGCGTATCGACGACGATCGTGCCTGGGCGCTCTTTGGTCTGGTAGTCCACTTCCTGCCGCAGGAAGCGCGGATCGATGCGCTTGTAGGGAATCGCCGGCAGCGTGAAATCATCCTCGCTGCGCTGCGCATACATGGCCTGATGCACCGGATTGAAGGTCGGCAGGCCATAAGTCTGATGGAACTGCGTCTGGAAGAGATCGCGGGCCTGCGGCACCGGCTGCACCGGCAGGCGCTTGACCCTGTTCGGATCGATGCCTTCGGGACGATAAAAGACCGGCGTGGTCTCCTGCACGAAACGATCCGGATCGGTCGCGCCGGTATCGGGAATGATGCTGCAGGCCGAGAGGGCCACCAGAGCGGTTGCGGCAAGCAGGTGACGGGAGGCAGGCAGCAGATCGACCATCATCGGAAACCAGTTGGAACATATCGGATCGGCCGCATAATGACTGCCGCGGCTGGAGCGAAGCTGGCGTCGATCGTCACCACAGCGCCGGCGAAGATATTGCACGGATTGGCCAAACTCCTGTTTTCCCATGCTGCATCATGAGCTAGACCAGTGCGGTACGGAGGAACGCATGAATATCGACAGTCTCGACCCGGGCATCTTCGGCCAGAGCGATCATAAAGCCTGGCTGAAGCTTGTAGAGCGGGCGCTGAAAGGCAAGGATTTCCAGGAAACGCTGGTATCGCAAACCGACGACGGGATCGCCATCGAGCCGCTTTACGAGCGCCGGCAAGTGGGCATTCGGCTTTCCCGTCAGCGGGACGATCTGCCCTGGACCCTGACCCAGCGCATGGACGATCTGGACCCGAGCCGGGCGCTCTTGCAGCTCGGCGACGACCTTGCCAATGGCGCAAGCGGCATCTCGCTCGTCTCCAAAACCTCCGCCTCTGCCTTCGGCGCGGGTATCGACGCGCAAGCCCCGGGCTTGGCCGATGCGCTGGCGGCGACACCACAAGAAGCCTTGACCTTGCGTTTCGACGGCTTTGCCTCTCGTTCGATCGACGCTTTAATCGCATCGACCGAGAATCCGGCGGTCGAGACAACGCATCTCGGCCTCGATGCTTTCTCTCAAGATGGTGCCGCGGCCACCTTTACAAACGACGCCAAGCGCTTCGCCGAACGTGGGTTTGCCGGCACCATCGTCAACGCCGACGGCCGTGTCGTCCACAATGCCGGCGGCACCGAGGCTCAGGAGCTTGCGGTGATGGCCGCGAGCCTCGTCGGCCATCTGCGGCTGCTCGAAGAAGTCGGCCTTGCGCCGGAAGCGGCGCTGGCTGCAACCAGCCTCTGCCTGTCGGCCGATCAGAACCAATTCACGACGATCGCGAAGATGCGCGCGGCGCGGCTGATCTTTGCCCGGGTCGCTTTAGCCTGCGGTGTCGCCGATTCGCCGCCGGCGCATCTTTTCGCCGAAACGAGCTACCGCATGCTGACCCGCCTCGATCCGGAAACGAACATCCTGCGCAACACGATCGCAGTGTTTTCGGCCGGCGTCGGCGGCGCCGACGAGATCTGCGTTCTGCCGCACAGCCTGACGCATGGCATTCCAGATCCTCTGGCAAGGCGCCTAGCGCGCAACACGCAAACGATCCTCGTGGCCGAAAGCCATCTCGATCATGTGGTCGATCCGGCTTCGGGTGCCGGCGGTATCGAGGCGCTGACTGACGCGCTGGCCGAGCGGGCCTGGGATATATTTGCCGACATCGAAGGCAAAGGCGGATTGGCGAGGGTGATTGCCAGCGGCGAGCTTGCGGCGATGGTTGCCGAGGCGCGCGAGAAGCGCGTCGCCAAACCGATCGTGGGGACGACATTGTTTGCCATGAAGACGGAGCGGCCGGTGACGGTTTCGGGACCTTTGGGGCCGGTTGACGGCGGGATGGGATTGATGCCGGTGCGACTGGATGAGGTGGTTTCATGATCGCGATTGCTGAATTCGCGGAGAGTGCGCACCCCCCTCTGTCGCTTTCGCGACATCTCCCCCACAAGGGGGGAGATTGGAGCTCCACGGCACCCCGCGCCCTTAAATGCATATCAAACGCACACCGGCACCGGCCTAGCTTTTCGCTTCCGTTGCGCGACGCAGCAGGCTCAGAACGAGCTCCCCCCTTGTCGGGGAGATGTCACGAAGTGACAGAGGGGGGTATCGCACGTCCCGTCTCCACGGAGGTATTGACTCGATGACCCGCATCCCCAACTTCAGCAATACGTCCTGGAAGACGCCGCAAGCCAAATCAGAGACAGCCACCGCCCCAGCCTGGGAAACCCCGGAAGGCATCGTGGTCAAGCGTGCCTACGGCGAAACCGATCTCGCCGGCCTGAAGTTCTTGGACACCTATCCCGGCGCAGCACCGTTCCTGCGCGGCCCCTATCCGACAATGTATGTCCAGCAGCCCTGGACCATTCGTCAATATGCCGGCTTCTCGACGGCTGAGGAGTCCAACGCCTTCTATCGCCGCAATCTTGCAGCCGGGCAGAAGGGTCTCTCCGTCGCCTTCGATCTTGCCACCCACCGCGGCTATGACAGCGATCATCCGCGTGTGGCAGGCGATGTCGGCATGGCGGGCGTGGCGATCGATTCCATCCTCGACATGCGCCAGCTCTTCGATGGCATCCCACTCGACGAGATGAGCGTGTCGATGACCATGAACGGCGCGGTGCTGCCGGTCATGGCGCTCTATATCGTCGCGGCGGAGGAGCAAGGTGTTTCCGAAGACAAGCTGTCCGGCACGATCCAGAACGACATCCTCAAGGAGTTCATGGTCCGCAACACCTACATCTATCCGCCGCAACCCTCGATGCGGATCGTTTCGGACATTTTCAGCTATACCAGCCAGAGGATGCCGAAATTCAACTCCATTTCGATCTCCGGCTACCACATGCAGGAGGCCGGCGCGACGGCGGATCTGGAGCTCGCCTATACGATCGCAGACGGTATCGAATATGCGCGGGCGGGCGTCGCCGCCGGGCTTGATATCGACAGCTTCGCGCCCCGCCTCTCCTTCTTCTGGGCCGTCGGCATGAACTTCTTCATGGAAGTGGCCAAGATGCGCGCGGGACGGCTGATCTGGGCGGCGCTGATGCAGAAGAATTTCGCGCCGAAGGACCAGAAATCCCTGGCACTCAGGACCCACAGCCAGACATCAGGCTGGTCGCTGACGGCGCAGGACCCGATGAACAACATCATCCGCACCATGGTCGAGGCGATGGCGGCGACGCAGGGGCATACGCAGTCGCTCCACACCAACTCCTTCGACGAAGCGCTCGCCCTGCCGACGGATCATTCCGCCCGCATCGCCCGCAACACCCAGATCCTGTTGCAGAAGGAATCGGGCACGACCGATATCATCGACCCGTGGGGCGGCTCGGCCTATGTGGAACGGCTGACCCATGATCTCGCCGCGCGCGCCCTTAGCCATATCGAGGAAGTGGAGGCGCTCGGCGGCATGGCAAAGGCGATCGAAAAGGGCATTCCGAAGCTTCGCATCGAGGAGGCGGCCGCACGCACGCAAGCGCGCATCGACAGCGGCCATCAGACCCTCGTCGGCATCAACTTCTCCAAGCCGGAGAAAGACATCGAGGTCGACGTATTGAAGGTCGACAACTCCGAAGTGCGCGCGCGCCAGCTTTCCAAGCTGCAGCAGCTGAAGGGGACGCGTGAGACTTCCGCCGTCGAAACGGCCCTGGACACCCTCACCAATGCCGCGCGCAGCGGCGGCGGCAACCTGCTCGACTTCGCCGTGAAGGCTGCCCGGGCTAGAGCGACGGTCGGCGAGATCTCGTTGGCGCTGGAAAAAGCCTATGGCCGGCATGTCGCCGAAATCAGGACCATCTCGGGCGTCTATCGCCAAGAGGTCGGTGATGCCGATCCCACCTTCAACAAGGCCGTCGCCACGGTCGAAGCCTTCCGCAACGCGCGCGGCGAAAAGCCCCGCATCCTCATCGCCAAGATGGGTCAGGACGGGCACGATCGCGGTCAGAAGGTCATCGCAACGGCCTTTGCCGATCTCGGCTTCGATGTCGTCGTCGGCGCGATGTTCCAGACGCCAGAGGAAGTGGCCGACGTCGCCGTGCGCGAGGGGGTCGATATCCTTGGCGCTTCGTCACTGGCCGCGGGCCATCTGACTCTAGTTCCGGAACTGAAGGAGGCGCTCAGCCGCCGCCACGCCCGCAACGTACTGATTGCCGTCGGCGGCGTTATCCCGCCTCAGGATTTCGCCGCGCTGGAGGCAGCCGGCGCCGATGCGATCTTCCCGCCCGGAACCGTCATCGCGGAGGCGGCAACGGCGCTGATCGAAAAGCTGATGGCGTGAGCAATCGGGTTTAGACGGCGACGCTTCTGAAGAACTCGATGCTCTGCTCGATCTCGCCCGGCAGCGCCGAATTATGGCTGCCTGGCACAGTCGCCATCTCCATCTTCACGCCCGCGGCCGTCGCCCGCTTTGCAAGCAGGGCCAGACGCGAATCGAAATGGGCTTCCTCGGTGCCGTGAAATAGCTTGATCGGGCTCTTGAAGCTGCGCGCATAGCAGAGCGGCGACCGCATCTGGAATTCGCGCGGGTTCTTGGTGTTGAAACGGATATCCTGCGGATAGCGGCTGAAGAAGGCGTAGGCATCCGGATTGCCCGATATCGGCGCGACCGCCCGGAACCGCTTCGCGGACATCGCGGCGAGCATGGCAAGCGTGCCGCCGATGCTGTGTCCCGCCAGGAACATGCGATGCGGATCAACACCAGGCAGGTGCCGCAACCGGTTGGATGCAGCCAGCACATCGGCAACTTCGTCGTAAAAGCCCGAGAAATTACCCTTCTGGCCATTTTCGCCGCGCATGGATGGAATCATGACGACATAGCCGGCTTCGACATAAGGCTTCATCAGCTGCCAATGTCCCTGGCCGATGGCGTTGCCGCCATGCAGGAAAAGCACGGCCGGTTTCGGCTTCTCCGAGCGCGTATAGCGAGAAACCCAGGCAACGAGTTCCAGTTCTTCGCCGACGCCGCTGCGATAGAAAAGCCGCTCGGCCGTCGATGGCGTCACCAGAGGCTCATAGATGTCGGGAGCAGGCCCCTTGCTGAGCAGGTCAGTCTTGAACTGATGGCGCTCCAACCGATAGTCCCCTGACAGCAGCGGCGGGGCGTCTTCGGCCTTTTCCTCATTCCCGGCGATAGCTTTGTTATCGGCAGGTTTGGTGCCGGTCGTGCTGTCGTCGGCCGCCTTGACGATAGCGGGCGCAAAAAGCGTAACGGCGATGCCGGCAAGAACGCCGCGGCGATTGGGACGAAATGCGTTGTCGTCAGACGTGGTCATCGGCTTTGTCCAAGTGTCCCGGCGCAGCTCAAATCTGCACGGGTTGAAAGGCAAGGCCAACTCACTTTGTAGTGAGGAATCGCCTCGCCCTATTCATCGACAGTCGGAGCCTTGGCGTCAATCATCGCGATCAAAGTTTCCAGCCTATCGGCTTCGTAGGGCGGCTTGTCCGGTCGCAGACGTGCAATGCGCGGAAAACGCATGGCAACGCCCGACTTATGGCGGGTGGAACGGTTGATGCCTTCGAAGGCCACTTCGAGCACGAAGCCGAAATCGCGGTCGGCGCGCACGGCCCGCACGGGGCCGAAACGATCGACCGTATTGTTGCGCACGAACTTGTCGAGCACCTCCAGCTCGGCATCGGTGAAGCCGAAATAGGCCTTGCCGACAGGCACTAGTTGTTCGCCCTCCGGCGTCGTCGCCCAGACGCCGAAGGTGAAGTCGGAATAGTAGCTGGATCGCTTGCCGTGGCCGCGCTGCGCATACATCAGCACGGCATCGACGTTATACGGGTCGCGCTTCCACTTGAACCATGGACCCTTGGCGCGACCGGCGAGATAGGCGCTATCCCTGCGCTTGATCATCACCCCTTCGATCACCGGATCGGGCGGCGAGGAGCGCAACCGGTCAAGTTCTTCCCAGGAGGTGAAATCGACAAGCGGCGAGAGATCGAAACGGTCGTGCGGCGCGGCGTCGACGATTTCGGTCAGTCGCGCGCGCCGATCGAGGAAGCCGCGGGCGCGGACATCCTCCGCGCCATCGAAGAGAAGATCATAGGCGCGGATGAAAGCCGGGAATTCATCCAGCATCTTCGAGGTGACGGTCTTGCGATTGAGACGCTGCTGCAGATCGGAAAAGCTGCGCGTCGAGCTATTGGAGCGAACGGTGCCGCCGACCAGCAATTCCCCATCCATGACGCCCTCGAAGCTCATCGCATCGACAATATCCGGAAAGGCGCCTGAAATATCGTCGCCCGAGCGGGAGTAGAGCTTGCTCGTGGCGCCCGAGCGCGAAAGCTGGACGCGAATGCCGTCCCATTTCCACTCGGCGGCAAAATCGCTGGGGTCAAGCCCGTCGAGATCGCCTGGCTCGACCGGATTGGCGAGCATGACGGAATGGAAGATCGCCGGCGTCGCGAGTATCGGCCGCTCGCCTTTGCCTTCCAGCCAGCGGAACAGGCTTTCATAGGGCGGCTGCAGGCCATGCCACAGCGTTTCGATTTCAGTCACGTCCTTGCCGCTGAGCTCCGCCAGCGCCTGCTTGGCAAGACGCGCCGAAACGCCGATGCGCATCGCGCCGGTCGCAAGCTTCAGGAAGGCGAAACGGCCCGACGTATCCAGTCGGTCAAGGAGATCACGGACGAAGCTGCGCACCTCGGTCCGCCCGAGCGCATTCATGCTGCGCACGACTTCGCCAAGCCTCGGTTGCTCGCCGGCGGGACGTTCGATGTCGCTCTCCTTGTCCCAGACAAGCGAGATCGTCTCGGCGAGATCGCCGACATAGTCGTAGGAATAGCGGAACAGCACCTCGTCCATGCGCTCAAGAACGAGTTCGCGCAGCATGGCGGGCTTGACGTTGCGCACCTCGAGCGTGCCGGCGATGGCGGCCAGACCATAGCCACGGTCGGGATCGGGCGTATCGCGAAAATAGTCGGTCAGCAGCTTCAGCTTGCCGTTGCGGCTCGGCGTCAGCACCAGGCGGTCGAGAAGGTCCGCAAACGCTTTCATCAATCGCCCTCGTCTTCGTAGCCGATGAGATGCAGCGGCTTGGCGGCGATGCCCTGTGACTCGCACCAGCGCACCAGCGCCTCCTCGCGTCCATGCGTGACCCAGACCTCGCTCGGCTTCAGATCGGAGATCGTCTCGGTCAGCTCCGGCCAATCGCAATGGTCCGATATGACCAGCGGCAGCTCGACGCCGAGCTGCTTGGCGCGCTGGCGCACCATCATCCAGCCGGAGGCGAAGGCCGGCAGCGGATCGTGAAAGCGCCGCGCCCAGCGATCCTGGAAGGCGGAGGGCGGGCCGACGACGACGGCGCCGTGGAAGATCGACTGATCGCGGCTTTCGATGGTGGCCGGCCTGAGTTCGCCGAGCGCAATGCCCTGGCTGACATAATAATCGCAAAGCGTTTCCAGCGCGCCATGGATATAGATCGGCTTGTCGTAGCCGACGTCGCGCAAAAGACGAATGACACGCTGCGCCTTGCCGAGCGCATAAGCGCCGACCAGATGCGTTCGCTCGGGGAACTGGCGAAGTGAGGCCAGCAGCTTGCGCGTCTCGGCCATGGGATCGGGATGGTGGAAGACCGGCAGACCGAAGGTAGCCTCGGTGATGAAGACATCGCAGGGAACCGGTACATAGGCTTCACAGGTCGGGTCCGGCCGGCGCTTGTAATCGCCGGAAACGACGATACGCAGCCCATCCTTCTCCACGGCGATCTGCGCCGAGCCAAGCACATGGCCGGCCGGATGGAAGCTCACCTTCACTCCGTTGATCGCTATTTCCTCGCCGAAAGCAGCCGCCTGCTCCGACCCGGCAAAATTATCACCGTAGCGAATGCGCATGATATCGAGCGTCTGGCGCGTGGCGAGCACATGAGCATGGCCAGAGCGAGCATGGTCCGAATGACCATGCGTGACGAGCGCGCGCTCGACCGGTTGCACCGGGTCGATATAGAAGCCGCCGATCGGGCAGAACAATCCTTCAGGCGCGGGATAAAGCAGTTGTTCCGGTCTCATGAGTGAAGAGGATAGCGCGATTTGCACGATTAGGTAGCGACATAAGCCGCTTTTCGATCGAAACTGCGTTCGGGTTGCCGATCGGGTAGATCGAAGACGAGAACATCCTCGCAATAAGGCTTCGCCTTTGCCACGACGACACCATTCGGATCGACGATCGCACTGCTGCCATAGCTGACCCAACCATCCGCGTTACTACCGACCACGTCTGACGCCATGACCCAGCAGCCCGTATGCCTGGCGCAGGTCTGCAGGCCCGAAATCCCAGGCTTGTGCCACCTTTCCGCCTTGTGAGGCCGGAGCATCAGGTTGATGGGATTGCAGATGAGACCCGCTCCCTTTTCGGCCAGGCGGCGTGCGGTATAGGGATATCTGAGATCGGCGCAGATATTGATGCCGAAGCGCCAATGGCTCTCATCCCAGACAGGAAAATCCCTTCCGGGCATGCAGCCGCTTTCGAGCGGATGAGCCTTGGCATAGACCCCGATAACCCGGCCGCCCTTCGCAACGATGCTGCTGTTGTAGAGCGCATCGCCCCTCTTCTCGAAAAGACCGACTATGGCGGTCGTTCTGCCCGTCGCAAAGCGGGTGACAAGGGCGCTCAGATACGGATCGTCCAGAGAAAGCGCGCGGCGTCTCGCGATAGCTTCATTGTAGCTATGTCCCTGCAGATAGCATTCGGGAAAGAGGGCGAGATCGATGCCCTGTGCCTCGGCCCAGGCCAAATCGCGCGCCAAAATCTCCGCCGTCTGCTCGACGGCGTCGAAAAGTGCCAGACGTTGAAAGGCCGCGATGCGCATGTGGCATGGGGTAACATGCGCGGTGAGTCGCCCCTAGCGTGAATGGATCGGATGCGGTTCATTGCCTGTGCCGGATTGGTGAAGGAAATGCGAAGAGCACGGCTCTTAAACCTTGCGTTCAGCGTGCGGACTGACGCGTCTTGTATCAATGCGGCACAGATGGGCCTGGCACGATTTCTGCTTGATGGATGTCATCCACGGAGTTCGCAATGATCCAACGCCGCGCCTTCATCGCTTCCCTCGCCGCCTCGGCAGCGGCCAGTCTGCTTGCGCCCCGCGTTTTCGCCGCGCCGCTTGCCAAGATGACGGGCGCCGAGCTGCGCGGGCCGATCGATGCCATCGCGCTGAAGACGACGCCGGGAGCCAGCGATTTCAAGAGCGGCAAGCTGCAGACGATGATCGACAATGCGGCGCGCACCAACATGCCGCTCTTCCTGCCGCCGGGCACATACAACATCTCCAACCTGACGCTCCCCGATAATACCCGCATCACCGGGGTTCCCGGCGCTTCGCGGCTCGTCTATAGCGGCGACGGCCATCTGATGAATGCTGATAAGGCCAAACGCATCGAGCTTTCCGGCCTCGTGCTTGACGGCGGCAACCGCTGGCTCGCCGACTATGCCGGCGGCCTCCTGCAATTCGCCGGCGTCGACGAAGTGCTGATCGACAATTGCGAAGTTACGGGCAGCCGCAAGCACGCGCTGCAGCTGGAGCGCTGCGGCGGCCGGATCGAACGCAGCCGCATCTCCGGCGCTGCAGAAGCCGGCATCTATTCCGTGCAGTCAACGGGATTGGCGGTCACCGGCAATCGCGTCGAGGATTGCGGCAATGGCGGCATTCTCATCCATCGCTGGGACAAGGCCGAGGATGGCAGCAGCGTCATCAACAACCGCATTGCCCGCATCCGCGCCAATGGCGGCGGCACCGGCCAGAACGGCAACGGCATCAATGTTTTCCGCGCCGATGGCGTTACTGTTTCGGGCAACCAGATTGCTGACTGCGCTTTCACCGCCATCCGCGCCAACTCGGCATCGAATGTGCAAATATCAAACAATCAATGCCTGCGTTCCGGCGAAACGGCCATCTATTGCGAATTCGAGTTCGTCGGCGCTACGATCAACGATAATCTGGTCGATGGAGCCGCGAACGGCATTGCGGTCACCAATTTCGACAAGGGCGGCAGGCTCGCCTCGGTGACAGGCAATGTCATCCGCAACCTGTCGCTGACGGCACCTTACGAGCAGGATGGCGGCTTCGGTATCGGCATCTCGGCGGAAGCCGATACACTGGTTTCAGACAATGTCATCGAGAATGCACCGCTCTGGGGCATGCGGCTCGGCTGGGGGCAATATCTCCGCAACGTCGTCGCAACAGGCAATATCGTCAGGCAGGCCGGCATCGGCTGCGTGGTCTCGGTCGCCGACGGCGCCGGCTCGGCCGTGATTGCGGGCAATCTCTTCCAGGAGATGCAACAAGCCGCGATCATGGGCTTTCGCTGGGACAAGCCGGCATCCGGCGATCTCACCAAGGGAAGCTCGCAATTCCCACAGCTGACCATCGAAAACAACAGATCGGCTTAACGCATGCCGCGCAAAAGTGTGCAACGGTTTTGCGATAACGGCATGCGCCTTAAACCGATCGCCAGCTTGGTTGCCGCTTTTCGAAGAAAGCGGTAATGCCCTCCCTCGCCTCCTCGGTCTCCCAGGCATCCGCCAATTGCTCGACGACATGATCGATCATGCTATCGGTTATCGGCCTACCGACGGAGCGCGCCAGGGCCTTGGCACGAGCAGCCGCCTGCGGAGAGGCTGCCAGGAAATGCCGGACTTCGGTTTCCACGGCTTCATCCAGCGCCTCTTCCGCCACGACCCGCGACAGAAGACCCGCGGCATGTGCCTGCCAGGCATCGATGATCTTGCCGGAAAGGAAAAGTGGGCGGGCATTCGCCTCGCCGATCCTGGCGACGACATAAGGGCTGATCGTTGCGGGAATGATGCCGAGGCGCACTTCCGTCAGGCCGAAACGAGCCGTCGATGCCGATATCACCATATCGCAGACGCTCAGGATGCCGATACCGCCGCCGAAGGCATTGCCCTGGACGCGAGCGATCAGCGGCTTCGGCAATTCGTTCAGCGCCTTGAACAGCATGGCAAGCCTGCGCGCCTCAGCCATGCGTCCGGCGCGCGTGGCGTCGAACTGGGCGCGCATCCAGCCGAGATCGCCACCAGCGCAGAAGCTGGCCCCCTCGCCCGTCAACACGACGATCCGGACTGACCTGTCATGGGCAAGATCCTCCGTTGCCGCCGTCAAGTCATCGATCATTTCCGCCGACAGGGCATTGTGCTTCTCCGGGCGCGCCAGCGTGAGATGGGCAACACCGCGTTCATCGGTGGCGATACGGATCGTTTGCGAGATCATGAGGCACTCCTCAGGCTGCGGGCAAAGGCGGCGGCATAGGCAAGTTTGTCCTTGTCGAGGCCGGTTTCGTAGCCATTCGCGGTCAAATAGTCGTCGACCGAAACGGTATCGACATTTCCTTTGGCGCCGGGCGCGAAGGGACAACCGCCGAGACCACCGGCTGCCGCATCGAACACCCTCAGACCGCGCTCCAGGGCGACGCCGATATTCTCAAGCGCGCGGCCGGACGTGTCGTGAAAATGACCGGCAAGAGCCATGGCGGGCAGTTCGCCCAGAACTGCGGCGAGCATCCGGTCGACGGCCTCGGGCACTCCCCTGCCGATCGTGTCGCCGAGGCTGATCTCATAGCAGCCGAGCGCCCGGAGCTGCCAGGCAACGCTGACAACATTTTGCGGCGGGACCGCGCCCTCATAGGGGCACTCAACGACGCAGCTGACATAGCCGCGCAGGGGAACCCCGCGATCGCGACTGGCGGCGGCAACCGGCCGGAAACGCTCGATGCTCTCGGCGATGGAGCAATTGATGTTGCGCTGCGAGAAAGTTTCGGACGCCGAGGCAAAGATCGCCACCTCGGCGGCGCCGGCCGCAAGTGCCGCTTCGAAACCCTGCATGTTGGGCGCCAGTGCCGCGTAGCGGACGCCGGAGCGCCGCTCTATACCGGCCATGACGGCGGCGGCATCACCAAGCTGCGGCACCCATTTCGGGCTGACGAAACTCGTGACCTCGATGCGCTCGAAGCCGCAATCGGAGAGCAGATCGACCAGCTCGATCTTGCGCGCGGTATCGACCTGCTGCTTCTCGTTTTGCAGCCCGTCGCGCGGCGCCATTTCGACGATGGTGACGTGGTTGGAGGGCTTGTCGGTCATGCCGCATCCTCTGGACGAAGCGACAGAAGCACGGCGCTCTCACTGGTCTGATCGCCCTCGCCGACATGCAGGCTTTCGACGATGCCGTCGCGCGGCGCCGTCAGCGTCAGCTCCATTTTCATCGCTTCCATGACGATCAGCGCCTGCCCCTTCGCCACCGTATCGCCCTCACGCACCCGCACGATCTTGACGAGGCCCGGCATCGGCGCGATCACGCGGTCGCCACCGCTGGCTGCCTCCTCGCCGCCATCGAGCGGGTCGAGGCGATAGAAATGGTGGGTTTGCCCATCGAGGAACAGCGTCATGCCCGCTGGCGTCTCGAAGACATCAACCCGGGACTGCCGGCCATCGATTTCGACGCGTCTGGCGCCACCGTCGTTGGCGAACAGCCGGACTTGAATGGTGCGATCATCGAAAGCGACGCCGAAAGATGAATGATCCCTGACGGTAACGCGGCAACTCCTCTGATCGCCGGCAAAATGCAGCGTGACGGGACGGCTTGGCTCACCCCAGAGCTGCCAGGCACCGAGGGAGAGCCAGGGGTCGCTGACATCGGCTCGAGCAAGTCCGCCCGCCTCGACAATGGCAGCGATCGCAAGCGCCGCATCGTCGGGCTGCTGAACCGATGTCAGCGCTTCCACCTCCCGGTCGATCAGTCCCGTGTCCGGATGGCCGGCGGCGAAGTCCGGCTGGCGGCTGAGACGGATGAGGAAATCGAGATTGGTCGTCGTTCCGGCGACCTGTGTCTGCTCCAGACCGCGCGTGAGTTTGGCAAGAGCAGCGGCGCGATCCGGCGCATGCACCGTCAGCTTGGCGATCAAGGGATCGTAATGCGGGGTGATGCTATCGCCCTCGCGCACGCCTGCGTCTATGCGGACCTCACCTTCGGGAAAGTGTAAGCGCGAGAGCGTGCCGGTTGCCGGCAGGAAGCCGCGCGAGGGGTCCTCCGCATAAATGCGGGCTTCGAAGGCCCAGCCGTTTATGGTGAGTTCGTCCTGGGATTTCGGTAGCGGTTCGCCACTCGCGACGCGCAATTGCCATTCCACCAGATCCACGCCGGCGATCGCCTCGGTCACGGGGTGCTCGACCTGCAGGCGTGTGTTCATTTCCATGAAGAAGAAGCGATCCGGCGACAGGCCGCCCGAGACATCGGCGATGAATTCGACCGTGCCGGCGCCGCAATAATCGATGGCGCGGGCGGCGCAAACGGCCGCTTCGCCCATGGCACTGCGCATCTCCTCCGTCATACCAGGCGCCGGCGCTTCCTCGATCACCTTCTGGTGCCGGCGCTGCAGCGAGCAATCGCGCTCGAAGAGGTGCACGGCATTGCCATGACTGTCGCCGAAGACCTGGATCTCGATGTGGCGGGGCTTCACCAGATATTTTTCGATCAGCACGGCGTCGTCGCCGAAAGCCGATTTCGCTTCGCGCTTTGCCGCTTCCAGCGAGGCGGCGAAATCCTCCGGCCGGTCGACGCGGCGCATACCCTTGCCGCCGCCGCCGGCGCGCGCCTTGATGAGGACGGGAAAGCCGATGCCATCGGCCTGTTCGGCAAGAAAACCGGGCTCCTGACGATCACCGTGATAGCCGGGCACGACAGGCACGCCCGCCCGCTCCATCAGCGCCTTGGCCGCATCCTTCAGCCCCATGGCCCGTATCGAGGCCGGAGACGGGCCGATGAAGATGAGGCCCGCTGTCTCGACGGCTTCGGCAAAGTCCGCGTTTTCCGAGAGGAAGCCGTAGCCGGGATGGATGGCTTCCGCTTGGGTGCGCTGAGCCGCCGCAATGATCTTTTGCTTCGAAAGATAGCTCTCGCTTGCCGCCGCCGGGCCGATATGAACGGCCTCGTCGGCCAGCGCCACGTGCAGCGCATCCCGATCGGCGTCGGAATAGACGGCGACCGTGCGGATGCCCAAGCGCCGTGCGGTGTGGATGACCCGGCAGGCGATTTCGCCGCGATTGGCGATCAGTATCTTCGAAAACATCGGCAGACCCTATTGCGCGGCAATGACTTCGACTTCGAGCAGCCAGGCGGTGTCGAAAATACCCGCGATCACGACAGTCATGGCCGGCGTGAGCGCGCCGAGATATTCGGCGCGGATCTCGCGGTTCTCCATCGTGTGGTGCCGGTCGGCAAGAAAGACCGTCACCTTGACGATATCGGCCTTGCTCATGCCGGCAGCCTTCAACTGTGCGTCGACATTGAGCCAGGCCTGGCGAGCCTGCGCCTTGAACCCCTCGGGCAGCACATCGTCCGACGTCAGCGGAACCTGGCCGCTGACAAATAGCAGTCGCTCGAAATTCTCGAGCTTTACGGCCTGCGCATAACCGCCGCGGGGCTGCGGTGCGTTCTTTGCGTTGATGTTTTCGCGTTTCATTTCCATCTCCTCACATCCTGAAAAGACCGAAGCGCGTGTCTTCGATCGGCGCGTTGAGCGCGGCGGAAAGCGACAGAGCCAGCACGTCGCGGCTCTTGCGCGGGTCGATAATACCATCGTCCCAGAGACGGGCCGAGGCATAGAGCGGGTGGCTCTGGGTTTCGAACATCTTGAGCGTCGGCGCCTTGAAGGCCGCCTCTTCCTCTGTCGTCCAGGGCTTGCCAGCACGCGCCAGCGCTTCGCCGCGCACGGTGGCGAGCACGCCGGCCGCCTGCTCCCCGCCCATGACGGAGATGCGGCTGTTGGGCCAGGTCCAGAGGAAACGCGGCGAATAGGCACGACCGGCCATGCCGTAATTGCCGGCACCGAAGGAGCCGCCGATGAGCATGGTGACCTTCGGAACCTTGGTGGTGGCCACAGCCGTCACCAGCTTGGCGCCGTTCTTGGCGATGCCCTCGGTTTCGTATTTGCGGCCGACCATGAAGCCGGTGATGTTCTGCAGGAAGACCAGCGGGATCTTCCGTTGCGAGCAAAGCTCGACGAAATGCGCCCCCTTGAGCGCCGACTCCGAGAAAAGAACGCCGTTGTTGGCGATGATGCCGACGGGAATGCCGTGGATATGAGCGAAGCCGCAGAGCAGCGTGGTGCCGTAGCGCGCCTTGAACTCATCGAGGCGGGAACCATCCACCATGCGAGCGATGACCTCGCGCACATCGTAGGGCGTACGCAGGTCGGAAGAGACGATGCCGAGGATCTCCTCGGGGTCGTAGAGGGGCGCCTCCGGCGTGCGAAGCTCGACGCCTTCCGGCTTGCGGCGATTGAGGTTGGCAACCGCCCGCCGGGCAAGCGCAAGCGCATGGGCATCGTCGCGCGCCAGATGATCGGCAACGCCGGAAAGCCGCGTATGGACGTCGCCGCCGCCGAGATCTTCGGCCGAGACCACCTCCCCAGTCGCCGCCTTGACGAGCGGCGGGCCGGCGAGAAAAATCGTTCCCTGTTTCTCGACGATGATGGTTTCGTCCGACATGGCCGGCACATAAGCGCCGCCTGCCGTGCAGGAGCCCATGACCACGGCGATCTGCGGGATGCCCGCCGCCGACATATTGGCCTGGTTGTAGAAGATGCGGCCGAAGTGATCGCGGTCCGGAAACACCTCATCCTGGTTCGGCAGGTTGGCGCCGCCGGAATCGACGAGATAGATGCAGGGGAGGTTGTTTTCCGCCGCGATCTCCTGCGCACGAAGATGTTTCTTCACCGTGATCGGATAGTAGGTGCCGCCTTTGACCGTGGCGTCATTGCAGACGATCATGCAATCGCGGCCCGAAACGCGGCCGATGCCGGCGATCAGGCCGGCTCCGGGGGCATCTCCGCCATAGAGACCATGAGCAGCTGTCGTCCCGATTTCCAGAAAGGGCGTGGCGGGATCGATCAGGCCCGCGACGCGATCGCGCGGCAGCATCTTGCCACGGCTGACATGACGCTCGCGCGCCTGGGCGCCGCCGCCTTCCGCCACCTGCGCCGCGGCCGCCTCGGCGACACCGATCGCTTCCAGCATGGCGGCGCGGTTGTCGCGGAAGCGATCGCTATGCGTCGATATCTCTGATTTCAGAACGGTCATGCGGCCTCACCGGTCGAGTAAAATGGAATACGAAATCAGGCCGTCTCGCCGAACAGCTCGCGGCCGATCAGCATACGCCGGATTTCGGAGGTGCCGGCGCCGATCTCATAGAGCTTGGCGTCGCGCAGCAGCCGTCCGGCCGGATAATCATTGGTGTAGCCATTGCCGCCGAGCGCCTGGATGCATTCGAGCGCCAGCGCCGTCGCCTTCTCGGCGGAATAGAGAATGCAGCCGGCCGCATCCTTGCGGGTCGTCTCGCCGCGATCGCAGGCCGCCGCCACCGCATAGACATAGGCGCGCGACGCATTCATCGTCACATACATATCGGCCAGCTTGCCCTGCATCAGCTGGAACTCGCCGATGGACTGGCCGAACTGCTTGCGCTCATGCATGTAAGGCAACACCACATCCATGCAGGCGGCCATGATGCCGACGGGACCGCCCGACAGTACGACGCGCTCATAGTCGAGGCCCGACATCAGCACGCGCACACCGCCATCGACGTGCCCCAGCACATTTTCCTCTGGCACCTCGCAATCCATGAAGATCAGTTCCGAGGTGTTCGAGCCACGCATGCCGAGCTTGTCGAGCTTCTGGCCGACCGAAAATCCCTTGAAGCCCTTTTCGACGAGGAAGGCGGTGATCCCGCGCGGGCCGGCATCCGGCGAGGTCTTGGCATAGACGACAAGTACATCGGCGTCGGGACCGTTGGTGATCCACATCTTGCTGCCGTTCAGCACATAGTGATGGCCGCGCTTTTCAGCATGAAGCTTCATGGAGACAACATCGGAACCGGCGCCGGGTTCGGACATGGCCAGCGCCCCCACATGCTCGCCCGAGATCAGCTTCGGCAGATAGCGCTCCTTCTGCGCCGTGGTGCCGTTGCGGTGGATCTGGTTGACGCAAAGATTGGAATGGGCGCCATAGCTGAGGCCAACCGAGGCCGAAGCACGGCTGATCTCTTCCATGGCGACCGTGTGGGCGAGATAGCCGAGACCAGCGCCGCCGAAGTCTTCGGCGACGGTGATGCCGAGTACGCCGAGCTCGCCCATCTCCCGCCAAAGATGCATCGGGAAATTGTTGTTGCGGTCGATCTCGTCGGCAAATGGCGCGATGCGGTTGGCGGCAAAGCGGCGCACCTGCTCACGCAGCGCGTCGATGTCCTCACCCAGCGCGAAGTTCAATCCTCCTGCAAACATCCAGCCTCTCCTCCCGCTGTCCGCGAACAACCGTTCCTTGTGAACCTATATTTCTTTAAGCCCGCTTCAAGCTTCAGCCATGATCGTCATGCGGCGTCGGCGGGCGCTTGCTGCTTTGCCTGCGGCGTCTCATAGACCTTCAGCCTATCCGAAATCTTCGCCATGATCGTCCGGACGGCGGCCTCCTTCACCGGGCCGAAGCCTCTTATCTCATCAAACAACGAGAGGATGGCAAGTGCCTCGGCCTCGTTGTCGTGGCGCAGGCCGGTCAGAACACGCCCGGCAATCCCTTCGTAATCGGCGATCACACGGCGTTCCAGTCGCCGCTCCGCCATATAGCCGAAGGGATCGAAGGCGGTCCCGCGCAGCCGCTTCATCGGCGCAAGGACGCGCAGCACCGGCAAGATCCAGGCGCCGAATTCGCGCTTCTTCGGCCGACCGTTCGGATCTTTCCCGCCGAGGATCGGCGGGGCGAGATTGAAGGCCAGCTTGAAATCGCCTTCCATCTCCTCGCGCAACTGTGCCTCGAAAGCAGGGGCGGTCAGAAGACGGGCGACCTCGTACTCATCCTTGTAGGCCAGAACCCGCGCATAAGTGGCGGCGACCGCAAAGGGCACCTTGTCAGACAGACGTTCCCGTGCCGCCAGCGCGTTGGCATGGGCGACGAAAGCGGCATAGCGCTCGGCAAGCGCCGCATTCTGATATGCGGTCAGATGCGCCTTGCGATGATTGATGAGTTGATCGAGGCTCATGTCAGCCAGCGTCTTGCCATCTTCCGGCTCGGCCATCATCGCCTGGACGGCCTGCGGATCATGCGCCAGAAGCCGACCCCAATGGAAGGCCGAGAGGCTCGACTTGACGGCGACGCCGTTGAGCTCGATCGCCTTTTCGATCGCCTCCAGCGACAGGGGCAGCAAACCGCGCTGCCAGGCAAAACCGGTCAGCAGGATATTCGTCGAGATGGCATCGCCCGTCACCTCGGTCGCAACATGGCCGAAATCGAGGAAGACGGACTTGTCGCTAACGGTCTTGGCGATCGTGTGCTGGATCGAACTTGTCTTGAAATCGAAGTCGCGGTTGCGGACGAAATCGGCGACCGGCATCAGGCCGGTATTGACGATGGCGGTCGTCCGCACCGGCGAGCAGAGCGTGATCGCATCCTTGGAGGCGCCCACCACGTCATCCGCCGCAAGCAGCAGATCGGCGCCGCCATTGACGATGCGCGAGGAGGTGACATCAGCCTCATTGTGACCGATGCGCAGATGGCTCATGACCGCGCCACCCTTCTGGGCAAGGCCGGCCATGTCGAGGATCATCGGCACCTTGCCGTCGAGATGCGCGGCCATTCCGAGAATGGCGCCGATCGTCAGGATGCCGGTGCCACCGACGCCGGCAATCGCTATGTTCCAGGGCCTTTCGCCGATGACGGGGATTTCGGGCATTGGCACATCGACATCGGCGTGCTCCATTGCCTTCCGCTTGCGGCGCTTGCCGCCGTGAACCGTCACGAAGGACGGGCAGAAGCCCTTGACGCAGGAGAAATCCTTGTTGCAGCTCGACTGGTTGATCTGGCGCTTGCGGCCGAATTCCGTCTCGAGCGGCTCAATCGAGATGCAATTGGATTGCACCGAGCAATCGCCGCAGCCTTCGCAAACGGCCTTGTTGATGAAGACGCGCTTGGCCGGATCTTCCATCAAGCCACGGCTGCGACGACGGCGCTTCTCCGCCGCGCAGGTCTGGACATAGACGATCGCCGAACAGCCCTCGGTGTCGCGCAGCGTCAACATCACCTGATCGATATGGTCGCGATGCAGCACCTTGACGCCGGGAGCCAGCTCGGAGGCGCGATAGGCATCCGGATTGTCCGACAGCAGGTAGATCGGCTTGACGCCTTCATCGTGCAACTGCTTCGTCACCAGTTGCGGCGTCAGATAGCCGTCGATCTGCTGGCCGCCGGTCATGGCGACGGCATCGTTGTAAAGCAGCTTGTAGGTGACGTTGACCTTTGAGGCGACGGACTGGCGGATGGCGAGAATGCCGGAGTGAAAATAGGTGCCGTCGCCGAGATTGACGAACATGTGCTTTTCGTCGGTGTAGCGGGCGATCGCCGTCCACGGCACGCCTTCGCCGCCCATCTGGGTGAAGGTTTCGGTGTTTCGGTCCATCCAGGTGACCATATAATGACAGCCGATACCGGCGATGGCGCGGCTGCCTTCGGGCACGCGCGTCGACGTATTGTGCGGACAGCCAGAACAGAAGAACGGCGTGCGGTTCAGCGGCGCGACATGGCCGCGGCTGATCTGGCCGCGCTCGGCCAGATAAGCGAGCTTGGCGGCGATGCGGTCATGCAGGCCACGGTCGAGATCGAGCTTGAGGATACGTCCGGCAATCGCTCTTGCGACTGCGCCGACGGTCAAGGCCGCCGAGAGGCTGAGATAGGGCTTGTCATGTTCGTCGAACTTGCCGACGATGCGCGGCCGAACATCCGCACGCCAGTTGAAAAGCTGTTGCTTGATCTGGTTTTCGATGATCTCGCGCCGCTCCTCGACGACAAGAACCTCGTCCAGCCCTTCGGAAAAGTGCCGGACGGCTTCCGGCTCCAGCGGCCAGGGCATGCGCACCTTCAGAATGCGCAGACCGATCGCAGCCATTTCCTTCGGGCCGATCTCTAGTTCGCGCAGCGCCTGCAGCACATCCTCGTAGGCCTTGCCTGACGAGATGATGCCGAAGCGGGCATTGGGCACATCATGCGTGACTTCGTCGACTCGGTTGGCCCGGGCAAAGGCGATGGCCGCATAGGCCTTGTAGGTCTGCAGGCGGTCGTCCTGAACCAGCGGCGGATCGGGCCAGCGCAAATTGAGGCCGCCGGGCGGCAATTCGAAATCGGTCGGCAAGACGAATTGCCGTTTTTCGCCGGAAAGATCCACCGTCGCGGTCGTCTCGACGGTATCGGCAATGAATTTCATGCCGACCCAGCAGCCCGAATAGCGCGACATGGCGATGCCAAGCAGGCCGTATTCGAGGAATTCATGGATGGACGAGGGATAGATGACCGGGATGAGCGCCGACATGAAATCATGGTCGGTCTGATGCGGGATGGAGGAGGATTTGGCGGCATGGTCGTCGCCGGCGATACAAAGGACGCCGCCATGTCTGGACGTTCCGGCCGCGTTGCCGTGCTTCAATACGTCGCCGGAGCGGTCGACGCCGGGACCTTTGCCATACCAGATGCCGAGCACGCCATCCTTGCGAGCGCCGGGCGAAAGGCCGACCTGCTGCGAGCCCCAGACCGCCGTCGCGGCAAGATCCTCGTTGATCCCTGGCTGGAAGGTGATGTCGTGCGCGTCAAGGTAAGTCTTGGCTTTCAGAAGCTGCTGATCGTAGCCACCGAGCGGCGAACCGCGATAACCGGAAATGAACGCCGCCGTGTTGAGGCCAACGGCGCGGTCGCGCCGCATCTGTGTCATCGGCAGCCTCACCAGCGTCTGCAGGCCGGTCATGAAGACCCGGCCTTCCTCTGCGGTATATTTGTCGTCTAGCGATACACTGGTTGCAAGCATCTGCTCTCCTCCCGAGATCGCAGTGACCAATTGCGCACATGTGTTTCCGCCGAATGCCTCCTACCGCATTCGATGAAAACCGAGGTTAAACCCTAACATGCGCCATGGCTAATTTCCGAACGAAGGCTGGGCATCGGCAGCATGTTTTGCAAAAAATTCGAGGGGCTGCCGATATTTTCGTGCTTGCGACGTGCCCATCATCCACGCTCGTGGTTCGATGCCTGTCATCCATCACGAGCTTTCATTGGAGATATCAGCGCCAGGCCCTTTTACTCCTCCGGCCCGCCCCATAATGTCGCGCCAGACTCGAATCTGGGAGACCCATATGCTGACGATCTACGGCGTCTATCGCTCGCGCGCCTCGCGCAACTACTGGATGGCAAACGAACTCGGCATCGAGTTCAAATCCATACCCGTGATTCAGGGCAGCCGGCTTGCCAATCCGCTCGCCGCCGACGCGCCGGTCAACACGATGTCGCCGGAGTTTCTGGCCGTCAATCCGATGGGCATGATCCCCTGCATCAAGGACGGCGATCTCGCCATGCACGAGTCGCTTGCCATCAATCTCTACCTCGCGCGCAAATATGGCGGCCCGCTCGCCGGCAAGACGGTCGAGGAAGAAGGGCTGATGGCGATGTGGACCATGTGGGCCGCAACCGAGGTCGAGCCCTATAGCGTCGCGCTCGTGCGTATCTATGACAATGCGCAGGAAAACAGCGAGCAGGGTAAAGCGGGTATCGCGGTTGCCTGCCGCTCGCTGAAGAGGCCGCTGGATGTCCTCGAAAAGCATTTGCAGAATCAGGATTATCTCATCGGCGGCCGCTTTACCGTTGCCGATCTCAACCTCGCCGAGGTGTTGCGCTACGCACAGACGGAGCAGGAACTCTTCGACAGCCATCCCAAGGTGAAAGCCTGGATCGGTCGCTGCCAGTCGCGCGACGCCTACAAGGCCATGCAGGCAACCCGCAGTAAAGAGCCGGTCTGACGAGCGCCTGAAGCGCATGCTCTATTGGAAGAGGCGGATGCTCTCTTCCATTTCCTCGCGTATCCAGGCCTTGAAGGCGGTCACTTTCTTTGGCTCGCGCACGCCCTCGGCAGTGACGAAGTAATGGCCGAAGCCGGTCGTTGCTCGGATACCGAAGGGATCGACAAGGCATTTCTGCTCAAGCGCATAGGCCGCCAGCGTCTGCCAGGCAAGCATGACGCCCTGCCCTGCCATCGCAGCATCCAGGCAAAGCGATGCATCGTTGAAGATGTGCCGTTCTTCCATGCAATGGCCTGAAAGCCCGGCCTTGCGCAGCCAAACCTCCCAGCTGAACATCGCATGGCCATCGATGACGGCCGGAACCTTCAGGAGATCGGCGGGCTCCCGCAGGGTGGCGGCAATCCGCGGGGTGACGACCGGAAACACCTCCTGCGCCAGCAGCAGCTCGGACTTGACGCCGGGCCACTGACCGCTGCCGACCCGAATGCCGATATCGACATCGGACGTCGCCGGATTGATCAGGCGCGTGGTGGCATCGATGCGCAGGCGGATATCCGGGTGGCGATTGGCGAAGCGATCGAGCCGGTACACCAGCCAGCGGGCGGCGAAAACCGGCGCGACCGAGATAGTGAGGATGTTTTCATCCTTGTGCTGCGCAAGCGCGATGGCCGCCGAAAGCGCTTGAAAGCCTTCGCCGAGCCTCGCCAGGATCGCACCCCCCGCCTCCGTGACGGCCATGCCCTTGGGCGTTCGCTCGAACAACGGCCGACCGAGCTGCGCCTCGGCCTTGATGATCTGCTGACTGACCGCGCCGACCGTCACGCCGAGCTCGTCGGCCGCCGCCTGCAGCGAACCGAGCCGCCCGACGGCCTCCAGGGCGCGCAAGCCATTCAGATGAACGTTGTTGAGGTTTCTCATTATAGAATATCTATATCAGCATCCCGTCATTCTCAATTGCATCGGACGCTTATTCGCGCGATTATTGCACCATGAAATTGAAGACCGCCGCCACCCGCTCGGCTGATGCCCTCATGGTTGCATCGATGCGGAGATCCAAGGAGGCATCCCATGTCGATCTTGAAGTTTTTCTTTAGTCATCTGCTGGAAGAGGATCGCGAACCAGACAACGATCCGCTGCAGCATCCCACGCTCGCCGGCATGTCGCTGGAAGAACTGGCCGACCTGCCGCTCATGCCGGAAAATCTCGGGCGCCCTATGGACAAGCGGACCGTTCAGCCGGAAGAATGCGCGTAAGAGAAACCTGCTCCACACGTGCAAACATGACATCGACCGTCGACATGGACGCAATTGCGGAACGATTGCAGCGGCTTATAGCTCAAGCCCGGCTGCCGGCCGTTGAACCTGGCCTGCACTACGGCATGCCGGCATTCAAGGTCGGCGGGAAAGCCTTCGTCTCGGTGAAGAATAACGAAACCATCGTGCTGTCGCTGCCGATCGACCGCAAGGAACAGCTGATGGAAATGGCGCCGGAGATCTATTTCCAGACCGATCACTATGTCGGCTGGCCTGCCCTGCCGCTACGCATCGGTGCGATCGGCGACGAGGAGCTGCAGCAGCGATTGATCGAGGCGTGGCAGTACCGCGCCCCGAAAAAGATATTGGCGACATTCGGCTGACGGGATCAGCCTTCCTCGACGGCAAGTGCCTTCTTCACGGCCGGGCGCTCCAGCATGCGGGCATAATGGGCCTTCACCTTCGGGAACCGGTCGAGATCGACATTGTCCCCCGGCAGCCACTTCGCCATGGTGAAGAGATAGCCGTCCGCGACCGTATATTCGTCGCCCATCACCCAGGGGCCCTTCAGCATCTTGTCCTCGATCAGGGCAAAGCTTTCGGCCATGGTTTGCGGCACCTTGGCCTTCATGGTCTCGATGGCGGCAGCATCATCGGTCCAGCGGGCGCCGCGTGCCTTGTGCGAATGGTTCACATGCACGGTCGAGGCGATATAGCTGTTGAAGGATTGCATCTCGGCGAATTCGAAGGGGTCGTCGAGGGGCGCCAGTTTGGCGGCGGGCACGCTCTGGGCGATATAGGCCAGGATCGCGATATTCTCCGTAAGCACGCCCCTGTCGGTGACCAGCGCCGGAACACGGCCCTTGGGGTTGATGGCAAGGTAATCCGGCTGGCGCTGATCGCCATTGGCGAGGATGAGGCGGCGGGGCTCGTAGGCGAGACCCGACTCCTCCAAGGCAATGAGACTGGCAAGCGCGCAGCTGCCGGGCGCGAAATAGAATGTCAGCATGTTCCGTTCCTCGATTGAATTCTGCGAGGAAGCTAAAGCGAACCCGGCCAATACGGAAGTGGCTGATGCTGATAGCTGCGACAAAAGGTTTTGATCGATCAGCGCGATGTGCCCATCCCCATCGGCTGGCGCAATGAGGATGGGCTGCCGGCGTTTAGGCGCAGCCGGGCACGTCTTCCAGCCTGTGCCAGACGGGAATACCGCGCTCGCGGGCGATGCGAACGTCATTGTCCGCGCCCTTGGAATCGCCCGGCAATCTCAGGACGCCCTCGCAAAGCTGCAGCAGACGGCCGGCCGTGGGATGGAAGATTTCTTCATAGAGGTCGTCACCGATGCTCTTGCCGCCTGAGGCGTTCCAGACCGGCAAAGCGACCCATTCGCCGATCATTGGCAGATGCCCGGCCTTGAACAGGGCATAGGACGGCTCCTCCAGGCGCTTGAGGTTCTCGGCCATCTTCTTCGGATCATCGCCGGTGCCGGAGCGATAGGGCCCGGCAATCAGGATCAACATGTCATGTCTCCATTTTTCTAACTCCTGCTTCCTGCAGGAATTTGCACGAATATGCGCATATTTTCTTGAATGTCGAATCTATTCTGATATGTTCGTGATTATTCGTGAAATATCGTGCAGAGATCGACATGCTGACCAGCCAACGCAAAGCCCTCATCCTCGACAGATTGCGCCGGGACGGCCAGGTGATCGCCAAGGCGCTGGCCGACGATCTCGGCCTATCCGAAGACACGATCCGCAGGGATTTGCGGGAGATGGCGGCGGAGAAACTGCTGAAGCGGGTGCACGGTGGCGCGTTGCCGTTATCACCCGAGCTGACGGATTTTACGGCGCGGCAGGCGGTTTCATCGGATGCAAAACGCCGGCTCGGCGCCTATGCGGCGAACATGATCCAGTCGGACCAGACGGTTTTCCTCGACGGCGGCACGACGAATGCCGAGATCGCCCGCCAGCTGCCGAAGGATCTCGCCGTCACCATCGTCACCCACAGCCCGACGATAGCGGGCGAACTGGAGCATCACCCTTTGGCCGAGGTGATCCTGATCGGTGGCAAGCTCTACAAGCATTCGATGGTGGCGACGGGTGCTGCCGCCATGGCGGCGATCGCCTCCATTAGGGCCGATATCTTCTTTCTGGGCGTCACCGCCATCCATCCCGCCCGCGGCTTTTCGACCGGCGATTTCGAGGAAGCGGCCATCAAGCGGCATATCGCGCAATGCTCAGCGGAGACCTATGTCTTGGCGACGGCCGAGAAGCTCGATGCCGCCTCGCCTTGCCAGATCCTGCCTGTAAGGAGCATTTCGGGTCTCGTCGTGCCATCGGATGCTCCGGAGGAAAGCCTCGCCCCCTACCGGGCGACCGAGATGCCGATCTTCCTCGCCTGACGCTGCACCGCGCAATCCGCCGGCAAGGCAGCTCCGTCGGGATTGACGCATCGTCATCATGATGCGGTCGAAGATCGATCATATCTCGATCGGAGATCGGCCTGCCTTGCGGTCATCGCCGATCAAACCTACCTCAAGATACCCCAAAGGTTACGATCGCCCATGAACGAACGCCGCATTCATCAGCTCTTCGAAATCAGTGTCCTGTTGAAGGGCGCGCACGCCTTGATCGAATGCATCGGCGGCCTTGTGCTCGCCCTCGTCAGCACGGAATCCATCCTTCGCCTGGCAAACAGGATCGCCCAGCCCGAACTGCTCAACGACTCCCATGATTTCATCGCGACGCACCTGCTCACCTGGGCGCAGGATTTCTCCGTCGGCACCAAGAACTTCTATGCCTACTATCTGCTGAGCCATGGGCTCGTGAAGGTGCTGCTCGTCATCGGCCTGCTCAGGGGCAAGATGTGGGCCTATCCGGCCTCGCTGGTGGCGCTCGGACTTTTCATCGCCTACCAGCTGTACCGTTTTACCGACACGCACGGCATCGGCCTCATCATCCTTACGATCTTCGACCTCGTGGTCATGATCCTGATCTGGCAGGAATATAAGGTCGTCCGGCACCATGTGCCGGCGCGACAAACCGGAGATTGAGGCGAGAGGCCAAGTTATGCCGTCAGGGCAGCGGCCGGCCTGATATCGCCGACATGGATGCCGTTCCAGTTCTTGAAGGACCGGTCGGCCATCGCCATCAGGCCGGCATGAGCCGCGCCGTCATTCTCGAAGAAACGGGCGAGCGTCGCGGCCACCATGACCTCTGCCGCACGGCCGTTGCCATCGTCGCATTTGATCGCGATGGCGATGCCCTGCTCGGGGATCGCGGCGCAAAACACGCCCTCGGCGCCGGTCTTGGCGAAGATGCGGCCGGGCGCAACCTGCATGAGCTTGGTGCAGGCGCGATCGGTTCCGGCAACGTAGAAGGGTTCGGCCATGCAGGCATCGAACAGCCGGCGCGACGCCTTGGCGCGCAGGGGCTCAAGACCGACGCCTGTCGCCATTTTGGCAAAGCCGTGCGCTAGTCCCTTGAGCGGCACGGCATAAGTCGGGATCGAGCAGCCGTCCGTGCCGCAATTGTCGTGAGCAAGAACGGCGCCCGTCAGGCTCTGCATAGTCTCGCGGATCTGCTGCTGCAGCGGATGATCGTAGCCGACATAGCCCTTGGGATCGATATCCTGATGGCAGCAGGCGCAAATGAAGCCGGCGTGTTTGCCAGAACAATTGTTGTGCAGCGCCGTCGGCTTTTCGATGGTACGGGCCTGATGAATGACGGTCTTCTGATCGGAAGACCAGTGCACGCCGCATTCGAGTGTGCCGACATCGCGGCCGGCGCGCGCCAGCATCGAAGCGGCAAGCGCAACATGCTCGTCCTCGCCGCTATGGGAGGAACAGGCGAGCGCCAGTTCCTTGCTGCCGAAGCCATAAGCGTCCGCCGCGCCGCTTTCGACCAACGGCAGGGCCTGCATCGCCTTGCAGGCCGAGCGCGGAAAGATGCCACTGCCGATATCGCCGACCGAGAAGATCACCTTCCCATCGCCGTCGATCGCGACGATGGAGCCGCGATGGCGGCTCTCGACCAGATTGCCACGGGTGACTTCGACGCAGACGGGATTTGACATGACAGGATGCAGCCTTTGATTTGCGGGACGGGCAGTGATAGCCGCTGCATCCGCAATTGCCAATCATCGGCGGCGCTTGCTGCCATCAAAAAACATCGTTCAGGCCGCCTGCCGAATCCTGTAGGCACAACGTCGAGCGCCGAGCAGGATATGCTCCTCCCGCTCGACCTGCGCCCCCAGCACGGCACGGAACGTTTCCAGCTCCGATCGGCAAAAACCGGAGCAAGCGAAGGCGGCGGCGCAGATAGGGCAGTGATTCTCCACCAGCATGAGCGAGCCGTCATCGTCCTGCCAGTGATCGGCCATATAGCCTTCCTGCGTTCGGATGGCGGCAAGGCTTGCGACGCGCGACGGCAGATCGGCCGCAAGATCGATCTCGCTGCGGTAGCGCCGAAGCGTATCCGTCTCGCGCGCGGAAATGAGAGTGTCGACAGCGCCCTGCCCCAGCTGGCTGACCATGGTCGCAAGCAGCGTCGCGGTCAGGTCGGCATGACCATCCGGAAATTGCCGATTGCCGGCTGATGTCAGGTGCCAGAACTGGCGCGGCCTGCCCCGGCCGGCTGCCGCCTCCGAAACCGGCTCTACCAATCCTTCTTCCGCCATCTTCGTCAACTGCTGGCGGGCCGCCTCGGACGATATGCCGAGCGTATCGCCAACAGCCGCTGCCAGTTGCGGCCCCTCGGTTTTCAACAGGATCAGAATTCGATTGGCGGGCGACTGACGCATTTTTCCAAGTTTTCTCTTGTTTTAATCCGGCAAGGATGTAATTTTCCAAATTATAACTTGGAAAATAATCAACCGCTAGGGAAAATACCGAGGATCGTCCGATGTCCAGCATCGAAAACACTGCCCCCACCCCATCCTCCTCCGTCTTCACATTGTTTTCGCCGAAACTTCTGCCCGCAACGCTGATGCTCGGCGGCGGCGTGACGCTTTATGCCGTCGAATCCTACATCACCGCCACGATCGCGCCGTCGATCGTCCGGGATATCGGCGGCCTCGAACTCTTCTCGTGGATGACGACGCTCTTCGTCGCCGCCGGCGTGCTCGGCTCGATCACCGTTGCCACGCGACCGAAAGGCATGGGACTTCGCACAGTTTACGTCGGAGCAGCGCTTATCTTCGGCATTGGCAGCCTCGCTTGCGCCATCGCGCCGATGATGCCCGTATTGCTGGCCGGCCGCGCCATCCAGGGCTACGGCGCCGGCATGCTGTCGGGCCTCGCCTACGCCTTCATCCGCTTCGTCTATCCGGAGGCGTTGTGGCGCAAGGCCTCCACGCTCTATGCCGCCATATGGGGTGTCGCGACCGTGCTCGGTCCGACGCTCGGCGGTCTCTTTGCCGCCGGCGGCGCCTGGCGCGAGGCTTTCATCATCCTCGTGCCGCTGACCGTGATCATGGCGCTTTCCGCGCGCCGGCTGCTGCCCGGCGTCGCCGATGACCGCATCGATACCAGAACGCCGCTCGCCCAGATCGGGCTTCTGCTGACGGCTGTGCTGTTCGTCAGCATCGCCAGCACCGTCGACCACGGAACCTACAAAGTCGTGCTGATCGCCATTTCCATCGCCCTGGTCGCAACCATGGTCGTAATCGAGCGCAAGGACGATGTGCGGCTCCTGCCCTATGGCGCGGTCATGCTCGGCAATCCGATCTCGCGGCTCTATCTGACGATGTTTACGGCCATGATGGTGCTGACGAGCGACATCTATATCCCCTACTTCCTGCAGACCCTGCACGGTGTCACGCCGCTGGTCTCCGGTTACCTCGTCGCGCTCGTCGCATTGGGCTGGACGATCGCAGCCTTCTTCAGCGCCTCGTTTTCCGGCCGGCAGGCCGTTGTAGCTATTGTCAGCGGCTGCATTCTGGAGACCGCAGCGACCGCATCGCTGATCCCGTTCCTGGCAACGAACACGCCCTTTGACACCCTTGCCAGATTTGCGCCTGCCGTTATCGCCATGTTCCTGATGGGGTTCGGCGTCGGTCTCGGCTGGGCGCATCTGGTGACGAAGATCATCGGCATCGCCCGCAAAACCGAGCAGGACAAGGCCTCGGCGGCGATCTCCATGACGCAGTCGCTCGGCGGCGCTTTCGGCGCCGCGCTCGCGGGCGTCATCGTCAACGGCGCGGGCCTGACCCATCCGGGCGGCATTGCCGGCGGCATCTCCGCCGCGACATGGCTCTACGCGCTGATGGCCATACCCGGCCTCATCGCCATCGCCCTGTCGCTGACGATCAAGCCAGCTTCAGCATGATCTTGCCGATGTGGTCGCTGGTTTCCATCAGCCGATGCGCCTCGACCACATCGTCGAAGGAGAATGTCCGATAGATGACGGGGGCAACCGTGCCCTCGTCGAGCAGCGGCCAGACCTGGGAGAGAAGGTCGTCGCGGATCGCCCGCTTTTCCTCGGCCGTGCGCGGACGCATGGTCGAACCGGTGACCGTCAGGCGCTTGACCATGATCGGAGCCAGATTAACATTCTCAGCCAAGGCGCCGCCGAGGAAAGCGATGATCGACAAGCAGCCGTCGCGGGCGAGCGAGGCAAGGTTCTTCTCCAGATAGGCGGCGCCGATCATGTCGAGGATGATGTCGACGCCATGCTCCGTTTCCGCCTTGATGACCTCGGCGAAATCTTCCTCTTTATAATTGATGGCGCGCTTCGCGCCGAGTTTCTCGCATGCCTCGCATTTTTCCTTCGAGCCGGCCGTCGCATAGACCGTTGCGCCGAAAGCGTGGGCAAGCTGGATCGCCGTCGTGCCGATGCCGCTGGAGCCGCCGTGGATCAGCACGCTCTCGCCTTCGGTGAGGCCAGCCATCTGGAAGAGATTGGCCCAAACCGTGAAGAAGGTTTCGGGAACGGCCGCAGCTCGTACCGCGTCGTAGCCATTCGGGAAACGGAGCGCCTGGCCGGCGGGAAGCACGCAATATTCGGCATAGCCGCCACCGTTGGCGAGGCCGCAGACCTTGTTGCCGATCGCAAACTCGGTCACGCCGGGCGCGACATCGACGACTTCGCCCGATATTTCGAGGCCAAGGATCGGGCTTGCATCCTTCGGCGGCGGATAGGTGCCCTGCCGCTGCGCCACATCCGGCCGATTGACGCCGGCGGCCTCGACGCGAACCAGGATCTCACCCGGCTTCAAGACCGGCAATGGCCTGCGGGCGATGGTCATGACCTCAGGCCCGCCAAAGGACGGCAAATCCACGAAACGCATTTCAGACGGCAAGGGCATGGCGCAATCTCCTCTCCCAGCAAAGCAGTGGAGATAGTTTAGCGCAGCGCGCTTGAAAAGGATCGAGTACGAGAGGGCGTCAATTCGTCTCGGTCAAACCGAGGAATGCGACGCCGATTGCGCTTTCCTTTGCCTTGGCCTTGATGCCGGCAATGGAGGTGCTGACGCGGTTGATATTGTCGATTACCAACCCTTCCGGCAGCTGCAGGATGCCGATCGAGCAGCGCATCAGCGGAAACTCCGCTTCCGCACCGCTGCGGTCATGACCATGGATGCGCCCGGCAGCTCGGTCTTCCGCCGAATAGAGCTCGAGCACGTCGGCATGGAAATCGGCGAGCAAGCGGTCCAGAACCTCGCGAACCTCCTGCATGCTCCAGCCGGTGACGCCGATGAAGAAGTCGTCGCCGCCGACATGGCCAAGAAAATGGCGCTCGGCGAAGAAATAGCGGCGCATCAGCGCCGCGAACAGCGAGATGGCGTGGTCGCCGAGATGAAAGCCGTAGGCATCGTTGAACGGTTTGAAATTGTCGAAATCGCAATAGCAGAAATGCCTGATCTCATCGCCGTCGCGGCCGGCGCTCTGCATGAAATCGTGGATTGCCCTGTTGCCCGGCAGGCCAGTCAGCGGGTTCTGATCCTGGGCGATCTTAAGCTGCTTCTCATTGATCACCTTGATGAGCGAGGCGGCCGACACGATGCCGGCATAATGCGTGCCTTCGGTCACGATCAGGCAATCGCTGCTTTCCATGTTGGCGAAGATCGTCATCAGCGTATCGGCATCGGAATCGAGCCCGACGATCGGCGCCATCTCGACGAAATGCGAGATCGAGCGCTCATAGACTTTGTTCTTCAGCAGGTCGCGGCCGAAGGGCTGATAGATATATTCCTTGAGCTGATACTCGTGAATGATGCCGCGCGGCTCGTCATTGGCGTTGACGACCGGGAAATAGGCGCGGCGCGGATTGCGGCGGAAGAGCTCGAAGACGCTATCGATGCTATCGGTTTCGCGTATGGTCGGCAGCACCTCGATCTGCTTGCGGATGAGGATTTCGTCGAGCGACTGGCTGTTGCGCGCCGTCTTGCCGATATCCTGCAGGTGCGGAAAGCTCGGCTTGAGTTCGTTGACGAGTACGGTCGGGCGAGCGATGAACCAGCCCTGGACGAGATCGACGCCGAATTCGCGGCAGGTCAGGAACTCCGCCTCGGTTTCGATGCCTTCGGCGATGACGCGCGTGCCGAGAACATGGGCTATATTGACCAGATTCCTCAGAATATGGCGCTTGCGGGCGCTGCGATCGATATCGACGATGAAGTGCCGGTCGATCTTGAGATAATCGACCGGATAATCGGACAACAGCTTCATCTCGCCGCGCCCGACGCCGAAGTCGTCGATGGCAAGCTTGAAACCGGCATTGCGCATCTTGGCGACCAGCGCCGAGAACTCGGGCACGATGGTATTATCGAAACGTTCGGAAAACTCGAAGCAGACGGAGGAAGGGGTAATGCCGGCCTTTCTCATATGTTGCAGCAGGCTATCGACCAGTACCCCACCCTGCGGAATCAGCCGGACATCCAGATTGAGAAAAAGCGTTGTCGCGGTGATATTGGGCAGCGTGGCAAATTTCGCGAGCGCGCGGCTCGTCACCATCTGCTCCAGCCCAAGCAATTGGCCGGTGCGCTCGGCTTCGTCGAGAATATCGATCGGGCTGTCGAAGCCGATGCGTTCCTGGCCGCGCATCAGGGATTCATAGCCGAAAACGGCGCCGGTGCCGGCCTCCACGATCGGCTGAAATGCGTTTTCGATCACGAGTTTGGCGAGAGTGACGATCTGGTCGCTGGCATATCGGCGCAATACGCCTGGTTCGACTGCGGCAGTCAGGGACATGCCCATCTCCACTTGCGGATTCTGATCTAATTTATTTAAGTAAAACTTTGGGTTTACCGCGTTTTCAACTCAAGATGCGCCATAAAGCGTCAACGAAACCTTTCCCGTATGTGAAAGTTTCATGAATGGTAAAGCAATATTAACCATTCGTCGGAACGGAAAAATCCGTCCAAACCAAGAGTTCGCCGGTCATGCCGAACGGGCTTCGGCGCTAGTTGCTCGAATGCCGTTCCGCCTCGTAGTCGGCAAACATGTCCGCGACGCAGCGGCTGTTCTTTGCCGCCTCACCGCCGTCGTTGGCAGCATGCGGGACATCGCAAATGTCACCGCGCTTGCGGGCTGCATCCCACATGCGCAGGGCTTCCCGCACAACCTCGCTGCTTGAGGCATAGGTGCCGGTATCGACCGCTGCCCTGATGCCGGCAGCCTGAAGCGGAGAGATGGAAACCGTTACCATCGGCATGATATTCCTCCCTTGACGTTGCCATGCGGAAATTTCGCTGGAAGCATGTTCCGCGGCTTGGACCGGTACCTGCAGGGCAAATCATCCGATCTGCACGCTTCCAGAGGATGGGTACCGTCGTTACATCAACTCGACGCCGCTCCGCCCAATGAGGCAGAGAGACGAAAGATTAACGCCGCTCACGCTCTTTGTCAAAAAGTCGCAGTCCGTTACCCCCTTTTGGGGGATCATCTACCGCCTGAGCACAAGGCCGAAGACCACCAGCGTCCAGCCCTGGAAAATCAGATCGAAGGCCAGGAAGAGGCCAAGAATCCAAAGGCTGTTGACCGGCCAACCGAGTGCGATGGCAATGCCCGCGACGGCGGTTGCAAGGCCGCTGACGACGATCCACACCCAGCCGCGCTCCGGCTTCAACTTGCGGCCGACCCAGACGCGAAACGTGCCGGCGATAAGGAGCGCGATAGCAAGGAACAGCGTCAAGGCCTCGGAAGCCAACAGGGGATTGGCAAAGGCAAGGATGCCGGCAACCGTATAGAGCAGGCCGCTGAGCACCCAGAACAGGATATGCTCCCAGCCCCTCACCTGAAAGGCATGGGCCAGATGCACGACGCCGCCGATCAGCATGAGCATCCCAACGTAGTAGACCGAGGCCACCGTGGCGATGAACAGATTGCCAAGGGCGATGCCGCCGCAGATCAGCAGCAATATGCCGAGACCAACAAACCAGCCCCACTTGTCGCGCATTGCGGATGGGGGAACTTCATCAAGAATATCAACCATGACTGCACCTCCTCCTTTTTAGAAGTATGGCACAGAAACGCTTTGCGGAAAGAGGTTGCGGATTTTTCGCCGCGGATCGCCCGGCGTTTGATTTTTTTATTGATTGATCAGTCAATCAAAAATACAGTTGACGTCAGCCTTGGGGATGACAGATGCCGAAAGTCGGAATGGAACCGGTGCGCCGCAAGGCGCTTGTTGATGCCGCGATGCGCGTGATCGGCGATCATGGCTCGCTGACAGTCACCATGTCCGAAATCGCCAAGCAGGCCGGCGTTTCTCCTGCTCTCGCGCATCACTATTTCGGCAGCAAGGAACAGCTGCTGATCGAGACCGTCCGTGTTCATCTACAGCGGTTGCGCGACAGCGTAGTGACGGCGCTTAGGGCTGCAAACACACCGCGCGAAAAACTCTCGGCTGTCATCCGCGTCAGTTTCCAGGCCGACCAGTTCGCGCCGGAAACGATCGCCGCGTGGCTCGCCTTCTATGCCGAAGCGCAGCGCTCGGAGGAGACACGCCGCTTTCTCGTCATCTACGCACGGCGCCTGCATTCGAACCTCGTCGCCAACCTCAAGGCTCTGTGCTCAGCTCCCGATGCCGCACGGATCGCCGAAGGCGCGGCTGCCATGATCGACGGTCTCTATATCCGCCAGGGCCTTAGATCCGCGCCGATCAGCACCGAGGCGTCGATCACGCTGACCGAGGACTATCTCACGACCCACCTCAACGCATTGAAAGGCTGAAGGTCATGCTCACCGTCTGGGGCCGCAAATCGTCATCCAACGTGCAGGCGCTGATGTGGTGCATCGGCGAGCTCGGCCTTGCCTATGAGCGCATCGATGCGGGGTTCACCTACGGTGTCAACGACACGCCGGAATTCCTCGCGATGAATCCGAACGGCACCGTTCCGGTGCTGCGCGACGGCGATGGCGAACCATTGTGGGAATCGGGGGCAATCCTGCGCTATCTCGCCACGCAATATGGTGAGGATGCATTCTGGCCGAAGGATGCGCGTCATCGCGCCCAGATCGACAAATGGGCGGAATGGGCGAAGATCAATATCGCCTTGAATTTCACCGCCCCGATATTCTGGCGCGTGGTGCGCACAGCCCCTGCGCTCAAGGACGAGAAGGCAATCGCTGCGGCCGTTGCCGCGCTCGCTGCGAAGCTTGACATCGCCGAGTCGCAGCTCAGACGGCATCGCTTCCTGGCCGGCGATAATCTGACGCTTGCCGACATACAATTCGGGCATCTTCTCTATCGCTATTTCGACATCGACATCCAGCGCCCCGCCCATCCGCGGCTTGAGCGTTACTACGAAAACCTGACCGAGCGGCCTGCTTTTCAAGAGCATGTCATGGTGTCCTACGAAGAATTGAGGGTTCTATAATGCGCGCACAACCGAAAGCCTCGCATTTCATCGACGGAGAATATGTCGAGGACACCGACGGCACCCTTATCGAGAGCATTTATCCGGCGACCGGCGAGGTGATCGCCCGCCTGCACGCGGCGACACCTGCCATTGTCGAAAGGGCAATCGCCGCTGCCCGCCGCGCGCAGCCGGAATGGGCGGCCATGAGCCCGACGGCGCGCGGCCGTATCCTGAAGCGCGCCGCCGACATCATGCGCGAGCGTAACCGCGAGCTTTCCGAGCTGGAGACGCTGGATACCGGCAAGCCGATCCAGGAAACCATCGTCGCCGACCCGACTTCAGGCGCCGACAGCTTCGAGTTCTTCGGCGGCATCGCCGCAGCCGGCCTCAACGGCTCCTATATCCCGCTCGGCGGCGATTTTGCCTATACCAAGCGCGTGCCGCTCGGCGTCTGCGTCGGCATCGGCGCATGGAACTACCCGCAGCAGATCGCCTGCTGGAAGGGTGCGCCTGCTCTCGTTGCCGGCAATGCCATGGTGTTCAAGCCCTCCGAAAACACCCCGCTCGGCGCGCTGAAGATCGCCGAAATCCTCATCGAAGCCGGCCTGCCGAAGGGGCTCTACAATGTCATCCAGGGCGACCGCGAAACCGGGCCGCTGCTCATCAACCATCCTGACGTCGCCAAGGTATCGCTGACCGGCTCGGTGCCGACGGGCCGCAAGGTCGCGGCTTCCGCCGCCGGCAATCTCAAGCATGTCACCATGGAGCTCGGCGGCAAGTCGCCGCTGATCGTCTTTGATGATGCCGATATCGACAGCGCCATCGGCGGGGCGATGCTCGGCAACTTCTATTCGACGGGCCAGGTCTGCTCGAACGGCACGCGCGTTTTCGTCAACCGTAAGATCAAATCCGAATTCCTGAAGCGCCTGAAGGCCCGCACCGACGCGATGATCATCGGTGACCCGATGGACGAGGCGACGCAGATCGGCCCGATGGTGTCATGGGCGCAGCGCGAAAAAGTGCTCGCCTATATCGAAAAGGGCAAGGCCGAGGGCGCGACGCTGCTGACCGGCGGCGGCATCCCGAACAATGTCTCCGGCGAAGGCTATTACATCCAGCCGACCGTCTTTGCCGATGTCACCGACGATATGACGATCGCTCGCGAAGAAATCTTCGGGCCGGTCATGTGCGTTCTCGATTTCGACGACGAGGCTGAAGTGATCGCCCGCGCCAACGCCACCGAATTCGGCCTTTCCGGCGGCGTCTTCACAGCCGACCTTACCCGCGCCCACCGCGTCGTCGACCAGCTCGAAGCCGGCACGCTCTGGATCAACACCTACAATCTCTGCCCCGTCGAAATCCCCTTCGGCGGCTCCAAGCAATCCGGCTTCGGCCGTGAGAACTCGCTGGCGGCGCTGGAACACTATTCGGAACTGAAGACCGTCTATGTCGGCATGGGGCCGGTACAGGCGCCTTATTGATCCACCTCCCCCTTGAGGGGGGAGGTCGCCGCTTAGCGGCGGGTGGGGGTGACCAGCCGCAGCGCGCATAGCAGCAATCACCCCACCCCGGCCTTCGGCCGACCCTCCCCCTCAAGGGGAGGGTGAAGAACCGCCGCGATTTACGCCCCTATCCGTTTGGAGCACATGGTCATGCAAGCAGATTTCGTCATCGTCGGCTCAGGCTCGGCTGGCTCCGCCATGGCTTCCCGCCTGTCGGAGGACGGGAAGCATTCGGTCATCGTTTTGGAGTTCGGCGGCAGCGACTTCGGCCCCTTCATCCAGATGCCGGCGGCACTTGCCTGGCCGATGAGCATGGACCGCTACAATTGGGGCTATCTCTCCGAGCCCGAACCGCAACTCAACAACCGCCGCATCACCGCCCCGCGCGGCAAGGTGATCGGCGGCTCCTCATCGATCAACGGCATGGTCTATGTGCGCGGCCACGCGGAGGACTTCAATCGCTGGGAGGAGCTCGGCGCGCAGGGCTGGGCCTATGCCGACGTGCTGCCCTACTTCAAGCGAATGGAGCATTCGCATGGCGGCGAAGACGGATGGCGCGGCACGGATGGCCCGCTGCATGTGCGCCGGGGCGATGCCCGCAACCCGCTCTTCCACGCTTTCATCGAGGCAGGCAAACAGGCGGGCTTCGAGGCGACCGAAGATTATAACGGCAGCAAGCAGGAAGGCTTCGGCCTGATGGAGCAGACGACCTGGATGGGTCGGCGCTGGTCCGCGGCGACTGCCTATCTCAAGCCTGCCCTGAAGCGACCGAATGTGCAGCTCATCCGCTGCTATGCCCGCAAGATCGTCATCGAAAACGGCCGTGCCACAGGCGTCGAGGTCGAGCGTGACGGCAAGATCGAGGTGATCAAGGCGAACCGCGAGGTGATCGTCTCCGCCTCGTCGTTTAACTCTCCGAAACTGCTGATGCTTTCCGGCGTCGGACCGGGTCAGCATCTGCGCGACATGGGGATCGAGGTGAAGGTCGACCGGCCAGGCGTCGGCGCCAACCTGCAGGACCATATGGAATTCTATTTTCAGCAGACGAGCCTGAAGCCGGTGTCGCTTTATTCCTGGCTGCCCTGGTACATGCAGGGCATTGCAGGCGCGCAGTGGCTCTTATTCAAGAAGGGGCTTGGTACGTCAAATCAGTTCGAAGCCTGCGCCTTCTTGCGCTCGGCACCCGGTGTCAAGCAGCCTGATATCCAGTATCACTTCCTGCCGGTTGCCATCAGCTATGACGGTAAGGCGGCGGCCAAGAGCCACGGCTTCCAGGTGCATGTCGGCTACAATCTGTCAAAATCGCGTGGGAACGTCACGCTGCGCTCCTTCGATCCGAAGGCCGACCCGGTCATCCGCTTCAACTATATGAGCCATCCGGAGGACTGGGAGAAATTCCGTCACTGCGTGCGCCTTACCCGCGAAATCTTCGGACAAAAGGCCTTCGACGATTATCGCGGCGCGGAGATCCAGCCGGGGGCCAATGTCCAGACCGACGATGAGATCGACGCCTTCCTGCGCGAACATCTGGAAAGCGCCTATCATCCCTGTGGCACCTGCCGTATGGGCGCGAAGGACGATCCGATGGCGGTTGTCGATCCCGATACCCGCGTCATCGGCGTTGACGGGCTGCGTGTCGCCGACAGCTCTATCTTCCCGCATGTCACCTATGGCAACCTGAACGGCCCTTCGATCATGACCGGCGAGAAGGCAGCTGACCACATTCTCGGCAAGCCGCGGCTGGCGCGATCGAACCAGGAACCATGGATCAATCCACGCTGGGAGACGAGCGATCGCTGATGGCCGGGCATGGCTCGGGCACACAATATGTTGACCTCGGTGCGCAAGGGGCGCAAAGAGACGTCAGCAAAGTGAAGCTCTGTAAGACAGTGTGACTATCTTAAGACGTCGTTTTTAAGCAGATTGCCCGAACAGAGTCCGCAAAGACCCGTCCATCAATCCGCCGGTCACATGTCCCATGCCCCCAATCTACCGCAAGTCCAAGCTACTCCGCCGTTCCCGCGTCATCTGGGGCTCCTTCAATCTCTGGCGGCCGCGCTTGGTGTTCTGGACGGGTGCGCTGGCGATCGGTGTAATCAGCGTCGGCTTTGCCAAGGCAGCCGATCTGGCGCAGCGGGCTTTTACCGGCGTCACCCAATCGGGTGAGTGGATGTGGCTGCTGCCGCTGGTGCTGACGCCGCTCGGCTTCGTGCTCTCGGCATATCTCGCGGCGACCCTGTTTCCCAATTCGCAAGGCAGCGGTATTCCGCAAGCGATTGCCGCGCGGCACCTGCATCATGACGAGGATCGCACGAAGCTGCTGTCGCTGCGTCTCGCCTTCGGCAAGATCGTGCTGACCATATTAGGGCTGCTGACTGGCGCTTCCATCGGCCGCGAAGGGCCGACGGTACAGGTCGGCGCTTCCTTTATGCTGGCCGTGGCCCGCTTCAGTGGTATGGCGCAGGCGAAGGGGCTGATCCTTGCCGGTTCCGCCGCCGGCATTGCGGCTGCCTTCAATACGCCACTTGCCGGCATCGTCTTCGCCATCGAAGAGATGAGCCGCACCTATGAATCGCGCGCCAATGGTCTGGTCCTGACGGCCGTCATTCTCTCCGGTCTTGCCGCACTCGGCCTTTCCGGCAGCTACAACTACTTCGGCACGGCCGATGCGGCGCCGACGATGTTTCGGGACTGGATCGTAATGCTGATCTGCGGTGTCGGCGGCGGGGCGCTCGGCGCCACCTTCAGCGGGCTGGCGCTCTATGCCGGCATCCGCATCCGCCGTTGGGCGCAACCGCAGCCGCTGAAGCGCATGCTGATCCTTGCCGGCGTCTGCGGCCTCATCGTTGCCGCGGTCGGCGTAATATCCGGCGGCCAGACCTTCGGCACCGGCTACGAGCAGGCCCGTGGCGCGGTCGAGGGGCATGCCCTGCCGCCGCTCTTCTTCGTCGGCAAGTTGCTGGCAAGCTTCCTGTCGATGATCTCGGGCATTCCCGGCGGCATTTTCGCACCATCGCTTGCCGTCGGCGCCGGCTTCGGCAGCACGGTCGGCACGCTGGTTGGCGGTGGCGTGGCGCTTGCGGCAATCCTCGGCATGGCCGGCTATTTCGCCGGCGTTGTCCAGGCGCCGATGACAGCCTTCGTCATCATTCTGGAAATGACCGGAGATCATCAGGCCGTCATCCCGATCATGGCGGTGTCGATGATCGGCTACGTCACCTCGCGGTTGTTGTCGCGCGAACCGCTCTATCACGGCCTGTCCCGCGTCTTCATCGCCGCGGCCATCCGTGCCCGGCGCGCCATGGAAAAGGAAGGCGGCGAAGAACACGCCGCCCACTAAGAGCGGATGCCCTCCCCCTAGCGGGAGGAAAGACCCGAGGGGCTTCCCTTGATTTAATCTATGCTAGGCCATCAGCCTTGCGACTTCGGCGCCTTCCGACTGCGCCACCGCATCTGCGATGGTCGTCGAGAACAGCACCTTGCGGGTCGCATCGGCAACCCTGGCGAAGACGTGGCGGATTTCGCAGGTCTGCTCACCGTCGCAATCGTCACAGCGACGATAGGCTGTCAGTGACAGACAGGGCAGCGGCGCCAGAGGCCCGTCGATGACGCGAAGAATTTCGCCGAAAGTGATTTCCGCCGCCGGTTTGCGCAGCAGGTAACCGCCCTGCTTGCCGCGGCGGCTGATCACGATGCCCTGATGTTTCAGGTCGAGAAGGATCTGTTCCAGGAATTTCTTCGGGATCTTCTGCTGGGCCGCAATGTCTGAAATCATCATCGGCTCACCCGCCTGGGACTGGGCCAAGGCAGATAGCGCCCGCAGCGCATATTTTGCTTTCTGAGTAATCATTTCGAACCGCTTCACACACACATGCGATACGATCGGCCGATGGAATCGACCGGTCCGCTCCCGAACTCCTCAGCCCTCGTCCCCGGGGCATTTTCGAAGCACCCACACCCATGGCGCAAGGCCAGGGAACATCAGCAACCCAGACTTGTTGTCATTCTTCGTCGCTATGCCCATAGTTTAGCGCAAAATCCACTGCAGCGCATCAATTTGGGCATCACTTCGGATTTCCGTTTGACAAGCTATGTGTAACTCTACTATTTCTATAGACATTAAAGCAAGCACTTAAACATGGCGAGCCATATCAAGTGCTTCCGGAAGGCCGCCATCGGTGGCAAATCGCCTTGGTTAACAGCCGAGGCGGTCGCTTTTCCTTATCGACGCCGCTTCATGGAGATATTTACTCTCCAGCCGCTCGCTTTCGAAATCTATTTTTCTGTCCGCTGCCCTGACTAGCTGCGATACTCCTGGCAACATCAGGACAGGACCCCAATGACTGCCATTACTTCAATTGAAGACGCCGCGGCGCTCAACAGCCAGCTCGCATCGCTCGATCTTGCCGGCCGTCTGTCCCTCGTCGCGGGCCTGGGTGGTCGTGCCGTGTTCACGACCTCGCTCGGGATCGAGGATCAGGTCATCACGGCGGAGATCGGCAATCACCGTCTGCCGATCGAAGTGGCGACGTTGCAGACCGGCCGCCTCTTTCCCGAAACGCTCGCCCTCATCGACGAGACGGAAAGCCAATACGATATCCATATCGTCCGCTACGAACCCGATCAGGCCGATATTGATGCCTATGCGGAGAAATACGGTCTGAACGGCTTCTATGAGAGTGTCGAAGCCAGGCATGCCTGTTGTGGCGTGCGCAAGCTGAAGCCGCTTGCGCGCGCTCTTTCAGGTGCCACCATCTGGATCACCGGCCTGCGCCGTGGCCAGTCCGCCAACCGCGCCGACACACCCTTTGCCGAATTCGACCCCGAGCGCAATCTCATCAAGATCAATCCGCTTGCCGATTGGGACATTGATGTCATCCGAGCCTATGTCGCCGACAACAGCGTGCCGGTGAATCCGCTGCATGCGCGGGGCTATCCCTCGATCGGCTGCGAGCCCTGCACACGGGCCATCAAGCCCGGCGAGCCCGAGCGTGCCGGCCGCTGGTGGTGGGAAAACGACGAAAAGCGCGAATGCGGCCTGCATGTCCACGAAGAAGGTGCTGCCGCAGCACAATGAAACACCCGCCGGCTCCCGGCCGCCGATCCAAGGCGCGTTTCACACGCCGCCGATCAACCGGGAACCAACGCATCCATTCTTTCCGGCCAAGTTTCGGTCGGGACATCTAGAAGTTCTGGAGTCGTCAATGCCCGATAGCCGTCCGGATACGGAAATCTCCAATCCGCAAAGCGTCAAGCCGCCGCTCGATCCGCATCTGAAAGCGCTGGAAAACGAGGCGATCCATATTTTCCGCGAGGTTGCGGCCGAATTCGAGCGTCCCGTGATGCTCTATTCGATCGGCAAGGATTCGTCCGTGCTGCTGCATCTGGCGCGCAAGGCCTTCTACCCCGGCCGCGTCCCCTTCCCGCTGCTGCATGTGAACACCGGCTGGAAATTCGCCGAGATGATCACCTTCCGCGACGAGATCGTGAAGAAGTACGATCTCGACCTGATCGAGCATATCAACCCGCGTGGCAAGGCTGAGAACATCACGCCCTTCACCTATGGCTCTGCGCGCTATACCGACATCATGAAGACGGAAGCGTTGCGTCATGCCCTCGACGCCGGTCAGTTTGATGCCGCCTTCGGCGGCGCGCGGCGCGACGAGGAGGCATCGCGCGCCAAGGAGCGCATCTACTCCTTCCGCACGCCCGATCATCGCTGGGACCCGCGCAACCAGCGCCCGGAACTGTGGAACGTCTATAACGGTCAGATCCGCAAGGGCGAAAGCGTCCGCGTCTTCCCGCTCTCCAACTGGACCGAGGTCGATATCTGGCGATACATCCAGGCTGAGGAAATCCCGATCGTGCCGCTCTATTTCGCGGCCAAGCGCCCGGTTGTCGAGCGCGACGGCATGATGATCATGGCCGCCGATCCGCGGCTCGAACTGCTGCCAGGCGAGGTCAAGCGCGAGGAACTCATCCGCTTCCGCACGCTCGGCTGCTTCCCGCTGACCGGTGCCATCCGTTCCGCCGCCACGACCCTTGAAGAGATCATTGCAGAGCTGGAAATCGCCACGGTTTCCGAACGGCAGGGCCGCGCCATCGATCGCGACCAATCCGGCTCCATGGAAAAGAAGAAGCGTGAAGGATATTTCTGAGATGACCGTCAACGCAAACGTCGTCGCCATTCCCGCTGTTGGGCCCGCAGCCGAACCGGCCAAGGCTCTTCGCGATTCGCGTCCCCTTCGCTTGATCACCTGCGGCAGCGTCGATGACGGCAAGTCCACCCTGATCGGCCGTCTTCTCTGGGATACCAAGGCGGTCAAGGAAGATCAGGCCGCCACGCTGCAGCGCGATTCCACGGGCAAGCAGAACGATCTCGGCCTGCCCGACTTCGCCTTGCTGCTCGACGGCCTGCAGGCCGAGCGCGAACAAGGCATCACCATCGATGTCGCCTATCGCTATTTCTCGACCGACAAGCGCTCCTTCATCGTCGCCGACACGCCCGGCCACGAGCAATATACCCGCAACATGGCAACCGGCGCTTCCACGGCCGATCTCGCCGTTCTGCTGGTCGATGCGCGCATGGGCATTCTCGAGCAGACCCGCCGGCACGCAACGATCGCGTCGCTGCTCGGCATCAAGCAGTTCGTGTTGGCCGTCAACAAGATTGATCTGACCAATTACGATCGGGCCGGCTTCGAGAAGATCACCAACGACTTCCGCGAGTTCGCGCTGTCGCTCGGCGTCAAGCAGATCACGGCTATTCCGATATCGGCGCTGAAGGGCGAAAACGTCGTCTATTCCGGCCAGGCGGCGATGCCGTGGTATACCGGTCCGACGCTGGTCGAGACGCTGGAACTGGCGACCGTTCGCTCTGCGCAGACGGTCGGTTTTCGTCTTTCAGTCCAGCGCGTTTCCCGCCCGGGCGAAAGCTTCCGCGGCTATCAGGGCACGGTTGCCGGCGGTTCGGTGAAGCCGGGCGACAGCGTCATGATCCTGCCGTCGGGCATGGTCGCCAATGTCTCGAAGATCGTCACCTACGATCTCGTGCGCAACGCGGCCGTCGCAGGCGATGCTATCACCCTCGTTCTCGATCGACAGGTCGACGTCTCGCGCGGCGACATGATCGTCGCCATCGACAGCCAGCCGCAGACCGGTCTTTCCTTCGATGCGCAGATCGTCGCGCTGCAGCCGGAGGGTATCGAACCCGGCAAGCGCTACTGGCTGAAAAGCGGCAGCCGCCGCCAGCGCGTCCAGGTGCAGCCGATCGCCCAACTCGAGCTGAAGACCGGCGCATGGGCACCGGCGCAGGCGCTATGGATGAACGCCATCGGCAAGGTTCGCCTGACCTTTGACGAAAGCGCCATCTTCGACCCCTACGAACAGAACCGCTCGACCGGCTCCTTCATCCTGATCGATCCCGAAAGCAACAACACGGTTGCTGGCGGCATGATTACCGGCAAGCGCTCCGACGTCGGCGGCATCCACAAGGATGGCCAGCGCGTTCTCCTGTCGCTGCCGGCCGATCTCGCCGAGCAGATCATGGCAAGCGAACTCTTCGCCAGCCGTCGCGACGAAACGGACGTACGCCGCGTCACCGCCGCGCAGGCCGCCGAAATCTGGGCGAACGCGGCAAGCGACATCTGATCGCTTTCTTTCATATGTAAGAGAGGAAGGCGGCGAGCTCGGCTCGGCCGCCTTTTTCATTTGTGGCCCTGCGGCGCCAAGGCGACTTTCGATCGGTCAGACGGAGTTTGGGGTCGTTGAAAGAGACCTCGGCGCAGTCTTCCGAGGTGTCAGGTCAATGCAATATGTCCTTGAGCGCCGCCACCAGCCGATCGCATTCCTCATCCGTGCCGATGCTGATGCGCAGGAAGTCGCCGATCCGCTCCGCCGAAAACCGTCTGACCAGAATGTTCCTGCTCCGCAGCTCAGCCGCCAGTTCCGCACCCGGCCGGCTCGGATGCCGCGCGAACAGGAAGTTGGCGGATGACGGAAGGACGTGGAAGCCAAGCTCCTTGAGCATGGCGGCCAGCCTTTCGCGGCTGGCGATGATCAGGTCGCGATGATGGTCGAACCAGGCCCGATCCTTCCAGGCAGCCGTCGCACCTGCCAAGGCTAGCCGATCGAGAGGATAGGAATTGAAGCTGTCCTTGACCCTTTCCAGAGCCTCGATCAGAGGCCTTTGCCCGACGGCGAAGCCGACGCGCAGGCCGGCAAGCCCGCGCGACTTCGACAGGGTCTGGACGACCAGGAGGTTCGGATAGTTCCGGACAAGGGGAACGGCGCTCTCGCCGCCGAAATCGACATAGGCTTCGTCGATGACCACAAGCTGATCGGGATGATCCCGAAGAAGGCTTTCGATATCAGCCAGAGGCAGGCCGATCCCTGTCGGCGCATTGGGATTGGGCAGGATAATCGCGCCGCAGGGCTGGCGGTAATCATCAAGGCAAACCCGCATTTCCGCATCGACCGGAGCCTGCCGGTATGTGATGCCATAGAGGCGGCAATAGGTCGGATAGAAGCTGTAGGTGATATCGGGAAAGAGCAATGGCTCTTCATGGTTCAGCAGCGCCTGGAATGTGTGGGCCAGAACCTCGTCCGACCCGTTGCCGACGAAGACCTCATCCTTGTCGAGCCCGAAGCTTTCCGCGATTGCGATGCGCAGCTCCCGCGCCGTCGGGTCCGGATAGAGACGAAGCGTATCGGACGCGGCCTTCGAGATCGCCTCCAAGGCAAGCGGCGAAGGGCCATAAGGGCTCTCATTCGTGTTAAGCTTGGTTATTCCGCCCGTGGTCGGCTGCTCGCCGGCGACATAGGGAATGAGAGAATGAACAATAGGGCTCCAGAAGCGGCTCATCGTGATTTCCAAGTTTGGCGGTTGCAGGCGGCTCGATATCGCGTACTTCAATTTTACGGACTGCTGTCGCGGACGCCAGCGTAGAGCGGTATCTTTTGCGCCATGCGGGACTACCGGATTGACCCGGTTTGAGCGATGGTCGGAAACAAAAGCTCTATCGGATAGGGAAGCGCGAGCTTAGGCATCTCATCGAAAGCCGTGTATTTCAAGCTGGCCGTCTCGGTGTCCGTAAACCCGCCTGGCTCGCCGCTTGTCGCGCATTTGAACAGCACGACCAGATACTCAACCTGATCTCCATTCGGATAGGTGTAGCGAAAATCACAGCCGCTAAACACGGCCAGAATTTCCGACCGGATAACCCGCAGCCCTGTTTCCTCCAAGACTTCGCGCTCTATTGCCTGTTGCGGCGTCTCACCCAATTCGATTGCGCCGGCGGGCAGGCTCCAGCCTTCACCCGACGACTTTTCTTGAAGAAGCAATCGTCCCGCCTCGTCTGAAATGACTGCGGCAACGCTTGGCAAAATGATGAGTTGGGAACCCAGTTTTGAGCGTAGCGACTTTATGTAATCCGAAGACATGGAAGCTCAGCAGGTCAATGAGGACACCGCCACCTTAAGGGGTTCGCACCTGTCGTCAATGACCGCGGTCGACCGCTCATGCCGTCAAAGGCCAACCAGCATGGGCCCTGCTTCACGGCTTCGTAGCGGCCGGCAGAACATCGCAGCTCTTGGCGAAAAGCCGCTCACTCAGAAAATCGACGAAAACGCGGACCTTGGGCGACATATGACGGTTGGACGGCCAGAGCAGATGGAAGTGGCCGGGCTCGTCGATGAAATCATCGAGAACGGTTCGCAACTTGCCGTCGGCGAGCGAACTACGCACAAGGAAATCCGGCATGCAGCCGATGCCGAGACCCGCGACCGTCGCGCCGCGCACCGCCTCCATATTGTTGCAGGAGAAGGCCGTCCGCATCCGCAGATCCAACTCGCCCTCTGGCATTTTCAATGGCCAATCCTGCAGCTTGCCGCTGTTCGGGAAACGAAAGCGGATTGCCAGGTGCTCATCGAGCGCGCGCGGACAATCAGGCAGGCCGAAACGGTCGAGATAACCAGGTGCTGCACAGAGCAGCATCTGAAACGGCCGCAGGGTGCGCGATATCAACCGCGAATCCGGCAGGTCGCCGCTGCGGATCGCGACATCGACCCCCTCCTCGATCATGTCGACGATGCGGTCGTTGAAATCGATATCGAGCTCGACCTCAGGATAGCGAGCGACGAATTCCGGTACGACGGGCAGGAGGAAGTGATAGCTGACGATCGGCACGCTGACGCGCAACCGTCCGCGCGGCACCGCCACCGCCTGGGCAAGCGAGGCCTGCGCGTCGTCGAGATCGTCGAGCACCCGCCGGCAACGCTCATGAAAGAGGCGCCCCTCCTCGGTCAGCCGGATGCTGCGCGTGGAGCGCTGCAGCAGCCGGACGCCAAGCTGATGCTCCAGATTGCTCACTGCCTTGCCGACGGCGGAGGCCGAAAGGCCGAGCACGCGCCCGGCGGCCGCAAAGCTGCCAAGATCCGCCGTGCGAACGAAAGCCGTCAAGCCGCTCAGGCGATCCATGGGCACGCTCCATTCGAGAGTTTTGTTCCGGGATAAATGGAATTATAAGCCAATTATCATCCAATTGCAGCAAATATATCTTGCTGAGGTCATTTGAAGCGCGTGGGCGGCGGCCTTTTGGTCAGCATCGCTCCCAGGATTGCCCGCGGCTTCCCCCTTGCTCAAACTCAACGGTAATCGGATGATCTCTCCTCAGACAAAGGTCGCAAGCCCGACCGAGAAATTCTTCGTGCTCGTCGCAGTCTGCTGCGCTGCGGCGGCGATGCCCCTCACCTTCACCGGCCCGGCCGTTGCCTTGCCGGCTATCAGCCGGACGCTCGGCGGCAGCCCGATCGCCCTCAACTGGGTGACCAACGCCTTCATGCTGACCTTCGGCAGCTGCCTGATGGCGGCAGGCGCGCTCGCAGACAGCTTTGGCCGGCGGCGCATTTTCCTGACCGGCGTCGGCAGCTTTGCGCTGTTTTCAGCCGGATTGGCGCTCGCCAAAGACATCGTCTGGTTCGACATCTTGCGGGCGTTGCAAGGGCTCGGCGCCGCAGCCGCCTTTTCCGGCGGCATGGCATCGCTGGCTCAGGAGTTCGACGGCGCGGCGCGAATGCGCGCCTTCAGCATCGTCGGCTCGAGCTTCGGCGTCGGCCTCGCTTTCGGGCCGATCGCATCCGGCCTGATGATCGATGCTTTCGGCTGGCCGTCGATCTTCATTCTTGTGGTTGCGCTGGCGCTGCTCGCGTTTGGCCTCGGCGCCCGCTTCCTGCGCGAATCCCGCGATCCGGATGCGACAGGCCTGGACTGGCAGGGCGCACTGAGCTTCACGCTTGCCCTGACACTCTTCACCTATGGCGTCCTGCGCGCGCCCGAAACCGGCTGGAGCGATCCGCTCGTCATTGCCCTGCTGATAGGCGCGGCATTGTTCTTCCTCGCCTTCGGCATCATCGAACGCGTCGTGAAGAGGCCCATGCTGGATCTTAGCCTGTTTCGCTATCCGCGCTTTGTTGGCGTGCAGCTTCTGGCAGCCGCCCCAGCCTACGCCTTCGTCGTGCTGCTGATCCTTTTGCCGGTTCGCTTCGTCGGCATCGAAGGCATGAGCGAGATCGCCGCCGGGCGGATGATGGTCGCGCTTTCGGCGCCGCTGCTGATCCTGCCGATCGTTGCCGGGCTTCTCACCCGCTGGTTCAGCCCGGCGACGATCTGCGGCACCGGCCTCCTCATCTCCGCGGCGGGTCTTTTCTGGCTCAGCCACTTTACCGCCGGCACCGCCCCATCGGCGCTGATTGGCCCGCTGCTGGCGATCGGCACCGGTATCAGCCTGCCCTGGGGCCTGATGGACGGGCTTGCGGTCAGCGTCGTTCCCAAGGAACGCGCCGGCATGGCAACCGGCATCTTCAGCACCACCCGCGTCGCTGGTGAGGGCGTGGCGCTGGCGATCGTCAGCGCCATTCTCTCAGCCCTTATCCAGTCGAGCCTCGGAGCATCGGCGGGCGAGCGTGCATCGGTCGCGGCGCAACAGCTCGTCACGGGCAATCTGGGCGCGGCGGCAACGAATGTGCCGGCGATCGGTCATGACGCCATCATCCAAGGTTATGGCCATGCCTTTAGCGGACTGCTTTGGCTCCTGACCGCTATCACGGTCATCACGGCTGTCGTCGTCTTTTCCTTCCTCGGCCGGTCATCTTCGGTAACTCCCACGGAAGATCTCGAGCAGTTGCAAGAGGGTGAAGACGCGCTTCGCGTATCGAAGGCCTAAGTTGCATCGACTGCTGGCCGGGAGGTAACCCGGCCAGTCACGCCGCACAGCAAAAGGGCAAATCAAAGGCTGGGAACGGCCGAAAGATCCGCCGCAGCGCAACAGAATGTTTCGAAACCACATAAAATGTGCGCGCCGTATTCGCGTCCGAACGGCCTTCGGAGCAGTGTCAGGCTGGTGTTTGCATCCGCCGCTGCTATATCATATCCCCATGATATCAGACCGGTTTTTGAAGATCATTGCCTGGACCTATATTGCGACGCTCATCGGCGTGACCTTTGCGCATCTCAATTGGCAGGCCGCATTCGGAAATCCGTTTGACATCTTTCGTGCCGTCGCACTCTGCATCGCGGGCATGCTCGCGCGTCTCGCCTACCCGCAGTCGCCTTCCTTCACCTGCCTGCTGATGATCGGCAGCGTGCTGGCGCTTTCCGTTTCGCATCTGCTGACAAGCGGCAATTACGGTTCGACGCTCGACATCATCGTCGGCATGACCAGCGGGCTCTGGGGCATCATGATCGGCTCGATGCTGAGCAAGCTGATCATCCCGGCCTCCAAGCGACCCGCGTCGTACTGATCGCACCGGACAAACCACCTATCGCTCGACCATACCGACCTTAGTTCTTGCACGGGCACCACAACCCTCGTGCAAAGGATCAAGCGCGCAGCCGCGCGGCCTGACGCTCGTCAGAAATATTATCAAATAATATTCGAATGAAATAAAGTATATGATTGTACCACAAAATGACTATTGCGCAGCCAATATTATGCAGGACTTACTATCTATGTTTGCAGATGTTGCTTTCCTGCAACTAAAATTTAAAAATCACGAAAAAGTCATCCTGAGAGAAATATATCATATAACTTTGCAGGAATTCGTCTTTAATGACGACCAGAAGCGGGTGGGGCCCGTTTCTCCCGAGTCGGGGTTTTTAAACAGGGATAGGGTCAAGGCACGTCGATTTTTCGGCGCGAATGCCTATGCCCAATCTATATTGGATTGGAGTACTTATGAATATCAAGAGCCTTCTTCTCGGCTCCGCTGCTGCCTTGGTAGCAGTTTCTGGCGCCCAGGCGGCTGACGCTATCGTTGCTGCCGAGCCGGAACCGTTGGAATATGTCCGCATCTGCGACGCATTCGGCGCTGGCTATTTCTTCATCCCGGGCAGCGAAACCTGCCTCAAGATCGGTGGTTATGTCCGTACCGAAGGCAAGTGGTACGACGCTTATAACCCGCGTTCGACCAACGGCACCTACTGGCGTAGCCGTGCGCACCTGACCGTCGACACCGCGACCGACACCGAATACGGCGCGCTGAAGACCAACACCGTTCTGCGTTTCGACTGGAACGACGGCGGCGCCACCACCACCAAGCTGATCTTCGCCAACATCAGCCTCGGCGGCTTCACGGTTGGTAAGCTCGACTCTCAGTACAACCTGTACACGGGTTATGCTGGCGGCGTCATCAACGACGACGTGGTCTATGACGGCCCTTACGAACTGAACCAGTTGACCTACAACTACGACGCAGGCAACGGATTCACCGCTGTTATCTCGCTCGAAGACTCGAACTCCGGCGCCGGTGCCACGGGCGTAAACGGCCGTAGCAGCGTCAACCACTACACGCCGGACGTTGTTGCAGGTCTCGGTTACAAGGCTGGCAACTTCGGCTTCAAGATCGTCGGCGGTTACGACTCGATCGTCGAAGAAGGCGCCATCAAGGCTCGCGTCGATGCCGACTTCGGTATCTTCAAGGCCTTCTTGATGGCTGGCTGGAACACCGACGGCGACCAGCTGAACAAGTACGCCAGCTCGAACGGCGCTGGTCCGGCCAAGAACATCGGCTGGGGCGACTGGGCGACCTGGGGCGGCGTAACCGTTCCGATCAACGCCAAGCTGCAGGCAAATGCTCAGGTTGCCTACACCGACTCGAAGATCTTTGCCGCCACGGCGAACCTCAAGTTCACCCCGGTCAAGAACTTCCAGATCACGCCGGAAGTCTCCTACACCAACTGGGACTCCATCAATCAGGACCAGTGGTCGGGCATGCTCCGCTTCCACCGCAGCTTCTAATAGCTCGTTTACGAGATCTGATCTGACTTGACCCCTGATCGGATGGGGGCCGGCCTTACTTCCAGCGAAGTCGGGCCGGTCCTTCCGAGGCAGGGGTTAGTTATTTTGCCCGGCGCAGTTCTGTCTATCGAGAAGGATCAGCGCACCGGAGGCGGCGGTGGGCTGCTGCCAAGAGTAGATGTGGCGCTATCCTCCCAATTCTTATTCCTCCTCATCGACATCCAGTATTTTTTGTCGTAGAGACAGCGCATGTCTTTGAACCATGCATATGCCTCGCGATTTTATTCGTACCGCTGCTCTCAGCGGAGCCGGGCCTGTGCGTAGTTAGAAGAGACACGACAGCAAAGACCCGAACAGCCGCTAGTTCTACCTGGCGGCTTTTTTGTCGCCACGGTATGACCCCAAAAGGAACCGATACCGTGTTGAATTCCACTGATGACCTGCGCATTGTCGAGATCACGGCGTTGACGCCGCCCTCTCGGATCATCGACGAAATCCCCCGCGACGAAGCCGTGACAGCGACCGTCACTCAGGCGCGCAATGCCGTTCACAATATCCTGCAAGATGAAGATGATCGGCTGATCGTCGTGATCGGCCCTTGCTCCATCCACGATCCGGCTGCGGCACATGAATATGCAGCACTCCTCAAGCAACAGCGGGACCGTTTCGCCGACGATCTCGAAATCATCATGCGCGTCTATTTCGAAAAGCCGCGCACGACCGTCGGCTGGAAGGGCCTAATCAACGACCCGCATCTCGACGGCAGCTACCGCATCGAGGAAGGTCTGCGCATCGCCCGCAAGCTGCTGTTCGATGTCAACGAGATCGGCCTGCCGGCAGGCTGCGAATATCTCGATACGATCACGCCGCAATATATTTCCGATCTGGTGAGCTGGGGCGCTATCGGTGCCAGGACGACCGAGAGCCAGGTGCATCGGCAGCTCGCGTCGGGCCTCTCCTGCCCCGTCGGCTTCAAGAACGGTACAAATGGCGACGTACGTATTGCGCTCGACGCGATCGTCGCGGCATCGCAGCCGCACCACTTCCCGGCCGTGACCAAGGAAGGCCTCGCCGCAATCGCCTCGACGCGCGGCAACGAGGACTGCCACATCATCCTGCGCGGCGGTAAAGTGCCCAACTATGATGCCGCAAGCGTGCAGTCGACGGCGGAACAATCCCTCAAGGTCGGCCTCGAGCCGCGGATCATCATCGATGCCAGCCACGCCAACAGCAGCAAGAACCCGGAAAACCAACCGCTTGTCGTCACCTCGGTCGCGGAGCAGGTCGCAGCCGGCGATCGGCGGATCAAGGGCATGATGATGGAGAGCAATCTCGTTGCCGGTCGCCAGGATCTCGTGCCCGGCAAGCCGTTGGTCTATGGCCAGAGCATCACCGATGGCTGCATCGACTGGCCGACCTCCGTCCGGACACTGGAAGACCTGGCAAGAGCCGTTCAGGCACGACGCCAAGCGCGCTGACACCATCTCTCATTCGGGAGACCGGCTCGGGTCAAACACGTCGGTAGTGCGCGAGGCTCAGATAGTTTTTTCTGGGCCCGCGCACGTGCCACATCTCGGCCCAGGCATCGGGCGAGCGAAAGAACAGACGGCCCCGATAGAGATCGGCACCACAATGATGGGTGACGCGCTGCGAGGCGCCGTCACCGATGCGAATGAATTCCGAAAGATTGGGGAAACGCACGACGAGATCGTTATCTACGTCATCGAGCCGATAGGTGCGGCTGCTTCTCAGTGTTGCGTGATCGCTTCGCGTATCGCCGTGTTCCTCGAACTGGACAGGCGTCACGAACGCCTGCCCTTCGAATATGATCAGAGAGCGATTGAAGCGATCGATGATCCGCCGCTTCACCTCCCATGTGCCGAGGAAGAGGCTCAGCCGGCCAAGGCCGGCCGATCCTTCCATCAGGAGGCCGCGCGCTGTGCTGCGTCAGCCTGCCGGCGGGGCAGTTTCCAGCCCGGCCGGACGAAGTGGCACGTATAGCCGTTCGGATAGCGCTCCAGATAATCCTGGTGCTCCGGCTCGGCCTCCCAGAAATCGCCAACCGGTGCGACCTCGGTGACGACATTGCCGGGCCACAGGCCGGAAGCGTCGACATCGGCGATCGTATCCAAAGCGATCTGCTTCTGCTCCTCGCTGGTGTAGAAGATCGCCGAACGGTAGCTCAAGCCAACATCATTGCCCTGACGATTACGCGTGCTCGGATCGTGGATCTGGAAGAAGAACTCCAGCAGATCGCGATAGCTGATCTTCTGCGGATCGAAAATGATCTCGATCGCCTCGGCATGGGTGCCGTGGTTGCGATAGGTGGCGTTGCGGACATCGCCACCGCTGTAGCCGACGCGCGTCGAGATGACGCCATTGTAACGGCGGATAAGATCCTGCATGCCCCAGAAGCAACCGCCGGCGAGAACTGCGCGTTCCGTTGTCATCTTACATCCTCCACTTGATCGATGTAGGCACCATAACCCTCTGCTTCCATGCGGTCACGCGGTACGAAACGAAGCGAAGCGGAATTGATGCAATAGCGCAGCCCGCCGCGATCGATCGGTCCGTCCGGGAAGACATGGCCCAGATGGCTGTCACCACCGGCCGAGCGCACTTCGACGCGCACCATACCGTGCGACATGTCCGTCAGCTCGCTGACATTCGCGGGCTCGATCGGCTTGGTGAAGCTTGGCCAGCCGCAGCCGGAATCGAATTTATCCGCAGACGCAAAAAGCGGCTCGCCCGAGACGATATCGACATAGATACCCGACTGCTTGTTGTAGAGATATTCGCCGGATCCGGGACGTTCCGTGCCGCTCTGCTGCGTCACGCGATACTGCTCAGGGGTAAGCTTGGCTACTGCCTCTGCCGTCTTGCTGTATTTGCCCATTGTTGTTCTCCTTGCCCCTCGGCACGCCTTCCGAGCTTGGCCTGATGTCTCAATGAGGACTCTGGAGGGCCGGATGAAGCTCGATCAGCGCTAAGGGAGTGGTTGCAGAGCCAATATAGGCATCGCGCGATCGATTTGCCATATCGGTCACGACTGCGTGACGCCCTGCCCTTCTCGAATCTTACCCGTTCGCCTTGCTTGAGCCGGTATAAATTGCGGCGATCGCCTCGATTCCAGCCTGGTCATCGTGGTCGAAGCGGCCGGCGATCGGGCTGTCGAGATCGATCACACCGAAGACCTTTCCATCGCGGAACAGCGGCACGACCAGCTCCGAGCGCGAAGCGGCATCGCAGGCAATATGGCCGGGAAATGCATGCACATCCTCAACAAGGACGGACTGCGCCTTTTCGACCGCCGTCCCGCAAACGCCGCGGCCGACGGCGATGCGCACGCAAGCCGGCTTGCCCTGAAACGGCCCGAGCACAAGCTCGCCTTCCTGGCGCAGAAAATAGAAGCCGGCCCAGTTGAGATCCGGCAGCATCTGGAAGATCAGGGCGGATGTATTGGCTGCGTTGGCAATCGGGTCGTGCTCGCCGTCCAGCAAGGCCTTCAGCTGATCAGCAAGCTCGCGATAAAACTCGGGCTTGCTGTCGTGTCGGATGGCTTTTTCTACGAACATGGCTTGTTCTTTCACAGTTCTCGTCTTGAAGAAGCTATCAGTCCTTATCGTCAGGCGGGCAAGGCCAGCCGGATGGCGCCTTCAGCCAGGAGGGCAATATCGTCGTATTGTCGCCGCAGGCCAGATTGACCTGTGCCTGCTGCAGACCACTCGCCTTCGACAGATCGACACCCTCGATGCGCGTCAGATACATGAAGGCGGCGCCAAAAGAGGTCGGTCCGTCTATTACCGCGCCGTTCAAGGTTGCGCGCGAGAGATTGGCGAAGGAGAAATTCGCGCCCGTCAGCACGGCCTTGTCGAAATCGGCTCGACCAAGCTCCGCTTTCTGAAAATCGGCATCTTTCAGCTGCGCACCGGCAAATTCGGCCCGCTGCAATTCGGCATTGGCAAAGGAAACACCATTGGCGGAGGCATTGCTGAAATCCGAGCGATAGGCCTCGATCTTTGCGAAATTGGCGCCGTCTGCCCTGGCATTCTTCAGCCAGGCCCGCACCAAAGTCGCCTTTTCGAGATTGGCGGACGTCAGGTTGGCGTCGCTGAGATCGGTGCTGTCGAAATGAGCGCCGGCAAGATTGGCGCCGTGTAGGTCGCTGTTCTGCAGCATGATATTGGTTTTGCTGCAGCCGCTCCAATCAAGTCCGGGGCCGGCGACATTGCCGCAATCGGCCGCGCGCAGGGCGTTGGTGCTGGAACCCAGAAGAAATGCGGCGCTCAACGCCAGCACGCCGAAGCCGGTGGCAATCCCCACTCTCTTTCTGACGGCATTGTCGCGCAAAGCGCCGCAACACTGGCGTCCACTTACAAACGTCTCCCCGGCCAATCTGACTATCCCCTCAACTCGGTCCATTCCGTCACTCCGCTCTAGCAGGCGCCAACCGAACCCCTCCATGAGTCGGATGCACGTCCCTCTTCCTTGTATATGGTGCTTCGGGCGACAAAAAGGGCCGGTTTTGTAAAAGCATATTTCAGGCGTGATCTGGATTGCGATCGGAGGGATCGGGAGCAGGCTCTATCGCCGCTGCAACGATGGCGGCAAAGCCAGAAGTCTCTGACGTCGAGGCAACCTGCATATCAAGACGGAAGGCCGCGGCCGCGCGGCGGCAAGACCTTGCGCTCTACAGGCGACTGGCGTTTCTTTATAGGAGGTTTTTCGGGAAAAAGATCAGTGTTTTAAGCTGGTCGGAGTGGAGTGATTCGAACACTCGACCCCCACGTCCCGAACGTGGTGCGCTACCAGACTGCGCTACACTCCGTGACCAGCGGCGCTTCTATAGACCAGCCATTTTTGATGTACAAGCACCAATTTCAAAAAAGCGTTTGATTTTTGACGAAAAGATTACAGCCATATCTGCCTAGAAAACGGGCAGGAATTGTCGGCCGAAAACACCGGCGTGCAAAAGACGCAACAGGTAGCGTAAAATCCCGCTTGTACACGCGGATGGGAATTTTCTTTTGCCGGCTTTGGCGCTAAAGCCCTAAGCGGGACAGGTGGAAACGTCGTTGGACAGAGCGGCTTTTCCGCAACCGAATGCGTGACAGAAGCTCAAGGACGACACGATGAATATCCGCATGATCACCGCGGCTGGACTGCTGCTGGCTCTAGCCGGTTGCAGCACCACAACCACAACCACGACAGCGGCCCTGCCGCTGCTTGCCAAGAACCCGGTTCAGGATCGCTGGCAGGGCCAGTCCGCTGGCCGCTTCTTCGCAGCCTACGGCCCGCCGATCTCCGATCGCGACGAAAGCGGCAACCGCGTCTATACGTGGCGCGGCGGCTACAAGAACGTCACCATCGTCACCAAGGACGGCAAGAAGACCGGCAAGCGCTCCCTCAGCTGCAAGGCCGACATCGTCACCAACCAGAGCTACGAAATCCGCTCGGTCCGCATCCTCGGCGACCAGCCCGGCGTCAACGGCCCGTCCTACTGCGCCGAGCTTCTGGCTCCGCCGGAAAAGGCAGCAGCAGCCAGCTGAGGCGAAGCTTCATCACGGAACAATGCCAGCGGGCGGCCTGCAAGGGCCGCCTGTTGCGTTTTGGGGATCAGCCATTCGCTGCGGCGAGTGCCTCGCAGCTCTTCGAGCGCGGCATATCGGCAGCTGGGACAAAGGCCTTGTCGATGGCATAGAGCTTGGCAAACGGAGTTTCGGCCGCAAGTTTCACGCCTTGCGGAACCACGCCGCCGAAGCGATCCTCGACATCGGCATTGACGAGCAGGACAAAGTCGAAGCGCCGCCGCCAATCCTTGAGATAGGGTGCGATGTCGCTGAAAGCCCGGATTTCATCGGGACAATCCAGAAGGCTTATGGAGAACAGATTGCCCTCCGGTACGGCGATATCGCTCCATGGCGGCAACACGGTCAGCGGCTGCTTGCCCTTGGCGGTAAAGATCGTCGGCACGAAGGCATGCGCATAGGGAACGGCAAGCGTCGGCAGATGCCGGAAGACATCCTGGCTCCAGGCGAAATACCGATGATCCACCATGTCACGCGTGCCCCGCTGCCGCGTGACCGGCAGGATCGCCGCGCCCTCGGGCACCGCGGCCAGGACGGTCCGGATGTCGGCTACATCGGCCTCCCCATTCCACCAATTGACACCGATCCAGGCTGTTCTGCCCAACACGATCGTTGAAAGCACGAGCATGACGACCAACGCCTGACGGTGTGGCAGGCGAGGCAAAGGGCAGATCGTCACCATGGCGACGAGGGCGGCCATGATCGGAAAGCGCCAGCTGATCCAGCCGGTCCCTAGCATGTGGCGCGGCACGATGCAGGACAGAAGCAAGAGACCAACAGCGGCGACCGCCATACCAACATGCACCGTCATGCGACGGGTACGCATTGCATAGGTGCAGACGAGGATCAGCGGGATGAGGAACAGCATGTCGGCGAGCAGCGTATAGCTCCAGAGCGCCGACAGCAGGTTGGCGATGATCAGAGCAATGGAATTGTTCCAGGACGCAGCGAGGCCGCCACCGCCATCAGGCAGGACAGGCTGGTAGAGGAAAAGGCAAATCGCCGGCAAGGCGCAGGCCAGCATCGCAATCAGGAGCCTGCCGCAAAGGCGCAGGAAATTGCGCGGCGAGGTCAGGGCCGCCGTCGTCGACGAGAATTCGAGGCCGCAGACGAGCGCCATGTAGAAGCCAAGCGAAAACAGGTGCATGACCGTCAGCAGCAGCCCTGCCAAGAGACGCCAGCCGAAGAGCACGACCGGATTGCGCGATTGCAGGGCATGGTCGGCTGTCGCGAAGAACAGCGCCATACCGAGCCCGATCTGGAAATTGATGAAGCCGCCGATCAGCGTCGCGCACCAGGCGAAATACAATATGCCGATCTGCCAGTAGTAGCCGCCGCCATGCAGGCGCCGGTGCAGCGCGATCGCGCCGAGCGGCGGCAGCACGATCGCCAGGAAGAGAAGGCTGCGCGCAAGCAGCGACACGCCGATCAGCGGCCCGAGCCAATAGGCGGCGAGATCGATGCCGACATTCGTGAAAGTCTTGTTCCAATCGAGCGCATAGATCCGATGAAACGGTGGTGTGTCGATGCCGCCGGCGAGCAGCCACATGCGCGCATAGTGGTTGGGATAATCGAGGAGCGGCGGGAACTTGAAGGCGGCGACAAGGACGGCAACCAAGAGCAGGAAGGCCGCAATGACGATGCCCGGCTTTTGCCTGACGGCAACGGCATCCGTATCGATCGTCCGACCCGCCGACACGGCATCGGAAACCGCCGTCTGCTCGATCGACGATAAAGTCGCGGAATGCCGCGGCGTCACTGAATCGCCCTCACTTGCGCCGCACCATCAGCCCCTTCGCCGAGCCCGTGCAGGGCATCGTCGAGCACGCGGCGTTTGCCTGCCGCATCCATATCGGAAAAGCCGCCGGGGATATCGAGCGATCGGTCGCCCTGCAGGAGGCTTTCGATCATGAACATCGGCCGCCGCTTGTTCTCCTGCACGAGGCGGCCGACATACTCGCCGATGATGCCGATGCAGATCAGCTGAATGGCGCTGAAGGCGGTAATGGCCGCCATGATGCTCGACCAGCCGACGATCGTCTCGCCTTCAACCCAGCGGATGAGCGTGTAAAACAGCAGCAGGGCGGCGCAGCCCGCACTTGCGAGACCGAGCCAGGTGCTGATGCGCAGCGGCACGGTGGAAAAGCTGGTGATCGCGTCGATCGCGAAATTGATCATCTTGCGCAGCGGATATTTGGTCGTGCCGGCAAAGCGCGCATCGCGCTCATAGGGCAGCGCCACCTGTCGGCCGCCGATCCAGCTCACCATGCCGCGGATAAAGCGGTCCCGCTCCGGCATGGCCAGCAGAATATCGACGACGCGGCGGCGCATCAGCCGGAAATCACCGACATCGCGCGGGATCGCGACCGAGGCGAGCCGCGACAGGAGCCGATAGAAGAGCGAGGCGGAGGCAAGCTTGAACCAGCTCTCCCCCTGCCGGCGCACGCGCTGGCCATAGACGACGTCCGCGCCGCGATCCATGATCGGCATCATCATCAGCAGGAGCTCCGGCGGGTCCTGAAGATCGGCATCGATCAGCAGCACCCGCTCGCCGCGCGAGGCGGCAAGACCGGCGGTCGCGGCAAGCTGGTGGCCGTGATTGCGCATGAGGCGCACGCCGAGCACCTGCGGCGTCGTTGCGGCAAGCGAGGCGATGATCTCCCAGGTGCCGTCCGTCGATCCATCATCCACGAGGACGATCTCGAAGGCTTCGCCGGCAATGCCCCGCGCCGTCGCCTCCGCCCGCCGGCAAAATTCGCCAAGCCCCTCCTCCTCATTGTGGCAGGGAGCAACGATGGAAAGCAGCAGTTCCTGGGGTTTCTGGTTCATGATCGCCTGCATCGAAAAGATGGCGATCAGAGTGCCGGAAAAAGGTCAAACAAGCTTTAAGGGCGGATGAATGGCGCACCGCGCAATTTCGCGCATTGGTTTCATGACCAAGCGAAGCCGGCGCCATTGCCTGGCCTCGACCGGCCACACCGACAGCACTGCTGCTGGCTCTCGCAGATCCTTGAAGACGAGCCGCCATCGGTGCCAAGCCGAGTCCGTGTCCGCATCGCGAATCGCCTGCAAATCGCGGGGAATCGCCGATTCGGGCGAGACATATATGCTTTAGCATCTTCAAAAATGTTTCCACCCGACCCTTGACCCAGAAAGATTGTCGTTGAATATGTTTTTCGGGAGATGCTTGCAGTCTAAGGTTACGCGCTATCGAAATCGTTGCGGCGGCCCAAATGTATGATCTCCCGTCAGAAGGAGAGCCCCCTTGAAAAATAAAGCACTTATCTTATTGGTCGCCACCGTGGCTTCCGGCCTTGCAACCGTAATTTGTGGAACTTCCGTTGCCGTCGCTCAGGATGCGGCAACCAACATCGTGGTCGGCGCCGATACCACGTTCCCGCCCTTTGAAACCGAAAAGGACGGCGTCGTCACGGGCTTCGACATTGACATGATCAATGCGATCGCCAGGGCCGAGAACATGACGGTCACGCTGAAGACCCTGCCGTTCAACGGGCTCATCCCGAGCTTGCAGGCCGGCTCGATCGATGCCGCGGTCGCGGGCATCACGATCAAGACTAGCCGGTTGCAGAACGCCAATTTCAGCGATGCATATTACAAGTCCGGCCTGTCGGTTCTGGTGAAGGCGGACTCCAGCATCAAGAGCTTCGATGATCTGAAGGGTCATGTCGTCGCCACGAAGAAGGCAACGTCTTCGGTCGATTACCTGACGGGCCACGGCTTCTCATCCGATTACATCAAGCAGTTCCAGAGCATCGACGCCGCCTATCAGGCCCTTATGACCGGCGGTGCGGACGCGGTGATCTTCGACAACCCCGTCAACATCGACTTCAAGGCCAAGCACAGCGGCGTGCAGACCGTCGGCCCGCTGCTGACGGGCGAATATTACGGCATCGCCATCAGCAAGACGAAGCCCGATCTCGTCGCCAAGATCAATGACGGCCTCGCCAAGATCCGCAAGAGCGGTGAGTATCATCAGCTGTTCGTGAAGTATTTTGGCGGCGATACGAGCGGCGAGGTCAACGACGTGGTCGACCCGGCAAAGGTCGCGCTTTCGGAATAATATCGGCCGGCGATATTTCAGGCTTCCCGGAAGTCATGTGATTGATCCGTAAGCTGCGTAGCGCTTGATCGCGCTGCGCAGCCCGCATCGATCCTCCGGTACATAATAAATAAAACAAACAAATAAGGCACGGTTCATGGACGCCATCTGGCAAAATTTACCTGTGATCCTCAACGGTCTGCTCCTGACGATCGAGTATTCGGTCGTCGCTATCATCCTGATGGTGATCATCGGGCTGGTTGCGGCGCTCATGCGTCTTTCGAAGGTTGCGCCGCTGCGATGGATCGCCACCGCCTATGTCGAGATTTTCCGATCGACGCCCTTGCTGGTCCAGCTCTTCTTCATCGTGCTCGGCCTGCCGGCAATTCTGCCTGTCAATGCCTGGTTCGGGCAGCTCACCTACCCTATCCTCGCAGCCGCCCTCACCCTCAGCCTGAACGAGGGCGCCTATGTCACCGAGATCGTCCGCGCCGGCATCCTCGGCGTCGACCGGGGGCAGAAGGAGGCAGCGGCAAGCATCGCGATGACCGGCTTCCAGACGATGCGCTACATCGTTCTGCCGCAGGCCTTCAAGCGCATGATCCCGCCATTGGTCAACCAGGCGGCCCAGACAATCAAGGATACCTCACTGCTGGCGCCGGTCGGCATTGCCGAGCTGGTCTACAAGGGCGAGATCGTGATTGCCGAAACCTTCGCATCCTTCACGATCTGGGGTTTCGTCGCGGTACTTTACTTCATCATGATCTTCTCCCTGTCGAAGTGCTCGTCCTATATCGAGAGGAGGCTTCAAGTTGATAAGCGTTAAAGAGCTTCACAAGTCCTTCGGGCATCATGAAATCCTCAAAGGCATCACCACGCATGTGGAGAACAACGAAGTCGTCGTCGTCATCGGACCGTCGGGAAGCGGCAAGAGCACTTTCCTGCGCTGCCTGAACGGGCTGGAGACGCCAACCAGCGGCGACATCGAAGTCGCAGGGATGATGCTGACCGACCCCAAGACCAACATCCACAAGCTGCGTCAGCATGTCGGGATGGTGTTCCAGCAGTTCAATCTCTTCAAGCACCTGACGATCCTGGAAAACATCACGATCGGGCCACGCAAGGTCAAGAAGGTTGCGCCTGAGGAGGCCGAACGCGTGGCGCATGACCTGCTGGCAAAAGTCGGCCTGCGCGGCAAGGAAGCGAACTATCCCGACGAGCTTTCCGGCGGTCAGCAGCAGCGTGTCGCCATCGCGCGCGCGCTGGCGATGGGGCCCGACGTCATGCTCTTCGACGAGCCGACTTCGGCGCTCGACCCCGAGATGGTGGGCGAAGTGCTGCAGGTCATGAACGATCTGGCGCGGGAAGGCATGACGATGGTCGTCGTCACCCACGAAATGGGCTTTGCCCGCGAAGTGGGCCACCGCGTGATCTTCATGGATCACGGCCAGATCCTCGAAGAAGGTCCTCCGAAGGAGCTCTTCTCAAATCCGCAGATGGATCGAACCAAGAATTTTCTGGCGAAGATCCTTTGACCAGGAGGCCCGCTTCGGCGGGCCTTTTCGTTTTGGTGATGGGATGGCGAGTTCAGTGCGAGTGCGCCGGTCCCATTGTCGACGGGATATTGGCCATCTGGTGCCGTGTTAACAAGACATTACTTGGGGCGGCGGCGACCGCCAGCGGACGTGTGAAGCGGTGGTGCAACCTTTAATTCCGTGCGCCGGCTTTATCAAAAGCTCTGTCGTACCGGCCGATGATTTCCTCGACCCACGGCGCCATTCGTGAAGCGGTCTCGCGCCATTCTCGGACTTGCTGAAGCACCCTGTTCCAATTGATGAAACTATCCGCGATCATGATCTTGGTTTCGTAGTCCTCGGCCATTCTCAAAACCTTGAGCGCAGCCTCTTTCTGCTCATCAAGCACCTTGACCATGCTTTCGCACATTTGCGGATCATCTCCGCAAACCTCAGCGCAACGTTGTGTCAATCTGGGTATCGCCGCCTCAATCATATCCAACGCCCGCTTTGTCTCTGTCGCAACCTCGGCATTTAAGCGGGCGACTTCGGCACGCTGGTCGCTCGTATCAGCCGTCCGATTACCACCTGCTCCGATCAAGGCCAGCAGCGACGATATAAACCCCATGCATTTGCTCCGACTCTCCCAGAGGTTATAGGAGCATACAAATAATATTATAGGTTGCAAATACTAACAAGTACATTTGTCCTCAATCGGGACCGACTTTCCCCTAAGGGTGACGCTAAGCGATATATTATTCAGCAAACATGGCTGGGGCGCCAGGAGCCCCAGCTAGGTTTTTCCGCTTTCTCAAGCCATTGAGAAGCCTTGCGAAACCTGCTTACCTAATATGACAATGCTACAGACAATTGTGGCAACAGCGCAAGACATTTTTATGCCGCAGATAGACATCGGTATACGGATTATAGTCCATATCCGAAACGACGATTGTCTAAGTCGTTCTCGAACTTCTCCTCGGCCTGCTGCTGATCACGGACCCGAGTACGGGCTTGGGCGAGAATGAAATCGAGACCGCAGAATGCCATAAGCGGATGCTGCCGGATGATCTTGTTTGCTGCCGCCACTTGCTCAAGGACTGGACCAGCAGCTTCCTTTCTTTTGGTTATTTCCTGAACAAGAGCGGTATGCTGCTCTTTGTCGCGAAACTCCTGGCGAACGAGCTTCGATTTTGCCACCAGCAGATCGGAGCTGCACTTCTTTAATTCATCGGATGCTTGCTGAAACGCTGACGCTACGTGCCGTTGTTGGCGTTCCAGTATAAACGCAATTCCCAGTAAGTAGTGCCACCACCTGGGTCGTTTGGCCTTGCCAAGCCGTCGCTCCGCATCGAAGTGCGTGTCCCATTTTTTGGCAACGCTTTTCTCTTTGTCTGCGACGTCGATCCGCAGTCGGGCGGTCTTTTCAGAACATGCGAAGACAGGAACTTTCCGATTAAAATCAAATCTCGCCTGCTCCTCGATCTCCCAAAGGGATGCTGCAATGCGCTCTTCTGCGGACATCGCGGCCATGTTGGCCTTGCCGAGAAGCAAAGAAAGCCGAGCCGTGTCCTTATTTAGGCCTGCAAACCAGCCTACGGGACTATGGGCGATGGCTTGAGGTGATCCAATCTCTGATTCAGGCGCTCTATCTGGCTCGACACGTTTTCCAGCGCTTCCAGGATTTTGGCCTGTATCTGAATGAGAACCTCGGGGCCGGGTATTTGCTGGTCGCTTGGCGGCTGCAGCAGGCGGCGAATGGCTCGCGCTTCGGCCAGAATTGCTTGTTCGATTGTCACTTTTGTCGTTGGCTGGCTCATCGCTCACTCCCCCCATTATTCTGTCGATTTTTGCCTTCTTGACACCCGATAAGCGGGCCAGAGAGCCAATGAACTCTCCGTCCAAACCAGTCACGATCCATGTGTCACGCTTTTCTCCAGCCGCAACCAGCAGTGACGAGGCGGCCAATGAGACTTCCAGGTCGGCCCTTTTGGTCGCAGTCGCCATGGCCTGCTTCACAGCCTGTCTAACAGCCGGAAGATCAGTCCCCACTCGTTTCTTGGCCTGATGCTGGGCATGAGTAAAGGCTTCCCTTGACGGAGGCTCCGCTTCACCAAGTTGACCTTTGATACTCGTGGCGACATCTTCAGCGCCACGCTTACGCAATCCAACGATTACGGATTTCGTGTGCATCCCCTGAACGAACCGGTGCCCAAATTTGTATTCCGACCACCGGGCGACAAGCTCGTGGATAATGCGATCAAATGAGCACCGGAGCGCTTTGCGGGTCACGGGATCAACCTCGCCGACCAGCACATGCCAATGAATATTGTGAGCATCTGCCGCAGCACGCGGCTTCGCGTGCTCAACGATAACCGCGCGTGTAGCATCAAAATCGAACTCTTCCGCGAGCATCGTCACGACCTCGCGCATCTGGTGCCTGGTGGTCGCTTCATGGGGGCTGACGATCCAATGACGTATTGAATACGTTGACCGTTTAGCCAATGCGTCGGAATGCATGTCGGTGATATCGGCGGTGGTGCCGGTAAGAAACGTAACTGCGTCATTATCGACGCCGTTCTTGAGATGGCTGATCAGCCTGTTTACGCTCGACCTCGTCCTAAATCTGATGGCTTTGATAATCACGGCGCAGATCATGCCAGCACCCTGAGGGCATCCTGACGGACCTGGGCGGCAATTTCCTTAATTTTTTGAACGTCGATTGGCTTTTCGGCAAAGGCTTCGAGCATCAGATTCGTAGAACGACGCAGCGTCGCGATATCTTTGCGGCGTTTATCGCCAGCTATGTTCCCACGCATGGTTTCATCGAGAGCAGAGCGGACGATTTCCGAAGCCGATTTGCTCGACTGACCAGCGAACTCCATGAGCCGGGATTTGTCGATATCGGAGATTCGGATTTTTACAAATGCGTCTTTCATGAAACACAGCCTCATCCTTCGGGGGTCCACGGGGGCAAAGCCCCCTGGCCTGCTGCCTTCGTGTTCACGAAGGCATGGCTGGCAACCGAAGGTCACTCGGAATTAAGTGACCACATGATGAAGTGTTCAGGAGATTTCCGTCGGCCGCAATGGACGAAATAATTTTGGGTATTACTAGGCGTCGGTTCCCGTCAGGTCCGATGTCCCGTTGCGCGTGTCTCTCTTCCACAAAAGTTTGTTTATGCCGCGCCCATCTCTCCAGCAAACGCCCTCTGATCGTCGCCAGGCTGCATGGTGGTTGCTCCCCCCTGGCCAGGAATTTCGTTCGGCAATCATAACCGTCAAAAATGTGCAGTCTTCTCCGATAGTTCTCGACAGATGATCTTCCGACAACAGGGCTACGACACTGCCATCTTCACCAAAAAACTGTCTAAATGCTATTTTGTCCTCTGCATCCTTCCAGGCACCAAGTTCCGCGAAATCCGGCTGGAGGCCTAGCTCGCGGGCAAGCCACGGCGCGGGAATATACGCTGAATAGCCGCTTGGCAGGGAGGCGTCCAAATGACTCTCCCAATGATACCGTGCTCCGAGTTGGGCATAAGGAATGCCTGTCGGCACTCGCCAGTTATCATACCGCCATCCATCTTGCGGCCACGTTGAACGCCACGGAGCTTCGTACAAAAACGCGCTGTCGGTCATCTCGGGGATGGACCAATGCTGGATATCGATCTGCTGCTTCTTTTCGAAGGCCTTGGCTACGGTTCTTGCATCGGTAAGCTTGACTTTGACTGCAGAGAGGAAGCGGAATTCCTGCAGTCTTAAACCGTGCTCACCCCGCCGGTCCTGAGAATATTTTTCGCTCTGCGATTGGTGCTCATAGACCACTAGCCAACGCTTGCCCGTCTCGTCTACGCGAAATGGCATCCGTCCCAGCTCTGAGGCTGGGTCTTGCTCAAACGGCCATTTAGTGAGGGTCTGCTCCTCGACGGAAGGCAATTTGATAACCGGCTCGAAAAACCACTGACTGCCCGCTTCGTCCGAGTTTAAACGTTTTTCTCTATCCTCGGTGATCGTCGCATCTATGTCACGCCTGAAGCCGATATCTGTGGCACGTCGATATGCGAAGGGTGGATCGTCGAACCCCGTATCCAACCAGTAGTTATCTGCTAATCTGCACAACAGCTCGTCAAGAGCCAACCACTGATATTTCTTGCCAATCCGCTCTATCATCGGTCGGTCGCGAGAATAGTCTCCTCTACCGGAGCTATCATGCGGAAAACGTGCCTTCGTCCATCCGAAGTCATACGCCCGTTTTGCCACCCACCTGCGAAGTGATCCCTGATTGAACTTTTCCGGTGGCTTCGTTTCCTTTTTTGCGGGATACAAACCGGGTACAGCTTCATTCTCGTAACGTTTAATTTCCTCCGCCGACAAAAGTCCCAGGAAATTGAGTCTAGCGGCATCCAAATCGTTCTCCCAACGCTTGACCTCCGCTTTGCTTGGTTTCGATACCCTACGTCCCCATTCTATTGAATAGAGCCCATACCAATATGGATTGGCCGTTTTTTCGAGCTTTTCGAATGCAACCATGCGTTCGGAATTCGACGTCACGATTTCCTTTTCAAAAATTTTTAGTTTGTGCTTCGCAGTAAGCGGGCGTTCCTTATGCAAAGGAACAGTCAGAAAGTCGTGTGTCCGCGAGCCGATTTCGTATTGCGCGAAATCGGCCATCGATGACGTTGAAGAAGATGCGATACTGTCGTCTCCTGCGTTTTGGGCGACAATATTTAACTGCTCCTCACTGACAGAAAGGCGCGGTTTTGGAGATTTATACGGGGGCTTACAGACCTGAATATCGACGGCAACTGGCAAGGACGAATGGTATTCCGCCAATTCAACTATGCCTTGTGCATAATCTCGTAACAACATTCCATAAGGTGGTGATCGATTTTCGAAAAGGTGGCTGTAAACCGCCTGCGAATACAGGTTCAATTTTCCCGCTTCTGGTTTACGGCAACATGCGCCGTACCCAGCAGCAAGGAGTCTTTCCAGGACATAAGGGTCGTCCACTTTGGCAAACCTTGCCAGCAGTTCAACGAATATGCCCTCCTCAACGAGTAACAGGTTTGACAGAGCTTTAGTTGCCTTGTCGCGAACTCGTCTATTGGTAGTCGAAAAAAACCAGCATAGAGAAAGCGCTGCCAAAAACCGGTTTTGGGGATTTGTGTTTGGTGCCTGCCCAGTGAGGCACCACTCAATCAATACCCCCACATTCGAATCAGGATCAGAATCCTGAGCATTTACCCAATTGGTCCAGCTGGCATCACGATGCGGAAGCTTTCGTTTTTCTAAGTTTCGATGCAACAGCTCGGCATTCCAAGGATGATCGGCTGAGACGGCGATCTGTATCAGAATGTCCAACGAATCAGAACCGCCGAGCTTATTCAGCAATTCTAGGCTTCGGTCGGAGAACGCAGAACGTTCCCGCCATTTAACGCTTTCCTTGAACCCCTCACGAATTCCCCAGTCTTTCCACCATTGGTTAGCGGCTCCTGGCATGCAGTCCACCAACTCTTTGCCAAACTTCTCTGGCAACACTGTTGAGAGCGCATCAAGAAGGCCACGCCATTGCCAGGCAACATGCGACTTGGCATCGATGCAAAAGTTTAGAGCTTGGTTTTCATCGAAGATTCCAGCTGGATCACTGATGTCTTCAACCGCCTTTTCGGCCATCAAGAAATCTTGAAAACGCTGAAAGCTAAACCGCACAACATCGGGGTCCGCAAATACCTCATCTGAAGCGTCCGGATTTGGGTCTTTGCGAAGAAGCCCGTTTCTCAGAATGATCGACAGCCATTCGTTTTCCGAGCGCGGCGTTATGTCACCGAAATGAATGGCTATCGCCTCACGACATTTGTCGAGAGCTAGGAAGTCAGTTCGATCCGCTAACATACGAGCTGCGATCTCTTGAGCTGTACGGCCAAGCTTGGAAACAAGCGATACAGCAGAATCTTCGTTTGCCTGGATATTACGTCCCATACTTTCGAGGTAGTATTTCAGTATTTTCTTCGTTCCTGTAAGGCCGGAAGGAAATTCTGATTTTCCGTCTCTCTCCAACGAAACGCAGACGGAACGTAAAAATAGCGGATTGATGAATTCAGGTGCCAACCAAGGCGTGCTGGGGCGAGCTATGCCGCGTTTATCAAGATAGACCCGCGCTGCTGCCAATTGTTCTTCAGAAGTCTCGAACCCTCGAATATCAAATATTCGATACTTTGATGCGGTGCTATCGGGTACAGCGGCATCGAAATACTCGGTTCGGCAAGATACGACACAGCAGACGCCAGCATAGCTTTGGAGCATCTGGATAAAAGGAGCGATATGATTTTTCCAGTATCTGCTGCCGACGCCTTCGTTAATGGCATCAATCGAAATTAGGCATCTCACACCGGATGCGGTTCCTGCAGCATCGAGAGCACCAAGTATCTGATCCGGCGTCCTACCAGGCAAGCCAAGCTGGCCTGCAATCTGTGTCCAAAGTTCTGTATCGTTAAACCTCTGCCCAAGGAATAGCAGGGCTGGTTGCCCCGCCTTGAGCGCATCGGCGCTACACTGTGCAAAAAGATGGCTCTTTCCCGCCCCAGCCGCACCTCGCACGATGGCAAGTCGCTGATTTTCGGCAATCATATAAGGTGAACGGATGGTATCGTCAAAATCCGATATTAAGGATGAAAGCTTCGCGAGTTCGTCAATGCAACGCCGCAGAGTAGTTTCGTCCCGAGAATTGTCTTTCAGATTCCGAGATTGCGACCAGCACCAGGAGTTTAGTGCCGACGTTGCATTCTCTAAGGCGGTTAACTTATTGATCCAGTTGTCAACATCCCAGCGCTGCGCGGGGCTAAGATCGAAATCTTCGGATATTGCATTGAGGTCTGCATGCGTCTTCTTAAGGTTTTCAAGGATGATTACGTCCGGTTGAGCCGACAGCGAAGCTATTTCTCCGCCAGGTAATGTGAATTGGCATACCGCGTTCAACGTCGTTGAAAGTTTATTCCTGGATGCAGCGCTTCTGGTTATTGTTGAAAACAATGTCTGCAGGCGAATGTTAACGTGATCTTCCGGATGATATCTTTCATCAAGAGCTGCAACCGCCTGATCAAGTTGGTTCTGAAACCATTCCTGAGAAAGCTCGACGCCCCCAAAAAAGAATTCTCTAAGTCCCTCCGCACCTTTCGCAATCAGCCTCGAGTTGATTTCACTTTTAGGCCATGCAACAAAATCAATATGGGAGAGGCCGTTTGCAAGCGCTGCCTGCTCCCAGTCCTTCTTATGCTTTTCCCAGTGCTCCCACCCCGACTTGCTATCCTTTCTCGCCTTGCCTCGCTTGTCTGTGAGGTCGCATGGCAAGCCAACCACATATCTTTCAAGCTCTGGATGAGTGGCGATTGCCTGAAGTACAGATTTATCGATCTGCGCCCAGTCGATATCGCCAGCACGAAGGAAAAACTTGGCCTGGTAACCGACTTTCTTGCCGGTGGGCAGCGTCCAATAAGCCTCGACACCACCGTCCCCGCCAGCGCCCTCGACTCGTCGGTAACGAGAGCCGTTTGGAAATTTCTCACGTTGCGCCAGTTGGCAAAGCAGTTCTTCGAATGAAGCTCGTTGGCCGCCGTCGAAGGCATTGATTTTTGAAAATTCCAGCATTGGCCCGCTAAGGTAGTTTTGATGACGAAACAGCAACTAAGCATAATTCACGGCCGGACGACGGTGTCTACGGCTGCGTGTCTCAATGAACATGTTCAGCACATATTTGGAGCATTGAAAAAGTGACGCTTTAAGTGACGCGATTGCCGCCGACAGGATCACGATTCATCATGGTCACATAAACGACCGTTTAGGTGACAAGGACTTCAGCATGGGTGAACTATTGGGATATATGAGGGTTTCGAAAGCGGACGGCAGCCAGACGCTAGACCTTCAAAGAGATGCATTGATTGAGGCCGGAGTGAGCCCGGCTATGATTTATCAGGACTTGGCATCCGGGAAGAAAGATGATCGTATCGGTCTGGAAAGCTGCCTGAAAGCCATTCGTCCTGGTGATACGCTCATTGTCTGGAAGCTCGACAGGCTGGGCCGTGATCTACGTCACCTTGTTACGACAGTCGATGACCTCTCTAAACGGTCGATAGGTTTTCGTGTTTTATCCGGGCAGACCCCTGTCGACACGACCTCTGCCCAGGGCAAGTTGATGTTCGGGATTTTTGCCAGCCTCGCCGAATTTGAACGTGAGCTGATTCGAGAGCGAACCATGGCCGGACTGGCTTCCGCTCGTGCTCGTGGGCGTGTTGGCGGAAGAAAGGCGACGATGACAGCAGCCAAGATTCGCCTAGCACAAGCAGCAATGGGTCAACCTGACACGATTGTTGCCGATCTCTGCAAAGAGCTAAAAATCTCCCGCCAAACCCTGTATCGCCATGTGTCTCCCGGTGGGGAACTGCGGCCAGACGGCATCAAGGTTCTGGGAGTTTCCTAATCGGGTTTCAGGTGCATCAACTCAGGAGCCGCCGGATAATTTGTTGCCCGATTCCGTGGATTTTTTTGGTCCACACCGAGATTGGTGCCGTGACGGGCTCTATGGCTACCATGAAACGGTTCCAAACCGTGGTGGGGCCACCAGAAAGTTGGGCAGTGGCCGTCACCTCCTCTAAAGTTGGCGGCTCCTGAGTTACGATACTAGCCGCTGAAGAATACTCCCGGACGGGACGTCCCTCCGCCTTGACAGAGGCTTCCTCACGCGGCAGCGCTGCCTCGAAAAGAAGTGCCGCCATCCGGACGCCTCGGATTTTTATCATGATCTTTGAAAGCAGCCGGTCGCTATTTGCAACCTGTTGTCGCGTATCAGCCGTTTCCGCGCGATTGCTGCGCTTTTTTGCATCATCGACCGAAGACCCGGCCTTGTCCTTCACCGGCACTGTGGAAGCTCTCCATTGCCGAAATGAGCCACCGGTCCTTACGAAATGAAAACGGCTCTGTGTGAGCTTCCAGGCGGCTCGTAGCGCGTTGTCCGGCCACTGCACCATGATGTCGTTTCGGAAGACTCCCCAAAGCATATAGGTTGCCACAGCACCAGCGTTACGGATTGCACGATCAGGGAAATCCGTCTTACTGAACTTTATCCGCAGCCGTAGTTTGACTGCATCCCTATGTTCTGAGGGAACCCTGGCGACGAAATGCGCATGCAAATCGAAAAGCCCTGAGAAGTCATCATAACGTGGATGGATGGCCAGGAGAAGCACTTCGAACTTCCCGCTTTTTCGAAGCTCGCTAAATTCGATATTTATCTTTTCGTTGAAGCTTTTCAGTGCCGCATCCAGGTTCTCAGGATCGGCCTTAGCCCCTGTCAGGCCGACACCCCAGTAAACGCAGTCATTGAGCCCGCGCCGCTTAGCGAAGGCTTCAAAATCGGCAACCATTGGCCGATCCTTGCGAATGGCATTTGGCTCGAAAAAGCGGGTGCCGCGCAGAGGCTTTCCCCAGTCGATGATTTCCCCACCGCCGCCATCCAGCAAGACGACGTATCGATCAGCATCAGATTGAAAGGGATTTATTCCCAATTCAACGAGGCGTTTGGCCAATGCCATCGCTTTAGCAAATGGAGATTGCGCGGCGGTCATGGAGCCGACTTCCTCGCTTTGGTCGGCGGTGCATGATGTTTTTCAACGCGCTCGATCAGACGAATTGGAAACCGCGAAAGGTGAGCGGTCGGTTGAGGCAACTGAGCCAGAGCCTTGGCCATGACGCGCAGTCGGGCGGCATCAGAATAGCGTCCTTCATTTGTGTCGGCGTTGGTGTGCCCGAGAATATCCTTTCTGATTTCCGCCGCCACTCCGAACTGCTTCATTTCGTTATTGCACCAATGCCGAAGGGAATGCAGCACTTTGCCATCCTCTTTCGCAGATGGAATGGCTGCTACCCGCATGTCTTGCCAAGCTTCATCGAAAACGTCCCCCATCGGGGTGGACGGTGCTGCCGCTCTGAGTTCCGGGAATAGCAGAACATGCCCAATGTCCTTGAGCGCGGCGACGTATTCCAGGAAACCTAATCGGATCAACTCAGGATGAATCGGAACGCGGCGTTTAGAATCTGCATTCTTCAAGCCGCGAACGAAATTCGGCTCGATGCGGATAGCAGGAACTTCAGCATCCGCCTCCACTTCGGAAACCAGCAATCCGCAATATTCCTCCCTACGCGGACCGTGATAGAGGGCCAGCATCGGACCCCAGTAGCTCGCGTCATGGAATGTCAATTCTCCAGGCGACAACCGGCTGTTCTCGCCGTCACATCCATTCCAGATGGGCAGGTTAAAAAGCAGCCGAAGTTCGTCGGTCGAAAAGCGAGCCCGTTCGCCCCGCCCACTGCCTTTCTTTTTCGACCGCAAACCAGAAACGCCCTCAAAATTCCCGAATGGAAAACCAGCATGTTTGCAAATGTCGGCAATATTGCCCATCTGCGTCATGTGCCGGTTCAACGTTCCCTGTGACAAACCGACTTGCTCTGGCGGCATGTCCTTGGCGCGTGCCAAAATGTCGATAAGAGGGATAACGTGGTCTCGCGGAGACTTCCCGTAATTTTTGGGCATCTCGGACAGCGTCAGCTTGAAGTCAGCGACATGCGACTGCCGCATCTTCGCAGGGTTATCATGTCCGACGAAACGTACGAATAGCTTTGCCAGCGCGACATGCTGCTTTGCCGTTTTATCCGTCCAATCGTCAGATTTTACATTTTGACCGGCGGCCCTTTCTACGATCTCGACCAAGCCTCTCGTGGGCTCCTCCAGATCGTCACCATCCTCTTCGATTTCATCTTCGACATCGAAATCATCTTCTTCCTGCTGTAATTCCGGCCCATCCATTTGGGGTATGGGTATGGGTTTGGATGTCGGACGCGGCGGTACATACGGCTCTATGGCTGCGGCATCAGCGACAAGCGCGGCTTGCAACAGTGCGTCATCGTCTGGCCGAACGCCTGTCCAACGCCTTCGTGTATCTAAAAGAGCGGCAGACATGCCGCGAAGATACAGCTGTTGTGCTTGTTGGAAATTGACCTTCGTATCCGGAATATCGTGCTCTTCTAAAATTTCGAGAATTTTGCCAGGAGGAGGCGGATAGATTCCGTGCCATCGATAGAAATTCAGATGCTTTTTGACTTCGTCGATCACCACCTCATCGAGACCGGCAGCCTTCATTTCGCGCTGTTCATGTGGACCTATTCTTGCCAAGTCACCTTGGGCTGCGAAAATCCGATTTGTCCAACCCGCAACAATATCGCTGCAACGAGAAGCTTCCACGTCTTCGCCGTTTGCGACTTCCGCTGCGGCGGTCACGTCCAGCTCTGCGCTATGCTTCTTGGCAACTTTTATAAGTATCTTTTTCGCGTCGTCAGGGTCGATCATCTCTTGGCGTATGTCCCGAATGAGATGCTCGCTAACCAGGGTAATCTCGGCCGCGAGCCGTTTCGCCCGCTCCAGAAATTTTGTCCGCAGGCTGATTTCGATCAGCAACAGAGCACGCGAACCGGTTCCATCCGGTAAACGCCGACGCCACCAATAGATTGCGCCACGTTTAAAAACATATTGAGCCACTGCCATTTGAGAACCCTCTTGGAGGGCAAACAGGCATCCCAAGCCTTCAACGTGTCAGACAATGGAATATGACATTCCTGTATGACAATCGCGATTTCCAGATTCCCAGCCATGCTGGAAGCCTTCGAAATCGGGCATTTTCCGAGAAAACAGCAAAACTTGGCTGGGGCGCCAGGATTCGAACCTGGGAATGCCGGTACCAAAAACCGGTGCCTTACCGCTTGGCGACGCCCCAACAGAGGAGATGGCTGCTTATACCAGCCAAATCGGCGTCTGATTAGCAAAGGTCGCATCGCGCTACAATGACTAAGTTGAGTGCGCATACATATTTCTGTGCGCTTTTCGGGCCGGTATGATAGGTCTTGCTGCACTGCATCAGGAATGAGGAGGTCCGATGAGCCAGTTTCGCGCCCGACCGCCGGCCGTGCCCACCGTGCTTCTCGATGACGCCGTCTGCCGCATCACGCGCTGGGATTTCGGGCCGGGCGCCGATACCGGGCATCATGTGCATGGCCTCGGCTATGTCGTCGTTCCGATGACCGACTGCCAGTTTCTGCTCGAGGAGCCCGGCGGCAGCCGCCGGGTCGATATCGCCAGGGGTGCCGCCTATCGGCGCGAGGCCGGTGTCGAGCACAATGTCGTCAATGCCGGCTCCGAGCCAATGTCCTTTATCGAAATCGAATACAAGCAATCATGAGCACGCCTGACTTCGACCTTGCCTTCGACCCCGCCTATGGCCGCGCCGTGCCTGTCGCGTCAGGCATCGAGCGGATGACGGTCAACAATCCCAGCGCTTTCACCTTTCACGGCACCAACAGCTATATCGTCGGCACGACCTCCGTCGCCGTCATCGATCCGGGTCCGGAGAACGAGGCGCATTTTGCCGCCCTGATGGCGGCGCTGAAGGGGCGCGAGGTCACGCATATCTTCGTCAGCCACACGCATCGCGATCACTCGCCGCTGGCGAAGCGGCTGAAGGAGGCGACGGGCGCGCTCACCGTCGGCGAAGGGCCGCACCGGGCGGCGCGGCCGCTCTATCAGGGCGAGGTCAATCCCTTTGCCGAAAGCTCCGACATGGAGTTCCGGCCTGACATCGTGCTTGGCGATGGCGAAAGCGTCTCGGGAGACGGCTGGCAGCTGACCGCGCTCTTGACGCCGGGCCACACGGCCAATCATGCCTGCTTCGCGCTCGACGGCACCGGCATCGTCTTTTCGGCCGATCATGTCATGGCCTGGGCAACCTCGATCGTTGCGCCGCCGGATGGTTCGATGGCGGATTACATGACCTCGCTGGAGCGTCTGCTTGCCCGCGAGGACCGTTTGTTTCTACCGGGCCATGGCGGCCCGGTGAAGGAACCCGCCTCCTTCATGCGCGGCCTCAGAACGCACCGCCGCATGCGCGAGCGCGCCGTGCTGGAGCGCATCAAGGCCGGCGACCGGCTGATCCCGGACATGGTCAAAGCCATCTATCGCGATACCGACCCGCGTCTGCATGGGGCGGCCGCCCTTTCTGTACTCGCGCATCTGGAGGATCTGGTCGAGAAGGGCCAGGTGGAAACCGATGGGCCACCGGCGCTGCTCGGGGCCTATCGTCCGGCTTGAGCCACCTCAGCTTCCGGCGATGCCGAGCAATTCCGCATCCAACGCCTTCAGATAGCCATCGGCCAGATCGGCGCTGACGCCGAGATCGTCCTGGCTGTAACGAGAGGCGACGCGGATATCGACCAGCGTCGTTTCCGCCTCCTCGCGGATGCGGATGAGTATGTCACAGGGCAGACCGAAGATGCGGGTGCGGGTCTCTCCCTGCAGAATGACGTCGGTATTCTGGCGGATGAGTTCCGCCACGCCGTCGCGGAAGGGACGCGGCGTCGGCACGGGAACGATTGCCGGGACATCGCCGCCGGCGACGTCATCCTGCGCGGGATTGACGGTCCGTGCACGCCCGCGCCGCTTCGGTCTCGTATCGCCGTTCGGATCGGCGACATCGGCGCCTTCGGCCTTGACGATGGTGATGTGATAATCATGCGCGACCTTGCGCACCGCTTCCAGAACACGGTCGCTCGCACCTTCATAACGGCGGCTGATCAAGGCGGGATAGGCATCGAACTGCGCCTCGCGCTCCGGCTGCGTCACCAGATGACGGGGCGGCAGCCATAGCTGGCGCGCATCCGGCGTCGCCAGCCATTCCGGCGGGTCGTTGAGATCGGTCGAAATCTCGTAGATATGCGGCCGGGTCCAATAGCGTTCGGCGCCGAAGCCGAAAATGGCAAGCGGCAGTGCGGCATAGACCAGCGCCTTCACGGCCGAAACGCCACCGATGGCGGCATTCTGCCAGAGCTGGGCAAGGCCGACCAGCGCAAGCAGCACCGCCAACGCGGCACAGCCGGCCGAAATCAGCAGCAGCAGCACGAAATAAGGCGTCTCCAGCGGCCCGAAGCGATGGCCGATCAGCGTCACGCCACACAACACCAGGGCAAAAGAAGCGATCAAACGCGCGGCGCGGGCGGCATGTGAAACGGGACGGTCGAAGCGAATGGTCATCAAGGGCTCGTCGGCGCGTCGGATCGGAAGCCGGATGCACCGAATCCCAAAATACGACCTATGTTTAGATCAAGAAACGACGAAAATAAATCGAATGTCACGGCACCAACACGCAATGTTCTCTCGAGGCTGAAACCAGTAACGCCTAGACCAAAAACGTGAGCGCTTGCTTAAATTCCTAAAAAAGGCCATTCTTTAGCGTTTTATCGAGGCTGTGAAAGGACTTGATGAGATGGAACCGATGCTTTCTCAAGACGTCGCTGCCAAACAGCTGCCGGGTGCGGCGATTGCCGGAGCCGAATTGGCGGACCCGATCCTGCCGTTGGAACTGCTGGAACTGGAGCTTTCGCTCGAAGGCTTCTCCGACGGCGAGCCGAGCTTTTGCGAGGCCGTTAGAAACGCCGCCTCGGCTGTACATGGCGATTTCCTGTTCGATCTGCCCGCCGCCGGTCTGATCGACGATTGCCGCAGACTGGCCGTCATCCGCATTCCCGAAGGCGATGCGACGATGCGTACGCTCTTTGCCGCGCTTGACGGGGACGGTGCGGAAATCCGTCTGCTGCAGCCGGATGAAGACACCGAGCACCTGTTGCGCTTTGCCGATGCCTTCGTCGACCTTCTGCAGAGGCTGCCGGCAAGACCGAAGGAAGCCGCCTGAGCAATTCGGCCTGCGGCCGCAATACGACTTTCGCGCCGCCATGCGCGGCGCTATAACTGTCGCCTGCACACCTGTATCAGGACCTCAAGTCATGCGTATCGCTGCCTCCGTCTTCTCCCTCCTCGCCATTACGCTTGCGCTTTCCTCCTGCCAGACAGCCGAAGAAATCCGAGCGGCAGACGCAGGCAGATGCAGCGGCTACGGCTTCAAGCCAGGCACACAGGCCTTCGCCAACTGCCTTATGAACCAGGATCTCAGCCGGCGCGCGGATCAACGGGCTTTCATGGAAAGCAACGATGATTTCTTCTGGGGACCGACCGTGGTGGTCGGCGGTCCGGGCTATTACTATCGCGGCGGTTATTGGCGCCGCTGATGGGGCGCCGTTCGGCCTTTACGAATCAAGCACGCCCCTTGATCGCCGCCTGAGCCGCGGCAAGCCGTGCGATAGGCACGCGGAAAGGGGAGCAGGATACGTAGTCCAGCCCGATATCCTCGCAGAAATGGATCGAGGCAGGATCGCCGCCATGCTCGCCGCAGATGCCGAGCTTCATGTCGTTGCGCGTGCGGCGGCCACGTTCGGACGCGATGCGAATGAGTTCGCCCACTCCATCGAAATCGAGCGATATGAAGGGATCATGCTCGATGATGCCTTTGCGCTGGTAGGTGGGGATGAAGGAGGCCGCGTCGTCGCGTGACATGCCAAAGGTGGTCTGGGTCAGGTCGTTCGTGCCGAAGGAGAAGAATTCAGCCGCCTCGGCGATGATATGGGCACGCAATGCAGCGCGCGGCAGCTCGATCATCGTGCCGACGAGATAATCGATCTTCATCTTCGCTTCGGTCATCACGGCGCGCGCCACCTCGTCGATGCGTGCCTTGACGTAATCCAGCTCGGAGCGCAGGCCGACGAGCGGCACCATGATCTCAGGCACGACAGCCGCTCCCGTCTCGCGCGCGGCGAGAACAGCAGCTTCGAAAATCGCGCGGGCCTGCATCTCGACGATCTCGGGATAGGAAATCGCCAACCGGCAGCCGCGATGGCCGAGCATGGGATTGAACTCGTGCAGCGCGTCAACGCGCTGGCGCAGGGCGGCCGCCTCCATACCCATGCTCACAGCCACTTCGGCGATCTCCTCATCCGTCTTCGGCAGGAATTCATGCAGCGGCGGATCGAGCAAGCGGATGGTGACCGGCAGCCCATGCATGATGGTGAACAGGCCGGTGAAATCGAGGCGCTGCATCGGCATGAGCTTGGCAAGGGCGGCGCGGCGCCCCTCCTCGTCCTCCGCGAGGATCATCTCGCGCATCACATGGATGCGATCGCCTTCGAAGAACATGTGCTCGGTGCGACAAAGGCCGATGCCTTCGGCGCCGAAGGAGCGAGCAGCGCGTGCGTCGGCCGGAGTGTCGGCATTGGTGCGCACCGTCATGCGCCGCGAGCGGTCGGCCCACGCCATGATCCTACCGAAATCGCCCGAAAGCTCCGGCTGGATCATCGGCACCTCGCCCTTGAGCACCTGACCGGTGGAGCCGTCGATCGTAACGATATCGCCCTTCTTCAAGGTGACACCGACGCCGATCAGCTTTTCGTTGCGCATGTCGATACGCATGGTGCCGGCGCCGACGACGCAGGGAATGCCCATGCCGCGGGCGACCACAGCTGCATGGCTGGTCATGCCGCCGCGCGTGGTGAGGATCGCTTCGGCGGCGTGCATCCCGTGAATGTCTTCCGGGCTGGTCTCGATCCGCACGAGGATGGCCTTGCGACCTTCCTCTTCGGCGAGAATAGCCTCTTCCGCCGTGAAAACGATCTCGCCGGTCGCAGCACCCGGGGATGCGGGCAGGCCGGAGCCGATGACTTCGCGGCGGGCGCGCGGGTCGATCGTCGGATGCAGCAGCTGATCCAGCGTCGACGGCTCGATGCGTGACACCGCTTCGTCCTCCGTAATCAGTCCCTCGTCGACCATATCGACGGCGATCTTCATTGCCGCCTTGGTGGTCCGCTTGCCGCTGCGGGTCTGGAGCATCCAGAGCTTGCCGCGCTCGATGGTGAATTCCAGATCCTGAACATCGCGGTAATGCGCTTCGAGCCGCGCACAGATGTCACGAAACTCGGCAAAGGCTTCCGGCATCAGCTTTTCCATCGACGGCTTATCGTAGCCGGATGCGAGGCGTGCGGCCTCCGTAATGCTCTGTGGCGTACGGATGCCGGCAACGACATCCTCTCCCTGCGCATTGACGAGGAATTCGCCGTAAAGCTCCTTCTCGCCGGTCGACGGGTTGCGGGTGAAGGCAACACCGGTCGCCGATGAATTGCCGAGATTGCCGAACACCATTGCCTGAATATTAACGGCCGTTCCCCATGCCTCGGGAATATTGTGCAATTGGCGATAGGTAACGGCGCGGGCGTTCATCCAGCTCGCAAAGACCGCACCGACGGCGCCCCAGAGTTGAACCTCCGGCTCCTGTGGAAAGGCTTCGCCCAGCTCTTCCTCGATGACGGTCTTGTAGATCGAAACGACGTGCTGCCATTCGACGGCCGTCAGATCGGTATCGAACTCATGACCGAACCGCGCCTTCTCATCCTCCAGGATCTCTTCGAAAACCTCGTTGTCAAGGCCCATGACGACATCGGCATACATCTGGATGAAGCGGCGATAGCTGTCCCAGGCAAAACGGGCATCGCCGGCATCGTGGCCGAGCGCCTGAACGGTGGCGTCGTTGAGACCGAGATTGAGGACGGTATCCATCATGCCGGGCATCGAGGCGCGCCCGCCAGAGCGCACGGACACCAGCAATGGACGCTCGGTATCGCCGAACCTACGCCCGGCGATGGCCTCCATCCGCTGCAGCCCTCGCATGACCTGCGGTTTCAGCTCCTCGGGGATCTTGCGGCCGTTCTTGTAGTAGAAAGTGCAGACGTCGCTGACGATCGTCAGGCCCGGCGGAACCGGGAGGCCGAGATTGCACATTTCAGCAAGATTCGCGCCCTTGCCGCCGAGCCGCTCAAAATCTGCTGCGCTCCCTTCGGCCTTCCCGTCGCCGAATGTGTAGACCCAATTCGTCATTGTCTCCGTCCAACTCCTCCGGTTGAACTTAATTCATTGAGCCACAAATGAAAATCGAGAAATATGGCAAAATGTTGCGCTGCACAATAAATATGACCCGGAGCTTTCCGATTTCAATCGATTGATGGAAATCAGGAGCTTCCGGGTCGTGCTTGGCAACGAAGATGGCTAGGCCTGCGGCTCGCGCTGGGCCAGGATCTTGTCGATGCGCATGCCGTCGAGATCGACGATCTCGAAACGCCAGCCGCCGAAGGAGAAGCTTTCGCCCACCTCGGGCAGATGACCAAGCTGGTAGAGCGCAAAACCTGCAAGCGTGTGGAAATTGACGTCCTCTTCGCCCACACGCAGACCGAGCCGCGCAAAGGCGTCGTAGACCGGCATCATGCCTTCCATCAGCAACGATCCGTCGGCGCGCTCGACGACATCGGGCGTGTCGTTTTCCATGTCGGGCAGATCACCGGCAATGGCTTCCAGCAGATCCGTCTGCGTCACAATGCCTTCCAGGCTGCCATATTCGTCAATGACCATCGCGAGGCGGACGGGCGCGCGCTTGAAGTTTTCAAGCACCTTGAAGACGGCGGTCGATTCATGAACGACCAAGGGCTGGCGGATGACGGCCATCGGATTGAGCCGCTCGCCGTTCAGCAGCTGATCGAGAAGATCTTTCTTCAGGATCATGCCGATTGGCTCGTCGATCGATCCGCGCGCGACTAAAAGCTGTTCGAAGCGGCTCTCGCGAATGGTTTTCTGCATTTCCTCCGGCGTGTCGTCGGCGTCGATCCAATCGACCTCCAGCCGCGGCGTCATGATGTCGGAGACATCTCGGTCGCCGATGTTGAAAACGCGTTCGACCAGATCCTGCTGCGCTTGCTCCAGCAGGCCCGCTTCCTGGCTTTCGGCGATCAGGAGCTTGATCTCGGCAGGCGAATGCAACGAACCCTCGCCCGCACCGGGGCGCAGGCCAAAGAGACGAAGGACGAGATTACCGAGACCGTTGAGCACGGTGATTGCCGGGCGCAGCAGGAAGAGAAACAGGCCGAGCGGCCGCACGACGCCGAGCGCGGTGCCTTCGCTGCGCTGCAGGGCCAGGCTCTTCGGCGCCAGCTCGCCAAGGACGATATGAAGCGCCGTGATGATGATGAAGGAGATGGCGACGGCGATGGCATGCGACCCGGCCGCAGCCCATGTCCCGGGGAGAAAATCGAGCAGCGGCTCGAGCAGATGAGCAAGGGCAGGCTCGCCGACCCAGCCGAGGGCGAGCGACGAAATGGTGATGCCGAGCTGCGTGGCCGCGAGATTGGCGTCGAGATTGTCGACCGCCTTCTGCAGGGCCTTGGAATTCATCCGCCCTTCGGCGACGAGCTCCGTCACGCGGCTGCGGCGGACGGAAACGAGAGAGAACTCGGCCGCAACGAAAAAGCCGTTGGCAGCGACGAGCAGCAATACGGCGAGTATTCCGAGGAAATCGAAAACACCGCCAGTCGAGCCAGACATGCGTCCCTTCCGGGCGGATCAGCGCCCCTGTTGTTGATTTAGAGGTGACGCTAGCACGCTTTGATGATGCACGGCAGGCGACACGGCAATTTCTTGTCGAAACGAGAACAGTTTTCACAATCCTTGCGCGGAATTGCTCTCAGGCGATTTCGCGCAGCCGTTCGGCGGTTTGCAGATCGACGGAAACGAGCTGTGAGACGCCCTGTTCCGCCATCGTCACCCCGAAGAGGCGATTCATGCGGGCCATGGTGATCGGATTGTGGGTGATGACCACGAAGCGGGTTTCGGTGGAGGCCGCCATCTCGTCCATGAGGTTGCAGTAGCGCTCGACATTGTGGTCATCGAGCGGCGCATCCACTTCGTCCAGAACGCAGATCGGCGCGGGATTGGTGAGGAACACCGCAAAGATCAACGCCATGGCCGTCAGCGCCTGCTCGCCGCCCGAAAGCAGCGTCATGGTCTGCGGCTTCTTGCCCGGTGGGCGGGCGAGGATTTCCAGGCCAGCTTCCAGGGGATCATCCGACTCGATGAGCTGCAGTTCCGCCGTGCCGCCGCCGAAAAGATGGGTGAACAGCCGCTGGAACTGCGCATTGACGATATCGAAGGCGACGATCAGACGTTCGCGGCCCTCGCGGTTCAGGCTCTGGATTGCGCCGCGCAGCTTCCGGATGGCGTCGATGACGTCATCGCGCTCCTTGATCAGCGCCTGCAGCCGTTCCGTCAGCTCCTTGCTCTCCTCTTCGGCGCGCAGATTAACCGCACCGAGACGCTCCCGCTCGATCTTCAGCCGCTCCAGTTCACGCTCGACCTCGCGAAGGTCAGGCACGTTTTGCGACGCCGAAAGGCCGGTCAGGCGCATCGCCTCATGCGGCTCGACATTGAGGGACTGGCGGATGCGCAATTCGCTTTCCTGCCGGCGTTCACGGGCAGAGACCAGCCGCTCCTCGACGCGGCCACGCTTTTCGCGGCTTTCCGCCAATTCGGAGAGCGCAGTCGCCGCATGACGATCGGCCTCGCGCTGAACCATCTCGGCTTCGGCGAGGCGGTCGGCGGCTTGACGGCGCGCTTCCTCGGCCTTCTGCAGCTCGTTCATCAAGGCACGACGCTTGTCGTCGAATTCATCGGGGGCGAGATCGAGTTCGGTGGCTTCCTCGCGCGCTTCCTCTTCGCGGTCACGCAGCGTCTGAATGTGTTCCTCGGCACTGACAGCACGCTGGCGCCAGGTGTCGCGCTCCTGCCGGATGGCGAGGAGACGGCGCTGACGCGCCTCGTTCTCACGGTTCAAACCCTCATGGCGGGCACGGGCTTCAGCCAGAACGCCACGATCCGTCGCGACTTCGGCCTGCTGGTCACGCAGCTTCAGGTCGATGGCGTCGAGATTCGGCGCATCCTCCAGCTCGATGCGGGCATTTTCATCCTGCATGGCCACATCTTCCAGCTGCTCTTGCAGCCGGCTGACGGCCTCGACGATCACGTCGCGGCGGCGGATGAGGTCGCCGGAAGCGCGTTCCGCGGCGGCGAGCGCTTCCCGCGCCTCGGCCAGATGCCGGGCGGCAAGGCGGCTGGCGTCGCGAGCGGTCGCCAAGCGGCCCTCTTCACCTCGGATTGCATTGGCGGCAGCCGAAAGGCGCTCCTCGGCCTCGGCAAGCACATCGCGGGCAAACTCTGCTTCGGCTTCCAGCTCGGAAAGGCGGTTCTTTTGAGCGAGCCGCAGGGCAGCCGCACTCGGCGCATCAGCACCGGTGACATGACCGTCCCAGCGGAACACGGCGCCATCCTTCGTCACCAGCCGTTGACCCGGCTTCAGCTCCGGCATCAGCCTCAGAGCGTCTTGAGCCGAAACGATGCCGATCTGGCGCAGGCGTCGCGTCAGCGCCGCCGGTGCGCCGACATGGGTAATCAGAGGGGAGACGCCCTCCGGCAAGGCCGGATCGTTGCCGCCGCTGCCATTGTCGGACCAATAGACCGGCGCCCCGGAATCGAGCGAGGATTCCAGATCGTCGCCGAGCGCGGCACCGAGCGCGGTCTCGAAGCCTCGGTCGACGCGCAACTCCTCGGCCACGGGCGAAAAGGCACCGGACGTATCGCCGGCCGCCAGCATCTTGGAAATGGTCCGAGCCTCGGTTTCGAGCGCATTCACCCGCGCCCGCGCCTGCTCGACCGGTCCACGCGACAACGCCTCGGTTTCACGCGCCTTGGCGAGAACGGCTTCGACACGCTGAATCTCACCTTCCGCATCCGCAACGACATTTTCTGCCGTCTCGACCATGTCGCGCTTTTCGCTTGGGTCGGGCAGATCGGCCATCTTCCCGTCGATGGCGGCAAGCTCCGCGTTCGCTTCGCTGGCCTGCCGCTCAAGCCGCATCTTGCGATCGGCGAGATCGCGTATGGCTCGCTCCAGCTGATTGCGGCCGGCTGCGGCTTCGGCGCGCTCTGCGGTCAGGGCGGTAAAGACCCGCTCACTGTCGGCGAGCTTGGCAGCGGCTTCTTCAAAGGCGAGACGCGTCTCCTCGGCAAGCCTGCCTGAGTCGGCGAGGATATCTGTGAGATCGGCTTCTTCGACGTCCAGCCTTGCGAGGACGGAGGCGTTGTCGGCAACCAGACGCTGTTCGCGGCTGATATCCTCGGCGAGCTGCGCCAGACGGCGGATCAGCTCATCGCGGCGGCGCAGGATGCGATTGACGTCTTCTTCCAGCTGCGAGCGGGCGATCTGCAGGCGCTGCAGGGCGGCGGCGGCCTTCGCCTCGTCGTCGCGCAGTTCCGGTAGCTTGAAGCTGGCAATGCCCTGAGCCTTTGCCGCCTCCATCTGGATCTGCGCCTTTTCGGCGACCAGCACCGTTGCCTGGTTGAGTGCGCTATCGGCTTCGGCTTCGGCCTCCTTGGCCTGCACCCAGCGGATATGCAGCAACATGGCCTCGCGGGCGCGGATATCGGCCGAGAGCATCTTGAAGCGGTTGGCCTGCCGCGCCTGACGCTTCAGGCTTTCGATCTGGCTTTCGAGCTGCGACGTCACATCGTCAAGCCGCTCGAGATTGCTTTCGGCGGCGCGCAGACGAAGCTCGGCTTCATGCCGGCGCGAATGCAGGCCGGAAATGCCCGCAGCCTCTTCCAGAAGCTGGCGGCGTGCCTGCGGCTTTGCCTGGATCAACTCGCCGATCCTACCCTGCCCGACCATGGAGGGCGAACGCGCGCCGGTGGAAGCATCGGCAAACAGCAGCTGCACATCCTTGGCACGGGCTTCCTTGCCGTTAATGCGATAAACGGAGCCCTGCTCGCGCTCAATGCGGCGCGTGACCTGGATTTCGTCGCTGTCGTTGAAGGCGGCAGGTGCTGTGCGATCGCTATTGTCGAGATAGAGGCCGACTTCGGCCGTGTTGCGCGCCGGACGATTCCCCGAACCGGAGAAAATCACGTCGTCCATGCCGGAGGCGCGCATGTTCTTGTAGGAATTCTCACCCATCACCCAGCGCAGGGCTTCGACAAGATTGGACTTGCCGCAGCCATTCGGGCCGACGACGCCGGTCAGACCGCGCTCGATCACGAATTCCGCCGGTTCGACGAAGGATTTGAAGCCGACAAGTCTCAGTCTGTTGAACTTCATAGGCAACGCCCTCTTCTCCCATGCGGGGAGAAGGCCGTCCACGATGCCGGCATCGGGAGCGTGATCGCTCCAGACTCGAATCTAAAGGAGGCAATCACAGGCGCGCAACCTCGGCCGCCCGCCTGTGATTGAAAAAGGCGCGGATCAGAGCAGGCTGTCGATAAGCTTCGACATGGCAGCAACAGACATGTCCCCTGCATAGCGCTTGCCATTGATCAGGAAGGTCGGCGTGGCATTGACGCCGAAATCCTTGGCTGCGCGTTCCCGTACTGAGTTGACATCATCCAGAAGCTTCTGGTTCGTCAAGCACTTCGTGAAGCTATCCTCAGTAAAACCAGCAAGTTTCGACATCTGCAGCAGTGCTGCGCGGCCGTCGACATCGGGCGAGGCCCAGGCGATCTGCTGCTTGAACAGCATTTCGACCATCGGCATGTACTGCTCCTGCGGGGCGCAACGGGCGAGCATGAAGGCGGCAGCGGCACGCGGATCGAACGGGAACTCGCGGATGATGAAGAGAACCTTGCCGGTATCGACGTATTTCTGCTTGATCGTCTCGAAGGTCGTGACCGCGAAATGCGCGCAGTGCGGGCAGGTCAGCGACATGTATTCGACGATCTTGACGGGGGCATCCTGCTTGCCGAGCGCGATTTCCGGCAGCGGGCCGGGCTTCAGCACTTCGCTCATGTTGACGTCGCCGTCAGCCGGCGGCACTTCGTCTTCTGCGGACGCGGCGGATGCGGTCTCGGCAAAGGTAGAGAACGCCACGGAAAGGGCTGCAAAGGCAGAGCCGCCCAGCAGATGGCGTTTGGTCAGGAGCATGTCGGACATCGGCATAGAGTCACCCGTCGTTAAAGAGGTCTTCGAATGTTTCATGCGATATAACGGCTGCTTGCCGCTAACAAGGCACGGTTGGCCAACTTTCTTCAAAGAATTGTGACCTGGCAAAGACAGACAACTTAAATTCTGTCCACAATCTGCAAAACCGGCGGTTTGGCCGGCTTCTACCTACGCTTCCAGGCCATGGCCGTGCCCAGGCGCTGAACCGCGGCCCTGATCTTCTCGTCCTCGATGCCTTCAATCATGTCAGCCAGCTTGCGCGCCGCCTCGCCCTTCAGCGGCGGCGGCGTCCGCGAGCGTCTGGATGCGACCGAGACCGGCTTCTGCACGATGCGGATCTGATTGACGGCATAAAAGCCGAAGAAGCTGTTGATGCGCTGGATGAGCTCGCCCTGTGCATGGGTCAGAAACAGCGCGCGGGCACCCTCGCAGGCAATCGTCAATACGCCGGGTTGATAGCGGTCGTCCATGCCGGGGCCCGTCCGTTTGGCCCAGGCAATCTTTTCCGGCCGTGTGCAGTCGGCGAAGTCCTCCCCGGCGATTTCGTCCCAGCAGCCGAGCAGCGTCGTGTTGATGCCGGCGCGCTTCGCCAGCACCGGATCGACGATGCCGTTGGTCAGCTCGGAAATCTGCTTCTCGCCTTTTCGGGGATAACTCATATCAATCGGGTTCCCGGTGCATTCTTTGTCCATTCGGGAGCTTGATCGCCCGACGCAGCTTGGCCAAGTATAGAGCACTTCCCACCGATGCGGCAAATCATGACCAAGACTTTAGAATCCCCCACGGCCGCATCGCTGCTTGCCTGGTACGACAAACACCACCGCGACCTTCCCTGGCGCGTCTCGCCGCCGATGGCCGCACGGGGCGTCAAGCCCGATCCCTATCGCATCTGGCTGTCGGAAGTGATGCTGCAACAGACGACAGTGCCGGCCGTCAAATCCTATTTCGCGAAATTCCTCGAACGCTGGCCGACGGTCGACGATCTCGCCGCCGCCGCAAACGACGACGTCATGGCGGCCTGGGCCGGGCTCGGCTATTACGCTCGTGCCCGCAATTTGAAAAAATGCGCCGAGGCGGTTGCGGCAGATCATGGCGGCCGCTTTCCCGATACCGAGGAAGGTCTGCGCACGCTTCCGGGCATCGGCGATTATACATCCGCCGCCGTTGCCGCAATCGCGTTCAATCGCCAGGCCGCTGTCATGGACGGCAATGTCGAACGTGTCATTTCCCGCCTCTACGCGATTTCAACGCCGCTGCCGGGCGCCAAGCCGCTGATGAAGCAGAAGGTCGCCTTGCTGACCCCAGCGGACCGGCCGGGCGATTTCGCCCAGGCGATGATGGATCTCGGCGCGACGATCTGTACGCCGAAGCGTCCGGTCTGTTCTCTCTGTCCCTTCAATGGCGCCTGTCAGGCGCTGGCCGGGCATGATGCCGAGCATTTCCCGGTCAAAGCTGCCAAGAAAGAAAAACCGGTGCGCCAGGGAGCAGCCTTCGTCGCCGTCAATGACGAGGGCGAAATCTTCCTGCGGCGCCGCATCGAAAGCGGATTGCTGGGTGGCATGGCTGAAGTGCCGACGACGGGCTGGACAGCGCGTATCGACGGCGAGACCGGCATGGAGGCAGCACCCTTCCCGGCCGACTGGCAGCCGGCCGGCATGGTGACGCATGTCTTCACCCATTTCGAACTGCGGCTGTCGATCTGGCGCGCCAAGTCCGTTTCCGGGAAGGACAACCATGACGGATGGTGGGCGCCGGTTACAAATCTTGAAGAGCAGGCATTGCCGACAGTCATGAAAAAAGCGATCGCTCAGGCTATTCCCAATGCCTTCGCAAAAATACGTTGAGACCAAGAATCAGGAATTCATTCATGACGACGGAAATAAGACATATCGTTTTCGATATCGGCAAAGTTCTTATTCATTACGACCCGAACATTCCCTACAGCCGTGTCATCCCGGACGCCGACGAGCGCGATTGGTTCTTCGCCAATGTCTGCACCCATGAATGGAATATCGAGCAGGATCGTGGCCGGACCTGGGAAGAGGCGGAGGCACTGTTGATTGCCGAGCATCCGGAACGTGAAGAGCAGATTCGCGCCTTCCGCAAACACTGGCACGAGATGGTCCCGCATGCCTACGAAGACAGCGTCGCCATTCTGGAGCAGCTGATCGCGGAGGGCCGCGACGTCACCATGCTGACCAACTTCGCTTCCGACACCTTCCGCGAGGCACAGGTACGCTATCCCTTCCTCACGAAGCCGCGCGGCGTCACCGTTTCAGGCGATGTCGGCCTGATCAAGCCTGATGTCTCGATCTACGATACCCACGCCAAGAGCTTCGACCTCGATCCGGCCTCGACGATCTTCATCGACGATTCCTATCCGAACGTCGAAGGCGCACGCGCTGCCGGCTGGCACGCAATTCATTTCACCGGCGCCGAGAAGCTGCGCAGCGATCTCGCCGCATATGGCATAAAGGTCTGAGCCAATGATCTTCGATCCCGCAGAACGCATCGATCTGTTTCACGATGCGATCAATCGTATCAACTATGAAGAGATCGAGAATTTCTTCGCCGAGAACGCCACCTACGTCTCGAACGGTGTCGGTAGCCTTGCCGGTCGCGATGCGATCATGGAAGCCTTCCGCGGCTATTTCGATACTTATCCCGATCAGACGGCATCGAACTCCCTGGTGGAAACGCTGACGCCGCTTTCGGGCCGTGCCGTCTGGTCGGTACGCGCCACCAACAGCAAAACGGGCAAGCCGCTGATCCGCGAGGGCGAGGAAACGATCACCTTCGATGAAAATGGCCGCGTCGTGCGCGTCGACGTCACTGACTATCAGGACTTCTGATATCCGAAGACGACAAGACGCTCAGGGCCCTACCGGATGATGTATCCCGTAGAGCCCTGAGCGTTTCACCTTCTTCCCTAACTGGATGTACACGACGGAAGAAGGCAGATATGCTTACGGGAAATGGCTGAGGCTTACTCCACCTTCGCCAGATCGCTGCGGATGATGGCCCTGAGCTCGTCGATCGGACGCAGGGAACGTCCATCGTCGAAGTGCCAGAACATCCAGCCATTGCATGCATCAAGGCCCTGGACCTTCGCGCCAAGGCGATGAATGGAGCCGGCATCGCCGCCGGAAGCAACCGTGCCGTCGGCGCGCACGATGGCGCTATAGCGGCGCTTCGCATCCGTCAGCACCTGACCAGGCTTGACGAGGCCGCTCTCGATGAGAGCGTTGAATGCAACGCGAACCTCGGCCTTCTTGCCGGTCATGACGGTCAGTTCCGCCTTGCCCAGCGGCTCGACGGCGGCAATGCGGGCGCTTGCCGCATCGATATAGTCCTGCTCGCGCTCGATGCCGACGAAGTGGCGGCCGAGACGCTTGGCAACGGCGCCGGTCGTGCCTGATCCGAAGAAGGGATCGAGGATGATGTCGCCGGGCTTGGACGAGGCCATGATGACACGGGCGAGCAGCGCTTCCGGCTTTTGCGTCGGATGCACCTTCTTGCCGTCGTCGCCCTTCAGCCGCTCGTTGCCGTTGCAGATCGGGAACAGCCAGTCGGAGCGCATCTGCACATCGTCGTTGGCGGCCTTCATGGCATCGTAGTTGAAGGTATAGCCCTTGGCCTTGGCGTTCGGGCTCGCCCAGATCATCGTCTCATGCGCGTTCTGGAAGCGGCGACCCTTGAAATTCGGCATCGGGTTGGTCTTGCGCCAGACGATGTCGTTCAAGATCCAGAAGTTCAGATCCTGCAGGGTCGCGCCGACGCGGAAGATGTTGTGATAGGAGCCGATGACCCAGATCGTGCCGGTCGGCTTCAGCACGCGGCGGCAGGCGAGCAGCCAGGCGCGGGTAAACGCGTCGTAGGCTTCGAAGGATGCGAACTGGTCCCATTCGTCATCGACGGCGTCAACCAGCGACTGGTCCGGACGATGCAGCGTGCCGCCAAGCTGAAGATTGTACGGCGGGTCGGCGAAGATGACGTCGACGGATTGATTGGGCAGTGCCTCAAGAGCGGCCACGCAATCGCCCTTGATGATCGTGTCGATCCAGGACCCCGGAACTGCTGAGGTTCTGAGGTCGGCAAGCGGGAAAACTGACGCCATTTGATACTCGCTGTTACACTTACTCGGTGCTCTTAACTGAGTGTTATGGTTACCTATCTTGGTTACCAAAGGCTAAAGCGGTGTCATATTTTCCGAATTTCCCGAACAAGATCCCGGAAATGCGGGCCTATCCAACAGTGCTATCACGTTGAAAATCCTAAAGCGCATGTCGTTATCGCAAAACTGCGGCACACTTTTACGCGACATGCCTTAGATGTCGTGCACCGCGTGGCTGTCATCGGGCGCCTCGGCCCGTTCCGTCATACCATAGTCGCGAAGCACCTGCGCGACGCGCAACCGATAATCGGCAAAGACTGTCTTCCGCCCTGCCTTCTGCGCTGCACGGTGCGCTTCGCGGTTTCGCCATTCAAGAACGGCGGTCTCGTCGCGCCAGAAGGACAGCGACAGGATCTTGCCTGGCTGGGTCAGGCTTTCGAAGCGTTCGATGGAGACGAAACCGTCGATCGTTTCGAGTTCGGAGCGCAGCCTTGCGGCAATATCGAGATAGTGCTGGCGCTCGTCAGGATGGGGGACGACTTCGAAAATGACTGCGATCATGGCGATGTCCTCGGAGCATGCGGCAGGGATATGTTTTTCAGGAAGATGCGATCCTCCTGCAAGATGAATCGCTCGCGGCGAGCTAGATCGAGATTGGCCTGCGCCAGCGGATCGGCGGCGAGGCTCTTGCGATAGGCTTCATAGGCAGCCAGGTTCTCGATGTTGTAGACGCCATAGGCCGTCGTCAGCGAACCCTCGTGTGGCGCGAAATAGCCGATGAGATCGGCGCCGTTGCGCGGGATGATCTGGCCCCAGGCCTTGCCATATTCCGCGAAGGCCTCCTGCTTGAACGGGTCGATCTGATAGCGGATGAAACAGGTGATCATTGGCTTTCTCCTTTGCTGATGCAGACGTTTTCGCACATTGCAGGACGGAGATGGTTCGGCTACGATCGAAGTATGAAGGAAGGTCCAGACATTGCACAGATCGGCTCGCTGATCGGCGATCCCGCGCGGGCGAATATTTTGACGGCGCTGATGGGCGGCCGAGCGTTGACCGCAACGGAACTCGCCGCTGCCGCAGGGGTAACGTTGCAGACCGCGAGCGCGCATCTCGCCAAGCTTGAAGCGGGTGGCCTGCTCGCCCAACGCAAGCAGGGCCGCCATCGCTATTTCACGCTGGCGGACGATCGCGTAGGCAAGCTGCTTGAGGGCATCATGGGTTTTGCCGCAAGCCGCGGCCATCTGCGCCATCGTCCAGGCCCGAAGGAGCCGGCGCTGCGAAAGGCGCGTATCTGCTACGACCATCTTGCCGGCGATTACGGCGTGCGGATGCTCGACAGCCTGATAGAGGCCGGCTCGATCTCCGTGATGGGAGAAGGATTGAGCCTGACGGCCGATGGCGAGAAGCATTTGGGCTCGATCGGCATCGATGTCTCCGACCTGCGTTCCAGCCGCCGTCCGCTTTGCCGATCCTGCCTGGACTGGAGCGAGCGGCGCGCGCATCTGGCCGGCAGCCTCGGTAAGGCGCTACTTTCGAACTTTTTCGACAAGGGCTGGGCGCGGCGAACCGAAAACAGCCGCTCGATCTTCTTCACGCCCGAGGGCGAGCGCCGGTTTCTGGCGCTCTTTCCGCTAGCGATGACGGACACGCTCTAAACGCCATCTCCAAAGCCCAGCTTAAGATCATCATGATGCGTTGTGATCGCTAGCCGACGATTGCGAAGGCGTCTCGCGTCGACCCCGAAGGCGTGCGCACCGGCGCGCGGCCGATCCATTGCACATGCTTCTGCAGAATTGCCGCCGCCTCGTCGATTCGACCCTGGCGAAGCGCCGCCAAAATGGCGCGGTGATCATGATCCGTGCGCTTCTCCCAGCCGGATTGCCAGGCGGAAAAGAGAAAGCGGGCACTGGCGGCGTGTAGGTCGTCGATGGCGGCGAGCAGCCGCGCCATGCCGCAAGGCGCCAGGATCAGGCGATGGAAGCGGCGATTGGCTTCTTCCCAGGCGTAAACGTCACCTGCGGCGTCGCCGTCGCGCGTCGCCTGCTCGGCCTCGTCCAGAATGGACGCAGTCAGATGCGGGGCCGCATGCTTGAGTGCAAGACCTTCGAGTGCCGCCCGCATTTCCGCGACCTCGCGGACCTCCTTGAGATCGAACGAGGCGACGCGAACGCCACGGCGCGGCAGGCTGATCGCCAACCCCTGCGCCTCCAGTCGCCGGAACGCCTCGCGCACGGGCACATGGCTGGTGCCGAATTCCTCGGCGATATGATCCTGCCGCAGGCGGGTATCGGGCGCGAGCTCGCCGCGGATGATGCGGTCGGCAAGCACCCGGCTGATACGGCTGGCAATGGTGTCGTCGCGCTCCTTGGCCATTGCCGATGCTTAAAGCCAGCCCTGCCCGATGTCGAGCGGCAAGCAAAAGCTGTCACCGCTTTTGCGCATTTCGACCCTTTCGCTAGCTGCAGCGCAGCCATGCCCGCCAATTGGTTGAGCTTTGTCGACATATCGTGTAAAGCCCGGCGGTCGTTTTTCAGAGCATCTTCCGAAATCCCAACGGTTTCCCGGAGCTGCCGAACCCAGCCACATCAAAGGCAGCAATTTCATGAGCAATGGCTTCGATCTCATCATCTTCGACTGCGACGGCGTTCTGGTCGATTCGGAAATCATCGCGGCTGAGGTCGAGTCCAAGCTGCTGACCGATGCGGGCTACCCGATCAGCACCGAGGAAATGGGTGAGCGCTTCGCCGGCATGACCTGGCGCAACATCCTGTTCGAGGTCGAGCGCGAGGCAAGCATTCCGCTCTCCGCGACGCTGCTCGACAAGTCGGAGAAGCTGCTCGACCTGAAGCTTGCCAATGAAGTCCAGGCGATACCAGGCGTGCCGCTGGCACTGTCGCGACTGCCGATGCCGCGGTGCATCTGCTCGAACTCCAGCTCGGCGCGCCTCGAGATGATGTTGACCAAGGTCGGCTACATCAAGCTGTTCGCGCCGCATATCTACTCCGCCAAGGATCTTGGCGCCGACCGCGTGAAACCAAAACCGGATATTTTCCTGCATGGCGCCAAGCAGATGAATGTCAGCCCCGCCAACACGATCGTCGTCGAAGATTCGATCCATGGTGTTCAGGCGGCGCGTGCCGCCGGCATGCGCGTCATCGGCTTCACCGGCGCATCACACACCTACCCTTCCCACGCCGATCGGCTGACCGACGCCGGCGCGGAAACCGTCATCAGCCGTATGGCCGACCTTCCCGGCGTCGTCATGGCGCTCGCGGAATGGGATGGCGTCCTCTAGGACGGACTGAAGACTGACCACCAAAGAAAAAGCCCTGCCGACCGGCAGGGCTTTTTCTTTGGTGGTCGTCGCGGCCCTGCGTCGCTCTACGCAAAGGCCGCGATCGAAAGCTTACTGATGCTTCCTGCGCACCGGCTTCGTGCTCTTCGCAGGCTTCTGCGGACCCTGATCAAAGCCGATCTGGACGATCGTGAAACCGCCGGAGCCGCCGGCAACCTGAATATCATCATCGGTAAAGAGGAACTGCGCCGTGGTCTCACCCGGCGGAATCTCAGCCGTGTACATAATGGTCTTGCTGTAAAGCGCGTTGTCGTTGTCCATGACGGCGACATGGATCGGCAGGGTCACCTTGCCGGAGGAGCCCATCGGGCCGGCGACCAGGCGTCCCTGCGCCACGACATGAATGCCGAGACTGGTGCCGTCACTCGTGCACTGGCGGGTCGCCTGTGCCAGCGAAGCCTGATACACCAACTGGCTCGCATCGTCCTTGGCGCCCTTGGCGTAGGTACGATAAACCGCATCCTCGTCGCGGATGACAGCCTGCGGGCATTTGCCGGCGACGTAGGTCGGGGTGGGAGTTGAAGCGGCAGCCGGGGCTCCGGCTTGCGGTGCTACCGTGATGTCAGCCCCTGGCTGCTTTTCACTGTTGCCGCCAATACCGAGAGAGCTGCAACCCGTGAGCAATGCCAGAAGCGAAGCGGAGAAAAGACGACGCGAAACCCTGCCAAACACTATAATTCCACCCTCTCCATATATTTTACATTATCGGCCTGCAGCCCGCCAAACGGGCCTTTTATGACACTTGGCGATGGTCTATACCAGCGGCGCAGCGAAAAATCGATTGGGTAGACACCGTTTTGGCTCACTTTTCGAGATCGACAGATCACCACCAAAGGCCTCCGCCCGGCGCCGATCCGACGCGCCTTGCGCAAACGCGAAAACCACGCGCCTGATCCGACGCAAAAAGACAGGCCGCCGTCGCTTCGTTCCTCTACTCTCTCAATCGATCACTCAGGCAATTTTGCGACCAAAGGAATTCTAAGACCGTGGATTACATTTCAACGCGGGGAGAAGCCCCTGCCCTTGGCTTCTGCGACGCCCTCCTGGCTGGCCTTGCTCGCGACGGCGGGCTCTATGTTCCCCGCGAATGGCCTGTCCTGACGAAAAGAGAAATCCGCGCCTTCCGCGGAAAGAGCTATCAGGACGTCGCTTTTGCCGTGCTGTCGCCCTTCACCAACGGCGAGATCCCGGCCGACGTATTCCGCGGCATGATCGACGATGCCTACGCCACCTTCCGGCACCCCGCCGTGACACCGCTCGTCCAGACCGGCCCGAACAGCTTCGTCTTGGAGCTCTTTCACGGCACGACGCTCGCCTTCAAGGATGTCGCCATGCAGTTGCTTGCGCGGCTGATGGACTATGCGCTGGAGAAGCGCGGCCAGCGGGCAACCATCGTCGGCGCCACCTCGGGCGATACCGGCGGCGCTGCGATCGACGCCTTTGCCGGCCGCGAGCGCACCGACATCTTCATTCTCTTCCCGCACGGAAAAGTCTCGCCGGTGCAGCAGCGGCAGATGACCACGTCGACGGCGGCAAACGTTCACGCGCTGGCGATCAAGGGCAATTTCGACGATTGCCAGAATCTCGTCAAAGCCATGTTCAATGACGTCGCCTTCCGCGACAAGGTCAAGCTTTCCGGCGTCAATTCGATCAACTGGGCGCGCATCATGGCGCAGGTGGTCTATTACTTCACGACAGCAGTCGCGCTCGGCGGACCGGACCGGAAGATTTCCTTCACCGTGCCCACAGGCAATTTCGGCGATATTTTCGCCGGCTACGTTGCCAAGCGCATGGGTCTGCCGATCGAGCGGCTTGTGATCGCCACCAACGAGAACGACATCCTGGCTCGGATGCTGAAAACCGGCCGCTATGAAATGCGCGAGGTCAAGGCCACCACATCGCCGTCGATGGATATCCAGATCTCCTCCAACTTCGAGCGGCTCTTGTTCGAGGCCAATGGCCGCGACGCCTCCAAGGTGCGCGCCGCCATGGAGAGCCTGAAGCAGTCGAACGGCTTTTCGATCAGCGAAGAGGCGCAGAAGTTCATCAAGAAGGACTTCCGAGCCGGCCGCGCCAGCGAAAAGCAGGTGGCTGAAACCATTCGCAAGACTCTTGCCGATACGGGCTATCTGCTCGATCCACACACGGCGATCGGCGCCTTCGTCGCTGAAAAGAACGAGCGTCCGTCAAGCCCGATGGTGACGCTTGCCACCGCCCATCCGGCAAAATTCCCCGCCGCAGTAAAATCCGCCTCCGGTATTGACCCGGCGCTTCCGACGTGGCTTGCTGGTCTGATGACCAGGGAGGAGCGTTTCGACATTCTCGATCCGGAACTTAAAGCCGTTGAAAGCTTTATCGGAAAACATACCCGGATCGGCGAATAACAGACGCGGAAAGACAGGCGATGACAGTGGAGTGCACCCGGCTAGCGTCCGGGCTGACAGTAGCGACCCAATCGATGCCACACCTAGAAAGCGTGGCACTCGGCGTTTGGATCAAGTCGGGTTCGCGTAACGAGACCGAGGCAGAACACGGTATCGCGCATCTGCTCGAGCATATGGCGTTCAAGGGCACCGGACGTCGCACGGCCCGGCAGATCGCCGAGGAAATCGAGAATGTCGGCGGCGAAGTCAACGCCGCCACCTCGACTGAAACCACCTCCTATTATGCTCGGGTACTGAAGGATCATGTGCCGCTCGCCGTCGATATCCTTGCCGATATCCTGACCGAGTCAGCCTTCGACGAAGAAGAACTGGCCCGCGAAAAGCAGGTGATCCTGCAGGAAATCAACGCGGCGAACGACACGCCCGACGATGTCGTCTTCGACAAGTTTTCCGAAGTCGCCTATCGCGGCCAGACGCTCGGCCGCGCCATTCTCGGCACGCCGGACACCGTTCTCTCCTTCTCGCCGGAACAGATCCGCCACTATCTCAGCCGCAACTATACGACCGACCGCATGTTCGTCGTCGCGGCCGGTGCGGTTGATCATGAAAGCTTCGTGCGTCAGGTCGAGGAACGCTTCGCCAGCCTGCCGACCAAACCGTCCGCACCGCCCGTTATCGAGCCGGCGCGCTATATCGGCGGCAATATTCGCGAAACGCGCGACCTGATGGACGCGCAGATCCTGCTCGGCTTCGAAGGCCGTGCCTATCATACCCGCGATTTCTACTGTTCGCAGATCCTCGCCAATATCCTCGGCGGCGGCATGTCCTCGCGCTTGTTTCAGGAAGTGCGCGAGTTCCGCGGCCTCTGTTATTCGGTCTATGCCTTCCATTGGGGCTTCTCCGACACTGGCATTTTCGGCATTCATGCCGCAACCGGCGGCGAAAACCTGCCGGAACTGCTGCCCGTCATCATCGACGAGCTGCACAAGTCGTCCCATGACATCCAGCAGCAGGAAATCGAGCGCGCCCGCGCCCAGATCCGCGCGCAGCTCCTCATGGGCCAGGAAAGTCCGGCGGCTCGCGCCGGCCAGGTCGCACGTCAGATGATGCTTTATGGCCGCCCCATCCCGAACCAGGAGATGCTGGAACGCCTGGAAGGCATCACCATCGATCGCCTGACGGATCTTGCCGGCCGGCTGTTCTTCGATACAGTACCGACGCTTTCGGCGATCGGGCCGCTGGAGCAGCTTGCGCCGATGGAAGACATCGTGACCTCGCTGTCCTCGCCGACGCCGGCTTCCAGAAGCGCCAGCGGCTAGGGGCACGCCGCGGGCCTATGGGTTCAATTCTCGGGGGAGTGCTTGGCGGCATGCAAAAATCTGTCTTTCGGTTTCTCTCACGTCATCCGGACGCGGTTGAACTCGAAAACGACAGATATTTGCTGCGCCTGCCGCGCTACTCCGATTTCAATCAGTGGCACAAGCTCCGAGCCGAGAGCCGACGTTTTCTCGAACCGTGGGAACCGACCTGGCGGCACGATGAGCTGACTGAGGGCGCCTATCGTGCCCGCATTATCCGCGGCAAACAGGAATACAGCTCCGGCCAAGCGATACCCCTGTTCATTTTCCTCAGGGAAAACAGAACGCTGGTTGGCGGCATCACGATCGGCTATATTCGCCGCGGTGCTGCACAGAGCTGCATGATCGGATATTGGATGGGCGAACGCTATTCCGGTCAGGGCCACATGTTCGCCGCACTTCAGTTGGTTATACCCTATATCTTTTCCGGACTTGAGTTGCACCGAGTTGAAGCAGCCTGTATTCCGGATAACGAGCGTAGCATGCGGCTTTTGGAAAAAGCCGGTTTCCAGCGGGAAGGTCATTTGCGCGGTTATCTTAAAATCAACGGTCAGTGGCGCGACCATGTGATGTTTTCAAGGTTGGCTTCCGATCCCAGCCTGAACCGAAGCTTCGACCAGCGATGATCGCCGGAATCCTGCAGACGTGGCCGATGGCCCGGCGGCTATGCGCGCTGATCGCAACGCTCGGCGCTACCATGCTGCTATTGATCGCCGGAATGGCGCACGCAGCCGAACCCGTGAAGATCTCACGCGACGACACCGCGCTCGACCTGACGGCGACGACGGAAATCTACACCAATCAAGGCGAAGCCTTCCAGGTCTCGACGGCCGCGGGCGCCGACGGCATCCGCCGCCGCATCGAAGTGCGCTCTTCCTCCCCGAACCATCAGGGCGACTGGGCTGTCTTCGCGCTCGCCAATGTCTCGGAAGAGCAGCTGGAGCGCGTCATCGTCGCCCCGCATTTCCGTCTGGTGAATTCGAAGGTCTTCTGGCCCGATCTCGGCTCGCAGCGCATCGTCGCGATCACGCCGAGCGAGGGCTTTGCGCTCGACCGGCAGCCAAGCGACGAAGCGGACGTCTTCCGCATCACGCTGAACCCCGGCGCCGTCGTCACCTTCGTTGCCGAGCTTTCGTCGCCGAACCTGCCGCAGCTCTATCTTTGGGAACCCAACGCCTACAAGGATACGGTCAACGCCTTCACGCTCTATCGCGGCATCGTGCTCGGCATCGCCGGCCTCCTGGCGGTGTTCCTCACCATTCTTTTCGTGGTCAAGGGCACATCGATGCTGCCGGCGACGGCGGCGCTTGCCTGGGCTGTTCTCGGCTATATCTGCGTGGATTTCGGCTTCCTCGGCAAGCTCATCAGCATAACGTCAAGCGATCAGCGAATATGGCGCGCCTGTGCGGAGGTGGCGCTCGCGTCGAGCCTGGTGATCTTCCTGTTCACCTATCTCAACCTCAATCGCTGGCATGCCCATCTTGGTTATGTGACGCTTGCCTGGGTGCTCGGCCTTGCTCTGCTCTTCGGCGTCGCGATCTATGACCCGTCGATTGCAGCCGGTATTGCGCGGCTGTCGCTGGCGCTGACGGCGACGGCAGGACTGCTGCTCATCATCTATCTCGGCTTCAGCCGCTACGACCGCGCCATCCTGCTCGTGCCCGCCTGGGCCTTGATCCTCGTCTGGCTCTTCGGGGCCTGGATGACGGTCATGGGCAAGCTCGACAACGACATCATCCAGCCGGCACTTGGCGGCGGCCTCGTGCTCATCGTCCTTTTGATCGGCTTCACCGTCATGCAGCACGCCTTTGCCGGCGGCGCTTTCCAGCAGGGTCTGTTCTCCGATCTGGAACGGCAGTCTCTTGCGCTTACAGGCTCCGGCGATACCGTCTGGGACTGGGACGTAGCGCGCGACCGTGTCGTAACCACGCCTGATATTTCGATGAAGCTCGGCCTCTCGCCCGGCACCATGCATGGCGCGGCGCGCAACTGGCTGCCGCGACTGCACCCAGACGATCGCGACCGTTTCCGAGCGACGCTTGACGTACTGCTGGAACATCGGCGCGGCCGGCTGAACCACGAATTCCGGATTCGCGCGGAGGATGGACATTTCCACTGGCTGTCGATCCGCGCCCGGCCCGTCCTCGGCTCGAACGGCGAAATCATCCGCTGCGTCGGCACGATCGTCGATATCACCGAGCAGAAGAATTCCGTCGAGCGGCTGCTGCATGACGCCGTGCATGACAACCTCACGGGATTGCCGAACCGCCAGGTGTTCCTTGATCGCCTGCAGTCCGTTCTGACGCTCGCCTCGGAAGGCAATCAGCTCAGGCCGACAGTCATGGTGATCGACATCGATCGCTACAAGCTGGTCAACGATACGCTGGGTTTTGCCGCGGGCGACAATATCCTGATCGCGCTGACCCGGCGTCTTCGCCGTCTGATGAAGCCGCAGGATACGCTGGCGCGTCTTTCGGGCGATCAATTCGGCCTCATCCTCGTCTCCGAACGCGATCCGGCCAAGGTTGCGGATTTTGCCGATGCGATCAGCAAGGCGATCATGGTGCCGATCAATTTCGCCAACCGCGAAATCATTCTGACGGCATCGGTCGGCCTGACGTCCTGGGTCGACCAGCAGGAAAATGCCGCGGGTATGCTGAGCGACGCGGAACTTGCCATGTACCGCGCCAAGCGCGCCGGCGGCAATCGCGTCGAGCCCTTCCAGCCGGCCTTCCGCAGCTTCGGCACGGACCGGCTGCAACTCGAAACCGACCTGCGCCGCGCCGTCGAGCGCAAGGAACTTTCGCTCGTCTACCAGCCGATCGTCCGCCTGGAAGATGCTGAAGTGGCAGGCTTCGAGGCGCTGATGCGCTGGGAACATCCGAAGCGCGGCAATATCCCGCCATCGGAATTCATCCCGATCGCAGAGGCATCCGACATCATCGGCCCGCTCGGCATGTTCGCGCTGGAGCAGGCAACGAACGACCTGAAGGCATGGCAGCGACAGACCGGCGACCTGCCGCTGTTCGTCTCCATCAACCTTTCCAGCGTGCAGCTGCTCAATAACGAACTTTACGACGATATCCGCGCCCTGCTCGCCAAGACCCATTGCGATCCGCACCGCATCAAGCTGGAGCTGACGGAATCGCAGGTGATGGAAAATCCGGAACAGGCGCGCCTCGTGCTCGACAAACTGCGCGACGCCGGCATCGGTCTGGCGCTCGACGACTTCGGTACGGGCTATTCGTCGCTCGCCTATCTCACGCGTTTCCCGTTCGACACGATCAAGCTCGACAAGGCCATGGTCCGCGACGACAGCGACAAGAAGGCAGTGCTGCTGCGCTCGGTTATTTCCATGGCACGCGAGCTCAACATGCGTGTCGTCGCTGAGGGCATCGAATCCGAAGAGGATGCGTTGGAACTTGCCAAGATCGGCTGCACCTACGGCCAGAGCTTCATCTTCGGCCCGCCGATGGGCTCGGATTCCGTGGTGCGCCTCCTGAAAGAACGCTTTCCGCTGACGAAGCGCGCATAGGTGATATCCCCCTCACCTAGAGCGATGGGAGATCACATACTGTCTATCAGCGCGCGAATATAGTCCAGCTTTCCGACCACCGGCGGTGACAGGATGAAGGGGTAGGAATCCGGCTGGCCCATGCTGCGCTGGATGGAATTGATCGCCACGCTCAGCGGAATCCAGGCATTGACGAGCTGCTCGGCGCTTTCAGCCTTGTAAGGGTCGAAATCCACTTCGGCAGCCATGTCGTGATAGCGATGGGGATCGATCGCCAAGCCGAAGGAGCGCGCCGTTTCCAGCGTATCGACGATATGCAGATAATGCGCGAAGCACTCGGCAAAATCCTCCCACGGATGAGAGCTGGCATAGGCGCTAATGAAGTTTTCCTGCCAGTTTGAGGGCGGGCCATTGTCGTAGTGGGCCTGCAGTGCCGCACCGTAATCGGCGCGTTCGTCACCGAAGATGGCGCGAAAGGCATCGAACCCGTTGCGATCGCGCACGAGCTTATTCCAGATGAAATGCCCGGTCTCGTGCCTGAAGTGGCCGAGCAAGGTGCGATAGGGCTCGTTCATGGAGGTCCGCGCCTGTTCGCGCGTGACGTCATCGGCCTCTGCGGCCCGAATGGCGATCAGTCCCTCCTCATGGCCGGTCATGGCCGGTACGACGACGTCGCCTTGCACCTCATCCTCGAGGAAATCGAACACCAGTCCACCCTGAGGGTCCTCTGCTCTGTCGGGATGCGGCAGGTTCCAGCGCAACAGAGAATAGAACAGATGCCGCTGCGCCTGGCCGATGCGGCGCCAGCGATCTATGCCCTGTTGCGCATCGGTGTTCGGCACGAGCCGATTATGGCGACAGGCAACGCAATAGGGCTGCGGATCGTCCGCATCGATGAGCCAGTTGCAGATATCGAGTTTGGCATTGGCGCAAAAGCGAAGATGTCGCGCCGGTTCGGAGACGGGGTGCCAATCCACATCCTCTTCCGCTTCCAGGGCATATATCGCCAGACGATCGGGGACAAAGCCGAGAGGATGGCCGCAGCGAATGCATTGCCTGTTGTCGAAATGAACGGGTTGGCCGCAATAGTCGCAGGTGAAAAGCCGCATACTCCCCTCGGAACAACGTAGTGGCCTATAGTAAAGAGCCTGCCACGTTTCCGTAACAGGCTCTTCCTCCCAACATCGCTGCTACAACGTCAATTCAGCGGAGCAGCGAGCCTAGATTGTTAGACACGAAGCTGCCGGTCACATCCGGTCGACTGCGCCTTTGACCTTGTCCTTGGCTTTGCCAACGGCGGTCTGCACCTTGCCCTTGGCTTCCTGGGCTGCGCCCTTGGCGCGGAGTTCCTTGTCATTGGTCGCCTTGCCGGCCATCTGCTTGGCCTTGCCGGCAATTTCGTTCGCCTTACCGGACACCTTGTCGGTCGTGCTGCTCATGTCTGACGCCTCCTTGGCTACGACAGCGGAATTGCCATCGCTCTGCCGAGGAAAACGTCACGCGCGCCATTTCGTTCCAAAATAACGCAATCGGCTCAGCTATGGCCCGCCTGCAGCGACAGCATCGCCGGGTTGATGCCCATGAGGGCCAGCGCGCGATCATATTTGTTGTCGAGACTGCGATCGAAGATCAATTCTTCGTTGGCAGGGCAATTCAGCCAGCCGTTGTTGCCGATTTCCGCTTCAAGCTGACCCGCGCCCCAGCCGGCATAGCCGAGCAGCATCGTTGCGCGTTTCGGGCCACTCCCCTTGGAAATGGCCCTGACGATATCGAGCGTTGCCGTCAGGCTGATGTCGTCGCTGACCGGAATGCTGCTGTCGCTGATGTAGTCGTCTGAATGCAGGACGAAACCGCGGCCGCTTTCGACCGGGCCGCCGGTCTGGATCGGGAAATCACGCGCCATCTGGGGAAGCACGATAGCATCGTCATCCTTGATCATGTCCAGATGCAGAAGGACGTCGGTAAATGTCAATTTCTGGGCCCGGTTGATGACGAAGCCCATGGCACCGGCATCGGAATGGGCGCAGATATAAACAACCGTGCGGTGGAAATTCCGATCCTCCATGCCAGGCATGGCGATCAGGAACTGACCGTCGAGAAAACCTCTTTCGCGTCTATTCTTCAGCGTCGATAGGGACATCGTGCCTCCTCACCGCAGTTCGCAACTGCACCGCCTGATATCAAGATGGGGCAATGTCATAAATCAATCAACTGAAAATGATCATTTGTCTCTCCAGTCCTGCTGGCTCACGGACGGTCAATCCGCTAAATCCTTGTTCCATGATCGAAATAAATAGCATCGCCCGCTTGTCGGCACTCGTCGCCACTCTCTTTTTCAGCGCCACGGCGGCCCACGCCGCAACCAGCGAGTGGGTGGACAACGAAGGCGGCCGCATACGCCTGATCGCGCTGGCGCCGGACGCCGAGGGGCATATCCGGGCGGCATTGCAGATCGAGCCGGAACCGGGCTGGATCACCTATTGGCGCGAACCGGGCCAGGGCGGAATTCCGCCGCAGATCACGCCCGCGCCCGGCAGCGGCGTGACATTGGAAAAGATCAGCTATCCGATACCGAAGCCGATCAGCGTCGGCCCGATCCAGGAAATCGGCTACGACGCTCCGGTCACGTTGCCGCTTGATCTGCACGTCGCAGGCAAGGCGCCGGAAAAGCTTGAGCTGACGACTTTCATCGGCCTCTGCAAGGATATCTGCATCCCCTTTCAGGCCGAGCTTTCGCTGCCGCTGACGGCAAATGAACAGCCGACATCGCATGAACTGGCTACCCTCGATGCGGCGAAAGCAATGCTGCCGCAAGCGCCATCATCGGATTTTGCCATCCGGAGCCACACGATCTCCGCCGACGCGAAGAGCCTTTCACTGCAGCTGACGCTGCCTGAAACGAGCGGGAAGACGCCGGAGATCTACGTCACGGGGCCATCAGGCTACGTGTTCTTTCGGCAAGCGAATGCGAAACGGGAAGGAACTGCCTTTTCGGCCGATATCGAGATCGGCAAGCTGCCGAAGGACTACGATCCCAAGGGCAAGAGCTGGGGAGTTCTGGTCATCGACGGCGCCCGGGCGATGGAAACCACCCTTGCGCTGGAATAGGGCGGATCTATAGTTCGCCAAACCGTCTTCACACGATCGGCGGCCACTCGAGCGCCCCCGAAACCACGACCCAAGGAGAGAGCCATGACTATCGCCCTCGGCGACACGCTGCCTGCCGCCACCTTCAAGGAAAAGACCGCCGACGGCCCGGTCGAGATCAGCACCGAGCAGCTCTTTGCCGGCAAGCGCGTCGTGCTCTTCGCCGTGCCCGGCGCGTTCACGCCGACCTGCTCGCTCAATCACCTGCCGGGCTTTCTCGAAAACCGCGACACCATCCTCGGCAAGGGCGTCGACGACATCGCGGTGGTTGCCGTCAACGACTGGCACGTCATGGGCGCCTGGGCGCAATCGTCCGGCGGCATGGGCAAGATCCACTTCCTCGCCGATTGGGACGGCTCCTTCACCAAGGCGCTCGGCCTCGATGTGGACCTCTCCGCCGGCGGCCTCGGCGTCCGCTCCAAGCGTTATTCCATGCTGGTGGAAGACGGTGTCGTGAAGACGCTGAATATCGAGGAAAGCCCCGGCCAGGCCACGGTTTCGGGTGCTGCGGCGATGATCGAGCAGCTCTAAGATTTCGACGAGTTGAGGGAGGCTGGGTGCCCCGCACCCTGCCTTTCGCCTGACTGCTGAGGGTGCTCTCGGGCCCCTATCCGTTCTGGCTGCTTGTCACACGGATGTAATAGCTATCGGGGTCCATGATGCGAAAATCGCGCAAACCCCACGGTTGCAAGGCAAGCTCGGATACCGGATGGCCGCCGGTTTTGGCGGCCTCAAATACATCCTCTACATCCTCGACACTCAGCACTATTTCGACGCCAAGACCAAGCCGTTCACCATTCACCGCTCGGAGAGGATGATCAGGCCCAAGGGCCTCCCGGTTGTTGACGGAGATAACTGCTTCACCATTTGATAGCACGGTATAGTCCGTGCTTGCCTCGCCTATCACCTGGAAATTTAGCACTTCGCGATAGAAGTCTATCGATGCGCTCACATCGGCAACAAACAATTCCAGTCTTAATCTCATATCATCCTCCCCACCTATGCCGCAGACTTCGGTCCTCGATATTGCCTGAGGACAGATCCGCCGTGAACGCTATCGCGAGAAGACGGCAACGATATTGGCTCTGCAAATATTCGGGCATTCTTCACCGCAAACTCCCGGCGAAGCATCGCTCGCCTCTTTTTTGCCGCATTTCATCGGCTACAACGTGTAATGTTATTACATAATTGAAAGCCCCGGAATGCCCTTTGACCATGATCCCTTTGCATCGTCCCTGATGGGGCGTTCGGCTTTGGTGCGCCTTGCCTATGTGGCGGTCGGCATAGCGATCCTGTGGGCGGCCATTGGCTGGGCGGTGGCTCTGGCATGAGTGAATTGATCCGTCTCAAGAACCTCACCGTCACCTATGAGCGTCATCCCGCCGTGCATCATATTTCGGGTGGCTTTGCCGAGGGCAGCCTGACGGCGATTGCCGGGCCGAACGGGGCGGGAAAATCGACCTTGCTCAAGGCGATCGTCGGCGAATTGCCGCTGGCGGAAGGCTCCATCGATCGTGGGGCACTTGCGCGCAGCGATTTCGGCTATCTGCCGCAGACGGCCGATATCAACCGCCGCTTTCCGATTTCCGTTGCCGACACCGTCATGCTCGGCGCCTGGAAAAATGCCGGCGCCTTCGGTCAATTCTCCCGAAAAGATGGAGAACGCGCGCGCGAGGCGCTCGATATCGTCGGGCTTTCCGGCTTCGAGCGCCGCCATATCGGCGCGCTTTCGGCCGGGCAATTCCAGCGCGTCCTGTTTGCACGCCTGCTGCTGCAGGATGCCCGCGTCATCCTGCTGGACGAACCTTTTACCGCCATCGACCAGAGGACGACAGCCGATCTGCTCAAGCTCGTGCTGCGCTGGAACAGGGAAGGACGCACCGTCATCGCCGTCCTCCATGATTTCGAACAGGTGCGCGCGCATTTCCCCGAGACGCTGCTGATCGCCCGCGAACTTGTGGGATGGGGCAAGACGCAGGATGTCATGAGCCCCGCCAATCTCATCAAGGCGCGCGCCATGGCCGAGCGCTGGGATGACGATGCCGGGGATTGCCTGCCGGAAGACGAGCCCGCCCCCCATGACCTGACGAAGCGGGAGCCGGCTGAATGACCGCCTATGACATCTTTCTCGCGCCGTTCGCGGATTACGGCTTCATGCGGCGCGCGCTGATCGCCTGCGTCTGCCTCGGCCTCGGCTCGGGTTCGATCGGTGTTTTCCTGATGCTCCGGCGCATGAGCCTTATGGGCGATGCCATGAGCCATGCCGTTCTGCCTGGGGCCGCCATCGGCTATCTCGTTGCCGGATCGCTGTCGCTCACCGCCATGGGGCTTGGCGGGCTTGTTGCCGGGCTTTCGGTGGCCCTGCTCTCTGGCCTCGTCAGCCGCACCACGGTGCTCCAGGAGGATGCCAGCTTTGCCAGCTTCTATCTGACCTCGCTCGCGCTCGGCGTGCTCATCGTGTCGCTGCGCGGCTCGAACATCGATCTTCTGCATGTGCTTTTCGGCACCATTCTCGCAATCGACGCGCCTGCCCTCTATCAGATCGGCGCGATCACCACGGTGACGCTGCTGGCGCTTGCCGTCATCTATCGCCCGCTCGTCATGGAATGCTTCGACCCCGGCTTCCTGCGCGCCGTCGGCGGCCGCGGGCAGGTCTATCACTTCCTGTTCCTGTTGCTCGTCGTGCTCAATCTCGTCGCCAGCTTCCAGGCGTTGGGAACGCTGATGGCGGTCGGACTGATGACGCTGCCCGCGGCAATCGCCCAGCTCTGGTCGCGCAGCCTGCCCTCGATGATGGCGATCGCGACGGGAACGGCTGCGGCCTCGGGCTATGTCGGCCTCATCGCCTCCTACCACCTCGAATTTGCCTCGGGCCCGACGATCATCATCACCGCCAGCCTGATCTATGGCATCTCCATCCTCTTCGCACCCTCGGGCCTTGCCCGGCGGCTCTTCCCCCGTCCCCATCTCCGGGGCTAATCCGAACAAGGAGACTCGCATGAACAAACAGAGACTGCTTCTCTCAGCCGCTGCCACGGCCTTCGTCGCCTTCGGCGTCGCGGCTCCGGCCTCCGCCGAAACGCTCGATGTCGTCGCGTCCTTCACCGTGCTTGCCGATGTCGTCAAACATGTCGGCGGCGACCATGTGAAAGTATCAAGCCTCGTCGGCCCGAATGGCGACCCCCATGAATTCGAGCCGTCGCCGGCCGACGCCAAGAAGCTCAATGCCGCCAAGATCGTCTTCGTCAGCGGCGAAGGTCTGGAAGGCTGGATGGACCGCCTGATCACCGCATCGGGCTACAAGGGGACGCCTGTCGTCGCCTCCGAAGGCATCAACACCCGCACCATGGTCGACGACGGCAAGACGGTCACCGACCCGCATGTGTGGAACAGCCCGGTCAATGTGAAGATCTGGGTGGGCAATATTGAGAAGGCACTTTCCGCTGCCGATCCGGCCGACGCTGCCGAGTTCAGGGCTAATGCCGAACGCTACACCAAGGTTCTGACCGAACTCGACACCTACGCACACAGCAAGTTCGACAAGGTGCCCGAGGACCGCCGCAAGGTGCTGACGAGCCATGATGCCTTCGGCTATTTCGGCCGCGAGTACAAGGTGAGCTTCCTGTCACCGCTCGGCTTTTCGACTGAGACGGAAGCCTCGGCGGCCGACGTCGCCAAGCTGATCGAACAGATCAAGACCGAGCATGTGAAGACCTATTTCTTCGAAAACTCGAACGATCCGCGCCTGGTCAAGCAGGTCGCCAAGGCAACGGGCGCCGAGCCTGGCGGCGAGCTCTATGTCGAGGCCCTTTCCAAGTCCAACGGACCGGCTCCGACTTACGAAAAAATGTTCCGTTATAACGTTGACCAGCTTGCCGCAGCCATGGCCAAGTCGAGCTGATCGACCGGATGCGGTCGCGGGCATACCCCGTCTGCGACCGTATCCTGGCAACGCTGTCAGAGATTGAAATCGAAGACCATCAGGCCGGCTAGACCGCCATCCGTCGATGATACGATCCGCTCGCCAACGGCGACATGATCGGGATGCACCAGATAGGCATCGCGTGCGCTGGCACTTTCGAAGGTAACGACGAATCCATCCGCAAAGCCGCCGTGCAAGCCTTCCGGCGAGACATTCGGCCCGTATTTCACGTCGACGATGCCGGGAATGACCTGCTGCAAGGCGGCCACCGATTCGAAGAGGGCTTTCTTCTCTTCTTTTGTCATGGCGGCTTTGAGCCGAAGAAAAACGCAATGCAGGATCATGCCTATCTCCCTGGGTGTTGCGGTCAGCATAGAGAGAAAGGATAGCAGGGCAAGGCGCCTAGTCGTGAACAGTGCATTCCTGACGGCTGCGAGATGCCGACGCCAAACCCTGGGACGGCGATCACCTAGTCATCGCCCCGCCGAAACGGTTGCCATCCGAGGATCGACTTCGCCTTGGCGTTCGAGACCGGGCCACCCTCTTCGACCACATTGAAGACGCCGACAGCGGAGGTCTGCACCGCCAGCAGAGCGGCATGGGCAGCGTCATCCACATGCAGATTGATCGCCCCGCTGGGTGCATCGCAACCGGTACCGGGGCCGTAGAGCAGCCCGTATCTCAACACGGTGCCGGCAATGCCCGCGGTCGTAAGCGTCAATGCTTCAAGAGTCCGGACCGCGGTCGCGCCCTCCACCAACGGCGTTTCCTCGGTGATCTCCGAGATACCTGCCTGATAGGACCAGGCGATGCTTTGCGAGATCATCCGTCTCGTGCCAGCTGCAACGGCGGCATCGACCAGATTCTTCGTTCCCACTTCGCGAATGCGGGCGTTGCGGATACGCCCTTCTTCCATCTGCGCCGGATCGAGCCCGAACGGCAGGTCAGTCAGCTGGTGGATGACGATATCGGGCTTCACTCGCAGCAATGCCGCCTTGAGAGCCTCGGCGTCGAAAACATCGACGACCACGGGCGTCGCCCCGATTGCCCGAAGGCTATCGGCCCGATCCGGCTTGCGGGTCGTGCCGTGGACGGTAAAGCCTGCTTCGATCAGCAGGGGAACAAGCTTGCGCCCGATCGCACCGGTTGCGCCGGCAAGGAAAATGGTTTCGGCCATCTGTAATCTCCTTGAGAGTTGGCATCATTGTCTTTCCGCGCTTTCTCCCATGCCCTTGGCCCTGAAAACAGAGGCAAGAATTGCAGATTCGACTAGGCCAATATCAGGCCCGACGCTCGCGACCCGCCGCGATGCAGATGTCCTTCAGGCGCCTGGCGAGCGAGCCAGCCATCTCTCTGCTTTCAAGATTGGTAAAACCGAGCAGCAGGCCGTCGATCAATTGTGGTCCCATGTGCCAGAGCGACAAGGGTTGCAGGCCGAAGCCTTCCGCCTGCGCCAAGGCGGCTATCTGGCTTGCGGGAGCGCGATAACCCTGAAACTGCATGGCCAGATGCAGGCCTGCCGGTGGCGAAATTGCCGTAACCCGATCGCCGAAGACATCGTGCATGACATCGACCAGAAGCTGGCGGCGGTCGGCATAGAGCGCCCGCATCTTCTTGAGATGGCGGATGAAATAGCCCTGCTCCATAAAATCGGCGATGACGGCCTGATGGAATTCGGGACAGCCGGCGCTGGCAGCGCGGCAGGCACGCTCGAAAGTCTCTATCTCCGACTGCGGTACGACCAGATAGGCAAGCCGCAGCGCGGGATAGAGAACCTTGCTGAACGATCCGGTGAAGAGGACGCGCTCGCCACGATCCATGGCCTTGAGCGACAATGGCGGACGGCGGTTATAGCGATACTCGCTATCGTAGTCGTCCTCGATGATCCAGCGCTGGCTCTCTCCAGCCCACTCGAGCAGTGCCGTACGGCGCTCCATCGACATCATCACGCCAAGCGGGCTCTGGTTGGCGGGGGTGACGACGGCGAAGCGCGCATGCGGCGCAAGCCGCCTTCCCGCCTCTACCATCAGACCATCGCAGTCGACAGGAACAGGATGCAGCCTGGCACGGATCGACAACAGGAATTCCCTCGCGACCGGGTAGCCGGGATCCTCGAACCAAATACCATCGTCTGGGCGGTAGAGCGCGCGCATGATCAGCCCCAGACTGGCACGATGACCTGCCGTCACGAAGATCTGCTCCGGCTGGCAGGCGATGCCGCGCGACAAAGCGAGATAGGCTGCGATGCGCTCGCGAAGGGCCGGCAGGCCTGTCAGTTGCGGATAGCCGAGCTGCCCCGCCCCGAGTTGCCGCGAGCAATGGCTGACGAGCCTGTTCCACGTCTTGCGCGGAAAGGCGTCAAGCGCGGGAAGACCGAGCTGGAAGGGTCTCGCATTCGGCGACTGTTCGCTCAAAACCCCTCTTGGGGCAGGCGGCGGGGCGCCACTCTTTTCCGGCGTTCGGAGCCGCATGTCGACGAATGTACCGGCCGCACCACGAAATTCGACATATCCCTCTTCCGCAAGGATCTGATAGGCCAGATTGATCGTTCCGCGCGATAGGCCAAGCTCGCTCGCCAGCGCCCGCACGGAGGGCATCCGGTCGCCCGGCACGAGGCGCCCCTCCGCGATGGCCGTCTTGAAGCGCGCGCAGATCTGCAGGTAGATCGGATTGGTATCGTCGCGCGAAAGCACCATGCCTTTCGCCTGATCCGCAACTACCTGCTTCGCCATGAAGGCTCTGCCCCTGCCTGTCGGGGGCAATAGCCCCTCTTACGATCCTGTGAGCGCAGACGCTAGCCCGAAGACGGGATGAACGGCAAGCTGCCGATCGGCAAGTTCGCAAGCCTGCTCGGCCATGTCCGGCCTCACTAGCCCCTGGAGATGAATGAACTGCACGCTGCCGATGCCGATCGTCGCCAGTACATGGGTCAAATAGGGCGAGAGGTAATCCGGCTGGCGCGCCTGCGCACCGTTGTAGAAGCCGCCGGAGCCGACGACAACGAGTGCCGGACGATCTTCGAGCAGGCCGACCTTATTGCCATCCCTGTGGGTGAAGGTGCGGCCGGCGCGCAGCACATAATCGATCCAGAGTTTCAACGATGCCGGCACGGAGAAATTGTGCATCGGTGTCGCGACGATCAGATAGTCGCAAGCGATAACATCCTCGATCAACCGCTCCGATTGCGCGAAAGCCGGCACATGGCTTTCTGCCCGTTGAACGATCGCATCGGCGTAGTCTCCGGCGATCGGCGGGAGGCGCATGGCGGAAAGATCGCGTTCGACGAGCATGACATCTGGCTCGGCCTCAAGCAGGTTGTCGGCCGCCTTCCTTGCCACGGCATAGACGCGCGAGGCCGCGCCAAGTGGGCTGGCATTGACGAGAAGGATGGTTTTCATATGCCGGCTTCCTCGAGGCGCTGGCTGAAATGCAGACCACGCGCGAGCAGGCCGTTGCGGAAATAGAAGCGCTGCGCGAGCGAATTGGCGAGCCCGGTGTCCAGCACGAGCATGACGCGCCCATCCGCCCTCGCCAGCGCGCGAACCTCATCGATCAAGCCCTCGCCGAGCCTGGAGCGCTGGCAGGATTGGCGCACCACCAGATCGTCGACATAGGTGAACCGTCCATAAATCAGGTTTTCGAGATGGCGGTAGCCGGCAAGCCCCGACAACTCGTTGTTCTGCCAGACCGCGAGCAGTCGATAACCGTCCCGCTGCTGGCGCTGGACGCGTTCACGATAAAGATCGACGTCCTCGATATGCGGTCGCAGCTCGCGCATTACGGCAAAGCTTTCGCCAATGTCGTCTGCGCTTTCGATATGCCTGAAGATCATGTTGGCTCTCGCTGATTTGAGACAGGCAAGAGCTACGCCTCCGATGGCCCGGTCGACAGAACCAAAAAACGAAAAACGGAATGGGCCATGATCCAATCCTGTTTCCGCTTGGGCGGCTTCCTGTTTCCAAGGGGAACTGTTCAATGATTCTCGCCAGGATTGCCGCTCAAATCGCAGCCCGCTTTGTCGCTGGCCCTGCAGATGCCATCTTTCAGCGCGAATGATCACGGAAAGAGGCCTACTTAATCCAGAGCTTTCAATCGGTTCAGAGGGCACATGAAGAAGCTGATACTGGCGGCGATGCTATGCATCTGCCTTATCGCAGGAACGCTCTATGCCACTGCTGGTGGCGACTATCCGCTGCTTCAGGATGGCGATCTGATTTTCCAGACATCGACCAGCAATCAATCGGGCGCCATCATGTTCGCGACCGGCTCCGCCTTTTCACACATGGGCATCATCAAAAATGACCATGGGGTCATCACGGTCATCGAGGCCGCTGCGAAGGTCAAAGAGACGCCGCTAAAGGCCTGGGTCAATCGCGGCCTGCTGAAGCGAGTTGCGATCTACCGCGATCAGCGCATCACGCCTGAAATGGCACAGCGGCTGCTGGCCTATGCCCGCACGCTCTACGGCAAACCCTACGATCTCTTCTTCTCCTTCAACAATGACGCGATCTACTGCAGCGAGCTGCCTTATCTCGCTTATAAAGCCGTGGGCATCGAGATCGGCAAGGTGGAAAAAATATCGGAGCTGAACATGGACAACATGCTTGTCAGGAAGCTAGTCCAGTCGCGATGGGAGCGCGACAGCGAATGCACGGAACGCGGTTTTGATTTCGACCAGTGCTATCGATACATCCTCAACCAGAGTCTCGTCACTCCCGTCAGCATCGCCAATGATCCAAATCTCAAGATGATCTATTCGAACTATCCGCTCTGATGGCAATGGTGCCGCCCGTCGACGAACGGAACGGCCCGCAAATTTGCCGCCGCCGGTCCCGATCGTAGTTCGCATCAGCTGGCGTTGAAGCCCTGATGGTAGTCGACGCGCCCGGAAGGCGCGGAACCATCCAGGACCAGCCTCATGAAATATTCGGCGGGCACTCCCTCGAGCACGAGGCCGGGATCATTCTCGAAGCCGAAACGCTTATAGTAATCCGGTTCTCCGAGAACGACGCAGCCTTTGGCTCCGGCTTTAGCCAGGCGCGAAAGGCCTTCGCGAATCAGCAGCGCACCAATGCCCTTCTTCTGGTGATCTGGCGCCACCGAGACGGGTCCGAGCCCATACCAGCCGAGATGTTCTCCCTCGATCATGACCGGTGAAAAGGCGATATGTCCAATGACATCCGCCTCTTCTGTCGCGACGAGCGAGATCGTCAATGCCCCGGCGCTGCGAAGAGCATCGATGATCTCCGCTTCGGTCTGGCTGCTATGCTCGATCGAGGCGAAGGCCGCCTTCGTTATGCGACGGATCGCTTCGGCATCTTTCGGCTCCTCGAGACGGATTTCCATTTTGTATCCTTATCGTTTCAGCCATGCCGGGTTTACTGAAGCAAGCGCAGCGGTTCAACACCGCACGACGCGATCAATCGAGAATGCCGAAGCATCCTCGGCCCTTTGCATATGAGCATCAGGCAGGCCGAGCGCAGGATGCCGGCCATGCCAGGGCCTATTTCTTCTTGAAAGGCTCCATGCCCTTGCGGGCCAGCTCGTCGGCCCGCTCGTTCTCCGGATGGCCGGCATGGCCCTTCACCCAATGGAGCGTCACCTTATGCCTGTTATAGGCCTCGTCCAGTGCCTGCCACAGCTCGGCATTCTTGACCGGCTTCTTGTCGGCGGTTTTCCAGCCGTTCTTCTTCCAGCCGAAAATCCACTTGGTGATGCCGTCCTTGACGTAGACGCTGTCCGTATAGAGATCGACTTCGCAAGGGCTCTTCAGGGCCGACAGCGCGGAGATTGCCGCCATCAACTCCATGCGGTTATTGGTCGTATCCGCTTCGCCGCCGGACAGTTCCTTTTCGACTTCGCCATAGCGAAGCACGGCGCCCCAGCCGCCGGGACCGGGATTGCCGGAGCAAGCGCCGTCGGTAAAAATATCGACGTGCTTCATGCCTTTAGCCCGTATTCGGCTGATGAAGCGATCTGGCGATGGAAGCGCAGCTTGCGCAGATATTCGATCGGGTCCTTCTTGGTGACCAATGCGCCGGCAGGCGTCGTCAGCCAGTCATAGAGCCGCGTCAGGAAGAAGCGTAGCGCCGAACCACGCGCAAGCGTCGGCAGCGCGGCGATCTCGGCGACACTCAGCGGCCGCACGCTCTGATAGCCCTCGAGCAGCGCCATGCCCTTCGTGATGTTGTAGGCGTGATCCTTCTCGAAGCACCAGGCATTGAGGCAGATCGAGACGTCGTAGGCGAGCTGGTCGTTGCAGGCGAAATAGAAATCGATCAGACCGGACAGCGTGTCGCCGAGAAAGAAGACATTGTCCGGGAAGAGATCGGCATGGATGACGCCCTCGGGCAGATCTTTCGGCCAATGCTTTCCGAGGAAATCGAACTCGCCGCGGATTTCGTCCTGCAGGCCGGCCTCGACTTCGTCGGCGCGCGCCGCGGACTTTTCCCAAAGCGTCCGCCAGCCCTCAAGCGACAAGGCGTTCGGACGTCGGATGTCGAAGCCCTCGCCGGCGATGTGCATGGCGGCCAACGCCTTGCCGACTTCGCGGCAATGCTGCGCCTCGGGCTTGCGTAGCCACATGCCTTCGAGAAAGGAGATCAAGGCAGCCGGGCGGCCGGAGAGATGACCGAGCAATTCGCCGTCGCGGCGCGGCAAAGGCAGCGGGCACGAAAGACCGCGGCTTGCCAGATGCTGCATCAGCCCCAGGAAAAACGGCAGGTCGCCCTTGTCGACGCGCTTCTCATAGAGCGTCAGGATCAGCGGGTCGCGGCTGGTGTGCAGCAGGAAGTTCGAGTTCTCGACACCTTCAGCGATGCCCTTATAGGAGAGCAACTCGCCGACATCATACTCCGTCAGGAACCACTTCAAATCGTCTTCGGTAATATCGGTATAAACGGCCACGAATTATTCCCTTGATACACGCCTGCGCCATGGCCGCCCGCCCTCGTGGTTCGAGACGGCCCCCTTCGACAAGCTCAGCGGGGCCTCCTTACCATGAGGGCTAATCCAGGCGTCTGGCGGCGAAACTCTTGTCCCCTCATCCTGAGGTGCTTTGCCGATGCGACGCAAGCGGCAAAGCCTCGAAGGACGAGGTGGCCCCTCTTTATTCGCCGTTGACGAAAGCCATGTCTGCTGTCGTCAGCTCTATACTGCGAAGCTCGCGATTGACGAGGAAATTCTCGGTTTCCTTCACAGTTTCAGCGAGTTCCACCACGGCATTATAGCGGGCGCGGAACGCTTCTATGATCTCGTTGACGATGACTTCTGGCGCAGATGCACCAGCCGAGAGGCCAACGGTCCTGATATCGCCGATATTGTCCCAATCGATCTCGGACGCACGCTGGACGAGGACGGATTTCGTCGCCCCTGCCCTCAGCGCCACTTCGACCAAGCGCTTGGAATTGGAGGAATTCGGAGCGCCGACGACGATGAAGAGATCGCAGCCGGGAGCTGCCTCCTTCACCACTTCCTGTCGGTTGGTCGTAGCGTAGCAGATGGAGTCTGCCGCCGGCGCTGTCAGATTCGGGAAGCGCTCCTGCAGCCTTGCAATGACGCCGGCGGTGTCGTCGACCGAGAGCGTCGTTTGCGTCACGAAACCGAGATTGTCGGGATCAGCGGGCTCATAGACGTCGGCATCCTCCACCGTCTCGATCAGCGACACGGCACCCTCGGGCAGTTGGCCCATGGTGCCGATCACTTCCGGGTGGCCGGCATGACCGATCAAGACGACGTGGCGGCCGAGGCGATTGTGCCGCATGGCCTGCTTGTGCACCTTGGAAACCAGCGGACAGGTGGCATCGAGATAGAAGAGATTGCGCGAATCCGCATCCGCCGGCACGGATTTCGGCACGCCATGCGCCGAGAAAACGACGGGCTGGGCGCGGTGTTCGGCCGGGATTTCGTCCAGCTCCTCGACGAAGATGGCGCCCTTCGCCTCCAGCCCCTCGACGACATAGCGGTTGTGGACGATTTCGTGGCGGACATACACAGGCGCGCCATAGGCCTTCAGCGCCAGAACGACGATCTGGATGGCGCGGTCGACGCCGGCACAGAAGCCGCGCGGTCCGCAGAGCCGGATGGTCAGGTCAGGTTTGGAAACGGCTATGTTCATGTCTCTTCCGAAATACGCGACGATGGCTGAGCATAGATAGGGACGCCCGTCCGCCTGCTCCATTCAGTCCGCATGATTTATCCAAAAAACCGCTGCGCACTTTTTGGATCATGCTCTAGCCGAATATTCCATCGAAATGAAGCAATTCTATTGCATGTCTCTATTGTGAGGGCGCATCCGGATGATGCTTGCGCCACCAGGAGATGGCGACGATTGCCACCAGCGCGATGGCCAATCCATACCAGGTCACCGCATATTGCAGATGATTGTTCGGCAGATCGATGATCGTAACGCCGCCGATCGGCAGGCCCTGCGGATTGGGGGTCTTGTCGGCATCGATGAAGAAGGGCAGCACCTTGTCCTTCGGCAATCCGACGCTCTCCGCCATGACATCCAGATCTTTCCAGAAGAAGATGTCCTTGCCGAGATCGTTGTCCGGCATGCCGTCGGGCCGCTCGGCGAGTTTGGCGCGGGCAAGCCCGGTGACGGTCTGCTCGCCAGCCAGTTCACCCTGCTTGCGCTTTTCGGGGTCCTTCGCCTCGGTGGGTACAAAGCCTCGGTTGACGAAGACATAGCGGCCATCGCTAAGCTGCAGCGGCGTATAAATGTGATAGCCGGGATCGCCGTCGTAGGTGGCGAGGAAATGCCGCTCCTTATCGTTGAGGTAATGGCCCGTGGCCGTCACCACGCGATATTCGATATCGCCACCCGACGCCACCATCGTCTCGATCGCCGATAGCGGCACGGCGGGCGCATCCTTGCGGGCGGCGATATCCGCCAGCAGACCTTCCTTCCACTGCAGCCGCTCCACCTGCCAGGTGCCCAGCCCGAGGAGGATAACGAGCGCAACAAGGAGAAACAGCGCTTTGGCGACCTGCCACAGGGGATTGGCGCGACGCGCGGGCATGGCGGACTCAGTCACGATGGACGCGCCCTTCGCTGGCATTGTTGCGGTACTGCAGCGCAATCAGGATACCCTTGCACCAGCGCAACGACAGAAGCGACAATATGATCGTCAACGGCGCAAACAGCACGATATAGACCCAGACGGGCGGCGCGTAATTGATCTGCATCCACAGAACCAAGCCGATGACGATGAAACCGACGATGAGAATGACGAAGACCGCCGGACCATCGCCGGCATCGGCGAAGGCATAGTCGAGATTGCAGGCGGCACAGCGCGGCTTCAGCGATAATAATCCATCGAAGAGCTTGCCTTGGCCGCAACGAGGGCAACATCCCCGGATACCGACCTTGAACGGATCGACGGGCGCAAAGAGCGCGCTGTCCGTATGGGATGCCGCTTCCGGCGTCTTGTCTTGCTCTGAGCTCAAAGTTCTGTCTCGATCGGCCTGCTATTGCGGGCGAGTATACCGACCTCGCCCCTGTCATCATCAGTAACCGCGATGACCGCATCCGTCCAATCGAAAAGCTCGGATATCGGCGTCATCGGCCCGGAAAGCATGCCGAAAGGATTGGATTCATGCCATTCAGCGAAGGCCAGCCATACGGCCAGATCGTCATTCTCAACGGTGCGCCGCGTTCCGGGAAAAGCAGCATCGTCGAGGCGATACAGGCTGATTTCGAGGGCGTGTGGATCAATCTCGGCGTTGACGCCTATGTGCGACATATCACGCCTCCCCGTTATCGTCCGGGTATCGGCTTGCGGCCCGGCGGCGAAAGGCCCGATCTCGAGCCACTCGTTCCGCGCTTTTATGCCGCACTCTATGCCTCGATCGCCGCCCATAGCCGCGTAGGCCTGAACGTGGTCGCGGAGTTCGGGCATCACGACGATTACTCGCAACCGCTCGGCATCCTCGCCGATTGCGCCAAATTACTGGCAAGGCTGCCCGTTCTGTTTGTTGGCGTGCACTGCCCGCTCGACGTGGTCATGCAACGGAGGCTCGATGAGGGGCCGGAAAGGCAGGGGACTTACGTTACGGTCGCAGCGGACATGCCCATCCCCGCGCCGGTCATTGCCTGGCAGGAGCAGGTTCACCGACCGGGGATCTACGATCTGGAAGTCGATACGTCAGTGAGCAGCCCCGAAACCTGCGCCGCTGAAATCCGGCAATTGCTTGCCGGAGGCCTGCGCCACCCCACCGCATTCGAGAGGATTGCCCAGCATAGCTGAGGCAAAAAATGCAAGCGCGGACGTCTACGCGTGCATCGGGGTTCCCTGATGAAAGACAACTTTCCAGCCTTCATTCGTCGAACGCCAGATGGTCGACCGACGCGTCACCCGCCTCGGCTCTTCCAAAATGTAGGAAAGGAGAAAGAGATCCATCGCCAACGGTGTGAGGCTGAAATCGCGACAAGGCCAATCGTGCGGCTCCGGCCCGCGTGAATAGCGCTCCAGGAGCGTCTCGATGACAAAGTCGCGCCGATAGATGCTTCCGCTTGCTCCGATCTCCCAGAAAGCATCATCGATTATGCGTTCAAGATCGGCGCGCGACGTGCCGAATTCTCTTCTGTGGAAGAGCGGCTCACGGGCACAAAGGGCCTTCAGAATTTCATCGAGTTGTTGGTCCATGATTGCGGCAGCGTATGGCGAAGTGCGTTTGTCGGCAATCTGCAATTCCGCTGTTTCGCAAAAACAAAATGTCCTCGCAAAACCTCAGGCTCTGCCCGATTTTTGCGAGGACAATCTTTTGCGAGATGACGTCCAGCTATCGATCAGCCAGCCGCGACAGGCGCGCCCCAACTGCCCCAGATGTAGATGCAGAAGAACAGGAACAGCCAGACGACGTCGACGAAGTGCCAGTACCACGCGGCCGCCTCGAAGCCAAAATGCTGCTTCGGCGTGAAATCGCCCCGGATGGCGCGGACCAGGCAGACCAGCAGGAAGATCGTACCGATCAGAACGTGGAAACCGTGGAAGCCGGTCGCCATGAAGAAGGTCGCGCCATAAATCGAGTTTTTGAACTCGAACGGCGCATGGGCATATTCATAGGCCTGCACGCAGGAGAACAATGCGCCAAGCAACACGGTCAGCGTCAGACCCTGGATCAGCCCCTTGCGATCGCCATGCAGCAGCGCGTGGTGCGCCCAGGTAACCGTGGTGCCCGAGAGCAGCAGAATGATGGTGTTGTAGATCGGCAGGTGCCAGGGATCGAGTACTTCAAGGCCCTTCGGCGGAAACTGACCGCCGAGGAAGGCCGTGCGCGATGCCTGGATTGCCTCGTTCGGGAACAGGCTGACATCGAAATAGGCCCAGAACCAGGCAACGAAGAACATCACCTCGGAGGCGATGAACATGATCATGCCGTAGCGCAGATGCAGCGAGACGACGCGGGTATGTGCGCCCTCATGCGCTTCCTTGATCGTATCGGCCCACCAGCCGTACATGACGTAGAGAATCACGGCGAGGCCGATGAAGAACAGCCAGGGCTGCGCGAAATTGATCCCGAACAGGTGCACTGCGCCACCATTCAGGTAGCGCATGAAACAGACACCGCCGAAAGTGATCACAAAGGCCCCGAAAGCCGCAATGATCGGCCACGGGCTGGGGTCGATAATGTGATAGTCGTGTTTTCTCTGATGCGCCTCGGCCATATCAGCAATCCCCGAATAACTTTTTCCCATATTGCTTCCGGACGAACCGAAAAGCACTCTCCATCAAAGCTTTTTTTCCACCGGCTGCCCTGCGGCATCGTTGGATGCCACGGGCTTTGCGCCTTCCCGTGGGTAGTAGGTGTAGGACAGTGTCAGCGCATTGATCGTCTTGGTTTCCGGAGCCTTGGCGATCTCAGGATCGACATAGAAAACCACCGACATCTCGCGCTTTTCACCCGGCGCGAGATCCGTCTCGTTGAAGCAGAAGCATTGGACCTTGTTGAAATAGACGCCTGCTTCCAGCGGCGTGACGTTGAAGATCGCCTGGCCGCGCTCCATCTTGTCCGACTTGTTCTCGATCTGAAACTTGACCTCGACCGTCTCGCCGATCTTCGGGCTCACCGACGCCTGCAGCGGCTTGAAATCCCATGGCAGGCCGGGCGCGACATTGGCGTCGAAGGAAACCTGGATTTTCTTATCGAGAATGACGTTCGACACCTGCTCGACGCGCTGCGTCGTGCCGTTATAGCCTGTCACCTGGCAGAACATGCGGTAGAGCGGCACGGCAGCGGCGCACATGGCGCTCATGCCGATGACGAAGCTAAGGCACATGGCAACGACCAGCCCGTTGTTACGGCCGCCGTTCTTCGTGCTCTTTGTGACCTCCCCCTCCATGACGCCTCCTCAAACGTGTCCGGAACCGACCTTGATGATGGTGATCGCATAAAACAGGACCACAAGACCGGCTAATACCAGGCCGAGCGCAATGTTGCGCCCTCGCCGTGATTTCTTCTGCGTTTCCGTCAGCTTGACGAGCTCGATCATAGCCAGCCCCCTGCGCCGCCCGACATCAGCACGGCAACGAGCCGGTCGATCAGCAGCGCGGAAAAGATTGCAAAGAGATAGAAGATGGAGAAGCCGAAAAGCTTCTTTGCCGGCACCATCTTCACGTCGCCATCGGCCATACGCCAGACGGCGATGGAACAGTGCACGAAGATCACGCCGAGTACCGCGGCAACGACGCCATAGCCAATACTGGCGAAGCCCATAAAGGCCGGCACAACGCCGACGATGGCGGTGAGCACCGCGTAGACGACGATCTGGTTCTTCGTCGTCGGAATACCCGAGACATTCGGCAGCATCGGCACGCCGACGGCCTCGTAATCGCCCATCTTGAAGAGCGCCAGTGCCCAGAAATGGGCCGGAGTCCACAGGAAGATGATGAGGAAAAGCACGATGCTTTCCATCGGCACGCTGCCGGTCACGCAAGCCCAGCCGATGACGGGCGGAAATGCGCCGGCCGCACCGCCGATGACGATGTTCTGCGGCGTCGAGCGCTTCAGCCACATCGTATAGACGACGGCATAAAAGAAAATGGTGAAGGCGAGAATGCCGGCGGAAAGCCAGTTGATCGCCAGGCCCAGGATCGTCACCGAGAAGCCGGACAGTACCAGGCCGAAGGCCAGGGCCTCCGAAGGATTGATGCGACCTGAGGGTATCGGCCGACGTGCCGTGCGGGTCATCACGGCGTCGATATCGGCGTCATACCACATGTTCAGCGCGCCAGACGCACCGGCGCCGACAGCAATGCAGAGAATGGCAATGAAGCCGAGGACCGGATTGATGTGGCCGGGAGCCAGCACCAGACCGGTGAAAGCCGTGAAGACGACCAGCGACATAACGCGCGGCTTCAAAAGCTCGAAATAATCGCGCGCACCCGCTTCCGACAGGCCGGTTTCGCCTTGCTTTGCGAGCGCTTCGTGATTGTCGATGACCGTCATTCTTTCTTCCAATTACCAGTTGAGCCGGACGCCGCTTATCACGGCGTCCGGAAATGAGCTACTTGATGCGCGGCAGCTCTTCCCACTGATGGTGGGGCGGCGGCGACGAAAGCTGCCACTCGAGCGTGGTCGCGCCATCGCCCCAGGGATTGTTGCCTGCAACGCGCTTCTTCACGAAAGCATCTATAACGCCCCAGAAGAAGAAGCAAAGGCCCACGGCTGCGACATAGGAGCCGATGGAGGAGACGAAGTTCCAGCCGGCATAGGCGTCCGGATAGTCGATGTAGCGGCGCGGCATGCCCGCACGACCCAGGAAGTGCTGCGGGAAGAACACCATGTTGACGCCGACGAAGGTGATCCAGAAGTGCCAGTTGCCGATCCGCTCATTGTACATGTAGCCGGTCATCTTCGGGAACCAGTAGTACCAGGCGGCGAAGATGGCGAAGACGGCACCAAGCGACAGGACGTAGTGGAAGTGTGCCACAACGAAGTAGGTCGCGTGCAGTTCGCGGTCGAGGCCGGCATTGGCGAGCTGAACGCCGGTGACGCCGCCGAGCGTGAACAGGAAGATGAAGCCGAGCGCCCAGATCATCGGCGTGCGGAACTGGATGGAGCCACCCCACATCGTCGCAATCCACGAAAAGACCTTAACGCCGGTCGGGACCGCGATGACCATCGTCGCGAAGACGAAATAGCGCTGCGTGTCGAGCGACAGGCCGGTCACATACATGTGGTGGGCCCAGACGACGAAGCCGACGGCGCCGATCGCAACCATGGCGTAGGCCATGCCGAGATAGCCGAAGATCGGCTTGCGCGAGAAGGTCGAGATGATGTGGCTGATCATGCCGAAGCCGGGCAGGATCAGGATGTAGACTTCCGGATGGCCGAAGAACCAGAAGAGGTGCTGGTAAAGCAGCGGGTCGCCGCCGCCTTCCGGCGCGAAGAAGGTCGTGCCGAAGTTGCGGTCCGTCAGAACCATGGTGATAGCGCCCGCCAGAACCGGCAGCGACAGGAGCAGCAGGAAGGCTGTGATCAGCACCGACCAGGCAAAGAGCGGCATCTTGTGCAGCGTCATGCCCGGAGCGCGCATGTTGAGAATGGTCGTGATGAAGTTGATCGCGCCGAGGATGGACGAGGCGCCCGCAAGGTGCAGCGCGAAGATCACCAGATCGATCGCCGGGCCGGGATGGCCGACTGTGCCCGACAAGGGCACATACATCGTCCAGCCGCCTCCCGCGCCATAGGCGCCTGCCGGACCTTCGACGAACATCGAAAGGATGAGCAGCAGGAAGGCGGGAACGATGAGCCAGAAGGAAATGTTGTTCAGGCGCGGGAAGGCCATATCCGGCGCGCCGATCATGATCGGCACCATCCAGTTGGCGAAGCCGCCGATCATGGCAGGCATGACCATGAAGAAGATCATGATCAGCGCGTGGGCGGTGACGAAGACGTTATACATCTGCTTGCCGCCGTCGATCGCGGCATCGCCCGAAAAGCCGTAGACCATCGACGCCAGACCGCTGAAGATCTGGATGCCGGGTTCCTGCAACTCCATGCGGATGGCGACGGAGAGCAGGAAGCCGATGACGCCCGCAAAGATCGCGAAGATCAGATAGAGCGTGCCGATGTCCTTGTGATTCGTCGAAAACAGCCAGCGGTCTGCGAAGGACTGCTTGTGTGCGTGATGATCGTCATGCGCGTGGGCGTCGTGAAGATCGTGCGAGTGATCGTCGTGTGCCTTAGATCCAGCCATTGTTCCTACCCCTCTTACTTCGCCGTGTTTTCGGCGACCTTGACGGTCGTCGGTTGATCGACGGCGGCCATCAGAGCCTTGTTCGCCTTGTTCAGATCAGTTGCAGCAGCGGCTAGCCACTGCTTGTACTGATCGTCGGAGACGACACGGATGGCGATCGGCATGAAAGAGTGATCCTTGCCGCAAAGCTCGGAACACTGTCCATAATACAGGCCTTCGCGGTCGGCGTTGAACCAGGTTTCGTTCAGACGGCCCGGAATGGCGTCGATCCTGACGCCGAAGGCAGGCATGGCGAAGGAGTGGATGACGTCGGTCGGCGCGGCCGTGACGAGAACGCGTACGTTCTTGCCGACGGGCACGACCATTTCGTTGTCGACGGCGAGAAGCCGCGGATATTTCGACTTATCTTCCTTGCCGGCAGCTGCGCGATCCGGCTCCTTCAGCATGAAGGAATCGAAGGCGAGCGGCGACGTGCCACTGCCCTCGTATTCATAGTTCCACTGCCACTGCGTCGCCGTCGCCTTGACTGTAACGTCAATCTTCTCCGGGAAAGTCAGCTGATCGGTCAGTAGATTGAAGGAGGGAATGGCCAGGAAGAGAAGGATGAGGACCGGTCCGATGGTCCAGATGACTTCGATCAGCGTATTGTGGCTCGTCTTGGACGGAACCGGGTTCTTGGAGGCCCGGAACTTGACCATGACCACCAGCAGGAGGATCAGAACAAGCAGCGTGATCGGAATGATAAACCAAAGCGTGTATGCCTCAAACCAGCGGATTTGATGCATGTTGCCGGTTGCCGCCTGCTGCATACCGGTTTCCCAAGGTCTCGGCTGATCGGCGTAGCTACCTGTCGCAAAAAGCAGACAGATCATAGCCGCCAGAGCCGCATAAGCTCTCTTAATCACGATGTCTCTCCCTCCAGCGTTTGATCCCAGATCTTCCTCAAACGCAGTATCCCTACAATCCATTGCGCTTCAAACCACAGTTTGGGGTGCTCCGCAACAACTCAAGACATTTGTTAGTGCGGCATTTTTGCGCGAATATCCCCCCATGCTCGTCCCGGACATGGCAAGCATTTCATCATCATACGAAAAATTGCATCATGGTCCATGGCGCCGCCGGGACAAAATGGAGTAGACGTCGTATTTCCGCCGTAGTCGGTTGGAATCCAGCAGCCGGGGCTTTTCATTTGCCGGCCTGGGCTTCAACAATAGCGGCACTGATTCGAATCTAGAGGTTTTCATGGGTTTTCGTTCCCTCGCCCGGCTTTTGCTTGTTACCGGCAGCCTCGCTGCAGCGGTCGCCGCGCCCGCATGGGCGCAACAGGCACAGCAGACTCAGCCGCCGGCGCAGCAGACCCAGCAGTTGCAACCACAGCAGCAAGGCCAGTCGCAGCCGCATACGCAGCAGGTTCCGACGAGCCAGGTGCCGCAACCGCCAGGCACGGTCCGCTCCAGCCATGGCGCATGGTCCGTCGTCTGCGACAAGCCGGCCGGCGCTTCGGCCGAACAATGCGCGCTGATGCAGAACGTGATTGCCGAGGATCGTCCGGAAATCGGCCTTTCCGTCGTCGTGCTGAAGACGGCTGACCGCAAGTCCAAGATCCTGCGCGTGCTGGCGCCGCTCGGCGTGCTGCTGCCGAACGGTCTCGGCCTCAACATCGACGGCAAGGATATCGGCCGCGCCTATTTCGTGCGCTGCTTCTCCGACGGCTGCTATGCCGAAGTCGTGCTCGAGGACGAACTGCTGAAGACGCTGCGCAGCGGCGCGACGGCGACCTTCATCGTCTTCCAGTCGCCGGAGGAAGGTATCGGCATCCCCGTCGACCTGAAGGGCTTCGCTGAAGGCTATGACGCCCTTCCCTGATCGGATGGGCCTTGCTCTTGCGTCGTGCGAAGCCTACATCGGCTTTGAACGGAGCACCTGACCCATGAACACCGATCTCCTTACTCTTTTCGATGCCGACGAAGCCAAGCTGCGCGGCATCGTTGCCGAGGCGCTCTCAGGCGCCGACGATGGCGAGCTTTTCGTCGAGCATGTCCAGGCCGAATCGCTGACATTCGACAATGGCCGGATGAAGGGCGGCAGCTTCAACACCGAACAGGGCTTCGGTCTTCGTGCGGTTGCCGGCGAAGCGGTGGGCTATGCCCATGCGGGCGATCTCTCCGAGGCCGCGCTGAAGCGCGCCGCCGACGCCGTGCGCGCGGTGACGTCGGGCTATGCCGGCTCCTACGCCGCCGCCCCGCAGCGCACCAACAAGGTGCTCTACGGCGACGAGAACCCGATCGGCACGCCGAGCTTCGAGGAAAAGGCGAAACTCCTGCAGCGGATCGACAGCTATCTGCGCGACAAGAGCGACAAGGTGCGCCAGGTGACGGCGTCGATTGCCGCGAGCTGGCAGGTCGTCGACATTCTGCGCGCCGACGGCCACCGCGTGCGCGATGTCAGGCCGATGACGCGCGTCAACATCTCCGTCATCGTCGGCGACGGCGACCGGCAGGAAGCCGGTTCCTTCGGCACGGGCGGCCGCATCGGCTTCGGTGATTTCGTCGCTGAGGACAATTGGCACCACGGCGCCGACGAAGCCCTGCGCCAGGCGTTCGTCAATCTCGAGGCGATCGAGGCACCCGCCGGCACGATGGACATCGTGCTCGGCTCCGGCTGGCCTGGAGTCATGCTGCACGAAGCCGTCGGTCATGGGCTGGAAGGCGATTTCAACCGCAAGAAGACCTCCGCTTTTGCCGGGCTTTTGGGTCAGATGGTGGCCGCGCCCGGTGTGACCGTCGTCGACGACGGTACGATAGAGAATCGCCGCGGCTCGATCACGGTCGACGACGAAGGCACGCCTTCGGCCTACAATGTACTGATCGAGAACGGCAAGTTGGTCGGCTACATGCAAGACCGGCAGAATGCGCGACTGATGGGCATGAAGGCGACCGGCAACGGCCGCCGCCAGGGCTATGCTCATACGCCGATGCCGCGCATGACCAACACCTATATGCTCGGCGGCGACAAGACGCCGGAAGAAATCATCGCCTCGGTGAAGAAGGGCATTTATGCCGTTTCCTTCGGCGGCGGCCAGGTCGACATCACCTCGGGCAAGTTCGTCTTCGGCTGCACTGAGGCCTATCTCATCGAGGACGGCAAGGTCGGCGCTCCGATCAAGGGCGCCATGCTGATCGGCAACGGCCCGGATGCGATGAAACGCGTCACGATGATCGGCAACGACATGAAGCTCGACACCGGCGTCGGCAATTGCGGCAAGGCGGGCCAGTGGGTTCCCGTCGGCGTTGGTCAGCCGCACCTCAGGATGGACCAGATCACGGTCGGCGGCACCAAGGCTTAATCCCTGCCCGCATCATCCCCCGGGCGTCTGTCACTCCTGGGGGCGGAAGAGCCATTTGCGCTCGATGGCGCCGGGAAGATCCAGGCCGTTGCGATGCGCGAATAAAAGAATATGGCCGAGCACATCGGCCGTTTCATTGGCGAGTGCCGTTGCCAGATCCGCATCGCTCATGCCCTTGCGCCGTCCCCGGCCGGTGATCCGGTTCCAGATCTGGATCAATTCGCCCATCTCCTCCTGGAGCTTCAGCACGAACCAATCGTCGTCGCGTTCCAGGCCGTTATCGGCGGCATAGGTCACCGAAGCCGCTTCGAATTGCTTCATCAGATCGTTTAGCATGGATGTCGTTCCCTTTACGTTCTCGACATCGTTGAACGATTCCCCTCAAAAAGTCGAGCCGGCGGAGATTGGCTCCACCGGCTCGCTTTCATTCAATTGGGAGGGTGCTCAGCCCTTGCTCGGCAGCAGCATGCAATCGAAGTCCTTGCGCTTCAATGCGGAGCAAGCCGAATTTGCATCGTCGCGGCTCGTAAAGCCGACGAAGCGGGCGCGATAGACGGTATTGCCACCCTTGCCGACGGCTTCGGTGTAGGGCGATGCATTGGCGAGCGCGTTACCGGCCTTGGACTTCGCTTCAGAGAGCAGATCCTTGGCTGCCTGCGCCGTCGGGGTTGCAGCGATCTGCACCTGCCAGCTGCCGCTCGCTGCCGGCTTGTTGGCAACGAGGATCTCGTCCATCGCAGCCGGACGGTCCATCGGTACGGTGACGTTGGAGGCGGCGGCAAATGCCATCGGAACAACCTCGGTGCGCTTGCGCGGCGTGGCCGCGGTCGTCTGCGTATCGACGTCCATGGCAACGTCGTTCGATGCGGACGCGACTTCAACCTGCTTGGCCACCTTGCCGCCACCGACGCTCGCCAGCAGTCGCGACGAGGCAACCGGGCTTGCCTTCGACACATAGCGATCGAGCAGCGAGGCCATCAGCGCATCGCGGCCGCGCGCCGTGGCGCCGCCCATGACGACGCCGATGACGCGACGATTGCCGGAGCGTACGGCGCTGACAAGATTGAAGCCGGAGGCATTGGTGTAGCCGGTCTTGATGCCGTCCATGCCTTCGTAGCGATACATCAGATTATTGTGGCCGCGCACATAATGACCGCGGTAATTGAAGCTCGCCTGCGAGAAGAGCCGGTATTCCTGGGGGTAGTTATTGATGAGCGCGACGGCGAGCGTCGACATGTCGCGGGCGGTCGTCCACTGCTGCATGTTCGGAAGGCCGGACGCATTCAGGAAGGTAGTGCGGCGCATGCCGATTTCGCGTGCCTTCTGCGTCATCAGCCGGGCAAAGCCGCTTTCGCTGCCGCCGAGCGCTTCCGCCATGGCGGCGGCGGCATCGTTGGCCGACTTGATGATCATGCCATCGACGGCTTCGCGCACGGTCACGGTGCCGCCGGGCTTCAGGCCGAGCTTGGTCGGCGGCTTGGCGGCGGCGGCGCGCGAGACCGGTATCCTCGTGTTCCAGCTCAGCTTGCCGCGGTGAATGGCCTCAAAGGTCATGTACAAGGTCATCATCTTGGTCAGCGATGCCGGATGGTTGAGGTCATCCGCATTGCTCGATGCCAGCACCTTGCCGGTCTTCGCATCCATGATGAAATAGGCGCTGCCCGCGAAGCTCGCTACAGGAGCGCTCAATAGCAAGACGGCCGCAGACAAAGCCATCAAAAGTCGTTTCATAATTGTCCCCAACCGAAAGAATGCCAACACACCGCATCAATCCCTGTATGATTTTGCGACAAAAAGCCTGATACCGGTGCGATATTGAGGCAACAGCCTCGATAGTTCCTCAATTTTGCCTTTCCTGGTAAAATAACCATTAACACATTGGAAATTATGACGAAGATTCAGTAAGGTTTAACGGGGATGCGCTACAGCGTTGACAGTCGTCAACCGGGTCGAGCCGCATGGAACAGGGCATCAAGGTCCGCCTCAAGCGCACGATGATCTCCAGCGGGCTTGAGGCTGCCGCAATTTTGAAGGGTGCCGGGCTGATGCGCGGCGTGGCTGGCCTTGGCACGATATTCACCCTTCACCACGTCCGCCCTGCCCTTCCCCGCCGCTTTGCGCCGAACGCACATCTGGAGGTCTCTCCCGACTTTCTCGACCGGGCGATCGCGCGGCTGAAACAGGATGGCTACGAGTTCATCGCGCTCGATGCGTTGCCCTTGAGAGCGAAAGACGCCGCGGGCAAGCCGCCCTTCGTCGCCTTCACGCTCGATGACGGCAATCGCGACAATCTCGATCACGCGCTGCCGGTCTTCGAGCGCCACAATGCACCCTTCACCGTTTTCGTCGCCCAGGGGCTTTCGGAGCGAACCCACAGCATATGGTGGGAGACGCTGGCCGAGCTGCTTGGCCGGCTCGATCGGCTGACATTCGATTTCGGGTCGGGAAACGAATTCCTGCCGCTCGGCAAGGACGGCCAGAAGCACACGGCATTTGCCCGCTTCGCCGCCTTCGTCCACACTCATGAGGAAAGCGAAGCCGTCGGGCGCATCGATGAACTTGCCAGGCGTCATGGACTGGAGCCGCTCGGCATCGTCAGCGCCTCGATCCTGGATCGAGGCGAATTAGGGCAGCTTGCTCGCCATCCCCTTGCTTCGCTCGGCGCGCATACGGTGAGCCACAGGGCATTGGCGAGGCTCACGGAGGCGGAAGCGGCGGCGGAGATGGCGCTTTCGGCCGAATATGTCGCGGATATCGCCGGAAAGCGGCCAACGGCGATTGCCTATCCCTATGGCACGAGCGAAGCCGTCTCGCCGCGCGAAGGCCGGCTTGCTGCTGAACTTGGCTTTTCCGTCGGCGTCACCACGCGCCCCGGCACAATCACGGCAACCAACGGCGATGCGCCGATGCTGCTGCCGCGACTGTCGCTGAACGGCCACTATCAGAAGCCGCGCTATGCGTCCGCCCTCGCCTCCGGCATCCCCATGCGGCTGATGGGGCGCCGGGAAACGGCATAGGTCTCAAAGCACGTCGCGCAAAAATGCGCGGCGGATTCGCAACAACGACATTCGCAAAATCAGACGCCTAAAGCTGCCAGCGCGTAATGATCGCAGCACTTTAGGGATACATCCGCACCTTTTGCCAGGCACCCTCAGGCACGTCGCGACGAAATTCGATGCGGTCGTGCAGGCGGAATTGGCGGTCGTGCCAGAATTCGATCGAGAGCGGCCGGATGCGGAAGCCTGACCAGTAAGGCGGGCGCGGAATGTCGCCGATGGCATAGCGGGCGGTATATTCGGCAACCGCCTTCTCAAGCGCGAAACGACCTTCAAGGGGGCGAGACTGCTTCGAGGCCCAGGCGCCGATGCGGCTGCCGCGGGCTCTCGTCTTATAATATTCATCGGCTTCCTTGTCGCTCACCACCTCAACCAAGCCGCGCAGGCGCACCTGGCGACGCAGCGACTTCCAGTGGAAGCACATGGCGGCTTTCTTCTGGGAAAGAATTTCTTGGCCTTTCTGGCTCTCGAAATTCGTATAGAATACGAATCCGTCGCTATCGAAACCCTTCAGAAGAACCATGCGGACATTTGGCAAGCCATCCTTATCCACCGTTGCAAGCGCGACCGCGTTCGGATCGTTCGGCTCGGTGGTCTCAGCTTCGCGCAGCCAGGATGCAAAAAGAGTGAAAGGTTCGTTCTGTTCGGTGAAGTCACCGCTTGTTAACTCGTTTTCCGACATATTAATTCAAATGCTCCGCAATTCCTGATAACCGCTGGCCCCTCTGGCTGGCCGAAATGTTCGGATGGAAGTCATAGCAAAGTCGATCGTTCATACAAAGCGCAAGCTTGCAAAAGGCGTGACGATGGCTGTCGCCCTGGTCTCCCTCTTTGCTCTTGGCGGCTGCGTCGGCGGCGGCATGGACTATCTGAGCTCGGCCAAGGTGGACCGTAGCGTTTCCACCGGCACTGTGCCAACGGCCCCGGTAACGACCGACAGCATCTCCGACGAAACCACCGTGCGCAATGCCGTCACCTCGGCGGACCTTCACAAGCTCAACGGCCAGCCCATACCATGGGCAAACACGTCGACCGGCAGCGCCGGCGTTATCGACGCCATCATCGAAAGCAACGCGTCCGGCGTGGTCTGCCGCCAATTCCGCACCAGCCGGCATTCCTATCAGGGCGTTGCCAACTTCTCCGGCAGGACCTGCCTGGTCGGTCTTGGCGAGTGGCAACTGCTGAGCTTCCAGCAGGCAGGCTGATCGCAGCCTCTCCTATTAATTCCGCCTCCCGGTGAAGACAGCCGTTCGAGCATATGGGCGGGGCACTCCCTATCCGCCTCCTGCTGGTTCCAGCTATCAGCCGTTAGCAATCGGCTAACCATGCCTCGAAATGGGGATTGCCTGCTCCCACCCGCCGTAACGCCTGATTAGCAACTTTTCCCGCAGGATCGGCTCATCGGCGCACCATGCTTGCTTCCCATGACAGGAAGCAGGACGGCGAAGCGCTATCAACGAGGTCTTTGCTTGGGGTGCTGCGATGGGGCTGAGCACATCCATGAATAATGGCGGGAAAGATGCGCGATCCGTACAAGGTGCTGGGCGTTAGGAAGGATGCGGGGGCTGACGAAATCAAGGCCGCCTGGCGCAGTCTGGCGAAGACCGCCCATCCCGATCACAATCTGGGCGACCCAACGGCGTCGGAGCGCTTTGCCGAAATCGGCCGAGCCTACGAGACGCTGAAGGACCCGCAAAAGCGCAGCCGCTACGATCAGATCGCGCGCATGGCCGAGGCAAAGGGCCAGAACCAGGAGCAGACGATCATCCAGCAGCGGCAGGCGGCGCGCGACGCTGCCGAGCGGGCCAAGGCAGCACGCGCCAATGCCGACAAGATCATGGAAGAACTCGCCCGGGCCAATGCTCGTAAGGCGGCCGCTTCCGCAGCCTCCAGCCAGCAAAGCAATGCCGCCGAATCTCCGGAAGACATGGTCGAGCGTATTTTCGGAGTGAAGGCGGCGCAGACGCAGCAGGCCCAAGCTACGGCGGAAGCCGGCGCGCGGCAGGCTGAAAAGCCGCAAGAGCAGCCCAATACTGCATTGCCGGAAGAGCAGCAGACGGAAGAAGAGCAGCTCGCAACCGCTTCAGCCGGCTCTCGATCCGCCTTCGGCATTCTCGGCTCGCTGGTCCGACGTATCACGGGCGGCAGCGCCCCCGAAAAGCCGCCGGAGAAAACCCCGGAGGTGGCCGCCGAAGCCACAGTGACCATCGAGGACATGCTGAAGAGCCGCTGGATCACGGTTCCGCTGCCCGACAGTCGCGAGGCGCGCTTCCAGGCAACGACCGATATCTCCAATGGCCAGGTGCTTCATCTCAAGGGCCAGGGACTGAAACTGCAGGGCATGCTGCGTGGAGACGTCGCCGTGACCGTTCATCTATCGACAGACGGGCGCTTCACGCTCGACGGCAGCGATGTGCGTACGATCCTGCCCGTTACCATCGAGAACGCAGTCCTCGGCTACGAGACCATGATCGAAGGATTGAACGGGCCGGTCAAGATCACGGTGCCGGCCTGGTCCGGTTCGGATCAGGTCGTTCGCATTTCCGGCGAGGGATTGCCCGACGGCAATGGCGGAAAAGGCGATCTCATCGTCGAATTGCGGCTGATGCTGTGGGAAAAACCCGACGATAAGGTCATGGATCTCATGCGCAGCATGCGCGAAGGACTTTTCCTGTGAAATTTTGGTGACAACAGCACCCTTTGTTACGATCCCTAACAGTTGATGATCTTTACGATGCTTGAACAGGGGAACGGCCTATGCCATAGGCAGGGTCATTCGAAAGTTCAAGGGAGCAGAATATGGCTCAATCCACTGGCCTCATGGCAGGCAAACGCGGCGTCATCCTCGGCGTAGCAAACAACCGTTCGATAGCGTGGGGTATTGCCAAGGCCTGTTCGGAAGCCGGAGCCGAAATCGCGTTGACGTGGCAGGGCGACGCTCTGAAGAAGCGCGTCGAGCCGCTCGCTCAGGAACTCGGCGCCTTCATGGCAGGCCATTGCGACGTCACCGAGCCGGCGACGATCGATGCCGTCATCGATGCGCTGGAAGCCAAATGGGGCAAGATCGATTTCGTCGTGCACGCCATCGCGTTTTCCGACAAGGACGAACTGACCGGCCGTTACCTCGATACCAGCCGCGACAACTTCACGAAGACGATGGACATCTCGGTCTATTCCTTCACGGCAGTTGCACAGCGCGCCGAGCGAATCATGAATGACGGCGGCTCTATGATCACCCTCACCTATTATGGTGCGGAAAAGGTCATGCCGCACTACAACGTCATGGGTGTGGCCAAGGCGGCTCTCGAAGCAAGCGTGCGCTACCTCGCAGTCGATCTCGGCAGCCGCGGCATTCGCGTCAACGCAATTTCGGCTGGCCCGATCAAGACGCTCGCAGCTTCCGGCATCGGCGACTTCCGCTATATCCTGAAGTGGAACGAGTATAACGCGCCGCTGAAGCGGACTGTTACAATCGACGAAGTCGGCAACTCGGCCCTCTATCTGCTGTCCGATCTCTCGACGGCCGTTACCGGCGAAATCCACCACGTCGATTCCGGCTATCATACGGTCGGCATGAAGGCCGTGGACGCGCCCGACATTTCCGTCGCGAAGGACTGACCAAACAGGAAGCTGACCGTGTCGCCCATCCTCTATGTGATACGCCACGGTCAGACCGACTGGAATGCCGAGCGCCGGCTGCAAGGTCAGAAGGATATCGATCTGAATTCCATCGGCCGCGAACAAGCGCGACAGAATGGTATTGATCTCGCCGAAATCCTCGCCTTCGAAAACATACCCTTCGATTTCGTCGCCAGCCCATTGCGGCGTACCCGCGAAACCATGGAAATCGCGCGTGATGCCATGGGCCTGCCTCCCAAGGACTATCGCACCGACGAGAGATTGGTCGAGCTGTCCTTCGGCGCCTGGGAAGGCTTTACCCTCAAGGAATTGAAGGCGACCGCGCCCGACAGGCTTGCCGAACGCAAGGCAAACAAATGGGATTTCATCCCGCCAGGCGATGACGCCGAAAGCTATGAAATCCTTTCCTGGCGTATCGGCTCATGGCTGGCATCGGTCGATCGCCCCACGGTCTGCGTCACACATGGCGGCGTCATCCGCACGCTGTTTCGTCTGATCGGCGATGTCGACAAGGAAGAGGCGGCGGAAATCCCGATCCATCAGGACCAGATCCTGAAAGTCGATCCCGAAATGAAGATCATCGGTTGGATGTAGGACTGTCCTCGATCAGGCGCAGATGGCTGCGTACTCTGGGATCATGGAAGAACAATCATTTTAGATGCGGACAATCCGCCCGGATCGCCGGTTGCCCGGCGGCAGCGTTATTTACTGAACGATATCGAGGTCGTTGACGACGCGCTTGCCATCGACTTCGGTATAGAAGACGACGACCTTCACGCCCGCCTGCAGGCCGCTGAAATCGAAATCCTCCGGCACCTGATAGTTCTTGCCGTCATCCAGCGTGATGCTGTAATTTTTGGTATCGACCTTCTTGATGACAGCCTCGACATCCGCGCTTTCGGCAAAGCCTGCGACGGGCGCAAGCAAGCTTGCCGTGGCCAAAAGCGTCGCTACAAAAAAGCGCATCGTCGTTACCCTTCAGGTCAAATTCAATTGTGATTTCTTATGCGTCGTAAAGAACACTGCGAATATGGCGGAAGTTGCCCGCAATAGTGGCCTTGCTCGCCCAATTGGTGAATGCATCGTCACAATCCACAGCAGGGATTAATCTTTGTTTACCATAATGATGGCGCAACGGAAGGTGGCAACGGCAACCGTTTCGGGTCTGCTGGAAAGAAAGATTTTGTCTTGCCGGCATTTTGGCTCCGCCAGATGATCGAGACCCGACCGGCCTCGATCATCTGGCACTGGAATCAAATAGGTAGAGCGTGACGTCGCCCGAAAATCGCTTACACTTTTCGGCATCATGCTCTATGAGTGGGCCGAAATTGCAAGAGACAAGACGCGGCCTGCCCGTCAGGCTGCACCAATCCGGTCGTTTTTCATGTCGCACAATACATTCGGTCACCTCTTCCGCGTCACCACCTGGGGCGAAAGCCACGGGCCGGCACTCGGCTGCGTCGTCGACGGTTGCCCTCCCGGCCTCCGCTTCAAGCTCGAGGATCTTCAGGTCTGGCTCGACAAGCGCAAGCCAGGCCAGTCCCGTTTCGTCACACAGCGACGCGAGGACGATCTGGTCAAGGTACTGTCCGGTGTGATGTTCGACGAGGACGGCGAGACCATGATCTCAACGGGCACGCCGATCTCGATGCTGATCGAAAACACAGACCAGCGCTCGAAGGATTATGGCGAGATCGCGAGGCGCTATCGCCCCGGCCATGCCGACTATACCTATGACGTCAAGTACGGCATCCGCGACTATCGCGGCGGCGGCCGCTCCTCGGCCCGCGAAACGGCGGCGCGCGTCGCCGCCGGCGGCATCGCCCGCCTCGTCGTGCCCGGTGTGACGATCCGCGGTGCGCTGGTGCAGATCGGCAAGCACAAGATCAACCGCGCCAACTGGGATTGGGCGCAGGTCGACCAGAACCCGTTCTTCGCTCCCGATCCCGAAATCGTGCCGGTGTGGGAAGAATATCTCGACGGCATCCGCAAGGCAGGCTCCTCGATCGGCGCTGTCGTCGAAGTCGTCGCCGAAGGCGTGCCAGCGGGTCTTGGCGCGCCGATCTATGGCAAGCTCGACCAGGATATCGCCTCGCTGCTGATGTCGATCAACGCCGTCAAGGGCGTCGAAATCGGCGAAGGCTTCGCGTCCGCCGAACTGACCGGCGAGGAGAATGCCGATGCGATGCGCATGGGCAACGACGGCAAGCGGATTTTCCTCTCCAATCATGCCGGTGGCATCCTCGGCGGCATATCCACCGGCGAGCCGGTGATCGCTCGTTTCGCCATCAAGCCGACTTCCTCGATCCTGACGGAACGCCAATCGATCGACGCGGACGGAAACAATGTCGATGTGCGCACCAAGGGCCGCCACGATCCCTGCGTCGGCATTCGTGCCGTGCCGATCGGCGAGGCCATGGTTGCCTGTGCCGTTGCCGACCATTATCTGAGGGATCGCGGCCAGACGGGCCGAGAGAGATAGGAATTTCGAGATGCCTTACGACCAGAAGCGTGTTGTCGATGCTATCAGGGCCTTCGAGGCCGGCGAGATCGTCGTCGTCATGGACGATAACGACCGTGAAAACGAAGGCGACTTGATCGTCGCCGCCGTTCACTGCACGCCCGACAAGATGGCCTTCATCGTTCGGCACACTTCCGGCATCGTCTGCACGCCGATGCCGCGCGAGGAGGCCAAGCGCCTGAACTTGAACGCCATGGTGGCGGAAAACGATTCCGCGCATACCACAGCCTTCACCGTATCGGTCGACTTCAAGCATGGCACGACGACGGGCATTTCCGCCGACGATCGCACGCTGACGGTGCGCAATCTCGCCAACCCGAATGTCGGTCCCACAGATTTCGTCCGTCCCGGCCATATCTTCCCGCTCGTTGCCCGCGAGGGTGGCGTGCTGATGCGTTCCGGCCATACCGAAGCCGCCGTCGATCTCTGCAAGCTTGCCGGCCTGCCGCCGATCGGCGTCATCTGCGAACTCGTCAATGACGACGGCACGGTGACGCGTGGCCAGCAGGTGGTGAGCTTTGCCGAGCAGCACGGGCTGAAGCTCGTCTCCGTCGCCGACCTCATCGCCTATCGCCAGCGCAAGGAAACGCTGATCGAACTCGGCGCCAGCTTCGATGTCGAGACGCCGTTCGGCAAGGCGCGCGCCCATACCTATTCGCTGCCCTGGGACCCGATGCAGCACCTCGCCGTCGTCTTCGGCGATATCCGCGACGGCATCGACATCCCGGTCCGCCTGCATCCGGAAAACGTCGCCGAGGACATTTTCGGCAAGAACAGCCCGGTCGATTTCTACATGAAGAAGATCGCCGAAGAGGGTCGCGGCATCATCGTCTATCTGCGCGAAGGCTCCGTCGGCGTCGGCCATATCGACAACGGCCGCAAATCGCGCCAGGCTGGCCGCGAGGCTCATGCCGAAGCCCAGACACGCGACAGCGAATGGCTGGAAATCGGCCTGGGCGCACAGATCCTCAAGGATCTCGGCGTCAGCTCGATCAAGCTGCTCACCAGCCGCGAACGCCACTATGTCGGCCTCGAAGGTTTTGGCATCAAGATCGCCAAGACGGAAATCTGCTGACTTTCACCCTCACCTTGAGGGGGAGGGTCGGAGCGAAGCTCCGGGGTGGGGTGATCGCTGCGGCTTGCCGAGCTCAACCAACTGTCACCCGCGCGACCGCCCCCCTCAAGAGGGAGGTGTTGATGCAGTCCGCTTCCTCAAGCCCGGCTCATTTCCGCTGCGCTTATGAATTTTGCGCCCAGCCTTGCTGGCCCGATTTGCTATTACGTGCGGCCCAGTTCTTAAGGCGCAACCCGTTGAGTTTGATAAATCCTTCGGCATCGTGATGGTCGTAGCTGCCCGAGCCTTCCTCGAAAGTGACAAGGTCGGCGGAGTAGAGCGAATGAGGAGAATTGCGGGCGATGACGCTCGCCGACCCCTTGTAGAGTCTGACCGTCACTTCGCCGGTCACATAGGTTTGGCTCATATCGATCAGCGCCTGCAGCATTTCCCGCTCCGGTGAATACCAGAAGCCATTGTAGATCAGCTCCGCATAACGCGGCATGATCTCATCCTTCAGATGAGCAGCTGCGCGGTCCAGCGTGATCGACTCGATCCCCCGGTGAGCCGCCAGCAAAATCGTACCGCCGGGTGTCTCGTAGACCCCGCGCGATTTCATGCCGACAAAGCGGTTCTCAACGAGATCGAGCCGGCCAATTCCATGCCTACCACCGAATTCGTTGAGTAAAGTTAGCAGCGCGGCCGGCGACAGCCTCTCACCATTGAGGGAAACTGCATCGCCCATCTCGAAGCCAATGGTGATGGCCTCCGGCAGATCGGGTGCATCCATAGGATCGACCGTGCGCTGATAGATGTAATCCGGCGCGATATCGGCGGGATCTTCGAGCACTTTGCCTTCGGTCGAGGTATGCAACAAATTTGCATCGATCGAGAAAGGCGCTTCCCCGCGTTTGTCCTTGGGGATGGGGATCTGATGCCTTTCGGCATAATCAATCAGTTGCGCCCGGGACTGAATGGCCCATTCGCGCCATGGGGCGACAATCTCGATCGAAGGATCAAGAGCATTGACGGTCAGCTCGAAGCGGACCTGGTCATTGCCCTTCCCGGTCGCTCCGTGGGCAATCGCATCGGCGCCGACCTCCTGGGCAATGCTGACAAGATGCTTTGCGATCAGCGGACGGGCAATGGAGCTGCCAAGAAGATACTGGCCTTCGTAAAGCGTATTGGCGCGGAACATCGGGAAAACGAAGTCGCGCACGAACGCTTCGCGGACATCCACAATCCGGACGTCCCTGACCCCCAGCATCTCGGCCTTCTTCCTTGCTGGTTCCAGCTCCTCGCCCTGGCCCAGATCGGCGGTGAAGGTCACCACTTCGCACTTATAGGTTTCTTGCAGCCATTTCAGGATGATCGAGGTATCGAGACCGCCTGAATAGGAGAGCACGATCTTCTTGAGCTTTTTCGGCATGATTGCGTTTCCATCTTCGTATTGGATGGATGGAATGTTAAGCTAACCACTACGCAATGACCTTGCGAAGAAAGCGAGCAGACAGCGAAATTTGGCATAAAGTGCCAAATTTCCTCGATTATGAGGCTTAAAGCGCCAATGAATCTGGATGATATCGATCGCCGTATCTTGCGAGTGCTTCAGCGAAATGGGCGTATCTCCAATGTGGAATTGGCCAAGGAGGTCGGCTTGTCGCCTTCGCCTTGCTTGCGCAGGGTACGGTTGCTGGAGGAAGCTGGTGTTATTGACCACTATGTTGCCGTGCTTGATCCCACAAAAGTCGGCGCTGGTCTTACCGTCTTTGCGCGCGTCTGGTTCAAGACGCAGGACGCCGAGATAACGGTTCAGTTCGGCGAGGCCATACGGCGATTTCCGGAAGTGGTCGAATGCCACCTGACGACCGGGGAGTGCGATGCAATCCTGCGGATCGTCACCACGGACCTGCATAGCTACTGGCGCTTCCAGGCCGACTATCTGACCCGTATCCCCAGCGTGCTGAACGTCAAGACGGATGTGCCGATGGAAACGCTGAAACACAGCTATGAATTGCCGGTGAGATAGGCAGGCAAGTAACCCCCTACACTTTGATTTTTGATAGACCAAATAAAGCGCGGCGCATCCGCTTTTGCCCTACCGCAAGCATTTTAGGCGATGGCATTGCAAGACCGCTTTCACAACGACCTCACAATCCCTTTGACAAAAACTCGCGATCCAGCAGGCCCATCATGATGTCGTCGTGCCAGCTGCCGTTGACGTAAGCCGTCTCACGCTCCCGTCCCTCGATGATGAAGCCGCACTTTTCATAGGCGCGGATGGCACGCTTGTTATAGGCGAGCACGCGTATTCCGATGCGATGCAGCCCCATGTCGCCAAAGGCGTGCTGCAGCAGAAGAGTGATCGCTTCGGTGCCAAAACCTTTGCCGAGCAAGGCGGGATTGCTGATGCCGATGGCCATCGTCGCGCGCTTGTCCAGCGCGTTGACGTTGTCCAGTCTGATTTCTCCGGCAAAGACTCCGTTGATTTCGATGACCCAGGCATATGGGCGCTCGGCAAACAGCTGTACCCATCTAGCCGCGCCCTCTCTGGTCACAGGCTTGATGTCTTCCTTGTTGATACCGTACATTTCCGAAATCTCGGCATTCGTGCCCAAGGAGAAACGCACATCGGCATCTCCGTCACATGGCTGACGGAGCCTGACATTGCGGCCTTCGAGAATTGGCAACGACAATGGCCCCTCCCCTCTGTTTGACGCCTAGCTGGAACCCCAGGAAGTGATTTTGCTACAGATTGGCAACAGCAAGCAACGTCATGTCGGCTTCAAAAAATTCGGCATCAAGATCACCAAAGCGGAAATCTGCTGACGCCACCCTCACCTTGAGGGGGAGGGTCGGAGCGAAGCTCCGGGGTGGGGTGATCGCTTCGGCCACCTCAGTCAACCAACTGTCACCCCCACCCGCGCGTTCGCGCGACCTCCCCCCTCAAGGGGGAGGTAGTCATCCCCGCCAGCCTTCGAGAAAAACAACCTTTTCAACGCCGGTGAAGCGGGCGACGCGTTCCAACTCGGCTTCCAGCTTCTCCAGCCGGCCAGCCGATGCCTTGACGCTAGGCTCCAGCCACAGGCGCTTGACGTCAAGGGTGCCTGCCTTGCGGTCAGCCTTCATGTCGATCCGGCCGATCAGACGGTCTCCTTCCAGGAGCGGGAAGACATAATAGCCGTACTCGCGCTTCGGCTCGGGCACGAAGATTTCGATGCGGTAGAAGAAGCCGAAGAGGCGTTCGGTGCGGTTGCGATCGCGCAAGGTCGGATCGAAGGGGCTGAGAACGCGAATGCGTGCCGGCGCTTCGGCGTGGTTGTCGAGTGTGTCGTGGAAATCGAGATAGGCGAAAGAAGGGCGAGGCTTGCCGCCGCCGGCAGGTTCGATCAGCACTTCGGTCAGTTCGTCGCGATGCGTCTCGACCCAGATCTTGGCTTCCTGCGGCGTCACCAGATCCCAGAAGGCGGCAATCTCGCCGGAGGTGGCGAAGCCAAGGCGCTGCAGCGCGCTGCGGCAGGCCCAATCGACGAATTCGTCGTGCTCGACTTCCGGCTCATGGAAATGGCTCGGCAGCACGCGTTCGACGAGATCATAGACCTTCTGGAAGTTGGTGCGACCGGCAATCGCAAACTTGCCGGTGCGCCAGAAATATTCGAGCGCCGTCTTGTTGGGATGCCAGTTCCACCAGCCGCCGGAGACATGATCCTCCGCCTTGACCTCGCGCGCGGTGATCGCGCCATTCTTCAGCACGCGCTCGTAGGTTTCCTCGAAGGCATCCTCGAAGCCCTCCCCGCGCCATTTGCGCCAGCGCGCGATGATCGCCTCGTCCTCGCGGCGGAAACGGTGCTTCCAATAGACGAAGAAGGCGCTCGGCAGAATGGAGGCGTCATGCGTCCAGTTCTCGAAGAGCGCGCCGTCTTTTTCCAGAAGCTCCGTCAGATGCTCGCGCCGATAGGTCTGGTTGCGAGAAAACAAGATCTGATGATGGGCGCGTTCGACGGTGGCGATACTGTCCACCTGCACGAAGCCGATGTCGTGGATGAGTTGCAGCAGGCCCGCCTTGGTCAAGGCGCGGTTCGGTGGATTGGCGAGCCCCTGCTTGGCAAGGAACACGCGGCGGGCATCGCGATTCGAGAGCAGATTCGTCATGGCGCGATCATAGGCATAAATTCCCATGCTTTCAAAGAGGCGTTGATTTGATAAATCGACGCAATGCGCTATAGCTCCGCGACTGTGCCACGGAATAGGAAAGCCGCTTGGATATTCGGTTCGACAATGCCGGCGTCAATTACGGCGCGCGTACTGCGCTGTCGCCGCTCAGCCTGACGCTTCGGGAGCGCCGCATCGGCGTGATCGGCCTCAACGGTTCCGGCAAGACGACCTTTGCACGGTTGATCAACGGGCTCGTCAAGCCAACGACGGGGCGCGTCACCGTCAATGACCTCGACACGGTCAGCGATGCCGCCAAGGTGCTTGGCAAGGTCGGCTATATCTTCCAGTCGCCGCAGAACCAGATCATCCTGCCTATCGTGCGCGACGACATCGCCTATGGGCTGAAAGCGCGCGGATACGACAAGGCGAAGATCAATGCAGCGGTCGAAGGCGTTCTCGGGCGCTTCGGCGCCAGCCATCTCGGTTCGCGGCGCGCGCATGAGCTTTCCGGCGGCGAGTTGCAGATGGCGGCCCTCTGCTCGGTGCTGGTAACGGGTCCCGACATCCTCATTCTCGACGAGCCAACCAACCAGCTCGATCTGAAGAACCGGGCGCTGGTGCAGAAGACCGTCATGGGCCTGCCGGAAAGCGTCATCGTCATCAGCCATGATCTGCCGCTGCTCGAGGATTTCGAGCGGGTGCTGCTGTTCGATCAGGGTCGGCTCCTCGCCGATGCGCCCGCGGGGGAAGCGATTGCGCGTTACAGGGAGCTGGCCGCCTGATGCAGACATTGCATGTCGATGTCGATACCTGGCTGCATCGGCTTTCGCCGCGCGTAAAACTGCTCGCGCTGACCGCACTCGGCGTCCTGCTCTTCCTGACCCAATCCATCCCCCTGCTGGCCTGCGCAAACCTTGTCGGTGCAGCCGTCTATCTTCGCAGCGGCCTGCCATTTGGAGAAGCGTTGAAGCGGCTGCGACCCATCTTCATCTCGATTGCCGTCCTCGCGATTTTCGCCGCCCTCGTCGGCCCGCTGCACGCGGCGATCGTCACTGCGCTACGCCTGACGGCGCTCGCACTGTTTGCCGCAACCGTGACGGCGACGACATCGATGTCAGCTTTCATTGATGAGATCACGGCGCTCGCCATGCCGCTCGAAAGGCTTGGCCTGCTCAAGGCCGCCGATATCGGGCTTGCGATCGGCCTCGTCATCCGTTTCGTGCCGGAAATCCTCGATCGCTATGATGCTATCCGTGAAGCGCATCAGGCGCGCGGGATCAAGGTTCGCCTGGCGACGACGCTTACGCCGCTCATCATCCTGACACTGCGAGATGCGGACAATATCGCCGCCGCGATTGACGCGCGCGGCATTCGGCGTCAATGAACATAGGTCTTTTTCCGAAGGAGCCGTCATGAACACCCGCGATCTCGTCCTCTCGGCGCTGTTTGCCGCTATCATCGTGGCGCTCGGCCTCTTGCCGCCGATCCCGATCGGCATCATCCCGGTTCCGATCACCGCCCAATCGCTCGGCGTCATGCTTGCCGGCGTGGTCCTTGGCGCCAAGCGCGGTACGATCGCGGTGTTACTGGTGGTCGTGCTCGTGACGATCGGCCTGCCTGTCCTGTCGGGCGGTCGCGGCGGCCTTGCGGTGTTTGCAGGCCCGACGGCCGGTTTCTTTGTCGGCTGGATTTTCGCAGCCTTCGTCACCGGTTATCTGTCGGAGCAGCTGGTGAAACCGGAACAGAGCGGTCTCGTCCAAGGCGTCGGCTTCTTCATTGCCGCCGTCGCCGGTGGCGTGGTGGTGCTCTATGCGTTCGGCATCGCCTGGCTTGCCGTTAATGTCGGCTTCAGCAAAGCCTTTCTCGGGTCGCTGGGTTTCGTGCCGGGCGATGTCGTCAAGGCCGTCGTCGCAGCCCTCGTCGGCCGCGCGGTGATGGTGGGCTATCCGCTGTTGCCGCAGCGGAGCTAAGGCACGGCAGGTAAAAGTGCGCAGCGGTTTTGCGGCAACGACGCGCCGCTTAGCAGCTCTCAGGCCAGATATTTATAGAGCCAGTCACGCGTATCTTCCGGAAGCGAAACCGGGTCGTGCTCGTCGCCACGCACCGCCATCCAGAGAATTTCAACCTCCGCCGCCAATTCGTTGCCGGTTTCGACTGCGACCATGAAACCGATCGACTTGCCGCCGATCTTGTTGACGCTGACCGAGAAGCGGGCGAGATCGTCATAATGCAAGGCGCGGTGCAGAGAGCACGACGCCTTCTTGGCAATGTAGATGGGTTCGTCGTCGACCAGCGGCCGGGTGCGCCAGAAATTCGAAAGCGCGGTTTCCGCCTGCGAGATGTAGGAGGCGATAAACATCTGGCCGTGCCGGTCGACATCGCGCGGCGGCACCCTTACCTCGATGACATCGGATCGTTCTACTCTCGCCATAACGCAACAACCCTGGCCGACGCCATACTGACCTTAATGAAAGCTTAACACCGCGCCTCGATAAGTAAACGGCGCCATGCCAAAGTGGTTAAGATGGATTGTTGACATTGTAGTGACATGGTCCATGTCCTTTTAATAGGCGTCACACCTCATCTATAGGTTGGTCCCATGAGCACACGTCTTTACGAACATCCGATCTTTCTTGAACATATTGTTCCGCCTGGCCATCCCGAGCGACCGGATCGGCTGCGCTCGCTGAACATCGCGTTGGAGCACCCGAATTTCGAGCGGCTGGACCGGCGAAAGGCGCCGCCCGCCCATGAGGACGCGATCCTGCTTGCGCATCCCGAAGAACATCTGGATTTCGTGCTGCGATCGATGCCGGACCGAGGCGACGAGGGTGAGATCAACCAGCTCGAAGCCGACACCTATGCCAGCCCGAAGACGCTGCAGGCGATCATGCACGGTATCGGCGGCGCCATGGCGGCGGTCGATGACGTCTTTTCCGGGGCTGCCGACAATGTCTTCGTCGCGGCCCGCCCGCCCGGACACCATGCCGAGAAGACCAAGGCCATGGGCTTCTGCTTCTTCAACAATGCCGCGATTGCCGCGCGCCACGCGCAAAAGGCCCATGGCGCCGAACGCGTCGCCATCGTCGACTGGGATGTGCACCACGGCAACGGCACGCAGGATATTTTCTGGGACGATCCCTCCGTCCTCTTCTGTTCCACCCATCAGATGCCGCTCTATCCGGGCACCGGCAAGAAGGACGAGCGTGGGGAGCACAACACCATCGTCAACGCACCGCTTTCGCCCAATACGGGCGGCGACCATTTCCGCGAGGCCTTCAAATCGCGCGTGCTGCCGGCACTGACAGACTTCAGCCCGGATCTCATCATCATCTCGGCCGGTTTCGACGCCCATCACCGCGATCCCCTAGCGCAATTGAACCTGACGGGCGAGGATTTCGACTGGGCGACGGGGCGGCTGCTCGAGGTTGCCGACCGCAGCGCCAAGAACCGGGTCGTCAGCCTGCTCGAAGGCGGCTATGATCTGGAAGGTCTCGCCGAGTCGGCGGGGATGCATATTCTACGCATGATGAGAGGTTGATAATGAGCGAGAACGCCAAGGCAGATGTTTCGGGCTATTCCTTCGAGAAGGCCGTGGCGGAGCTTGAAAGCATCGTTGCCCGCCTTGAACGCGGCGATGTGGCCCTGGACGAATCCATCGCCATCTACGAGCGCGGCGAAGCGCTGAAGAAGCATTGCGAAGCACTGCTTTCGGCCGCGGAAAACCGCATCGAGAAGATCCGGCTCGACCGCACCGGCAAGCCTCAGGGCACCGAACCTCTTGATGGCGCCTGATGGCGGACGGGAAAATTTGAGTTTGAGGAATATTCCCGGTAGGTTGAGGTCCAACCGAAAGGAGAACCGATATGTCCTTCTTCCCAGGCAACGATCCGCAGGCCGGTGACGCCTTCGCCTGCGACGCGATCGAGAACCTCATCATTCCCCGCACCAGCGACCTCGGCGGTTTTTCCGTACGCCGCGCGCTGCCGAGCAGCCGGCGGCGGCTGGTCGGGCCGTTCATCTTCTTCGACCGCATGGGCCCGGCAATTTTCCGGCCCGGCCAGGCGGTCGATGTCCGCCCGCATCCGCATATCGGGCTTTCCACCGTCACCTACCTGTTCGACGGCGAGATCCGCCATCTCGACAGCCTCGGCACGGCCAAGGTCATCCGCCCCGGCGACGTCAACCTGATGACGGCCGGGCGCGGCATCGTGCATTCCGAGCGGACGCCGGAAAACCTGCGCGACCATCCCTTCGCCATGTCCGGCCTGCAGACTTGGCTCGCCCTGCCTGACGATAAGGAAGAGATCGATCCCGCATTCGCGCACACGGAGAAAGGCGATCTGCCTGTCATCGCCGATGGCGGAGTGACCGGACGCGTTGTCATCGGCGAATTCGAAGGCCTGAAATCGCCGGTCAAATCCTTCTCCGATACGCTTTACGTCGATCTGCAGCTCCAGCCGAACAAGACGTTTCCTTTTGGGGCAGCGCACGAGGAGCGCGCCGTCTATATTCTCTCCGGTTCGCTCATCGTCGCCGGCGACCGTTTCGAACAGGATCAACTCCTCGTTTTCCGTCCCGGCGATGCGATTACGCTGGAAGCCGCCGAAAAAGGCTGTCATCTCATGCTTTTTGGCGGTGCGGCGCTCAATTCGAAGCGCTATATCTGGTGGAATTTCGTCTCGTCCTCAAAGGAGCGCATCGAAAAGGCCAAGGAGGAATGGCGCACCGGCCGCTTCGATATCGTGCCGGGCGACGAAGAAGAGTTCATTCCTCTGCCGGAAGGCTAACGGGTTCATAACAATCCCACATGTTTCTTGTTCGGGATCACCTTGAATTCGGCGTCTTTTGTCGCAATCTGTTTTGAAGTAAAGGCGGACGGTCGCCCAAGAATAGCAAGAAAGAGGCATCAGCCTTGACACAAATGCCAAAGACGCCACTGCTGGACCAGGTCCAATATCCTTCCGACCTGCGAAAGCTGGAGGACCGGGAATTGCCGCAGCTCGCCCGCGAAGTGCGCGACGAGATGATCGATGCGGTATCGCGCACCGGCGGACATCTCGGTGCCGGCCTCGGCGTCGTCGAGCTGACGATCGCCATCCACAGCGTCTTCGATACACCGAACGATCGCCTGATTTTCGATGTCGGGCATCAGTGTTATCCGCACAAGATCCTGACCGGGCGTCGCGACCGAATCCGCACGCTGCGCCAGGAAGGCGGCCTTTCCGGTTTCACGCGCCGGGCCGAGAGTGAATACGACCCCTTCGGCGCCGCACATTCATCGACCTCCATCTCCGCCGGTCTCGGCATGGCGGTGGCTGCCGAGCTCGACAAGACCGACCGCCGCGTCATCGCCGTCATCGGCGACGGCGCGATGTCGGCCGGCATGGCCTATGAAGCCCTGAACAATGCCGGCGCGCTCGATGCGCGGCTGATCGTTATCCTCAACGACAACGACATGTCGATCGCCCCGCCGACGGGAGCTATGAGCGCCTATCTCGCTCGCCTCGCCTCCGGCCGTACCTATATGGGCTTCCGGGATTTCGGCAAGAAGCTGACCGCCTATCTCGGCAAGAAGGTCGATCGCGCCATCACGCGGGCGGTCGAGCACGCACGGGGCTACGTGACCGGCGGCACCATGTTCGAGGAAATGGGCTTCTACCATATCGGCCCGATCGACGGTCATTCCTTCGAGCACCTGCTGCCGGTGTTGCGCAATGTGCGCGACAATGCGCAGGGACCAGTGCTGATCCATGTCGTGACGCAGAAGGGCAAGGGCTATCCCCCGGCCGAAGCGGCTGCCGACAAATATCATGGCGTCAACAAGTTCGATGTCATCACCGGCGCGCAGACCAAAGTGAAGCCGAATGCGCCGAGCTATACAAGCGTCTTTGCGGACGCTTTGGTGCAGGAAGCGACGCTCGACGAGAAGATCGTCGGCATCACCGCCGCCATGCCGAACGGCACCGGCCTCGACAAGTTGCAGGAATTCTTCCCCAAGCGCTGTTTCGATGTCGGCATCGCCGAGCAGCATGCCGTGACCTTCGCGGCCGGCCTTGCAGCCGAAGGCTACAAGCCCTTTGCCGCCCTCTATTCCACCTTCCTGCAGCGCGCCTACGACCAGGTGGTGCATGACGTGGCAATCCAGGGCCTGCCGGTCCGCTTCCCCATCGATCGCGCCGGCTTCGTCGGCGCCGATGGCCCGACGCATGCCGGCTCCTTCGATACCGCCTTCCTGGCGACGCTGCCGGGCTTCGTCGTCATGGCCGCGGCTGACGAGGCGGAGCTCAAGCATATGGTACGCACCGCCGCCGCCTATGATCTCGGCCCGATCTCCTTCCGTTATCCGCGCGGCGAAGGCGTCGGCGTCGATCTGCCGGAACGCGGCCAGATCCTCGAGATCGGCAAGGGACGTGTGGTCAAGCAAGGCTCGAAGGTAGCTCTGCTCTCCTTCGGTACGCGCCTGGCCGATAGCCTGCTCGCGGCAGAGGATCTCGATGCTGCCGGACTTTCGACGACGGTTGCGGACGCACGCTTCGCCAAGCCGCTCGATCACGACCTGATCCGCCAGCTTGCCGCCCACCATGAGATCCTCATCACCATCGAGGAAGGCTCCGTCGGCGGGTTTGGCAGTCAGGTCATGCATTTCCTTGCGAATGACGGTCTGCTCGACCACGGGCTGAAGGTGCGTTCGCTCGTCATGCCCGATATCTGGGTGGAACAGGCCAAGCCCGAAGCCATGAACGCGATGGCCGGCCTCGATCGCGTCGGCATCGTCCAGACGGTCTTCCGCGCTCTCGGCCACGGCCGTATCGTCGAGGCAACTGCGTAAGCACCAGAATCAAGCGGCTCTACCGCTGCCTGATGCCATCAGGTCCGGACATATCAGGCATCAAGCACGTTGAAGACCGCGACGCGATCGCGGCCGGCGGCCTTTGCCTGATAAAGCGCTGAGTCGACATTCCTCAACAACAACGCCCGCGTCGCCCCATCGTGCGGCGCAAGCGCAGCGCCGATGCTGAGCTTTGCGAAGATAGACACGCCGTCCACCGCAAAGGGCGTCCTGAAGGCGGCAAGCAACCGTTCGGACAGGGCCACAAGCGCATTTCTGTCGGGCGAATCCGGAACGAAGATCGCAAACTCGTCGCCTCCCATGCGCACAACGATATCGTCCGCGCGGACGACCGAACGAATGCGCGCCGAAGCCTCGCACAGAACCTCGTCACCAACATTGTGACCGAAGCGATCATTGATCGACTTGAAGCCGTCCATGTCGAGATAGAGGACGCCGAAATTGCTGCCGGTTGCAACCGCCGTGCTCAGCGCGCCATCGACGATCGCCTCAAGCGCCGAGCGATTGAGGAAACGGGTCAACGGGTCCGTCATCGCGGCCGTGCGCAAGCCATTCTCGGCTATCCCCATCAGCAGATTTGTCTTCTGTAGCCGCAGAAGTGCGCCAGCGATCTGTGCAAACCGTGTCAGCTTCTGCTCTTCGTCTGGCGAGAATTGTCGCGGCTTCTGATCGAGAATGCAGAAAGCGCCCACGGGCAAGCCACCTTCCAGCCGCACGGGTGCGCCCGCATAAAAACGGAACCGCGGATCTTCGATGACGAAAGAGAAGTTTCCCAACTCCGGGTCGTCTGCGAGATCGGGGATGACGAGCATTTCGTCGTCGAAAACGACCCGTGTGCAGATCGACATATCGCGGGAGCATTCAGCGATCTTCAAGCCCGCCTGCCCTGCGATACGCTGCCAGTCCTCATCGATGATGTTGATCGCCGCATAGGGTGTCTCGAACACGCCTCTTGCCAGTTCCGCAAGGATCGCGAGCTCCGGAGTCGGACTGCTGTGAATCGCATTCAGGGAGCGTACGGCCAGAAGTCTTTGTGTCTCGTTGGCCGGAACTCGGACGAGCTGTCCCATTCGAATCTCCCTCGGCGGTCATCCTGCGTTTTATAGAAATGGCGGTTCATCGCTCAGAGCAAGCCCGCTGCCGATCAAATATTTAATAGATCTTGACCAAAGGATGACTGCCCGAAAACACGCTCCTGACCCGAACGCCCTGTTCCACGGGGCAAAGAGCCTCCCGGCTGCGGTGCGGCTGCCCCAAACTCGGACAAGCTTTGGCGGAGGACGGCCTTATATAAGCTGTGCAAAAAACGACGAGGCCCGCCGCGAAGCGACGGGCCGGTAGAATTCACGAAGGTGATTCGCGGTGCACCGGCCTACGGAAATATTCCCGCAGGCCGGTGATCGGTCAGAGCTCAGAATTCTTCCCAGTCGTCCCGCGCGGCGGCGGCCGTCGCTGTCGCCTTTCCGGCAAATGCCTTGGCAACGGTATGGCCCAACGCGCGGGCCGGCGAAGCGACCGGCCTTGAGCGTGGCGTTGCCGCGGCCGGCCGCACGGGTGCGGCCTGCGCGGCATTGCCGAGACGGAACTGCTGAAGCAGCTCGTTGAGGGCCGCAGCTTCGCGGGCGAGCGCATGGCTTGCAGCGGTCTGCTCCTCGACCATGGCGGCATTCTTCTGCGTGCCCTGATCCATGTTGTTGACTGCCGTGTTGATCTCTTGCAGGCCGGTCGACTGTTCGCGGGTCGCAGTGACGATCGCGCCGACATGACGGTTGATCTCCTGTACTTCGGAGACGATCAATTCCAACGCCTTGCCGGTCTCGCCGACGAGCGACACGCCGGTATGGACCTGATCGCTCGACGTCGTGATCAGCGACTTGATTTCCTTGGCGGCATTGGCGGAGCGCTGAGCCAGCTCACGCACTTCCTGGGCAACGACGGCAAAGCCCTTGCCGGCATCTCCCGCGCGGGCTGCCTCGACACCCGCATTCAGCGCCAGAAGGTTGGTCTGGAAGGCGATATCGTCGATGACGCTGATGATACTGCTGATTTCGCCCGAGGATCTTTCGATCTGCTGCATGGCCGAGACGGCCTTGCGAACCACTTCACCGGAGCGCTCCGCGCCAAGGCGGGCGCGCTCGACGAGATGGCCGACATCCTCGGCGCGCTTGGCGGAGTCGCGAACCGTAGTCGTGACCTGCTCGAGTGCAGCGGCCGTCTCCTCGACCGCGGCAGCCTGCTGCTCCGTGCGGTGCGCCAGATCGTCGGCGGCTGAACGGATCTCGTCGGCGCCGGCATTGATGGCGCGGGCATTGGTGCCGACGGACTGCAAGGCTGCCTCGAGCTTCTCGACCGCATTGTTGAAGTCGGCGCGAACGCTGTCGAATTGCGGCGCGAAACCGGTGTGAAGGCGGGTTGCGACATTGCCTGACGACAAGGCGGAGAGGCCGCCGGCGAGCGCTTCCATGGCGAAACGGATTTCACCCTCTTCGCGCGCTTTCCGCTCGTCATTTGCCAGACGCTGGTATTCGGCATCGCCCCGCATGCGCTCGGTCTCGCCGGCGAGGCGCAGCTTTTCGATACCCGCCTGCTTGAAGACGAGGACCGCATCTGCCATGCGGCCGATTTCATCGCCGCGGCCGACGGCCGGAACTTCGACATCGTGCTCGCCGTTTGCCAATCGGCCCATCGCAGCGGTCATGCCGACGATCGGGCGCACCGTCATGCGCGACAGCAGCCAGGCAAGCAGGGCGGCGGCGAGCGATGCGAAGATGCCGCCCACGATCAGGGTGAGGCGCAGATCGGCATTGGCATCATCCTGCACGGCGGCCAGATCGCTGGCCTTGGCGCGGGCAGCCTGCTTGATCTTGGCCGCGGCCTCGCGGAAGCCGTCGAGCTGTCCCTTTGTTTCGTTCTGACCGATCTTGACGATCTGGTCGAGCGGCATCTCGGTCTCCTTGCGGGCCTTCGCCTGCGGCTCCGCCAGCTGATGGAAGTAGAGATCGGCCGCCTTCTGCATATTGTCGATGGCCTGCAGCAGATCCGGAGAATCGGCCGCGGCCTGCTTGGCGGCGGCGATGCTTTTCAGCATGCGTTCGCGATTATTGAAAATATCGCCAAAGGTGCTGTCGCTGCGCAGAAGCAGGAAGCCACGCAGATTGACGGCCTGTTCCAGCATCGCCTGCAGGGAGTCGTCGATCAGACCGACGAGCTGTTGCGATTGCGCCTGCTCGGCGGCGGCACTGGCCGAAACCTCCTGCTTCGCATAGATGAACGCGGAAACGCAGGCAAAAATGGCGATCAGGGCCGTAAACGTAATGGCAAGCTTGCCATTCAACGAGAGTTTCTTCGCAAACATGAGCGAGCGCCTCCTGAGCGCCGGTCCTGGCGAGCATCACCTGGCCGCGATTGGGAGGAATGCGGCCGATGCTCGAAGAATTCAGGGAGGGCATGATTGGGACGCGGACGCGCGAAGCCTTCATGGCAGGCGGCGACCTCGAAAACGGATCACCGCAATCCCCGGCATGAGTAGAGGCTTCGGCTTTAAATTTATTTAATTTGCCAAGACGGCCCAGCGATCCGACAGCACTTCCGTCTCAAGCGGCGTCTCGGAAACGCTCCACCGCTTTGTCTTCATGGAATTCCCGACACAAGATCGCGCCGCGCATTTTGCTGGAGTTGCCCTAGTTCACGGTCGCGGCAGCAAGGATCAGGATATTCAGATCGTGCTCAGGATAGAAATCCTGCGCCGTCATCTGAAAGGTGCTTGGGCCGGTCTTCTTAACATTGGTCCCGCAAAAGCTGATGTAGTTCTCAGGGCTGCCCTTATCGACCGTCAGCTCGAAATGCTTGATCGGACCCGACCAGTTGGCGCCCGTCGTCAACACATAGGAGATCCAGTTTTCGGTATAGCTCCGGCCGCCTTTGTCGGCCACGGCGGCAAGCTTGGCCGCTGTCTTCAGGAAAGTCTCGTCGAGGCAATATTTGCTGCGATAAGCCTCCAGCTGCTGCTTCTGATAGTCCTCGTCCCCGGCAAAGGTGATGGCGACGGTGCCTCCGACGCTCGGCTTGTAGCGATGTTCGACGGCAATCCTGGCCTTGGCCGGGAACTTGGTACGCCACCAATAAGTCGTGTGCAGCGTCCACATCGGCGTCGGATGATGCTTCATGCCCTGGCCGTCATTGTCGTATTCGTCATCGGCGATCAGACCACGGGCGGTCCAATCCTCAAGCACGTCGAGCGGCAATTTGGCGACGGCATCCGCCGCTGCCTTACTCAGCGGCAACAGGGGAACGCCATGCGCCTTCAGCTCATCCGTCATGTCGACACCGGCCACCGACACGCGCTGCTGCAGGGTTGGCGTAATCGCCGTGCCGTCCTGCGTCACGGTGAAGCCGAGGAAATTGTCGGAATCCACATCTCCGGCGTCGACCATGCTGTCTATATCGCCCTTGATATCAGGCATCGGGAAGGCGACAACGCTTTCGACATCCTTGTCGGAGGTGTTTTCGAAGACGTAATCGACACGTACTTCCGCCTGCGAAATGAAGAGCTTTTCCTCGGCCATGCTGACATCGCCGGTGCGGACATAGGCGAGGCCGCCCGTGCTCAGCTCGGCCATGGTGTCGTTCGCAAAAGCAGGAGCGGCGAACATCGCCATTAATGCCGCATAGCCTACGATCTCTCGCATGGTGCCCTTGCCCCGTTGATATCGGCGATTATCTCCGGCTGCGATCCGGCGTCAATGTCGATATCGGCATAAAAGGCTTGCAACATAATGCATTGCCCGGCATGGACAGCAGATGTCCGAACCGCAACGCCTCGACCAGCTCCTCGTTACCCTCTCGCTCTTCGCCAGCCGCTCACGCGCTCGCGATGCCATCCAACGCGGCACGGTGACGGTGAACGGCAAGATCGTGACGAAGCCGGGCGCACTTTTTGCCGAAGATGCCGATATCAGCATCGACGATCCCGCGCAGGATTACGTCTCGCGCGCCGCGCTGAAGCTGGTGGCGGCGCTCGACCATTTCGGCCTCGATCCACAGGGCCAGCACTGTCTCGACGTCGGCGCATCGACGGGCGGCTTTACCGAGGTGCTGCTGGAGCGCGGTGCCGACCATGTGACGGCAATCGATGTCGGTCACGATCAAATGCATTCGCGCATAGCGGCCGATCCGCGCGTCACCAATATCGAGGGTCTGAACGCGCGCAACCTGACCGCCGAGGATATCGGCGAACCTTTCACCTTCATCGTTTCCGATGTCTCCTTCATTTCGCTGAAGCTGGCGCTAGCTCCGGCACTCGTTCTTGCCGCACCGGGCGCGCGGGCTGTCCTTCTGGTCAAACCGCAATTCGAAGCCGGCCGCGATGCGATCGGCAAGGCCGGCCTCCTGAAGGACCCCTCCTCCGCTCCGGCCGTTGCCGCCGAACTCGAGCGCTGGTTCACCGAAGACATGGGTTGGCAGAGCCTCGGCCTCATCGCCTCGCCGATCGCGGGCGGCGACGGCAACCAGGAATTTCTTCTCGCAGGGATCAAGCCATGAGCACCGAAAACGTTACCATCCAGAAGCTCGGCGGCCAGGGCGACGGCATCGCGCAAGGCGCGGACGGGCCAATCTACGTACCCTTCACGCTGCCGGGCGAAACCGTCGCCATCGCGCGGGTGAAAAGCCAGGGCACGCTGATGTCGATCGCATCCGCCTCGCCGGATCGCCAGGAGCCGCACTGTCGGCATTTCGGCCCGCATGGCATCAACGGCACCTGCGGTGGCTGCACCCTGCAGCACTATGCCGATGCTCCCTATCGCGCCTTCAAGCGCCAGCTCGTCGTCGATGCCTTGCGCTCGAAAGGCCTGACGCCCGAGGTTGACGATATCATCGCCGCGCATCCGGGCGAGCGGCGCAGGGTCGTCTTCGCCGCGCGCAAGACCGAGAAGGACATGCTGATCGGCTTCAACCAGGCCGAAAGCCATCACATCGTCGCCATCGAGGAATGTCCCATTGCCTCTACCGGCATCATGACGCGCTTGCCGGCCATCAAAGCCATCGCGGCAGCGATGGCCATCAATGCCGAAGCTTTCCGCATTTCGGTGCTGGAGACCCTGACCGGACTCGATCTGGCCGTCGATGGCATCAAATCGCTTTCGGACAAGCAGCGCCGCAGCACGGTCGAAACCGTATTGTCGCTTCGCGGCATCGCGCGCGTATCGCTGAACGGCGAGATCCTGGTGGAGCCGGCAAAACCGATGATCGATTTCGGCGGTGTGCAGGTTGCCCCGCCGCCCGGCGCCTTCACGCAAGCGACCAAGCAGGCAGAGGATGCCATGGCCGAGCTGGTGGCAACCCATGTCGGCAAGGCCAAACGCATCGCCGATCTCTTCGCCGGCAGCGGCACCTTCTCGCTTCGCCTGGCACGGATCGGGCGCGTGCATGCGGTCGAAAGCGAAGACAAGCCGCTCGCGGCATTGGATCACGCTGCCCGTAACACGCAAGGGCTGAAGCCCGTTAGCGTCGAGCGGCGCGATCTCTTCCGCCGGCCCTTGATGATGCAGGAACTGAAAGTCTACGACGCCGTCGTCTTCGACCCGCCGCGCGCCGGCGCAGAATTCCAGAGCAAGGAGCTTGCCCGATCCCAGGTCAAGAAGATCGTCGCCGTCTCCTGCAATCCGCTGACGCTCGCCCGCGACCTCGCCTTGCTGGTCGAGGGCGGCTATCGCATTACGCGCGTGACACCGATCGACCAGTTCCTATGGACCTCGCATGTCGAGGTGGTCGCGGCGCTGGAGAAGTAACTTTGACCGCAGGCTCCCTGGCTGACCTCGTGGTTCGAGGCTACGCCCTTTGGGCTTCGCACCTCCCCATAAGGGCGGGTGAATTACTCACCGCTTCATAAAGGCCTCGAAAGCCGCGCGGGCCTCGGCGCTTTTCAGCTGGGCAGCGAAATGCTCGGCTTCTTTCTGGATGCGGTCGAGGACTGTATCCGGCGATCCGCGCATCAGGTCGCGTGCGATGCGAAGGGCTTCTGGTGGCTTGGCGGCAAGTTTTGATGCCAGCGACAGAGTCTCGGCTTCCACCGCCTCCCGCGTTGCGACTTTCCAGATCAGGCCGGCTTCCTTGGCGGCAGCAGCGGAAAAACCTTCGCCAAGAGCAAGCAGAGCAAAGGCGCGCTGATGGCCCATCACACGCGGAGCGATCAGGCTCGAGGCCGCCTCCGGAACCAGCGCGAGATCGACAAAAGGCGTCTTGAACAGGCTACGATCCGAAGCAACCGTCAGATCGCAATGCAGATGGATCGTCGTGCCGATGCCGATCGCCAGACCGTCGACGCCGGAGACGACTGGCTTTCTAACATTCGCCAATGCGACGAGAAAATCGAAGACTTCGCGCCCCATGTTGCCGCCCATGGCGAAGGCCAGGAAATCGGCGAGGTCATTGCCGGCCGAGAAACAGCCTTCCGTTCCGAGGAAGACGTGGACGCGGACTTCAGGTGCAGCTTCCGCCGCCTTCAGCGCATCGGTCATGGTCTGATACATGGCGCGCGTGATGGCGTTCTTCTTTTCCGGCCGGTTGAACCGGATGACCTGGACGTGTGGCGCGGTCTCGGGGCGTTCAATCAGAATGTGGTCGGTCATGGCTTTTCCTTAGGCTAATGCGGCGCGGGCGGCTTCGAGGCTGGAGGCACCCGCGATGACCCGATCGGAGAGGGCTGCGGTTTCGGCCAGCAGATTTTCGACAGCGAAGCGGCAGAGCGCGATGCGCTTGGCTCCCTCGCCGTCCCCCGCATCGGCAAGCCCACCCTTGGCCAGATAGGAACCTGTCAGCACGAGGCCGAAAAGCCGCTGGTAGGGCGTGGCGCCGGCTAGAGCTTCGGCGACGGCGCCTTCCGCCTGCTTCGACAACAGCCACTCGGTCGTCTTTTCCAGATCGGCAATGGCCGCCTCGAGCCGAAGCGCCGTTTCGCCAAAACCTTCGAGATTGGACTTGGCGACGTCCTGGGCGATATCTCGCAGCTCGGCAATCAAGCCGCGGACTTGATCGCCGCCCGCAATCGTCAGCTTGCGCGTCACGAGGTCGATGGCCTGAATGCCGTTCGTGCCTTCGTAGATGGGCGCGATGCGCGCGTCGCGCAGCAGGCGTGCTGCGCCCGTCTCCTCGATGAAGCCCATGCCGCCATGGACCTGGATGCCGAGCGAGGCAACATCGACGCCGGCATCGGTGGAGAAGGATTTGGCGATCGGCGTCAGCAGCGCTGCCCGTTCCTGCCAGTAGCGGGCCTTTTGCGGATCGCGATGCGACATGTCGATCGCCTGGGCGCAGGCGTAGCAGATCGCGCGCGAGCCCTGCGTCAAAGCCTTCATCGTCAGCAGCATGCGGGCGACATCGGGATGCTCGATGATCGGGCTCATGCCCGATGCAGTCGTCCCCGGCGCGCGGCCCTGCGTCCGTTCCCGGGCATAGGCGATGGCCTTCTGGGTGGCTGCCTCGGCGATCGCCACGCCCTGAATGCCGACGGCAAGGCGCGCGTTGTTCATCATCGTGAACATGCAGGCAAGGCCTTTGTTTTCCTCACCCACCAGCCAGCCGACGGCACCCTTTTCCGCACCATATTTGCCATCGCCGAAGATGAGCGTGCACGTCGGCGAGCCGTGAATGCCGAGCTTGTGCTCCAGTGAATGGGCAAAATAATCGTTGCGGGCGCCGAGCGAGCCATCCTCGTTGACGAGGAATTTCGGCACGAGGAAGAGCGAGATGCCACGCGTGCCGGCGGGCGCGTCCGGAAGGCGGGCAAGGACGAGGTGGATGATATTCTCCGTCGCCTCGTGGTCGCCCCAGGTGATGAAGATCTTCTGGCCGAAGATGCGATATGTGCCGTCATCGCGACGTTCGGCGCGCGTGCGCAAAGCCCCGACATCGGAACCGGCATGCGGCTCCGTCAGGTTCATGGTTCCCGTCCACTCGCCCGAGACAAGCCTCGCCAGATATGTCTTCTTCAGGTCTTCGCTGCCATGCGCGCTGAGTGCCTCGACCGCCCCCATGGTCAGCGTCGGGGCAAGGCCGAAGGCCATCGAGGCGGAGTTCCACATTTCCAGCGCCGCGATATTCAGCATATGCGGCAGGCCCTGACCGCCGAAATCCTCGGGCGCGGTGAGGCCGTTCCAGCCGCCGGCGATCCAATCGCGATAAAGCTGCTCCCAGCCATCGGGAAGAACGACCTTGCCGTTCACTAGCCTTGCACCCTGCCGGTCGCCATTCTCGGCAAGCGGTTCCATCTCCTCGCCGGCGAAACGCCCGGCTTCCGACAGGATCGCATCGACAAGATCGGCACTGAGATCGCCGAGAATGCCGTCTTCCATCGCGCGCTCCATGCCGGCGACATGTTTCAGCGTGAATGCGATTTCTTCGACAGGCGCCTTATACATGATGATTTCCTCCGGATCGGTGCTGGCAATGATCCGCCTCACCCGGATCATCGGCCATGTGTGGCCATAGCTAGTTTATTTTTACGTAAACGTCAATTTTTGACATCGGAAGACGATCGATTTCCACTATCTCGCGAACCCGAGGGCCACATACGCCTTGTACGCGCCGCATGACTGTGACATTGGCGCTTTTGTTCGCGATTATTCCGCGAAAGCACGGACTTGCATAAACAACCGTCATGAACGAAGACTAAGGCAACTGTTCAGATAATGCGAACGATACCGCCATGAACACGCTCACGTCAGCCAATACGATACCCGGCTTCGTCTGGGCCTATCGTCTTCGTCCAGGTGCAGCCAAGCCGGAGCGCCTGCCCGACGATATCGATCGTTCGGCGCTCTTCAGCGACGAAGGTTTTCTCTGGCTGCATCTCAATCTCGTGGATGCGCGGGTTTCCGCCTTTCTCGAGGATGCGCCGGGACTGAACGACGCCGCCCGCATCGCTCTGACCACGCATGAGACACATGCGGCGATTACAGTCGACGAGCAAATGCTGTTCGGCACGCTGGTCGACTTCCAGCGTGACTTCGCCCACAATACCCATGACATCGGCTGGCTGCATTTCGCATTCAACGATCGCATGCTCATCACCAGCCGGCTGCAGCCGCTCCGCAGCCTGGATAGGGCCCGCGTGCTGATCGAAAAGAATGCGGCGCGATTTGCAAATCCGGTGGATATTTTCGAGCTGATCGTTGTTGAATTCCAGCGGACCTTGATCTCCGTCGTCATCGAGATCGGCGAAGAGTTGAATGGCATCGAGGATTTCGTCCACGGCAACACGTCGCGCGACGAGCGCGCCAAGCTTCCGCCGCTGCGCAGGACGATCGTGCGCCTGCATCGCCATCTGCGGACCGTTCTTTCCTTGATGCGCCATGCGGGCGCCTCCGACGACGAAGAGATGCCGCTCGGCTTCGAGGATGTCGCCGCGCGGCTGACGGGCCGGCTGGAAGCTGTAGAACATGATATTTATGCGTTGCAGGAACGGGCCAGGCTGCTGCACGAAGAGATCGATTCAAAACTCGCCTCCGAGATCAACCGGCATCTCTATGTCCTGTCAATCATGACCGCGTTCCTGTTGCCGCCGACATTGGTGACCGGCTTTTTCGGCATGAATACATCCGGCCTGCCGCTAGCGGGTGGCGCCGCCGGCACCGGATATGCGATCGGCTTCATCATTGGCTCCATGCTGCTCGCCTGGTGGCTGCTCAAGCGCGTCAACATTCTCTGATGGCAAAGCATACAAAAAGCCGCCCGGCTGAAACCGGACGGCTGGCATCGAGACTTCTCTAAACGCTGCTTAGAAATACGGCGAATAGCACTGGCGGCGCGGGCCGGAATTTGGCTGGAACGTATTGTCGTAAGCGCGATAGGAACGATAGCGTCCCTCGCACCATTCGACATGGCGCGGATTGATGCCGGCGCTCGGGGCCGGAGCCGGCTCATAATAGCGCGGCTGGCTGGCGATTGCACCGCCGATGAGCGCGCCTGCGCCGAAGGCTGCCAGCGGGAACCAATAGCCGTCGTGATAGCGATAACCATGACGATAGCCGCCGCGATAACCGCGGTAGCCGCCATACCAGCCTCGGCGATAGTAGCCACCATGGCGCCACTGCACCTGTTCGACGTTGCCGGGGGCGGCCTGGGCGGGCGCAGTCTGATTGACGATCGGCGCGGCGGGCATCTGCATGGCAAAAGACGGTGTGAAGCTCGTCAAGGCAACAGCAGCCGTCATGGCGACTGTCGCGATTTTTGCACGGAAACCAAGCATTTTAATCTCCATTCCCTGGTTCGACTTGGGACTCAAGCCTGTAGGCGTTTCATGTCGGGAATGCTTCCCGATTAAGGTTTCGCTGTCTGCTTCGTCGCATATCCGAGTAGACGGAAAGAAACGCGACAGCATGTTATTCAGTTCCTCAAATCCCTACCAATTTAAGGAGTTATGCGGGGCTCCACGATGAATTTATAGTGATTTCATTCTTAACCCAAGATTAACCAGCAATCCTTACTGTTATTTCATGAAAGGATACCGGCAAAGTAACCTCCTCATTTGCAGCTTGCTGACGATCCTGACCCTGATGGGGCCGGTCTCCAAGCCTTCGGCCGGCGAGAGCCAGCCCTGGACCGATCCGAAAAATGCACTGATTGTCGATGCTTACGAGCTAAACACCATCGACTGGACTGCGTTTCTGCAGGACAAGCGGATCGCCGGCTTCATCTCCAAGGCGTCGGACGGACTACCTGAAAGCTTCAGTTGCACCGGTGATCATGGTGGCGATACGGTGGCTCATTGCAGGACGATGTGGCGCAAATACGCCGTCAGCCGCGAGCTGTTTCAGACGCGTCGCATTCTGGCAAAATCGAACGGCCTGCTATGGGGCGCCTATCATCTGGGCCGGCCCGGCAATCCGATCGACCAGGCCAATCACTTTCTCGACTACGCCGATCCGCAGCCCGACGAGCTGATGGTGCTCGACATAGACGGCATGGACGCCACGCAATTCATGTCGCTCGACGACGCGCAGATCTTCGTTGCTCACATCAAGGTCAGGACCGGGCGCTACCCCATTCTCTACGTCAATCACAACACGGCGCGCTACATCGCCGATCACCGGGGCACCTATCCGCTGCTGTCGCGGCTGCCGCTGTGGTACGCGCGCTACAAGCCGGATGTGAAGGATACCTTCCCGCTCGGCAACTGGGACAATTATGCCATCTGGCAGTTTGCTTCGTCGGATAATTGCTCGGAGAAAAGCTGCCCCTATCGCGTACCCGGCACGCTTACCGATATCGACGTGAATGTCGTGCCGATGACGAAAGTCCAGCTTGCCAAGATCTGGCCGCAGGGTGATCTCTTGCCCGCCAAGCCCCTGCCTGCACCGGACCTGACGATCGCGCTCGCGCAGATGTGCAACGGCCCGCGGCAGGCGCTCGTTTCGCTCATGGTCGACATCGACCCGGTCGTCACAGCTTCGACCCCACAATCGAAGCCGGTCGAAATCAACGAGCTGAATTACCAGGATTTCTAAAGCGCGTAGCGATCCTTCAGATTCGCTCCTCGCGCTTCAGGTCTTTGATTCTTCGCACGTCGTTGTCGCAAAACCGCTGCACACTTTTGCGGGACATGCTTTAGCTTGGCGAGGCGGTTTTCAGGTCGATGCTATGCCTCGATCTGCACATCCGTCTTCGGGCGCGAGCAGCAGGCGAGGATATAACCCTCGTCGATCTCGTCATCGAGGATGCCGCCATTGTGGCTCATCTCGACTTCGCCCGAGAGCTTCATGACGCGGCATGTACCGCAAAGCCCGGATTCGCAGGCCGCTCCGATGCGCACACCGGCACCGCGCGCCGCCTGAAGCACGGTCTGGCCCGCGGCGCAGACGACATCCTTGCCGGCCATGGTGAAGCGGATCGTCGTCGCGGCCTCGCCGGAGGCATCGTCGGAAACCTCCGCAAGCGGCGTTGCAGCGTTCGCTGGCTGGAAGCTCTCCTGATGATAGCGCGACATGTCGAAACCATGCGCTTCCAGCATGGAGCGCACGGCGTCCATGAAGACTTCCGGGCCGCAGCAGAAGATCGTCCGGTCCATGAAATCAGGAGCCAGGAGACCGATCTTCGCCTTGTCGATGCGTCCCTTCAGCCCCGACCAGAGATCGGTGCGGCCACAACCCTCGACGATGAGGCCGAGATTGAGGTTCGGCATGAAGCGGGCGAGATATTCGAGTTCGGAGCGGAAAATGATGTCGGTCGGGCTGCGCGAGCAATTGACGAAGGTGATGTCCGACAGCGGCGCGATGTCGGCCATGTAACGCGTCATCGACATCATCGGCGTAATGCCGGAACCGGCGGAGACAAACAGGTACTTTTCGCCGGGATGACGGATATGGCTGAAATCGCCGAGCGGACCGAAAGCCTTGATGCGCATGCCCGGCTTCAGGTTCTCGAACATCCAGCGCGTGCCGATGCTGTCCTTCTGCGCCTTGACAGTCACGGCGACCGAAAAGGGCCGCGACGGTGTCGACGACAGCGTATAGGTGCGCATGACCGGCTCCGGAGCCGTCGGCAGCTCCAGCGTCACGAACTGGCCCGGCAGGTAGCGGAACCAGTTGTCCTTGTCGGAGCCGAATGTGAAGGTCATCACATCGGGCGCCTCGGGCGTGACCGAGAGACATTCGAGCAGATGCTGCCTGTCGCTCCAGGGCTGCATCTGGTCGAGGTGTCGATGGCGAAGGGAGGCGGTCATGTTCATACTCAGGCGACCGCCGACAGCTTGGCCTGATCGCCCTGCAGCCGGTTGATCATGAAAGTCGTGTACCATTCGACGAACTGCATGACGCCGCCTTCATGGATTTCCGAATAGGGACCGGGCTCATAGGCCGGCGAGCGGATGCCGAAGGCGTTTTCCTCGACGATGCGGCGGTCCTGGTCGTTGGTCTCGGTCCAGACGTGCGTCAGTTCTTCCAGATCGTAGTCGACGCCTTCGACCGCATCCTTATGGACGATCCACTTGGTGGTCACAGCGGTTTCCTCGGCGCTGATCGGCAGCACGCGGAAGGAAATGGCGTGATCGCCGAGCATGTGGTTCCATGTCGTGGGATAGTGGAACAGCAGCATGGTGCCGATGCCGTTGATCGTCACATCCGACGAGAGCGGACGCTTGACGGCGTTCTGGCCCGACATCGTGTAGCTTTCGGCACCTTCGATCAGCGGCATGCGGGCCGTGCGGAACTGGCCGTCCGGAGAAAGCTTGAATTCGCTCGGCAGGCCTGCGGCCTCGCAGCGCTGCCAATGTGCGGCGATCACCGGATCGTTCATCGCGCCCTGCACGCCGCTAACGGTCGGCGCTTCCGGGAAGGTGCGGCAAAGCTCGGGATGGTTGGCCGCGCAGTGATAGCACTCGCGGTTGTTTTCCCAGACCAGCTTCCAGTTGCCCTTTTCGATGATGGTGCTCTGGAAGGCGATCTTGGCTTCGCTGATGCGATGCGGCGCGATGTAGGGTTCGATGGTCTCGCGGACCGGAGCGAAATCCGGCGCGTTCTGCGCAAGGCAAATGAAGATGTAGCCGCCGACGCTTTCGCAGTGGACCGGCTTCAGCCCGTGCTGGCTCTTGTCGAAATCCTCCGCCATCTGGCGGGCGAAGAGCAGCGAGCCGTCGAGTTCGTAAGTCCACTGGTGATAGGGGCAGACGAGCTTTGCCGAGGAGCCGCGCTCGGTGTTGCAGACGCGCGAGCCGCGATGGCGACAGCTGTTGTGGAAAGCGCGGATGACCTGATCGCGACCCCGGACAATCACGACCGGGTAATCACCGATCTGGACGGTGAAGTAATTGCCCGCGCGCGGCACTTCGCAATCATGGCCGATGAACAGCCAGTCGCGATAGTAGATCATCTCCATATCGAGCTTGAAATAATCCGGATCGGTATAGAACGGTTGTTCGAGACTCAAACCCGTCCGGTGGTTCTTCAATTGCCGCAGAACTTTGCTGCCGATATCCATTTGCCTATCCTTCGCAGTACCGGGAGACGTGCAGAGGACATGCAGAGGCCATCGGGAATGGCCCAAAGCAATGTCCGACCGCCCGCCGCGGTCAGTAAACCATGTGTGCCCAAGGCTGGTTTCCGGGCTCTGGAGCGGCCCTGTTTCCAGAGCCCCATGGCACCTTCCCAGGCCGACCAGACCCAGTGGCTTTATCCGCCATGCCTCACTCCACCACCGTTGCGGGGGCAGCGCCGGATTTTGACCGGCTTCCCAATTCTCCGTCTCCCTAGCAAACGGCACCTTGAGATTGATAACATCATAGCGCCCGGCACCGGCGGCGGCTGCGCTGCAATGCGACATCGGCTTCGAAATTGACGACAGCCGAAACGGGGCAGCGGGACGGTTGCCCTTGCAGGCGATATAGAGAGGCAATTCAACCTCTTACATTCCGGTGCGGGACATGAGGGGGGTGCGCTGCCCGACCCTTGCCGATGACGCTTTATTCTGATTGCGACAGATCAACCAACCGAGGGCGATTGGGCGGCCGAAAGAGCTTGCAAAGCCGCCATCGCACGACCGGCATCGGCCGCTGGCACGAAGATGTGGTCATGATGGTAAGCCGCGACCACATTGGCGCTGATACCCTCGTTGCCGAGCGCCGTTGCGAAGGCAGCGGTCAACCCTACGGCCTCGAGAGAGGAGTGCACTTCGAGCGTTATCATGCGCATGGTGGGGGCCGCGGGAAATCCAGCCTCTCGGGCCGTCTCCAATGGAAGGATCAGCGTCACGCCTTCCTTTTCACGGAAGAATCCGAGCGGCCTCAGATGGATGTGGTCTGCCAACATCGACGCCGGAACGCTGCAATAGACGAATTCGCCCTCGGCAAGGCTCGGCTTCATGCCGGAAAGGAGCTGCTGGAGATCGGTAATTCCGGGCATGTTTCTCAGTCTCCTTAAAAGTGCAGCATCCCAGATGCGGTTAAGCTCGGCTCAAGCTATGTGATCTAGCATGTCGCTCAGAGACTAACATAGCGAGATCCGGCATGGCCAAACTCAGATATTTCGACGCTGGGAAGCCCGCCGACCCCGAACCGGCGCCAGTAGTGCCGACGACAGGGCACAGCGAATTCCTGCGCACGGGGCGCATCAACCGGAACAGGCCGCACTGGCTTGCCGAAGAGCGGGAATATCTCAGTCACGAACACGTGGCCGAGCGCACGGCGCTGAAGCTCAGGGATGCCGGCGAAAAGACGCATGACCGGCTCAACAGCTTCCACAAATCAATCCGTTTCCCGAAGCTCATCTTCCATCACACGCTGAAGGACACGCCGCATCTCGGCTATTGCCACGTGACAGCCGCGCGGACACAGTTCGCACAATATGAGCAGGTGAACTGGGCGTTCTATATCGCCAATTTCTTTGCCCGTATCGGCCAGGAAGAGAATTTCTTCGAAGACATCAGCCTCAAATATTCTCGGATGTATTTCGCCGTCGCCGTTCACCCGGACAAGCAGGCTGAGGACAAGAAGCTGACGATCAATCGCGACATTCGCGGCAACGGCGTACTGTTCCACACCCACGATCCGCAGATCGCCATCCGCAACGTTCTATTGCTTGGCGCCCGCAACGAGCAGCTTCGCGACATCATTCGCCAGCTTTGACGATTGATCCGAAAACTCGAAGGGCATAAGAACGGCCTGAACTGCAAGCAGGCAGGCCATGGCACGACACATAGACATTCTCGAACATCCGCAAACCGCGATCGACGTCGCCACGGCAACCCTCGCCGAGGGTCTGCCGATCGGGCTGCCAACGGAGACGGTCTACGGCCTTGCCGCCGATGCCACCAATCCCGCCGCCATCACCCGGATCTACGAGACCAAGGGGCGTCCGCGCTTCAATCCGCTGATCTGCCATATGAGCGATCTCGCCATGGCCGAGCGCTATGCCATCTTCGACCCCATCTCGCGTAAGCTCGCGGAAGCCTTCTGGCCCGGCCCGCTGACGCTGGTGCTGCCGCTCAAGCCCGATAGCGGCATCCATCCGCTGGCAACAGCCGGACTTGATACGGTCGGCATCCGCGTGCCCAAGGGCTTTGCCGGCGAGCTGATCCGTGCCTTTGACCGACCGCTCGCAGCACCAAGCGCCAACACATCAGGCAAAATCAGCGCCACCAGCGCCGATCATGTCGACGACGATCTCGGGGAACGCATTACCCTTATTCTCGATGCCGGGGCTTCGGTCGTCGGCGTGGAGTCGACCATCGTCAAGGTCGAGGATGGCGAGATGCGCCTCTTGCGGCCAGGCGGTCTCGCAGCGAGCGAAATCGAGCGCGTGGCCGGCAAGAAGCTCAAACGCAAGAAGAAGGCCTCGGCCGCCATCGAGGCGCCTGGTATGATGGCTTCACATTATGCACCCGGAGCAGCCGTGCGGCTCGACGCGACGGAGGTTTCCGCAAACGAGACGCTGATCCGCTTCGGAACGCCTGACATTGCCGGTATCGGTGAGGCGGTTGCAGTGCTGGATCTGAGCACATCGGGCGATCTCTCAGAAGCCGCCGCAAACCTCTTCGATTTCATGAAGCGCGCCGATGCCACAGGTGCGGCCACGATTGCCTTTTCGCATATTCCAGACGAAGGCCTCGGCGAGGCGATCAACGACCGGCTGCGTCGCGCGGCCGCGCCCAGAGAATAAATCAGCCCGACACCATCAGGCAAAGGACACGCCATGAGCAGCTCCGCCCTCTCTTCCGACCTTCTCGATCGCTTCGCCGCCATCGTCGGTGAAAAACATGCCGTACGGGATGCTGCGGAAATCGCGCCGCATCTCGTCGAAAATCGCGGCCTCTATCACGGCGCTTCGCCCCTGCTGCTCAAGCCCGGCTCGGTGGAAGAGGTGTCGGCGATCCTGAAGCTTGCCAGCGAGACCGGCGCGGCCATCGTTCCGCAGACCGGCAATACCGGTCTCGTCGGGGGGCAGACGCCGCGCGAGGGCGGCTCCGACATCATCCTGTCGCTGGAGCGCATGAACCGCGTTCGCGATATCGATCCGGTCGGCAATACCATGATCGTCGACGGCGGCTGCATTCTCGCCGATGTTCACAAGGCGGCAGCCGAGCATGGCCGCATGTTCCCGCTTTCGCTCGGCTCCGAAGGCTCCTGCCGCATCGCCGGCAACCTTTCGACCAATGCCGGCGGCACGGCCGTTCTTGCCTATGGCAACATGCGCCAACTGTGCCTCGGCCTCGAAGTCGTGTTGCCCACGGGCGAGATCTGGAATGGCCTGCGCCGCCTGAAGAAGGACAATACCGGCTACGATCTGCGCGATCTCTTCATCGGTGCAGAAGGCACGCTCGGCGTCATCACCGGCGCGGTGCTAAAACTCTTTCCGCAGCCGCTCGGCCATCAAGTCGCCTTCGCCGGTCTGCAATCGGTCGACGATGCGCTGACCCTGTTCAAGAATGCCTCGAGCCTGTGCGGCACGGCGCTGACCGGTTTCGAGCTGATGCCGCGCCTCGGCGTCGAATTCACGACGCGCCATATCCCCGGCGTGCGAGATCCGCTGGAGACGGCGCATCCCTGGTATGTGCTGATCGATATCTCCACCTCGGATTCGGCCGAGACGGCCGAGCGGATGATGTCGGCGCTGCTCGAGCAGGGCTATGAGGCCGGCCTGATCCAGGATGCAACCATCGCCAGCTCGGAAGCGCAGCAGAAGGCGATCTGGCACATGCGCGAGAGCATGTCGGATGCGCAGAAGCCCGAGGGCGGTTCGATCAAGCACGACGTTTCCGTGCCGGTGGCGCAAATTCCGCAATTCATGCAGGAAGCGGCAGCCGGCGTAATGGCGGCGATGCCCGGCGCCCGCATCTGCGCCTTCGGCCATATGGGGGATGGCAACATCCACTACAACATCTCGCAGCCTGTCGGCGCCGACAAGGCTGAGTTCATCGGCCGCTGGCGCGAGATCAACAAGATCGTCCACGGGCTGGTGCTGCAGCATGGCGGCTCGATCTCAGCCGAGCATGGCATCGGCCAGCTGAAGCGCGACGAGTTGGCATCCATCCGTTCGGACATCGAGATGGACCTGATGCGCCGGATCAAGACGGCCTTCGACCCGGCCGGGATCATGAATCCTGGAAAGGTATTGAAGGTTCAATCCTAGACTGTCACGACGACCCTTTCCGAGGCGAAGCAGCCGATCTGGCAGGAGATAATCGTGCCGTCGGCATCGATGTCTTCGCCCGCATAGGCAAGGACCGGCGCGAGACGCGATTGCTGAAGCATTCTTGCCTCGGCTTCCGTGGGCATGCGCGCGGTGATGTCGGTGGAGCGGCGCCAATAATCCATGACGCCATAGTCCTTCAGCGCCGCCGTGAATGAGCCCGTTACAGCGAACTTCTCTGCCAGACCGAGGAAGCGTTGCGCAGCGCAGCTGCGCATGACCACCGAGACCGGAAGAGCATCGGCATAAGCGACCACGCACATGTCGAGCACCGCCTCGCCCGGCTGCAGGTTCAGCCTTGCGGCGATATCGGCGGTTGCCGGAACCTCCCTCGCGGAGAGAACCTTACGCGTGAGGTGGGCGTCCGTCGCGGTCAGATCCTTGCTGAATCGTACCTTGTCGCCCAGCTGGAAGCGAACTGGCATATCGGCGCGGACATAGGCGCCGCTGCCGCGTGCGACACGCAGCAGCCCCTCCCCCTCCAGCTCGGCGATCGCACGCCGCATCGTCACCCTGGAGACGCCGAATTGTTCGGACAAAGCGCGCTCGCTCGGCAAGCGGCTGCCGGGAGGATGCTGGCCACCGTCGATGGCGCGCCGGAGTGCCGCGGCAACGGTCGCCCAGCCTCCAGCAGTTTTTATACCTTCACCCTGTCGATTTTTCTCGTCCATCACAATACTGTCGCCTTGAAATTGGTATATACCAATTTATAAAGATCTCGATCGTTTATGGAAGGGTTCCGCATGGTCGACAAGCGCATATATGTGACATCAGTCAGCAGCAGCGGCGTGCACGAGTTCAGCAAGCAGACCAAGGATCATATCCAGCTACTGACCGGGCTCGGCGTGGAGGGTGACGCGCACATGGGCGTCACGGTGAAGCATCGTTCCCGCGTCGCGGTCGATCCGACCCAGCCCAATCTGCGCCAGGTGCATATCATCCACGAAGAATTGTTCGACGAACTCATAGAAAAGGGTTTCTCTGTTTCGGCGGGCGATATGGGCGAGAATATCGCGACCAGAGGGATCGACCTGCTTTCGCTGCCGCAAGGCACGCGCCTCCATATCGGCGAGGAAGCCATCGTCGAGGTGACGGGCTTGCGCAATCCCTGCAAGCAGATCGACAATTTCCAGAAGGGCCTGCTGCATGCTGTGCTCGACAAGGATGCCGACGGCGGCCTGGTCCGTAAGGCCGGCATCATGGGCATCGTCTCGCAGGGCGGCCGCGTGCAGCCGGACGACGCCATCCGGGTCGAGCTGCCGCCGCTGCCGCATATCAAGCTCGAGCGTGTCTGACAAAAAAGAAGCGGCCTTCCATTAGAAAACCGCTTTCTATCTTGTCACGATATCGTTCCGATCCGGCTGCCGGTCAGATCAATCGAAATCTTCCTGGCTGGAGTTGCCGCCGCCATTGCGGTTGCCCGTGATGATCTCGCGCTTGCCGACATGGTTGGCCGGACCCACCAGGCCATCCTTCTCCATCCGCTCGACGAGCGAGGCGGCGCGGTTATAGCCGATGCCGAGGCGGCGCTGGATGTAGGAGGTCGAGCACTTCTTGTCGCGCATGACGACCTTGATCGCCTGCTCGTAGAGGTCGTCGCCATCTTCCGAGGCAATCGCGCCCTTGTCGAAGACAGCCGTATCTTCTTCCTCGTCCTCTTCGTCCTCATCGGCCGTGACCGTGTCGAGATATTCCGGGCGGCCCTGCAGCTTGAGATGCGCCACGACCTTTTCGACTTCCTCGTCGGAGACGAAGGGGCCGTGAACGCGGGAGATGCGGCCGCCGCCGGCCATGTGCAGCATGTCGCCCTGACCGAGGAGCTGTTCGGCACCCTGCTCGCCGAGAATGGTGCGGCTGTCGATCTTCGACGTCACCTGGAAGGAGATGCGAGTCGGGAAGTTGGCCTTGATCGTACCGGTGATGACGTCGACCGAGGGACGCTGCGTCGCCATGATCAGGTGGATACCAGCCGCACGCGCCATCTGCGCCAGACGCTGGATCGCCCCTTCGATTTCCTTGCCGGCAACCATCATCAGGTCGGCCATTTCGTCGACGATGACGACGATATAGGGCATCGGCGTCAGATCCATTTCCTGTTGCTCTTCGATCGGGGCACCCGTGCCCTTGTCGAAGCCGGTCTGGACCATGACGTGGATCGTCTCGCCCTTTTCCTTGGCGGAGGCAACGCGGCTGTTATAGCCGTCGATGTTGCGCACGCCGAGGCGCGACATCTTCTTGTAGCGATCCTCCATTTCGCGCACCGCCCACTTCAGCGCCATGACGGCCTTCTTGGGATCGGTAACGACGGGGGTCAGAAGGTGCGGGATGCCGTCATAGACGGACAGTTCCAGCATCTTCGGATCGACCATGATAAGGCGGCACTGTTCCGGCGTCATGCGATAGAGCAAGGACAGGATCATCGTATTGATGGCGACCGACTTGCCCGAGCCGGTCGTGCCTGCGACGAGCAGATGCGGCATCTTCGCGAGTTCCGCGATGACGGGCTCGCCACCGATGGTCTTGCCGAGGCCGAGCGCCAGCTTGTAGCCGCTCTTCTCGAAATCGGGCGAATCGATCATCTCGCGGAAATAGACGGTCTCGCGATTGACGTTCGGCAGTTCGATGCCGATGACATTACGGCCGGGAACGACTGCGACACGAGCTGACAGAGCTGACATCGAGCGGGCGATATCATCTGCAAGGTTGATGACGCGCGAGGATTTGACGCCGGGTGCCGGCTCGAATTCATAAAGCGTGACGACCGGGCCGGGGCGGACATGAATGATCTCGCCCTTGACGCCGAAGTCTTCCAACACGCTTTCCAGCAGGCCGGCATTCTGCTCCAGCGTTTCCTGGGTCATGATGACGCCGGTGCGAGCCGCGGGCTCCTGCAGCAGTTCACGCGGCGGCAGCTCGTATTCGCCGTCGGCGATGCGCGCGATCGGACGCCATTCCGGCGGCGTCAGCGATGCCGGTCGGCGCGGCGAGATCCGCGACGGCGGCGCATCGATCAGGCGCTGTGCGGCAGCTTCGACAGCCGGGAGGGTCGGGACTGCCTTGGCGACGAGCTCGGCGGCCACAGGTGCCGCGATCTTGGTCGGCATCGGCGCCAAGACCATGACCGGGCGAGTCTCGATGGCAGGAGCGGCTTCGGCGCCGTAAACCGCTGTGACGAAAGCCGGCGGCACGAAGGTCTCGACCTGTTGCGCCACAGGCTGACGCTCAGTTTCAGGCGCTTCGGCAACAACGGGGGTTGCTTCGATGACGGGAGCCAGAACGGCCGCCTCCAAGGCTGCAAGCTCGTCCATCGCCGGCGTGCGCAAACCTGTTGCCGGCAGGCTGGTGACGGCTTGGAGTGGCGCTGAGACTTCGATAGATGCGGGGCTTTCGGCTGCCGGAGCGGGCTCGACGGCAGCAGCGGGACGACGGCATTCGACAACGCGGAACTTCGCAATGATCGCTGCGGCATCGACTTCCGGCTTCGGCGGCGTGGCCGGCTTTGGTTCACGCTTGAGGGCAGAGACGAATTCGCCGTCGAACGGCATCGCATCCCAGAAAGCGAAATCGGAAAGATGGACAAGACGCGACTCGACCACAGGCGCGGCTACGGACTCGGGAACACTTGACTGAACAGGGGAAGCATCCAGCGCGATCGCGGGAGCCTTCGAAAATGCGGTAGCGATAACGGTCATCTCCAATGCGTCCGGCTCGGTTGCCGGAGAATTCTGAATTACTGTCGGAATATAGCCTTCGACCATCAGCGGCATGTCTTCGAGCGATGGCAGATGGAACTCGTCCTGCCGCACGGGCGAGACGACAACGGTTGCAGCCGGCATTGGAGCCGGTGCCGCGGATGCTGCGACGACCGGAGCTTCCATGACCCGCATGGTGGCGTGCGCCGACACGGGCGGCCGGATCTCAGGCTTCGGCTCGGCGGGCGGGCGGCGGCTGATGATTTCGTTTTCGCGCGTGCGGGTGAAGCGCACGTTCGGACCCATCAGGAAGGCATTCTGCCAGCCGGGCGATGCAAGATCCTCCGCAGAGATTCCTTGCGGCAGAACAGGCATTTCCTGCTCGCTCGTGACAGCGGCGGACTGCAACGCCTCGACCACCGGCGGCGGCGCTGCGGCGGTGCGCTTCCTCACCTCTTCGGCAAGGCGCTTTTCCTCGGCGGCACGCTGCTCCTCAGCCTTGCGCTTGGCTTCGCGGGCGTTGCGAATCTTCTCTTCCAGGAACGCGCGGCGAGCGGCGATCTGCTCGGCACGGCGCGCCTCCTCGGCTGCCTGCTCGGGGTCGAGATCGCCCTCCGGCTGGACGCCCTGCGAGGCATTGGAAAGTGTCGTTCGGGAAAGACGCATGAGACCTGCAACCCAGTCATTGATATTGCCGTTGGCTTCTCCAATCGAATAGGGCAAGGATGGTTAATAAGTTCCTTCCTCCCGTTGTGGAAAGCAGTCATTCCACAGCCGCCAAATGCATCCGCACGTGGCCGGAAACCCAGTGGAAACAAAGGTATGAAAGCATCCCGCCGCGCATGAACGCGGCAGCGGGAGAGGTTAAAATTTTTTCCGGAATAAGCTACTGCGACGAGGACAGCTGCGCGATGGAAAGCAGCGTGTCGGCGCTGATGCCGACGCCCGAGGACGAGCCCGTCAGAATGGAAAGCGCTGGCGACGTCGAGGACGTCGTATTGTTCTCCATATCGTACATCGCCGAGAATCGCTGCAGCAGTTGATTGACCTTATCCGGGTCCTGCAGATCGGTCACATTGACGAAATTGCCGAGCATCTTGGCTTGCGTATCGACGTCCATATTGGAGATCGAGCTCGGCAGATTGAAGGTCGTGGTGATGACCTCATAGAGCGCGGGATCGCCCATGATGTCATAGATCGAGTTGATGTCGGGCGCCTTGCGCTGGAAATAGAGCGCCAGGCGTACGCCGGGATTGGTTTGCCCCTCCTGATCCTCCAGCGTCTGATGCAGGTAGAGATCATTGGTCGCGTCGAGCGCGCCCTGGTTTTGCGCGGTGCCGAGCTTGCTGTCGGTCAGGTTGCCGTCGGTGCCGAAATTGAATTGTTCGACCATGGTCTTGAATTTGGCGCCGGCGGTGGTGTTGACAAAGCTCTTCGGATCGGACGGGTCGGAGGCGAAAGCCTTCTTCAAGGTGGCCGTGTCGACCGTCTTCGGATCGATGCCGTTGGCCGTCAGGATGAAATTGGTGAGCTTGCTGTCGGCCAGCAGGCCCGTGACACTGGTGATGTTGACGATATTCGTCGCAAAATAGGTGCCGGCGGTCTTGGCATCGCTGGTGGCCTTGGTCAGTTCGGCGCCCGACAACCCAACCGTGCTGCGACTGGAATATTGCGAGATGTAGCTGTTGATCTGCGTCTGCGACAGGGATTGCACCGGCGCCTTCAGATTACCGCTGCTGTCGAAATTGAAGGCTTTGGCAAGCGCGGTGAAACGCGGGTCTTTGAGCGAGTTGACATAGCTCTTCGGGTCGTAGGGATCGCTTTCGAGGATCTTGGTCAGCTGAGACTTCGTGACCTCGTTTTCGCCGATGCCATAGGCGCGCAGCGCCATCTGATAGAGTTCGGGCGCGCTATCGTTGGACGTGCTGCTGTCGGACGTGTTGCTGGCAAAGAATTCCTTGATGTTCTTCACGCTGGTGATGCGGTTCTTGTAGTTGTTGACCGCATCGGTGGTCTGCGTCGACTGCGACGACTGGTAGTTGCTCATGTAGGCCTTGGAGGCCGCGTCGATCTCGTCCTGGGACTGCGCCGTCTGGCCGGAAGCAAGCGTGCCGTCCGACTGGAAATTGAACTGGGAGACGACATTCGTCAGGCCAAAGATGGCGGCAGTCGTCGGATCGGCGAAGGCGTTTTTGAAGACGACGGCGGGTGTCGTCGGGTCAATGCCGTAGGCCGTCTTGATATAATCGAAAAGACGTGGGTCCGACGTCAGCTGATCGACCGACGTGATGGAGCCGATATGATTCTTGTAATAGAGGTCGTTGTCGGCGGCACCGACGCTGGTGATGAATGAAGGCACCGTCGAATTGTAGGCGCTCATGACGTCGGCCTGCTGGCCGAGCGTCTGCGGCCCGCCGGGATAGTTCGCGGTATAGCCGGCCGTGGTGGCGGCAATCTGGTCGGACGTTTGAACCTGCGAACCGGATGCGACGGTTCCGTCGCTCTGGAAGTTGAACTCGGCCATGACCGCAGTCAGCCCGTTCGAACTCGCAACCCCGGCGTCCTTGGCCGAAGCGCTGAACTGGTCCGCTGTGATGTAGGACGGAATATTGAACGCCGTCTTGACGTATTGGAACAACTGCGGATTGGACGTCAGCTGGTCGACGGAGGTGATATTGCCGATATTGGCCTGATAATAGGCCGTATCGCTGTCCGGCGTCGATGTCTTGACGGTGCCGTCGGCATTGAAATTGAACTCCGCCACGAGCGCCTTGTCGGCGGCGCCGCCGTACTGATTGACATAGCTGTTCGGATCGCTGGGATCGCTCGTCAACATTTGCTTCAGAGACGAATTCGACACATAGGTCGGGTCGATACCATAGGCCTGCAGCACATAGTTGCGCAGGCGGGTATTGCCGAGGAGATCGTCGACGGTTTTAACCGAACTGATGTTCTGGCTGTAATAGCTGGTTTCGGTCGCAGCCGACGTCGCCTCGTTCGTAAACGACTGCTGGTAAAGGCCTATGAGGTCGTCTTCCTGCGTGCTGGTTTGTGCCGTATTCGTCGAGCCCGACGAACTCGTACCGAAATTGAACGCCGCAGCGAACTCCTTATAGCGCGGATCGGTCAGCTTATTGGCAAAACTGCTGGAGTCGCTGAGGTCGCTGGTCAAGACCTGTTTCATAAAGGCCTTGGCATAGGTCATATCCGAAAGCCCGTAGGCTTCCATTGCGTAACTGTATAGCTGATAGTCATTCAGGAAGTCATCGACATTGGTTACTTTGCCGATATTGGCGTTGTAATAGTCGATCAAGCGCTTGTTTTGCGACTGCTGCGCCACCTGATTGAGCGAGGTCGTCATATCTCTGGTTGCGATCGTATAACCAAGATAAGTGGAAATCATCAGCAGAATCCCAATAGATCTCTAATAATGGGGGCGAATCTGCTGTCGATTATTTCATACAAACCTTACCCGAGACTTACACGCACTCTCTCTATGCGTGTATCACCTTGAGGCACCGCCCTGCCGTGTGTTCATCTTATGGAAACCCTGATGGATTCGAGTTTGCTAACCATTTGAGGACGCAAAGTTTTCTTAACCTCGATTTTTAAGCTGTCTGGAAGGGACGGCGCCTAATCTGCCCAACAACGAGAGGACAGAAGTTCTCCGAGAGAAGACCGAAAAAAACGGCTCTCAGGTAAAGCAAGGGTAGAGAATCGATGACAAATACCGTCCTGAAGCCCGATTGGGCTGGAACCACACTGCGGCTTGATCCGGCGCGCTTCCCGCAACAGGTCAGCTATGCCATGCGAGGTGCCGAGGGTGACGTCACCATCACGATCGACGAGCGCGGCGCCGTGCTGCGCAAGATCCTGCCGTCCAGCGGCCTGCCGCTGTCCGTCGCCTTGCCCAAGCGTGCATTCCAGGGTGTCGCCGCCCGCGCCATCGACCATGGCGACGGCGAAGTCACCGTCACGCTGGAACTGCATCATTCCGATCCGGATCTCTGCATCCCCCTTCTCGTCGCTCACGACTTGAGCGACATCGCCGCCGACTGGCGCTCTTGGTCGGAAGCCTTCCGCATTCCCATGCTGATGATCGAAGCCGACGGCGTTGCCCGTCCGCTCGAAGAACATCTCGGCGGCGTCCGCGCCCAGGACAGCCAGCCGCGCCGCCGCCACTCCTACTTCGCCGAACGCCGCCCGCGCTTCCTCGTGCGCCGCACGACCGGCAAGCTCGGCGTTAAGATGAAGATCCAGGGCCGCGAGATCATCGCACGGCGCTAAGCCGCTCTCGCCCAAGACCAACCATTTTCAAAGAACTCGGCCGTGGGGAGAACAATTCCACGGCCGAGTTTCTTATTGTTTCAACGAAAGGTTTGTCACCGAGCGAAGAGGGTATCCCTCACGGCACAAGAAACAGGAACGACAGGAAAAGGCCGGCGAAGATAATCAGCCCCACCCGGTTGTTCGATTTGAAGAGGGCCAGGCATTGCTCGCCGTCGTTGATATCAAGCACGGCGATCTGATAGGCGAACATACCGCCGGCGACAATGAGGCCGAGATAGGCCAGCCAGCTTGTACCGGCGAGCGCGAAGGACAGCAGCATCAGCAGCAGCGTCGCCCCATAGAGCCCGATCAGCCAGAGACGCGTCCGATCGCCGAAAAGCCTTGCCGTCGATCGCACGCCGATCAGCTCGTCGTCTTCCTTGTCCTGATGCGCGTAGATCGTGTCGTAGCCGATCGTCCAGAGGATGGCGGCGAGATAGAGGATGATCGAGGCGAGCGACAGGCTGCCGAACAGCCCCGCCCATCCCATCAATGCGCCCCAGGAAAAGGCGAGCCCGAGGAAGAACTGCGGCCAATCGGTAAAGCGCTTGGCAAAGGGATAGAGCGCGACGATGCCGAGCGACAGCACGCCGAGCACGACGGCAAACCAGTTAAACTGCAGCAGCACCAGTAGACCGATCAGGGCCTGCAACGCAATGAACACTTTGGCCTGAAAGCGCGTGACGCGGCCCGATGGCAACGGGCGCGAACGCGTGCGCGCCACCGACATGTCGATCTGGTGGTCGACCAGATCATTATAGGTGCAGCCAGCGCCACGCATGGCGACTGCGCCGATGAAATAAAGGACGAGGTGGTAGATCACCACGAAGCCGGGTGAACCGCGGCCCATGGCGACGGAAGCGTTGGCCGCGAGCGCTACCGACCAGAAGCATGGCCACATCAGGAGCTGCCAGCCGATCGGCCTGTCCCAGCGTGCTAGCTGGGCATAGGGCCAGAGCGTCGGGGGCAGAACCCGATAGACCCAGTTTCCGGAAGGCGCGTCGGCGACGCGCCCGTTGATATCGCCTGTGTTTTGCATAGGCGAGTAGTAGTGACATCCGGCGCCGGAGGTCAAGCGGCGGGCACTGGAGCCAGAGATTTTAGGCGAAAGGATCTGGAATCAGAATCCGCTTTAAAATCAAAGAATTAGGGCATGTTGTCGTCTGAAAGACGCTCAAACACTTTTCAGCCTCATGCTCTGGCTCCGCCTATTTCTCAGTTCATCGTGAAATTGAACTTGTAGCTGGCGGAAATGCCGATCAGCAGCTGGTTGCGGTCGCCACGCTCGCGCACGAGGCTACTGTCGGCGGCCGGGCCGGTGAGCCGGGTATATTCGAGGAAGGTGCTGGTGGTCCAGTTCTGCGAGGCCTTCCAGGTCAGGGCGCCGCCAAAACCGACTGATTTAACACCGCCGCCGGGCTTGTAGACGCCGAGGCCTGAGGCAGCCGATTCGCGTGCATTGACGCCGTAATAGGCGTCGAAATAGTCGGTGCTGGCAAGTGTCATGCGCGGACCGGCTGAGGCGCGAAGCTCCGGCGTGATGTCGGTAAAGGCGTCGACCGCGGCATCGGCGACGACGCCGCTATGGGCGCGAATACCCTGCCGGACTTCGACGCGGGCACGCAACCAGTCCGTGGGGTAAGCTTCGGCAAAGCCGCCGGCCTCTACTCCCCACTTGACCTTCTTCAACCCTCTCAGCTCGTGGCCATCGCTGCTGTCGCGGCTCGGCACGAACTTGCCGACGATGCCGATGCGAAAGGCGTCGCTCTCTATCAGGGCAAAGGAGGGGTTGTCGTTGCGCGAGGAGAAGCGCGGGCCTGGGCCTTGCCGGCCGATGGAAACCAGTGGCGACCATTGCAGCTTGTTGTGCTTGCCGCCTTCGAATTTCGGTGCCGAGAAACCGGCCGCGCCGACGCTTAGATACCAGTCGCCCGACCAGAGATGCTGGCCGTCACCGGCAGAGGCCGCGCCTGCGGAGGCGACAAAAAGGCCGAGAGTGATGAATGGGCGCAACTTTGTAAACAAACCGAAACTCCATGACACGCAATACAAAGGGCCATACACAGCCCTAGAGTTGGCTCAAATTATTCGGATCGCGTTACCGCTCTCTTAACCACAAGACGCAGATTCCGTAGAAGCGTCAAATTCAGGTTGTGCTAATAAACATCGCCCGGCATGCGCCGATCTGTCGCGGTGATTTAATTGCCGTATAGATTACTCAATCGCAGGTAATGGCCGGGGTTTCTGCCTTTACCCCGACTATTGCGCGGTTCCCGCTTTTCAAAAAGAGAAACGAATGAAAACCATATCTCTCATTCCCCTGGCCCTCTTGCTGGGCGCCGGCATGGCGCTTTCCGGCTGCGTCAGCGCACCGATCGGCGGCGCAAAACAGACGGAAGCCAAAGGCAGCATCCGAGCCGGCAAACGAACCGAAGTCCTCTCGGTTTCGTTCCTGAAGCAGGACTGCACGTTCGCATCCTACCCCTATACCGCGGTCGTCAAGCCCAGCAGCCATGGCAAGGTCGATATCACCCGCGGCACCGTCAAAGCTCATTTCCCGAGCGACGACCCGATGCATATGTGCAACGGCAAACCAGCCCAAGGCACACTCGTCTACTATACGCCCAATGCCGGCTTTACCGGCAACGATCAATTCACCCTTCGAATGACCGGGCTGAACGCAGCAAACGGGGTCGCGGATCACACCGTGAAAATTCGCGTGGTCAAGTAGCCGGGGGAAACGGGCACGCCATCCATCTCTGCGGCGAATGCAAAGCGCCGGCTCATGTTTCCATGCAGCCGGCGCAAGAATATTCGGCAGCTCCTAACACTTTTCCGGAGCATTTCCGGAGGACGCGCGCGGCGGGTTTTCCGCCGGAAATGCGTAAAGGCTCAAAAAGTCACCTTCTCCAGAGGAGCGCGTCCCGCCTCGAACTCCTTCAGCTTCGCCTCGCGCTCCGCGATGTAATTGCGGTTGTCGGGCACGGCGAACTGGTTCTTGGTGATCTGAAGCTGCATGATGAAAAGCTCATCCCAGCGGAAGCCCATTTCGGACCCGGCCAGATAGAATTCCCACATGCGGAAGAACTTTTCGTCGTAGAGCGCGACCGCATCGGCCCTGCGCGCCACGAAGCGATTGCGCCAGTGCCTGAGCGTATAGGCGTAGTGCATCGGCAGGGTCTCGACGTCCCTGGTCAGCAGGCCGGCCTTCTCCAGCGGCGGCGTGGTTTCGCCGATCGACGGGATGTAGCCGCCGGGGAAAATATATTTTTCGATGAAGGCGTTGGTCGCAAAGCTCGGCTTGGGACGGGCGATGGAGTGCAGCAGCATGACGCCGTTGTCATCAAGCAATTCCGAAACCTTACGGAAGAACTTGCCGTAGTCGCCGATGCCGACATGTTCGAACATGCCGACCGAAACGATCCGGTCGAACTTCTTGCCGGTCATGTAGCGATAGTCCTGCAGCTCGAAGCGGACGCGATCGGAAAGGCCGCGCTTGGCTGCCCGCTCGCGCGAGACTTTCAGCTGCTCCTCGCTGAGCGTGATGCCGGTCACGTCGAGGCCGGGATAGGCTTCGGCGAGATACATGGCCATGCCGCCCCAGCCGGAGCCGATCTCCAACACCTTCTGACCGGGCTCGACCAGAAGCTTGGCGGCGATGTGGCGCTTTTTGGCGAGCTGCGCTTCGAAGAGGCTGATGCCGGGCGGATTGAAATAGGCGCAGGAATATTGCCAGTCCTCATCGAGGAACAGATCGAACAGCTTCGCCGACAGATCGTAGTGATGCGCAACATTGTATTTGTTGCGGTTGATCGGCGAGCGGCTCTTGATCTGCTGCCAGGCGATGCGGCCGATCAGCAGCGCCGCCATGCGGAGATCGAAGACCTCATTGGTTGTATTCTGCTTCACCAGCGACAGGAACTCGTAGATGTCCCCTTGCTCCAGGATGAAGCGGCCCTCCATATACATTTCGCCGAGCTTGAGCGTCGGATCGCGCGCGACGGCGTCCTCGGCCTGCTGATCGGCAAAACGCACGGCAACTGTTTCTCCGCTTCCGTCGCCGACCACATGGGTCTCGCCGGATGCGAGCGTAAGCCTGAGTGAACCTTTACGGATGATTTTTTGGACGAGAGGAAAAAGTGTCGACGCCATGGACGCCTCGAATGTGATGACATGACATTAAGGCAGACTTTAACGCCTCACAGTCTCGTGGCAAGCTCACCTTTCCGCAGTCGTTGGCACTCTGGCAACAACGCTGCCAGAGTGTGACATTCTTGCACGAAGTTCCGCTAAGTCCTTATTTTCGTTTGAGTGCGTCAGCCAAAGCAGCACCAAAACTACCCTGCTGCTCGACCTTCGGAGCAGCATTTCCCCTAGCGCCAGCGTTGCGCGCACCGCCCCTTTCGCGCGACTCCCCTCCCGAAGGAGCCGCCACAGTGCTGCCATCTTTGCGCATCGAGAGACCGATTCGCTTACGCTTCGCATCGACTTCGACGACCCTGACCTTGACCACATCGCCAGCCTTCACGACCTCATGCGGGTCCTTGACGAAACGATCCGCCAGCTGCGAGACATGTACCAAACCGTCCTGATGGACGCCTATGTCGACGAAAGCCCCGAAGGCGGCGACATTGGTCACCGTTCCCTCCAGCAACATGCCGGGCTTCAGATCGCTGATCTCGTTGACGCCCTCCGCAAAGGTTGCAGTCTTGAAGCTCGGGCGAGGATCGCGGCCCGGCTTTTCCAGTTCGGCGATGATATCGCGCACGGTCGGCAGACCGAACTTATCGTCGATGAACTGCCGGGGGTCGACAGCCTTCAGCGTTACAGTATCGCCCATCAGCGTGCGCAGGTCGCGACCGCAGGCGGCGACGATCTTCTTGGCGACGCCATAGGCTTCGGGATGCACGGAGGATGCGTCGAGCGGCTCCTTGCCGTTGGGGATGCGCAGGAAGCCGGCGCATTGCTCGAAGGTGCGCTGGCCGAGGCGAGGGACCTTCAGCAGATCACGCCGCGTCGCGAACGCCCCTTCTCCGTCACGATGCCTAACGATGGCATCGGCGATCGAGGGACCGAGGCCGGAGACGCGGGCCAGCAGCGGTGCGGAGGCGGTGTTGAGGTCGACACCGACGGCGTTCACCGCATCTTCGACCACGGCATCCAGCGAGCGCGACAGCTTCTGCTGGTCGACATCGTGCTGGTACTGGCCAACGCCGATCGACTTCGGCTCGATCTTTACGAGTTCCGCCAATGGGTCCTGCAGACGACGGGCGATGGAGACGGCGCCACGCAGCGAGACATCGAGGCCAGGGAACTCAAGCGCTGCCGTTTCCGAGGCGGAATAGACCGATGCGCCGGCTTCGGAGACGATGACCTTCGTCGGCTTCGGCGCCGGCAGCTCGCTGAGCATGTCGGCCACCAGCTTTTCGGTTTCGCGGCTGCCCGTACCGTTGCCGATGGCGATCAGCTCGACCTTGTGCTTGCGGATGAGGGCCGCAAGCGTCGCCTGCGTGCCGCGCACGTCGTTCTTCGGCGGGAAGGGATAGACCGTCGTCGTTTCCAGGAGCTTGCCGGTGCCATCGACCACGGCAACCTTGACGCCGGTGCGGATGCCCGGATCGAGCCCCATGGTGGCGCGCGAACCGGCGGGCGCGGCGAGCAGCAGATCCTTCAGATTGCGGGCGAAGACATGGATCGCCTCCTCCTCCGCGCGTTCGCGCAGCTCGCGCATCAGGTCGAGCGACAGCGACATGGAAAGCTTCACGCGCCAGGTCCAGCTTGCGACTTCCGTCAGCCAGCGGTCGCCGGGGCGGCTTGCGCCAATGTCATAGGCGGTGGTGACCATGCGTTCGACCGGCTTGTTCGGCGAGACGGCATCGGTATCGACCTCGATGTTCAGCGTCAGCACCTCTTCGTTCCAGCCGCGCAGCATGGCGAGCGCACGATGACCCGGAGCCGTCGCCCAGCGTTCCTGATGCTCGAAGTAGTCCGAGAACTTGGCCCCGGCTTCCTGCTTGCCGTCGACGACGGCGGCCTTCAGCGTGGCATTGGTCTTCATATAGTTTCGCAGCTTGCCGAGCAGAGCGGCATTTTCGGCAATGCCCTCCGCGATGATGTCGCGCGCGCCTTCCAGCGCCGTCTTCACGTCAGCGACCTCGGCGGTGATGAAGCCTTCGGCAAGGGCGGCCGGCTCCCTGGAGCGATCGGCAAGGATGGTATCGGCCAAGGGGCCAAGGCCGCGCTCCCTGGCGATCTCGGCGCGGGTGCGACGCTTCGGCTTGTAGGGAAGATAGAGGTCTTCCAGCTCGGACTTGGTGGCGACGGTCGCGACCTTGGCCATCAGCTCGTCGGTCATCTTGCCCTGGCCGGTGATGGATTCGATGATGGCGGCACGACGCGCTTCCAGCTCGCGCAGATAGACCAGACGCTCAGACAGCGTGCGAAGCTGCGTATCGTCGAGGCCGCCGGTCACTTCCTTGCGGTAGCGCGCGATGAACGGCACGGTCGCGCCTTCGTCCAAGAGCTCGATGGCGGCCTTGGCCTGATCCGGGCGGGAGTTGATCTCGGCGGCGATGGTTGCGGCAAGGGAACGAATATCAGCGGCCATGTGTCTCTCTGAACTGGACAATCATAAAGGGGACCATAAGCACGATCCCATGGACATAAGAAGCGGTTTTCACCACGAAACACGCCAATCCGGGCACGGAGATGGCGCGAGGCGAAAGCCGCCTCCGCTTTAGCGGGATAAAAGGGCATGGCAATGTTGCCAGCCCTGCCTCCACAGGATTTGCCGCTTGACCTTTGGCCCAACCCCCCTTAACCGCGCAAAGGACGCAATGAAAGGGCAAACCATGAGAGTTCTGTTGATCGGATCGGGCGGACGCGAGCACGCATTGGCCTGGAAACTGGCGCAATCGCCTCTCATGACGGAATTCTATGCGGCGCCGGGCAATCCCGGCATTGCCGAGCATGCAACGCTTGCGGCGCTCGATATCGACAATCACGATGCCGTCGTTGCCTTCTGCAAGGAAAAGGCCATCGACTTCGTCGTGGTCGGTCCGGAAGCGCCTCTGGTCGCCGGCATTGCGGATGCACTGCGCGCCGCCGGCATTGCCGTCTTTGGCCCCTCCGCTGCAGCAGCCCAGCTCGAAGGGTCCAAGGGCTTCACCAAGGATATCTGCGCCCGCTACGATATCCCGACTGGCGCTTACCAGCGCTTCAACAACGGCCCAAAGGCGAAAGCCTATGCGCGCGCGCAGGGCGCGCCGATCGTCGTCAAGGCGGATGGGCTTGCGGCGGGCAAGGGCGTGACCGTCGCGATGACCGTCGACGAAGCGCTTGCCGCGATCGACGATTGTTTCGAAGGCGCATTTGGCGAGGCCGGTGCGGAGGTGGTGATCGAGGCCTATCTGGACGGCGAGGAGGCAAGCTTCTTCTGCCTTTGTGACGGCAAGCATGCGCTGGCGCTGGCGACCGCGCAGGATCACAAGCGCGTCGGTGACGGCGACACCGGCCCGAACACCGGCGGCATGGGCGCCTATTCCCCTGCCCCGGTCATGACCGCAGACATGGTCGAGCGCACCATGAGGGAAATCATCGAACCGACGATGCGCGGCATGGCGGAAAGCGGCCATCCCTTCAGCGGTGTCTTCTTTGCCGGGTTGATGATCACCGCCAAGGGGCCCGAACTCATCGAATACAATGTCCGCTTCGGCGATCCCGAATGCCAGGTGCTGATGATGCGGCTGAAGAGCGACCTGCTACCGCTGCTCCTTGCCTGCGCCAACGGCACGCTGGATCAGGTGACGGCCGAATGGAGCGACGACCAGGCGCTGACCGTCGTCATGGCCTCGAAGGGCTATCCCGGCTCCTATGCCAAGAACACGCCGATCGCGGCGCTGCCGGCAGGTGGCGACGGTGAAAAGGTGTTCCATGCCGGCACGGGGCGGAAGGACGGCGCTCTGGTCGCAACCGGCGGACGCGTGCTGAACATCACCGCAACAGGCAAGACAGTCGGCGAAGCAAAAGAGCGCGCCTATGCCCTGGCCGGCGAGGTGAAGTGGGAGAACGGCTTCTACCGCAACGATATCGGCTGGCGCGCAGTGGAGCGCGAGAAGTAAACAACGCTATGCTTGCGCAATCATACGTCCATTAAATTTTTACCTAATCTCCTGACGGGATGGAAATAAAGGCCCGCTAATATCTTCGTCACTATAGACGGAGTTCTTTGTTATGCGTTCCTTCTTCCTGACCCTGGCATGCGTACTGGCCGGCGGCTCCGCCATGGCCTCGTCGATACAGCCAATCGATGGCACGATGATCGGCGGCAAAGGCAGCGTTGTGGACAAGAGCTGCGCCTCTTGCCCTCCCCTCAAGCCAAAACTCGTCGAGAAGGAATATAACGTACCGACATTGGCTCTCGGCACGCAGTCCGTCGTCATTCGCGACATCGACGGCCAAAAGAGGGTCGTGCGCACCGAAGCCTGGATGGGCGGCTCCCCGGTCATGTTCGTCAGCAAGCCGACACCTGAAGCCCTTGCGGCTGCCGGTGAGCCCATGGATGGTGTCGACCTGACGGCAACGACTGCGGCTTTGCAAACGCCGAAGGTGCTCGATATCTCTGACTTTCAGCTTCGTCAGTAACGGTATATATGCTGTTTGCAGCCGATCTTGGTCGGTCGTCCGCAAGCTTTGACGCGGTCACTATTCCACATATTTATAATATAATTAATATCTAAATATAAAATTGGCATACCCACCTGTATAGCTCAAGTTATTTTTGATTTTAAATAAGTATTACTTATTTAAGCATAGCATATTCCTGGTTTCATCTGCGGATCACTGCAACCAACCCCCTGCAATTAAAGATTTTTTAGACATAAACGGCGATTTTACTGCTCACCGGACAGCAGCATGTCATTCGAGCGGCGGCAAGCGTATTGAGGATCTCTCAGGCGATCGCACAGGCGGTAGGATACCGCACCGGTATTTACCTACCTGTGGGAGACACCATGAAGAATCTCAAGATTGCACATCAGCTATTTGCGTTGCTCGGCGTACTGATGGCCGCCTTTGCCGTGGCAACCTATTTCCAGATTAGGTCTCAGGCCGATTCCATCTATGACGACCGCTTCGACATGCTGCGCACGCAGGTCGAATCCGGGATCTCTGTTTTGAACCAGTATTATCAGCGCGAGAAATCAGGCGAGATGACGCATGAGGCCGCTCAGGCCGAAGCCTTCAAGGTCTTGTCGCATGTCAGCTTCGCGCCGTCAGGCTACATCTTCGGCTTCGACTACAACGTCGTCCAGCGCATTCATCCGAGCCCGGTCAATATCGGCAAGGACATGTCCTCGCAGGTCGACAAGAACGGTACGCATTTCAGCAAGGAAATGGTCGAGAAGGGCATCAAGGGCGGCGGCCGCACCATCTACTACTGGAACAAGCCCGGCCATCCCGACAGCGACTTTTTCCTGAAGGGCAGCTATTCGGCCGCCTTCGACCCTTGGCAGATCGTGCTCGGCTGCGGCGTCTACATGGATGACCTGCAGGATCAGATCAACACGACGATGTGGCGCGCCCTGCTCATCTGCGGCGTCGTTTTCGTCATCGGCATCGGCGCAGCGCTTTATTGCATCCGGGGCATCACGCGCCCGCTCGCCGAAGTCCACACCGCTCTCAAGGCCGTGGCTGACGAAGACGTGAAGATGACCATCCCGCATGTCGAGATGCGCAACGAAATCGGCCTGATGGCCAAGGCAACCCAGGCACTGCAGGAAAAGATCCGCGAACGCCATATGCTGGCCGATCGTCAAGCAGCCCAGGAGCTGGAAATCAGCAACGAGCGTGAGCAGAACCTCCGCCAGCAGCAGGACGAAGCCCGCGAACAGGCTCGTGTCGTCTCCGTCATCGGCAAGTCGCTCGAGGACCTCGCTCGCGGCGACCTGACGGTGCGTTGCGGCGACCTCGGCGCCAGCTATGCCGGCCTTCGCAACAACTTCAACGAGGCGCTCTCGCATCTCGAAGCCGCGATGGGCCGCGTCAATGCCAAGGGCAACGACATCGGCCTCAGCAAGGAAGAAATCCGCCGCGCCTCCAACGAGCTGTCGCAGCGCACCGAGCGCCAGGCCGCCAGCCTGGAAGAAACCTCGGCAGCACTCGACGAGCTGACCGTCGCCGTTCGCCAGACAGCGGAAGGCGCGGACGAGGCCAGCAAGCGCGTTCATGCAGTCAGTGCCGAAGCATCACGCAGCGATGCCGTGGTCGCCCAGGCGATCGAGGCGATGAGCGGCATCGAGAAGTCTTCGTCGGAGATCGGCAAGATCATCGGCGTCATCGACGAAATCGCCTTCCAGACGAATCTTCTGGCGCTCAACGCGGGCGTCGAGGCCGCTCGTGCCGGCGAATCCGGCAAGGGCTTCGCGGTCGTCGCCCAGGAAGTGCGTGAACTCGCCCAGCGCTCCGCGGCAGCCGCCAAGGAGATCAAGGACCAGATCGCCCGCTCTTCCGGCCAGGTGGACCAGGGCGTTCGTCTCGTCGGCGAGGCCGGCGAAGCACTGAAGCGCATCTCCAACCAGATCAAGGCCGCCAACGAAATCGTCTCGAAGATCGCTCATAGCGCCTCCGAGCAGGATACGACGCTGCGCTCGATCTCGTCCTCGATGAACCAGCTCGACGCCGCCACGCAGCAGAACGCCGCCATGGCGGAGGAGACCACCGCATCGGCAGAAACGCTTGCCGCCGATACGGAAGATCTTCTCGCGCTCATCCGCGGCTTCCGCGTCAACGAAGGCCGCTCGGCCACGGATCATCGCCGCGCCGCCTGAGCCGCATAGATCAGAAAACAAGAAACCGCCGGGCTTGCGTCCGGCGGTTTTCTTTTGAGCTGCGATTGGCTGCTTTAGTCTGCCGATTTCAGCCGTTCGACCAGACGGTCGATCTCGCGATCGGAGTAGACCTCGATACCGGCCTGCTGCAGCAGCGCCGCAGTGACGCCGCGGCCGCTCTGCCGATCGCCGGAAAATGTGCCGTCATAGATGAAGCCGGAGCCGCAAGACGGGCTTCCGTCGATCAGAAGCGCATAGCGGCAGCCGGCTTCCTGTGCGAGCGCCAGCGCATTTTCCGCCGCCTGACGAAACTCCGCGGTGACGTCGCCGCCGGTGATCTCCATCACCTTTGCAGTGCCGGCAAGCACGTCCTCGCCGGTGGCTCCGCCTGCAATCTCGGCCGGTGGCCTTGGAACCGCCATGCCGGCAGACATTTCCGGACAGATCGTCACCAACAGCCCCTCCTCGCGCCAGCGATCGATCGCCGGATGGATGAGCGGCTTGGAACGACCGTCGTAGCGTACGGCATGGCCCATGAGGCAGGCGCTGACGAGGATCTTTCCGGTCATCGCGCCTCCATGCCTTATCCCGCAATCTTCGAGAAGTCGGCAACCGTGCCGGTTGCTTCACGGATCAGGCGCAGCAGCGCCAGGCGATTGGCACGGATGGCGGCGTCTTCGTCGTTGACGAGTACGTCTTCGAAGAAGCGGTCGACCGGCGCGCGCAGCTTGGAAAGGGCTGCCATGGCCGAACGAAAATCTTCCTTGGCGATCGCATCGGAGGCTTCTGCGGAGGCGGCCTTGACGGCGGCAAAGAGGTCCTTTTCCGCATCGAGCTTCAGCAGAGCGTCCGAAACGCCATCGGCAACGACGGTGCCCTTTTTCTCTTCGGCTGCCAGAAGCTGGGTGGCGCGCTTGGTGCCGGCCAGCAGGTTCTTGCCGTCCTCAGAGGTGATGAAGGCGGTCAGCGCCTCGACACGGCGGGCGACCATGAGCAGATCGTCGGCCTCCGGCGTCAGCACCGCGTCGATCAGGTCATGGCGGGCGCCGAGATCGCGCAGGTAGACCTTGAGGCGATCATGGAAGAAGGCGAGGAGGTCGGCATCCTTGGTGGTCGCGAGCAACGGCAGGCGCACGCCACTCTCCAGGAGGATGCGGACGACGCCGAGCGCGGCGCGGCGCAAGGCATAGGGGTCCTTCGAGCCAGTCGGCTTCTCGTCGATCGCCCAGAAGCCGACGAGCGTATCCAGCTTGTCGGCAAGCGCGACCGTGATCGCAACCTTGTCCTCGGGGACGCGGTCGGATGGTCCCTGCGGCTTGTAGTGATCTTCGATCGCCGTTGCCACGGACGCGTTCTCGCCCTGCAACGACGCGTATTTGCGGCCCATGACGCCCTGCAACTCGGGGAATTCGCCAACGGCTTCGGTGCGCAGATCGGCCTTGGCCAGCACAACGGCGCGATCGACCAGGGCGGCATCGGCACCGGTAATCTTGGCGAGATCAGCGGCCAGCGCCCGGATGCGGGCAACACGCTCGCCCTGGCTGCCGAGCTTGGCATGGAAGGTAACGTTCAGCGCGTCGAGCTTGGCCATACGCTGATCGAGCGGCTTCTTCAGATCGAGGCCGAACTTTCTAGCCGAGGCTTCCAGCGTTTCGAGATCGGGCAGATCGCCCTGGTCGCGCTTCCAGAAATGCAGCGCGTCGGACAGGCGGGCGCGCACGACCTTGCCGTTGCCGTGAATAATTTCCTTGCCGCCATCCGTCGCCTGGATATTGGCGACGAGAATGAAGCGGTTGGACAGCGCCTCGCCGGCCTGCGGGCGCGTGACGAAACACTTCTGATTGGTCTTGATGGTCAGGCGGATGATCTCGGACGGGATCGAGAGGTAATCCTCCTCGAAAGAGCCCATTAGCACCTGCGGCCACTCGACGAGGCCGGAGACTTCCTCCAGCAGGCCTTCGTCTTCGACCAGTTCCAGGCCATTGGCAAAGGCGACGTCGCGGGCATCATGCAGGATGATGTCCTTGCGGCGCTCCGCATCCAGAACGACGTAGGCCTTTTCCAGGCTCGAGGCATAATCCTCGAAACGCTTGACCGTGATGGCGTCGGGTGCATGGAAGCGATGGCCATAGGTCACGTTCGAAGCGACGATGCCGTCTATCTCGAAGGGGATGACGACGGTCTCTTCATGCTCGGTGCCGAAGGTGCAGACGATCGATTGCAGCGGGCGCACCCAGCGCAGCGAGCCGGGCTTCACCGAGGCCTTGCCCCAGCGCATGGATTTCGCCCAGGGGAAGTTGCGGATGATATCAGGCATGACAGCAGCAACGATTTCCTCCGCCGCGCGGCCGGGCTTGGAAATGATCGCAACGTAGAAATCGCCCTTCTTCGGGTCGCTACTCACCTGCGCTTCGGCAATGGAGGACAGGCCAGCGCCGCGCAGGAAGCCCTCGATCGCCTTCTCGTTGGCATCGGTGCGCGGGCCCTTGCGCTCCTCGCGCACATCGGCCGAGCGTGCGGTCAGGCCGCGAATATCGAGCGTGAGGCGCCGCGGCGTCCAATATTCCCTCGCACCCTCATAGGAAAGACCCGCTTCGACCAGGGCATCGGTCACCAGCTTCTTCAGATCGCCGGCAGCCTTGCGCTGCATACGGGCGGGAATTTCCTCGGAGCGGAGTTCGAGAAGGAGATCGGGCATGTTAAGGTTCCTCACCCTCCCCTTGAGAGAGAGGGTCGGCACGCCGTGCCGGAGTGGGGTGAAAACGGTCGGCCTCTGCTAGCAAAATTTGCCGCTGCTGCACAATGGCAAATATCGTATCCAGAACAGCCTCGATCTCGTCCATAACCTCCGCATTCCAGAATCGGGTAACGTGATAGCCTTGGCTCTCCAGAAAGGCGGTGCGCTCGGCATCGTAGCGCCTTGCCGCGTCTTCCGCATGCTGGCTGCCGTCAAGCTCGATGATCAGGCCGATCTGATGACAGGCGAAATCAGCGAAATAGCGCCCCATCGGAACCTGCCGACGAAAATGCGTGCCTTCGATCGGGATGCGCCACAGATGCTTCCAAAGCTTGGCTTCCGCATCGGTCGAACCTGCGCGCAGGCGGCGACTGTTGGCGACTTTGAAGCGGTCGAGCTTGGAGGGCTTTTGGGGCACTGGGATCTCCGTGTTGCTGAAACAGCGAAGTTGAACTGTCGGAACAAGCACCTCCCCCCTTGAGGGGGGGAGGTCGCCGCGGAGCGGCGGGTGGGGGTGACAATTGTCTGGCCTCAGAGATTGCCGCAATCACCCCACCCCGGCCTGCGGCCGACCCTCCCCCTCAAGGGGAGGGTATTCACTACCACCCGCCTCCACCGCCACCGCCTCCACCGCCGCCGGAGGAGCCGCCACCTCCACCACCACCGCCGAAAGCGGAGGAAGAACTCGATGCCGGCGCGGGAATGGTCGAGGCGATGGTGGATGCCATCGAAGAGGAGAAATCGCCGATCGTTCCGCCGATATTGCCCGGGTTGAAATTGCCGGAATACCACATCGGCGCATAGGCGGCCGCAGCAGTTGCCCCCGCGGCCGTGGCGAGCCAAGTCTCGAAGGCGCTCGACCAGGGTTTTTCGACACCGAGCGCGACTGCATAGGGCAGCAGCGTTTCGAAATGCTGCGGAGACATTTGCGGTGCGCCCTGCATGTTCATCCGGTCGCGTTCCGCCAGCGTCAGATATTGCCTGAGACCGGCGATGCCATCCATCATCTTGCGCCCGAGCGGCGTCGGCGCGCCCATCAGGAAATAGAAGACGACGTTGAGCGCGAAAATGCCGACGATGCCGGCCAGCAGCGGTAGCAAGCCCGCTTCCCACAGCGGCACAACCGCCGCGGCCAAGCCGCTGACGGCAATCGAGACGAAGACAAAGCCGAAGAAAGCGAAGATCAGGACAGAGAGAATGCGCTGGGCGAGGCTGGCGCTATGCCTGCGGAACCTGCGGCCGATGGAGCTGGCAAAGATGGTCACGAAAATCGACAGGAAGCCCGGCGTGATGATGAGCGGCAAGGCATTTTCATGCAATCGTCCGAAGATGACGATGGAGGCCAGAATGACAATCGACAGGGCGACGCCGCCGATGATGTACAGCGAATTGGCCCTGTAGTATTCGCCGCGATGATCGCGTTCTATCGCGCTGCGGAACTTCGAACCGAGCCGCTGCACCGCCTCGCCATTCGCCTTGTCAATAACAAGCGGAGAAAAGGGACCAGCGGCCTGCATGAGCACCTTGTCGCCACCGCTGAGATTACTGCCCGCCTTGCCAGTGGGACGGATGACCACCTTTCCCTTGAGGTCGTCGAGAATAACATAGCCACGCACGGCCAGATCGATCGCCGTTGCCGAAAATGCCGTCCAGCTGGAACTGGCGAAGCCCCTGTTGTCGATGTAGTTCACCAGCGCCGGCGAAATGCCTTCGGGCGGGTCCCAGCGCGGCACCATGACACCAGCCGGAGGATCGCGGCCAACCGCGATCCAGCTGCGCATGTAATAGACAAAGAGCAGGATCACCCCACCAATGGCGATGGTCGTGTCGAGATGATCCCGGAGAAACCAGCCCCATTGCTGGCTGCCGCTCGGCGGCGCGATCGCTCCCTTTGCCAACTTGATGGCGATCGTCAGGCCTTCGGCTGCTGCGAGCGGTCTGGTTGTGACGAAGGTGACGATATTGCCTTGCGCATTGGCGCTGGCATTCTTGCCGTTTGCGCCGAGCGGCCCTGTGAAGAAAGCAAGCTGCTGCGGCTGGACGCCGTCAGGCAATGTGACGGTTGCCTTCGCATTGACGATCGGGAACAGCCAGCCATTGCCTGTCACGTTCCAGTAAAGCTCGTCATGATCGTCGAAATAGCGCATCTGACGATTGGTGTCGTAGGTGATGCGGAAGGTATGCGGGCCTGGGTTCAGGACACGGTCGGCGTTGCCGATATAGATGCGCTCGCCGCCCTTGACGCGCTCGCTGCGCCAATCCTCCGGCTGGCCGTCGCGCTCGACGGACACGACCTTGAAATCCACCTGGATCTCGCGGCCCTGGGCATCGGTCATGACAAGCGGGAAATCCCGGAAAATGCCGCGGCGGATGTTTCGGCCCTCGGCATTGACGGAGATTGTCTCGACGACCTGCATGGAGCCGTCACGATGCAGGGCAATCGCCTGGTCGAAACTGGTGATGATCTCGGCTGCCGTAGCGGCCGTTGCGCAAAGCAGAAGGCACAGAGCCACGAAGAACCCGCAAAGCCGTGTCATCACTCCCCCAAAGGATGGCTGCAGCGCCGCTGCCGGCGCCGCCTCGCGTCAGGAATATGTCTGCGCTCGCCCTCCGTCGGGATGGCGGAGCGTCAGTCTTCGTATGTGACCCCAAGCGAAGCCAGCACGTTCCAATAGGATGGGAAGGTCTTGGCGACGCAATCGGGGTCGAGAATGGTGATGCCGCCGATCTTGAGGCCGGCAAGCGCAAAGCTCATGGCAATGCGATGATCGGCAAAGCTGTCGATCTCTGCGGGCAGGGTCTTGCCGGCGAGGCTCGGATCGGAGGCGATGATGAGGTCGTCGCCCTCTTCCGTGCCGAGGTTCGGAACGATGCGGGACAGGCCGCTTGAGAGCGCGCGGATACGATCGCATTCCTTGACGCGCAGGTTCTCGATGCCGACGAAGCGCACAGGCGTTTCGTTGAAGGCGGCGAGAACGGCGAGCGTCGGGATGGCGTCCTGCATCTGCGAACCATCGATGACGGCGGGCAGATGCGGGAATTTCGAGATCAGATCATAGGCCTTCGCATCCGGCTGCGAGAACTGCTCTGCCGGCGTGCCGAGATCGATCTTGCCGCCACCAAGCACTTCCGCCGCCCAGAGATAGGTCGCGGCAGAAGCATCCGGCTCGATCAGGAAGTCGGCGGCATGATAGCCAGTGGGCTCGACACGCCAGGCGACGGGGCTCACGCGCTCGACCTTGGCGCCGAAAGCGCGCATGGCTGCAACTGTGAGATCGATATAACCCAGCGCACCGATATGCTCGCCCAGCAGCTCGACATCGACGGCGCGGTCGCCGCCGGCTGCCATCATCAACAGCGCCGAAACATACTGGCTGGACAGGCCGCCATCGATCTGCACGCGGCTTGCTTCGAAACGACCTGTGCCATTGATTGTTACGGGTGGGCAGCCGGTCTCAGTCGATGCATCGATGCCGAGCGAGCGCAGTGCGTCGACCAGCGGGCCGATCGGCCGCTTGCGCATATGGGCATCGCCATCGACGACGACCTTGCCGTCGACCAGCGCGGCGGCCGCCGTCAGGAAGCGTGTCGCCGTGCCGGCATTGCCGAGGAAAAGCGGGGTCTCAGGCGCCTGCAGCTTGCCGCGGCCGGTCACGATGAAAGTGGTGTCGTCGGGCTCGTCGATGACAACGCCCATGGCGCGCAGCGCTTCCGCCATATAACGGGTATCGTCGCTCTTCAGCGCGCCAGTCAGCCGGCTCGTGCCCTTGGCAAGGCCTGCGAGCAGCAGTGCGCGATTGGTGATCGACTTCGATCCAGGCGGCATGGCGCGTCCGGTCAAAGGCTTACCCGGCGGGATAATCGTGAGTTTGGCTCTACCCATCATCATTCTCTTTGGTCAGTCAGTAAGGCGGCCGATGGCCGTCGGTCGGCATCCTTTACCGCCTCACATGAAAAACCGATAGCGGAAATCTCAGAACTTTACCGTGGGAACGGCGCGGTCCGCTTCGTTTGATATCTCGAAATAGGCCTTCTTGACGAAGCCGAAGGGGCCGGCGATGAGATTGTTCGGGAAGGTTTCGACCTTGACGTTCAGATCGCGCGCGGCACCGTTGTAATAGCGGCGCGACATCTGGATCTCGTTTTCCGTCCTCTCCAGCGACTGCTGCAGCTCGACGAAGCCCGTATTGGCCTTCAGGTCGGGATAGGCTTCGGACACGACCATCAGGCGGCCGAGCGCCTGGCTGAGAATACCTTCGGCGGCGGCACGGCCGGCAACATCGCCCGCGGGCACGGCCTGCGCCGCGGTCCGCGCCTGAGTGACCTCGATGAGCGTCTTGTTTTCGTGGCCGGCATAGCCTTTGACCGTCTCGACCAAATTGGGAATGAGATCGGCGCGGCGCTTCAACTGCACGTCGATGCCAGACCACGCCTCTTCCGCGACCTGTCGCGCGCGAACGAGCCCATTGTAGATGAAGACGACATAGAGTGCGGCCAGAACTATGATCGCTAGAAGAATAAGCATCTGAAATCCCCGGGGCGACTGCAACCACGGGGACACTAGGCAGATTTGCTGGCAATGTCACCCGGCTTTAGCCGTGACGACGGCTCAAGGTCGGGCCAATACAACCCAATCCTGGGGAAATCCACCCAAAGCTGCCGCGAAGGCATCTGGCACAAGCCGCGGTCCATGGGGAGCGCATAGGCAAATGCGCTCCGGGACATTGCAAGGTTCAGGCGGCCTGCTGGTTCCAGTTGACGCCGCCGGCGTCGGTCAGCAGAAAGGCCTCGCCGCAAGCCTTGGCGAGCGTGCGCACGCGCAGGATGTAGCTCTGGCGTTCCGTCACCGAGATGACGCCGCGGGCGTCGAGAAGGTTGAAGACGTGGCTAGCCTTGATGCACTGGTCGTAGGCCGGGAAGACGCATTTATGCAGGCGATGGTTTTCGCTGTCGCCCGGTGCGCCGGCCGCCAACAGTGCCTGGCACTCCTTCTCGGCATCGATGAAGTGGCGATGCAGCATCTCGGTATTGGCATATTCGAAATTATGCCGGGAATATTCCTGCTCGGCCTGCAAGAAGACATCACCATAGGTGATCTTGTCTTCGCCTTCGAGGCCGTTGAAATTGAGGTCATAGACGCTGTCGACGCCCTGAACATAGGTCGCGAGACGCTCCAGGCCGTAGGTCAGCTCGCCGGCAACGGGCGCGCATTCGATGCCGCAGACCTGCTGGAAATAGGTGAACTGCGAGACTTCCATGCCATCGCACCAGCATTCCCAGCCAAGACCCCATGCGCCGAGCGTCGGGCTTTCCCAGTCGTCCTCGACGAAACGGATGTCATGCAGCAGCGGATCGAGACCGATCGCCTTCAGCGAGCCGAGATAGAGCTCCTGCAGGTTCGGCGGATTGGGCTTCAGGATGACCTGATACTGATAATAGTGCTGCAGGCGGTTGGGGTTCTCGCCGTAGCGGCCGTCGGAGGGGCGGCGCGACGGCTGGACATAGGCTGCCCGCCACGGCTTCGGACCAAGAGAGCGCAGCGTGGTGGCGGGATGGAACGTGCCGGCGCCGACTTCCATGTCGTAAGGCTGCAGAACCGCGCAACCCTTGTCAGCCCAGTAATTGTGCAACGTCAGGATCAACGCCTGAAAGGAGCGCTTCGGGTTCATGTGGTCGGGCACGTTGGCAGTCATGGGAACTGATTTCTTCCGCTAGCGAATGGATTGGCGGACAGGTGCCACGACGGGGCGAATGGGTCAAGGCTTTGCAGTGCAAACGGCGATGCAGCGCGCCTCACCGAGGCATATCAGTTTTATTCGTCCTCGCGCTTCACGCGATATTCACCGGTCTTCGGGTCCTTCACCAGCGTTCCCATGGCGCCGGTCCGGCGTTCCGTTTCGGCGCGGCGGGATTTCTCGGCAAGCCTCTGGGCATCGCGCACGAAGCGCCGATACAAGAACCAGATACCGCCGACTGCGACGATGAAGAAGATGATCTGGGGCATCACCCAGCGCTCCCGATTACAACCCGTACCGACCCCACAATGCCTTTTCCTCTGCCGCTTCGGCAAGCCCGGACGCAATGCCGGCACCGAGGCCATCCATGCTACCAAGCGAAATACCCGGAGCCTTGCGGCCGAAAAGGCTGCGCGGCGCGGTGACCAACACAAGCTTCACCTTGTCGCCATAGCGCTTCCTCAATTCCTGACGCATGTCGCCGAGGCCGTCGATCAGGCCAAGCTCCAGTCCGCGGCTGCCGGTCCAGAACAGGCCGGAGAATACGGTCTCGTCCGCCGAGAGCTTTCCTGTGCGACGTTCAAGCACCATGTCGATGAAGACCTTGTGGATCTCGAGCTGCAGGCTCTTCAGATATTCGATGTCCTTTTCCTTCTCCGGCTGAAAGGGATCGAGGATCGCCTTGTTCGCACCGGCCGTATAGACGCGGCGCTCCACGCCGATCTTCTTCAACAGCTCCGGAAAACCGAAGCCGCCGGAGACGACGCCGATCGAGCCGACGATGGAGGTGGCGTCGGCGATGATCTCATCGCCCGCAAGCGCGATCATGTAGCCACCGGAGGCAGCCACGTCCTCGACGAAGACCAGGACCTTCTTGTTTTTCTCGACCGCCAGATCGCGGATGCGATTGTAGATCATCCTCGACTGCACCGGAGATCCACCAGGCGAATTGACGACGATGGCGACTGCCGGAGCCGTCTTCATGCTGAACGCCTTTTCGAGCGCCTGTGACACGCCTGCAAGGTTCAGCGATTGCCGCAGCGGGCCGCCGCCGGACGAGATAACGCCGCTCAGACGGACGACGGGCACGATGACCCCCTCCTTGCGAAAGCGCTTCGGAAGCATGCGTCTCAAGAACTCAACCATTCGTCATCCCTGCATCATGATGTCTGCTGCCCCGTGATGTATGCACGGAAACGGCAAACGCAACATTGCGGATCGCATTTCATGCTCCGATCCTTGAGCGGGTCATAGGCTATCGGCGCGGATAGGCGGCGCGGCCATTGTTCAGATCGTCGACAAAATCGGAGAATTTATGCGTCCCCTCGCCGTGCATGGTAAGCGGCGCCCGCAGCGCCAGCCTCGCCCGCGAGCCCTTTATGCCCGTCACCAGAATGCGCACGGCATTCTCGCCCTCGCGCGGATGGATCGGCGTGATTTCGATACCGCCGAAGCGACGGCCGCAAGCGGCGATGATCTCGCCGATGGATTCGGGCCGGGCGATGAGCGAGAGCTGGCCGCCGGGGATCATGATCGCACCGGCCGTGCGTATCCATTTCTCGAACAAGCCGTCAGTCATCGCATGCGCCTCGGCCTTCAGCGCATCGGGCGTCAGCCGGTCGCTGGCGTCGTTGAAGGGCGGGTTCATGATGACGTGGTGGAAACTGTCGTCGACGAGCCCCGCTTCGTTGCGATCCTTGCCAGTCAGGGTGACATCGGCCTCGACGACCGAGACACGGCCTGCGAAACGGGCATTGTCCGACAGCGCAAGGCTTTTGCGGGCGAACTCGGCCATGTCGGGCGAACGCTCGAAAAGCACGACCTCCGCTTGGTCGAGCCTGGACGCCACCGCCATTCCGGCCGCGCCCGCTCCCGCGCCGAGATCGGCGACGCGGATTGCGCGTTCGTCGGCGACCAGCGCCGCCAGCAGCATGGCATCCATGCCCGAACGATGCCCCCTGCCCTTAGGCTGGACGACATGGAAGGCGCCGCGATGGAAGGCATCGATGGTTTCGGACGGGTGTTCGGCCATGGCGAACCTCAGCCGCGCGCCGGGCGCAGCTCATCGCCGAGGCCGGCATCGATCAGGATACGGCGGGCCTGATCGGCGCGCTCTTCTTCCACCAGAAAGCGGCGGGGCAGCATGCCGAGCGATCCCTCCAGAATGCTCATGGCCTGATCCGCAACGAAGCAATGAATCCCGGCATCCTTCATCAGGCTCTCCGCAAAAGAGAGCAGAACGGGATCATTAGTGCGGATCAGCTCGTGCATAAGCCTTAGAATTCCTGTCAAATTTACGCGACGAGACAATTCGCCTCTTGCCGCCTCTTTCGCCCCTTCTTATTGTGCTTTGCAGAAAATGAACAGGAGTCCGGATCGTTGGGCGTCGTGATACCGCTGGAAGAAAGCAAGAATAAACTGGCATCCATCAAGCCACTGGTGGATCTGACCAAGGCGGACATGGAACGCGTCAATCAGCTCATCCTGTCGAAAGCCGGCTCCGATGTGCAGATGATCCCAGAGGTCGCCGAGCATCTCATCTCCTCGGGCGGCAAGCGTTTGCGGCCGATGCTGACCATCGCGTCAGCAGCGCTCTACAATTATCAGGGCGACAACCACATCAAGCTCGCGACCTCGGTCGAATTCCTGCACACGGCGACCCTGCTGCATGACGACGTGGTCGACGAAAGCGACCTCCGCCGCGGCCGGTCCACCGCCCGCATGATCTGGGGCAACCAGGCAAGCGTTCTCGTCGGCGACTTCCTGCTCGGCCAGGCCTTCCGCATGATGGTGGAAGTCGGCTCGCTCGAAGCGCTTGACGTCTTGTCTTCCGCCGCCTGCGTCATCGCCGAGGGCGAAGTGCTGCAGCTTTCGGTTTCCAAGAACATGGAAACGACCGAAGACGATTATCTCTCTGTCATCCGCGCCAAGACGGCAGCGCTCTTCGCCGCCGCGGCCGAAGTCGGTCCAATCGTCGCCAATGCCGGCAAGGCCGAGCGCAACGCGCTGAAGTCCTACGGCACCAATCTCGGGCTCGCCTTCCAGCTCGTCGACGACGCGCTTGACTACGGCGGCAAGGCTACGGATCTCGGCAAGAATGTCGGCGATGATTTCCGCGAAGGCAAGATCACGCTTCCGGTGATCCTCGCCTATCGCCGCGGCACCGAGAAGGAACGCGCCTTCTGGCGCGACGCGATCGAAACCGGCAACAATAGCGACGAGAATCTCGAAAAGGCGCTTGGTCTGATCACCAAATATGGCGCGCTGGCCGACACAATTGCCCGTGCCGTGCATTACGGCACCATAGCGCGCGACGCTCTCGCGCCATTGCCGGAAACGCCCTGGAAATCGGCACTTCTCGAAGTGATCGATTTCTGCATCGAACGCGTTAATTGATAGCGGCGACCCGAATTTGTTGCAGGGCCGCTTCAAAAAAGCCATCCTGTTGTGAATCAGTTGACACGAATGCGTTATGCCGCCGGCGACTTCGCCGGCCATTCCCTCGATGAAAGGCTTTCTAATGCGGCAGAGACTTGCCATCCGTTTCCTCTCGGGCGTAGCCTTGGCGGCGGTCCTTTCGGTGTCCGCCCTGACTGGCGCACGCGCAGAGGATAAGCCGGCAGCGCCGGAGGCCAATGCCCCGGTCACGTTCGATCCGGATAGCGTCGATACCTTCTCGGGCGCGTTCCTCGCTGCCCGTACAGCCGATGTCGACCACGATTACGACACCGCCATCGCGCTCTACAAGAAGGCGCTGATGATCGACCCCAGCAATCCGGAAATTCGCCAGCGGCTGATGATCTCGCTGCTGCTGAACGGCAATCTGGAAGAAGGCGTCAAATACGCCAACGAGTTGAAGAGCGACCCTTCGGTCGAGCGCGTCACCACCATCGTACGCGGCATGGACGCCATCCGCCGCCACGAATACCGCACCGCACAAGAGATTCTCAAATATAACGGTCCGAACGATCTCGACCGGATGATGACCAACCTGCTTGCCGCCTGGGCCCGCGCCGGCTCCGGCCGCGGCAAGGAAGCCATCTCGATGATCGACAAGATGAAGGGGCCGGACTGGTTCAACATCTTCAAGAACTATCATGCCGGCGCCATCGCGCTGACGCTGGGCGACCTGAAATCGGCACGCTCTCACCTCAACGACGCGATCCTCGACAAGACCGGCGGCGCGACCGCGCCGGATACCTTCATGCGTGCGGTCATGGCGCTCGCGCGCCTCGAAGCCAAGGCCGGCGACAAGCAGAAGGCTCTGGATGCGATCTCGGTCGGCGACAATCTCGTCAGCAACTATGCACCGCTCAATGCGCTGCGCGACAGCATCACCAAGGGCGACACGCCGGACCAGCAGGTGACCGATGCGACGCAGGGCGCGGCCGCCGTACTCTTCACCATCGGCGCAGCGCTGAACCGTGACGGCGCCGAGGATGTCGTCTCGCTCTATCTGCAGATCGCCAATTCTCTTGATCCGAAGGCCGCCGACGCGCTGGTTCTGCTCGGCGGGCTTGCCGAGAAGCAGGATCAGACGGATCGCGCCATCGCCTTCTACAAGAAGGTGCCCGACAATTCGCCGATGGCCCGCATCTCCGAGCTGCAGCTCGGCCTTGCTCTTGCCCAGGCCGGCAAGGTCGACGATGCGCGCAAGCACCTGAAGGCACTGATCGATTCCGATCCCAACGATGTCCGCAGCTATCTCGCCTATGGCAGCGTCCTTTCCGACGCCAAGGACTTCCAGGCCATGGCAGACAATTACGACAAGGCCGTGCAGATCATCGGCCCGGCACCGAAGCGCAGCGACTGGGCGGTGTTCTTCCAGCGCGGCATCGCCTATGAGCGGCTGAAGAAATGGCCGGATGCCGAGCCGAATTTCAAGAAGGCTCTCGAGCTGAATCCGGATCAGCCGCAGGTGCTGAACTACCTCGGCTATTCCTGGGTCGACATGAACATGAATCTCGACCAGGGCCTGGACATGATCAAGAAGGCCGTCGATCTCCGGCCGGATGACGGCTATATCGTCGATTCGCTTGGCTGGGCCTATTTCCGCCTCAACCGCTTCGACGATGCCGTGAGCGAGCTGGAGCGGGCCGCACAGCTCAAGGCCGGCGATCCCACGATCAACGACCATCTCGGCGATGCCTACTGGCGCGTCAACCGCAAGCTCGAAGCCGTCTATCAATGGAACCGGGCGCTCGCTTCTAAGCCGGAAGAGGCCGACATTCCGAAGATCAAGGAAAAGGTCGAAAAGGGCCTGCCGCCGCTCGACACCGACCCGAAGACCGTAGACAAGAGCAAGCAGCCCGATCCCGCACCGGCACCCTCGCCCGACACGAACGCTCCGGCGCCGGTCGACAAGAAGTCATAAGACTTCCGATGAACGCGATCTTGGCAGCGGGCGATTTCGACCTTACCGAAGAAGCGCCCGCAAAGATCAATCTTGCCCTGCATGTCACCGGCCGCCGCGCTGATGGCTATCACTTGCTCGACATGCTTGTCAGTTTCGCGCGCCATGGCGACCGCCTCGGCTTTCGTGCCGGCGAGCATGACGAGTTCAGCCTTTCCGGGCGCTTCGGCCCGCTTCTTTCCGCCGATGCCGAGGCCGGAGACAATCTCGTGCTCAAGGCGCGCGACCTCTTGCGACAGACCGCCCAGGCGGCCGGCTTCGACGCGCCGTCAGTGCATATCCACCTGGAAAAGAATCTGCCAATCGCATCGGGGATCGGCGGCGGATCGGCAGATGCGGCCGCGACGCTGCGCGGGCTGATGCGGCTATGGCGCATTGCGCTGCCTTCGGACACGATCAAGACGATCGCCCTGAAGCTCGGCGCCGACGTGCCGATGTGCCTTGCGAGCCAGCCGCTGGTGGCGCGCGGCATCGGCGAGGCGATAGACCTGCTGCCGGCCTTTCCTTCCTTTCCGATGGTTCTCGGCAATCCGCTCGTTGGCGTCTCGACGGCCGACGTGTTTCGCCAGCTGTCGCGCAAGGACAATCCGCCATTGCTGTTTCCATCGCAGATGCCGCGGTCATATGGCGAATGGATCGACACGATCAGGAACCTGCGCAATGATCTCGAACCGCCGGCCCGCTTGATCTGCAACGAGATTGCGGTGCTTTCCGGCCTGATCGAAAGCCAGTCTCCGATCCTGACACGGATGTCCGGCTCCGGCGCGACCTGCTTCGGCATTTTTGCCGATATCGAACAGGCGAAGGAAGCCGCAGCTTCGTTTCACAGACAGAGGCCGGACTGGTATTTTCAGGTAACAGAAACGATCGCGGGAGAGGCATGATGGCAGGTTCAGTCAACGAAAGATCCTTCATTCCCGTCGGCATCGCCGTGCTGACCGTTTCCGATACGCGTACGCTTGCCGACGACAAATCGGGCGATACGCTGGTTGCCCGCATTGCGGACGCCGGGCACAGGCTCGCTGCCCGCGCGATCGTGCCCGATGACAAGGAGCGTATCCGCGCGCAGGTGGAAGCCTGGACGAAGGACGATGCCATAGACGTCGTCATCACCACCGGCGGTACCGGCTTCACCGGCCGCGATGTCACGCCCGAAGCGCTGGAGCCACTGTTCGAGAAACGGATGGACGGCTTTTCCGAGGTCTTTCACCGTATCTCCTACGACAAGATCGGCACCGCGACCATCCAGTCGCGGGCAACCGGCGGCGTGGCCAACGCCACCTTCATCTTCGTGCTGCCGGGCTCTCCCGGCGCCTGCAAGGATGCCTGGGACGGCATTTTGAAGGCGCAGCTCGACTACCGCCACATGCCCTGCAATTTCGTGGAGATCATGCCGCGCCTCGACGAGCACCTGAAGCGCGGCGCCGGCTCCAGATAGATCCAGCACACCTTCAGGCCTATCCGGTCCGTTATGCCTTCGGGCCCGGCAATGTGGGAATTGATTCCCATTTGTCGCCGCTGAGGATGATGCAGCTATGGCCGGAGGCATCGCTCATCAGGAGCGTCCAGTTGCCGCTTTCGGCCGTGTAGATCTCCATGATCGTACTGGGATCGAGCTTGCCGACGGCGGAAAGCTTTTCCGAAAGATGGTCGCCAAGAAAGGCAACGATATCGACGCGTTGGGCGCAGGCGAGCGTCGCCTGGGAAGCGGCGACGCCGGGATAAAGAATAACGGTTGCCACGAAGGCTGTAGCGATAAAGCCAGTGAACATCGTGCGTTTCATAACGCACCTCCTTTCGCCGGTATCCCGGCGGACAAGGAGTGTTCCGCTGACCTGTTCCGCCGTATATCGGCATCTCTATGGTCGGCCCGACGCGACACGCGAAAGGTGCCGCCACGCCACAATTATCGCACCTATTTGCAGCTTTTCAAATGGAATCTCGGATCGGGCGACGGTGCCTATCGTGCCGCGCGCGCCACCCAGGAAGGAATGAGCTCGCTTGAAAGCCGCCGGCCTTTCTGACCCCTAGCAAATTCCGCCAGGCGCATGCCGGTCTTCGCAAGGGAGATGGCCTGATGCTTGGAGAGCAGCAGGCCCAGTTCGAGCGGTGGCATACTGCGGCCGATCCGCTTCAGGAAGGGTCGGCGATAGCCTCGCGAAGCGGTGAAGCGCGCCGGGACCTTGTTCAGGGAAACATATTCGGCGATTTCATCGATCCAGCCGGCCTGCGGGCGTGCGCCCGGCTCGACCAGCAGCAGCCAGTCTCCCCTCGCCGACCGCAATATGTCGTTGATATCCCACTGTGAATAGAAGCGGCAGCCGGCAGCATCCGCGACCTTCGATGTGCCGTCGCTGGAACCGTGGTCAAGCACGACCACATCGCTGACCAGCCCCTCGACCGCGCCTCCCACCAATGCCGCCAATGTCTGCGCCAGCTCGGGTTCGTGATCCTGGCATTCGATGATAACAGTCAACATTGCCCATTTATAGAGCGGCGCACAATTTTTTGCCAGCGCATAAGCCTTGCGCTCGATTGTTTGAGCAAAGGCTCACGCATGGAAGCGGAGTGCTGGCAGGGCCTAGAAAAAAGGGGAGAGAAAACGCTTCATGGTGCGGCGCAAATCCGCATTTTGTTCTTGCAATGTTCTCATTTGTCGGATAGGAATTTAATCATCTTAGACGCGGAATGCGATGGCATGATCCGCCCTGGAGCTACCGATGAACGAGCAGTCCCTTGCAGGGCAGGTCGCTTTCGCGCCTGCCAATACGGCAGACGTTGCCAACGCCTTGATCGCCGATACAGGCCTCAGGGTCGACGTCGAGCGCCGGCGTGGACGCGGCGCCGGATTGAACCCGAGCGGCCGCTTCGAGCCGCAGCAGCGCGAGGCCTTCGACGACGGCTGGCAAAGCTGGGAGGAACTACCGCCCTTCAAGACCGAAGTGCAGGTGGAAAAGCCACGCACGGCCATTACCCGCAATGAATCTCCCGATATTCCTTTCGACCGCTCCATCAATCCCTATCGCGGCTGCGAACATGGCTGCATCTACTGCTTCGCGCGGCCGACACATGCCTATATGGGCCTGTCGGCGGGTCTGGATTTCGAATCGAAGCTGTTTGCCAAGCCGGACGCCGCCAAGCTTCTGGAACGCGAGCTGGCAAAACCCGGCTACAAGCCGCGGGTCATCGCCATCGGCACCAATACCGACCCGTATCAGCCGATCGAGAAGGAATGGCGGATCATGCGCCAGATCCTCGACGTATTGAACCGGGCGAACCATCCGGTCGCCATCGTCACCAAGTCGGCGCTGGTCATGCGCGACATCGACATCCTCAAGGAGATGGCCGCCAAGAACCTTGTGCGGGTAAGCCTGTCGGTGACGACGCTCGACCGCAAGCTCGCGCGCACGATGGAACCACGGGCTGCGACGCCGCCGCGGCGGCTGGAGGCCATCCAGGCCTTGAACGAAGCGGGCATCCGCACCTCGATCATGGTGGCTCCGATCATCCCGGCGCTTAACGACCACGAGATCGAGCGCATCCTCGATGCCGGCAAAGCGGCCGGCGCGCAGGAGGCAAGCTATGTCATCCTGCGGCTGCCGCTGGAGGTGAGCCCGCTGTTTCGCGATTGGCTGCTGCAGCACTATCCGGATCGCTATCGTCACGTGATGTCGCTGATCCGTTCGATGCGCGGCGGCAAGGATTATGATGCGGAGTTCGGCAAGCGCATGAAGGGCGCCGGTCCCTATGCCTGGCAGATCAGCCGTCGCTTCGAAATGGCGACGCGCCGGCTTGAGCTCACGCGCCGCAATATTGCGTTGCGCGACGACCTGTTCCTGCCGCCTGACGGTAGCGGCGTGCAGCTGTCGCTGCTCTGATTATTTGATTGCGACCTTCCTTGCGGGTTTCCCTGTACCCGCTGGAAAAGCCCCTTGGTTCGCCGCCATGATCCACCGGGGGCTTGCAGGAGATCGGGCGGTGTGCGAGCTTCGCCGCATGCCACGCCGCGCACCGCCCGATTCTCCAATGCTCTTCGAAGATGCTCCGCTCGTTCCCACCTTCGAACTGGAGCTGATTGCGCGCCGCGCCGGGCATTGGCCGGTTGCCGGAGCAGATGAAGTCGGCAGGGGGCCGCTTGCCGGTCCGGTCGTCGCCGCCGCTGTCATTCTCGACCCCGAGCATATTCCGAACGGCCTGAACGATTCCAAGCAATTGACTGCCGCGAGACGCGAGGAACTGTTTGTCGAGATTCTTGCAACAGCAACGGTCTCTATCGCTTCGTCTAGTGCTTCCCGCATCGATACGACCGATATCCGCAAGGCCAGCCTTGACGCCATGCGGCGCGCCATTTGCGGCCTGGCCGTGCCGGCAAGCTACGTGTTGACCGACGGCCTCGATGTGCCCACCGGCCTCGCCTGCCCCGGCAAGGCCGTCGTCAAGGGCGATGCGCGCTCCTTCTCCATCGCCGCCGCGTCAATCGTCGCCAAGGTCACACGTGACCGGATGATGGCGCGGGCCGGTCTCGTCTTCCCCGCCTATGGTTTTGCAGCCCATGCCGGCTATGGCACGGCGAAGCATCGCGCCGGCATCGAGGAGCACGGTCCCTGCTCACTGCATCGCATGAGTTTCCGCCCCTTGCGCAAAGAAGCCGTCTGAACGCTCAGCCCGTCAGCCCCGCGACGATCTCCGCCGACCATTCTGTGACATAGGCGATGTCTTGCCTGTAGATGCGATCGTGCCCATCCTGCAGATTGCGGCGATATCTCTCGATACCCCGCGCGGCCTCACGCTCCATGAAGGACAGCAATGCCTCCAGCCGCTCGGCGATGACATCCGGCAAGGACGCACGTTCAGCGACAGGCAGCCCATAGGCGTCGGCAAAGAGGCGGGCACGACGGATCTGCTCGATGCGCCTGTCCAAACCCTCTGGAACCACGCCAGAGGACAATGGCGCCCAGCGGTAGATCGCATAGGCGAGATCCCACAGTCGCGAACCAGGATGCGCAGCCTCGAAATCAATGATGCCGATCACTTCGCCATCATTCAGGACGACATTGTAGGGTGCGAAATCGCCATGGCAGATGACCTCATGGGGCTGCCGGGCCGGTAGTTGCCACGTGTGGCCATCCTCGAAGTCCTTTGCGAACAGGGCGGAGCAATCATGATAGCGGCGCAGCAGCGATGCCGCGGATCGCAATGCCCTTTCGCCGCGCATCTCGGCGCTGTCGTCGAGATCGCCCGTCTCTCCGGGCAGATAGGTCACCCGCTCCCAGACCTCGTCAAAGCCATACGGAAGCGGAACAGCATCGAAACCATGGCGATGCAGGGCGGTCAGCAAAGCATGCACGCCCGCAGTCCACGGCTGTACCGCCCTTACGATAAGACTGCCTTGACGAAACGGCTCATCGCCTGTCGATGGCCCCATCGACTTCCTCCCCCGACCACCTTCTAGCCACAGGCTGTAACCATATCAACCAGCGAAAAGCGAAGTGAGAAGCAAAGAAGCCGCGCCGATGTGATGACCATGGCAACCGCTTTACAGTGCTATTTCGCACTAGATTTCACGGAAGCCAATGAGTTATCGGCAAATAGGGACCCAATGTGGCCCAAAGGACGCGGCCGAAGATTAACACCATAAGCGTCCACCAGATGGCACGATGCCTCGCTGGTCCGGTAGCTTGGTCAGTTAGTTCTACGAGCGGAAAGGCCCACTTAGTATAGCTAAACAGGATCCTGTAAATCCAGACTGAGACAAATCCAATGTAGACATACGCGGCGGAAATGACCACAACATTGGTGCCGCCGAATACCCCTTGAACAGTTTGGGAAAGATACCAGCAGGCATAGAAGGCAAGTGGCAAGCCGAAAAGCAATAGCCCGAAGTCATAGACAAATCCCGAATGAAACGCTTGTCGGATAGCTCGCCGCTTCTTGATACGTTTCTCCACAGCATCGTCTATAGCTGTGCGCCAACCTGTCCGTCTCCCTCTAACGGTCAGATTTGACGTATTCAAGGTGGGGCTTGACACTAGCGTTGATGCATCCAGTAGCGGCGGCTGACTAAAATCCAAAAGCAATTGAAACATATGCTCCGGCTCGGCGCCGGTGAAGCTCTTGTAAGGCGTAAAGTTAGATACAAAGAAGCTCTTGATTAGAGGGCCACCATCGTCCAGCTTTACATCATTTGGCTCGGAGGTATGCAACGATGAGCCATCAGCATAATTAATCGTCGCTAGAATTTTAAAAGCATCACGTCTCGCAGCATTCATTCGTTCCGCAAATTGCTCATCAGTCTGGTCATCGGTCTTGACTGCTTGCGCAATTTCAATTTCGGCCTGCTCTTTCACTATAGCATCAAGATCGGACATAAGTGCCCTAATCCCAGAAAGAGAAAATGTAACCGACCCCAGGATAGTCTCTTTGTTTGTAGGAAGGTTAGCCATGTCGTTTCCCGAATCGCGCCTTGATATACTATTGATTTTTTAGTGGTAGCGCATTGACCTAAGATCAGCATCTAACCTTACGCAATATTAAATGTTTTCTGCCGATCAAAGGGCAGATCAATCTCAAGGGTCGCACCAAGCACTGCATCTACCAAACAAAAAAGCCCCGCCGAAGCGGGGCTCTTTTGAATTTCGATTGTCCACGCGCTTAGTTCAGCCGCGTCTTCACTTCCTTGACGGCATCGCTGAAGAGACCGGACTGGACGCTGCCATCGGCCTTCTTCGCAAGCACGGATTCAGCAGCGGCGATCGCGAGATCGACGGCAGCGGAACGAACCGCCTTCATCGCATCGGCTTCGGCCTGCTTGATCTTCTGCTCGGAGAGAGCCGTACGGTTGGCGACGAATTCCTCGGTCTTCTTGCGAGCTTCGGTCGTCAGCATTTCCGCTTCACGCTCAGCTGCCGCGACGATATGTGCCGCTTCGGCCTCGGCTTCCTTACGCTTGCGCTGATATTCGGCCAGCAGATGCTGGGCTTCCTCGCGCAGGCGCTTGGCTTCCGCCAGATCGTTGCGGATCTGATCGGCGCGGTCGTCCAGCGACTTCGCCATCATGCCCGGAACCTTCAGATAGACGACCAAGCCGATGAAGATGAGAAGGCCGACAAACGCGAAGAACGTATTGTCAAAAGCGAACTCCATGGATCATCCCTCCTGCTTGGCGGATGCCGCGGCAACCGCAGAAGCGACATCGGCCTTGCCGGCAACATTGCCGACCAGCTGCTCGACGACGGCACCGGCCGTTTCCTCGGCAATCGCGCCGACATCGCCAAAGGCTTTCGCCTTGATCTCAGCGATACGGCCTTCGGCAGCCTTGAGCTTTTCAGCTAGGTTTGCCTCGATCGCCTTGCGATCTTCCTCGGCCTTGGCCTTGGCGGCATCGCGGGCTGTTGCGCCGATGGAATTCGCCTTGGCACGCGCAGCGGCCAATTCGCTTTCGTAGGTGGCGACGGCAGCGTCGGCTTCAGCCTTCAGACGCGAGGCTTCCTCGATATCCTGGGCGATCCGGTCGTGCCGGCTTTCCAGAATGCTGCCAACGCGCGGAATAACGATCTTCTGCATGGCCACGTAGAAGATGACAAAGGTGATCACCAGCCAAAGCAGCTGTGACGGATACGTCGTATGGTCAAACGGCGGGAATACGCCGCCGTGATGGCCTTCATTCGGCGCACCCGTTTCCGTGTGCACCGCTCCGGCGGCCGGCGGTGCTTCATCAGCATATGCCGGGGTCACAAACATGCTCACCTCCAGGTGGTCTGCATATACAAAGAATCACGGCTCGCCGATCGCGAACCGTGATCTATGACGCCGCTGATATCAGACGGCGAAGAGCAGGAGGAGAGCGACGAGCAGCGAGAAGATGCCCAGAGCTTCCGTAACGGCGAAGCCGAATACCAGACGGCCGAACTGGCTGTCAGCAGCCGACGGGTTGCGCAGTGCGCCGGACAGGTAGTTGCCGAAGATATTGCCGAGGCCGAGAGCCGTGCCGGCCATACCAAAGCAAGCCAAACCTGCGCCGATGAACTTTGCTGCTTCCGCGTCCATGTTGAACTCCTTTGAAATGGTTGTGCGGTGAATGACTGACGCCGTTAGACGCCAATGTCTTTATCCTTAGTGGCCACCCGGGTGGATTGCGTCATTGAGGTACATGCAAGTCAGTACCGCAAAGACGTAAGCCTGAAGGAAGGCGACAAGGACCTCGAGACCGGTAATAGCGACGGTCATGATGAGAGGAAGAACGGCGCCACCGATACCGATCGCACCCAGCGCTCCAAGCGAGGCGACGAAGCCTGCGAACACCTTGAGCGTGATATGGCCGGCCAGCATGTTGGCGAAAAGACGAACGGAGAGCGAAATCGGCCGGGAGAGGAAGGAGATGATTTCGATGATCACCACCAGCGGCAGAAGAATGCCGGGAACCCCGTGCGGCACGAACAGCTTCAAGAAACCGAAGCCGTGCTTGGCGAAACCGTAGATAATGACCGTCAGGATGACCAGAAGCGCCAGTGCGAAGGTGACGATGATCTGGCTGGTGACGGTGTAGAAGTAAGGAACAAGGCCGAGCAGGTTCGCCGTCAAGACGAACATGAAGAGAGAGAAGACCAGCGGGAAGAATTTCATTCCCTTCGTCCCCGCCCCCTCTTTCAGCATCGAAGCGATGAACTCATAGGCCATCTCCGCGACCGACTGCGAACGCGTCGGAACCACGGCGCGCGGTGCGCTGGCGAAATAGAGGAAGCCCGCAGAAATCACGGCGGAGGCAACCATGAACAACGAAGCGTTGGTGAACGAAAAATCAATTCCGCCGACATCGATCGGGATAATCTTAAAGATCAGGAACTGATGGGTAGGATCGTTTGCCACCGCTTGTTCTCTTTCATTTTCCCGCTCGAGCGAGCGGATGCCTCTCGTCTGGAAACAGTGCCGCAGCGCTGCTTCCGCTCATTTCTTATCAGGCCCACGCTCTTGCGGCACCGGTGTCGACACCTTGCCCGCGGAGCGCAGCACATTCAGCACGCCAGCACAGAATCCGAGAAGCAGCAAAATAATCATGCCCCACGGCGCCGTACCGACAAAACGGTCGAACAGATAGCCCAGAACGGCACCGACGATGATAGCGGCTATGAACTCACTGGAAAGCTTCATCGCCTGAGCATAGCCCTTACGGCTTTCCTCGGCGCGAACCTCCCCGCGTTCATCCTCTCTCACCGCAGCACGCTTGCTCGCCAATTCGGCTCCCAGCTGCGCTCGCCGCTGTTCCAGACCCTCGTCGCGGTCATCCGTCATGGTGGCATCCTCCCCATTTTCGTTGCGCGTTATCCCTATACCCCGGTCAACGCGTAAACGAACAGCAGGTTTCGCCACCTTTCGGCCCGTTTTGAAGTCGCGCGCAACATAGTTTTAGGAAAAAGCATAGTCAAGGCGTAGACGCCATCTGTCCAGCCATAAATTAGCCCAATTAAATCATGAGCTTAACCTAAAAAAGCCGCGCCGGGTGAAAACTGAGCCGAAGAATCCTCTTCAGCCCGTGCTTTCTTATGGCTTTTTTCTCGGGGATTGCGGCCTTTCCTGTCGCGCCCGGCTCGATGGCCGAGCCGTCTCAGCTCCAGCCGCCGCCATAGGTCCTATAAAAGATGTGCATGCCTATGCGGCCGACCTTCACCATTTCGGCCGCCCATTTCGGCCGGACGTAGACGGCATGATAATGCGTGGCGGAGCCGACTTCCGGCAGCCAGATCTTGCCGGCGGTAACGGCCATGGCGACCTGACGGGCGATCCGCCAGTGTTCGGGCGAATTGACGCGCTCCTTCACATTGTCGCAGGCAAAGGAGAACTGGCAGGCGTTTTGCCAGTCCTCGTTCTGATAGACGACACCGCAGATGGTCTTGGGATAGGCGGGATTGCGGACGCGATTGAGAATGACCTGGGCGACGGCAGCCTGCCCCTTCACGGATTCGCCGCGCGCCTCGAAATAGATGCCGGTCGCAAGGCATTGCTGTTCGTCCGAGGAGAAGACCGAAGGCGGCAGGACATTGGCCGCCCAGAGATGATCCTTGGGTCCGATCTGCGGTACGAAACGACCTTCGCCGTCCTGATCCTTGGCAAGGATGGAATCGAAGGGCGATACGCGGGCATAGTCCGGCGCCGGCGACGCATAGGCGGCGGCCAGGACATCCGCGCTCTGATTGGTGACCAGATTGGCCAGGTAGGCCGGCACGCTATCATCCGGCTTCGGCGGCTCTTTCTTGTAGAAGGCGGTGGCAATTTGGATTTCCTTGCCGCCGAGTTGCGGCTTCAAGAAGGCGGTGCGCTCACCCGTCGCCGATTCCGGCCGTAGCAGCATGCTTTGGCGCTGCAGCACCGAACCCGCTGAAAAATCCTTCGGTGGCTGCATCGGCTCGACCGCCACCACCCTGCCCTTCTTGTCCTGCCGGTTGACGCGGTCTTCGTCCGGCCGGGGATCGCTGCCCTTCAGTTCGGATTGGAAAGCAACGCGGCGTCCATCCGGCAACACCAGACCGCCGTCGCCGATCGCAGCGGATGCCCTGGCATCACCAAAGGCCAGTTCCGCCTGATGGGTGGAGCCGGCGGGCGAATTGGTCATCACCATGCGCCAGTTGGCCCCTTCCCGGTCGATGCCCGCAAGCAGACCGGCGAGATCGCCATAGGCGGCATTCGACGGAAAGATCAGCCAGGCGCAAAGCCCGAAGACGGCCGGCGAGGTCCAGTTTTGTGGCAGGAACCGCCATTTGCGGCCAACATAACGCGAGCGAGACAATACCGGACTCCAAACGGCACTCGAAACCAGGAGCCGGAATAATCTCCCATTAACCTTGATGGATGGTTAATTCGGGCGATTCTGTGGTTAAGGCTGAAATGGCTAGCAACGAATGCAAAGGGCCCGGCGGATATTCGCCGGGCCCTTTGAACAGACAGCCAGAATAGTCGCGTCAGATGATGACGTGCGAGCCCAGCTCCACCACGCGGTTGGCCGGCAGGCGGAAGTAGTCCGAAGGATCGGTCGCGGCGTTGGCGAGAGCGATATAGAGACGGTCCTGCCAGTGCGGCATGCCGGACTTCGCATCCGGCACCAGCTTGCGGCGGCCGAGATAGAAGGAGGTCGACATGATATCGAACTTCAGGCCTGTCTTGCGTAGCGTCGCCAATGCCTGGGAGACGTTCTGCGACTCCATGAAGCCGAAGCGCAGCTCGACGCGCGAGAAGCGCTCCGAAACCTTCTCGACCGAATAACGATCCTCCTGAGCGACGCGCGGCTTGTTGATGGTGCGGATCGTCAGGATGACGTTCTTGTCGTGCAGAACGTGGTTGTGCTTCAGATTATGCAGAAGTGCGGCAGGCGCGGATTCCGGATCGCTGGTCAGGAAGATCGCCGTGCCGGGCACATGCGCCGGCGAATGATCGCTCTTGCGCTCGATCGAGCTGACGAAGGACGACAGGGGGATATCGGTGTGCCTGGTCTTCTCCATGAGGATCGAGGTGCCGCGGCGCCAGGTCCACATGATGACGGTGAAGGCCGTTGCGATCATCACCGGAACGTAGCCGCCGTCGTGGATCTTCAGCAGGTTGGCGCCGAGGAAGACGAATTCCAGCAGCAGGAGCGGCGTGAGCACGGCAACCGCCATCGGTAGCGTCCAGTTCCAGCGGACACGCACGAATTCGAACGCCATGATCGAGGTGACGACCATCGCGCCGGTCACCGAGATACCATAAGCCGTCGCCAGCGCATCCGAGGTTTTGAAGGCCAGTACCAGGAAGATGACGCCGAAGAACAGCACGGTGTTGACCGACGGCAGGAAGATCTGCCCAGTATTGGTTTCGGAGGTGAAGAGGATTTCCATGCGCGGCAGGAAGCCGAGATGGATCGCCTGCCGCGTCAGCGAGAAAGCACCCGTAATGACGGCCTGGCTGGCGATGATCGTCGCCATCGTGGCGAGAATGACCACCGGCAGGATCGCCCAGTGCGGATACATCAGGAAGAACGGGTCCGACATGGCCATGGGATCGCGCAGCACCAGGGCGCCCTGACCGAAATAGTTCAAAGTCAGCGACGGAAACACCAGCACGAACCAGGCCCACTGGATCGGCCGGCGGCCGAAATGGCCAAGGTCGGCATAGAGCGCTTCGGCGCCCGTTACCGTCAGGAACACGGCGCCGAGCACGACAACTCCGAGAAAGCCTTCGCGCAGGAGGAAGCTTACCGCATACCAGGGGTTGAGCGCGGCCAGAATGCTGTAATCGTCGGAAATGTGCATGATGCCGGCAAGGCCCATGACGATGAACCAGAGCGCCGTGATCGGGCCAAAGAAGCGGGCGACCGCGCCGGTGCCATGCGACTGGATCGCGAAAAGCAGCGCCAGGATCGCCACCGATATGGGCACGATGTAATCCGACAGTTTCGGCGTGACGAGTTTCAGACCCTCGACCGCGGAAAGCACGGAAAGTGCCGGCGTGATCATCGCGTCGCCAAGGAAGAGTGCGGCGCCCAACAGGCCCAGCAGCATCAGGATGGCGGTATGGCCGTTCGCCGTCTTCATCAACAATGCAAGCAGCGACAAGGTGCCGCCTTCGCCGTCATTGTCCGCGCGGAGCAGAAAAAGGACATATTTGATCGTGACGATGATCGTCAACGTCCAGAACATCAGCGAGATAACGCTGATGACTTCGCCGCGCGTCAAGCCGTCAGCGGCCACCGGCTTCAATGCCTCGCGAAAAGCATAGAGCGGGCTCGTGCCGATATCGCCATAGACAACGCCGATCGAGCCGAGGGCGAGGTATGCGAGCTTACGAGCGTTCATTTTCCCGTCGGGAGAATGATGGGTTTCGTTAGACATTCAGGATCACTAGACTCTCAGAGCCAGCCTTTCCAGCGAAAAAAGAAAAACGGAACGATGGCGGAAACCACCATCAGCAACAGCGATGCCGGGTAGCCGAAGGCAAAGCGCAACTCGGGCATATGCTCGAAATTCATGCCATAGACGGACGCCACGAGCGTCGGCGGCAGAAACACCACGGAAGCGATCGAAAAGATCTTGATGATGGAGTTCTGCTCTATATTGATCAGCCCGAGCGACGCATCCAGCAGGAAGGTGATGTTTCCCGCGACGAAGGATGCGTGCTCCGACAGTGACTGCACATCCCTCGAGACATTGCGGCACAGTTCCCTGGCCTCATGGTCCTGCTGCATCGCGGGGATGGTATGCAGAAAAGTCAGCAGCCGGGACAGCGAACTCAGGCTGTCGCGTAGCTTGCTGAGCGTACGGTGATAGCCGGCGATGTCCTTGAGCTTTTCTTCCAGATAATTTGACGGACGGCGGATCTTCTTCACCCGATCGCCGAACACATGCACCGACAATATATCGATGCTGGCGACCGTCTGTTCAAGAACCTCTGCAGTCCTGTCGACGATCGTTTCGAGAAGCTTGGCAAGGAGCGCGACGCCGGTTCGCCGATCCTGCGGGATGCGCTGCAGGGCCGCGATGAACAGCGCGAAGGATTTAGGCTGCGCGTAGCGGATCGTGATCAGACGATGTCCCGTCAGGATGAAGGCGACATCGGTAAGCATCGGCAGATTGGTGTCGGCCTTCCACAGCAGCGAGGCGGTCAGAAAGACCGAGCCGTCCTCGACATAGAGGCGGCTCGAGGGCTCGATGCCCTTCATGTCCTCGCGGGTCGGCACTTCGAGCCCAAGCAGGCGCTCGATGCTCGCTTCCTCCTCGCGAGACGGGTCGACCATATCGATCCAGACGGCATTGTCTGGCAGCCGATGGGCAGCCGAAAGATCAGGAAGCTCAAGCGGCTTCTGGTCCGAGCAATAGGCAGTTATCAACTGCTCGCTCCTGCAGAGACGAAGCCGGCATCAGGGCGCCTTGCGCGCGCTGGCCGCGATTCCACCAATGGCCAATGAAAAAAGCTCATAAAACCCCGGTCGTATCCCGCCAGCCCGGCCGGGAATCCGTGTCCACGTTCCATTGCGCTGCTGTACCAATCCTTCGTCCGTCCCGGCGAACCTGCCTGCTCGGACGAAGCAGAACCACCAATCGGCGGAGAGCGGTCATCGGAAACGACCAACCAGTTCCACGCAGGCGGCGCATATGCAGCAAAGCTCGCAAAGAATCAAGTCACAACCTCTTCATCGCACGCTTTCGCCGCAGTTCGGCTAATCTTGCGAAGTCATAGCACAGGATGACGACAAGACAATCCGTCACTATACGGAAAGCCCATATGTCTTTGTGAATTATTCAAAGACGATCGCCGGCGCGGCGCGCTGCGGCGTGCCTGACACTTGCTTCCAGACATTGGCCGCGATCTCGCGATAGATGTTCGCGACTACGCCGTTCGGCTCGGCGGCGACCAGCGGCGTACCGGCATCCGAGGTCTCGCGAATGCCCATGGTCAACGGCACCTCGCCGAGGAAGGGAACACCGATGCGTTCAGCCTCCTTGCGCGCCCCGCCATGGCCGAAAATGTCATAGCGCGCGCCGGTATCCGGAGCGATGAAATAGCTCATGTTCTCGACGATGCCGAGAACGGGAACCTCGACCTTGCGGAACATGTTGAGGCCCTTGCGTGCATCGATCAGCGCCAGATCCTGAGGCGTCGAGACGATGACGGCGCCGGCCAGCGGCACCTGTTGCGCCATGGTGAGCTGCACGTCGCCGGTGCCGGGCGGCATGTCGACGACCAGCACGTCGAGCTCGCCCCAGGCAACCTCTCGCAACATCTGCAACAGGGCGGACTGCACCATCGGTCCGCGCCAGATCATCGCGGTTTCCTCTTCGACGAGGAAACCCATCGACATCACCTTGAGGCCATAATTCTCCATGGGATTGATGATGCGGCCATCGATCTGGGTCGGACGGCCGGAAATCTTCAACAGGCGCGGCATCGAGGGGCCATAGATATCGGCGTCCAGAATGCCGACGCTGAGGCCGTTGGCCAGCAGTCCCAGCGCCAGGTTGACCGCCGTCGTCGATTTGCCGACACCGCCCTTGCCCGAGGCGACCGCGATGATGGCCTTGACGCCGGGAACGCCGATCTTGGCGGCGCGGGGCGGCTGTTGCGGCTGATGCGGATGGGGATGCGAGTGGCCATGCGGGGCAGCCTGCGCCGGCGCTGGCGTGGGTCGGGGCGCCGGAGCGCCGGCCTTTTTATCTGCGGTCAGGGCAACCAGAGCACCCTTGACGCCAGGCATCTCCTTGATCACCCGCTCGGCCGCAAGACGCATCGGCTCCAGATCCTTGGCCCGCTCGGCAGGGACGGTGATGGAAAAATAGACCTTGCCATCGGAAATGAAGACATCGGACACCATGCCGAGTTCGACGATGTTGTGCTCCAGGTCCGGGCCGCGAACCGTCTTCAACGTTTCCAGCACCTGTTCCTTGGTGATGTCTGCCATTTCACCCTCACTGCAGAATCCTTTTCGGCAGCGCGGCCATCGGCGCGCACTTCCGAAGTCATTCCGGTTTAGATAGTGGAGCTGCGGGACTTCGCCAAACGAAATTCGGAACGCTGGCAATAAAAAGCGTCTTCGTTGCGGCCGGTAGGTCCGCCGGGTCCATCAAGGACCCTTACCAGCCGCAACGCTCTCCCAATAGGGAAGACATGATCGCGGGCCGACATAGAGCACCCATCGGAAAGGAATAGGGCATAGGCGCGAAAATCTTCCTCCAGGTGCGTCCGATCTTATTAAGCGTGTTAAATAAGCAACAACCGTCGCCGAGCCTTCGCCTGGAGAAGCGACGGCGACGGCATCGACGACGGTCATTTGATCCGCGCACGTTTCATCGGCGCTGTTATCAAAGTCCCCTCTGGACCTCTATTTCATTTACAAGCAGGAACCGTGCCAGTTTCAATAAACTTAAAAATAGTATTATTTTTCAATTGGTTGACGTGAATCCGTTTATCGATGCGAGGCTGGCGCTCGCCAAGCAATTCATCATGTTTTATCCGCAGCGCACAAAATTCATTCAATGCCCTGCCCGAATCTCGCTCATCGGGATGCGATGGGCACGGATGCCATCAAGCGGATATTACTTGATCAATCCGACGCGCAGGGCCTTGGCAACGGCCTGGGTGCGATTGACGGTGTCGAGCTTCTTGGTGGCGCGATTGAGGTAGTGATTGACCGTATGTTCCGAGAGAGACAGGATTTCGGCAATTTCCGCACTGGTCTTCCCGGCCGCCGTCCAGTTTAGGCAATCAATCTCGCGGTCGGTAAGAGCATCGACGACGCGAACATCGAGATTGCGGATCTCGGCCAGCCGGTCGAAAACGTGGACCGCGATATAGAAAAGCTCCCTCATTTCTTCGGCTGCAAAAAGCTCGCGATCACCGCCCAAGCAGATGGCACCACGAAGGCCGGAGGCGTCGTGGGTCGGAAAATAGACGAAGCGGGTCATGCGGAAACGTTCGAACAGGGCAACGGCGAGCCGGGACTTGCCTTCTTCGCGATTGGGGCTTGCTGCCACCTCGTAAATGAAAGGCAGCGTGGAGGTGCGCAGACGGTGCAGTACGGGACTGGTCGCCATCAGGCTTTCCTGATCGTAGATCGACAGCAGCTCGGCCGGCCAATTGTTAATCACGGAATTGCTTTGCAGGTCGGAAGACGTAATCGGCGGCAGGTTGAACACCATGAAGGCCCGGCAACGGTAAATTTCCGTCAATCCCTTCATGAAACGAAACACATCGAACTGCGTCTTGAGCCTGCTGATTTCCTCGATAGAGCCCTCGCCACGAGGGGACATTCCCGCCTGTATCAATGCCGCCATCACCAGTCTTCTTTATGTAAAAGAGGGAAAAAATACGAAACTTCCGTCTCTTGCCCCTCACGATTATCGCGTCGGCACCGATATCATGCGCTCGACAAAATATAAGTTTTCCAAAATCGTGATTGCATCAACGCCCGTTACTATTATGTCCGCTCATCACCTCGCCAAATCCTGTATGATTCCAATAATCACTTGGAGATAATGGCAGTTCTTCGGCATATCTCAACAGTAAAATTCAAGATAAACGAGCAATTCCGCTAACATCCAGCGCCCACAGCATTAAATCCGCGGGTTTCGGACAGCCGTTGCGCGAAATTTATATGATTAACGCTTGGGACCCATGCGGTTGCGCATGTCCATCATGATCGAATCAGCCGCCGCAACCACCAAGGGCGCCCATGCCTGCAACTTTTCCGACGTGACGCGATAGGCCGGGCCAGTTACCGAGACGCCCGCCAGCATGTGACCATCATCGGCGCGGATCGGCGCGGCGACGCAGCATATGCCGCTTTCGTGCTCCTCGAGATCGAAGGCATAGCCTCGCCTGCGGATTTCCGAAATGGCGGACAATAGTTCGGAGGCATTGCGAAGCGTCTGCTCGGTATAGGGGCGAAATTCGATGCCTGAAATTCTTGCAGCAAGCTCGGCATCGTCAAGCGCGGAAAGCGCCGCCTTGCCCACACCGGTGCAATAGGCCGGCGATGCATTGCCCACCTGCGAATACATGCGCACCGATTGCCTGCCCTCCACCTTGTCGAGGTAGATGACCTCCGCGCCGCGCAGGACGCCGAGATGCACGGTTTCGCCCGTCACCTCCTGCAGACGATGCAGTTGCGGCTCGGCAATGGCGCGAAACTCGTTGCGCGCCCAGCTGCGCGAGGCCAGCGTCAGGAGCCGCAATCCGATCAGGTAACGCCCATCGCGATCGACCTCCAGAAGCCCTTCCTCGACAAGATGCGACAATTGCCGGTGCAGCGTGCCGCGCGGCTGATCGGAGCGAGAGAGAATATCGGTAAAGCGCATGGGGCCATCGGCGAGCGCGACCAGATCGAGCAGGGAGACGAGCTTTCCCAGCGTCCCGGTTTCCCGGTCGCCCCGTCCTTTATTTTTTCCGTCCCCTGAACCCAGATCCATGCTCATTCATTTATCTCTGGCACAGCCGCTCTAAAATCGAAGAAGCAGGGCATGATGTCGTGCGAAAACCGATCCCACTTTTCCGCATCATGCTCTATCCTTGACACGATAAGAACCTAGCCCGATAATTCCATATAGTCAAATTGTGTTCCACATAATGGAACTTTCTGTCAATTCAGGGAGGAGATATCTCGGTGGGTACTCAGGCGCAATTTCCCGATCTGAAAGATCGCACCGTCCTCGTCACCGGCGGCGGCTCCGGCATCGGCGCAAGCCTGGTGGAAGCCTTTGCCAAGCAGGGCGCAAAGGTCGCCTTCATCGACATAGCCGAGGAACCCAGCAAGGCGTTGGCAGCCAGGCTTTCGGCAGATTCCGCCCATCCGGTCGTCTTCTACCATGCGGATCTGCGTGATGTCGGCGCGATCAAAAGCACGGTTGCGGCCGTCGAGTCCGATCTCGGCGCGATCCGCGTTCTCGTCAACAACGCCGCCTGGGACGACCGGCATGACATCGACACCACGACCGAGGAATATTGGGACAACAATCAGGCGATCAACCTGAAGCAGGTCTTCTTCGTGTCGCAAGCGGCAGCACCCGGCATGCGGGCAGCCGGCGGCGGCGCGATCATCAATTTCTCCTCGATCGTCTTCAAGATGAACCCGCCACTGCTCTCCTCCTATGCGACTGCGAAGTCGGGCATCATCGGGCTGACCAAGAGCTTTGCCGGACGCTTCGGCCCCGAAAATATCCGCGTCAACGCCGTTCTGCCCGGCATGATCGTCACCCAGCGGCAGCTCGACCTCTGGCTGACCCAGGACGGCATGGCGAAGACGATCGAACGGCAATGCCTGAAACGCGTGCTGAACGCCGATGACCTGGTCGGGCCGGTGCTTTTCCTGGCGTCGGACTGTGCGGGCGCGATGACCGGACAGGCGATCACCGTCGATGGCGGCATCTTTTAACCCTATATTTCTGAAGTAGAATTTGGAGCATTTCTCATGACGAAGCCCGCATATGTCGCGGTGGACTGGGGCACCAGCAGTTTCCGGCTGTGGCTGATCGGCGAAGACGGCAGCATTCTTTCGGAGCGCCGCAGCGGCGAAGGCATGACCACGGCGGCCCAATTGGGCTTTGCCAAGGTTTTGCAATCGCATCTTGATGCCATATCCGCGCCGGATGCCATCCCCGTCATCGTGTGCGGCATGGCCGGCGCGCGCCAGGGCTGGGTGGAGGCTGGATACATCGATACACCGACCTCGCTCGCCGCTATTCTCACCGGCGCCGTTTCCGTGCCTGGACAGACGCGCGACGTGCGCATCCTACCGGGTCTGGCGCAGCGCAGCCAGCAGGTGCCTGATGTCATGCGTGGCGAAGAAACGCAGCTGCTCGGCGCGATTGCCGCCGACGCCAAGGGCGAACAGCTCGTTTGCATGCCAGGAACACATTCGAAATGGGTGCGCGTACTTGATGGCCAGGTGACAGGCTTCTCCACCTTCATGACCGGCGAGCTTTTCGACGTCATCACCAAGCACAGCATCCTGTCGCATGCGGTTGCCGGCGCGGCGGATCAGCCTGCCGATACGAAGGCATTCGAGACCGCCCTTAAGGCGGCTCTCGACAGGCCGGCGCTCGTCACCAATCTGCTGTTTACGGCCCGCTCCGGCCAGCTTCTGAACGGGCTTTCGGCCGCCGGTGCGCAATCGCTGATATCAGGCACCCTGATTGGCGCCGAAATTGCCGGCGCGCTGGCTTCGGCCGGGCAGAATGCCGCCATCACCCTCGTCGCCTCCGGCCGCCTCCAGGCTCTCTATGAAGATGCCTTCCGCACTCTATCCCTCACCTACAAGACCATCGACGCCGATGCCGCCGTCCGTCGCGGACTGTCCGCTGCGGCCGAGGCGATCTGGTTCAAGTAAAGAAAGCAAAGATGATGACGACCCGCACCCCCTTCCCCCCCATGAAGCGCCCGCTCATTGCCATCCTTCGCGGCATCAAGCCGGAGGAAACGGCCGATATCGTCGGCGCTCTGATCGAGACCGGCTTCACGGCAATCGAGATCCCGCTGAATTCGCCGGAGCCTTTCCGCTCCATCGAAATCGCCGCCAGGATGGCGCCGGCCGATTGCCTGATCGGCGCCGGCACGGTCCTGACCGTCGAAGACGTCGACAGGCTCGATGGCGCCGGCGGCAAACTGCTGGTGACTCCGAATGTCGAGCCTGCGGTGATCAGCCGCGCCCGCGACAAGGGCATGGTGACGATGCCTGGCGTGTTCACCGCCACGGAGGCGCTCTTGGCGGCCCGTGCCGGTGCTACCGGACTTAAATTCTTCCCCGCCGGCGTGCTTGGCGCATCCGGCATTACGGCCATTCGCGCGGTGCTGCCGCCCGAACTCGTCATCGCCGCTGTCGGCGGCGTTTCGGACAAGAATTTCGCCGATTATACCAAGGCCGGCATCCTGGCATTCGGCCTCGGAACCAGCCTTTACAAGCCGGGAATGACGGCTGCAGAGGTTGCCGAACGCGCCAAGACCACCATTTATGCCTATGATGCAGCCATAGGAGCCTGATCTATGACCGATATTCATGATTTTCAGGGCAATATTCTCTGCAACACCTCCTCCGTACTAGGAGAAGGCCCGACTTACGACCCCGATACGGACACCGTCTGGTGGTTCAACATCCTCGGCAAGGAACTGCATGAACTGCACCTGCCGACGGGTGAGAAAAAGGTTCACGAGCTGCCGATGATGGCAAGCGTGCTGGCCCGCGTCGATGCGGAACGGCAGATGATCGCCACCGAGCAGGGTCTGTTCCTTCGCGACATCGCGACTGGCGAGCTAAGCTTCTATGCGGCGATCGAAGCCGACAAGCCGGAAAACCGTTCCAATGACGGCCGCACGCATATTTCCGGATCGCTTTGGATCGGCACCATGGGCAAGCGCGCGGAAATGCAGGCGGGGGCGATCTATCACGTCGCCGGCGGCAAGGTCACCAAGATTTTCGACCAGATCAGCATCCCGAATTCCATCTGCTTCTCGCCTGATGGCACGATCGGCTATTTCACCGATACGCGCGTCAGCCAGCTGATGCGCGTGCTCGTCGATCCCGAGACGGGGCTTCCAACGGGCGAGCCGATCGTCATGGTCGACAGCATGGAAGATCCGGGCGGCCTCGACGGCTCGGTCTGCGATGCCGACGGCTACATCTGGAATGCGCGCTGGGGCTCCGGCTTCGTCGACAAGTACAGCCCGGATGGCCTGCGCATCGAGCGCTATCGCGTCCCCGCCATGCAGCCCTCCTGCCCCGCCTTCATCGGCAAGAATGCCGACCGGCTGGCAGTGACGACCGCCTGGGAAGGGCTGGACGAGGAAGCTCGCTCCATGCAGCCCCAGGCTGGCGCGCTTCTGGAGCTTGGCCTGACCGTCCGCGGCGTTTTCGATCCCCCATACAAGCTTTGATTGAAGTCGCCTTCGGGCCGGCATGAGCCCGAAGGCACCGCCGCTTCGCCGGACAATACGGCGACTACCGGCATATTTTTCCCCAAGACATTGTGCCGCGCATCGAGCCATTTCAAGAACGGCTCAATCTTCCAGGTTGTTTTCAAGGTAACAACATCCTGAATTTATTGGTATATCTTTCCAACCTCACGTCGAATGGCGCAGCTTTCTGCAACTTTTGACGGAACCAATCCTCCCATGAGCCATTTGCCTTTAAGACCGGCACGATGAAGGTCGGCAAATGAAAACTCCACTCGCGCTGGTAAGCATGCGCGCTCGATAAAGCATGCCCATCAGAATGAAAGGTAGGTTCACGATGACTGGGAAACTCTTCACTTCCGTCGCCGCAGGCGCAATCTTCGCCACGGCATCCGTGCTTTCACCCATGGCTTTCGCGCAGGCGCAGCAGCCATCGAACGGGGGTACAGGCAATAACGCGCCGCTGACGCAATCCGCTCCGGCAACTCCGGATGCTATGAAGCCGGATAGCTCGACACCGCAGAAAAATGCCCAGGCTCCAGCTCCGACGACGGGGATGGATGAGGCCAGCGGCTATCTGACGGTCCAATCAGCCGATCAGATCAGCGCCAGGACCTATATGGGCCAGTCGGTCTATAACGGTCAGAACGAAAGCATCGGCAGCATCAACGACCTGATCCTGCAGAAGCAGGGCGGTGTCGTCGCTGCAATCGTCGGCGTCGGCGGCTTCCTTGGCATGGGCCAGAAGAATGTCGCCGTTCCCTTCGACAAGATCAGCGCCACCCAGAATCCACAGGATGGCACTATGAAGCTGACGACCACCGAAACGGCTGATGCCTTGAAGGCCGCGCCGGAATTCAAGACGCTCTCGATGCAGGCCTCGGAAAAGGCTGCAAGCGCGGGCGGCGCTTCCTCGACAATGCCTGCGGGGACGGACAACACGACCACTTCGTCGACCACCAACAAGTAGCTATCGACAGTAAATAAGATACCGGTCAGACGAAATGCAGAAGCGGCGGCCCTTACCGGGCCGCCGCTTTCTTTAGAACCACTGCACACTTTCGCGCGGCAGGCTTTAAGCGATTTCGCGTTCGTTGCTGACGTCGAAATAGTGGGTCTGCAGATAGCGGAGCGTCGCGGCGCTGTCGGCGGGCTTTCCGAAATAGTAGCCCTGCCCCATGGCGCAGCCGAGCGCCTTCAGCTTCGCCGCTTCGGCATGTTCCTCGATGCCCTCAGCCACCACGCGCAGTTCGAGCCCCTCGCACATGGCGAGGACCGCCTTGATGATATGCTCGGATGCTCGGTCTGAATTCATCCGCGAAACGAAAGCCCTGTCGATCTTGACCTTGTCGAAAATGAATTCACGCAAACGCCCGAGGCTCGACTGGCCTGTGCCGAAATCATCGAGCGAAATGCGCACGCCGACCGCACGCAGATCGGCGATGATACGATGGGCCGTATCGGCTGAGCTCATGACCGCCGTCTCGGTGATTTCGAGTTCGAGGCGATGCGGGTCCAGGCCTGCTCGCGTGAGGATCGCAAGAATGCTGCTGCTGGTGCCAGGGTCCATCAACTGTGCCGAGGACAGGTTGAAGGACAGGAAAAGCTCGCGCGGCCAGGAGAGCGCCGCCTCGGCCGCCTTGCGCAGCAGCGTTTCGGACAGTGCATCGATGAAGCCGCGCTCTTCGGCGAGCGGCACAAACACGGCGGGCGAGACGAAGCCGAGATCCGGGTCGTTCCAGCGTGCGAGCGCTTCGAAACCGAGAACCATATTGTTGGCAAGAGAGACGATCGGCTGGAAATGCACGTCGATGGCGTCGGAAATGATGGCATTGCGCAGCGCCTGTTCAAGCTGCGTCGCACGCTTCATCTCCTGCGCGATCTCTCTGGAATAGACCGTGATCTGGCCGCGGCCGCGGCGCTTGGAGCGATAGAGCGCCGTATCCGCATTCTTCAGGAGATCGTCGAACTCCTCGCCGGCAAAGGGGTGGATGGCAAAGCCGAAGGATGCGGAAAGACGGACGTTGCGATCGCCGAGATCGTAGGGCGCGGAAAGCACTTCACGGATCATCTGTCCGAATTTCTCGGCGCCGACGCGCTCGAAGACGAGCGGCAGGACGAAGGCGAACTCATCGCCGTCATGCCGGGTTACCATGGCGCCGTCGGGTATGCAGGCCTTGAGACGATGGGCAACCTGGCAGAGGATCTCGTCGCCCGCCTCGACGCCGAACAGGTCGTTGATCGGCTTGAAGGCATCGAGATTGACGATCCCGATCGTAAAGGGCGCTGGATCGCCGGCACGCTCGAGCGAAAGCGCGCGCGCACGCTCGCGCATGCGATAGCGATTGCCCAATCCGGTGAGCGGATCGGTATAAGCGATTGCCTGCGGCTCCTGACTGACTGGTCCCGGCAGCATCTCAGTCGATTTCATCTTCGGTTCCGACCTTTACTCCACCCGGGGAAAAAGCATGACGGGGAAGTCTTAACAAAGGATGCCAAGAGGACAGTCAATCGACGCTGGCAATAACTTACCGTCGGAAACGATATCGCGATAACATTTATCTATTTTGTGCCTTGAGAGCACTGCGCATGTATTTCTGGAAGACCGTCTCGATGATATCGGGGCTTACCGGCTTCAGGATGACGTCGTCCATGCCGACCTCTGCGCATTCCTTGCGATCGCGATCGAAGGCCTGCGTCAGCACGCCGATGATCGGCGTATGGGAGCCGCTGCCCTTTTCCGCACCGCGGATCAGCCGGGTGGACTCGAAGCCGTTCAACCCGGGGAGCGAAATATCCATCAGGATCAGCTCCGGCCGGTGTTCCTGCCACAGGCGCACGGCCTCGTCGCCACTTGCGGCGATCACATAGCTGTATCCCAATCCCTCGAGGATCTGCGAAAAGACGATCTGGTTGATGTCGTTGTCCTCGGCGACCAGGATCTGGGCGCGGCCCTCCTCGCCGCTCACGCGCCGCCATTCCGACGCAAGCCCCTGCTCCATGATTTCGCCAAGCTCGCCGCGAATGTTGCGGTTGAAATGACGCGCGATCAGGAAGGCAAGCTCGTTTGCGAGCTGCGAACCGTTCAGCGACAGCGCGGTAAGGTTCTGCCGCTCGGCCAGCTCAATCCCGCGCTTGCCGAGCTGATTGTCGATGATGACGAGGTCGATCTTGACGCCATGGGCGCTCGCCACGTCCAGAAATGCCGCCTCTTCGTTTTCGTTGTGAACCACGCAGGCTTCGAAACCGTATTTCTCAAGCGTCTTCAGGGCTGCGGTTTCGGCGGCAAAATCAGGCGTGACGACAAGGACCTTGCGGCCGCTGAAATTCTCCGGGACGAAGGTTTCCATGGCGGCCGGGCGGCGCGAGATGGTCTGCAGCGCGACCATCGGAACATAGGCGCGACGATAGGAGCGATCGCTGTTTTCCCGGATGCTCGATGCCAACGCGAACTCATCGAAGTCGCCGCCATCCTTGGGCAGGTCCTGCATGGTACAGACCAGGAAATAGCGGCCGGGCTTACCGATGCGCTGCTTGCGGGTGACGATGTCGCGCTCGATGCCGTCGCGGGCGATCTGACGCTGACGCGAGATCGACATCTCGCCGGTCTCGATCACATGCCGGTCGCTCTCATGGAAGCGGTTGGCAAGATCGGTAGAAAATATATCGATGCTCTTGCGGCCGCGCACTTCGTCCGCCGCCGTCTGATACTTGTCACAGAACGCCCGGTTGACCGCGACATAGACGAGGTTCTGGTCCTTCACGAAGATCGGAAAGGGCAGATTGTCGAGAATATCCTCGGTCAGCTGCACGCGCTCCATGTCGACGCGCCACTGCTCCTCGCGCTTCTTGACCTCGGAAACGTCTGACATGATGCAGAAGCCGATGCCGGACGAAAGCCGCCGCTTGGAGATGCGCACCCAGCGATCGTCGGTGAAATGTTCCGTCGTCTCGAAGCGCTCGCGCCAGTGCGTGGCGATGCGCTGCGATATCCAGTCGTCGCGATTGACGGCTGTCTTTGTCTGATGCCGCTGATAACGCACGCCGGTATCGAAGACGGCGCTCAGAAAGTCGCGCAGGCGCGTGGACGGTTGCAGAAATTCCGGTTCAATCGGGAAGAAGTTCAAGACCTGACGGCTGGCGAACAACAAGAGGTCGTTCTTGTCATAGGCGAAGAACGCGCTGGAAAGGCCATCGCAGAAGGCATCGAAGAACATTGTCTGCAGACTGCCGCCGAAAGGCGTATCAGCCGTCATCATTGCCAAAGCTGCCTTTTCAATCTCGGCAGTCATTCGTCCGATTCCTACACTCAACCAGTTTCACAACGCGGCAAATCGACAGGGCGGCATTCGCTCTGCAAGGCAAATTCGTGGAAGTTGCATGCTGGCCTGGACACTTGAAGCAGATGGCACCTGGCTCCATGAGTTGATGGCCACCAACCTGCCATCAAGAGCCGTCAGCATGCACGAAACGCGCCACCTGCGGTCATTTCAAGTCTCTGTCTCGGCAACCTGTCATCATTCCCTTAAACATTGATTAAATTTCTTAACAAAGTCGGGTGGGAAACGGGTGGGTAAGCGCGCGCAGAGCGCCTTTTCTCTTCCCTCGTCGCCGCGAATCCACGAGAATAGCACCATGGCCATCAAGCAACTCTCCGAAACATTGATCAACCAGATCGCCGCCGGCGAGGTCATCGAACGCCCCGCAAGCGCCGCCAAGGAACTGATCGAAAATGCGCTCGATGCCGGCGCCACGCGCATCGAAATCGCAACGGCCGGCGGCGGCAAGGCGCTGCTGAGGGTGAGCGACAACGGCTCCGGCATGGTGGAGACCGATCTGGAACTCGCGGTCCGGCGGCACTGCACATCGAAAATCTCCGAGACGCTGGACGACATCCGCACCCTAGGCTTCCGTGGCGAGGCGCTACCCTCCATCGCTTCCGTGGCGAAGCTTTCAATTGCCAGCCGCAGGGTGGGCGCAGCCGGCGGCGCCGAAATCGCCGTCGCTGGCGGCAAGGTTCTGCATCTGCGCCCTGCCGCCGCCAATCCCGGCACGATCGTCGAGGTGCGCGACCTGTTTTTCGCGACGCCCGCGCGCCTGAAATTCCTGAAGACCGAGAAGGCTGAAGCGGCCGCGATTACCGAGGTCGTCAAGCGCATGGCGATCGCCTTTCCGCGCGTGCGCTTCGTTCTGTCGGGCGCCGACCGCTCGACACTCGAATTCCCCGCGACCGGCGACGATCATCTCGCCCGCATGGCGCAGATACTGGGGACCGATTTCAAGGACAATGCCATCGCGCTCGACGCCGTGCGCGAGGATGTGAGCCTGACCGGCTTTGCCGGGGTGCCGACCTTCAATCGCGGCAACTCCGCCCACCAGTATGCCTTCGTCAACGGCCGGCCGGTGCAGGACAAGCTGATCCTGTCGGCGATCCGCGGCGCCTATGCGGAAACCATCCCCGCCGGACGCTATCCTGTCGCCGTCCTCTCCCTGACGCTCGATCCAGCTCTCGTCGACGTCAACGTCCATCCGGCCAAATCCGACGTCCGCTTCCGCGATCCCGGCCTGATACGCGGCCTGATCGTCGGCGCGGTGCGCGAAGCTCTGGCGCGCGAGGGCGATCGTGCCGCGACGACCGGTGCAGATGGCATGCTGCGTGCCTTCACCGCTGGACGCTCCGGCTTCCAGCCGGGTTGGCGACCGTCGCCCGCAACGGCTCCCTGGACGGCGGAGACGTCGCCATCCCGCCCCTATGAGCGAGCCGCCGCATCGGCCGGCTACAGTTTTGCCGAAAGACCGCAGGCCACCTTCGATGGACTTGCCGTGCCCACCGCCCGCGCCGAAACAGTGCCGCAAGCGGAGCCGATGCGAACAGAGGAGCCTGCCCGCTTTCCGCTGGGCGCCGCCCGCGCGCAAGTGCATGAGAATTATATCGTCGCCCAGACGGAGAGCGGCCTTGTCATCGTCGATCAGCACGCCGCGCATGAGCGGCTTGTTTTCGAAGCCATGCGCAAGGCTCTGCATTCGAAGCGCCTGCCCTCACAGGTCCTGCTCATTCCCGAGATCGTCGATCTGCCGGAAGAGGATTGCGACCGGCTGATGGTGTTTGCCGAGGAACTCGGCGAGCTTGGGCTTGCCATCGAACGCTTCGGTCCCGGTGCCGTTGCCGTACGGGAGACGCCGGCCATGCTCGGCGAGGTCGACGCGCAGGGCCTTGTCCGGCAATTGGCCGACGAAATCGCCGAGTGGGATACGGCCTCTGGCCTTGCCGCCAAGCTGGAATATGTCGCCGCGACCATGGCCTGTCACGGCTCGGTGCGATCAGGCAGGCGCTTGCGCCCGGAAGAGATGAACGCGCTTTTGCGGCAGATGGAGGCCACACCCGGCTCCGGCCAGTGCAACCACGGCAGGCCGACCTATATAGAGCTGAAGCTCTCCGACATCGAGCGGCTCTTCGGCCGTAGCTGATGCCTGCCTGCTTCGACAAGGAGCTTTTCCGGGAAACAGTCCGGAAAAATCGCATCTGCTGCAACGGCTTTTGCGCGTCGTATTTGACGCGCGGCGCTGTAGTGCGGTATGGCAAACAGATGACACGGATCAAGGACGGCAGCAGATGAATCTTTTTGAAGGACATGGAAACCGCGAGGCGAAGATTCGCTATCTCGACGGTGATTTCCAGATCCTGATGCCGGGTTCCTACGTTGTCTGCGCCATGACCGGCAAACACATCGCACTCGATGAACTGCGCTACTGGAGCGTTGCTCGCCAGGAGCCTTATGCCGATGTCGCGACCTCGCTCGAGGCCGAAAAGCGCGCCGGCGCTCTTCCCAATCAGAAGCGCTGATTTTCGCCGCTCAATAATCGGATCTTGGCTTACGCCGCCTTGCTGTTGCGCCCTTCCCGCAAGCGGCGCTCGCGCGCGGCTGCAATGGCCCTGTCGATAATCAGGGCGGGAGCCTGCGGATCTTCGAAAACCATATCGATTTCGATCACACGGCAGCGCCGCAGCAGTTCGTCGGCGCGACCGTGATGGCCGATGAGGCGGACATAATCCTTCGACGTGGTGACGATCTCCAACCCCTCGCGCGAGGCAATGTCCAGCATGTCGGAGACTTCATCCTCGCCCGGATGTTCATGATCTCCGAAGCTGCGTCGGACGGCGATATCAGCTCCCAGCGTCTCGACCGTGCGGAAGAATTTGGCCGGATCGGCAATGCCGGCAAAGGCAAGCACCTTGCGGTCGCGTAGATCCTCCTGCCCGCGCACCCTCACGCTTGCCGAAAAGAACGGCTTGCCGGCTCGTGCCGCGAGGCGAACGACGCGATCGGCAGCATTACCCTCGCCGACCTTCAATATGCCGGAGGTGTAGAGAAGCTGGGTGCGCAGAGGCGCACGCACGGGACCGCCCGGGACGAGATGGCCGTTGCCGATGCCTCTGCCGGCATCGATCACGACGAGGGCATAGTCGATGGCAAGCTGCGCGCTTTGAAAACCGTCATCCATGATGATGAGGTCGGCACCCTCGCGCACGAGCCTTTCCGCCCCATCGGCCCGGCGACGGGCAATGACCGTCAGTGCCTCGCGGGCAAGCAACAGCGGCTCGTCGCCGACGGCCGTGGCGTGGTGATGCGTGGGATCGACGACCGTCGTGACATCGAGCGAGCCGCCATAGCCGCGGCTCAAAAAGCCAGGTATCAGCCCCTTTGCTTTAGCGGCCTGAGCGAGCGCAAGCGCCGTCGGCGTCTTGCCGGCTCCCCCCACGGTGAAATTGCCGACGCAGATGACCGGCACCGGCACGGAAGCACGTCTGCCATTCACCATGCGGTGCCCGGCGATACGACCGTATAGAAAAGAAAAGGGCGAGAGACCCCAGGCACGCCAATCCGGCTTTCGCCACCAGAAAGGTGGGGCTTCAGATACCATGCGTCTAGTCCAGCCCTGTTCTTGTACCCGCGACAAGGCGGCAAGAATGGGCAGATTGCGTGAAAAAGCAAGCCATTGCCGGTATCAGGCCGATTGCGCGGCCGGCATGAGCAGGCTTTCCAGCTCGGTGATGTCGTTGAGGCAATAGTCCGATGCGGCCGTCAGCGTTTCGCGCGAACCCGTGCCCGTCAACACGCCGACCGTCAGGCCAACGCCGGCGTTGCGGCCCATATGGAGATCGTGATTATTGTCACCGACGACGGCAACCTGCGCGGGCGAAAGACCCGTTGCCGCATAGAAGCCTAGCACCATGCCGGGCTCCGGCTTCGTACCGAAACCGCTATCGTAACCGGCGATATAGTCGAGATAGTCGATGAAGCCGAAGCGGCGAGCCGTCTGACGGATGGAGCGCTCATTGTCGCTGGAGGCAACGCCGAGCTTGTAGCCGCGCGCATGCAGCCGCTGGAAGAAGGCGGCGAGATCGGTGACGGGCGAGGAAAAATCGGCCGCATGCGCAAAAAGCGCATCGAGCTTTTCCACCAGCTCTGCGACACTCACTTTCGAGCCGGCTGCCACCAGCCCCTCGGAAATCTGCCTGGTATTGCCGGCGGCGAGCAGGCTGTCGGGCACGATATGACCGGTGATCGGGTCCATGCCACAGGCCGACAAAAGGTGATCGGCGAGGATCGGATCATCCTGTGCGGCGATACGGGCGAGTTCACGATTGACCGGCAGCCAGCTCTGGTCGTAGTCGAGCAACGTGCCGTCCTTGTCGAAAAGGATGCCCGCAATCGCTCCCAGCTTGGCCGCCGTCATGCCATTCCCTTCTTATCCGTTTGCCATCGTCTTCGGCATCAGCCGCGCCTTCACCGAAAGCGGGTTGATGTAGGGTTCAAGCCCCTTGACCGTTGCTGCGAGCGCGCCGCGCATTTCATGCACGGCGGCAAAGCCGGCATCGATCATGCCGCGTCGCGCCGGGTCGTTGGTCAGCAGATAATGCACGCCGCGCGCGAGCATCTCGGTATCGCGCACGACGCGGGCACTGCCGCGGCGGGCAAGCAGCTGATAGGAATCGCGGAAATTCTGCACGTGGCCACCGGTCAGAATGGCGCAGCCAAGCATGGCCGGCTCCAGCGGATTCTGACCGCCCTCGTTGAACAGCGATTTGCCCATGAAGGCGACTTCGGTCATCCGCAGATATAGCCCCATCTCGCCGATCGTATCGCCGAGAAAGACATCGACATCCGGCGAGAGGATATCGTTGCGGGTGCGGCGCGCTACTTTCAGACCCTGCTCCACGAGCGTTGCCTCGATGGCGTCGCAGCGCTCCGGATGACGCGGTACGATGATGGTGAGCTGGCCGTTGTGATCCCTCAGCATCGCGTGAACGGATGCGGCAGCATCCTCCTCGCCCTCGAAGGTGGAGACGGCCGCCCAGGTCTTGCGGTCGCCGATCTGCTTCATGTAGCCGGCAAGCGTCGGCGCATCATAGGATGGCGCGTCGGTATCGACCTTGAGATTGCCTGACTTCAGGACCTGGCGGGCACCGAGATCGCGGAAACGCTCCGCGTCGAGATCAGACTGCGCCACAACCAGCGCCAGATTTTCAAACAGAGCCTCGGCAAGCGACGGATGCCGGCTCCAGCGCTCGAAGGAGCGGTCCGACATGCGGGCATTGACGAGGATCTGCGGGATGCGCCGGCGGCCAAGCTCCATGATGGTTGTCGGCCAGATCTCGGATTCGGCGAAAATGGCGCAATCGGGTTGCCAGTAGTCGAGGAAGCGCTTGATGGCGGGCTTGAGGTCAAGCGGCACGTACTGATGAATGACCTCCTCGCCAAGGCGCTGCTGCGCGACCTTGGCCGAGGTTATCGTGCCCGTCGTCAGGATGACGTGAATGTCGCGACGGCGGATTTCGCGGATCAAGGGAATGACGGCCGAGGTCTCGCCAACACTCGCGGCATGAAACCAGATCAACGGCCCCTGCGGACGGTTGGCGCTGGCATAACCCGAGCGCTCCAGTTTGCGGGAGCCGTCTTCCTTGCCCTTTGCCGCACGAACGGCGAGATAGGGCCCGATGAACGGATAGACGGCGATTCCACCAAAACGATAGGCGCTCAAGGCAAGACGCGCCCTGAGGCTACTCATTTCGATCGCCTCCTATCCCAGCTGATCACCATCAATGCCAAATCCCGATTATCAACCGGCCGAATAAACAGCCGAATTTTCGTTCTTATTGTGTCAAAGATACTGCTTCATGACCGGATTTAAAGCGGTAACGCCTCGCCGGACGGAGATATCAAATGCAAAATTCGGTGTGAGGCAACCTCAGGAAGCCGCTTTTTCCTGCGGATCGAGCAGGCGGTGCAGATGGACGATGAAATAACGCATATGGGCGTTGTCAACGGTCTGCTGTGCCTTGGACTTCCACGCCGTCAGCGCGCTCGCATAATCGGGATACATGCCGACGATATCGAGTTCGTTGAGATTGCGGAACTGAACCTCTTCGAGGTTTTCCAGTTCGCCGCCGAAGACAAGGTGCAGGAGCTGCTTTTTGCCGCTGGTATCAGTCATTTTCGTCTCTTTCTGCTATCGTCCCCTCCGCTCTCCATCTGAGGGATTTTGACCAAAAGGTCAACCGTCTCGTCGATGGGAAAGTTGGTGGAGAAACTCCGGTAATTGCGATGCCGATGCACCGCATAATTCGTCATGCGATACTTCGGCGCGATTGTAGCGGAGCGCATTGCCCGAGAGATCCACGAGAGCGCCGCCGGCGCGCTCCAGAATGAGGTCGGCGGCAGCCAGATCCCAGTCGTGGGAGTTGCGCTTGACGATCGTCCCTTCGAGGCGCCCATCCGCCACCATGGCGAGGCGATAGGCAAGCGACGGAACGTGCTTCACCCGCTCGACCGTCTTGCGGAAATCCGGATCGAAGCCCTTCAACATGTCCTCGCCGGTCGCCAGCCGATGAATATCGTCGCCGACCCTCTTGGAAACGCTGATCGGCTTGCCATTCTTCAAGGCCTGTCCGCCGGCCGTTGCCACAAAGAGCTCGTCCAGCGCCGGCGCATAGAGAACACCCGCCACGGGCCGCCCATCGGTGACGACGGCGACGCTGACGCACCAGAGATCCAGACCCGAGAGAAAGCCTCTGGTGCCATCGATCGGATCGACCACGAAGACGGTCGCATGCTTCAGCCGCTCGGCATCGTCATCCGTTTCCTCGGAAAGCCAGCCATAGTCCGGTCGCGCCGGACGCAGGGTGGCGGCAAGACTTTCATTGGCGGCGAAATCGGCGGCGCTGACCGGAGACTGGCCGTTGTTCTTCCACCAGACCTCCGGCGATTGCCGGAAGAAACCGAGAGCGATCTTACCCGCCTCGAGCGCGGCCCCGACGATCAGGTCCACATCGCTCAACTGGCCGGCCTTCTGGCTATCGATCATCCAATCATTCCAATCTCTGCTCGTGTCTCAGCGGCCAGCCAGCGTCATGCCTTCGATCGCGAGCGTCGGAGCGGCTATGCCGAAATCGCGGTCGATATCGTTGGCCGGAGTGACGCGCATGAACATGTCCTTCAGGTTGGAGGCAATGGTCACCTCCGACACCGGGAAGGTCAATTCACCGTTCTCGATCCAGAAGCCTGTCGCGCCGCGGCTGTATTCACCTGTTATCATGTTGACGCCCTGGCCGATCAGTTCGGTCACATAGAAGCCCGTTCCGACACTGCGGATCAGCTCCTCCGGCGAGACATCGCCCGGCTCCAGTGCGAGATTTGTGGATGCCGGCGATACCGCCGTGCCGCCGCGCACGCCCCGGCCGTTGGTCTTCAGACCGCCGCCGATTTCCCGCGCCGTCGCCGTGGAGAGGAACCAGGACTTCAGCACACCGTCTTCAATCATGACAAGCCGCTTGCCGGATACACCCTCGCCGTCGAAAGGACGCGAGGAAGGGCCGCGCACGATCAGCGGATCGTCCGTTATCGACAGACCTGCCTTCAACACCTGCTGACCCATCTTGTCGCGCAGGAAGCTGGTCTTGCGGGCGACAGAGGCACCGTTGATAGCGCCGGCAATATGGCCGACGAAACCGCGCGCAACACGCGGGTCGAAAACGACGGTAACATTCTTGTCCGTCGGAACCTGGCGCGGATTGATACGCTTGATGACACGCTCGCCAGCGCGGCGGCCGATCTCCTCGGCAGCGTCGAGATCGGCGAAATAGAGACGGCTGTCGAAATCATAGTCGCGTTCCATGCCGGTACCTTCACCGGCGATCACGCTGACGGAGCGCCCGAAGCGCGACCCCATGTAATGACCGGCAAAGCCATGCGAGGTGACGAGCACGAGGCCACCCATGCCTGCGGAAGCACCGGCGCCTGAGGAATTGGTGACGCCGGGAACGGCAAGCGCAGCGGCTTCGGTCGCAAGCGCCGCTTCGCGAAGCTGCTCCGTGGAAACCTCGGTGGGGTCGAACAATTCGAGATCGGGATAGCTCTTGGCAAGATCCGCCTGATCGGCAAGGCAGACGAAGGGATCTTCAGGCGAAACCTTGGCCATAGCCACGGCGCGCTCGGCAAGCGCGCTGAGGTCGAAACCGGGATTGGCGGAAACGCTGGCAACGCGATTGCCGACGAAGACCCTGAGCGAGAAGTCGTCGCTCTCGGAGGATTCGGTGCCCTCGACCTTGCCGAGGCGCACGCTGACGGAATGGGCGCGCGACCGCACCACGACGGCATCGGCCGCATCCGCACCGGCTTTCCGGGCGAGGTCGATCAACTGGCTGGCACGGGAAAGCAGAGTGGCGGAATCGATTTCTGAGGTCATGACTTGGCCTTTCCTTCGCGTTCCATTTATTGTGCACTACATAAAGCATCAAGGGCGGCAAAGCCGATTCTTGTTCTAATCCCTTCACGCCTGGTTGTTTATGATGGCCGCGCGTCGCAACACCGCCTGCCCCACGGAAAGAAACAGACGATGTCCGCCCCCAATACGCTCTTCACCGAAACCCTGCTGCTGCTCGGAGGCGCCGTTGTCACGGCGCCGATCTTCAAGAAACTGGGGCTCGGCACAGTGCTCGGCTATCTGGCGGCCGGCGTGGTGATCGGCCCGATCCTCCACAGCATCGGCGACAGCGAGTCTGTGCTGTCCGTCGCCGAACTCGGCGTCGTCTTTCTGTTGTTCATCATCGGCCTGGAGTTGAAGCCGTCACGTCTCTGGCAGATGCGGCGCGATATTTTCGGTCTCGGCACGGCACAGGTGGTCTTGAGCGGGCTGGCGCTGATGGTCGCATCCTATCTCGGCGGCATTGCCGGCTGGAAGGGCAGCATCATCATCGGCTTCGGCCTGGCGCTTTCCTCAACCGCGTTTGCCATGCAGATCCTCGAGCAGCAGGGCGACGTCAATACGAAATACGGCCAGCGCTCCTTCTCGGTGCTGTTGCTGCAGGATCTCGCCATCGTGCCGTTGCTGGCGCTGATCACCGTTCTCGACGGCGCGCAGCAAACCGCCAATCCGCTGCCGAGCCTTGCGATCGCCGTCGGCGCGGTGGCGGCAATGATCATCGCCGGTCGCTATCTTCTGACGCCGCTTTTCCAGGTGATTGCGCGCACCGGCGCCCGCGAGGCGATGATTGCCGCCGCCCTTTTCGTCGTCATGGGATCGGCGACGCTGATGCAGCTTGCCGGCCTCTCGATGGCCATGGGCGCCTTTCTCTCCGGCGTGATGCTGGCGGAATCCTCCTACCGTCATGAGCTGGAGGCGGATATCGAGCCCTTCCGCGGCGTGCTGCTTGCCATTTTCTTCATCGCCGTCGGTCTGTCGCTGAAGCTGGAGGTGATCCTCGATAATTGGGTGATGATCGTGCTCGCCGTCCCTGTGATGATGCTCATCAAGGCGGTCGTGATCTATGCGCTCTGCCGCGTGGCGGGCTCGCCGCACAATGACGCCGTGCGCATCGCCGGGCTGCTGCCGCAGGGCGGTGAATTCGGCTTCGTGCTGTTCAGCGCGGCCAGCGCCAGCGGCGGGTTGTTTTCCGCCAACACGGCATCGATGCTGATCGCCATCGTAACCCTGTCGATGGCGCTGACGCCGCTGAGCTCCGCACTCGCCAAGCGCCTGATGAAGGGCGACACGCAGGAAGAGCTGGACGAGGATTTCGAGGGCGCCGGTTCCGACGTGCTGATGATCGGCTTTTCCCGTTTCGGCCAGATCGCGGCACAGATCCTGCTTGCGAGCGGTCGCGACGTAACCGTCATCGATTTCTCGGCCGACCGCATCCGCCAGGCATCGAGCTTCGGATTCCGCATCTATTTCGGCGACGGGACCCGCAAGGACGTGCTGCGCTCCGCCGGCATCGACCGCGCCAAGATCGTCGTCGTCAGCACGCATCTGCGAGATGTGACCGACAAGATCGTCGAGCTCGTGCAGACAGATTACCCGCATGCGCGCATCTTCGTGCGCTCCTACGACCGCGTTCATTCGATCGAGCTGCGCCACAAGGGCGTGGACTACGAGCTGCGCGAGACGCTGGAATCCGGTCTGCTGTTCGGCCGCCGCACTCTGGAGGCGCTTGGTGTCAGCGAAGCGGAGGCCTATGAGATCGGCGAGGATATCCGCAAGCGCGACGAGCAACGGCTGGTGTTGCAGGTGAGCGAGGGCCTGCAGGCCGGCACCGACATGCTCTATTCCCGCCCCGTCAAGCCGGAGCCGCTGGTCAAGCCGAAGCGTGCAGCCGAAACCTACAGCGACGCCGACGATCTCGTGGCCTTGCCGCAGGAGGAGCCGGAGCGGGCTTAAGCTTAAGTGCTCGGTTTGCGCAGGCTCCCGAACAAAAGTCGCCCTGCGGCTCTCGCAAAATCTCTCGCCGAGCTCTTGACGTTCAACGGGCTTGTGTCCGGCGAGCTTGCATCGATTGTATCATGGCATTCGGCGACAGACCGGCTTATTCCCGGACTAAGTGCCCATAGTTCGGCAGATTAAGCGCATTATGTGCTGCGCTGGAGTGCTCCGCATGCGCCACTGCCTTCCCTGACGCCATCATCGCGGCGAGCGCGGCGTTGCGCGCGTCAAGTTCCTCCTGCGTGCGCGGCATGAGCAGGCTCCCGCCTTCCCTAAGGGCGAGCGCCTGGTTTGCTTCCATGAACGGCCGCGCTATCCGTTCATAGGCAGCAAAAGCATCGACAGGATCTGTGTGCGTTGCGAGCTCACCGGCGAGGACATAGGCGCCGACCAGGGCAAGACTCGTGCCCTGTCCCGACAGAAATGACGGCGCATGCGCGGCGTCGCCGATCAGCGCCACGCGGCCGGACGACCAGCGTGGCATGTGGATCTGACTGACCGTGTCGAAGAACAGGTCATCCGCCCGCTGCATGGCTTCGACCAAACGGCCGGATATTCCGCCGCAATGGCGAAACATTTCTGCCGTTCGCTGCCGCTGCCTATCGACATCCGTGTTCGAATGGAATGGCGGCTCGTCAGTCGCGAAATTCAGGAAAGCCAGGAGCGTGGGGCTGTCGCCAACCGCGTACACGCCCGCCGTGCGGCCCGGTTCGGCGTAGATGACGGCTTCGTGTGAAAAGCCAGCATCGTTCGGCAGCGAGAAGAGGTTGAAGCAAAAGCCAAGATAACGGCTGAAGGGCCCCTCCGGCCCGAATGCCAAGGCGCGTGTGTTGGAATGCATCCCGTCCGCGCCGATCACGATATCGAACCTCTGTTCCGATCCGCTTCTGAAGCGAACCTCCACTCCGACGCCATCGTCCTGCAACGCCTCGATGGAATCATTGAACAGGTAACGGACCCGCCTGTCGCGGGTGAGCTGGTAGAGAACCGACGTCAGCTCGCCACGTGGCAACTCGACGTGGCGGCGGGTCGCGCCGCCGGTCAGGTCCTCCGGCATGATGGTGGCGATCGCGTTTCCATCAGCATCTATGAACCGCAGCCGTCGGGTGTCGATATGAGCCGACCGGAGTTCAGGGAGCACACCCATGCGCTCGACAACGTCGATCGCGGTGCCCCGCAAGTCTATGGGATAGCCACCGCTGCGAATGGTCGGCGCCCGCTCCACCACCGTCACATCGAAGCCGTAGCGATCGAGCCAATAGGCCAATGCCGGCCCGGCAACGCTCGCCCCAGAGATCAGGACCGAGCGGGATTTTGCGCCTTTCACGTCGGACATGCGACTTCTCCAATGCATTAAGATACTATACGCATCTTATGGCACCAGAAATGAGCACACAATAGGATGCAGGTTGCATCTTAAATGAGGATAGAGATGAATGAAGGCTGAGAAAACTGGACGGCGGCGGGGCGCTCGGCTGGAAGACGCCATCCTGGATGCCGCATGGGCCGAATTGGTCGAACAGGGCTATCCCGGCCTCACGCTGGAGGGTGTCGCCAAGCGTGCCGGCACCAGCAGGCCGGTGCTCTATCGACGCTGGCCGAGCCGCACCGCGCTCGCAACGGCTGCCTTGGGACGGCATCTAGTGCAGAATCCGATCGTCGTGCCCGATCTCGGCAATATCCGCGACGAGACTTGCCTTCTGCTTCGCGAGCTATCCAATCGCGCCCGGCCCGACATGATCAGACTGATTTTCGACATGCAGAAGGATCTGATGGAGAAGCAGACAAACCTGGCGGAGGTCAGGGCGCATCTCAGGGCAGAGATTGTCGATTCCGACGTCATGCAAACCATCCTGACACGGGCGATCGATCGCGGCGAAGTCATCGCGTCCCGCCTCACCCCGCGGATCGTGGCGCTGCCAACGGATCTTGCGCGTCACGAGATTCTGATGACTTTCCAGCCCTTGTCGGATGCAGCCATCAGGGAAATTGTCGATGAGATCTTCCTGCCGCTGATCAACGCTACCGATGAGGGAACATCTTCCTAAACGATCGACGCGACGACCTTCGTCCGATTTCATTCCAGATCGGCTCGCTCATGGCGAGATGGCCGCATCCCGCATTCGAACGAGCGGCACACCAGGATAATTCTATCGAAACCTCGAAGCGGTGTTCGCGTCTGGAATTGCGTGAAAACACATGAGACGCCATTCGGCGGCTTCGCTTGAACCGAAACTCTAGCTTTTCGCCGTCATCACACGGTCGAGGGCGAATTTCAGTTCGTCCTTGATGCCGGCTGACATGGCAAGGATGTCGCGTGCCTTCAGGAAATCGAGCACGCCGGTACGGCCGACGGATGGCCTGAGGAAGATCTGCGGCGCCTGCAGCCGCAGCTTCAGCGCAATATTGGACTGCATCGTCAGCTGACCGGCGCCGAACAGGCTCTCGATGCGGTTCGGAATCTGCCGGCCGCTGCCCTCTGGGCCGCCGACAACGTCTATGCCGATGATGATATCGGCAAGGCCGGCCAGATGTTCGTAGGGAACCGGATTCATGATACCGCCGTCGATCATCACGCGATCACCGAGTTTGACCGGCATGAACACGGCGGGAATGGCAGCGGAGGCCGCAAGGACCGGGAAGAGTTCCCCCTTCTCGATGACGACCTCGGCCTGATCGTAGTAATCGGTCGTGACCACCTTCAGCGGAATGTGCAGCTCGGAAAAGCTTTCCGGAATGGCTGATGGCAGGAAGGTGCGTAGGATGCGCTCGAGATTGAACTGGCCGAAGCGGATGCTGCGCATGCTGACCGGCCGCAAGCTCCAGATCTTGTTGAGAACGGCAGGGCGATTACCCACAGTTGCCAGCGTGTAATCCCGGATTTCCGCGCCGCTCATGCCGCCGGCCATGGCCGCGCCCATGATGGAACCGATGGAGGAGCCGGCTATTGCAATCGGGCGAATCCCGAGTTCGTCCAGCGCCTCGATGATATGAATATGGGCAAGCCCGCGCGCGCCGCCGCAGCCGAAGGCGACCGCAACGCTCGGCGTGCCGGAAGCGGCAAGCGGATAGTCGCTGCCGACGAAATCAGCATAGTCGCCCATATCCTTCTCCTTCCCCCGTCAGGCCGCCAGCGGCTGGTAACGGAAGAAATGCATCTTGCTGTCGCCGAAGGTTCGTTCCTCCAGAAACAGGAAATCCGATGGCGCGGCAACTGTCACGTCTGCGCGCTCCTCGAGGATCGCCAGAGCGCCCGGCACCAGCCAGCCGCCGGCGGCAGCCGCCGCAAACGCCTTCTCGCCGAGTCCTTTGCCATAGGGCGGGTCGGCGAAGAGAAAATCGAAAGGCTCGAGATTGCCGACGCTGCCGAGATCCGTCGCGTCACGCCGCAGCATGCGCGTGCGGCCGTGCAGGCCGAGCGCATCGATGTTTTCCCAGAGGAGCCCCCTGCCCTCGACGCTGCTTTCGACGAAGAGCACGTGACGGCAGCCGCGGGAGGCGGCCTCCAGCCCGACGGCACCCGTGCCGGCAAACACATCTATCATCCGGGTGCCATCGACAGCCTCCGGATAGGCGTGGCTCAGGATGTTGAACAGGCTTTCGCGCGTGCGATCCGCCGTCGGACGAATGTCGTTCGACTTCGGCGTTGCAAGCGAGCGACCGCGAAACTCACCGCCGACGATCCTCACCGCGCGCTAACCCCTGCCGCCCTTGGGGCCGCCCCTGCCGGGGCCACCACGACCGGAGCCGCCGCGTGGGCCGCCCGAGGGGCGACCTGCGCCACCCGGCTTGCCGCCGAAGCCGCGCGAGCCACCGGGCTTCCCACTCGGCTTGCCGCCAAAGGATTTGCCGCCGCCCGGCTTCTTGCCGAAAGGCTTGCCGGCCGGGCGATCGCCGAAGGAACGTTCGCCTTGAGGGCGCTCGCCAAAGGGCCGATCTCCACGGGGCGGACGATCACCTTGAGGGCGATCGCCGCGGGGACGTTCGGAGCGCTGCTCGCCATCGAAAGACCTTGCGCGCGGGCGCTCATCACCCTCTGAACGGGGCCGGCGGTCATCGCGGGGACGGTCGCTGAACGACCTGTCGCCCCGAGGCTTGTCGCCATACGGACGATCACCGCGAGGCCTGTCGCCGAAAGGACGGTCGCCACGCGCCGGGCGATCACCATAGGGGCGGTCGCCACGAGGACGCTCAGAGCGAGCCTCACCCTGGAACGATTTCGCGCGAGGACGGTCGCCGCCCTCCGGCCGCGAGCCGCGTTCACCGCGTGGACGATCACTAAACGTCCGCTCGCCACGGGGTTTGTCACCATACGAGCGTTCACCGCGAGGCTTGTCGCCAAAGGGACGATCCCCACGCGAAGGACGATCACCTTGCGGGCGATCGCCGCGTGGGCGCTCGGAGCGCTTGCGATCAAAGCCGTCATCATCGCCACGCGACCGGCGCGGCGCTTCCTCGCTGGAACGAATCCATTCGCCATCGCCTTCGTCGACGCGATTGATGCGAACGCGGGGACCTTCGTCCGGACGGTCAAAGCCGCTGCGCTGCGGACGTTCTGGCTCGCCGCGCCGAGAGGCGGTCTTTGCATTCTTCGCAGCCTTTGCGGCCGCCTTTTCGCCGAGCGGGCGGGCACCGGGTGCCATCCAGACATTGGCGCTGCGGCGCGGGCCGAGCGGCTGGCGCTTTGCCTTGTCCTCGTCCTTGTGGCCGCCTTCGCGGCGATCATCGCGCTTGGCGTCGCGTTTGGTGTCGAGCCGGCTCAAGGCACGCTCGCGCTTGTCCTCAGGGCGCTCGCGGCGCGGGCGTTCCTCCTTGGCCGTCCGAACCGGCTTCGCATCCGTCTCTTCAGGTTCGGCAACTGCCGGAGCATTATAGAGCGGCGCATCGAAATTCGCCTTGGCATCTTCGACCAGACGCGGGCCGAGCTGATCGCGCAGCGTGCGGCCGCGCACTTCAAGTACGTGGCCTTCCGGCAGCTCGCCGAGCTGGAACGGACCGTAGGAGATACGGATCAGGCGGTTGACCTCGAGGCCGAGCGCGCCGAGCACGTTCTTGATTTCGCGGTTCTTGCCTTCGCGCAGGCCCATGGTGATCCAGACGTTGGACCCTTGGGTGCGGTCGAGCGTCGCATCGATCGAGCCGTAGAGCACGCCGTCGACGGCAATGCCTTCCTTCAGCTTGTCCAGCGCTTCCTGATCGATCTCGCCATGAGCGCGGACGCGATAGCGGCGCAGCCAGCCGGTCGTCGGCAATTCCAGCACGCGGGCCAGACCACCGTCATTGGTGAGCAGCAACAAGCCTTCGGTGTTGATATCGAGGCGGCCGATCGACATGACACGCGGCAGCTCTTCCGGCAGATTGTCGAAAACGGTCGGACGGCCCTCGGGGTCGGCATTGGTAGTCACGAGGCCAGCCGGCTTGTGATAGAGCCATAGGCGCGTGCGCTCGATGCCGCGGATCGGCACGTCGTCGACCTCGATCTTGTCGGTCAGGGTCACGTTGACCACGGGTGTGTCGAGCAACACGCCGTTCAGCTTGACGCGGCCGTCCAGAATCATCCGCTCGATGTCGCGGCGCGAGGCCACGCCGGCGCGTGCCATCACCTTGGAAATGCGCTCGGCCTTTCCGTCCTCGACCGCTGTCGCGTCCGCAGCCTTCACGGCTGCGACCTTGGCAGGCTTCGCGCCATCGCGTTTTGTCGTCTTCTTGTCGCCAGCAAAGGGTTTAGACCCAGGCCGCTTGGGCTTGTCATTCATCGTCATTTGTTGTTTGCCTGAATTTTTAACGCGTGTTCCTATCAGGTCACGCCCTTGCGGTTAAGTGGAAAAACTTGAATGGCGGCTACAAATCAATTCATGGAGCTTGCTTTGGCCGAAGCGCGCCGCGCCGGAGAGCGTGGCGAAGTGCCGATCGGCGCCGTCGTCGTGCTCGACAACAAGGTTATCGCCATGGCCGGCAACCGCACCCGAGAGCTCAACGACGTCACCGCCCACGCCGAAGTCGTCGCCATCCGCCTGGCCTGCGAGGAGCTTGGCCAGGAGCGTCTTGCAGGCGCCGATCTCTACGTTACGCTGGAACCCTGCACCATGTGCGCCGCGGCCATTTCGTTCGCGCGCATCCGCCGTCTCTATTATGGCGCCGAAGACCCGAAAGGGGGCGGCGTCGACAATGGCGTGCGCTTCTACCGCCAGCCGACCTGCCATCACGCGCCGGAAGTCTATTCCGGTCTCGGCGAGACCGCATCCGCCAACATCCTCAGAGGCTTCTTTCAAGCGAAACGCTCCGAAGACTGAAAAGCGGCGGTTTTGACGCCGCCGCTTTGAAAACTTCTTATTGGAAGGGCTTCCACCAGCTGCTGTTATTGGACTGCTGCGCAGCCTCGGCATCCTTCTTGCGCTTCTTTTCCTTCTTCGACTCCGGCGTGCCCAGATCGTTCAAGGCCGCCTGGTCGGCAACCTGACGATATTGCTGCGGCGGATCGATGAGATAACGGCGCTGATCGACATAGCTGCCGGACTGATCCTGACGCGCGGCGCGATAAGCGGCCGTCTGCTGCGCTTCAGTCATATGGTTCCTGGAGCTGTCGGCCTGAGCGAGCGGCGAGCGATAATTGACGTCGTTCTTCTTCTGGTCGGCTTCTGCAGCAAGGCGCTTGCGGGCATCTTCCGGCGATTCAAGCCAGGCCGGGTTGTCCTTGTTTGCGAGCGACTGCTGCGGCTGGGTCAGGGTGTCCTTGTCGCCGCCAACGACCAAACCGGGGCGGTTCGGATACTTCACGCCCTTGTCCTTCGGCGTTGCGGCCGAAACGGAGGCGATATCGCCGAGATCGTCCAAGAGCTGCACGCCGGCCGTCTTGTCGGTGCCATAAGTCGGGCTGCTCAGGCAGCCGGACATGGCACCGCAGCCAACCACAAGTGCCGCCAAGCTGACGCCGACACGAACCTTATGCATCGCTCTCATGAAAACCCTTCCCAGCCATGCCGGAATAAACGTAACAGGACCCCATCTGACGGCAACTGCCGTAAAAATCGGGCCAATTTCAGGCAGCTTTTACCGGATGAACGCCGCAAAGGCAATTCACCCGGCAATTTTCTTCAGTTGACAGCCGCAAGTTCGCGCAGCGCCACGGCGTCACGCGCCGAGACATCGGGGTATTCCGGATCGGAGCCGACATCCGTTGTGATGCGCCAGGAACGGGCGCACTTGCGGCCTTCTGCGAGCTTGGGCACGACGCTGACCTTGGCTGCGTCGTCCAAACGGAAGGCATCCGCCGGGCCTTCACCGCCCTCGATGGTGATGCCAGAAGTGATGCAGATTTCAGAGAAATCCTGCCCTTCCAGCACCCTCAGCAGCTCCGGATCGGCGATGTAGACGACCGGAGCGGCCTCCAGCGAGGAGCCGATGCGCTTGTCCTTGCGCTCGATTTCGAGCGCGCCGGTAACGACGCTGCGCACCGAGCGGATCTTCTTCCACTTCTCGGCCAGCGCCTCGTTCTTCCATTCGGCGGGAACAGTGACGAACTGCTCGAGGTGAACCGAGACCGCCGACGGATTGCGCGACAGCCACGCCTCCTCAGTGGTGAAGGGCAGCATCGGCGCCAGCCACGTCACCATGCAGTCGAAGATCGTGCGGATGACGGCGAGCGAGGCGCGGCGGCGCAGGCTCGACGGCGCATCGCAGTAGAGTGCATCCTTGCGGACGTCGAAGTAGAAGGCCGACAGCTCGACATTGGCGAAGTCGATCAGGGCACGGGCGATGCGCTTGAAGTCGAAGGCGTTGTAGCTTTCGCGCACCAGCTCGTCGAGTTCGGCGAGACGATGCAGCATCAGCCGCTCCAGCTCCGGCATGTCGGCATAGGCGATGACTTCGCCCTTGTCATGCGCCAGCGTGCCCAGCATCCAGCGGATGGTGTTGCGCAGCTTGCGATAGGCGTCGACATTGGTCTGGATGATGGCCTTGCCCAGACGCTGGTCTTCCCAATAGTCCGTGGTCATGACCCAGAGGCGCAGGATATCGGCGCCGGCGTCCTTCATCACGTCCTGCGGGGCAACGACGTTGCCGAGCGACTTCGACTGCTTGCGCCCCTGCTCGTCCATGGTGAAGCCGTGCGTGACGACCGTGTCGTAAGGCGCGCGGCCACGGGTCGCGGCACTTTCGAGCAGCGACGAATGGAACCAGCCGCGATGCTGGTCAGAGCCTTCGAGATAGACGTCCGCCGGCCACTTGAGATCCGGACGGTCTTCCAGCGTGAAGGTATGCGTCGAACCGGAATCGAACCAGACGTCGAGGATGTCCATCACCTGCGTCCAGGGCTCGTTGGCCTTCTCACCGAGGAAGCGTTCACGAGCGCCTTCCGCGAACCAGGCATCGGCGCCTTCCTCTTCGAAAGCATCGAGGATGCGGGCGTTCACGCGGTCGTCCTGCAGGATGTTGCCCTGCTCGTCGACGAAGATAGCGATCGGCACGCCCCAGGCGCGCTGGCGCGACAGGACCCAATCCGGGCGCTGTTCGATCATGGCGCGCAGGCGATTCTGACCGGCAGCCGGCACGAAGCGTGTGTCGTCGATCGCCTTCAGCGCGCGCGAACGCAGCGTCGAGCCATCCGCGAAGTCCTTGTCCATATAGACGAACCATTGCGGCGTGTTGCGGAAGATGACCGGCTTCTTCGAGCGCCAGGAGTGCGGGTAGGAATGCTTCAGCCTGCCGCGCGCAAAGAGCGTGTTCGTCTCGATCAGCGCCTTGATGACGAGATCGTTCGCGTTGCCCTTCTTGCCGTTGTCGTCCATGACGCGCCCACCTTCGAAGCCAGGGGCATCGGCGGTGTAGAAGCCGGCATCATCGACCGGGAACGGGATGGCCGACGAGATGCCGCGCTTTTCGAGGTCGCGGGCATGCGCCATCCAGGCGTCAAAGTCCTCGCGGCCGTGGCTGGGTGCGGTATGCACGAAGCCCGTACCGGCATCGTCGGTGACGTGATCGCCGTCGAGCAGCGGCACCTTGTAATCATAGCCGAGCGAGGCCAGCGGATGGGCACAGGTGAGATCCGCCAGATCAGCCGCGGTCACATCGCCGAGGCGCTTGTACTGCAGCTTTGCCTTGGCGAAGGATTCTTCCGCCAGCTTGTCGGCAAAGACCAGCTTCTCGCCCGGACGCGGGCCGAAATCATTGGCGGCTTCCGTGACTTCATAGAGACCGTAAGACACGCGCGAGGAATAGGCGATCGCGCGGTTACCGGGGATCGTCCAGGGCGTGGTCGTCCAGATGACCACGAAGGCGCCGGCAAGATGCGTAGCACCCTCAGCCACCGGGAACTTCACCCAGATCATGTCGCTCTCGACATCGGCATATTCGACTTCGGCTTCAGCCAGAGCAGTACGCTCAACCACCGACCACATGACCGGCTTGGAGCCACGGTAAAGCTGCCCCGTGCGGGCGATCTTCAGAAGCTCGCCGGCGATGCGGGATTCCGCATGGAAGTTCATCGTCAGATAGGGATTGTCGAAATCGCCCGTGATGCCGAGGCGCTTGAACTCCTCGGACTGGATCTTGATCCAGCCGGCGGCAAAGTCGCGGCATTCCTGGCGAAACTCGTTCACCGGAACCTCGTCCTTGTTCTTGCCCTTCTCGCGGTACTTTTCCTCGATCTTCCATTCGATCGGCAGGCCGTGGCAATCCCAGCCGGGAACGTAGTTGCTGTCATAGCCACGCATCTGGAATGAGCGGGTGATGACATCCTTGAGGATCTTGTTCAGCGCGTGGCCGATATGGATGTGGCCGTTAGCGTAAGGAGGACCATCATGCAGAACGAACTTCTCGCGGCCGGCGGCGGAAGCACGCAGTTGTCTGTAGAGGTCCATCTCCTCCCAGCGCTTCACCAGCTCCGGCTCTTTCTGCGGCAGTCCGGCGCGCATCGGAAAATCTGTTTCCGGCAAGTAAAGGGTCTTGGAGTAATCCATCTTTTCAGCGGTATCGGTCATAGTTCTGACAATTGCCTCGGTGTCTCGGGCGTCTTGCGCCTGAACTGGCGCAGCCATACGGGGATTTTTCGGCGGCGGAAAGCGTCTCTTGAGCGAGACGCCAAAAACCCGGACCTTCCGGCAGCTTACAGCGCGCGGAAGGCCGGGCCAATAATTCGTATCGAGTGGCTCAGCCGAAATTGGGTCATGGTTGCCGGTTCATAGGCGCTTTTTCCGAGAAAAGGAAGAGGCAACAATCCCGGCAGCGCAGAGAAGGGCCGCGGACGTTTCCGCCCGCGGCCAATAGGACTTTGCTCAGATCAGGCGCGTGCCGTCGCACGCGCCGGCATCACCGCGTTGAGGATCACCGACACGACGATGTTTGCAGCGAGCGCCAGCAGCCCTGTGTAGACAGTGAAGTTCACGTCTCCGAGCGCGACCGCATGCAGTGGCTTCCAGCCGGCATCCCAAACGAGATAGGTGCCGCCGAAGAAGCCGACCGCCCAACCGGCAAGCAGAGCCGGCGCGCGGAACCATTTGGTGTAGAGGCCGAAAACCAGAGCCGGCAGCGTCTGCAGGATCCAGATGCCGCCCAGAAGCTGGAGATCAAGCGCGAATTGCGTCGGCAGGAAAATGATGACCAGCAGCGCGCCGACCTTGACGACCAGCGAGGTCATCTTGGCCACCTTCGCCTCGCCGGCATCGGAAACCTGCGGATCGACATAGGCCTTCCAGAAGTTGCGGGTGAAGAGGTTGGCAGCGCCAATGCTCATCACGGCCGCGGGAACGAGCGCGCCGATGGCGATGGCCGCGAAGGCGAAGCCCGCAAACCAGCTCGAGAACAGGGTCTGAAACAAAGCCGGCACCACATCATTGGCGCTATCCAGCTTCAGGTTTGCCGCGTGACCCATGTAGCCGAGCAGAGCGAGCAGGCCGAGCAGCAGCGTATAGGCCGGCAACAGCACCGCATTCTTGCGGATGGTATTGCCACTGTTGGACGCGAAGATGCCGGTCAGCGTATGCGGATACATGAAGGCTGCGAGTGCCGAACCCAGTGCCAAGGTCGCATAGGCGACGTACTGGTTGCCGCCAAGCAGGAGACTGCCCGCCCCCTTGGCTTTGAAATCCGCATCGGCTGCCGCAAAGACGTTGGCGTAGCCGCCAAGCTTTGCCGGAATGAGCGCAATCGCTGCAATCACCACGATATAGATCATGATGTCCTTGACGAAGGCGATCAGCGCCGGAGCGCGAAGGCCAGCCGAATAGGTGTAGAGCGCCAGGATGATGAAAGCGACTGCGAGCGGCAGTTCGCCATGAAGCCCGAGCGCCTTGAACACCGCCGTCATGCCGACCAGCTGCAGAGCGATGTAGGGCATCGTCGCGATGACGCCTGTCAGAGCGACCGCCAGCTCCAGCGCCCGCGAGCCATATTGACCGTGGACGATATCACCCGCCGTGACGTAGCCATGATCCTTCGCCCGCCTCCAGAGAAGCGGCATGACCATGAAGACGAAGGGATAGACGACGATCGTATAGGGCAGCGCGAAGAAGCCATAGGCGCCGACGGTGTAGACCAGCGCCGGGACGGCGATGACAGTATAGGCGGTGTAAAAGTCGCCGCCGACGAGGAACCAGGTGATCCAGGTGCCGAAGGTGCGGCCACCGAGGCCCCATTCGTCGATATGAGCAAGGGTCTTCGGCCTGCGCCAGCGCGCCGCGACAAAACCCATGACGGTCACGAGCGCCAGAAAGAAGATGAAGACGGAGAGCGCGGTCGGATCGATATCAGTCATCATGGCGCATGCTCCGGTAGGCGATCCATGTCAGGATGGCTGTGATCGGCACCCAGGCCAGCTGATACCAGTAGAAGAAAGGGAAACCCAACAGCACCGGATCGTGGCTGTTGTAGAAGGGAACCCAAAGCAAGCCTATGTAGGGAATGACAAGCAGCCAGCAGGCCGCCGTCCCAAAGCGTTTGTCCATATCCGATACCTCTCACGCGGTGTCTGCGCGCCACCTTGTTGCAGTTGTCAGAGTGGAAGGACGTGAATCAGCCTGCGATTGCAGTGTGCACCCAAGGGCCGGAGCCGATGAGTTTTGCCTGTGCAGAGCCAGACCGACGAATGTGAATTCCTCCCAACGGCCCGCCTGCGGGCAGCCGCTCATAAAGTCCTACGGCGAGTCTGACGCCCGAACAAGATATTAGCTGATGCGAAATCATCGAGCCTACCCAGAAGTGGGTAGGCGGCGTTAGAGCATTTTGTTTCGCTAAGCATTCCGAACGGAAAACCGCTTCGCACTTTTCCTGGAACTGCGCTAGCCCGCTGCGGTTGCGATGCCGTGGTCAAGAGCGTAGCGGATCAGTCCGGCAGTCGTCGTGATAGCAAGCTTCTTCTTCAAATTCTTGCGGTGCGTTTCAGCCGTTGCAGGCGTAATCTGAAGTTCGTCGGCAATCTCGCGATTGCTCTTGCCTGTCACTATCAAGCCCAGAATACGACGCTCGCGTGGCGTCAGAGGGTCAGCCTCTTTTGGCATCGAGCTCGCCACCAATATGTCGCGAACGCCTGACGAGAAATAAGTTCCGCCGGCCGCAACGGTCTCGATGGCGCAGACGACTTCGTCGGTCGAAACGTCCTTGAGGATATAGCCGACCGCACCGCGCATGATCGACGAGGAGATGTATTCCCTACTGTCATGCATGGACAGCATCACGATCCGCGTCTCCGGAAGCTCCCGGCGAAAAAGCTCGATCGCGTCGATGCCGCTCAGCTTGGGCATGTTGATATCCATCAAGGTCACTTGCGGCAGCGTCTGTCGACCGACCTCCAAGCCGACCTGTGCAAGGTTTGCCGTACCGACCACCTCTATGTGATCGAAGGTCTCCAGCACGGCTTTCAGTCCATCCAGCACCACAGGATGATTGTCGATCAGCAGAACGCTGATCCTGTCGCTTTTCATGCAGCATCCACCTTTGCTCTTGGCGAAGCATTGGCCGATTTTGGCAGCATCGCAATCAGTGTCGTGCCATCGGCCGTGCTTTGAACCAGAAGCAGGCCGCGGAAATGCGCCATCCGTTCCTGCATGTTCCTGAGCCCGAGCCCGCCCTTGCCGTCTCCAGTACCGTCAAAACCAATACCATTGTCCGCGATTTTCAAGCGCGCACGCCCCCGCTCGCTCCAGAGCCTGATGGTAAGAGCCGTCGCGCCGGAATGACGTTCGACGTTATTCAAGGCCTCCTGCGCGACGCGATAAAGCGCGGTATTGGCTTCTGCTCTCAGCATGGTGGTAAAGCCGATCGCTTCGATCTCGGTTGTGATGCCGGTGCGTTCGGCGAAATTGTTCGCGAGGGCGGTCAGCGCCGCAGTCAAGCCGAGGTCATCGAGCACGCGGGGGCGAAGATCGTGCGACAGTCGCCTGATGTCCTTGATCGCGCTGTTGAGCGCATCAACACCCTTCTCGATCGTCGTGGCAGCATCATCGACATGGTTTCGTACCTTGCGGTTGGCGAGATCCATGACGTAGCGGACGCCGAGGAGATTCTGCGACACGCCGTCGTGCAATTCGCGGGCGAGACGCGCGCGCTCCTCCTCCTGCGTATCGATCACTCTTTGAGTCAGCTCCTTAAGCCGGCTATCGGCCATGCGTCGCTCGCGGAACGTCAGGAACATGCAGGTGGTGAAAACGACCAGAACGGCGGGAACAGCGATCAGGGTGACGACAATGAAGGTTCTTTTTATATTTGCCCGCATGGCGGCGTTGGCTACGGCGGTCTGGGTGAAAATGTCGTCCAGATAAACACCGGTTCCGACGACCCAGTGCCATTTATCAAGGCCGACCACAAAGGAAAGCTTATCTGCAACGCGACCGGTGGAAGGCTTCTCCCATTTGTACTGGTGCAGCCCGCCGCCGCCTTTTGCCGTCTTGATGAGTTCCGCTATGACCCTGTCACCGTCCGGATCGGTCAAATCGAGCCAATTGCGCCCGTTGCGAAATCCCTCGCGCGGATGAACGATGTTGTTCCCATCATAGTCGTAGACAAAAAAGTAGCCGTCCGGGCCGTAGTCAAGCGACGTCAGGATCGCTGCGACCTTGTCCTTCGCGGCTTGGTCGTCGGGTGCTGCGTCCCGATAAGTCGCCTGGATGGCCGACACGGCGAGGTCGGTAAGGTTGACGATTTCCGTTTCCTTCGCCTTCAGCATGTTCTGTTCGAAAGTCTCGATATTGCTCTTGGTGAGGTTGGCGGATTGCCAAGTGATGAAGGCGGTAATTGCCAGGATCGAAACAACGAGAGGCACGAGCGCAAGCGCGATAATCTGATGGCGTAATGTCAACGATTGCCCCTCCCCAGAACCGGCGGGGAACAATGACCCTTGTCGGACATGAATTCAACAGCTTGTCGGCAGCCTGGATCAAGCCACACGATTATCAGCCGGTCGCGTCACCGAATTGGCCTGACATCACCGGATTATCCTACGGGACGGCGGGCTGGGGGCAAAACATGCTGTAGCACCAAAAACCTTAGCTACCCAACCCTTGGGGATATCAGTCGAAGGCGATGATGCGATCGAGATCGCCAAGCGGCTGGACGCCGGCGAGCAGCGCGCGCGCTTCATCCTCATCCTTGCGGATCTGCGCGACCAGCGGGTCCAGACCATCGAACTTCAACTCCGGACGGAGATAGCCGAAGAAGGACACCGAACAGATCTGGCCGTAGAGATCGCCGCTGAAATCGAAAACGAAGGTCTCGAGCAGCGGCGCACCATTGTCCGTGACCGTAGGGCGACGTCCGTAGCTGGCGACGGCATCGCGAATGACGCCATCGGCCGCGCGGAAGCGCACGGCATAGATGCCGGCCTTCAGTGATATCTCGGGCGGAAGCTGCATGTTGGCCGTGGGGAAGCCGAGCGTGCGGCCGAGCTTCTCGCCGCCGATGATCGGCGCCTCGACAGTATAGCGATATCCAAGAAGGCCGGCTGCCTGCGCCACCTCGCCGTCCGCCAGGAGCGCGCGGATGCGGCTCGACGAAATAACCTCGGTATTCTCGTCGCGGAAGGCATCGATCAGCGTGACGCCGAAGCCGTTATGGCTGCCGGCATTCATCAGGAATGCCGGGCCGCCCTGGCGGTCGTGGCCGAAATGGAAATCGAAACCGGTGACGACTTCGGAAGCGTGTAGCCAGTCGATCAGGATCGAATGGACGAATTCATCCGCCGAACGCTGCGAAAAGGCGCGATCAAACGGGTATTCGATGACGGCGTTGAAGCCGAGCGCTTCCAGGAGGCGCGCCCTCAGCGGTGCCGGCGTCAGGCGGAAGACTGGCTGGTCGGGCTTGAAGACGGTGCGCGGATGCGGCTCGAACGTCAGCAATAGCGCGGGAATGCCGCGCTCCCTGGCGATCTCCAACGCACGCGTCAGCACAGACTGGTGGCCGCGATGCACGCCATCGAAATTGCCGATGGCGACCACGCCGCCTTTTAGGGCATCGGGAAGCGGTTCACGGGTTTCGTTGCGATGGAAAACGGTCATCGTCCGCCACTCTCCTCAGGCAAGGCGCGGCATCCACCACTTCGGCGAAGCCTGTTCCCGCGCCAGGAAGGCGCCGAGAGCGGCCTCGTCCGTATGCCCGTCGACGACATATTCGCGAGCGTGGATGCCATGGCTGATATAAAGAAGATCGAGACCATAATCGAGCGCACCGCGCACGTCGGTCGGCATACCATCGCCGATCGCCAACACGCGCGACAACGGAAACTCGTTCTTCACCTCGCGGGCTGCGGCGATTGCCGCATCGTAGATCGGCTGGTGCGGCTTGCCGGCGATGCGCGTCTGGCCACCGAGCCGCTCGTAATAGGCTGCCATGGCACCGGCGCAGGGGATCATGCGGTGGCCGCGCTCGACCACGAGATCCGGATTGGCGCAAATGAGTGGCACGTCGCGGGCAGACCACGCCATCAGCATATTCGTATAGTCTTCGGGCGTTTCGGTTTCGTCATCGAAGAAGCCGGTGCAGACGATGCTTTCAGCTTCGCCGGCCTCGACGCGCTGAACGTCGAGCCCTTCGAGGATGCCGATATCGCGCTCCGGCCCGAGCAGGAACACCTTCTTCGGTCCCTCGGCGATCAGCTTGCGGGTGACATCGCCCGACGTGACGATCCGGTCATAGGCACTGTCGGGAACACCGATCGCCCGCAACTGCTCGACAACACGCGGAGCGACACGTGGAGAGTTGGTGATGAGGACGACCGCCAGGCCTTCGGCGCGGGCCGCTTCAAGGGCAACCGAGGACTCTCCGTAGGCGGTGACGCCGTTATGAAGCACGCCCCAGACGTCGCAAAGCGCCACATCATACAGTCCGCCGATGTCGCGAAAGCTCTCGATCCGTTTGCCCATGCCATCCTCACGCTGAATAAATCAACGGCTGACATTGCAAACCGGCCGACAAATTACAAGAGCGGCGCACAAGGTTTTTGCGCCGCACAAGGCCTGGAGAAAAGACGTTGTCAACGCCGACAAGCGGCGGAATGCGGTGACGGAAGCACCGGGACGATGACTGGGCAATGGCATTGGCGCGCGCTTCCGCGCGCAATCAAAATGAGGGAGTTTTCGCAACCACATGCCACGCAACGCCGCTATGGGCATTAATCATCCTCAAAACAAGCCGTAGCGCGCCGCAAAAAATTCACAGTGCTGTTCTTGACTCGTCCGGAAGCCACCCCTAAATCACCGTCGCTAGCACTCGCAGTGGATGAGTGCTAACAAAGTCCATACGGATCCCCCGCTGATCCGTGAATGTCATTTGATCGAGGGATTAGACAATGGCAAGCACCAATTTCCGCCCCCTTCATGACCGTGTCGTCGTTCGTCGCGTCGAGTCGGAAGAAAAGACCAAGGGTGGCATCATCATTCCCGATACCGCCAAGGAAAAGCCGCAGGAAGGCGAAATCGTCGCCGTCGGTTCCGGCGCTCGTGACGAGTCCGGCAAGGTCGTAGCACTCGACGTCAAGGTTGGCGATCGCGTTCTGTTCGGCAAGTGGTCGGGCACCGAAGTCAAGCTCAACGGCGAAGACCTTCTGATCATGAAGGAAGCCGACATCATGGGCATCATCGGCTAATTCAGCCGGTTCCCTTTTCCGATACAGCTGACGGGCCTTAAAGCCCGGAAAACGCGAATTCAGGAGTTTCAAACATGGCAGCTAAAGAAGTAAAATTCGGCCGCAGCGCCCGCGAAAAGATGCTTCGTGGCGTCGACATCCTCGCTGACGCAGTGAAGGTCACGCTCGGCCCGAAGGGTCGTAACGTCGTTATCGACAAGTCCTTCGGCGCTCCGCGCATCACCAAGGACGGCGTCACCGTCGCCAAGGAAATCGAACTCGAAGACAAGTTCGAAAACATGGGCGCCCAGATGGTCCGCGAAGTTGCTTCGAAGACCAACGACATCGCCGGCGACGGCACGACGACCGCAACCGTTCTCGCCCAGGCCATCGTTCGCGAAGGCGCCAAGGCAGTTGCAGCCGGCATGAACCCGATGGACCTGAAGCGCGGTATCGACCTCGCTGTTGCAGAAGTCGTCAAGGATCTCCAGGCCAAGGCCAAGAAGATCAACACGTCGGAAGAAGTTGCCCAGGTCGGCACGATCTCGGCAAACGGCGAAAAGCAGATCGGTCTCGATATTGCTGAAGCCATGCAGAAGGTAGGCAACGAAGGCGTCATCACGGTTGAAGAAGCCAAGACCGCCGAAACCGAACTCGAAGTCGTCGAAGGCATGCAGTTCGACCGCGGCTACCTCAGCCCCTACTTCGTGACCAACCCGGAAAAGATGATCGCCGACCTCGAAGACGCGTTCATCCTCCTACACGAGAAGAAGCTCTCGAACCTGCAGGCCATGCTCCCGGTTCTCGAAGCCGTCGTTCAGACCGGCAAGCCGCTCCTCATCATCGCTGAAGACGTCGAAGGCGAAGCTCTTGCTACGCTCGTCGTCAACAAGCTGCGTGGCGGCCTCAAGATCGCTGCCGTCAAGGCTCCTGGCTTCGGCGATCGCCGCAAGGCCATGCTGGAAGACATCGCCATCCTGACGGGCGGCACTGTCATCTCCGAAGACCTCGGCATCAAGCTCGAGTCCGTCACCCTCGACATGCTCGGCCGTTCGAAGAAGGTTTCGATCTCCAAGGAAAACACCACGATCGTCGACGGCGCTGGCGCCAAGTCCGACATCGAAGGCCGCGTTGCCCAGATCAAGGCCCAGATCGAAGAAACCACCTCTGACTACGACCGCGAAAAGCTGCAGGAACGCCTTGCTAAGCTCGCTGGCGGTGTTGCCGTTATCCGCGTCGGCGGCTCGACGGAAATCGAAGTCAAGGAAAAGAAGGACCGCATCGACGACGCTCTGAACGCGACGCGCGCTGCCGTTCAGGAAGGCATCGTACCGGGCGGCGGTACCGCTTTGCTGCGTTCTTCCACGAAGATCTCGGCCAAGGGTGAAAACGACGACCAGGAAGCCGGCATCAACATCGTTCGCCGCGCTCTGCAGGCTCCTTGCCGCCAGATCGCTGAAAACGCTGGTGACGAAGCCTCCATCGTTGTCGGCAAGATCCTCGACAAGAACGAAGACAACTTCGGCTACAACGCTCAGACGGGCGTCTACGGCGACATGATCGCCATGGGCATTGTCGACCCGGTCAAGGTTGTTCGCACGGCTCTGCAGGACGCAGCTTCGGTTGCCTCGCTGCTGATCACCACCGAAGCCATGATTGCCGAACTGCCGAAGAAGGATGCCCCTGGTGGCATGCCGGGCGGCATGGGCGGCATGGGCGGCATGGACATGATGTGATAAGGCCAACGGCCTGATCACAGCAATGTACATAAAGCTTCGCCCATGCACTTTTAGTGCTTCAGGCCGCCAAGCGGCCTGAAGTGGCGGCATGGACATGATGTGATAGGGCCTTAGCCTTATTACGATTGCTCAATCCGACATCCGGAATTGACGAAGGGCGGCCCTCGGGTCGCCCTTTTTAATTGTCCCGAAGTGATACGAACGCAACTCTGGCAAGACTTCATCGTGTTGCGAATTTTGCAACTTGCCCATTGCTGTTTTCAAAAAAGCCCCTATAACTCGCAGCGCAGCGATTTTGGAGAGTTAGCTGCAATACACGTAATCTTTACTTCTTTTGGACAGGATTAACCTGCGGCTTGGCATGATCATGACCTTGGGCGCTGGTGCTGTCCGGATTTATTACTTGAAATGACTTCATAGACTGGAGCGCCGTCCCTAAGAGCATTGTCGACAGCGGATCGGCGGAGATACATCTCTGCCTGTGTGCGGCGACGCGAGATGCAGGGAGACCTTCCATCCGGAGAGATAAGGAATTGAAGTGAAGCGCGCGGGGGGACCATGCGCTCATGTGGGGATCATCTTGTTCAAGATTGCCAAGGCCAATTTTTCGGCACCATTTGCACCCGGCTCGCTGGAGTTCGACGGTCACGACCCCGATCTCCTGGCGCAATTCTGCGTTTCCGAGGGATGGACGGGCGATCTTTCAAGCGGCATCATCAAGCTCGGTCAATGGAGTACGATGCTGCACGGGCTGACCTCCTCGGAATGCGGATTGTTGAGCCTGATGCACTGCTACGACCTGCACGATCGCGTGCGTATCCTCGACCTTTTCGAGCAGGCCGCGACCGCCAACTCCTCCTTCTGCTATTCCTCGACAACGTTTGGCGCCGGCGGCCATCGCCAGCCGGTCTTCTGCGTCGGCGAATCCGTTGCCGCGGACAAGCACCATGCCGGCAGCATGGTGGGCGTCTTCCTGTTTCCGCGCTTCAAGCTGGAGCCGGGCAGCCAACTCGCCACCCGGCAGTAAACGACTGCTAGCTGTGACCGGGCACATGAACACGACGGACCGTGAGCCCGCCTGACCTGCCGAGCCGTGAAGAAACAATCAATCCCGCTTCGGAATGCTTAGGCCCCGTTGACTTGCCGGGCGCGCAAGGGCGCGCTCCAGCCACGCCATGACCGAGGGGAAGCTTTCGAATTCCAGCAGCTCACGGCCGCCATAGAAAACATCGACGCCGCGAACCCAGGGGAAAGTCGTGATGTCCGCTATGGTATACTCATCGCCCATGATCCACTGACGTCCCTTCAGGCGCTCTTCGAGCACACCGAGCAGGCGCTTGCCCTCATCGCGATAGCGCTCGACCGGATAGGAATTGTTGGCGACTTTCTCAGCCGCAAATTTGAAGAAGTGACCGAACTGGCCGAACATCGGGCCGATGCCAGCCATCTGGAAGAAGACCCATTCCAGCGTCTCGTAACGACCGGCGGCATCGCCCGGCATGAGCTTGCCGGTCTTTTCCGCGAGATAGACCAGGATCGCGCCCGATTCGAACAGGCCGATCGGTTTGCCGTCGGGACCAATCGGATCGATGATCGCGGGAATGCGCCCATTCGGGTTCAGCGACAGGAATTCCGGCGACTTCTGGTCGTTGGTACTGAAGGAAACCAGATGGGGCTCATAAGCCAGACCGAGCTCCTCCAGCGCGATCGAAACCTTGACGCCATTCGGGGTCGGCAGCGAATAGAGCTGGATAATGTCCGGATTGCTGGCAGGCCAGCGCTTCGTGATCGGAAAGGATGAGAGATCGGCCATGGGCTTGCTCCTGAAGGCTATGATTTGGCGACTGATTTGGCGTCACCATAGCCGATATGAAATCGATGGGAAGAGCGTTCGGGTGCCGTCACTGTTCAATGATTGTGAACTAATTGTGCGCAGTTGTTTATCTTTTCAACTCATCAAAAATCACGAATATCTGTCTCCAGAAATTGTCGTCACCCGACCAGAACCCAATTCACCGGAGACTGTCATGTCCAATACCAATAACATCATCATTCTCGTGGCGCGCATCCTGCTGGCCTTCATGTTCATCTTCGCCGGCTTCGGCAAGTTGACCGATCCGGCCGGCACCGCTGGCATGATCGCCGGCGCAGGAATGCCTGCAGCAACGCTGCTCACCTACCTTGCCGGCACGTTTGAATTCGTCACCGGCGTCTGCGTGCTGATCGGCTTCCAGGTCCGCATCGTCGGCTGGCTGCTTGCCGCATTCTGTGTCTTCACCGGCGTTATCTTCCACCTGCCGACGGTCAACGTTCCGGACTTCCCGGCTGCCGCCAACGGCTGGATCAACGGCCTGAACTTCGTGAACTTCCTGAAGAACATCACGCTGGCTGGCGCCTACATCATGCTCGCCACCAACGGCGCAGGCATCTACTCGGTCGACGCACGCCGCGGCGCTTACGCTGCAGCCTGATCGGTATATAACCTCCCAAGGCAAAAAAGCCCGTCGGAATTCCGACGGGCTTTTTTTACATGAACAGGAACCTGAAAAATCAGAGTGCGCTGCGAACCGCCGAAATAATGCGCTCGACCATCGGATCACCCTCGTGGCTTTCCTTGCGGGCGCGCACCAGACAAGCCTCCGAGCGCAGGATGATGCCATCCGACAGGATCTTCAGGTGGTTCGCCCGCAAGGTCGAGCCCGTCGAGGTGATATCGACGATGATATCGGCAGAACCGGCCGCCGGCGCCCCTTCGGTAGCCCCGAGGCTCTCGACGATGCGGTAGAGCTGGATGCCGTGCTGGCTGGAGAAGAACTGCTGCGTCAGCCGCCAGTATTTGGTGGCAACCGTCAGCCGGTGCCCATGACGGGCGCGAAAATCGGCCGCGACATCGCCGAGGTCGGCCATGGTGTCGACATCGAGCCAGATTTCCGGCACGGCGACGACGACATCGGCATGACCGAAACCGAGCCTTGCACAGAATTCGACGCGGCGATCGGCCTCCGCCATGCCCTCGCGCACGAGGTCTTCGCCGGTAATGCCGAAATCGACACTGCCATTGCCGATCTCGCGGGAGATTTCCGAGGCCGACAGGAAGGCGATTTCAACACCATCCCAGCCCTCGACACGACCGCGATAGGAGCGGTCGTTGCCGACAGCGACGATGGGCATGCCGGCACGCTCGAAAACGGCCGAGCAATCGTCCTTCATCCGGCCCTTGGAGGGTAAAGCAATGGTGATGGTCATCAGGCGGCCCTCGCATTTTCGATCCGATCGAGCCAAAGCGCAAAACCGACGGCCGGGATATGATCCTTGGCGCCGAGCAGTGTCATCAGCCGGTCGAAACGGCCGCCGCCGGCAAGCACCGCGCTCGATCCCTGCACCGTCACCTCGAAGACGAGACCGGTATAGTAATCGAGGGGGCGGCCGAAGGCGGCGCGATAATCTATCTTCGCGGCGTCGACGCCAGCCTTGACCAAGGCTGCGACACGGGCATCGAAGCTTTCCAATGCCTTGCCCAGCTTCAGGCCTGCCGCATCGGCAAAGCCGGCGAGCGCGGCTGAGGCATCCGCCAGCGGCACGCTCAAGGACAGGAATTCCTCCAATACGAGGAATGCCGCGTCATCGAGCCGGGTTTCCGACAGCACCAGCTTCTCGCGGAGACGGCGGGCGATTTCCTGCGGCGAGCGGCTGGCATTGGTGGAATAGCCGGTTGCCTGCATGGTCGCGTCGATATGCCTGATCAGCCCCTGCTCATCGCCACGATTGAGAAAATCGAGCACATGGGAATCAAGCCCCGTGACCGGCTGCGGGCTTGCGAGGCGCGCCAGCAGGGCTTCGAGCTGCATCATATTGCCGAAGGCGTGGATCAACCGCTTCTGCCAGCCCGACGGCAGGCCGAGCGCCTGTACCACGGCCTCGAACACGGCCTGATCGCCAAGCGTGACCGAGAGCGGCTTGCCGGGGACCAAACGGTTCAGAATGCCGATGGCATCGCCAATGGCGCGGGCGTCGGCGCTGGCCGTATCGCCATCGCCCAGATCCTCGATCCCGGCCTGATAGAACTCATGACCGCCTTCGCGGCGCTGGCGAAAGATCTCGCCAAGATAGGAATAGCGCTTCGGCGTGCCGGTGGCGGTTTCGATATGGCGCAGGCAGACCGGAATGGTGAATTCCGGACGCAGGCACAAGCTGGCGCCGGTTTCGCTCTCGGTCATGAAGATGCGCCGGCGAAGATCCTCACCGGCCATGTCCAGAAAGGGTTCGGCCGGCTGGATGATGGGCGTATCCACCCTCTCCGTCCCGCGGAGGGTAAACTCATCCAGCAGATCGGCAGCGAAATCCGGGAGGTTGATCAGGGGCATCAGCCCGCCCTCTTCCGGTCTTCCGCCTGTGCCGCCAGCATTGCCTGAACCTTCGCGATCAGCTCGGATTCCGGCACGGTTTCCTGTGCCACACGCGCCTCACGCCAGCTGGCATTGTCCTCGATCTCGCCGGAAAGGCGCTTGCCCTCGATCAGATCCTTGATCTGGACGACGCCCTGGGCGCGCTCGTCGCCGCCCTGGATGATAGCGATCGGGCAACCGCGACGATCAGCATATTTCAGCTGGTTGCCGAACTTCTTCCAGTTGCCTTGGAACATCTCGGCGCGAATGCCCGCGGCGCGCAGCTGCTGCGTGAAGCGCTGGTAGCGCCCCATGGCATCGACATCGCCATCCATGACGGTGACGAGCACGGGCTCGATCACTTCTTCCGTGCCGAGCTTGCCGAGGTTCTTCAGCGCCGTCATCAGGCGCGACACGCCGATGGAGAAGCCGGTGGCCGGCACCGGCTGACCCATGAAGCGCGACACGAGCCCGTCATAGCGGCCGCCGCCGCCAACTGAACCGAAGACGACCTTTTCGCCCTTCTCGTTGGTGACGTCGAACAGCAGTTCGGCTTCGTAGACCGGACCGGTATAATATTCGAGGCCGCGTACGACGGACGGGTCGATCTTGATGCGATCGGCCTGATAGCCGGCGCTGGTCACCAGGCTGCCGATGAAATTCAGCTCCTCGACGCCTTCGCCGCCATTTGACGTGCCGGCAACAAGTTCGGCAAGCTGAGCAGCACTTTCGGCGTAGTTCTTGATGCCGACGAAGAAGAGCACCTTCTCGATCTGATCGGCGTTGAGGCCGGCACCCTTGGTGAAGTCGCCGGACTCGTCCTTGCGGCCGGGACCAAGCAGCAGCGCCACGCCCTCGGGGCCGAACTTGTCGAGCTTGTCGATGGCGCGCAGCACGTTCAGCCGCTGGGCGGCCTTGTCATCACCGCCGAGACCGATGGCTTCCAGCACGCCGTCGAGAACCTTGCGGTTGTTGACGCGGATCACATAGTCGCCGCGCTTGATGCCAAGCGCTTCGAGCGTGTCGGCCATCATCATGCACATCTCGGCATCCGCCTGCACGCCCGGCGCGCCGACGGTATCGGCGTCGAACTGCATGAACTGGCGGAAGCGGCCCGGGCCCGGCTTCTCGTTGCGGAAGACATAGCCGGCGCGATAGGTGCGGTAGGGAAGCTGGATCTCGTTGAAATTCTCGGCGACATGACGGGCGAGCGGCGCCGTCAGGTCGTAACGCAGCGACATCCACTGCTCGTCTTCGTCCTGAAGCGAGAACACGCCCTCGTTCGGCCGGTCGCTGTCGGGCAGGAACTTGCCGAGCGCATCGGTATATTCGAACAGCGGCGTTTCGACAGGATCGAAACCATAATGCTCGTATACCCTACGGATCTTCGAGGTCATCTCGCTGACGGCGCGAATGTCGCTGGCCGAACGATCGACAAAGCCACGCGGCAGGCGGGCCTTGAGCTTCTGCGGTTTCTTTTGTTTGTCGCTCATCTCTAGGGTAATCCGGTATGGGAACAGTCGCGGTTAACTAGCGGATTGGGCGGAATGCGGCAAGGATTGTTATATGTTAGCGACCGACAAAACCGAGAAAAGCCAGAGAAGGCGACATAGGGACCATGCCTCACGCGATCGTTTTGAAATGCACCGATGACAGCGCCTCTCCAGTGCTGAACCTCTGGCAAGAGGCGAGCAGGTTCGAAACCTCGCCGTCGATGCGGGCGCTGAACTATCCGCCGCATCTGACGTTTGCGGTCTATCAGGATATCGCCGCCTCCTCGCTTGTCGCCGCCGCTCAAAAGGCCTTTGCAAACGTGCCGCCCTTGTCGATCGAATTTTCCGGCATCGACCATTTTCCAAACGAGATGCTGGTGCTCTGGGCACGTCCGTCCGACGATCGTGTTCTGAGGCAGATACATCAAGCCATTCACGACGACATCGACCCTGCCCTTTGCCACGAGCATTCGCGGCCGGATCGCTGGCAGCCGCATTGCACCATTGCGATGAAGATCCCCGCAGGCGCGGCGCAACAGGCTCTGATTTGGGCGAAGGCAACGCCCGCGAAATTCACGCTCACCTTCGATGTGGTGGATTGCATCAGCTTTCCGCCGATCGAAATCATAAGGGAAGTCAAACTGCTGCCTTGATCCCCTTCCAGTGTCGCAAGGATGCAATTCGCGCTTGCCTTCGCGGGTTGCACGGCTAGATTTCTCTTCATGCGCGTGCTTGCGATCCTGACAATGCTGATTGCCTGGTTGCTCTACGGTGCCATGCCGGCGCTGGCGAATTGCCCTGTCTGCGATTCCGCCATGTCCATGCCCGCGACAGCGACCATGAGCGCGCATGATGGCATGGTCGATATGCCTGGCATGGCCGGTCACGCCAACATTGGTGAGCCCAAGGAAAAGAAGCCGGACAACCCCTGCGCCGGCGGCATGGCGCATGTGGCGTCCTGTGCCGCCTGTCTTGCACTGACGCCGGCACTAGTGATCGAAGGCGGCAAGCAGATCGTATCCTATCCGGTGCCTGCACCCGGCCAGCGCCTGTTCGGCGCACGGCCGCAGCCGACAGCGCCGCCTCCCCGTTTCGCCTGACGACCGGCTGCATTCAATCCACGAGCGGCCTCCGCTCAAATTGAGATACCGTCCAGAAACGGAAAGGACACCTATGTCTACGTCTAAATCGCTGATCCTCGCCGGCGCATTCGCCTTTGCCCTCACCCTTCCTGCCCTCGCCGACGGCATGTCGGGTATGGATATGAGCAAGCCGATGGGCGACCAGGGCGCCTCCAGCAAGGCTTTCAACGACGCCATGGGCAAGATGCACAAGGATATGATGATTACCTATAGTGGCGACGCCGATGCGGATTTCGTCCGTGGCATGATTCCGCACCATCAGGGCGCGATCGACATGGCCAAGATCGAGCTGAAATACGGCAAGGACCCCGAACTGCGCAAACTGGCGCAGGGCGTCGTCACGGCACAGGAAGCCGAGATCAAGGAAATGAGGGCCTGGCTGAAGAAGCACGGCAAGTAATTCAGACGATAACGGGAGGCGGCGTCAAAGCTGCCTCTCTCACCGTTCGGGATGCTGGCTACGGAATACCTGATCCAGCCAATAGGAAACGGCACGAATGCGGACGAGCTGACGAAATTCGGCATGGATCAGCAGCCACATTTCGCGCACCGGCGGATTTCTGTCGCCACTATCGACGCGCCGGAGGCCATCGACCCTTTCTGCCAGGATTTTCGGCAGGAGCGCGCGCCCCAATCCCGTCACGGCGGCCTGGAGCAGCGCCTCGGCATCGTTGACTGCGAGCGGGCTGGAACGGCCTGACTTTTCCGCCTGCGCGGCAATCCAGCGGGCATGCGGCAGATGCGCCATCGCCTCTTCATAGACGATCCACGGCAAATCCTCCGCGCGGCTTTCCTGATCGGCGGCGACGTAGACGGCATAGTCCAGCGTCGCGATCCGCCGGGCGACGACCTTGCCGTTCGCGACGTCAGCCGGCCTTGCGAGACGCAGCGCCATATCCGCCTCGCGCCGGGTCAGGTTCAGATTCCTGGAATCGCCGATAAGCTCCAATTGCAGGCCGGAATGCCGGGCAAGGAGACCAGGCATGGCCGGAATCAGCAGCCGGCTGATGAAGGATGGGGCTGCCGTGAGGCGCACCTTGCCGAACGCCAGAGGATCGGCTGCATCCAATGCGCCCGACAGCGCCATGACTTCCGCCTCGATCGCCTCGGCCTTCGCCACGACGATCTCGCCCGTTGGCGTCGGCGACATGGCGCCGCCTGCATCGCGCGAAAACAGTGGAATGCCAAGGCGCCCTTCCAGGGTGCGCAGGCGGCGGCCGACGGTTGTCGCATCCGTCCCGAGCGCCCTGCCGGCCGCGGCAAAAGAGCCGCCCCGCGCAAGGGCCAGAACATGGCGCAGATCATTCCAATCGATGTCGTGCAATTTTGCAGCCCCTAGCGGCGAATATACTGCGTGCACCGGCATTATTGCAGCCATAGACTGGAAATTCCAGCAAGGAGGCAGCAATGACCATATTCGCAGTTCTGTTCGAGGACGACCCGCAAAACGCCGTCACCATTCGTAGGGAATATCTGCAACGCCACTTCGCTTTCCTGGAGGCGAACGCCGCGTCCATCAGGACGGCCGGTCCGCTCAGCCGGGAAGGCGACGACTTTGCAGGCGGGTTGTGGCTGGTGGAAGCGCGGACCGAGAGCGAGGTCGAACGGCTGGTGAAGGAAGATCCCTTCTGGCCGGCCGGATTACGCAAGTCCGTACGGATTCTCAGGTGGAACAGGGTGTTCGACGAGGGCGTCCTCCTCTAGCGACGAAGTGGCGACTGGAGCGCCTTTCCGCTCACGCAGCCAATCAATCCATGATCGCGGGCAGTCGTTCGGCCAGGAGGTCGATGACCACCCGCATCTTCAGCGGAAGATGGGGCGTCTGCGGCCAGACCGCATAGATGTTCACGGCCCGGCTGGAAATATTCCTCATTGCCGGCACGAGCGTTCCCGCGGACAGGTATTGACGCACCAGCCAGCAGGGCAGCCATGTGATCCCCATTCCGGACGACGCCGCCGCCGCAAGCACCTCCAGATCGTCGAAGCGCAGGCGCGTTGCGGCAAGATGTTCGACGGCCGACCCGTCCTCTTGCAGGAAAGTCCATTTTTTCACCTCGCCAGAGCGTGCATAGGCGATCAGGTCGTGATTGCCGAGGTCGGCGACGGTCCGGGGCGTGCCTCTGGAGGCAAGATAGTCGGGAGATGCGCAAAGTATCATCCGAGTGGAGGTGAGCTTACGGGCAGCAAGACCTGCTTCATCACGCAGCACCCCGTTGCGAATGGCAAGATCGAAGCCCTCGTCGAACAGATCGACGACGCGGTCGCTGAACGACAGGTCCAGCTCGAGCTTGGGATGAATGCGCGCCAGCTCCAACAGCTGTGGCGCGGCGCAGCAACGGCCGAAGAGCACGGGCATGGAGATGCGCAGGCGCCCCGTGACCTCGCGCTTGCCCGATTCGAGCATGGCCTCGCCCGACTGTATCTCGTCGAGTGCCCGGCGGCAGCGCTCATAGAAGGCCTGGCCTTCGTCCGTCAGGTTTTGCATGCGGGTCGTGCGGTGAAAAAGGCGGACATTCAAGCGGCGCTCCAGCCTCGCAATCGTCTTGCCGATGGCCGAGCGCGAAAGATTCATGCGCGCCGCCGCCGCCGAAAAGCCGCCGGCTTCGACCGCCTCGACGAATTCCGGAATGCCGTTGAGCATGTCATTCATGATGATTGTCTCCTATAGGGAACCAGTTGGCCGAAATAATATCGCCACTGGCGACCAGAGAGCAACGATATAGTGCGTCCATTGTGTTCAATTCCTCCCAGGAGACCAATGATGACGGAGACTATGAAGCGCTGGACCCTCGACAAGATCGCCGTCGGCGCACCCTTGAACCTCACGGAAGCGGCGATCCCCACGCCCGCACGCGGCGAAGTCCTCGTGCGGGTCAAGGCCGTTTCGCTGAACTATCGCGACAAGCTCGTTCGCGAGACCGGCATGGGGCTTTCCATTCAGTTTCCCTTCGTGCCTGCCTCGGATATGGCGGGCGTTATCGAGGCGGTGGGAGACGACGTCACCAGATTCTCGGTTGGCGATCGCGTCATCTCGACCTTCCACCCCGGCTGGATTGATGGCAAGCCGCTCGGCGATGCCCGCAATCCTCCCTACAAGACGTTGGGCGGCTTCTATCCGGGCGTGCTTTCCGAATATATCTCCGTGCCCGCGGACTGGCTCGTCTCCGCACCGACGACCCTCGATTATGCCGAGGCCAGCACTCTGCCCTGCGCAGGTCTGACTGCATGGTTCGCGCTGGTGGAACGCGGCAAGCTCAAGCCGGGCGACAGCGTGCTGGTGCAGGGAACGGGCGGCGTCGCCCTCTTCGCCCTGCAGATCGCCGCCGCCCAGGGAGCCGAGGTCTTCGTGACGTCGTCGGGACCGGAAAAGCTGGCTCGTGCCAATGCCCTCGGAGCCCATCACGGCATTGATCGCAACACAAGCGACTGGGTGGAAGAGGTGTATCGGCTTAGCAACGATCGCGGCATCGACCATATCATCGAAATCGCCGGTGGACCGAACTTCGCCCAATCGTTGAGGGCCGTGGCGCCTCACGGCCGGATTTCGGTCATCGGCGTGCTCGAAGGCTTCGATATTTCCGGGCCGGCGGCGCCGCTGCTGCTGAAATCCCCCACCGTGCAGGGCATCGGCGTCGGCCATCGCCGCTCGCTCGAAGATTTCGTGCGCGCGGTCGACAACATAGGGCTGAAGCCGGTGATCGACCATCGCTATGCGCTCGGCGAGGTGCGGGCGGCTTTCGATCATCTCGATCGCGGCCCCTTCGGCAAAATCGTCATCGAGCTTTGAGGGGAAGCCGGGCCGCTGGGAAATGCGGCGGCCCGGCCGTTCTTGACATCAGACCTTCGGCTGGAACGGCTGCGGCACGCGCTGAGCGCCCTGGCGGGCCAACATCCAGCCGGGATATTCGGCGGGAAGCGCGCTGACCGCGTCGAGCTTGGCGATGTCGTCGGCATCAAGCTTCAGCTTGACGGCGGCAAGATTCTGATCGAGCTGGTCGAGACGCTTGGCACCAATGATGATGCTGGTGACGAAGGGTTTTGCCAGTATCCAGGCGAGGGCCACGGTGGCGACGCTGGAGCCGTGCTTTTCCGCCACTTCGCGCATGGCGGCGACGCAGGCCCAGGCGCGATCCTTGTCGACGGGTGGGAAATCGAAGCTCGCACGCCGTCCCTCGCCATTACCCGGAGCGCCGGGACCGTATTTGCCCGAGAGCAGGCCGCCTGCCAGCGGCGACCAGACCATGAGCCCCAGCTTTTCTTCCGTCATCAATGGCACGATCTCCCGCTCCAGATCACGGCCGGCGATGGAATAGTAGGCCTGCACGGTCTCGAACCGGGCGAAGCCGCGGCGCTCCGAGATACCGAGCGCCTTGGCGATGCGCCAGGCCTGCCAGTTGGAAACGCCGACATAACGAACCAGGCCGCGCGAGACGAGATCGTCCAGCGCCCGCAGCGTCTCGTCGATCGGCGTTACTGTGTCGGTGGCGTGGATCTGATAAAGGTCGATATGATCGGTCTGCAGGCGGTCCAGGCTTGCCTGCACGGAATCCATGATATGGCCGCGCGAGGCGCCACGATCGTTGGGCTTGTCGCCCATGACGCCATAGACCTTGGTGGCAATGACGACATCCTTGCGGGGAACGCCGAGATTCTTCAGGGCCTGGCCAAGCAGCTTTTCGGAATTGCCGAAGGAATAGACGTCGGCGGTGTCGATAAAGTTGACGCCGGCGGCCAGCGAGCCTTCGACGATCTTGTCGGCGAGCGCCTGGTCGACATCGGCGATCGAGCCCCAGAGGCTGTTGTTGGGGTTGGCTTCACCGAAGGTCATCGTGCCCAGGCAAAGTTCGGAGACGAACAGCCCGGTATTGCCGAGTTGATTGTAACGCATAGGAAAAATTCCCTTGTAATCAGCCGGAAGACGCTTCCGGCCGGTGAATGCATATCTTTTCGCTATAGATTGGCCCCGGCACGACAGCGGCAATTGGCGCTGCCCTGGAGAGGTCATAAGACAGTCATCGAGGCACGGCTCTGGCTCCGCGGCGATCGAGACAACAACGACATAATGCACCGGAAACCGCTTTCAACGCGAGACCTTCCGTCGATCACGATGCGGTTACCGGCGCTCACCCTTGCTTCCGCTTCGCGACGGAATAGATTCCAGCAATCATGACATGCGCAAAACGGACATACCGATGACGCAACGCCCCTTGACCACGATCGGCTTCGATGCCGACGACACGCTTTGGCAGAACGAACAATTCTACCGGCTGACGGAACTGCAGTTTACCGATCTTCTTGCCGATCACGCCGCAAGCGACGTCATTTCCGCGCGGCTGCTGGAGGCGGAGAAGCGCAACCTCCGCCACTACGGCTTCGGCATAAAGGGCTTCACCCTGTCGATGATCGAGACGGCCATCGAGATCACCGAGGGCCAGGTGCCGTCGAACGTCATCGCGCAGATTCTCGATATCGGCCGCGATCTTCTCGCCCATCCCGTCGAAACCCTGCCCCACGTGCGCCAGACGCTGGAGGCCCTGTCGGGCAAATACCTGCTGGTGCTGATTACCAAGGGCGATCTCTTCGATCAGGAGCGCAAGCTTGCCCAATCCGGGCTCGGCGACCTTTTCGATGCGATCGAGATCGTTTCGGACAAGAACGCCTCCACCTACCGCCGCATCTTCTCCAAGGTCGGGGATGGGCCGGAACGGGCGATGATGATCGGCAACTCGCTGAAATCGGACATCGTGCCGGCGCTTGCCGCCGGCAGCTACGGCGTCTTCGTGCCGCACGAACTCACATGGTCGTTCGAACATGTCGAGGAACCGAGCCAGGCGCCGCGTTTCCGCAAGATCGACCATCTCGGCGAGTTGCACGGCATTATCGAGGCGTTGTCCTAAGCCCTACTGCCCCTGCTTGGAGCGCGGCGGGAACAGCATCGGACCCTGATCCTTCTGCTGGTCGGCTGGCTGCTGTGTCGCCGGCGGATTGGGATCGATGAGGATCTCATAGGGTGCGCCGAGACCGCGCCGGCGCGTGACGCGAGAATAGTATGGCTTGATCAGCCAGGTCGTATCCTCGTTGACGGTGACGTCGGCGGTGTTGCCGTCCTCATCCGTGCCGAAGAAGGATTCGTCCTCGTTCGAAGAGAGGTCGAAGATCGCCATGAAGGCATATTTGCTCTTCGAGCTGAAGGTGATCCGTATATGCTGGCCCTTCTTTAGCGGCAGCATATAGACCTTGCCCTTGCCGAATTTCGTCCAGCCCGTCAGCTTTTCGAGGACGGCCGGCAGGGCGATCTTCTCGAGCTTTTCGCCGCGATCGAGCTGCGGCAGTTGCGGTTGCTGGGTGTCGGTTTGCGCATTCGCGGCCACGGCGCCGAACAGCGCGAACATCGTCAGGAAAAGGCCGAGAAGCGTCGTTCTCACGGCCGCACCAATGCGCAACGCATCGCCTCCACCTCTTTCCGGCAATAGCAGCCTTCAATATGATCGTTAACGAGGCCCATGGCCTGCATGAAGGCATAAACTGTGGTCGGGCCGACGAAGGTCCAGCCGCGCTTCTTCAAATCCTTGGAAATCCGAACGGAGGCGGCGCTCGTCGGATTGGCGCGGAGATGGGCAAGGTCGAAGAGTTCGGGGCGCTCGGCGGCACTCGGCTCCTGGCTCCAGAAATAGCGGGCGAGCGAGCCGAATTCGTTGCGCAGCTCGATGGCGCGGCGGGCATTGTTGATGGTGGAGACGATCTTGCCGCGATGACGGATGATGCCGGCATCGGCAACACAACGCTCGATATCGGCATCGTCGAATCTCGCGACCTTCTCGAAATCGAAACCGGCAAAAGCGGCGCGGAAATTCTCGCGCTTGCGCAGGATCGTCAGCCAAGACAGGCCGGACTGGAAGCCTTCCAGGCAGATCTTCTCGAAAAGCCTGATGTCGTCGACGACCGGGCGCCCCCACTCCTCGTCGTGATAGCGCAGATAATCCGGCAGATTGGCGTGCCAGAAGCAGCGGTCCTTGCCGTCTTCGCCGGTGATGATGCCCGTTTCGGCCATTTTCGCGATTCGTCCCCTATTTCAGCGCGCGCTACCGGAAACCAGTAAGCCACTATCGGATAAATTGAGATCAATCAAATGCTTAAATTCATAGGCACATTCGGGCGACCGTGCATTCCGATTCATGATTTACCACTTGCAAACCATCTTTCAAAACCAGGCGGTAACCCTGACAAAGCTTTATCGGCTTTTCGGCATTTTGATGAATAGATGTTTACCATTCGCTCGCGTGCAAGTGGCACCATGGTTTCGACCGGGTGCTGTTGCGCCCATCTTCGGCCCATGTGTAGAGAGTTTGTCCGATGATGAAACATGCCGTTCTATGTGCCGCCGGCGTTCTGAGCCTGCTTGCCTCCACCGCCTTTGCCGACGATCGCTATCAGTCGCGCCCGCCCGTCATCGTCAGCCCCGATCTGACCGCCCCCTGGGTGATGCAGCTCGGCGGCGGCAACGTGCAGCCGGTCGTCTACCCGCGCCCGATGGCGCGGCGCGCGGCCGATCCCGCCATGCAGCAGCAGGCCAATCCGCAGGTACGTCAGGTCGTGCAGCCGCGCGGCCTGTTCTCCCGCCCGGTCGTGCAGCAGGTCGCGATGGCCCGCCCGCAATATCCGGCAATCCGCGGCCAGATCGCTCCGCAGTTCCTGCCGCAGATCGTCGACTACCAGACCAAGGAAAAGCCCGGCAGCATCGTCATCGACACCAACAACCGCTTCCTCTACCTCGTGATGGACGGCGGCAAGGCGCGGCGCTATGGCGTCGGCGTCGGCAAGCCCGGCTTCGAATGGGCTGGCGCTCACACCGTCACCCGCAAGCAGGAATGGCCGGATTGGACGCCGCCCGCCGAAATGATCTCGCGCGAAGCCGCCAAGGGCCATTATCTGCCGGCGCGCATGGAAGGCGGCGAGGGCAATCCGCTCGGCGCGCGCGCCATGTATCTGGGCTCGACGCTCTATCGCATCCACGGCACCAACGCGCCATGGACCATCGGCAATGCCGTCTCCTCCGGCTGCATCCGCCTGCGCAACGAAGATGTCATCGATCTCTACAATCGCGTAAAGGTCGGCACGCGCGTCACCGTCATGTAGTCCCGAACGGCCTTCGGACCTGCGCGGCGGCATCACCCTCATCGAAGGGCCAGCAGCTCGCCGCGCGGCCATGCCCGTCACTATATCTCAGACTATAGTCCGACCCGCGATAGAAGAGAGGGCGTTTCTCCCAATCCGTTCTTCGTATTGGACATTTTGATCTTGATCCCCTCGCCGGTTCCGGTAGTTTCCTACCGAATTCAACGAGGGGAATGCCATTATGAAAGCAGCATTGTCGATCGTGACGACAGGTGTCGTTGCGGCGTGTCTTCTTGCGGCGTCGAACGCAGCCGCCTTCACCGCTTCCGCACCCTATGCGGCGCCGGCCAAGCGTGCCGACCTGATCCAGGTGGCGATGGAGCCGCAGGGCCAGGTCAAGCCGCAGTTCCAGCGGCGGCTGGTGCGGTTGTCGACCAACGAAGCGCCGGGCACCATCATCATCGACACCAACAACAAGTATCTCTATCTCGTCGAAGGCAACAACCGCGCGAGACGCTACGGCATCGGCGTCGGCCGCGAAGGCTTCGGCTGGTCCGGCGTGGTCAAGGTCGGCCGCAAGGCCGAATGGCCGGGCTGGACGCCGCCGCCGGAAATGCGCATCCGCGAGGCCAAGAAGGGTCACAAGCTGCCGGCCTACCAGGAAGGTGGCGAGGATAACCCGCTCGGCGCGCGCGCCATGTATCTCTATCGCAACGGCAACGATACTGCCTTCCGCATCCACGGCACCAACCAGCCCTGGAGCATCGGCCTGAACATGTCTTCCGGCTGCATCCGCATGATGAACAAGGATGTGACGGATCTTTACGATCGGGTTCCGATCGGCACGAAGGTCATCGTCGTCGGGCCTGGCAACAAGCAGGGTGAAGTCAGCTATCAGGACCGCGGCGTCGACGTGCTGAGGACCATGTTCGGCGGCTGATGGAGCGGGGCATCAGCCTGCTCCGAATCAGACAGCAAAATAGCGGGCGTCCCGAACGATGGCATGGCATCATTCGTGCGCGTAACGGGCGCCCGCATCTATCGCAATGGCCAATTCTATCCAGTCCCCGCGCGAGGGTACTGTTGCGCCGGGGTTACAGCCCGGAACTTATCGCACCGCGCCGCCGATGATCGGCCCGATACATTCAGTCTACCGTCTGTTTTTCCCCCTCAACCGCGACTTGCCTACCGTTGACTGCAATAGAAGTGTCACGGAAGCGCGCTTAGATGGCAGCACTTTGGCATCCGGGGATTTCATATGCATCGTGCGTTTCGCAACAAGCAGCCGGCACTTGCCGTGCTTGCGGTCTCATCATTTCTATTGGCCGCCGGTTCCGCCTCGGCGGAAATGCAATTTTCCGCTTACGGCGGCATACAGGGCGCGACCGGCAGCAATGTCACCACATCGGACGGCGCCGATTTCGACCCGAACTGGTCCGGCAAATCTTTCAAGATGCCACCCTATTTCGGTTTTCGCGGCATCTGGTGGCTCGATCAGTTCGACAAGCCGAACTGGGGTGTGTCGCTCGATTACAGCCATGCGAAGGTCTACGGCGATCTCGGCAATACGCCCGGCTGGTCGCATTTCGAGTTCACCGACGGCTTGAATATGCTGACGCTGAACGCGCTCTACCGCTTCCAGGACTCCAGCCGCAACTGGACGCCCTATGTCGGCCTCGGCGCCGGCATCAACGTGCCGCATGTCGAAGTCACCCGCGATTCCGGCAAGACCTTCGACTACCAGTTCGGCGGCCCTTCGCTGCAGGCACAGGCCGGCGTCAGCTATCAGTTCGCCAAGCACTGGTCGACCTTCGTCGAATACAAAGGCAACTACAACTTCGTGAACGATGTCTCGATTGACAGCGGCGACACGCTGAAGACCAGAGTCTTCACGCATGCGCTCAACTTCGGCGTCTCGTTCAACTTCTAAGAACAGCCGATCTTCCACCACTATCGATCCCCCAAACCGGTTCAGGCTTGGGGGATTGTGTGCTATTATTCGGGCATGAGCTTCTTCTACTATCGTTGCGACTGGATTCATCCGGAAAGCGAGGAGCCGGTCATCGTCTATTACGAGGTCGATGTTGCCGGCGATGTTCCCCGGCTCATCGATGTATTCGCTGATGGCCGCCGACACTGCATGTCGGTCGCCGATATTTCGCTGCGCGAGCGTGAGATTCAACGCCTGACCAGCCTGGTGGAAGGCTCATTTTACGACGGTATCGCCGGATTGGTGGACGGCATCTTCTTCGAAGAGGGTCAGGAACGCATTAGCATGACGCGCATCGCCGCCGACAAGTTCGAGGGCGAATGGCAGGCCTACCGCCTGCCCGCATCAGGCAAGCTGCATTAGGCCGCCGCCGGCTGCAGGCCCTTCAATTTCTCTGGCATATCGCCGCCATAGGCCCAATCCAGCAATTCCACCGTATGCAGGATCGGAATGCCGGTTCCCGTCGCGATCTGTGTGATACAGCCGATATTGCCTGTGGCGATGATATCTGCCCTCGTCGCTTCGAGATTCCTGACCTTGCGCGCCTTCAGCTCCGCCGAAATCTCCGGCTGCATGATGTTGTAGGTGCCGGCCGAGCCGCAACAGAGATGACCTTCCGCCGGCTCGCGCACCGTGAAACCCGCCGCTTTCAGCAGCAGCTTCGGCGCCATGGTGATCTTCTGCCCATGCTGCATGGAGCAGGCGGAATGATAGGCGACCGTGACGCCGCGCGGCATATGCGAGGGAAGGTCGAGGCTGGCGAGATACTCGGTGATGTCCTTGGCGAGTGCCGAAACCCTTGCCGCCTTGTCGGCATAGGCCGGATCGAGGCGCAGCATATGCCCGTAATCCTTGATCGTCGTGCCGCAGCCAGATGCGGTGATGATGATGGCATCGAGGCCGCCGGCCTCGATCTCACGCAACCAGACATCGACATTGGCGCGGGCGGCGGCAAGCGCCTGTTCCTCGCGACCCATGTGATGGACCAGCGAGCCGCAGCAGACCTCCCCTTCCGGCGCCACGACCTCGACGCCGAGGCGGGTCAACAGGCGGATGGTTGCCGCATTGATCTTTGGATCGAGCAGCGGCTGGGCGCAGCCCGTCAGGATCGCCACCCGGCCACGACGCTCGGCCTGCGGGGCGTACAGCCCCGGCTTGGCGAAGGGTGACGGCGCGGGAATGCTGCGAGGCGCAAGATCGAGCATGGCGGCGAAAGCCTTCAATGCGGGAATGCGCCTCAACAGGACCTTGAACGGCCGGCCGAGGTTTGCAAGCCGCAGAGCCAGCCGGAAACGGCCGGGATAGGGCAAGACGGAGGCCAGCACATTGCGGGTCAGCCGGTCCATCAGCGGACGCTTGTAGGTGTTCTCGACATGGACGCGCGCATGGTCGATCAGGTGCATGTAATCGACGCCGGAGGGACAGGTCGTCGTGCAGGCGAGGCAGGAGAGACAGCGATCGATGTGCGTCACCACCTCGGCATCGGCGGCCCGGCCGTTTTCCAGCATGTCCTTGATGAGGTAGATGCGGCCGCGCGGGCTGTCGAGCTCGTTGCCGAGCGTCACATAGGTGGGACAGGTGGCGGTGCAGAAGCCGCAATGCACGCATTTGCGCAGGATCGCCTCGGACTCGGCCACGTGCGGATCGGCAAGCTGTTCGGGAGTGAAATTGGTTTGCATCCGGCAGCCCTCGTCACGCCATTTTGCCGGGGTTGAAAATCCCGGCCGGGTCGAATTTTTCCTTTACGCGTGCAGATAGCAGCGCCACTGCCTCCGGCTGCGGCTGGAAGGCGGCCGTCATCGCGCGGTGAGCAGGGGCAGCGCGCATCAAGGTCGCGTGTCCGCCGCCGAGCGCGTGAATATAGCGTCGGAGCATGTCGCCTTCCGGCTCGGCTTCCATGCGCATCCAGACAAGCCCGCCTTGCCAATCGTAATAGGCATCCACGCCCTCCTCCAGGCGAAGAGCGGCCACAAGCTGGTGGCCGGTACCGGGCGCGACCGAGACGCGCCAAACTGGGCGCGAGGTGCCATCCGCATAGGGCTTCACATTGCGGATTTCGCGCCATAGCCGGCAGCTGTCATCCTCCTCGAGGCGTTTCACCGATCCGAGCCGGCCCATCGCAGCGGCAAGCTTTTCACCACGGACCGCGACGGAGCCGGGGAGACCCTCGATGCGCAGCACCGTCGCCTCTCCCTGCGGCAGCTTGCCGTCAAGAAAAGACCAGGCGACGGTGAGCGGCAGATGGGCGGCACCTGATACTTCGAGCGGCAGGGCCATGGCCGCGGCCATCGCATTGGCGGCTTCCGCATCGTTGAGGCCGGAGAGGACGATCGTCTCCTCCGTCTTTGGCCTCGGCGGCACGCGGAACGTCACTTCGGTCAGAAGGCCGAGCGTGCCGTGCGAACCGGCCATCAGCTTGACGAGGTCGAGGCCGGTGACGTTCTTCATCACCCTGCCGCCGGCCTTGACGATCTCGCCCCGGCCGTTGACGAAGCGGACGCCGAGAAGACTATCGCGCGCGGCACCGCTGACGAAGCGGCGCGGGCCGGAGACATTGGCTGCGAAGACGCCGCCGATCGTCGGCTCGCCTTCGGTCGCCATCAGCGGCCGGTGGTCCATCGGCTCGAACGCCATCATCTGGCCACTCTCGGCAAGCGCTGCTTCGATCTCCGCAACCGGCGTACCAGCGCGAGCGGTCATCACCATCTCACCCGGATTGTAGGCGACGATGCCGGCAAGGCCGCGCGATGACAGAACCGCATCGGACGCGACCGCATTGCCGAAGCCGGACCGCGTGTTGCCGCCGATGATCGCAAGGGCTGCGCCACGCGCCGTATGATCGCTGATGATGGAGGCGGCTTCCTCTTCAGTTCTCGGATGAAACTCGTTCATGCGGCGTTGCGTCCATCGAGCGGGAAGACCTTGGAGGGATTGAGTATCCAGCCGGGATCGAAGGCTGATCGTACCGACATCATCTGGGCGAGATCGACATCCGCATATTGATGGCGCATCAGGTCGCGCTTCTCGATGCCGACGCCATGTTCGCCAGTCAGGCAGCCGCCGGCATCGACGCAGAGCCGGAGGATGTCGTTGCCGGCGGCTTCCGCCTTGGCCGCTTCTTCAGGATCGTTGGCATTGAACAGGATCAGCGGGTGCATGTTGCCATCGCCAGCATGGAAGACGTTGGCGACGCGCAGACCGTAGCCGTCGACGATCTCGCCCGTCTTCTTCAGCACATAAGAGAGCTGGCTAAGCGGCACGGTGCCATCCATGCAGATATAGTCGGCGATGCGGCCGGTAGCACCGAAAGCCGATTTCCGGCCTTTCCAGATCAGGGCTGCCTCCGTCGCCGACTGGCATTCGCGCACGGTCTTGACCCTGTGAGTGCGGGCGATGGCGACAATGCTCGCAAGCATATCGTCCATTTCCGCCTCAGACCCTTCGACCTCAACGATCAACAATGCCTCGACATCAAGCGGATAGCCTGCCTTGGCAAAGGCTTCGCAGATCTCGATTGCCGGCTTGTCCATGAACTCGATGGCGACCGGCACGATGCCGGCGGCAATGACATCGGCGACGCAGGCGCCCGCTTCTTCCGAACTATCGAAGCCGAAGAGCACCGGCCGGGCGCCCTCGGGCTTGGCGATGAGCCGCACCGTCGCCTCGGTGACGATGCCGAGCTGGCCTTCCGAGCCACAAACGAGGCCGAGGAGATCGTAGCCTGCCGCATCCAGCGCCTTGCCGCCGAGATCGATGACAGTGCCGTCGGTCAGGACAAGCTTAACGCCGAGCAGATTGTTTGTGGTGACGCCGTATTTCAGACAGTGCGCGCCGCCGGAATTCATGCCGATATTGCCGCCGATGGTGCAGGCAAGCTGCGAGCTCGGGTCAGGCGCATAAAAGAAGCCGTCGGCCGAGACGCTTTCGGAGACATGCAGGTTCGTCACCCCCGCCTGCACGATCGCGGTGCGATTGGCATAATCGATATCGAGGATGCGGTTCATCTTGGAGAGGCCGAGAACGACGGCATCTTCCTGCGGGATGGCTCCACCGGACAAGGAGGTGCCGGCGCCGCGCGGCACGACGGGAATGCCGTAGCGATGGCAGTATTTCATCACGGCCGCCACTTCCGCCGTCGAGCGCGGCAAAGCTACGGCGAGCGGCAGGCGCCGATAGGACACGAAGGCATCGGTTTCGAAGGGCACGAGTTCGCGCTGTTCGTGGATCAGACATTCCGGCGGCAAAAGGTCGGTCAGATCGGCAACGATCGCGCTGCGGCGCGCCAGAACATCCGCACGCGGCTCCAGAAATGAAATGGCTTCTGCCATGCCGTCTTCCTCCTGCATCCCCTCGCGGATACAGCCTCCTTTTAACCCATTATCGGCTTAGCGCTTTCCCAAGTTTGGAGCAAATGATAAGCATTTATTCCAAAATGGGAAATAATTGTGCATGACCAATTTAGGGGATCTCGAAATCTTCGCCAGCGTGGTGGCGACCGGCAGCATGTCCTTGACCGGCCGGGCGCTCGGCTTCTCGCCCGCCGTCATTTCCAAGCGCATCAAGCGCCTCGAAGATCGGCTCGGCACCCGGCTCCTGCAGCGCACCACGCGGCAGATTTCGCTGACGGAGGCGGGGCAGGGCTTTTATGACCGCGTGCTTGCCATTCTCGCCGGGCTGGAAGAGGCGGAAGCCTATATTGCCGGGCGCTCTTCGCAGATGCACGGCACGCTGAAGATCTCCGCTCCGACATCCTTCGGCCGTCTGCACATCGCGCCGCATCTCAAATCCTTCATGCAGGCGCATCCTGAGCTGTCGCTCAATCTCGTGCTCAGCGACGAATTCGTCGATATCGTCGGCGGCGGCTTCGATCTTGCCATCCGCATTGCCGAACTGACCGATTCGAGCCTCGTCGCCCGCCGGCTCGCGCCAGTGCGCCGCGTGCTCTGCGCCTCGCCCGCCTATATCGACGCCCACGGCATGCCGCAGGATATCGACGATCTGCGTCGGCACATCTGCCTGCCGGCACACAATCTCGATCCGTGGCGGCTGGAGGGGCCGAAAGGCAGCCTGATCTTCCGCCCTGAGGGCAGGCTCATCACCAACTCCAGCGAGGTCGTGCGCGAAGCCGTCATCGCCGGTCTCGGCATTGCGCTGCGCTCCACCTGGGATATCGGACAGGAACTGCGCAACGGCCGTCTCGTGCAGGTGTTGCCGGCCTATGAAGGCTCGCACAATGTCACCCTCTCGGCCGTTTACCCAAGCCGGCAGTTCCTGCCGGCGAAAGTGCGCGTTTTCATCGACTTTCTGGCGGAACTTTACGGTCCCGTTCCCTATTGGGAGCGATAGGTGCCATAAAGGTTCGAGGAGACCGCCATGTCCGCGCCTGAAATCATCCGTTCCGATCTTGCTGCGAATTCGGAGACGCGCTTCACCGTTGTTCTCGGCGATATCACCAGGCTTTCTGTCGATGCCATCGTCAACGCCGCCAACAGCAGTCTGCTCGGCGGCGGTGGCGTTGATGGCGCGATCCACCGCGCCGCCGGGCCGGAGCTCGTTGCGGAATGCCGGATGCTGAATGGCTGCAAGACCGGGCAGGCAAAGATAACGGGCGGATACCGCCTGCCGGCAAGGCATGTGATCCATACGGTCGGCCCGGTCTGGAATGGCGGCGACCATGGCGAGGAGGAGCTGCTTGCGGACTGCTACCGCAACAGCCTTGGCCTTGCCCGGCAGCACGGCCTGAAGACAATCGCCTTTCCCGCCATCTCGACGGGCATCTACCGCTTCCCCGCCGAGCCGGCTGCACGGATCGCGATCCGCACCACCCTTGCCGAAAGCAAGGATGGTGCCTTCGAGGAGATCATCTTCTGCTGCTTCGGCGACGAGATGGCAACGCTCTATGATCGATTGCTGCCGCAGGCGCTGGCCGAAACCTGAGGTTTAGCGCGCCAAGTCGAGATAGGCGGAGGCGACAAGCGCGTCGATATCAGTGGGAACCGGGATGACGCAGGATTCCTTGCCAAGATTGCCCTTGGCGACCCGTTCCAGGCATCGGGCCTGCAGCGCAAAGCCGAGATCCATGGATTCGACGGTATTCCCCAGCGGACGCGGGCCGGCCAGATTGGCCATATGGCCGCCGCCGAGAATGTGGAAGGCACGGCCATCGCGCATGCGGATAGTCTCGATCTGCTCGGCCTCATAACGATCGACCCCGATAACATCGGGGCTGCTGCGGAAGCCCTCGACATCGATCTCATGCGGAAAGTGGCCGCCATTCATCAGGATCGCGCCGTCCTTGATGAGAGGCAGATCGGCAACCGTGATGATATCCGGATAGCCCGTCACGGTGACCAGCACATCGGCGGAACGGATCGCCGCCTCGCGTAGCGGTGTTGAAAAACCGTCGAGATGCGCTTCAAGTGTCGTGACCGGATTGATATCGACGACACTGACTGCGGAAAAGGCATTGCGGAAGCACGCTGCCGTGCCCCTACCGCAGGCGCCGTAACCGAAGACGGTGACGCGCTTGCCATTGGTGGAGCGATTGGTGAAGCGCAGATAGCTCTCGAACATGCTCTGCCCGACGGCATGCCGGTTTTCGGCGAATTGCTTGATCGGGCTGTCGTTGATGACGAGGATCGGCATGTTGAGCTTGTCGCGCATCGGCATCAGCCGGGTGCGGCCGGATGTGGTTTCCTCGGTACCGCCAAGCAGGTTGGCATAGGGCTTGTCGGCCGCGCGGGCAAAGAGATCGCCGCCATTGTCGAGCAACAAATCCGGCTTTTCCGCCAGGATCGCATCGAGGCTGGCGCCATGCTCATCGGCATCGCGGGTCTGCGTCGCGAAGACCTTGATCCCTTGGGCGCGCAGATAGGCGACCGTTTCCGGCTGGGTGCTGTTGAGATTGCCGGTGCAGACGAGACCGGCGCCGCCCGCCCGCAGCGTCATCAACAGCGCAACCGTCTTCGGCTCGAGATGGATGCCCGTCCCAATGGTCAAACCCGCAAAAGGCCTGGTTTCCCGGAATTCCTGCGCCGTCGCCGCCAGGAGCCGGCAGCTGCGCGCCACCCAATCGATACGGGAAAGAGAAGAAGACTGATCCATGATGCGCTCCTGCCGGCTGGTTCGGTCTAGCGATCTGGCATGAGGGCAAAGGGCCTGTCGATGGACATTGCCATGCCTCACATGGCAGAAAATCTGCCATGTGTATCTCACAGGGAGGATACCTTGCTAAGTCTGCTCGACCCCCGCCGCGCTCAGCCAATCCGCCAGCCGGACAAGCGCCGGGTCCTTCACGTCGCTGCTGCGAATGCTGAGACTGTAGCCCGCCGGTCTGCGGATGAAGCCGAAGGGCGCGACCAATAGGCCACGGTCGATATCCTCACCGATGGCCGTGCGCGGCGCAATGGCAACCCCGAGCCCGGAGCGAGCAGCGCCGATCGCCAGCAGCAGGTCCTCGAACTCGCGATTGCCGGCAAAGCGAACCGGCGCATGACCGCCTTCGGCAAACCAATCCTCCCACAGGGTCGGGGCGGAGCGGCTTGCAAGGGCGAAAGCTCCGGCGAGCGCACAAACGCCCGCGGCAAGCCCGAGGCGATCGGCGATCTCCGGCGTGGCGACCGGGCCGAATTCGTCCTCCATAAAGCGAATGGCCGTGATATCGCGCATCGGCCTGTACTCGCCGCCCATGATGACCGCTTCCAGGTCGGCGCGCTTGGCAAGCGGCTCCACCATGGCCATCGGCACGATGTCTATATCGATATCCTGAAGGGCCGCCTGCAATGCGGCAACACGCGGCATCAGCCACCAGACCGCGAAGGCCGAGGGTACGCCAAGCCGGATCGATCGCCGGCCTCCGATCGCAAGCTCCGCCGACGCCCGCCGCAGGATACCGAAGGCGACGCCGACGGAATCGGCGAATGCCCTGCCCTTCGCCGTCAGTACCAGCCTGCCGTTCTCCCGATCGAACAAGGTCACCCCGAAATGGGCTTCCAGCAGGGTGATCTGCTGACGGACGGCGCCGCGCACGACGCCAAGCTCATCGGCCGCCTGCAGGATGCTGCCGCGTCGCGCGACAGCATCAAATGCGCGAAGCGCATTCAGCGGCGGCAGGCGTCGGGATGAAACGGGTTCGGGCATGGCAAGGTTTTATCTTTCTTTCCAGCGCCATGACGGCCGCATTCAAGCAGCTGCGTCATCTGCGGCATGAAAATGCTGTTCAATGTCGCTTTCAGCATAATTGCTGGCGAATATCAGAAGGCAAATCATCACTTTTTTACATAGTCACCACTGAATAAATTTGTGGGGAAATACCATATAGCACTCTGTGGAACACAAAATTTTTCCACACGATGCTAATATAGAATCAATCCTTCACTCCAACCCCCAAAAGGTGAACCGACAATTGGCCTTTCTCAGCCGTATAGCAAATGATGTGCAACTCATGTTTCGGCGTCCGCCGCGACAGCAATATGCTGCGCTCTGTTATCGGTTGAAGAAAAAGACGGGCGATCTCGAGGTGCTGCTGCTGACAAGCCGCGATACCGGGCGCTGGGTCATTCCCAAGGGCTGGCCGATGCCGGGCAAGCTTTCTCACGAGGTCGCGGCCCGCGAAGCCTATGAAGAGGCCGGCGTGCGCGGCGCGGTGGAGACGGAGCCACTCGGCTCGTTCGGCTACGACAAGGTGCTGAAGGACGGTATTCAGGTGCCATGCCGCGTGCAGGTCTATGCCCTTGAGGTCAACGAACTTGCAAAGCACTTCAAGGAGAAGGGCGAACGTTCCCTGGAGTGGGTGTCCTGCGAGGTCGCGGCAGAGCGCGTGCGCGAACCGGAACTGCGCGAATTGATCCTTGCCTTCGCTCAGCGGATGACGGCTGTGCCTGTGGCAGCGCAGGATAAATAAGCCACATTACTCACAAAAAACTATGCCAGAGTGGCTGGTGGATATTGCGCGCCCTTTCGGGGAGCGCAATACGAGAGTTTTGATCCAGAGAATTGCATGCCCGACCGACCGGCCACACCTAGCAAACGGACGCTCGACAAGGACCTCGACAAATTCACCTATGTCGAGGATGCGACCCATCATGTGACGAAACGTCTGGTCGCCCCGGGTATCGGCCTGATCTTTCTCGGTTTCGCCATGGTTTTTGCCGGCATCTATGTATTCGGCCAGCCGCGAGCGACGCTGATTTTCGCCGCCGTTGCTCTTGCCGGCTACATGGCTCTGAACATCGGCGCCAAGGACGTCGCCAACAATGTCGGCGCAGCGGTCGGCGCGCGTGCGATCACCATGACGCAAGCCCTCGTCATGGCGGCCATCTTCGAGATCCTCGGAGCGACGATTGCCGGCGGCCCGGTCATCAACACGATCTCGACCCACATCGTCGACACCAACCGCATCATCAGCATCGGCAAGCTTGCCTGGCTGATGATGGCGGCGCTGCTTGCCGCCGCCCTCTGGATCAATTTCGCCACCTGGCTGAAAGCGCCGGTCTCGACCACCCACACGATCGTCGGCGCCGTCGTCGGTGCGGGTGCGGCCGCGGTCGGTCCGGAGCTGGTCAACTGGCATGTTTTGGCCGCAATCTCGGCGGGATGGGTGATAACGCCCTTCCTCGGCGGCACCATCGCCGCCGGCATCCTCTATTTCATCGAGACGTGCATCATCTATCGCGACGACAAGATCGCCGCCGCCAGATACTGGATTCCCATCCTGATCGGACTGATGGCCGGCGCCTTCTCGGGCTATCTCGTCGTCCAGCTGGAGCCGAAGGGCGCAATCCCCAATATACTGAACCTGGCGATCGGCATTGGCGTCGGCATCATCGCCTGGCTCGGCGCGCGGCCGCTGGTGGCGGCGCAGTCTGTCGGGCTGGAAAACAAGAACAGCTCGCTGCGCAAACTTTTCCGCCTGCCACTCATCTGTTCGGCAGCGCTGATGTCCTTCGCGCATGGCGCCAACGACGTCGCCAACGCCATCGGGCCGCTTGCGGCGATCGTCCGCGATATCGGCCTCGGCGGCTCGATCGGCGTGATCGCCGAAACGACGACGCAAAAGGCGCCTTTCTGGGTGGTCATGATCGGCGGCTGCGGCATCTCCGTCGGCGTTCTGCTTTACGGGCCGCGGCTCATCCGCCTGCTCGGCGAGCAGATCACCAAGCTCAATCCGATGCGGGCCTATTGCGTCGCGGTATCAGCCGCACTCACCGTCATCGTTGCGGCCTGGTTCGGCTTTCCTGTCAGTTCGACCCATATCGCCGTCGGCGCGGTCTTCGGGGTCGGTTTCTTCCGCGAATGGTCCACCGCGCGCTCGAGGCGGCGCTTCACCTATATGCGCAAGAAAGCCGAGGCTGCGGGCATTCCCTGGCACGAGCCGGAAGCCGCGGATGAGCGCAATCCCGACGAGGTCCATCGCCGTCGCCTGGTGCGCCGCTCCCATTTCATGACCATCATCGGCGCCTGGGCGATCACCGTGCCTGTCGCGGCCCTGCTTGCCGCCGCCGTATATTGGGTTATGGTCGCGCTCTTCATTTAGGGCGGTTCGGTTCTCACCGGGCTTCGAATCGTTCCATCTCATGTTTCTAGGGAATTCCAGGGGTAATCCATGCGCGCCAATTTCCGCATGCAGCGGCTGTTCGTGACATCGGACATCAAGGCAGGCGTCGCCATCGAGGCCGATCAGGACCAGTTCAACTATCTTGCCAATGTGCTGCGCATGGAAGATGGCGCCGAACTGCTCATCTTCAACGGCCGCGACGGCGAATGGAGAGCCAGCCTCTCCTTCCCCACCCGCAAGCGCATTCTGCTGACGCCGGTCGAGGAAACGCGGCCGCAGCCGGCTCCCTCCGATCTGCATTACCTCTTCGCGCCGCTGAAGGTCGGACGGCTCGATTATCTCGTGCAGAAGGCGGTCGAGATGGGCGCGGGCCTGCTGCAGCCCGTCATGACACAGCATGTGCAGGGCAAGATCACCAATCTGGACAAGGTGCGGGCCAATGTCATCGAGGCGGCAGAGCAATGCGGCATCCTCGGCATTCCCGATGTCGCCGAACCGGTTAAGCTTGCCGATCTGCTCGCGGGCTGGCCGCGCGAGCGCCGCATCATCTATTGCGACGAAGGCGATGCAGGTCAAAATCCCCTGCCGCTGCTGACGCAGGTGAAGGAAAAACATCTGGCATTGCTGGTCGGCCCGGAGGGCGGTTTTTCCGAAGAAGAGCGCGCGTTGCTGCGCAGCCTCGATTTCGTCACCGCCATTCCGCTCGGCCCGCGCATCCTGCGCGCCGACACCGCTGCCGTTGCCGCCATGGCGGTGATCCAGGCTGCCATCGGCGACTGGAACTGAGCTTTCATTCCAGCACCGCAACGACAGTTGCAACGATCAGCAGGATCGCCAGCGAGACGTTGACGATCCGCGAGATCCTCGGATCTTGGAGGAAGCGGGACAGGGATGCGCCGAGGAGAAGCCAGACCATGTGGATGGCGACGATCATGCCTGTCAGCAGCGCGATCTTGATAGCAGCGTCGAGCAGCCGCTGATCCTGAAACAGGCTGACGCCGGCAAAGACGGCTGCGATCGCCAGATAGGCCTTGGGATTGGCGACGGCGAGCAGGAAGCCGCCGGAAAAGGCAGGGGCCGCGACCCGATCGTCGCGGCGCGACAGCGGCGGTGCGGTGGCGATCTTGAAAGCCAGATAGAGGATATAGACGGCGGAAACGACCGTCAGCACCAATGCACCGTGCGGCACGGACAGCAGGATCGCGACGACCCCGGCCGCAACGGCCAGCAACACCGCCACCGTGCCGGCGATAAGACCGGACACATAGCCAAGCGATCGCCGGAAACCATAGGCCGCGCCCATGACCGTCGCGCTGATCGTGGAGGGGCCGGGGCTTCCCATGATGACCAGCGAGGCCAGAAGCAGTGTCATAATGGAATAGTAGAGGCCATTTTCTTCAATCATCGATATGCTCCGCCTGATATCAGTCGAAGCAAACTATCCACGACAAAGGCTGGACGTCTTGAACGCTTGTGCAGATATGCCGGCGGTCGACACGGCTGTGATGCACTTGCGAGACATAAAATCCTATTTTTTTGAACGACCCTTGAAAGAAATTCACTTGCACCGTACCTCAATCCGCGTCAATCACCCTCCAATTGACCTGCGGCTGGCGTGGGTTATCCTCCGAGATCTAAGGTAATACCATGGCGCGCGATACTACCGACCAGACTCCGCTCTCCTCGGTCTCGGAAATGACGGCCTATCTGGCCGCCGGCAACAAGCCGGAGGAGAAATTCCGCATCGGCACCGAGCACGAGAAATTCGTGTTCTTCCGCGCCGACAACAGCCCCGTACCCTATTTCGGCGAAGCCAGCATTTCCGCGCTCCTCAAGGGGCTGCAGAAGAAGAGCGGCTGGGACCCGATCATGGATGGCGAGAACATCATCGGGCTCGGTGAACCCACAGGCATGGGCGCGATCTCAATCGAGCCGGGCGGCCAGTTCGAACTGTCAGGCGCGCCGCTCGAAACCATCCACGAGACCTGCAAGGAATCGAACAACCATCTGGCCACAGTGCGCGAGATCGCCGAGCCGATGGGCATCCGCTTCCTCGGCGTCGGCGGCAGCCCGAAATGGACGCTTGCCGAAACGCCGCGTATGCCGAAATCGCGCTACGAGATCATGACCCGTTATATGCCGAAGGTAGGCACCAAGGGTCTCGACATGATGTACCGCACCTGCACGATCCAGGTGAACCTCGACTTCTCGTCGGAAGCGGACATGCGCCGCAAGATGCGGGTGTCGATGAAGCTGCAGTCGCTGGCAACAGCGCTCTTTGCCTCCTCGCCCTTCACGGACGGCAAGCCGAACGGTCTTTCCTCCTGGCGTGGAGAGATCTGGAAAGATACCGACAACCGCCGCGGCGGCCTGCTCGACTTCACCTTCCGCGACGATTTCGGCTTCGAAGATTATGTGAAGTGGGCACTCGACGTTCCCATGTACTTCGTCGTTCGCGACGGTCGCTACCATGACTGCACACACGTCACCTTCCGCCAGTTCATGGACGGCGCGCTGAAGGGCGAAATCGCCGATTGGCAACCGACCATGGGCGACTGGACAAACCATCTCTCGACGCTCTTCCCGGACGTGCGCCTCAAGCGCTTCCTCGAAATGCGCGGCGCCGACGGCGGCCCCTGGCGCCGCATCTGTGCGCTGCCGGCCTTCTGGGTCGGCCTGCTCTATGATGACGAGGCGCTGACTGCGGCCGACGAACTGACCAAGAACTGGAGCTTCAACGAGGTCAACGCGCTGCGTGACATCGTGCCGGTCGAGGGTCTGAAAGCCACGATCAAGGGCCATAACCTGCTCGATGTCGCGCGCGAAGTTGTCGGCATTTCCCGCCTCGGCCTGAAGAACCGCAATCGCTTGAACGGTGATGGCCAGGACGAGACCGTTTTCCTCGCGCCGCTCGACGAAGTGCTCGCCAAGAAGGGAACGCTCGCCGACGATCTGCTGATGCTCTACAACGGCCGCTGGAACCAGTCGGTCGAGCCGATCTTCGAGGAATATCAGTACTGATAGCCAACGACCTGCCGTCGAAACCTGATGGTGCGGCGGCAGAAACCGGTATGCGCCTCCCTTTTTCCGCGATACTATCGGAATCAAGCGCCGCCTGATTCCGAAGCGGCCTCATAGCGGGGAAAGGGACTTCGATGCTGCCACTCTTCGACATGATGATGCAGGCACAGAATGGCGCCGCAACGGAGGCCATGGCCAAGCAGTTCAATCTGGCGCAGGAGCAGGCGACGAAGGCGATGGCCGCACTGATGCCTGCCTTCTCTTCCGGCTTCAAGCGCAGTGCCACCGATCCCTATAATTTCATGGGCGTGATGCAGGATATCGCATCCGGCAACTATGCCAAATATTTCGAGGACATGACCAAGGCCTTCACGCCTGAAGGCATCGCGGACGGCAATGCCGTGCTGGGCAGGCTGTTCGGCTCGAAAGACGTTTCCCGCGCGATCGCGGCGCAGGCCGCGCAGATGACCGGCATTGGCCAGGAAATCTACAAGCGCATGCTGCCCGCCATGGCCGATACGCTGATGGGCGGCCTGTTCAAGGAAACCAGCGGCCAGATCCCGCCGATGACCAACCCCTTCCTCAACACCGATATGGGCGCGGTGATGCAAGGCTGGCTGCAGAGCATCGGTTTCGCACCGAAGCAGCAGCCGACGCCGCAGGCGAGCATCTTCGACAATCCCTTCACGCAGGCAATGGAGCTGATGTTCGGCGCCGATGCCGTCAAGCGCGAGAAACTGGCGCAGACCAATCCCTTTCTGGACAATCCTTTCGCCAAGGCGTTTCAGGATATGATGAAAAACTTCCCGATGGCGGCCGAGCCGCCAAAGGAAGAAGCGAAAGCCAAGCCCTCCGCCGGCGTCGACATGGCCGCCTATACCGACATGTTCAACGCCATGTTCGACAGCGGCCTTGAAGTGCAGAAGACCTATCAGAAGAACATGGAAGCGATCTTCGACAGCTATTTGAAGGGTCAGGACAAGCCTGCACCGAAAGCGGAATGAGGCGCGGCACGTCCCTTTCGGTCTATATGGGCTGTTCGTAATTCTGCACAGCCCGTGCGCATTGCGCCCAGTTATCACACATTGAGACGAGGCCTATTTCTGTTTTCTTCTCGAAAGGAGATAGCCATGTCCAGCATCGATCAATCAGGCAGTTTCACCCTTGGGGACCGTAGGGTCAAACGGCTTGGCTACGGCGCCATGCAGCTCGCAGGCCCTCACGTCTTCGGGCCGCCGAAGGACCACGACACCGCGCTCGCAGTCCTGCGCGACGCCATCGCCTCCGGCGTCAACCATATCGACACCAGCGATTTCTACGGTCCACATGTGACCAACCGGCTGATCCGGGAAGCGCTACATCCCTATCGAGACGATCTCGTCATCGTTACCAAGATCGGCGCGCGCCGGGGCACGGATGCCTCCTGGCTGCCGGCTTTCTCCGCCGACGAGTTGAAGCAGGCCGTGCATGACAATCTGCGCAACCTGCAGCTCGACGTGCTCGATGTCGTCAATCTTCGCGTCATGCTCAACCCGTATCAGCCGACGGAGGGCTCGATCGAGGCGCCGCTGACCGCCCTTGCGGAACTCCAGCATCAGGGCCTCGTGCGTCATATCGGATTGAGCAACGTCACGCGCGGCCAGATCGCCGAGGGCCGCACGATCACAGATATCGTCTGCGTACAGAACCTCTACAATTTGGCCCAGCGCACCGACGATGCGCTGGTCGACGAACTCAATCGCGATGGCATCGCCTACGTACCCTTCTTCCCGCTCGGCGGCTTCTCGCCGCTGCAATCCTCAGCCCTGTCAGATGTGGCCACGCGCCTGAACGCGACCCCGATGCAGGTGGCGCTCGCCTGGCTGCTGCAGCGCGCGCCCAATATCCTGCTTATTCCGGGAACGTCGTCGCCCGCCCACCTCAAGCAGAATATTGCAGCCGCCGAATTGAAGCTGCCGGAGGATGCAGTCGCCGAACTCGACCGCATCGCCAGCGCCGACCACGCCTGACGCGACCTCTCACCTATCCGAGACGGTTCGGGCCGACAGCTCGAGCCGTCTCTCTATGCCGATATTGTCGAGAAATACCTCATCGTGGCTGACGACCAGAAGTGCGCCGTCATAGGCGCTAAGCCCGGCTTCGACCGCCGAAACGGAATCGATGTCCAGATGGTTGGTGGGCTCGTCCAGAATCAGCAACGACGGCGGCACCAAACCGCCGAGCACGCAGGCAAGCCCGGCACGCAACAATTGCCCACCGCTCAGGCTTGAGACGATCTGCAGCGCTGCATCGGCCCGGAACATGAAGCGCGCCAGGGCGGCTCGGCAGGCATTCTCATCCGCATCCGGATTGATCCGCCTGAAATTGTCGCGGATCGAAAGCGACGGATCGAGAAGGCTCACTCGCTGGTCCAACAAGGCGAAATGGACGACCCGCACCGTTCCGCTCCACGGCTTCAGCCCGCCGGAAACCAGCGCCAGCAGCGTCGTCTTGCCGGAACCGTTCGGTCCGGTGATGGCAACGCGTTCCGGCCCGGTGATGATGAAATCGAAATCGCGCAGGATCGGCCGTTCGGGCTCGTAACCGGCAGTCACGCCCTCCATCTTGAGGACGATCCTGTTTGCCGGAAGTCCCGAGGTCGGCAGCTTGACAGTCAGGGGTTGGAGGATCTCGATCTTTTCGCGGGCGGCGGCGGCATCCTGCAGGGCCTGCCCACGGCGCCGTTCGGCAAGTCGCGTGTTCTCGGCGCTCGTCATCTGCGCTCGCTCCTTCAAGCCGCCGAGCATAATGCGCGGAATGCCGCCCTTGGCCGCCATTTTCCGACCGGCCTTGTCCCGCCTCGCCTGCCGCTCGACGGCCGCCTGCGCGCTTCTTTCCACTTCGGCGACACGCTTTTCCGCCTCGACGAAATCGTGCTCGGCGGCTGAAAGCTCCAGCGCCTTGCGTTCGCGATACTGGCTCCAGTTGCCGCCGTAGCGCGAGGCGCCGAGCGATGTCAGCTCAACGATCGCATCCATGGTATCGAGCAATTCGCGGTCATGACTAATGACGATCGCGCCTGCCCTCCAGCCTGCGAGCAGATCGATGACCGCCAAGCGGCCGTCGCGGTCGAGATTGTTGGTGGGTTCGTCGAGAATGAGGAAATCGGGATCGTCGACGATGAGAGCTGCCAGACCGCAGCGCGTGCGCTGTCCGCCCGACAGCGTCACGAGAGGCGTTTCCGGCGCAACATCTAGTTCGACGCGATCGAGTGCCGAGGCGATACGCTGCTCGAGCGTCCAATCGGCCGAAGCGAGCTCTTCATTCGTCGCCTCGCCCGCTTCCGCACGCTTCAGCATGGCCAGCGCCTCGCTTGCGCCGAAAAGGTCGGCGACGGTTTCTTCCGCCTCCACCTGCACGCTCTGGCGCAGGATTCCCAATCTGCCGCTGAAGGAGATCGTGCCGGATTGCGGCTGCAGCTCGCCGGAGACGAGTCTGATCAGCGTCGTCTTACCAACGCCGTTGCGGCCGACAAGGCCGGTGCGTTCGGCGCCGAAACTCAGATCGAGATTGGAAAGAAGCGGCCGGCCGTCAGGCGTGGACCACGAAAGATTGGATAGAACGATGGATATGGGCATGAACAAGAATTTCCCCGATGACAAGGCTGAACGGCGTTGCGGTCGAGGTGAATTTCATTGCTGCACACATCCTGTTGGTATTGCTGATGTCCGTAAGCTAGGCGACAAGCAGCTTCAGTTCAAGCCCGGCGCGCAAAGTCCGGGCCAAGTTCAACCCTTGGCATCAATGGCATCAAGGAAGTCGATAACGCGCTTCCAGGTGAGATCCGCCGCCTTGGCGTCATAATCGGGCAGGCTGGCATCGGTGTAGAGGTGGCCGCCGCCACCCGGATATCGGAAAATCTCGGCAGCGGTTCCGGATTTTCCGGCTGCCTGCCGCCAGGCGGCTACATCCTCCTCTGGTTCGAACGGGTCGGGTTCGGCCAGATGCAGCTGCAAGGGCAAGCCCTTGCGTGCATTCCCGGCGATCGGGGCGATGCCGTGCAAGAACAGGATGCCCGCGGTCCTCTCCCGCTTAGGCCACAGGTTTGACGCGACCCCGGCGCCCATCGAAAATCCCGCGAGCACGGTCGAGGCCGGCAGCCCCGCCAGCGCCCATTGCGCGCGCTCGCAAATCGTCTGCCAACCGATCTCGTCCTTGAACTCGAAGCCCTCTTCGATCGATCGGGCAATCAGCCCTTCATAGAGATCCGGCGCGAAGGCCTTGTGCCCAGCGGCCTGCGCGCGCTCGACAGCCTCATGTTCGAGCGGACGCAAACCATAGACGGAGTGGAAGAAGATCACCGTTGCCATCGTCGAATCCCTGCTGTTTCGATTGGGCGGTAAGATAAGACAGTTGTGCCCGGAGGCAACTTGTCCGCGCATGATCCGCCAGAGAAACAATGCCGCAGAAAGAAAAAACCCGGTGCTGGCCCTTGGGCCGAACACCGGGAAAGAGGCAGGGCTTATTGGCTATCACCCTGCGGGGAAACTGTTGTCCGACATCAACCGCTAAAGCTGCTGAAGGCGGAGAGGCGCGTGCGGCGACGCGCGGAATGGGTCAGATGGCTGGACGGGTCCTCGAAGAAGGTCGAGGTGGTCAGCGCCGCCCTCAAATCCTGCCTGGTAAGGCCGATGTCCCGCAGCTGGCTGTCGTCGAGCTCATTGAGATAGTCGATCTCCTGGCGATTTCGGATTGCGCGCCAGATGGAAGCGAGATTGGCGACAGCGAGCATCATCCGCGCCGTCAGCGACAGCGATGGCGTTGCAAGGCCGAGGTCAAGGGTCCGATCTGTCGTGCGCATTTCCATAATCCTTTCCTTGGGCACACGCGAGCCAAGCCCCTCCCCGGTGTTCCGGAAAAGGGCGTAGGCCGGGAGGAGTTCGACAGGGTTTGCTGTTCGATTGGTATGCTGAATTGCATTCAGAAGATGCCAAAGGCCTATTGATCAGTCCAACGAATGTTTCTAATGATAACTATCAAACTCCTTTATAGGTGAACCCATGTCCGCGCCGCTTGATATCGATCAGTTGCAGACCTTCATCGCAATCGTGGATTCCGGCAGCTTCACCAAAGCGGCGGACCGAGTGTTCAAGACGCAGTCGGCGGTTTCCATGCAGATGCGCCGGCTGGAAGAACGCGTCGGCAAGCAGCTTTTCATCAAGGACGGTCGCGGCAACCGGCTGACGGCCGAAGGCGAAAAGCTTCTAAACTATGCCCGCCGCATCATCCGCCTGAACAACGAGGCGATGGCGGCCTTCGACGACAATCGGCTTGAAGGCACGCTGCGGATCGGCACGCCGGATGATTACGCCGACCGCTACATGCCCGAAATCATCGGTCGCTTTGCCAAGACGCATCCGAATGTCGAACTTTACATCGTCTGCGAGCCCTCTGTGGATCTTGCCGAGCGCATGCATCGCGGCGAGCTCGATATCGCACTCGTCACCCACAATCCGCGTGAGCGCATGTCTGATGTGGTGCGCACCGAGCCGCTCTGCTGGGTCGGCTCGGCCAATCACCCGCTGCGCGACGACGCGCCCATTCCGCTTGCGGTCGGTCGGCGCGATTGCCAGTGGCGACAGCTTGCCTGCTCGGCGCTCGATGCCGGCGGCCGCGACTATCAGATCCTGTTTACCAGCTGGTCCTGTACCGTCGTTGCCGCAGCCGTGCTTGCCGGCATGGCGGTTTCAGTCATGCCGGAATCGGCTTTGCGAACCGGCATGAAGGTGCTGACGCAGGCAGACGGCTTCCCGCCGCTGCCGCCGGTGCAGATCGGCATCATGAAGCGGGCCGGTCTCTCGGCGTCGCTGATGAACGCCATCACCGCGCATATATCGGCCTGTCTCGACAACATCACGCCGGCCGCGGTGGACGACGATCTCGATGGCGAAGTGAAGACCTATACGCGCTTCTATCCGCGGCTCCGCGCGGGACATATCCTGCCGGGCTGGTGAGCCAAGAAACCCACCAGCCGGTTACCTTTGGCTGCGATTAGAGCGGTTCAGCTTTTCACGGAATCTCTGAACCGCTCTATCTTTTTGTTTCAACGCAATTCCGGACGGAAAACCGCTGCGCACTGTTCCTGGAATTGCTCTAGATCGGCTCCGCCAGCAGTGTAGCGCGAATGACTTGTTTCCATTCGTGCAGCATGCGCTTTGCCATGTCATCGTCGCTCATGATGGCAAAGCGGACGGATGCTCCGATCAGATGGCTGAAAAGCTGCGTACGCGCCTCGAGGTCGATGCGGCTTTCGGCCGGCAGGAAAGGCCGGATGCTTTCGAGGAACATTTCGGCGACGCGATTGCTGTGCTCTATGTTGAGCTTGAGGATATCCCTGTCGATATCCGTACCGAGCCAGACACCAAGATAGGCAGGATCGCTGCGATACTCGCGATAGTACCAATCGATCATGCCGCAAGCCAATTCGATGGCGTGATCGAGCGACGTCACGACGGAAAAGGCTTCTCTGACCTTTTGCTGAATGCGGTTGGAATGCCGGTCGAGCAGAGCCCTGACGATCGCCGCCTTGTCCGGAAAATACTGATAGACGGAGCCGATCGGGATCGTGGCAACGGCAGCCAGTTCCGTCATCTTCATGCGGCTCACCCCCTTTTCGGCAATCAGCGCGGCCGCGACGGAGAGGATGGCATCGACACGTTGGATACTTCGCTCCTGCTGTGGCCTTTTTCGGAACGTTACGCGGTCAGGGTTATTCGGAGTCATTCTTTACCCGTTTCATTATCATACTGAACGGCGCTCACGCGCGACAGACGCTATGACATCAGACGCGTTCAATGCGCGTAAACGGGAAAAGTTCAATTTTAATCATCACTTAGGAGCAGCGAGCGAGCCCCGGAAAACGAGGCCGAAACATGGTTTCGACCCCGTAACCAAGCCATGACCGACACGCCGGCATCCGTGATCTGTGTCGTTCTAGGACACGTATTTCTTCAGGAATTCGACTGTCCTGCTCCAGGCGAGATCGGCCGCCTTCTTGTCGTAGCGGGCCGCCGACGTGTCGTTGTTGAAGGCATGGTTGACGCCGTCATAGACGAAGATTTCGAAGGTCTTGCCACCAGCCTGCAACTCCTTGCGATAGGCGTCGATGCCGGCATTGATGCGATCGTCCAGCCCGGCATAGTGCAGCAGGAGGGCCGCCTTGATCTTCGGTACGTCGCTTGCCGGTGGCTGCGCGCCATAATAGGCGACGCCTGCCTTCAGCTCCGGCGAGACGGTCGCGAAGCGATTGACGAGGCCGCCGCCCCAGCAGAAGCCGACGGCACCGACCTTGCCGGTAGAGCCATCCACCTTCGCAAGATAGCTCAGGCTCGCCTCGGCATTGTCTGCCGTCACTATCGGATCGAGATTGGTGAACATATCCCGCGCCTTATCTTCATCCTCGGGCGTGCCGCCGAGAGGAGAGAGGAAATCGGGCGCCAGTGCCACGAAGCCTTCCAGCGCCATGCGGCGGGCGACATCGCGGATATGCGGATTGAGGCCGCGGTTCTCGTGGATGACGATGATGCCGCCGAGCTGGCCGCTCGCATCCTTCGGGCGAACGAGATAGCCCTTCATTTCGCCCTTGCTGCCGGCATAGGTCACGTCCTTTGCGTCCAACCTGCTATCATCGGCGGCAATGACCTCGGCGCTTGCCTTGTTGGCGGCAAGCAGAGGCGCGATGGCAGCGGCGGCTCCTGCCGAGCCCGCGAGTTTCGTCAGCTTTTCCATGAAACTCCGACGATCGAGCGTCAGATGCGTGTATTCATCATAGGCGTTGATCATCGCCTGCGTCACGATGGGCTTTTCCGTCGTCATGATCCTGTTCTCCCCGTTTCCCCGGCAGCAGGCAGCAAATGGCCAGCCACCCGCTGACAAGATAGGTCAGCGGGCAGCAGCGTGACGGTCAAGGAAAAACACAAACGCGTGAGCGCGGGTCGTTACCCCGCTAACACGCATAGCATCAGGAGAAGGCGAGCCAGATGCCAAGCCAGCCCCACATGCAGACAAGGGCCGCAAAGCCGAGAGCAAAGAGCGGGCTGCGATAGCGCAGGTCATTGCTCGTGACATGCACATAGGCGTGCGCATAGCGCGTAACGACGAAGATCCAGGCGAGGATCACCGCCACCAGGTTATCCGCCTGCGTGGTGTAGAGCACGATGCAGCAGGCATGGAAAAGCAAAGGGACTTCAAACTGATTTGCAATGCTGTTGCGCACCACCAGGCTTTCCGCCGGCTCGTTCGCCGCATGGTTCTCGCGAAATTGTGCTGGCTGGATGCGCCCGGTCTTCACCAAAACGCGGCGGCGCCATCCGAGGAGCGCGTAGAGAATGAACACCAGCACAGCATGCGCCACCATGGGCCAGAACATTTCATAGCCTGTCACGCTGCCAACTCCCTTCGAATTTCCGAAAGCTATACAGTAGATCTAAAATGCTACAGCGACCTTTGCGCCTCACGTATGACGCGCGGCGCTGTAGTCGATCAGGACGGTCTGGAGCCGTCCTGCGAGAGGTAGCGAAAAATCGCGAACCGGGCCAGCAGAATAACGGTAACCACAAGCGTCAGGAATTTCAGCCTGACGATAACGGGCAGAAGGCTCGCAAGCAGCGAAACCGTAGCATCGGAGGGCGTTGCCGGCGGGTAAAGCATGAGGCCGGCAATATTCTCGGCATAGTCGACGACCGTATAGAAGATCGGCAGGCAGAAAATGACTGCCGTCGCGCCGGGCGGGATCGGCCGGCCGAAGAAAAAGCCGCCCGGACCGACCAGCCGCATCAGGCAAAACAGCAACCCACCCAACACCAGCGGGAAGACCAGCTCCGGTCCGAGATACATGGAATGCAGGATCGAGGCCGGATCGGGATGATCCTTGAGATAGCGCAGCATGGCGACGACGTCTTCGCTCTCGTAGCCGCCGATGCGTGTATCGAGCATCGACTGGCCAGCTGCGGCAGCGCTGAACGCCCTGGCAAAGCCGGCATAGATCCACGCGAAGAGTGCCAGGGAAAGAGCCGCAAGGATCGCCGCCAGACCCTGCAAGGATCTGGCATTGCCCGAAGCGCGATCTGCCATGGATCAGCCGCCTGCGCCCGGATAGTTCGGGCTTTCGCGGGTGATGGTGACGTCATGCGCATGGCTTTCGCGCAGGCCCGCGCCGGAGATACGCACGAAGGTTGCGCGCTCCTGGAAGTCCTTGAGGTCGGCGCCGCCGACATAGCCCATCGCAGCCTTGAGGCCACCTGCGAGCTGGTGCAGCACGCCGGAGACGGAGCCCTTGTACGGAACCTGGCCTTCGATGCCCTCCGGCACGAGCTTCAGCGTGTCGCGGACCTCGGCCTGGAAGTAGCGGTCAGCCGAGCCGCGCGCCATGGCGCCGACGGAGCCCATGCCCCGATAGGCCTTGAAGGAGCGGCCCTGGTAAAGAAACACTTCGCCCGGGCTCTCGTCCGTACCGGCAAGCAGCGAGCCGATCATGACAGCCGATGCCCCGGCGGCGATCGCCTTGGCAAGATCGCCAGAGAATTTGATGCCGCCATCGGCGATGACAGGGATGTTCTGTTCGCGCGCCGCTTCGACCGCCGACATGATGGCGGCAAGCTGCGGCACGCCGACGCCGGCGACGATGCGGGTCGTGCAGATAGAGCCGGGACCAATCCCGACCTTGACGGCATCGGCACCGGCATCGATCAGCGCGCGCGTGCCGTCATAGGTGGCGACGTTGCCGGCCATGATGCGGACCGAGTTGGACAGCTTCTTGACGCGGGTAACGGCATCGAGAACGCGTTGGGAATGGCCGTGGGCGGTGTCGACGACCAGAAGGTCGACGCCGGCCTCGATCAGGCGTTCTGCACGCTCGAAACCATCGTCGCCGACATTGATTGCCGCAGCAGCGCGCAGGCGGCCCTGCACATCCTTGGAAGCGTTCGGGTTGAGCTGCGACTTCTCGATGTCCTTGACGGTGATCAGGCCGACCAGACGACCATCGCCGTCGACAACGAGCAGCTTTTCGATGCGATGCGTGTGGAGCAGGCGCTTGGCTTCCTGCTGCTGAACGCCGTCCTTGACCGTCACGAGATTTTCGCGGGTCATCAGTTCGTAGATCTTCTGCTGGGGATCGGAGGCGAAGCGGACGTCGCGATTGGTGAGGATGCCGACGAGGCGATGCGACTTCTCGACGACCGGAATGCCCGAAATGCCGTGCGCCTTCATCAAGGCCAGCGCTTCGGCAAGCGTCGCATCCGGACCGATGGTGACCGGATTGACCACCATGCCGCTTTCGAACTTCTTGACCTGGCGGACCTCTTCGGCCTGCTGCACCGGCGTCAGATTGCGGTGGATAACGCCGATACCACCGGCCTGGGCCATGGCGATCGCCAAACGGCTTTCCGTCACCGTATCCATCGCCGCTGAAATGATCGGCAGGTTGAGATCGATATCCTGGGCGATGCGGGTGGCGACATTCGTCTGGCCGGGCATGACCTCGGAGTGCCCCGGCTGCAGGAGCACGTCGTCGAATGTCAGGGCATCCAAACCGGTTGGCGTTTCAATAATGCGTGCCATGGCCAATTCCTTCGTCTGTGAAAAACAGGAAAGCCCGGAACGAGTCGTCTACCGGGCGATCTTGCAAGTGTTGCTTGGAAGTTGGCGAGGGCTGGTAACACGTCTATGACAGGAAGGGAATAGCAAAAAGCGCGGGGCAGATATGCCAAGCCTTGGCATGCTCGCGCCCGGACAGTCGCTCCGCCGGGAACCGACCCGGCAATGCACTTTTCATGCCGCGCAAGCTGAAGATTTCCGGTTGTCGTCAAAAACCGGTTTTGTCATGTTGGAAAAATCACATGCGCCTTTGGTCGGAAGAGGAACGGCACATGAAGAAAGTCACAGCCGGCATTCTGGAAATTGCCTATCGTGAAAGCGGACCACTCGACGGCCAGCCGGTGATCCTTTTGCACGGCTTCCCCTATGACATTCATGCCTATGACCAGGTTGACGAGCAACTTGCCGCAGATGGATGGCATTGTTTCGTGCCGTTTCTGCGTGGATTCGGCTCGACACGATTCCTTTCTGACGAAACCTTCAGGTCGGGAGAGCAAGCCGCTCTGGGTGCAGACCTTCTGGCTTTCATGGACGCGCTTGGCATCTCTTCGGCAACACTTGGCGGCTATGACTGGGGCGGCCGAGCGGCTTGCATCGTCTCAGCCCTCTGGCCCGAACGCGTTCGCGGGCTGGTAAGTTGCGGGATGGGATACAACATCCAGAACATCGCCGCCGCCGGACAGCCCGCGCCAGCGGAAGAGGAATATCGCTACTGGTATCAATATTACTTCCATTCGGAACGTGGCCGAAGGGGACTGACCGAAAGACGCCGCGAGCTTTGCCGCTTTATCTGGCGTCTCTGGTCGCCGACGTGGATCTTCGATGACGCCACTTTCGAACGAAGCTTTCCGGCATTTGAAAATCCGGATTTCGTCGACATCGTCATTCATTCGTATCGACACCGGTTCGGCGGCGTTCCTGGAGATCCGGCGCTGCAATCCATCGAGGCCGAACTCGCCAAGCAGCCGGATATCGCCGTGCCGACCTTCGTTCTGCAGGGCGCGGACGACAGCGTGGACCCGCCTGACGCGGTCGATCATGCCGCGCGCCACTTCAAGGCGTCATTCTACCGACGGCGCATCGTTCCTGGGGTCGGGCACAATTTGCCACAGGAGGCGCCTGCCATATTTGCAGACGCCATCCGTTCCGTTTCACGATAGGGTAACGTTCTCTCCGTTACCGGCCCTTGAGCTGGTTCTCTACCGTCGAGGGAGAGTAACCTCAACCCTCACAGGTCGAGCTGATAGGTTTTCGGAATGTAGCGGAAACCTTCCGCCTGCTTTTCGACGAAGCCGACCGCGGGGAAAGGCATGTGGAAGCCGAGGAAGGGAATGCGGTCGGCGGCGATCATGTCGAAGATGCGCCGGCGTGTCTTTGCGGCCTGCGCCTTGTCCACGTCGAAGCGCACTTCCCAATCCGGCCGGCCGAGCGACAGAATATAGTGGTTGGCGGTGTCGCCAGTCATGACCAGTTGCTTGCCGTCGGACTCCAGATGAAAGACGAGGTGGCCGGGCGTGTGGCCCGGAGCCAGCATGGCGGTCATGCCGCTGACGATCTGGTCGCCATCCTTGAGGAAGGTCATCTTTTCGGCGAAGGGCACGACATTGGCGAGCACGGCCTTGTGACCACCTTCCGCCGGCGTTCCCTCGCGCGCCTTGTCCGTCCAGAACGCATATTCGATCTCGCCGGTGACATAGCGCGCATTCGGAAAGGCCGGAGCGCCCTCCTCCATCATGCCGCCGATGTGGTCGCCGTGCAGATGCGTCAGGGCGACGACAGTGACCTGCTCGGGCGTATAACCTGCAGCCTTCAAGCCTTCGCGAAAGCGGCCTAGACCACGACCGCGACCGGCCGCACCAATTCCGGTATCGACGACGATCACGTCGGAGCCGGTATCGATGATGGTGGGCGCGTAGCTGTTGACCAGCTTTTCCGTCGGCAGGAAATTCTGCTCCAGCAGTTTGCGCACGGTGTCGGGCGCCTGGTTCGAGCCGAAGATCTCCCACGGGCTCTCCGTGATATTGGCGCCGTCCTTGACGACGGTAATGGTAGAGTGTCCCAATTTAAACTGGTGCGTGTCTGGGGGTAGGACGGCAGTCATGAACTCACTCCTTGTGCTGATGCGCAGCGTAAGCTGCACCTATCGTCATCGCTGGCGGCAACGGTTCGGAAAGGCGTCGTCGCGACCGCAATTTTGGTCATGACAAGACAATCCAAATCCGCTAATAGACCGGGCGACGTTTTATGCGTTTAGCATTTCCATGCTCTTAGCATATGTCAAATCCTGCATTCCACCCCATGCGGCAGCGGATATCACGAAGACGTGATCCCCAAGCCCTAATGGAGCAAAATCCGGGATTGGCAGCGGCCTCGCATAAGACTACAGAGCGGCTGATCGCCCTACAGCGCCGCGCGTCACATGTGACACGCAAAGGTCGCTGTAGTACTTTCAGTCTGCTGCATAATTCCTGAAATCGATTCCGATTTCAGGAATTATGCAGTGGGCGGCAGCCTTCCCGAAGACAGATCTATCAAGGCAGATGCCTATGAATCGCATCGTTCCATTGATCCTCGCCGTCGCCCTTTTCATGGAACAGATGGATTCCACCGTCATCGCGACAGCGCTGCCGGCCATCGCCAACGATCTCCATGTCGGCCCGATCACGCTCAAGCTCGCGCTGACCTCCTACATGGTGTCGCTCGCCGTGTTCATCCCGATCAGCGGCTGGATGGCGGATCGCTTCGGCGCGAAAAACATCTTCCGCATCGCCATCTGCGTCTTCGTCATCGGTTCCATCATGTGCGCTGCCTCCGGCGGCCTGCTGGAATTCGTCTTCGCCCGCTTCCTGCAGGGTGTCGGCGGCTCGATGATGACGCCGGTCGGGCGCCTCGTGCTGGTGCGCACCACGCAGAAGAGCGATCTGGTGTCCGCCATGGCGCTCCTCTCGATTCCCGCGCTCGTCGGTCCGCTTGCCGGCCCACCGCTCGGCGGCTTCATCACCACCTATGCCTCCTGGCACTGGATCTTTCTCATCAATGTTCCCGTCGGTATCCTCGGCGTCATCCTGTCGTCGATCTTCCTGCCGGACGTGGAAGCGACCATGCCGCCGAAGCTCGATGTCATTGGCTTCCTGCTGACGTCCTTCGCGGCCTCCGGCGTCGTGTTCGGCATGTCGGTCATCAGCCTGCCGGCGTTGCCGCCCTATGTCGGCATTACCGCCGTCGTCATCGGCTTTATCTGCGGCTTCCTCTATGTCGGCCACGCCCGCCGCCATCCGGCGCCAATCCTCGATCTCACGCTGCTGAAGAACGCCACCTTCCGCGCCTCGGTGACCGGCGGTACGTTGTTCCGCATCTGTATCGGCGCCATGCCCTTCCTGACGCCGCTGATGCTGCAGCTCGGCTTCGGCCTCAACCCGTTCCAGTCGGGCCTGATCACCTTTGCCGGCGCGATCGGCGCGATTTCTACGAAGTTCATCGCGCGGCGCGTCTTTACCGCCGTCGGCTTCAAGACGGCACTGCTTTCGGCCGCAGCGATCACCACCGTCACCACGATCTGCACCGGCTTCTTCCAGCCCTGGACGCCGCATATCGTCATCGTCGCCATCCTGCTGATCGGCGGCTTCTCACGCTCGTTCTTCTTCACCGGCATCAATGCGCTCGCCTTCGCCGACATCAGCGACAAGCAAGCGAGCCAGGCAACGTCAATGAGCTCCGTCATGCAGCAGATCAGCCTGGCACTCGGCGTCGCGGTCGCCGCCATGATCCTGGAAGCCTCGACCTTCTTCAGCGGCACGGAACTGCAGGTGCGCGATTTCCACATCGCCTTCTTCTGCATCTCGATCCTGACCGTGGTTGCGACCATCCCCTTCATCCGGATGGACCGCAGCGCCGGCGCCATGGTTTCAGGCCACAAGGCCGGCCTCAAGCGCGTCGATGCGCTGCAGCCGCAGGTGCAGCAGCCGGCCGCGAAATGATGGCACGATCCTCGTTACGCTTCGGCGCGGCCGTAGTGTAATGAGGGTTTCGTCGGTCTATCGATTGAGAATCGCCGGGTTTAGCGCTCGGCGACGGATTGTTCTTCTTCCGTCTCGCCTTCCGGCTTCCGGCCCTTGAAGCCCTTCGCCAGCAGGAACATTTCTACCGACTCGGCCCTGGATGCGCCCGGCTTCACATGGATGACCTGGCGGAAATTCTGCTTGAGGAAGGTCAGCAGATCACGCTCCGTGCCGCCCTGGAAGGTCTTGGCAAGGAAGTGTCCACCTTCGGCCAGCACCTCGACCGCGAAATGCGCGGCGACTTCGCAGAGATGCATGGTCCGCAGGTGGTCGGTGCGGTGATGACCCGTGGTCGGCGCGGCCATATCGGAAAGCACGAGATTCGGCGTACCGCCGACAGCCTCGATCAGCCGCTGTGGCGCATCCGGTTCCAGAAAATCGAGCTGCAGGATGCTGACGCCCGGTATCGGCGCCATTTCGAGAAAGTCGATGGCGGCGACGCGGATGTCCTCTTCGGTCGAGTCGGTCACCTTGGCGGCGATCTGCGACCAGCTTCCCGGTGCCGCGCCCAGATCGATGATGCGGCGCGCACCCTTCAGGATCTGATGCTTCTCGTCGATCTCCAGCAACTTGAAGGCGGCGCGGGCGCGATAGCCCTCGAGCTGTGCACGCTGCACGTAGGGATCGTTGATATGCCGTTGCAGCCATTGCCGCGACGAAGCCTTCAGCTTCTTTTTCTTGACGCGCTGGCCGAGCTTGCGGCCCGTGCGGTTGCCGGCGATGGTTGGCTTGGTCACGTCTGCGGCCCCTTCATATCCCTCGGTCGATGACCCCGGCGCGAGCGGCCCCGCCGCCAGACGCCGTCGTCTGCCATCATGTCGGTCAGCAATCCCTCGCGCAGGCCGCGATCGGCAACGCGCATGCGCGGGCTCGGCCAGCGGCGGCGGATCGCCTCCAGAATAGCGCATCCCGCCAACACCAGATCGGCGCGATCCGGCCCGATGCAGGGATTGGCGGCGCGGCCGGCAAAATCCCAGGACAAGAGCTTCGCCTGCATCGCGCTCACTTCATCGTCCGACAGCCAGACGCCGTCGACCCTGCGCCGGTCGTAGCGCGGCAGATCGAGATGAACGCCGGCAAGCGTCGTCACCGTGCCCGAAGTTCCGATCAGATGGAAGTCGCCACTCTCGCGCGCCGCACCATTCACCGGCGGGCAATCGAAACGCTCGAGCATACGCTGGACCTCGCACACCATCGTTTCGAACAGCTCCGGGGTCACGTCGCGGCCGCCGTGCCGCTCCGAAAGCGTTACGACCCCGACGGGCAAAGAGGTCCAGTGGGTGATGTGATTGGCAAGCCGGCTGGAGCGATTGTCGCCGATACGTATGACAGCGATTTCGGATGAGCCGCCGCCGATGTCGAACAACACGACGGAGCGCGCCTCCGGCCCGACGAGCGAAGAGCAGCCGGAGACGGCAAGACGGGCCTCTGTCTCGCGGTCAATGATCTCAAGCCGAAGCCCGGTTTCTTCGGTCACGCGCGACAGAAACGCTTCGCCATTGTCGGCAGCGCGGCAGGCCTCGGTCGCGATCAGCCGCATGCGGCGGATTTCGCGCGTCTTCAGCTTGGCCGCGCAGATACGCAGCGCCTCCACCGCGCGATCCATGGCATCGCTGGACAGACGCCCGCTGGCACCGAGCCCTTCGCCAAGGCGGACGATGCGGGAGAAAGCATCGACCACCCGGAACTGGCCCGGGCGAGTCGGCTGTGCAATCAGCAAACGGCAATTGTTGGTGCCGAGATCAAGGGCGGCATAGAGGTCGAGCGGGCGGGGGTCGGCATCGGCATGGTGCTGCTGCCCGTCGCGTCGCGGCTGCGATTGTCGGTTCTGCCGATGATCGTCATGGGCGGGAGCGTGGGCACTTGCCTGCGCATTCGTCGGAGCAGCGATCTGCGCCGTCTTCTCATGCGCCAGCGGCCGACCCTGCAGGCCTCGCTTGCTACGATGCTTGCGCCGGCTCTTGCCGCTCTTGTGCGAAGAGGCATGGCCGTGATCCGGCGAAGCACGATGTTCCACCGGCGACGAAAGCTGCTGTGTTGAAGAGGCGGGCTGCGCACCACCCTGAACCGCGCCGCGCGCACGGCGTCGACGCTTGCGCTTTCTGGCCGGTGAACCGGCCTCATCCTCTGCTGGGCGTTGCACCACCTGGCCGGACTTGCCCGCCTGGTTGGCCTCCGCAGAATGAGCGTTCGGGCGGCCATGACCACGCTTACGCTTCGCGCGCCGGGAGGATTTACCCTTCCTGCGCTCTGCTGCCGACGCCCCGTCTGCCTGCGGCGCAGGGCCGCTTTCGGGGTCACTCACGTATCTTTTCCACCGCGCCGCGCAAGGCCTTGGGGGCATGCTGCTGGCGCTCGTTCGATTTTCGTTGGGCAAAGAATACCAGCAGGATGGGTTTTCGCCAAATTCTTTTTGAATTACGTGAATTTGGAGCCGGCGGAAGCAGCCATCAGGCGATCAAATGCGCCCTGACGTCGGCCGCGAGTTGCTGCATCCGATCGATCGGCGCATGGCCGATCAGCATGAAGGCATGTGTGGCGTTCGACCAATAGACGACATTCATGCCGCGGCGATTTTCCATGTCCGGCGCTGCCGCTCCTTTCGCGGATTGGACGATGCAGAGCGCCATCGGGCCGCTTTCCGGATCGAGATAGGCGATCTGGGCCAGCGGCTTGCCGTCATAATTCAGGATCTGGGCGCGCTTGAACTCGACGTCAGGCATCGCGATGACATCAGGCGTAAGCGGCAACCCCAGCTTGGCGCCGACGCCGTTCAATTGCGCCACCTGCTGCGCATGATCGCCTGCCGGCGCGCTCAGCGTGTCTGCCGTATAGAGCGACAGATATTCGGCAACCGCGGCTCGCCATTCGCTATCCTCATCCGGCTTCGAAAGGCGATGGCCGATGCCGATCACGGCGCGATCAATGGCGACGGCGGCCACGAAGCTTGCGGCTATTGCTGTCAGAAAGCCACGGCGGCCGATGCCGGCGGCCCAAACCTTGTTCTTCTTTGACGGGGGAATGGCGGCAAGCATGGCGTCCAGCTTCGCAGCCGGTGCTTCCGCAAGCATTGGCTGGAACGCCTCGCTGAAAGACAGCGTGCTGCGCGACAGAAAATCGAAACGCTCCGCTACATGCTCGTCATCGGCGATCAGCCGTTCGATCCGCTCGCGCTCGACCGCATCCAGCTCGCCATCGATGAAAGCGGTTAGCTGTTCGTCCGTCGGCATCTGTCCTTTGTTCAATTCACTCATTACCATTCCCCAGTCGCCCACCACCGGACGGTTTTCCGTCGGCCGCCACCCCCATGCCCTCGGCAAGCTTCGCCCTCGCCGCCGCCAGCCGGCTCATGACGGTGCCGATCGGCACCTCCAGCACCTCAGCCACTTCGCGATAGGAAAGCCCTTCGACATAAGCCAGGAAGACCGCGCTACGCTGCGCCTCCGGCAAGGCTTGCACGCGCTGCAGCACCTGTCCGGCGAGAACATGTGTTTCAGTCTCCTGCGCACCGTCGAACACCAGCGTCTCGTCGGCATCGACAAAACCCTGCCCCATGCGCACCCGGCGCGAACGGACCTCGTTCAGCCATATCGAATGGAGGATGGCAAACAGCCAGCGATCGAGGCGCGTTCCGGCGGTAAACTGGGCCGCCCGCTCCAACGCCCTGACGCAGGTCGCCTGCACGAGGTCATCCGCCACGTCACGCTGACGCGACAGCACGACTCCATAACGCCATAACCGCGTCAGGTGCTGGGACAGGCCTGCCCTGATATACTCTTCGCTCGCTATGACATCCTCCGCCGCATTCGCACGTCCGGGAGCCGCCGACCCTTTCGGCGGCTCCGTCGCTGTCGGACTATAAGCAGAAATAGTACCACGAGCGACCGGCATCACTCCCATATCCCTCGCAGAGCTCCTTGCTTATCGTCTTCATCACTGCCCTGGGCCTGCGCTTAGAGGCTGGACGGGTTGATGATCGCGGCGTGAAGGTCACGATATTCTTCGCAGCTCGTATTGCCGCAGAGCGCCTTGATCGTGTTCAACTGGTCCTTGGCGAGATCCATCCGGCCCTTGATGACATAGGCCTCGCCGAGATATTCGCGGACCAGCGTGTATTTCGGGTCCATCGCGACGGACTTCTGATAGTAGGAAATGCCTTCATCCGTGCGGCCGAGCTTGCGCGTAACATAGCCGCGATAGTTCAGCGCTTCCGCCGTATTCGGGTTCTTCATCGTGTCGAGAACCGCCAGTGCTTCCTGGTAGCGGTGATCCTTCTTGGCGAGCGAATAGGCATAGTCGGCGCGGTTTTCGTCGGTAACGTTGGCGCTCTGCTGCTTGACGCATTTCTTCGTCTTCTGATCGTAGATCTCGCCCTTCTTGCAGGTCGGCGTCGTGCTCGAATCGTCACCGGCGGCAAAGGCGGGAATGGCGAAAGCGCCGAGGGTCAGACTTGCGCCGAGGGCGATGGAAGCCAGGCGAAATGCTTTAGTCGTCATGGAATGTCTCCTTGGCAAATGAACGTTGCGAAGAGAGAACACACGGTCGGCAGCTTTTATTCGGGCGGCGCTCGGAATTTTTTCGGCGCACGCAAAGCCGGGACGCCGTCACTCTTTCGTGACCGCCTCAGCATCGAATAGACCATCCTCATCGCGTGTTTCCGTCCCATGCCCGTCAAGGGCGCAGGAGAAACCCGTGACCGATACCGTCAAACTTCTAAGCCTCGCCGTCGCCACACCCGACAATATCATCCTTCAAACGGACGCCGCCGAGACGGCGAGCCGCCTGTTTTCGGATCGCTTTCAGGACTTCAAATATCTCGCCCGCGTGTTCGAAAGCGCCGGCATCCGCAAGCGCCATGCGGCAAGACCGCTTTCCTGGTTCGAACAACCGCATGGCTGGCAGGATCGCATGGCCGCCTATACGGAGGTCGCCTCCGAGCTTTTCCAGCAGGCAGCAACAGCGGCGTTGCAACGCGCCAATCTGAAGGCCAGCGAAGTTGACTGCATCGTCACGGCATCGTCCACCGGGCTTGTGACCCCGAGCCTCGAGGCGAGGCTCGCAGGCAAGATGGGCTTCCGTCCAGATATCGAGCGCGTGCCGATCTTCGGCCTCGGCTGCGCGGCGGGCGTGTCCGGCCTTGCCATCGCCGCGAAGATGGCAAGAAGCCGGCCGGGCGCCGTCGTGCTCTTCGTGGCGATCGAACTCTGCTCCCTCGCCTTCCGTCTGGACGAACTGACGCGGCCCAACATCATTGCGACGGCGCTCTTCGGTGACGGCGCGGCGGCCTGCGTGCTGCGGACCGGTGACGGCGGCATCGTGGAAATCGAATCGACCGGCGAACATCTGTTTCCCGACAGTCTCGGCATCATGGGCTGGAAGATCGACGATACCGGTTTCGGCATCATCCTCGAACAATCGCTGCCGGACTTTGCCAAGACGCGTCTGAGGAGCGCCGTTGCCGGCATTCTGGAGCGATCCCGGCTTTTGCTCTCCGACATCGATCATTTCATCTGCCATCCCGGCGGCGCCAAGGTGCTGGCGGCGCTCGAAAGTGCGCTGGGCCTCGAAGAGGGCTCGCTCGATATCGAGCGCGAGGTGATCGGCGACTACGGCAACATGTCCTCGCCGACCGTGCTGTTCGTGCTGGAGCGCGCGATTGCGGCGGGATTGCCCGAACGTTCCGCCCTCCTCGCCATGGGGCCGGGATTTTCGGCAAGCTGCATCACCCTGAGGAGGGTCGCCTGATGCTCTGGCCTTCAATCGCGCTTCTTGTCTTCGTGACACTGCAGCGGCTGGCGGAGCTCATCTATTCCAGGCGCAATACCGCCTCCCTGCTTGCCCGCGGCGGGCGGGAATATGGGCGAGAACACTATCCCTTCATGGTGGCGATGCACGCGGCTTGGCTGATCGGATTGTGGTTCCTCGCCCTTGGCCGGCCGGTCGATCCCTTCTGGTTCCTGCTGTTCATGGTGCTACAGGCACTGCGTCTCTGGGTGCTGGCGACGCTTGGGGAACGGTGGACGACGCGCATCATCATCCTGCCGGGTGCTGCTCTCGTAACGACAGGGCCCTATCGTTTCCTCAGCCATCCCAACTATGCCGTCGTCGTCGGCGAGATCGCCGTGCTGCCGCTTACCTTCGGCCTGCCGCTCTACGCCGCGATCTTTTCTCTTCTCAACGGCATCATTCTTGCGATCCGCATCCGGGCTGAAAATGCCTGCCTGAGAGAGGCTACGGGCTGATCCGCATTTTTCCATTGCGCGGCTAAAATTTGGCAGGCATTTTCGATGCTTAGAGCGCGGTACCGGCGATGCCGAAGGACCGCGCGGCAATACAATGAGCATGCGGATAGCAGGGTAAGATGACAAAGGACGCAATCGTTCTCGGTGCCGGTATCGTCGGGGTTTCGACGGCAATCCATCTGCAGCGGCGGGGACGCCAAGTCACTCTCGTCGACAGGAGAGAGCCCGGCCGGGAAACCTCCTTCGGCAATGCCGGCCTCATCCAGCGCGAGGGCGTCGTACCCTATGGCTTCCCGCAGCAATTCGGCCTGCTGCTGCGCTACGCCTTCAACAATCGCGTCGATGCGCATTATCATCTGCGCGCCCTGCCCGCGCAGATCGCCTTTCTCGCCCGCTATTGGTGGAACTCCAATACCAAGCGCCACGAAATGATTTCGCGTGCCTATGCGCCGCTGATCGAGCATTCCGTCAGCGAGCACAACGACCTCATCGAAGCCGCCCACGCCGAGGAACTCATTCGCAAGAACGGCTGGGTGGAACTGTTCCGTTCGAACGAGAAGCGCGACGCGGAATTTGCTGAAGCCGAACGCCTTAATCGCGAATTCGGAATTGGCTATGACGCGTTGAGCGGCGCGGAGATCGCGGCTGCCGAGCCGCATCTCAGAGGCGGCTTTGCCGGTGCGCTGCGCTGGCGCGATCCCTGGTCCGTACTCGACCCGCATGGGCTGACATCAGCCTATCGCCGTTATTTCGAAAGCATCGGCGGTCGTGTGACGACGGGGGACGCCGTCTCGCTCGGCATGGCCGGCAAAGCCTGGAGAATGGTGACGGCGGATGGATCGATCGAGGCAGAGGACGTGGTCGTGGCACTCGGGCCCTGGGCCGATCTGGTGACGAAACGCTTCGGCTATGCCTTCCCACTTGGCGTCAAGCGCGGCTATCACATGCACTATGCGGCCGAGGGCAATGCGGTGCTCAACAACTGGACGCTGGATGCCGAGCGCGGCTATCTCTTGGCGCCGATGAGCCGTGGTATCCGGCTGACGACCGGCGCCGAATTCGCCCTGCGCGACGCGCCGAAGACGCCGGTGCAGCTCGACCGTGCCGAGGCCATTGCGCGCGATGCCTTCCCGCTCGGCGAACGGCTCGACCCGGAACCCTGGATGGGGGCGCGTCCCTGCACGCCCGACATGATGCCGATCATCGGCAAGGCGCCGCGTCACAATGGCCTATGGTTCGCCTTCGGCCACGCCCATCACGGCCTGACGCTCGGACCGGTGACCGGCCGCGTGCTGGCCGAGCTCATCACGGGCGAGAAGCCCTTTATCGATATCTCGGCTTATGCTCCGGGCCGGTTCGCACCCTGAGCTGCTCTATCGCATAGCCATCAAGCAATTTCGGACGGGAAACCGCTGCGCACCTTCCTGGAATTGCCTCAGAGAATAGCCTTGAGGCTTCTGACCGAGGTGTCGACGATCTCCTCGATCGTGGCGTCGATGTCTACGGTGACGACACCGGGTTCGCCCGTCGGCACTTCCAGCGTCTGGAGCTGGCTTTCGAGCAGCGACGCCGGCATGAAATGGCCCTTGCGCTCGCCCATGCGCTTGGTCAGCAACTCCTTGGAGCCGTCGAGATAGATGAAATAGAGATGGCCGCCGGCCGATGCCCGCAGGCGCTCGCGATAGACGCGCTTCAGTGCCGAGCAGGAAACGGCAATGCCTTCGCCCTTGGCAAGGCTTGCCGCGATCACCGCGCCAATCTTTTCCAGCCAGGGCCAGCGATCCTCATCCGTCAGCGGAATGCCCTTGCTCATCTTTTCGACATTGGCGGCCGGATGCAGCGCATCGCCTTCGATGAAATGGACGCCGAGCCGAGCCGCGACACCCTCGCCGATCGAGGATTTGCCGCTGCCGCTCACGCCCATGACGATGATGGCAAGGGGGGCATCTTGGTTATCGTGCATAGGCCCGTCCGAAATGATTGATTTCAAATCGGGCACGGCCGCTTTTCAGCCATGCCCGATTCGCAACTTGGATCAATCCAGCGGAAAGAAACAGGAAAATTTATGCGTTTCCTCGCCCGCCAGTTCCGGTTCGACCTGGCGACACTTGTCCTGGGCCCGCCAGCAGCGCGGATTGAAGTGACATCCCTTCGGCGGGTTGAGCGGCGACGGCAGCTCACCCTGCAGGCGGATACGGTTCTTCTCGCGCTCCGGATCGGCGATCGGCGTCGCCGACAGAAGGGCTGCCGTATAGGGATGACGCGGGCGGGTGAAGACCTCTTCGGCCGTGCCGGTTTCCACCGGGCGCCCGAGATACATCACCATCACGTCGTCGGCGATGTGGCGAACGACGGAGAGGCCGTGCGAAATGAAGAGATAGGCAAGACCCATCTCCTTCTGCAGGTCCATCAAGAGGTTCAGCACCTGCGCCTGGATCGACAGATCGAGCGCGGAGACCGGCTCGTCGAGAACAAGTACCTTCGGCCTGAGCATCAGGGCGCGCGCAATGGCGATACGCTGGCGCTGACCGCCGGAGAACATGTGCGGATAGCGATCGTAATGTTCCGGCCGCAAGCCGACGCGGGCCATCATCTCCTCGGCCTTGCGGCGGCGGGTGGCGGCATCGTCATCGGTGTTGATCTTCAGCGGCTCTTCCAGAATGGAACCGACCTTCTGGCGCGGGTTGAGCGAGCCGTATGGATTCTGGAACACGATCTGCACGGCGCCGCGCAGGCTGCGGTCGCCGAGCTTGGCGGGCTTGCCATCGATCAGCAATTCGCCAGCCGTCGGGTTTTCGATCATCGTCACCAGGCGGGCGAGCGTCGACTTGCCGCAACCGGATTCACCCACGACGGCGAGCGTGCGGCCCGACTGCAGGCTGAAGCTGACGCCGTTCAATGCCTTGACGGTCGCCTCCGGTTTGAAGCTGCCGCGCTTGACGGTGTAGAAGCGGGCGAGATCGCGCCCTTCGAGAACAGCGCCGGTCATGCGGCACCTCCTGCTTGTTGCGCGGCGGCGATGCCGGGATGTCCGAGCGGCTTGCCATGTTCCAGCGGATAGTTGCAAAGGGTGAGGCCGAGTTCGCCGCCCTGGCGCTTGACGCCCTTGTCGCATTCCGGGGTTGCGAAGGAGCAGCGCGGCGCAAAAAGACAGCCGGTCGGACGATCGTGCTGGCCGGGAACGACGCCGGCAATCGACGGCAGGCGTTCGCCGACTTCGGCGCGCTCGGGCAGAGCCGAGAGAAGTGCCGCCGTATAGGGATGATGCGGATCGCGGAACAGCTCCTTGACCGGCTGCTCCTCGACCTTCTGGCCGGCATACTGCACCTGCACGCGCTCCGCCGTTTCGGCAACGACGCCCATGTCATGGGTGATGAGCACGAGCGCCATGCCCTGCTCCTGCTGCAGACGCACGAGCAGATCGAGGATCTGCGCCTGGATCGTCACGTCGAGCGCGGTCGTCGGCTCGTCGGCGATCAGCAGTTTCGGATTGCAGGCGAGCGCCATGGCGATCATGACGCGCTGGCTCATGCCGCCGGACATCTGATGCGGGAAGTTCGACAGGCGATCTTCCGGTGCGGGAATGCCGACGAGCTTCAGAAGCTCGATCGAGCGTTCGCGGCGTGCCTTGCGGTCGAGACCCATGTGGATGCGTAGGGTTTCGCCGAGCTGGAAGCCGACCGTGAAGCACGGATTGAGGCTGGACATCGGCTCCTGGAAGATCATCGCCATGTCCTTGCCGATGATCTTGCGGCGCTGGCGGGCGGAGATGCTGCGAAGGTCCTTGCCGTCGAACATCATGCGGTCGGCAGTGATCTTCGCCGTCCAGGGCAGCAGGCCCATCATGGCAAGCATGGAGACCGACTTGCCGGAACCGGATTCACCGACGATCGACAGGATTTCGCCCTTGTCGCATTTCAGCGAGACGCCATCGACCGCCCGGAACAGGCCGGACGAGGTCTGGAATTCGACGGATAGGTTGGAGATATCGAGGAGTGCCATTACGACCTCTTCAGCTTCGGGTCGAAGGCATCGCGCAGGCCGTCGCCCATCAAATTGATGGCGAGAACCGTAATCAGGATACAGAGACCGGGGAAAGTGACGAGCCAAGGATTGCTCAGGAAGAATTCACGCGAGTCCGCGAGCATCGTGCCCCATTCCGCCGTTGGCGGCTGCGCGCCCTGGCCGAGGAAGCCGAGAGCGGCGGCATCCAGAATCGCCGACGAGAAGGAGAGCGTCGTCTGGACGATCAACGGCCCAAGACAGTTGGGCAGGATCGTCTTGAACATCAGCCGCAACGAACCAGCGCCTGCAACACGCGAGGCGACGACATATTCCTTGTCGCGCTCGGCCATGACGGAGGCGCGGGTCAGGCGAACGAAATGCGGCTGGTAGGTGATGGCGATGGCTATCATCGCATTCGTCAGACCAGCCCCGAGGATCGCGACCAGCACCAAGGCCAGCAGCAGCGAGGGAACGGCGAGGATAATATCCATGACGCGCATGATGATCGTGTCCGTGTAGCCACGAACATAGCCGGCAACGAGACCGATCAAGACGCCGGCGGCTGCGGAAACCGAAGCGACCACAAGGCCGATGAATAGCGAATACCGCGTGCCGTAGATGAGGCGCGACAGCAAATCGCGGCCAATGGCGTCCGTGCCGAGCAGGAAGCTGCTGTTGCCGCCCTCCGCCCAGACCGGCGGCAGGCGCTGCATGGTGCTGCCGTAGGCGGTGTCAGGATTGTGAGGTGCGACGATACTGGCGAAGATCGCCAGCAGGAGGACGAAGACGAAGATCGCAAGTCCGATGACGGCGCCCTTGTTGCGGGAAAAATAATACCAGAACTCCGCCAGAGCGGAAGGACGGTCGGTTTTGACGCTTACCGTGCTCATGGACCGCTCCTAGTGACGAATGCGTGGATTGATAAAGCCGTAGAGCAGGTCGACGGCGAGGTTGACGGACATGACGATGCCGGCGATCAGCAACAAGCCACCCTGCACCACCGGATAATCGCGCTTGGTGACCGCATCGATCATCCACTTGCCGATACCAGGCCAGGAGAAGATGCTTTCCGTCAGGATGGCGCCGCCAAGCAGCACGCCGGTCTGCAGACCGATCGTGGTGATGACGGGGATCATGGCGTTGCGCAGCGCATGCACGGAAACGACGCGCACCGGCGACAGGCCCTTGGAGCGGGCGGTGCGGACATAATCCTCGCCGAGCACTTCAAGCATGGCGGAGCGCGTCTGGCGGGCGATGACGGCAAGCGGGATGGTGCCGAGCACGATGGTCGGCAGAATCAGCGAATTGAGAGCGGACCAGAAGGCGCCCTTCTGTCCGGAGAGCAGGCTGTCGATCAGCATGAAACCGGTAATGGGCTTGAAGAAATAGATGAGGCCGATGCGGCCGGAAACCGGCGTCCAGTGCAGATAGCCGCTGAACAGAATGATCAGCAGCAGACCCCACCAGAAGATCGGCATGGAAAAGCCGACGAGGGCCACGCCCATGACGCTCTGGTCGAACCAGGTCCCTCGCTTGACGGCGGCGAAAACGCCGGCCGGGATGCCAAGACAGGCCGCGAGAATCATGGCGCAGAGCGACAGCTCCAGCGTTGCCGGAAAGAAGGTGAAGAAGTCGGTCAATACATCACGCTTCGTCGTGATCGAAGCGCCGAAATCACCGTGCAGGACGTTCCAGAGATATTTGCCGTACTGGACGACTATCGGCTGGTCGTAGCCGAGATCGTGCGAGATCTGCGCATGGCGTTCCGGCGACATGACGCGTTCGCCCGACAGCAGCATGACGGGATCGCCGGGAAGCAGGCGAATGAGCGAGAAGGCGACGATCGATACGCCGAGGAATGTCGGGATCAGCACCGCAAGGCGGCTGAAAAAAAATCGCAACATGACAGTTGTCCAAATTTTTCCGGCGGTCAGACAGGGTGTCTGACCGCCGGGTCGCCCGGTCCTGGCCGGGCATTCTTACAGATTTTTCGTTATTCGGCGATATCGACGCCGTCGAAGCGGTGAACGCCAACCGGGTCCTGATGGTAACCGGTAACATTCTTCGTCATCGGGACGAACTCTTCCGAATGGTCGATGGTCATCCAGGGTGCTTCGCGCTTGAAGACGACCTGAGCCTGTTCGTAGAGCTTGGTGCGCTCCTTGACGTCAGCCGTCTGCTTGGCCTTCTTCACCAGATCGTCGAATTCCTTGTTGCACCACTGTGCGCGGTTGTTGCCGCCGACGGCATCGCAGCCGAGCAGCGTGTCAAGGAAGTTGTCCGGATCGCCATTGTCACCGGTCCAGCCGAGGATGGCCGCACCATCGCGATCCTTGGCGGAGGAGAGCTTCAGGTACTGAGCCCAGTCATAGGTGACGATCTCGACCTTGACGCCGATCTTGGCGAGGTCCGCCTGCATCAGCTCGGCAGCGCGGCGTGCATTCAGCATGTACGGGCGCGACACCGGCATCGCCCAGATCTTCATGCTGAGATCCTTGACGCCAGCCTTTTCGAGCATCTTCTTGGCTTCTTCAGGATTGAAGGCGTCGTCCTTCACGTCCTTGTTGTAGGACCACATGGTCGGCGGGATCGGGTTGGTGGCAACCGTGGCCGAACCCTGGAAGACGGCATCGACGATGGCCTGCTTGTTGACGGCCATGTTGATGGCGCGACGGACTTCAGCCTTGTCGAACGGTGCAACCAGCGTGTTGTAAGCGAGGTAGGAAACGTTCAGGCCAGCCTGCTCGAGAACCTTGAGGTTCTTGTCGGCCTTCAGGTCCTTGATGTCGGCTGCGTTCGGGTAAGGCATGATGTTGCACTCGCCCGACTTCAGCTTCTGCGCGCGGACGGATGCATCCGGCGTGATCGCGAAGACGAGATCGTCGATCTTTTCCTTGCCCTTGAAGTAGGTCTCGTTGGCCTTGTAGCGGATGACGGCATCCGGCTGGTAGGCGACGAAGGTGAATGCGCCAGTGCCGAGCGGCTGCTGGTTCATCTGCTCCATCTTGCCGTCGGCCTGAAGCTTGTCGGCATATTCCTTCGACAGGATCGAGGCGAAGTCCATGGCCAGGTCGGCGAGGAAAGGAGCTTCCGGACGGTTCAGAACGAACTTGACGGTGAGGTCGTCAACCTTGTCGATCGACTTGATGAGCTTCGGGAAGCCCATGCCATCGGCGTATTCATAGGAGCCGCCGGCGACATACTTCGCCCACGGGCTATCCGTGCCAAGCTGACGGGTGATCGAGAAGATGACGTCATCGGCATTGAGGTCACGCGTCGGCGTGAAGAAATCGGTGGTCTGGAACTTCACGCCCTTGCGGAGCTTGAAGGTGTATTCCTTGCCGTCCGGAGACACGGTCCAGCTTTCAGCGAGGCCCGGCTCGATCTCGGTGCTGCCATGCTTGAATTCGACGAGGCGGCTATAGACCGTACGCGAGGAAGCGTCGAAGGTGTTGCCACCCGTATAGAGACCCGGATCGAAACCTTCCGGCGAGCTTTCAGAGCAATAGACAAGCGTTTTTGACCAGGCGGACGTTGCCATGACCGAAGCCAGGGCTGTCACTGCCAGCAGGACAGAAATCTTTTTCATGATATCGTTTCCCAGATTTGTTATTCTTTTGAAGCCGTGGACACCACCAGAGGTTCCCATCCGGATCGCGCCGATGGAACTTTATTTTAAGTTTGAAAGCAACAAGCGCCGCCTAAATTTTTTCCAAATCGTAGAGTTTGGAAATTTTCGGACGAAAAAACCTCTGGATTGGCAAGATTCTGGCAAATTTTTGCATCTTTTTGTCAGATTCAGAATGATTTGACGTTTTCTTCTCACAATCCGCAGACCCTGTATTGCCCGGATAGGAGGCAACACAAACGAAAATCCGCAGCTACCGGAGGTAACTGCGGATCGAAAATGCGATCGAATTTGCAGCGCGCAATCAGGCTGCAGGCGCGGAAACCGCCGGTTTCTTGGCAATCGCCTTATGATCGGCATCGGTGAGGCCAAGCAGGAAGTTGATCTGCGGACGCGCCTTGACCAGGTCGTCGATCGAATATTCTGTGAGAACGTCGAAGAAAGCGTTCAGCGCCTTGCGCAACGCCGAGTTGAGACCGCAACTATCGACCAGCGGGCACTCCACCACGCCATCCTCGAAGCATTCCGCCATGGCGAAGCTGTCTTCGGTGACGCGAACGACGTCGAACAGGCTGATATCGGTCGCGGGCTTGGCAAGCCGAACGCCGCCATTGCGGCCGCGCACGGTCTCGACGAGACCTGCCTTTGTCAGCGGCTGCAGGATCTTGAAGAGAAACAGCTCGGAAACGCTGTACGCCCTCGCGATTTCCGGGATTCGGCTCAGATGGCCATCATTGGCGGCGCAATACATCAACATGCGCACTGCGTAATTAGTCTGCTTCGTCAAGCGCATGCCGATCTCCTGGAATCAAGGCTGCTTAGGGGCTGGACCCGTATATAGTGGCTTTCTCAGTTTTGAACAATTCCAAAATATGAAATTCATATTCACGTTATGTCGAAAGCCAGATCGTCCAGCCTTGCCAATGTCTGCCTTGCCCATGCCACGCTTTATGGCGCAGAGACCCAGACGGCCATTTCGCAGCCGCCCGGCTCACGAAAATGAAAACGCCGGCCGCCAGGAAAATCGAAGGCAGGGCGGGTGATGACGCCGCCGGCAAATTCGACGGCGCGTTGGGCCGCTTCGAGATCAGTGGTGCGCACGACGGGTAGAGGCGTACCGGCCGCCTCTCCCGCATCCCCGTCGATGCCGGCGTCTATTCCCGCCGCCTCGATGACATGGTAGGTCGGCCCATAGCTGACGAAGCTCCAGTCGAAGGCTTCCTCGAAGAAGCGGCGGGTCTTCAGCCCGTCCTTCGATGGAAATTCGAGATAGTCGATCTGATAGGTCACAGACATGGCGCGGCCCTCCAATTGTTCTTGTTTTGTTCTAGAGCAAAACAATGACACAAACAAGACCACTCTATCGAAAACGATCGTAACAAAAAACCGCCGCCCAGGATGTGCCGGGCGGCGGTCGATGTTACCGATGGTGGTGCTTACTTCATCGTCGGCATGACGAATTCGGCGCCATCCTTGATGCCGGACGGCCAGCGGGCGGTGATCGTCTTGGTGCGCGTCCAGAACTTGATCGAGTCCGTGCCGTGCTGGTTGAGATCGCCGAAGCTCGAAGCCTTCCAGCCGCCGAAGGAGTGGTAGGCGAGCGGAACCGGGATCGGAACGTTGACGCCGATCATGCCGATGTTGATACGCGAGGCGAAGTCGCGGGCCGCATCGCCGTCACGGGTGTAGATGGCGACGCCGTTGCCGTATTCGTGCTTCATCGGCAGTTCGAGGGCTTCCTCGTAGTTCTTGGCGCGAACGACCGAGAGAACCGGTCCGAAGATCTCGGTCTTGTAGATGTCCATGTCAGGCGTGACGTGGTCGAACAGCGTGCCGCCGACGAAATAGCCGTCTTCATAGCCTTGCAGCTTGAAGCCGCGGCCGTCGACGACCAGCTTGGCGCCTTCCTCAACACCACGATCGATCAGACCGTTGACGCGGTTATACGCATCCTTGGTGACGAGCGGACCCATATCGGCCTTCTCATCGGTGTAGGGGCCGATGCGCAGGGATTCGATCTTCGGCACCAGCTTCTCGACGAGGCGGTTTGCCGTCCCTTCGCCGACAGGAACCGCGACCGAGACTGCCATGCAGCGCTCGCCGGCCGAACCGTAGCCTGCGCCCATGAGGGCGTTGACGGCCTGATCCATGTCGGCGTCGGGCATGATGATCATGTGGTTCTTCGCGCCGCCGAAGCACTGGGCGCGCTTGCCGTTCATAGCAGCCGTGCCATAGACGTAGCGGGCGATCGGCGTGGAGCCGACGAAGGAAACGGCCGCGATATCCGGATCGGTCAGGATGGCGTCGACGGCGGTCTTGTCGCCATTGACGACGTTGAGGATGCCGGCAGGCAGGCCGGCTTCGATCAGGAGTTCGGCAAGGCGGATCGGCAGGGACGGATCACGCTCGGACGGCTTCAGGATGAAGGCGTTGCCGCAGGCGATCGCAGGCGCAAACATCCACATCGGGATCATGCCCGGGAAGTTGAACGGCGTGATGCCGGCGCCGACGCCAACGGGCTGGCGGATGGAGTACATGTCGATCGCCGGGCCGGCGCCTTCGGTGAACTCACCCTTCTGCAGGTGCGGAATGCCGCAGACGAATTCGCAGACTTCGAGGCCGCGGATGATATCGCCCTTGGAGTCTTCGACGGTCTTGCCATGCTCCGAGGAGAGCAGCGTCGCCAGCTCGTCCATGTTCTGGTTCAAGAGTTCGACGAACTTGAAGAAGACGCGGGCGCGGCGCTGCGGGTTGGTGGCGGCCCATTTCGGCTGCGCTGCCTTGGCGTTTTCGACGGCGGCGCGCAGTTCCTCTACGCTGGCGAGCGCGACCGTCGCCTGCACTTCGCCGGTTGCCGGATTGTAGACGTTGCTCGTGCGTCCGCTCGTGCCGGCGACGCGCTTGCCGCCGATGAAATGACCAATCTCACGCATGGATGTGCCTCCTCGTTTTCTTCGATGGTTACAGGATGGCACTTCAATTTGCACAAATCAATGAGCTGTTATAAGCAACCGTTGTGCAAAAATTAAAGTCCGTGCTGTGCAAAAGGGCGAATGCAAAGGGGAATGCGCCGATGGATTGGGACGATGTCCGCATGTTTCTGGCCGTGGCGCGCACCGGGCAGATCCTCGCCGCTTCCAAACGGCTCGGCGTCAACCACGCCACCCTCTCCCGCCGCGTGACCACGCTGGAGGAGCGATTGAAGACGCGTCTGCTGGTGCGGCGCACCAACGGCTGCGACCTGACGGCGGAGGGCGAGATCTTTCTGCATGCCGCCGAGCGCATGGAAACCGAAATGCTGCGGGCGCAGGCAAGTGTCGGCCATCTCGACAGTGCGATTACGGGCACGGTGCGGATCGGCGCACCCGATGGCTTCGGCGTTTCCTTCCTTGCGCCGCGGCTCGGGCGGCTGATTGCCCGCTATCCCGAGCTGCGCATCCAGCTCGTGCCCGTTCCCCGCTCCTTTTCTCTGTCGCAGCGCGAGGCCGACATCGCAATTACGCTCGAACGCCCCGAGCAGGGCCGTCTGGTCTCATCGAAGCTGACGGATTATACACTCGGGCTCTATGCATCGAAAACCTATCTGGAACAGGCCGGATTGCCCGACAGCGTCGAGGCGCTGAAGCTGCATCCGCGCGTCGGCTATGTCGAAGACCTGATCTTTACCGCCTCGCTGAATTTCTCCGGCGAGATCATGCGCAGCTGGGACGCGTCTTTCGAGATCTCCACCGCTATCGGCCAGACGGAAGCGGTCCGCTCCGGCGCAGGCGTCGGCATCCTGCACGATTACATCGCCAGGCAGTTTCCGGAGCTGACCCGCATCCTGCCCGATGTCGCCATCAAGCGTGCCTACTGGACGACCTATCACGAAAGCGCCCGCGACCTGGTGCGCGTGCGCACCGTTGCGGATTTCCTGCAGGAGCTGGTCAGCGAGGAGCGGCGGATGTTTCTGTAATTATGACGAAAACCACCGACACCAATTATGGATGTTCTCAGCTATCGTGCCTGCACTTGGCCTAACATGGTGGACGTGCACTGTGAGAATTCAAGAGCGGTTTCAAGACCTTTCACACGTCGATCAATGTCATCGGTGGCACTGAGCTCTATGGGCAACCGTATATCACTCTTTCCGTCATTTTGATTGAAGGCGACAACTAGCTTTCTGCGCTTGATGGCATCCAATAGAATCTCCCCACTCGGCGACATTAGAAAAATAGCATCCAATCCACCAGGCGCTTCCGCTGGGGATGCCTTAACAAGACTTGCCAAGTTGGTGTTGAATGCGGAATCAACAAGAAAAACTCGCGAAGGCCGTGACGGCCGCATCTTTCCGGTGGACTTGTTAATAGACAAGACAATCAACCGAATGAATGCGCCGACATGCTTCTTTGGGCCCTCGCCGGTAAACATACCGACCGATCCGCCGACTTTCAGATATTTACGTTCATCGGTCGTCGTGTCTTCAATAATCCCGTCAAAGGCAATTTGGCACGCCGTCAGCATGCCGTTGGCCATGATCGGCTCGCTCGATACATCGAGCTTTCCTGCCGCTTTCTCCAGAAACTTTTCCATGTCTGTTGCTTCAGCCGAAGATGAAAACATCGCCAAGGCAATACCAATTATGCCCGCTGTCCCAAACCGCATCCAATCCCCCTCATTTGCGGAAAATGATGAGCTTTTTGCTCAACCGTCACAAGGGGAAATAACAACTTTTGACTGTACAACCAACATCATCTGGGCCGAAAATATCGGAACCATTTAGTCGAAAGTACAACCGCATGCTTTGGCGGCTCATCGTTCTCGTCGGGATTGGGAACGGGAACCTCGTCCGGTAACCTGTCCGGCTCGGGTTCTTCGATCGGCGGCCTCGGCGTCCAGCCGGGTTCCGGCATCGGAGGCGACTCGGGGATCGGCTCGTTCGGTACGGACATGCCCGCTCCTTTCGTCTCGTTGCTGATACGAAGAGAACGATGAGCGATACGGACAGTTCCGAGATAAATTTCGAAAGGCGATTGCCGCACGCCCGTATCTGCCCTCAACATCAGACCCTCCACCCTCGCTGCTGGACAAAGACCGGACAAAGCCTAGTATTTCAGACAGAGATCAGGGAGCCAGGATGATGAGTGACAAGAAGCAGCAGAAACCCAGCGAAAAGGAACACAAGGAACAGGACGATTATCTGGAAGAAGCGCTGGAAGAGACGTTTCCGGCAAGCGATCCGATATCGCCCGGCCACGTATCGAAGAAGCCTGAAGACAAGAAATGAGCCCGCGAGGCCAAAGGCGACGGTATCTTCTACGAAAAGATCTGGGAAAGAATGGTACGGTTGGGGGGTCTCGAACCTCCGACCTCAGGTGCCACAAACCTGCGCTCTAACCAACTGAGCTACAACCGCACTTGCTCGCGTCGCCGCGAACGGGGGTGACATACGAGGACTTTGAAATTATTTCAAGTCCTATCTCCCCGCAATATAAAAAAGCTTTGCAGATATCCAACGCGATGTGCTGCCGCGTGTGCGCCGGATATGAAAAATCCCGCCCCAGGCTTTCATCCGGGAGCGGAACGTTCATGCCTTGGGAGGCGTATCGAAAGCGATTAGGCCTTGAAGGAGGACATTGCCTTTTCAGCGGCGTCCTTGGCAGGCTTTGCCAGCTTTTCGGCAACCTTCTTGGTGGTGTCCTGAATGGACTTGGCCTGCTCGACGGTGACTTCGGCCTGCTTGCGGATGAAAGCGGTCTGAAGTTCGAAGAGTTCGGCAACGGACTTGACGCGAAGCAGGGCTTCCATGTGAGCCAGCGAGCTTTCGGCATTGGTGCGCAGCACGTCGATGGCCTTGAGGCCGATTTCGACGGAACCAGCCTGTGCGGTCTGCACGGTTGCTTCAACCGTCTTGCCGGCTTCTTCAGTGGCGGCCTTCAGCTTGGCGAAGGCTTCCTTGGACTGCGCAGCGCCCTTTTCCGCGAAGTCGCGGAAGGATTCGGAGAACTTGGACGGATCGAATGCAGCCGTTGAAAAAACGTCGTCTTTCTTTACAGTAGCCATGATTACGCTCCTAAATGGGCCCTCTCTGAGGCGCCCTTCGTGAACCTGTGTGAGGCCTATATAATATAGAAGATTGTGCAGTGCAACATATTTGTGCGACGCACAACGCGTTAACCTTTCCGGCCGAAAGATGGGCCCTTCGCTGGACCGAAAAGCGGGGCGCCGTTATTAATAAACCGTTAAATCACGAGAGGCGGTCACGCCCGCAAAACAGGTTGGAAAATGCCCGCAATTCAATATCCGTTCATTGACATTGCCGTGCATCCGCGCGTTCGGGAGCGTTTCGCGCGCGGTGAAGCCATGGTCATGTTCTCGACCGGCATGGATCGCGTGCTCTGGGCCAATGGCGCAGGCGCCAACCTTTTCGGCTATGATGTCATTTACGATTTTGTCGAGCAGGGGCCGAAGTCCGGCGACGTCTCGTTCCGCCAGATCGAAGCGACGGCGCGCGGCCTCGGCGCGGTCGGCGACCAGCGCACCTTCCTGATCCGCATGGCCTCGGGCTTCCAACGCGCCGTCGTCAATGCGGCCGTCGAGCTCATCCGCATCCAGGCCGGCGAAGAGGCCGTGCTGTTTTCCTCCCCGGTCTCCTCGAAGCCGCTCACGGCAGCCGAGTGCGCCAAGCAAATGATCGACGGGTTCGACGATCCCGATACGCACATGGCTGTCATCGGCCGCGACGGCGAAATCGTTACCGCCTCCCACGGCTTCAGAACGCTCGACGTGACGCCGCAGACAGCGCGGATGCTGACGACCATGGCCGGCGCTCAACCGGACCGGCTCATCAAGCGGCCAATCCCGACGGGCCGCGGCTATCTGCCTGCCGCCATCGGCAAGCTCTCCGAGATTCCCGCCCTTCATCTGTTGTTTGTCGTCGAAACGGCGCTCGGCCATCTCGATCCGACAGGAAGCCTTGCCGGCCAGGGGCGCCCCGCTGCAGCCGTGGAGCCGCAGGCCGAGGAAACCCGCAAGGAGCTGGAAGCGGCGGCCGCGGAAGAGGAGCCGAAAGTCGCTCCAAACGCGCCCTCCGGCGAGGTCATCGATGCGGTGGCCGGCATCGAGGAGCTCGACGAAACGCCAGAATATCAGGCGGACGAGCAACAGGAGACAGCGCCTATCGTCCAAAACTCGGACGAACCCGGAGAAGAAGAAGCAGCCGACACACATGGCTCGCCCGGCAGCGAACCCGAGGTGGTGGCCGATATCGAGGCTCCAGCCACAGAGTCTCAGCCCGAAACGGTAACGGGCGAAGAGGACCACACAACCATAGAGACGACGGAGGCCGCGCCGCCTCGGCCGGAAGCTCCAGTCGCCATTGAAAATACTCCCACGCAAGGCTTCAGCTTCAAGCGAAACGGGCGCGCCACCCGCTTCGTCTGGAAGATCGATGCCGTCGGCAACTTCAGCGAGGTTTCCCGCGAATTCGCCGATGCCGTGGGACCGCATGCCGCCCAGATCGCCGGGACGGCCTTTGCCGATGTCGCCCGCCGTTTCAATCTCGATCCGGATGGCAAGATCGCCGAATTGCTGGCGCGGCGCGATACGTGGTCCGGCCGTACGATCTATTGGCCGGTAGAAGGCACGAGCCTGACCGTGCCGGTCGATCTCGCCGCCCTGCCTACCTATACGCGCAGCCGCGAATTCGACGGCTTCCGTGGTTTCGGTGTCGTCCGTCTGGCGGATGCCGTCGAAGATCCGATGAAGCGCGGCATGGCGCTTGGCGCGCATGAAGTTGATGACGCCGTCGCTGAAATGCCGACAGAAACGGAAGCTGCCTCGAACGAGCAGCCGGCTTCCGAAGCCGAGACGCCTCCGGCCATTGAAGAAATCGAAAGCCCAACGCAGGATACCACGGGAGCTGATGCGGCCCCGCGTTACGAACCCCCTGCCCTGCGGATTTCCGAGACGCCGGGCCGTCGGGAATCGGACAAGGTCGTTCGCCTGCACGAGCGCCGGACGTTGACGCAAGCTGCCCTGTCGCTCAGCGAGCAGGCCGCCTTCCGCGAGATCGCCCGCCAGCTGGAGCCTTTCGGCAAGCGCACGGAACCGCCGTCGGAACAGCCTCACGACGAGCGGCACGAAGAAGCTGCCGATATCACCCCGCAGCCGAATGCGGCCGACGAGATTCTCTCCGAAGCGGCAGATGGAAATGGCCACGCCGATGACGGTCAGCCAGTTGCGCCAAGCGCGGAAGAAAAAGCATCGACGCCGGTTGTGAAATTTATCGAGGCCTCAGACGAAAGCGGCCCGAAAGCAGGCGGCGAAGCTTCGCCGACATCGGCCGAGCCGGAAGAGGATTTCGATCCGCTCGATGTTCTGAGCAACAGCATCCCACCGCGCGTGAAGATGCGCTCCGGCCTGTCGCCCGATATCGTCGATCAGCTGCCGCTTGCCATCCTCGTTCATGCCGGCGACCGGCTGATCCATGGCAATCCTGAATTCCTGCGGCTGACCGGCTACGAGAACCTCGACGAGCTCGAACAGGTCGGCGGGCTGGATGCGCTGCTGCAGCGCAACGATCTCGAGGGCAAGACCGAGCAGCCCGGCACGATGATGGTCGTGCGCGCCGACGATGCGCTGGTGCCTGTTACGGCCCGGCTGCAATCGATCCGCTGGGACGACGGCACGGCCTTGATGCTGGCGCTGATGCCGGTGGAACGGAGCGAGCCGCCAACGCCGCCGCCGATCCCCGAAGAAGCCCGCCCCGAGCGCATCCTCGAAAAGGTCGCCAAGCTGCAGGTCGAAATCGAGGAACTGCGTTCGACTCTGGAGACGGCGACGGACGGCGTCATCATCATCGGCCAGGACGGCGAGATCCGTTCGATGAACCGCTCCGCGAGTGCTCTCTTCAACTATGACGATCAGGAAACGCGCGGCAAACCCTTCGTCATGCTGTTTGCGCATGAGAGCCAGAAGGCTGTGCTTGATTATCTCGGCGGACTCTCGGGCCATGGCGTTGCCAGCGTGCTCAACGACGGCCGCGAAGTGATCGGCCGCGAGGCCTCTGGCGGCTTCGTGCCGCTGTTCATGACCATGGGCCGGCTGAATTCCTCGAACGGCTACTGCGCTGTCATCCGCGACATCACGCAATGGAAGCGAACCGAGGAAGAGTTGCGCAATGCCAAGCGTGCCGCCGAAACCGCCAATGCGCACAAGACGGACTTCCTGGCCCGCGTCAGCCATGAAATCCGCACGCCGCTCAACGCCATCATCGGCTTTTCCGACATGATGGCCGGCGAGCGCTTCGGGCCGATCGGCCACTCGCGCTATGTCGAATATGCGACCGATATCGGCCGCTCCGGCCGGCATGTGCTCGATATCGTCAACGATCTCCTGGATATCTCCAAGATCGAAGCCGGCGAGATGGACCTGGATTTCGCCTCCGTCGGTCTTAACGAAGCGATCACCGAGGCGGTATCGCTGGTGCAGCCGCAGGCCAACAGCCAACGCGTCATCATCCGCACCGCTTTGTCGCAGGCCGTGCCGAATGTCGTCGCCGACCTGCGCTCCATCAAGCAGATCGCGCTGAACATCCTTGCGAATGCCATCCGTTTCACCCCGTCGGGCGGCCAGATCGTTGTATCGACAGCCTATGAAGGCAATGGCAGCGTCGTGATGCGCATCCGGGATACGGGCGTCGGCATGACGCGCTCGGAGCTGGAGCAGGCAATGAAGCCCTTCCGGCAGGTCTCCACCAACGCGCGCAAGCGCGGCGACGGCACGGGCCTCGGCCTGCCGCTGACCAAGGCGATGGTTGACGCCAACCGCGCGACCTTCTCGATCAATTCGGCCCCGAACGAGGGCACGCTGGTCGAGATCACCTTCCCCTCGCCGAGGGTGCTGGCCAACTGAGAAAACCTCGGCTCGCCGTCAAAACCAGAGGTCGCGCACACATCGACCGTCCGAAGGAAGATCTTCGAACGTGTCGAGCCCATCGAAGTGATCGATCGGCAGGTCGGCGACCAGATCCGGCGGCGCCAGTCGCAGATTGACGGCCATGCGCCGGCGGCCATCCCTTTGAAGCCGCAGGCCACGCCAGCTCAAGACGTTGGCGCAGGACGGGCAGAACAATATTTCGAGGGTCGGCTCCTTCTCCGCGCGGGCATAGGAGGCCGTCGATCCCGTTACGGAAATCCGCTCCCCTTCATAGTCATAGGCCCACAGCGCGCCATAGCGGCGACAGAGCGTGCAGTTGCAGGCGGTGATCGAGCCCGGATCGCCTTCGAGCGTCCAGCCTGATTTGCCGCAGTGACATGAGCCGATCAGCATGGGTAAGCCGCTCCATCCCGCTATCCGGTAGAAGAGGATACTCTGCCCCAATCGCGTAATGGCTGCAAACTTCCAGCAAGAACATCGGCTTTCTCTATCAAACATCACCGCATTCGATGGGATGCTGCCGGAACAGAGGCATCGATTCCCGATCGACAGAGGGCCGACCCGCTCAACTCGCCAGTGCCAGCCCTCCATAACGGCTGATCTCGCTCTCGATTTCTCCAACGAGCGTATCGAGCGCGGGATTTCTCACCTTGCGGCCGCGGCGCACCACATAGGCCAAGGCAGGTGGGGCCGGCAGGCCCTGGGTGATGATCTCCATGTCTGGCTGCAAATGACGGCCGTTAAGAAGCGCCACGCCCAAGCCCGCGCTGACAGCCGCGACAATCCCTGCCGAGCTGGTGCACTCAAATACGGTTTCAAGCACCGCACCGCCGTCCTGTCCGATGTCGAGCGCCCATCGGCGATAGAAGCATTCCTCGTCGAAGGAGAGGAACGGGACGGGTTCATCCAGCGGCAAGGACAGCTCGGGATGCTTGACCCAATGCAGCTGCTCGCGAAAAAGGACGACATCGGTCGGGCGGACCTCGTGGGCGAAGACCTGGATGATGGCCGCGTCGAGCTCTCCCCGCTCCAACATTCCCCGCAGGACGAGGCTCATGCGAACCTTGGTGCGTACGGAAACATTCGGATGCAGACGGCGGAAGCGCCCCAATATGCGGGCAAGATCGGTGCAGGTCGTATCCTCGGTCAGGCCGAGGGCGACGCGGCCGGCAAGCGACGTCTTCGACAGGCTCAGCAGCGCCTCGTCATGCAGGCCGAGGATACGCCCGGCATATTCGAGCAGATCGTCACCCGCTGCGGTGAATACCGGCGCTCCGGATTTGCGGCTGAGGAGATCGCAATCAAGGCTCGTCTCGAGCCTCTTGATCTTGTGGCTGACGGCGGATTGCGACAGGCCGAGGGCTTCCGCCGCGCGGGTGATGCCGCCGTGATGGCGGATTGCCCATAGCGCGCGCAGGGCATCGATTTCCAGGCGTCGGCTGTTGAATTCGGTCATGGCAAACTCGGCTTCGGCTAGAGTGGTCGTCGTCCGAAAAGAATGCATGTTCCGGCGACATCTGGCAAATCGTCATGAGCTATACGACTGAAATGTCATGCTGCAATCGATATTTGTCATGTGTATTCGAGCCTGCTCTCGCTTATGGCTGGCCGTGAAAGCCATTCGATCGAGACCATGATGACGGACCAAAGCCTAGCGCAGCCAGCGCCAAACGAACGCCGCTTCCTTTGGCCCGTAATGGCCGTGATCCTGATCCTCAGCTGGAGTTCCGGCTTCATCGGCATCCGTTATGCCAGCCAGGAGGCGAGCGTCATGCTGGTCCTGTTCTGGCGGACACTTCTGTCGGGCCTGATCCTGCTGCCTTTTGCTCTGGCGATCGGGCCGAGAATGCGGATGCGCGCAATCGGGCAGCAAATGCTGTTCGGCGTCATGTCGGTTTTCCTCTATCTCGGCGGGTTTGCGCTTGCGATCGAACAGCGGGTGCCGACGGGGCTGGTGGCGCTGATTTCCGATCTGCTGCCGCTCGCGATTGCGGCTCTCTCCCAACCGGTCCTGGGGGAGCGGCTGAGCCGGCGCCAATGGCTGGGAACGGCAATCGCGGTCGCAGGCGTGCTGATCGTATCGCTTGATAGCCTCAGCTTCGGTGCGGCTCCGATCTGGGCCTATGGATTGACTGTCGGTTCCATGCTGATCTTTGCCTTCGCATCGGTGCTGCACAAGCGGCAGCGAACAGGGCATATGCCCGTTCATCAAAGCCTCTGCATCCATACCCTGACCGCTTCGGTGCTGTTCGGCATCTGCGCGATGATGCAGGGTGATATCGCCCCGCCGATGACGCGGGGCTTCGCGATCGGCGTCATATGGCTGATCCTGTTCGCAACCTTCGTCGCCTATTCGGTCTACTATACCAGCCTGCGCCTCTTCCCGGTGGCGCAGGTCAGCGCCGCCATCTATCTCAGCCCGCCCGTGACCATGCTATGGGCCTGGGCGCTGTTTTCCGAACCATTGACGACAGCGATGTTCGTCGGATTGGCGGTAACGCTGGTGGGGGTGTGGCTGACATCTCGCAGATGAGGCGGCCGACGCAGCTCCTCATAACTGCGATCCGCCCACAACATCAGTCTTTGGCGCCGCTCTTCAACAGTAGGTCGATAAGCTCCTCATCGCCGCTTTCCCGCGCAATGAAAAGGGCCGTCTTGCCTTTGTCATCCTTGGCATTCGGATCTGCGCCGTGTGCAAGCAGGGCCTCGACCACGTCGGGGCCATTTTGCTTTTCGCTCGCCTGCATGATCAAAGGCGTTCGGCCATTCTTGTCACGCGCCTCGATCTGAGCGCCCTTTCTGATCAGGACATCCACGGCATCCGGATCGGTGATGATGTGGAGAATCGTGACGCCGTCTTCGTTCTTCGCATTGATATCGGCTCCATTGGCGAGCAGGAGATCAAGAATTTCTGGCTCGAAATACATGTCGAGAAGGTGGATGGGTTGGAATTTGTACTGATCGGCTGAAGTCGCTAGAGCCGGATCGCTCGCAAGCATCGTTCTGACTGCCGCGATATCCCCGATATGCACGGCATCATGAAATTTCTTGATCAGATTAGCGTCCATTGCCGCCGCCGAACTGAGGGAAAGTCCAAGCGCCGCAATCACGCGCACAAAAAATCGGTACATTGCCCCTCCAGCCCCCGCGGCGCAGGGCATTCACATTTGAAATCCAGCAAGATCGCCATCGACAAGACGGCCCGCAACACCAAATAGGGCACCTAACTACCACTACAATCTGTCCGCCCTCAGCACGAGCTGTCCGATTGAAATCTCTTGCCTGCAGCGTAAAGCGGACACAATTAAAAGGCATTAGCCTACCGCACAATTCACGCAGGAGATGCATATCGTGAGCAACAGCTGCCCCGTTCCAACACCGGCCGAGAAACAATATCTGGACATTCAGGACCGAGCCGAACGGGCCATGTTGACGACGATCTACAAGGCGATCGAGGACGCCAGCAAACAAGCGGCCGAAGACCTACGATCCATCGGATCGCAGGAGGTCCCGCCTGCATATGAATACTTTGCCTCCGTCGCGCACCAGAAGCTTTTCCTTCTGTTGTGCGGAGCCGATCCGGAAACCTTCATGGGCGGCAATCCGGAAATTGCCGCTCACATCCTCGAAAACGGTCGGAACATATCCCAGCACTATTGGGTCAACGGCGGCGATGAACCCGGCCGATGATCTCAGCTTCACGTCATAGGAGAGCGGTCGGGGCTGTTCTCCGCGCGAGTGAGCAGCCTTGCAAGAGCGCCGTCGGCCTTCAAGTCATCGGGCTATCGCCATGCGGCCTATCAGATCCAGCTGCGATACGCTGTATCGGCGAACCTCCCGGCGGATCGCGAAGCCAAGTTTCCGATACATCGATCGCGCCTTGCCGTTAACACTGGAAACATTGAGGCCGGCGGGGCGGCCGTGATCAATCCCAGCAGCTTGCAATGCTCCATAGGCGAGCGCCATCCCAAGACCGCGGCTCTGATGGCCCGGATCAATGGCGATCTGCTCAAGCCAGATCAAGCCTGGTTCGCACTCCATTCGACAGTAACCCAGAATGCGGGAGTGGTCCCTGACGACCCAAAGCACTTGGCCTTCCTCCGCCAGAATCTGCTGCATCTCGCCGACGCTGTAGCTTCGAAACGCAACGTCCAAGGCGAAGGCGGCGTTGTGGAGATCCGCGACCTCAGCCGCCAGATGCCATGGTGCCTCGATGCGCTCAACAACGACCGCATCAGGCAAAACGGGCGTCTGCGCCGACAATGACAAGCACCGCATGGTGATCTCGGACTCGATATGCAGAAAGCCAAGCCTTTCCAGAAAAGCAAGGCCGTCGCGCCAATCGCTGGCCGCCAATGTCTGAAACGAGAGAGCGCTGTCGCGAGCATTCAGCGCCAGGAGCTCCTTCAAGAGAGCCGTTCCCACACCTTGCCGACGCCTCGAAGGGTCAATCACCAGCTTGAAAAAGCGGACCTGACGGCCGTCCTGATCGCGCAAGGAGGACTCTGCCAGGCCGATGAGCTGATTGTCTTGGACGGCAACCCGGAAATCCTGCCCGCCTTTATTGTGAGGGCGCTGCACGAAGTCTGTCCATTGGGCCGCCGTAATCGGCCCGATATTGATATCCCGTGCGGACGCTGCTTCGTACAGGCCGACAATGGCGTCGGTATCATCAGGTCGAAGGCTACGTATCAGAAAATCCGGCACCGAGTGCAACACACTCCAAAAGTCGCCGATTTCTATCTTACCAGCCGAGTTCTAGCAGCAGAGATTTTCTCAACGTCTACCGCCAGTCCGGCTCATTCGCTGCCTGCGATGTGGTCGTCGCAGCAAGATAGCGACAACGGCAGTGGGCGTGCCGCGCTTATTTCAGCGCGGCTGCCATAGATTATTCGCCCCTCGTCTTCGCAGCCTTGCGTGCGGCCCTGGAATTCGGCTTGCCGCCCTTCGGCGGGCTGTCGTCCTTGGCAAAAGGCGACTTGCCGGGCTTTTTCGCCCAGGGCTTCTTGTCTGCGCGTTCCGAAACGCTGCCCTCGCCGGCATGTGCTCGCTCCGGCTTGCGATCGGACTTCCATTTCGGCTTGGGGGCATCGTTCGAGCGAGGCCCCTTGTCGGCGAAAGGCTTCTTCTTGGCGAAGCCGCCTTCCCGCTTGGCCTGGAAATCCGGCATGCCGGCGAGCTGCTTGACGCGGATGCCGCGCTCAAGGGTCTTGTCCGGGCCGATGGCCGAGAGGAAGCGCTCGGCTCCCTCAGGCGCAAGCTCGACGAAGGTTTCCTCCGGCTGCATCTTGATCGCGCCGATATCGCGCTTGGTCAGGTTGCCGTTGCGGCAAAGCATGGGGATCAGCCAACGCGGCTCGGCATTCTGCTTGCGGCCGACGGAGAGCGAAACCCAGACGCCGTCGGTAAAGTCATTTCGTCCGCCGGAAGAACCCTCATCGCGAGGCGTGACCGGGAAATCGTCGCGGCGGGGCTTTCTGCGCTCGCCTTCTGCCGGCACATCCTGCAATTCCTCGGGCGCGGAGTGACCGGCGCGGTACTGCCGCAGGAAGGCTGCGGCGACCTGCTCGGCGCCGTGACGCTCCAGCAGCTGCTGGACGATCGACTGTTCGTCCTCGGCAAGCGGCCCGGCAAAGACCGGATCGGCGAGAAGACGCTCGTCGTCGCGCTGGCTCACCTCGTCGGCGGACGGCGGCTTTGCCCAGGTGGCGCGGATGCGGGCGGCTTCCAGCAAACGTTCCGTGCGACGGCGGGCGCTGAGCGGCACGATGAGGGCGCTGACGCCCTTGTTGCCGGCGCGGCCGGTACGGCCGCTGCGGTGCAGCAGCGTATCCGGGTTGGTCGGCAGATCGGCGTGCACCACCAGCTCAAGGCCCGGCAGATCGATGCCGCGAGCGGCAACGTCGGTTGCGATGCAGACGCGGGCGCGGCCGTCGCGCATGGCCTGCAGCGCATGGGTGCGCTCGTTCTGGCTGAGTTCGCCCGAGAGGGCGACGACCGAGAAACCGCGATTGTTGAACCGCGCCGTCAGATGATTGACGGCGGCACGCGTCGAGCAGAAGACGATGGCGTTGCGCGCCTCATAATAGCGGAGCACGTTGATGATGGCGTTTTCCCTGTCGTTCGGCACCACGGTCAGCGCGCGGTAGTCGATATCAACATGCTGCTTGGCTTCGGAAGCAGTGGCGATGCGGACGGCGTCGCGCTGGTAGTTTTCGGCGAGCTTGGCGATCGAGCGCGGCACGGTCGCGGAAAACATCAGGGTGCGGCGCTCGGAGGGCGAGGCTTCCAGAATGAATTCCAGATCCTCGCGGAAGCCGAGATCGAGCATCTCGTCGGCCTCGTCGAGAACGACGGCGCGCAGCTTGGAAATATCGAGCGAGTTGCGGCGAATGTGGTCGCAGAGGCGGCCGGGCGTGCCGACGACGATGTGGGCGCCGCGTTCCAGTGTGCGCCGCTCGGTACGCATGTCCATGCCGCCGACGCAGGAGGCGATCGTTGCACCGGTCAGCGCATATAGCCATTCCAGCTCGCGCTGGACCTGCAGCGCCAGTTCGCGCGTCGGGGCGATCGCCAATGCCAGCGGCGCTCCGGCGGGGCCGAAGCGCTCCGAGCCATCGAGCAGGCCGGGCGCCAGCGCCAGGCCGAAGGCAACCGTCTTGCCCGAACCCGTCTGGGCGGAAACGAGCGCGTCCTTGCCGGCGAGGCCCGGATCAAGCATGGCCTTCTGCACCGGCGTCAGCGTTTCGTAACCGCGCTTCGCCAAAGCCTGGGCAATCGCCGGAGCGATGCCTTCGAAATCAGTCATCATCTGTCTTTCGGAATTCTTCGCGCGCCAGCAGGCGGCGATCATCGTGGCTCGCACGTCGCGAACCTCTTCTTCAGCCGTGCACATACTTGCTCACCGCGATAATGTACAGAGGAGAGGCGTTTTCGTGCGGAACGAAACGAAAAAAAGGCAGCGAATCGCGCTGCCTTTGAAGTTTATGCTGTCGAAAGCAAGCTCGAGTCGGCAAACTTCATGTCTCGGGAGCCAAGGGCAGCTCCAATCCGCTCCAGCTCATGCGAACGGTCTCAAGTCGGCTTTTACCTTTGACCAAGCTTTCTTAACGGCAAGTTACCAAATGAGGGTCATCGTTTGCCCCTCAGTTTTAAGGCCCACCTTAACTTTTGAGCTCTTCGAGCTCCGCAAAGAGATCAAGCGCCTCCGGATTGGCGAGCGCTTCCTTGTTCTTGACCGGGCGGCCATGCACGACTTCGCGCACCGCCAGCTCGACGATCTTGCCGGATTTCGTGCGGGGAATATCGGCAACGGCGATGATCTTGGCCGGCACGTGACGCGGAGAAGCGCCGGTGCGGATGCGAGTCTTCATCGTCTTGACCAGTTCCTCGGTCAGCGAAACGCCGGAAGCGAGGCGGACGAAGAGCACGACGCGCACGTCATCGTCCCATTCCTGGCCAATGCAGAGCGCTTCGAGAACTTCCGGGATCTGCTCGACCTGATTGTAGATCTCGGCCGTGCCGATGCGCACGCCGCCGGGATTGAGGGTCGCGTCCGAACGGCCGTGAATGACGAGGCCGCCATGCTCTGTCCACTCGGCGAAGTCGCCATGACACCAGACATTGTCGAAACGCTCGAAATAGGCGGCGCGATACTTTGCGCGCTCCGGATCGTTCCAGAACATGACCGGCATGGAGGGGAAGGCCTTGGTGCAGACCAGCTCACCCTTCTCCTGGCGCACCGGCTTGCCCTCGTCGTTCCAGACATCGACGGCAAGGCCGAGGCCCGGCCCCTGGATCTCGCCGCGCCAGACCGCCTGGAGGGGATTGCCGAGCACGAAGCAGGAAACGATGTCGGTGCCGCCGGAGATGGAGGCGAGCTGAATGTCGTCCTTGATGCCCTCATAGACAAAGGAGAAGCCCTCCGGCGACAACGGCGAGCCGGTGGAGGTCATCAACCGCAGATTTGAAAGATCATGCGAGGTCTTCGGCGTGAGGCCGCTCTTGTGCACGGCATCGATATATTTCGCCGAGGTCCCGAAGAGTGCGAATTTTTCTTCCTGAGCATAGTCGAAGAGGATGTTGCCGTCGGGGGCGAAGGGCGATCCGTCATAGAGGCAGAGCGTCGCGCCAGCGGCAAGGCCGGTCACCAGCCAGTTCCACATCATCCAGCCGCAGGTGGTGAAATAGAAGACCTTTTCCCCCGGCACGACGCCGCAATGCAGGCGATGTTCCTTGATGAGCTGCAGCAGCGCGCCGCCAGTGGAATGCACGATGCACTTCGGAACGCCGGTGGTGCCCGAGGAAAACAGGATGAACAGCGGATGGGAGAAGGAGACTGGCTCGAATTCGACCGGCTTCGGCTCGAAGGGCGCGACCAGATCTTCAAGCGTCCGCGCGCCCGGCGTTGCTGCGACGACCACCTCGGCATTGCCGGCATAAGGCACGATAACAGTCGGCGCCTTCAGGCGCTGGGCAATGGCACTGACCTTGGCGGTGATGTCCTGCAGCTTGCCGCCATACCAATAGCCGCTGCAGGCGATGAAGAGCTTCGGCTCGATCTGGCCGAAACGATCCATGACGCCCTGCTCGCCGAAATCCGGGGAGCAGGAAGACCAGATCGCGCCGATCGACGCGGCCGCCAGCATGAAGGCGATGGTTTCCGGCATGTTCGGCATCATCGCCGCCACGCGGTCTCCCTTGCCGACGCCTTCGGCGCGATAGGCCTGCTGCAGGCGGGATACCATCGCGGCCAATCGATCCCATGACCAGCGATCGCGCACCTTGTCCTCCCCCCAGAAGACAAGCGCATCGCCCTCGCCGCTGCGCGACAAAAGGTTTTCGGCGAAGTTCAGCTCGGCATCGGGAAAGAAGCGGGCTTCCAGCATGAGGTCGCCATTGATCAGCGCCCGCTCGCCCCGCCTGCCCTTCACGCCACAGAAATCCCAGACTGCCGACCAGAAGTTTTCGCGGTCGGCAATGGACCAGCCGTGGAGGCCGGCAAAGTCGGACAACGACAGGCCGAAACGGCGGTTGCACTCCTGCATGAAGGCAAACATCGGGCTCTGGCGGCGAAACTCCTCCGTCGGCGTCCAGAGCGGCTGCTGATCCTGCATATTTCTCTCTCCCGCTTTTCGCTCTATATAGCGATGCTGCAGCGCATTATAAAATCACGGTGTTGTGGGTATTGCCAGTGCGTGGTGTTTGCATCCGACAAACATTTCCTATATCCGGCAAACTCAGGCAGATTATCCCTATCAGTTCAAGAGTCTCCACGGGATCATGAGAGCTTCGAAAAACAATAGATGGCGGTTGACGATGCGTTCGGCCTCACGCTGGCTGCCTGCCGTTGCTCGCACGACCGGCATCATTCTTCTCACGATCCTCATCGTGTTCGCTGTCTTCAGAGCGACCGCGCCTTTCCTGATTTCAAGTGGGCTGGTGCGCTCCGGCATCGAGAAGGCCTTGTCGGACTGGACGGGATATCGCGCCCAGATCGAGGGCGATCCGACGCTGGAATTCTGGCCGACGCCGCGCGTGACTCTCAATCAGGTCACTATCCGCGAGCCGACGCGCAACGGCAAAGTCCTCGGCCATGTCGACAGTCTTTCAGCGGATTTCTCCCTGTGGTCGGCGATCCGGGGGCACGCGCATTTTCACGAATTCCATTTCCTGCGCCCCATCCTCTATATCCGCCGTGACGAAAACGGCCTGATCGACTGGACGAACGAAGGCCGTCTTTCCAAGGCGATCGAGCAGGTGGAAACGTCTTCCGGCCAGGGCTTGCCGATGCGGAAGGATCAGGACGCCGCCATCGGCATGCTGACCATCGAGGACGGCAGCGTCGAGATGACCGACGAGCGCAGCGGCAACATCTACAAGCTGGGCGCGGTCAATGCCGACATCTCCTGGCCGCGGCTTTCCCAGGCGCTGAGCGCCGTCATCCTTGCCCGCTTCAACGGCCAGGACATCAAGCTGAATTTCGATTCGGCGCAGCCGCTGCTCTTCTTTGCCGGCAAGAACGTGAACACCACGACCAGCTTCGTCTCGCCGGTGATCAGCTGGACTTATACCGGCGTCACCAGCATATCGGACTTCTCGGCTCTGTCGGGCAACCTGGACCTCAGCGTGCCGAATGTGCCTTCCTTCATCGCCTGGAGCGGCCAGCGCCTGCCGGCCGCCGACGCTCTCAAGAATATTTCGCTCAGCGCCAATATCGCGGCGATCGACAACGGCCTGCGCTTCAACAATCTCAGCTTCAAGATCAATGATTCCACAGCCTCCGGCATCATGGACCTGAACTACACCAAAGCGGGCAAGCCGAAGATTTCCGGCACACTAGCCTTCGACCAGATGAACCTCAATCCGTTTCTGGCCGCCTTCTCCATGCGTCTTGCGGCCGAAACCGCCATCGACGCGCTGCTGAACGGCAATCCGTTGCAGCGGCTCGATCTCGATATGCGCCTTTCATCGAACAAGGCGGCTCTGGGGCCCTTCCGGTTCGAGAATATCGGCGCCAGCCTGCTGGTGGCAGGCGGCAAGGCCAAGTTCGACATCGGCGACAGCGGCTTCGAAAGCGGGTCGCTGACGGCGCATCTCGAGGTCGCTCCGGGCGATTTCGACGGCGGCGGCAAATTGCAGATATCGATCCGAAATGCGGATTTCGGCGGTCTCTTCACGCGGCTGAAGCTGATAGGTCCGCTGCCGATGCCGTCATCGGCGTCGCTCGATCTTTCGCTCAGCACCACCAAGCCGATCTGGGTTGCGAACCTCAGCGACGTCGCCGGCACCCTGCATTTCACGTCGTCGGCAGGGTCGTTTCGCCAGTTCGATATCTCAACCTTCCGGACGCTTGCCGCCGAAAAGGCCTTCTTCCGGATGAGCGACATCGCCGATTCATCCTTCGACTTCGACAGCATCAATGTCGATGCAAGTTTCGCCAAGGGTTCTGCCGAGGTGCAGAATGCAGCCATCACGGGCCGCAACGAAACGATCAGCTTCAATGGCGTCGTTCCGTTCCGCACCAACGGTCTGGCGCTTTCCGGCGCAATCGAGGCGACATCGCCCTCCGATGCCGACGAACTGCCGATGCTGCCCTTCTTCATCGGTGGCAGCTGGCCGAATCCGGTGATTTCGCCGGTTGCGACACTCCTGCAGAAGCCGGCACAGCCGCAGCAATAGCCTGCCTCGTCGGCCTCAGGCCGCGGCGGCGGCCTGTTCATCCCGCTGCCGCTGAACCTCGCGACGCTTGGTCACGATGGAGGCGCAGATGACGCCGACGGCGACCACGCCGATCAGGATGGTGCAGATGGCGTTGATTTCCGGCGTTACTCCAAGCTTGACCTGGCTGTAGATCAGCATTGGCAGCGTCTTGGCGCCGGCGCCGGATGCGAAGGTTGCAATCACCAGATCGTCGAGCGAGAGGGTCAGCGCCAGCACCCAGCCCGAGAAGACGGCCGGCGCGATGATCGGCAGCGTCACCTCGAAGAAGGTGCGCACCGGCGGCGCGCCCAGATCCAGCGCCGCCTCCTCGATCGAGCGATCGAAGGTCAGAAGGCGCGACTGCACGACGACGGCGACGAAGCACATGGTCAGCGTCGTATGCGCCATGACGATCGTCCAGAAGCCACGGTCGACGCCTGACGTTACGAAGAGCAGTAACAGCGACAGGCCGGTGATGACGTCGGGCATGACGAGCGGCGCGTAAATCATCCCCGAGAACAGGATACGGCCGCGGAAGCGCGTGTAGCGGACCAAGGTGATGGCCGCGAACGTGCCGAGCACGGTGGCAATGGTTGCCGACAGCAGCGCGATGCGCACCGTCAGCCATGCGGCGCTCAGCATGACGTCATTGCTGAAGAGGTGGACGTACCACTGTGTCGAGAAGCCGCCCCAGACGGTGACGAGGCGCGAACTGTTGAAGGAATAGATGACCAGCAGCAGGATCGGCAGGTAAAGGAAAGCCAGGCCGAGCGTGACCGAGACGATATTGAAGCGGGACCAGCGGATCATTGGTTATCTCCCCTTCTCGTCGGCCTTGGCCTGGAAATGCTGAAAGAAGACGATGGGCACCACCAGCACCAGAAGCAGGATGGTCGCCACCGCCGAGGCCAGCGGCCAGTCGGTATTGCTGTAGAATTCCGTCCAGAGCACTTTGCCGATCATCAGCGTTTGCGAGCCGCCCAGCAGATCGGGGATGACGAATTCGCCGACGGCCGGAATGAAGACCAGCATGCAGCCGGCGACGACGCCCGGAATGGAGAGCGGAAACGTGACGCGCCAGAAGGCGCCGATCGGCGTGCAGCCGAGATCCTGCGCCGCCTCGATCAGCGTGCCGTCCATCTTCTCAAGTGAAGAATAAAGCGGCAGCACCATGAACGGCAGGTAGGAATAGACCATGCCGATATAGACGGCGGTATTGGTGTTGAGGATGACGAGCGGCTGGTGGATGATACCGAGCGCCATCAGCAGCTGGTTCAACAGCCCCGTGGTGCTCAGGATCGACATCCAGGAATAGACGCGGATCAGGAAGCTCGTCCAGAAGGGCAGGATGACCAGCATCAACAGGGTCGGGCGGATCGTGCGCGGGGCCTGCGCCATGCCATAGGCGATGGGATAGGCGATGATGAGCGTCAGAAGCGTTGAGATGCCGGCGATCTGCAGGCTCTCGATATAGGCGTTCATGTAGAGCGGGTCGCCGGTCAGCCACACGTAGTTGTCGAACGACATGGTCTGCAGCTTGTCCCACCAGTCGGCGAAACTGTCGCTCCAGGCGAAGGACGGGTCATAGGGCGGCACCGACAGGGCCTTCGTCGACAGCGAAATGCGGAAGACGATGAGGAAGGGCGCGAGAAAGAAGAGCAGCAACCACGTGTAGGGGACGATGATGACGAGGCGCTGATAGATTAGGGAACCGAGCGCTCTCATGGTCAATCCTTCAGCAAGACGCCGGCATTTTCGTCGAAGGAGACCCAGACGTCCTGGTCGTAGGCGAAGGGCTCTTCCACGGCGCGAACCGCGTTCAGCGACGATGCCTTCACGACCTGCCCGCTCTTCAGCTTGACGTGGAAGACGGTCATGTCGCCGAGATAGGCGATGTCCCAGATCTCGCCTTCGGCGGCGTTGAGGGATGCATTGGCGGGCGGCCGCGGCGACACCCTGAGCTTTTCCGGACGGATCGCGAGGCTGGCGCGGCTTCCGGCCGATGGCGTATCGCCGGCGGCCGTGCGCACGGTGAAGCCCGCATCAACCGCGATCTCGACGATGCCCGATTGCGACGACGTGACATTGCCATCGAGGATGTTCACATCGCCGATGAAGTCAGCGACGAAACGGCAATTGGGCGCCTCGTAGATCTCGGCCGGCGTCGCCACCTGCACCACCTTGCCGTGGCTCATCACCGCGATGCGATCAGCCATGGTCATCGCCTCTTCCTGATCGTGGGTGACGACGACGAAGGTGAGCCCCAGGTTCTGTTGCAGATCCATCAGTTCGAACTGGGTTTCCTCGCGCAGCTTCTTGTCGAGCGCGCCCAGGGGTTCGTCGAGCAGCAGCACCTTCGGTCGCTTGGCAAGCGAGCGGGCGAGCGCCACGCGCTGACGCTGGCCGCCGGAAAGCTGGTTGGGCTTGCGCTTGGCAAACTGCTCGAGTTTGACGAGCTTCAGCATCTGCGCGACGCGGTCGTCGATCTCGGCCTTCGGCATACCATCCTGCCGCAAACCAAAGGCAATGTTCTTCTCAACCGACATATGCGGAAACAGCGCATAGGACTGGAACATCATGTTGACCGGGCGACGATAAGGCGGCGTGCCGGCCAGATCCTGGCCATCGAGCACGATCTCGCCCGTCGTCGGCTGCTCGAAACCGGCGAGCATGCGTAGAAGCGTGGACTTGCCGCAGCCGGAGGCGCCGAGAAGGGCGAAGAATTCGCGATTGTAGATATTCAGGGAGAGGTCGTCGACGGCGGTAAAATCACCGAACTTCTTCGTCACATTCTTGAAGGAAATGTAAGGCTTGGCCGAAGGATCGGTCCAAGGAGCAAAAGAACGCCGGATATTACCGAGTGACTTCATCATCTATCCCCAAATGGATGCCCTGATGGGCTTGCCTAGAGCATTTCCGCATTCCGGACGGAAAACCGCTGCGCAATTTCCTAGAAATGCTTCGGCGCCGGCTCTTCCCCGTCCCGGCGCGCTCGTGATTCCTGAACTATCCTCATAAGGAAAGGCCCGGACGTTGCCGTCCGGGCCGCTTCGAATTATTGGCCTGTGGTGACCTTTGTCCACAAGCGCGTTGCCACGCGCTGCGTTTTCGCGTCCCACGGGGTCAGCGTGAACAGCTTCTCGCGGACCGCATCGGTCGGATAGACGGCCGGATCATCAAGCACGTCCTTGCTCACGAACTGCTGCGATGCCTTGTTGCCGTTGGCGTATGCGGTGAAGTTGCTGGCCTTGGCGATGACTTCGGGCTTCATGATGTAGTTGAGGAAGATATGGGCTTCTTCGACATGCGGCGCATCGGCCGGGATCGCCATGACGTCGAACCACATCTGCGCGCCCTTGGTCGGGATCGAATAGCCGATGTTGACGCCGTTCTTGGCTTCAGCGGCACGGTTACGGGCCTGCAGCACGTCGCCGGAATAGCCGAAGGCGATGCAGATATCGCCGTTGGCGAGCGCATTGATATATTCCGAGGAATGGAACTTGCGCACGAAGGGGCGGATCGAGGTCAGGAGATCCTCAGCCTTCTTGAAGTCTTCCTGCTTGGTCGAATTCGGATCGAGACCGAGATAACGCAAGGCGGCCGGAATGACGTCCGTCGGCGAATCCAGCACGTAGATGCCGCAATCCTTGAACTTGGCCGCGAGCGCCGGATCGAAGATCACGTTGATGTCGGGTGCAGCATCGGTGCCAAGGATCTGCTTCACCTTGTCGACATTGTAGCCGACGCCGCTGGTGCCCCACATATAGTCGATGGCATACTGGTTGCCGGGGTCATAGGTCGCGATGCGCTGCTGCACCGTATCCCACATGTTGGAGATGTTGGGCAACTTCGACTTGTCGAGCTTCTGGAATACCCCGGCCTTGATCTGGCGTTGCAGGAAATAGGCCGTCGGGACGACGACGTCGTAGCCGGTTTTGCCGGCCAGCAGCTTGGTTTCCAGCGTCTCGTTCTGGTCGAACGTGTCGTAGACGACCTTGATGCCGGTTTCCTTGGTGAAATCCGCAAGGATCGAATTATCGATATAATCCGACCAGTTATAGATATTGACGACCTTGTCTTCTGCCTGAGCGACTGTTGCCAGCGAAACGACCGCGAAAGCCGTTGCTGCAAGCCGTGCGAACATGGACTTCATAGTCTCTCCTGTTTTGTTCAAGGGCATCCCGACGATACCCAACCCTCTGTTTTTCCCGTTAGACTAGAAAGGAAATCGGAAGGCTACAAGGGAAAAAGCAAGCCGGCATGAGCTTTAGCGGTTTTGTCCGAAGGCGATTGATCGCTTTGGAAAGAGGCCGGCCAGGAGACGATGCGGTTCGCACGCGATTGTGAACTCAAGGCCCGCTTCACAGGTGAAGACGGAAACCAGCTTTGCTAACATCAAGCTGTTCTCCTCCCCGAGCAGTCTCAAACCCGCTTCGCCATCCCGCCCGCGGGCAAACTCAAACCCATCATCAGGGGCTCATCATGCAGTATCAGAAATTTGGCAATACCGGTCTCAGCGTCTCGCGCCTGTGCCTGGGCACGATGACATTCGGCCTGCAGATCGAGCAGGAAGACATCGCCCATGCCATCCTCGACAAGGCGGCCGATGCCGGCGTCAACTTCATCGACACCGCCGATGTCTATCCGCTCGGCGGCGGCGAGCAGCTTGCCGGCCGCACCGAAGAGATCGTCGGGCGCTGGCTGAAGGGCAAGCGCGACCGCTTCATCGTCGCAACCAAGGCCGTCGGAAAGGTCGGGCCGTCTCCCTGGGACCAAGGGGCGTCGCGCAAACATCTTCTCGACGCTATCGACGCTTCGCTGCGGCGCCTCGACACCGATTATGTCGACCTCTACCAGCTGCATTCCGATGATCGCGAGACGCCGATCGACGAGACGCTGGAGGCACTCGATGTCATCGTGCGCTCGGGCAAGGCGCGCTATGTCGGCGTATCGAATTTTCTGGCCTATCGCCTGGCCCTGGCGCTCGGCCGCGCCGATTTTCTGCGCACCGCCCGCTTTGTCTCGGTGCAGCCGCGCTACAATCTCTTGTTCCGCCAGATCGAGCGTGAACTGCTGCCGCTTGCCGAAGAGCAGCGCATCGCCGTCATCCCCTATAATCCGATCGCCGGCGGTCTTCTCACCGGCAAGCACAAGCATGATGTCGCGCCGACAGAAGGCCGTTTCAGTTCGCAGCTGCGCAACGCCGGCACCAACTATCTGCAGCGCTATTGGCACGAACGCGAATTCGCGACGATCGAAAAGCTGCGCGGCATCGCCGAAGAAGCCGGCCATTCGCTCACCAAGCTTGCCGTCGCCTGGGTGGCAGCCAATCCGGTCATCACCTCGGCCATCATCGGCGCTAGCCGTCCCGATCAATTGACGGATACGCTGGCCGCTATCGACCTCAAGCTCGATCCGGAGCTGAAGGCGAAGCTCGACGACGCCACGGTCGAGTATCGCTGGGGCGACGCCGCGCGCTGAGGAAGAGTGAACCGGCGGTCCGTTGCCGCCGGTTCTTTCACAGATAGGTCGGGCGCTTGCCGGCAAACAGTTCGGAATGGCTTTTCAACAGCTTGGCCATGCGGTCGACCACGGTGCGGATTTCCCGGCGATGACGGTCGGCATTGTTCATGACGATCCATTGCCGATGGCGCAGCGCGGCGATTTCCTCGCCGACGCGCGCCAGCCGTGGCTCCTGATCGCCGACGAAACAGGGCAGCACGGCAATACCGGACCCGGCGAGCACCAGATCGTGCAGCGAGCGCGGGCGACTGACCGTGAAGGCGATTTCCTCGCGCTTGTTCTGATGCGGCCAGCGCAGATAGGCCGACACCGCCTCCTCCTCCGCCACCGCGATCCAGCGCGCCGGACCGGAAAAACGCATGTTGCGGGCCTGATAGGCGGCATAGGCAACATCGCCGGTCTTGATCGCCGCGAGATTGGTCTCCTGCGGCTCGAAGGCGCGGATGCCGATATCGCTTTCGCGATGGGCGAGGCTGGCGCGACGCTCGCCAAGGTAAAGGTCGATGCGGAAACTATCCCGCTCCGAGCAGATGGTCGGCATGTTCTGGCTGAGCAGCCAGCCGACCCATGTGCCAGCAGCGATGCGCACGACCGACATGCCCTGGGCATCGCGCTGCCAGCTATCGACCTTGCGGGCGGCGGCCTCCATCTCCAACAGCTGATCGAACAGCGCCTGGCCGTCGCCCGTCAGCGCGTAACCCGCCTGGCTGCGCTCGAACAGCGGGCGGCCGATCTGCGCTTCCAGTTCCAGCATGCGCCGGCCGATGGTCGCCGGGCTGAGGCCACTCGACGCGACGGCGCCGGTGAGGCCACCGCCCCGGGCGACATCGAGAAAGAGCTGATAGGAATCCCATGTCGTATTTTTCATAATTGAAAAACATAGGGTGAAAACGGCTGTTTATAAAGAAAATTCCGATGTGTAGTTGAAGGGATGCCTCACAGGAAGGAGACATCTCATGATGGACGGCATCGCACTGGCGAGAGCCTTGGAAATACAAAACCTGGCGCGCGAAGAACAAAGGCGCCGAAACGAGGATCTGTTCTATCTCGACTATGGGCTTGAGCCCCCGCGCCTCTTCATTTGGATCGGACGGATGCTTGCCGCCTTAGGCAGCCGTCACGAAGCAATGAAAAAGGCGGATCCGCCGGAAATCGGCCAACCCGCCTGTGATGGCAATGATTACTGCGGTCAGGCCGCCTGCTCTCGCATGTAGTTTACGCTGTAGCCGGCCTCGATCTTGAACTGCAGGATGAGGTGCAACAAGGCATCGGCTTCGCCGGCGAGTTCTCGGCTCGCCGCCGTGGTCTCTTCCACCATGCCGGCATTCTGCTGGGTCATCTGGTCCATGTGGTTGACCGAGGAATTGACCTCCTGCAGGGCGCTTGCCTGATCGTGGCTGGCGCGGGCGATCATTTCCACATGATGGCTGATCGTCACGATCTGGCTGCTGATCTGCGCGAGAACCGAGCCGGCCTCCTGCACGAACTGCGAACCGGAATTGACCTCCTCGGTCGACTTGTTAATCAGCCCCTTGATTTCCTTGGCGGCAGCGGCCGAGCGCTGCGCAAGCTCGCGCACCTCCATGGCGACGACCGCGAAGCCCTTGCCGGCCTCGCCGGCGCGGGCGGCTTCGATACCGGCATTGAGCGCCAGAAGGTTGGTCTGGAAAGCGATCTCGTCGATGACGCCGATGATCTGCTCGATCCGACGGGAGGCGTCCTCGATGCGTGACATGGCGTCGATGGCGTTGCCGACGACGACGGAGCTGTCATCGGCGCTGCGCTTGGCCTCGCGTACGATCGCATCCGCATCCTTGGCGCGCTCGGCGGACGAACGGACCGTCGTGGTGATCTGGTCGACCGCGGCGGCGGTCTGCTCCAGCGAAGAGGCCTGCTGTTCGGTGCGCTTCGACAAATCTTCGGCTGAGGCCGCCATCTGCGCGCCGTTGCTCTGGATCATCTCGACATTGCTGCGGACCTGGCTCAGCGTCTGCTGCAGGCGCGACAGGGAGCTGTTGAAATCCTGGCGGAGCTGCTCGAGACGGCCGATGAACGGGGTATCGATCGTCGCGGAGATATCGCCCTGGGCAAGACGCTCAAGACCGGCGGCAAGCTCGCTGACGGCATAGTCGATCTGGCGGTCGAGCTCGCGCTTGTCGGCATCGTTGCGCTGGCGCTCATGCTCTGCGGCTGTACGCTCCTCGTCGCTCTGCTCCTCGATGCGGATCTTCGAAATGGCGTTTTCCTTGAAGATGCCGAGAGCGCGGGCCATGTCGCCGATTTCGTCGCGGCGCTGCTCGCCGGAGATCGACGTCTCCAGCATGCCGTCGGCGATGCGGCGCATGGCGGCGGTGATCTGGCCGATCGGACGCTGCAGGGTCAGGACGAGCGCGATACCGCCGGCAACCGAAAGGATGATGCCGAGAGCAGTTGCCAGGATGGAAATATAATTCGCCTGATTGCGTTCGGTGCCGGCGCTCTGCTTCTGCGTCTCGGCGAATGCGGTCAGCTCGCTCCATACCTGATCGAGCTGCTGGCGGGCAGTCGCATATTCGCCGATGCGCTGCGTGATGGTACCGACCAGCTTGCCGCCGGCATCATCCATGGATTGGATCGCCGGGCGAATGGCCGAGTCGATATCGCCGGCAAAATCCATGCTCTTGGCGCTCTGATTCAGAGTATCGATGTCACCGGCGAGCTTGGAGACTTCCTGATGCAGCCGGACGAGATTGTCCTTGTTGGTATTGGCATTGAAATCGGCAAGCACGAGCTGCAGCGAATAGATGGAGTCTTCAAGGCGTCGCGTATCCTGCAGGACCGAATTGGTCTGCGCGACGCGAGCATCTAGCGACACGAAGGTCGTGGTCGCCTGACGCATCATCTGCGTCGCCGTCAGCTGCGTGTAGGTCGAAGTCTGGCGGAAGCGCGACAGCAGCCTGCTGATATTGGCAACGGTATCATCGGTCGGAACGTCGGTGCTTTCGGTGAAAGCGGTGAGATCCTTGATCGTGCTCACCAGCGACTGGACGACGCTCTTCTGGTTTTGCGGCAATGCGAGATCGATGGAGCGCTGCGCCCTGTTCAGGTCCGGCAGGCGATCCTTCAGAAGCTTGACCTTGTCGGCCGGCGTCGCCGCCTTGTTGAAATCCTCCGTCACGGAGACCAGCAGATCGCCGCCCTTCAGCAGCCGGTCGGCCGAGCGCAGGGTCGAGGTGGCGTCCGCCTGATCCTGGCGCATCTGGTCTTCAAGCTGCTGGCTGTTGAAGTTGACGTTGAAGCGGGCGCTGATCAAAGCGCGCTGCGCGTCGTCGATCGTCTTGCGCAGCGAGAGTTCCTGCTCGTGCAGCGACCAGAGCCGGCCGACGAGGTTGGACATGTCGGCTGTCTTGGCGGCGGCTCCGGTCAGGTTGTCGCGGCCTTCCGCCTCATCGCCGAGCTGGCCGAGGGTCGAATTGAGCACGCTCTGCTGCGACTTGATGTCTTCATAGAGCTTGTCGCGCTGCTGCGCGTTGGTGATGCGCAGGAAATCATCCATCGAGCCATAGAGATTCTTGAATCCCGTCAGCGACTGTAGGACGCTGTTGGAAATCTCCATGCGCCCCTGGAGCAGGCCTGATGCGTAAAGCCCGGTTAGGCCCACGGCGGAAATGCTGATAACGAACGGCAGGACGAAAATCAGAACCTTCGTCTTGATCTTGAAACGTGACAATATCTTATCAATGAACATTTTGGCCCAGACCTCTCACACACCGCTCCCCCGTCGACGCCGCCTCGGCGCTGACCGGATGTATAACCATCGTTCTTGAAATATCCGCAGGCGGGGTTCCCGAGTATAAGATCAGGAAGCAATCATTGCTTCGGCTCCAACGTTCAGTAGAGCGCCCCAAGAAATCGGTTGGGATTGTCGGTGTGATTAATTAATTTTCAGATAAGGGCGTTGTGTGGCCCGCGGCATACAATCAAACGCTGAAAAGCGGATGGTAAACCTTACATCTGCGCGCGAGCCCGGGCCGTCGACGGGCGACGGCCAAGAGCAACGAAGCGGCTGAAATCAGAAGCCGCGTACGCTAAGGTAGGCGATGCAAACGGCGGTGACGCCGGTCGCCAACATCAACAGTCTGGCCGCCAGAAGCCTGGCGTTGTCACGGGTCTGAGCGATTGCAATGGCGCGAGCGCGACGCTGTGTTCTGTTCATGAGTATATTCCCATTTTCGCACTGACACGATAACCGGCAAATGGTGCATTCGGCAACTGCCAATGTATTCACGAAAGATGTAGGAAAGGAAAACACAAATACCAGAGGTTGGCCGCAAGTGTCGCACGCATCGCTCATTGACCCGAGATCGGGCGACGGGAGCGTGCGCTATTTCAACAACGCGGCGATGGCGGGCTCGCTAGCCATTTCGGCGGCAGTCTTTCCGGAGGTGGACTTGATGGTCTTGTCGGCGCCATCCTTCAACAACGCCTTGACAACTGCCGGATCGCGCTGCTGGCTCGCCATGTGCAACGGGGTCCAGCCGTCGAAATCCCCGCGCGCATTGACGTCGGCGCCTTTGGAGACCAGGAGATCGATCATGCTCGCCGGGCCGTAGTAAGCTGCGGTATGCAGCGGGGCCCAACCCTCCGTCGTCTTCAGGTTCACCTCGGCACCGCAGGCCAGCATCTTCTTGACGACATCGATCTTCTTGTCGCGGATCGCAATGGCGAAATTGGTATCGCCACCGCTATCCCGGCCGTTCGGGTCCAGCTTGCTGCATTGTGCGGATGCGGCGCTGGCACCTGATACCGTCACGGCAAGCATGCCAAGCGACATCGTCACGGCCACAGCTATGCCTGCAACATTAGCTCGACGAAGTGTCTGGATTTTGAACGTCATAATTGCTTTCCTTGCATATCCTCGCGCTGGAGATGCTTCTTGCCCAGTTTGCGGCCCGTTGGCAAGATCAATTCAAACCGCTTCACCGGCCACATGGCCCGACGCCCATGCCCACTGGAAATTGTAGCCGCCGAGCCAGCCGGTCACATCGACGCACTCGCCGATGAAGAACAGGCCGGGAATGGCCTTGACCTCCATCGTCCGCGAATCGAGACAGGCCGTGTCGATGCCGCCGAGCGTCACCTCCGCCGTGCGGTAGCCCTCCGAGCCTGACGGCTTGACCGGCCAGGACTGTACGGCGGCGGCGAGCTGCTGCAGGCGCTTGTCGGATTGATCGGCCATGTTGCCGGATATGCCGTCGCTCTCGACGATATGTTGCGCCAGTCGTTTCGGCAGGATTTCGGCAAGCGCAGTCTGCGCCGACTGCCGGCCATTGACCTGTTTGGCTTTCTTGAGCAGCGCCAGGATGTCGATATCCGGCTCGATCACGACGGTAATGTCCTCGCCCTCCCGCCAATAGGAGGAAATCTGCAGGATAGCCGGACCGCTGAGGCCGCGATGGGTGAAAAGCAGTGCCTCGCGGAAGGACGTCTTGCCGTGACGGATTTCGGCAGGCGCGGCGATGCCCGAGAGCGGCGCCAGGCGCTGAAGCAATTGCGGATCGAGCGTCAGCGGCACGAGGCCCGGCCGGGTTTCGATGAGCGGCAATCCGAACTGCTCGGCGACGCGATAGGCAAAGCCGGTGGCGCCCATCTTGGGGATCGACTTGCCGCCGGTGGCGACGACGAGCGAGGACGCCTGGAAAACGCCTTCTGAGGTACTGACGCGATAGCCGTCTGCTGACTGCTCTACATTGCTTATATCAGTACGCAACCATAGTTCTGCGCCGGCAGCGCGCATCTCGTCGGTCAGCATGCGGATGATATCCTTGGCGCTGTCGTCGCAGAAGAGCTGGCCGAGCGTCTTCTCATGCCAGGCGATACCGTGGCGCCCGACCATGGCGATGAAATCCTGCGGGGTGAAGCGGGCCAGTGCCGATTTGGCGAAGTGCGGATTGGCCGACAGGAAGTTCTTCGGCCCGGCATGAATATTGGTGAAATTGCAGCGGCCTCCGCCGGAAATGCGGATCTTCTCGCCCGGCGCGCGGGCATGGTCCAGCACGGCAACGGAGCGACCGCGCTGGCCTGCCCGGATGGCGCACATCATCCCGGCAGCGCCCGCACCAAGGACGATCACATCATATCTGCCAGCCACGCTTCAGCCCTTCATTCTTCGCCGCACGCTCTCGTCATTTTTCCATCATACGGCGAAAGTCCGAGCGGTTTTCCCCCTCGCCAATTGGCAAACTGCAGTTATGATGCAATCACCGATCAACCCAAATACGGTGTTTTATGCCCGCGAGAAAGACCCCGCTGAAAGCTTCCATACCCGTCTCGAAAGCACCGATGGTGCCTCCCGGTCTGAGATCGGCACGTGGCGTGGCAAACTGGAAGGAAGCGGCGCAGTGGCTGCGGGCGCGCGGGATCGAAGACATAGAATGCATCACGCCGGACCTTGCGGGCGTACCGCGCGGCAAGATGATGCCGACCTCGAAATTCACTTCCAATACGTCGTTGGCGCTGCCCTCGGCGATCTATCGTCATACGATCTCGGGTGAGTATCCTGAGGAGACCGAAAGCTTCCGCTACGAACCGCGCGACAACGACCTTAAGTTGGTGCCGGATCTCTCGACGCTGTCGGTCGTGCCTTGGGAGACCGACCCCACGGCGCAGGTGATCTGCGACATCGTCAACTCCGAAGGCCAGGAAGTTTCCTACACGCCGCGTAACGTCCTGAAGCGCATCATGGGCCTTTACCGCGACCGCGGTTGGAAGCCGGTGGTGGCGCCCGAAATCGAATTCTACCTCGTCGCCAAGAACGACGATCCGGACTATCCGCTGCATCCGCCGAAGGGCCGCTCCGGCCGCTCCATTCTCGGCGGTCAGGGTTATTCGATCGCCGGCATCAACGAGTTCGACGAACTGATTGACGATATCTATCACTTCTCGGAAAAGCAGGGATTGGAGATCGATACGCTGATCCACGAAGAGGGGCCGGCGCAGCTCGAAATCAACCTGCGTCACGGCGATCCGATCGAGCTGGCCGACCAGGTGTTCATGTTCAAGCGGACGATCCGCGAGGCGGCGCTGAAGCACGGCATCTATGCGACCTTCATGGCCAAGCCGATGCAGAGCCAGCCGGGATCGGCGATGCATATCCACCAGTCTGTCGTCAACATCGAGACCGGAAAGAACGTCTTCACCAATCCGGACGGCAGCCCCTCGCCCGAATTCTTCTATTTCATCGGCGGCATGCAGCGCTTCGTGCCGAATGCGCTTGCCATGCTGGCGCCCTATGTGAACTCGTATCGCCGGCTGGCGCCGAACATGTCCTGCCCGGTCAACAACGCCTGGGGCTACGACAACCGCACCACCGCCTTCCGCGTGCCTGTTTCCGATCCGCAGGCGCGGCGCGTCGAAAACCGGCTGCCGAGTTCCGATGCCAATCCCTATCTGGCGCTCGCCGCCTCGCTTGCGTCGGGCCTGCTCGGCATCATGAAGCAGGTGGAGCCGACAGCGCCGACCGAGGACTCGGCCAATGAAGGCTCCATCGATCTGCCGCGCGGCCTTCTCGAAGCCATTGCTCTCATGGAGGACGAGCCGGCCTTCGAAGAGGTCTTCGGCCAGGATTTCATCGGCATTTATGCCGGCGTGAAGCGCGGTGAATTCGAGACCTTCATGCAGGTGATCAGCCCGTGGGAGCGGGAATTCCTTCTGCTCAACGTGTGAAGGGAGGCGCCCATGACGCTGCAGGAAACATGGCAGAGCCCGATCGCCCCGGGCCTTTCCTTCTATCAGGCGACCGTCGGCCCGCGCGCGAGCTATCCGAAGCTCGACGGCTCGCGCCGGGCTGACGTCGCCATCATCGGCGGCGGCTATACCGGCCTCCAGGCCGCCTACAACCTCGCGGAGGGTGGCGCGCAGGTGGTGCTGATCGATGCCAATCGCTTCGGTGACGGCGCCTCCGGCCGTAATGGCGGACAGCTCGGCACCGGGCAGCGCTCTTGGCCGGAAGAGATTGAAGAGAAGATCGGCTACGAGCGCTCGAAAGCCCTCTTCGACATTGCCGAGGACGCCAAGCGTCATCTGCTCGTTTTCTCCTCGGAGCATGGCATCGACATCGACTTCCTGCCCGGCCAGATGAATGTCACGCACAAGCGCAGCTACAAGCGCGACTACATGGACAATGCGGAGATCGCGGCGACGCGCTATGGCTATCCGCATATGCAATTCATGGATCAGGCCGAAACCCAGGAGCGGCTGGGTTCGCAATTCTATCTCTACGGCGTCCGGGATATGGGCACGGGCCATATCCATCCGCTGAAGCTGCTCATCGGCCTTGCCCGCGTTGCGGCAGAAGCCGGTGCTTCCCTCTTTGAAATGACGAAGGCCAAGGGCTTCCGGCAAGCGGGCGGCAAGACGATCATCGAAACGGATGGTGGCGAGATTACCGCCAACCGGATCCTGATCGCCTGCAACGGCTACATCGGCAATCTGGAACCGGTGACGGCAAGCCACGTCATGCCGATCCGCTCCTTCATCGGCGCCACCGAACCGCTCGACAGGTTTCCGAGCGTGCTGCCCGGCAACGAGGCGGTGGCCGATTCGCGTTTCGTCGTGCGCTATTTCCGCAAATCGAAGGATGGGCGGCTGCTGTTCGGCGGGCGTGAGGCCTATACGGCAGACAATCCGCGCGACATAACGCAGCACATCCGCCGGCAGATCACCGAGATCTATCCGGCTCTCGGCGATATCAAGATCGATTACGCCTGGGGCGGCTCGGTTGGTATCACCATGCCCCGGCAGCCTTTCGTGCGCGAGGTCATGCCTGGTGTCACCTCCATCGGCGGCTATTCCGGCCACGGGGTGATGCTGTCAAATTATTGCGGTAAACTCTATGCGAAAACGGTTCTCGGGAATGCGGACGAGCTTCACCTCTTCAAGGAGTTGAACATACCGCCCTTCCCCGGCGGTGCGCGCATGCGGGCGCCTCTGCTGTTCCTGGCGCTCTCGTGGTTTGCGTTGCGCGACAGGTTTTAGAAACCGGAAGATGATTTCTTCCGCCGGCAATCCGCTCTAAAAAGCCGAGTCTGAATTTTGCGATGCACACTGGCCTTTTTAAATCGATTAGATTAAAAGGGGCCTCAACCAAGACCGATTGAGAGATAGCTCATGAGCAGCCAAATCATTCCCGTTGAACCATTTGATTATGTCGTTTTCGGCGGCAGCGGCGACCTTGCCGAGCGCAAGCTCCTGCCCGCTCTTTACCATCGTCAGGTCGAAGGCCAGTTTTCCGAGCCGACGCGCGTCATCGGCGCTTCGCGCAGCGCGCTTTCCAACGAAGAATATCGCAAGTTCGCCGACGCCGCCCTCAAGGAACACCTGAAGAAGGGCGAATATGACGAAGCCGAAGTCAAGAAGTTCCTGGCTCGCTTGTTCTACGTGCCGGTCGATGCGCGCAGCGATGCCGGCTGGGATCAGCTGAAGAAGCTTCTGGACGAAGGCAAGGAGCGCGTGCGCGCCTTCTATCTCGCGGTTGCTCCGGGCATCTTCGGCGACATCTCGCAGAAGATCCACGAACACAAGCTCATCACCAAGCAGACCCGCATCGTCGTCGAAAAGCCGATCGGCCGCGACCTCGCCTCGGCGCTGCAGCTGAACGACACGATCGGCAAGGTCTTCAAGGAAGAGCAGATCTTCCGCATCGACCACTATCTCGGCAAGGAAACCGTGCAGAACCTGATGGCGCTGCGCTTTGCCAACGCGCTCTACGAGCCGCTGTGGAACGCCAACCATATCGACCACGTGCAGATCACGGTCGCTGAATCGGTCGGCCTCGAAGGCCGCGCCGGTTACTACGATACTGCCGGCGCGCTGCGCGACATGGTGCAGAACCATATCCTGCAGCTGCTTTGCCTGACCGCGATGGAAATCCCATCCTCGATGGATTCCGAAGCCGTTCGCGACGAGAAGCTGAAGGTCCTGCGCGCGCTGAAGCCGATCGACGCTTCCAACGTCGAGCAGGCAACCGTTCGCGGCCAGTACCGCGCCGGTGCTTCGGCGGGCGGCCCGGTCAAGGGCTATCTCGATGAGCTGGAAGGCGGCGTTTCCAACACCGAGACCTTCGTCGCCATCAAGGCCGAGATCGGCAACTGGCGCTGGGCCGGCGTTCCCTTCTACATCCGTACCGGCAAGCGTCTTGCCGGCCGCGTGTCGGAGATCGTCATCACCTTCAAGCCGATCCCGCACAACATCTTCGATCAGGCTGCCGGCCGCATCGTCGCCAACCAGCTCATCATCCGCCTGCAGCCAGACGAAGGCGTCAAGCAGTCGCTGATGATCAAGGACCCCGGTCCGGGCGGCATGCGCCTGCGCAACGTCTCGCTCGACATGAGCTTCGCGTCGGCCTTCAACGTCCGCAATCCGGACGCTTACGAGCGTCTGCTGATGGACGTTATCCGCTCTAACCAGACGCTGTTCATGCGCCGCGACGAAGTGGAAGCCGCATGGGAATGGGTAGATCCGATCCTCAAGGGTTGGGAAGCAACCGGGCAGCAGGTGCAGGGCTATACTGCCGGCACATGGGGTCCGAGCCAGGCTATCGCGCTCATCGAACGTGACGGCCGCACCTGGCACGACGACATCTAATCAGGACAACGACGATGACAGCCAACATGCATGCTTTTGCCAATGGTGCCGAACTCGCGGGCAAGCTCGCGGACAAGGTGGCCGAGACCCTCTCGGCCGCTGTCGCCGCGCGCGGCTCCGCAAGCATCGCGGTCTCCGGCGGCTCGACGCCGAAGGCTTTCTTCCAGGCGCTGTCATCGCGCTCGATCGACTGGGGCAAGGTAACGATCACCCTCGTCGACGAACGGTTCGTGCCGGCGGACAATCCGCGCTCGAACCACCTGCTCGTTCAGGAAAACCTGCTGAAGGACAAGGCGGCTGCCGCCAACTTCCTTCCGCTCTATCAGGCTGCTGCCACCGTCGAGGAGGCAGCAGTCATCGCCACGGAAGAGACCAAGGCTGTCGGCCATCCCTTCGACGTCGTCATCCTCGGCATGGGCAATGATGGCCACACAGCTTCCTTCTTTCCGGGCGGCAGCAACCTCAAGACCGCACTCGATCCGAATACCCCGCGCGGCATCATCACGATGGAAGCCGACGGTGCCGGTGAGCCGCGGCTGACATTCACCTTCTCCAGTCTTCAGGATGCCCGATTGCTGGTGCTCCATATCGAGGGAGAAGCGAAGAAGGACGTTTTGGCCAAGGCCGAAGCGTCGGGTGAAGAAACCGAGATGCCGATCCGCGCCATGCTGCGCCGGGCGGCTTCCCCGGTCGAAATTTATTGGGCTCCGTGACACGGCCTTAGGCCCGTCATCGAACCTTGAATGACACAGCAACCTATGCTGCGCCATGTGCCCTTGCGGGCGCAGCGGCAAAGCATTGACTTTTGGACCCCGCGCCACGCCCTCTACCGAAACAGATCTTCGGGCATTGCGCAAAACAGACGGAGGCAGATCGACCATGGCCGCTGACGCCCGCATTTCCAGGATCACCGCACGCATCGTCGAGCGCTCGAAGCCGACGCGCGAACGCTATCTGGACCGCCTGCGCAATGCAGCAACCAAAGGCGCGCAACGCTCCGTGCTCGGCTGCGCCAATCTTGCACATGGCTTTGCCATCTGTTCCCCCTCCGAGAAGGATGCACTGGCGGGAGACCAGGTGCCCAATCTCGGGATCATCACCTCCTATAACGACATGCTTTCGGCGCATCAGCCCTTCGAGACCTATCCCGCGATCATCCGCCAGGCGGCCGCCGAAGCGGGTGGGATCGCGCAGGTTGCCGGCGGCGTGCCGGCCATGTGCGATGGCGTCACGCAGGGGCAGCCGGGCATGGAGCTCTCGCTCTTCTCGCGCGACCTGATCGCCATGTCGGCGGCCGTCGGTCTGTCGCACAACATGTTCGATGCGGCCGTCTTCCTCGGCGTCTGCGATAAGATCGTCCCCGGCCTCGTCATCGCCGCCCTCTCCTTTGGCCATCTGCCCGCCGTCTTCATTCCGGCCGGACCGATGACCTCGGGCCTGCCGAACGACGAGAAGTCGCGCGTGCGGCAGCTCTATGCCGAAGGCAAGGTCGGCCGCTCCGAACTGCTCGAAGCGGAATCGAAGTCCTATCACGGCCCCGGCACCTGCACCTTCTACGGCACGGCCAATTCGAACCAGATGCTGATGGAGATCATGGGCTTCCACATGCCGGGTGCCTCCTTCGTCAATCCCGGCACGCCGCTGCGCGAAGCGCTGACCCGCGAGGCGACCAAGCGTGCGCTTGCGATCACCGCCATGGGCAACGAGTTCACGCCCGCCGGCGAGATGATCGACGAGCGCTCGATCGTCAACGGCGTCGTCGGCCTGCACGCCACCGGCGGCTCGACCAACCACACGATGCACATCGTCGCCATGGCGCGCGCGGCCGGCATCGTGCTCACCTGGCAGGATATTTCCGAGCTGTCCGACATCATCCCGCTGCTTGCTCGCGTCTATCCGAACGGGCTCGCCGATGTGAACCATTTCCATGCTGCCGGCGGCATGGGCTTCCTCATCAAGGAACTGTTGAAGAAGGGGCTGCTGCACGACGACGTGCGCACCGTCTACGGCCAGGGCCTCAGCGGCTACTCCATCGACGTCAAGCTTGGCGCCGATGGCAATGTCGTGCGTGAGCCTGCCCCGGACAAGAGCCATGACCCGAAGGTGCTGGCCAGCATCGAGACCCCCTTCCAGGGCAGTGGCGGCCTGAAGATGCTCCGCGGCAATATCGGCAAGGCTGTTATCAAGATCTCCGCCGTTAAGCCTGAGCGCCATATCGTCGAAGCGCCGGCCGTGATCTTCCACGACCAGCTGGAAATGCAGCAGGCTTTCAAGGACGGCAAGCTGAACCGCGATTTCGTTGCCGTCGTCCGCTTCCAGGGACCGAAGGCCAACGGCATGCCGGAGCTGCACAAGCTGACGCCGGCGCTCGGCGTGTTGCAGGATCGCGGCTTCCGCGTGGCACTTCTGACCGATGGGCGCATGTCGGGCGCGTCGGGCAAGGTTCCGGCCGCCATCCATGTGACGCCGGAAGCCGTCGACGGCGGCCCGATCGCCCGCATCCAGGAAGGCGACATCATTCGCATCGACGCCATCGCCGGCACGCTGGAAGTGCTTGTTGATGCCGCCGACATGGCCGAGCGCGAGCCCGTGGTCGTCGATCTCTCCGAGAACGAGTTCGGCATGGGCCGCGAGCTCTTCGCGCCCTTCCGCCATGCCGCAGGGCCGGCGGATCAGGGTGCGAGCGTGCTGTTCCGCCACTAAGGTTGTTGCGTCACAGGACTGACAACGGAATTGACTAATCCCTTGGGCATAGCATGCAATTCCCGGGGGATTAAAATTCATGTTCAAGTCATTGCTCGGACGCCGTCAGGCTTTGAAACTTCTCGCCGGCACGGCCGTCCTGCCGGCTCTGCTTTCGGCTACGCCCGTTGCTGCCGCGCAAAAGCCTCTTCGCGCCTTTATCCTGTCGGATCTGCATTCGGCTTACGAGCGCATGGGGCAGTTGCTGGCGACGATCGAAAGCCAGATCGCGGCCAAGGACGGCCCGTATCTGATTCTGTTGAACGGTGACTTGTTCGAGTCAGGCAATGTCGTGGCCACGCGGTCGGGCGGCGAGATCGACTGGGCCTTTCTTGCAGCGCTCGCCAAGCTGGCGCCGACTGTCGTCAATATCGGTAATCATGAGCCCGATCTCGACAATGATCTCGCCAATTTCGTCACGCGAGCCCGCGGGCTTGGCGTCACCGTGCTCAGCAACATCGTCGACAAGCGCGCCGGCGCGCCCTACACGCAGGCCTCCGCCCATCTGACGCTCAACGGCCAGTCGATCACCATCGCCGGCTTTGCGACGGATGCGGTCAAGACCTACCCCAAGGCGACGCGCGACATGCTCGACATTCCGCAGCCGGTGGAATGGGCCAAGAAGAACCTGCCGGGCATTCTCGGCAAGGACAGCATCAACATCGTGCTCAGCCATGCCGGTGTGGTTGCGGATCGCGATATCCTGCCGATCCTCCCCGACGGCACGCTCATCGTCGGCGGGCACGATCATCTGAACCTCACTCATGAACAGGGCGCCACGCGCTACGTTCACACAGGTTCCTGGTCGACGGCGATTACGGTTGCGACCCTTGCCGCGCCCGGCACGGCAGCGATGCTTCAGCGCATCGAGATCGATTCGACCGGCGCTCCTTCTGCCGCGCTGAAGGATCTCATTCCGGCCGTCCTTGCCCGCCATCTGACGGATGAGGATCGCGCCATCGTCGGCAAGAACGGCAAGACGATGCCGGTGGATGAAGTCGGGCGCTTCGTGGCCGATTTGATGGCCAGGAAGGTGAAAGCGGATGTCGGCTTCGTCGGCCACACCTCGTTCGGCGCGGGCCTGCCTCAAGGCGAAGTCAGCCGCTATAGCTTCAATTCCTCAGTGCGGTTCGACGGCAAGCTTATGCGAACGGAAGTCGACGCCGCTGTACTTGCGGCCATTCTTGCCCGCTGTAATCAGGAAGGCGACATACCGCTTGCGGCGCGCACCGGCGACTATCTCCATGCCGCACCCGTCGATCAGCCCAAGAAGGAGCGCTATACGCTCGTCTGCAACGATTGGTCGGCCATCAATCAGAAGAGCTATTTCGGCCGCGAGGATCTGGTGTTCTCGGAAGTGGCCGATGCAAAGCTGAAGCAGGTGGTTCTCGACACGTTAGCTGCTGGATAGCCCCTGCTCGCAAGTGTTTCTCATCAACCCTGAGCGCGATTCCGCTGTGAATGGAGCCATTGAAACACTCCCTCACGGCGGAAGTTGCCAGTCTGCCACTAGTGGAAAATTTGCCGCGAAACCTCGACTCTCAGTTGAGATTCTGTTTCACTCCAGGCGGGAAATTGGGGACCATCATGAAATTAAAGATCGCATCTGCGCTCGTCTTGAGCGCATTCCTTACTGCGTGCCAATACAAGGCCGAACCGCTGCCCGTCGCGACCTATAACGTCTATTCGTCATACGACGGCAAGCTGCCCGGAAAATATCTCCTCTACGTTGATGCGGCCAAACTGGACAGGGCGATAAAGCCTTCCGATTTCAACTGTGCGGCGCATACTTTCCCGCTCAACGTGTCGACAAGCTTCGCAAGCTCCGTCCGGCAGACATTTGCCAATCTGGTGACCGAATTGGAGGTCGTTCAGCAACCGGTCGGTCGAGATCAGCTGAAGGCCCGGGGCGCTCGCGGCATGATCATCGTCCGCGGCGAGGAGCTGAACGGGCGTCTGCGCGTGGTTCCCGGATTCTGGTCTGCGGGGATGGAGACCGAGGTGGAAATGGCCGCTTCAATTACGGTCGACGGTGTTAACGGCCGTCTTCTCGGGGCCACGGTCTCCGGAAACGGCAATGGCCAAACCGATGCAGGGTTTGCCTGCGAAGGCGGAGCCAAATCCCTCGTCGACTCTGCAGAGCACGCCCTCAAGGAGACGCTCGGCCGACTGGGCGAAGCGCTGACGAACTCCGAGCGTGTCCGCAAGGGGATTTAGACAATATCGATGCAGAAAGGCCCGCGCGGTTTCAATCGCGCGGGCCTTTCTGTTTTTGCCTGCTAAGCCCTGATATCCAGCACGCGGTTCTTGTGAGCCGGATGCGTGCTGTAGACGAAGATCTTGTTCAGTTCCTTCTCCGTGAGGAGACGCAGGAAACGGACCTCGACCGTGTTGTTGGAGAAGACCTTCATCAGCACGCAACCGACCTTGGTGATGCGGGCGTCGGGGATATCCAGATAGAATTGCTTCGGCAGATTATACTGGGTGAGGATCGCGAGAACCGCGCTGCTCTGCGAGATACGGATGATATCGCAGCGGCGGGACGCAAGGTTCATCACGCCTTTTTCGGTGTATTCGAGGCGCGCCGCGTTCATCGTATCTTCCATGCGGAACCGCACTTCGCGGTCATACATGAAGGATTCTTCTTTGTTGAGGAAATGCTGACCCGAATTAGCTCTGCCGAACGCGGCCATCTTAGTAGACCCCTGGGGTATATTATGATGGGAGACTAACAGCGGGTCTTTAACAGAAGGTTTGAACGCGCCGGCCCAGGATGAATTTTGTCATTCATCTTTGCTTGAGCCGGCGCCGTCCCGTAAGCGACTACTTGCGATAGGAATGACCGCTGGCATCGAAGAGATGCAGCTTCTGCCGGTCCGCGGCAAAGCGCATCTTCTCGCCACGATGGATATCGGCAATACCGGGAATCTTGACGATGATCGGCTCACCGTCGACAAGACCTTCGATGTAGAGCTGCGTGACTTCGCCGAGCGCTTCGACGATAGAAACCTCGCCTTCGAAGAGATAATCGTCGCCGCTCGCAAGGCGCAGGTCTTCCGGACGCACGCCGAAGCTCGCCGTCTTGCCCTTCTCGGAAGCCTCGGTGGGCATGTCCAGCGTCACGGACTTGCCGCCGGTCAGCGTCACGGTCGTCGTGGCACCGGTCGCGGTGATCGTTGCGGGGATGATGTTCATGGCTGGCGAGCCGATGAACTTGGCGACGAAGAGATAGGCCGGGCGCTCGTAGAGTTCGAGGGGAGCACCGACCTGCTCGACGCGGCCGGCCGACAACACCACGATGCGGTCGGCGAGCGTCATCGCTTCCACCTGGTCGTGGGTCACGTAGATCATCGTCGTCTCGGGCATGGAGTCGCTGAGCTTGGCAATCTCGATGCGGGTCGCAACGCGCAAAGCAGCATCGAGGTTCGAGAGCGGCTCGTCGAACAGGAAGACCTTCGGGTTGCGGCAGATGGCACGGCCGATGGCGACGCGCTGGCGCTGACCGCCCGAGAGCGCCTTCGGCAGGCGTTCGAGATACTGAGTGAGCTGCAGGCTGGCGGCCGCCGCACGCACCCTGCGGTCGATTTCCTGCTTGTTTTCCCCGGCGATGCGCATGCCGAAGGCCATGTTGTCGTAGACGGTCATGTGCGGATAGAGCGCATAGGACTGAAAGACCATGGCGATGCCGCGCCGGGACGGCGGGACCTCGTTCACCTTCTGCCCGGCAATCATCATATCGCCGGCGGTGATGCTTTCCAGCCCGGCAATCATCCGGAGCAAGGTGGACTTGCCGCAGCCGGAGGGGCCGACGAAGACGATGAACTCGCCCTCGTTGATCTCCAGATCGATGCCGTGCAGCACGTGCACGCTGCCGTAGGATTTCTTGATATCCTTCAGAACAAGTCCCGTCATGATGCTCCCTCCTCCCAAAGGCTCAGGCAAGACGCGCGAAATAAGCGCCCCAGGCCGGAATGTCGATTTTGTTGCCGTAGTTGTTGCTGGTAAAGCCATGCCCCGTCAATGCCTGCCAGTTGCCTTCCGGCAAGGTTGCCATGGCTTCCACAGGGCTCATGTTGAAGGCGCAGAGAATCGTTTCGCCGGCGTAGGTACGGGTGTAGATCAGCACGTCACCCTGCGGTTCCGAAAAAGCGATCTCGCCCTTGGCGAAGGCCGGATGCTGCTTGCGGAAGGCGAGGAAGCGGCGGTACTGCTCCAGCACTGAATTTTCATCGCCCTGCTGGACGCTGACGGCACGCAGGATGTGCTCGACCGGCACCGGCAGCCAGGGCTTGACGGTGGAGAAGCCGCCCTGTGCGACCTGGCTGTCCCAGACCATCGGCGTGCGGCAACCGTCGCGGCCCTTGAACTCCGGCCAGAACTGGATGCCGTAGGGGTCCTGCAGATCCTGATAGGCAAGATCGGCCTCCGTGAGCGCGAGCTCTTCGCCCTGATAGAGGCAGACCGAACCGCGCAGGGTGAGCAGCAGCGCCGCGTAAAGCTTGGCGAAGGCATCCCGGTCGGCGACCAGATTGCCCCAGCGGCTGACATGGCGCACGACGTCATGGTTGGAGAAGGCCCAGCAGGCCCAGCCTTCCGGGGCTGCCGCGTCGAAGTCGTTCATCACTTCTTCGACACGCTCCGGCGAGAGCGCATCCGGCGCCAGGAACTCAAAGGCGTAGCACATGTGCATCTTGTCGCCGCCCGACGTGTATTCGCCGACGATTTCGAGGCCGCGCTGGCTGTCGCCGACTTCGCCGACGGCGGCGATTGCCGGATACTCGTCGAGCACGGCACGGAAGCGCTTGAGAAATGCCAGGTTCTCGGGACGGTTCTTGTCGTAGAGATGCTCCTGGAAATTATAGGGATTGACCGCCGGCGCGGTGGAGGCGTTGCGGCGCGAAGGTTCCAGCGCCGGGTTGTCGCGCAGTTCCTTGTCGTGGAAGTAGAAGTTGATGGTGTCGAGGCGGAAGCCGTCGACGCCACGGTCGAGCCAGAAGCGCACGACATCGAGCAGCCGGTCCTGCACCTCCGGATTGTGCAGGTTCATATCCGGCTGCGAGGTCAGGAAATTGTGCATGTAATATTGCATGCGGGTCGGGTCCCACGCCCAGGCCGAACCGCCGAAGATCGACAGCCAGTTGTTGGGCGGCGTGCCATCCGGCTTCGCATCGACCCAGACATACCAATCGGCCTTGGGATTGTCCTTGCTCGAGCGGCTTTCGACGAACCAGGGATGACGGTCCGAACTATGCGACAGCACCAGATCGATCATCACCTTGATGCCGAGACGATGGGCTTCCGCGACCATGGCATCGAAATCGGCGAGCGAACCGAAGATTGGATCGACGTCCTCATAATTGGAGACGTCATAGCCGAAATCGCGCATGGGCGAGGTGAAGAACGGCGAAACCCAGATGGCATCGACGCCAAGCGCCGCGACATGCGGCAGGCGGACGGCGATGCCCTTGAGATCGCCGATGCCGTCGCCATTGGAATCCTGATAGGAGCGCGGATAGATCTGATAGATCACGGCGCCGCGCCACCAATCCTTGTCAACTTCCGATGCCGGGTGAGGAGCAATGCTCATGCTGAATGGGTCCTGTCTGAACGATATGATCTTGGCTTAGCCCCCCTTCACCGACCCGGCAAGCAGACCGCGCACGAGATAGCGCTGCAGACCGAAGAAGACGAGGAGCGGAATGATGATGGTGACGAAGGCCGATGCCGTCAGGATTTCCCAGTTGCCGCCACGCGAGCCGAGCAGCGCGTTCAAGGCAGCCGTCAGGACCAGGTGATCCTTGTCGGTGCCGAGAAACACCATCGCGATCAACAGGTCGTTCCAAACCCAGAGGAACTGGAAGATCGCAAAGGAGGCAAGCGCCGGGAAGGACAGCGGCAGGATGATCTTGACGAAGATATCGAAATCGCTGGCGCCGTCGACGCGGGCGGATTCGATGATCTCCTTCGGCAGGCCGGCGATGTAGTTGCGCAGGAGATAGATGGCGAGCGGCAGACCGAAGGCCGTGTGCGCCATCCAGATGCCGGGATAGGTTTTCGACGGCACGCCGAAGATCTGACCGATCTCGTTATAGATGCGCAGAAGCGGGATCAGCGACATCTGCAGCGGCACGACGATCAGGCCGACGACGAGCGCGATCAGGATCGCGCGGCCGGGGAACTCCATCCAGGCGAGCGCGTAAGCGGCAAAGGCGGCGATCAGGATCGGGATGACAGTCGCGGGGATCGTCACCGTCAGCGAATTGATGAAGGACTGGCCGATACCCTCGCCGCCGAGCACGTTGCGATAGTTGTCGAGCGTGAATTGCGGCGGCGTGGCAACGGTGAGATAGACGCGCCGGGCACGCGCATCGGCTTCGAAGGCGCCGTTCTTCTGATAGCGGTAGCTGCCATCGGAATTGATCGTCAGCGTCTCGCCGTTCTCGAGTTCCGCCGGCGAGCCAGCCTTGTAAGCCGCAGGCTCCTGCACGCGCAGGCCGAAGGACTGGATCGTGCCGCCGCCCTCAATGGCGAGCGTGCCCGAAATCACGAAATTCGCGCCATCGGGCTTGGCTTTGTCGGGACCATCGAGGCGGGCGGCCGTCGTGCGCGAGGAGCCGGCAAAGGACGTCCACCAGCCGGAAGCGACGATCTGATCCTTGTCGCGCAGCGCGGTCACGAAGATACCGAGTGTCGGCAGCAGCCAGAGCAGCACGATCAGGAGTACCGCGGCATGAACGAAGATGCGGGCGGGGCCGATGCGACCGAGATTTCCAATCATGTCAGCGCCCCTTCGTTTCTGCGTTTGCACGGCGGATGTTCCAGATCATGATCGGTGTGACCGCGACCATGATGACGAGCGCGATGACGGCGCTGCGGCCGCTGTCGCCGCCGCCGCGGAACATCCAGTTGAACATCAGATTGGCGAGAACCATCGTGTTCCACTGGCCGTTGGTCATGGTGAGCACGATGTCGAAAACCTTGAGGACGAGGATGGTGATGGTGGTCCAGACCGTGGCGATCGTGCCCCAGACCTGTGGCACCATGATCTTCCAGAAGATCTGCCAGCCATTGGCACCGTCGATGACGGCCGCTTCGATGGTTTCCTCGGGAATGCCGCGCAGGGCCGCCGACAGGATGACCATGGCAAAGCCGGTCTGAATCCAGATCAGCATGACCATCAGGAAGAAGTTGTTCCAGAAGGGAATGGTGATCCAGACTTCCGGCGTACCGCCGAACAGCTGAACGACGGCGTTCAGAAGGCCGATCTGCGCATCCGTGCCGCCGCGATATTCATAAATGAACTTCCAGATGACCGATGCTCCGACGAAGGAGATCGCCATAGGCATGAAGATGACGGCCTTGGCGATATTCCCCCACCAGATGCGGTCGGTCATGACGGCAATCACGAGGCCGAAGAAGGTGCACGCTGCCGGTACGACGGCGAGCCAAAGGATGTTGTTGAAGATCGACTGGCGGAATTCGGTGTCGCTGAGCGCCCAGAGATAGTTGGCGCCGCCAACGAATTTGCTGCCATCCGGCCCGTAGAAGGACAGGATGAAGGTCGCCACGACGGGATAGACGAGATAGACGACGAGCAGGAACAGCGCCGGGCCGAGGAACAGCCACGGGCGAACGAGACCACGGCGCCGAAGATTGACGGCGGCCTGATGGACGTCATCGCCCTCTCGTGCCGGGAAAATCAAATCCAAAAGCTTGTTGGAGAACCAGAAATAAGCGGCGCAAATGGCAACGCCGAATATCATGGCGCCAATCGCCGATACGATCTGCGAAAACATCCATTCCCTCCCCGAATTTAGCTGCTTGAAGCCGTCAGTCCGACATCGGTCGCGCGCAAGGGCGTGCCGTCATATGCTTGAAGGCGCCGCCGGCGATTTGCCGGCGGCGCTTGGGCCACTATGTCTTACTTGATGGCGTCCCAGGACTTCTGGATCTGATCGGCAACATCCTGTGCGGACTTGCCGCCGACGAAGTCCACCATGCCGGTCCAGAACGAACCCGAGCCGATCTTGCCCGGCATCATGTCGGAACCGTCGAAGCGGAAGGTCGTGGCGGAGGTGAGAAGCTCGCCTTCCTTGCGCAGCGTGTCGTTGGCGTAGGCTGCGGTATTGACGCCCTTGTAAGGCGTCAGGAAGCCGGACTGCGCCATCCAGACTTCCTGGGCGATCGGCGTCTGCAGGAACTGGATGAAGGCGCGGGCGGCCTTGGAGTCCTTGGTGATGGTCGCCAGCGTACCTGCACCTTCGACCGGCTTGCCGAGTTCAGGATGCGAGGCGAAGGGCGGGAAGTAGAAGAAGTCGGCATCCTGGCCGAGCTTGGTGCCTTCCGGGAAGAAGGACGGGATGAAGGATGCCTGCTTGTGCATGTAGCACTTCGGCGGAACCGAGAAGAGACCCTTCGGGCTGTCGCGGAAGTCGGTCGAGGCAACCGCCGCGACGCCGCCGGCGACATATTTCGGGTTCTTGGCGAACTTGCCGAACTCTTCGATCGCGGCAACGACCTTCGGATCGTTGAACTTCAGGGTATTGTCGACCCAGTGATCGTAATCCTGCGGCGTGTTCAGGCGCAGCATCAGGTCTTCGACCCAGTCCGTTGCGGGCCAGCCGGTGGCGCCACCCGAGCCGAGGCCGATGCACCAGGGCGTGCCGCCATCCTTGACGATCTGATCGGAAAGCTTGACCAGATCTTCCATGGTCGTCGGGACCTTGTAGCCGGCTTCCTCGAAGTTTTCAGGAACATACCAGACCAGCGACTTCAGGTCGGCCTTGTAGGGGAAGGCATAAAAGGCATCCTTGCCGTCCTTGCCCTTGTAGGTGCCGTAGCCGGCCCAGCTGTCGCCGGCGCCGTAGTTCGTCTTGACCCAGTTCGCCAGATCGTCGCCGAGCGGCGTCAGGTAGCCCTTGCTGGCGAGGTTGGCGAGAAGGCCCGGCTGCGGCAGGATAGCGACGTTCGGCGGCGAACCGGCCTGCGTGTCGATCACGATCTGCTGCTCGTAGTTTTCCGAGGACGAATATTTGGCGGTCACGCCGGTCGCTTCGGTGAAATAGTTGAGGACGCTGGTGAAAAGAGCCTCGTCCTCGCCGCGCCAGGGACCGAAGATGGTCAGCGTCTCGCCCTTCAGGTCGGCGTGCGCGGCCTTGAAGTCGTCATAGCTCTTCCAGTTGAACTTGGAGTCCTGACCGGGCTGGAACTTCAGATCCGCGGCCATAGCCGCACCCGTCGCTAGAGCGACGGCAGCAACAGTCATCAAAAGCAATTTTTTCATGCGGTTGTCCTCCCAAATAACGAAACCCATGAGCCCAAACACAGTTTTGTGCTGCGCGCTCCATTCCTCAAAGCGCTTTGGCTACATCTCTCATCCATTGAGAGCAGCATAAAGTCAAGCGATTTTCAGATTCCACTAAATATTCACAGCATTTCTCGCATTGCAGCATAAAATGCGCGTCAATATTTTGCTATTTAACTTGTCTCCCGCGCTTCTCCTGCTACATATTTGAAAGCGCTTTGAAAGCCTGAGACTTTTCGGGAGGTTGTCTCAACATCTTAGCGGCCTGCAGCTGGAGGAGCCAAAATTCGTGAATCTGAAACAGCTATCGCAATTGCTCGGGCTGTCGCAGACGACAGTCAGCCGAGCATTGAACGGATATCCCGAGGTTAATCGCGAGACGCGCGAGCGTGTTCTCAAAGCGGTTCGGGAAACCGGCTATCGACCCAACAAGGCGGCGCAGAGGCTCGCGACCGGCAAGGCCGGCTCGATCGGACTGGTCATGCCGACATCGTCAGCCAATTCCTCCGACGCGCATTTCAGCGAGTTCCTGACCGGGCTCGGCGAAGAAGCCCTGCGGCACGATTTTCATTTCGTTCTGACACCAGCCGACCCGAACGACGAGGTCGGCGCCTTGCGGCGGCTCGCGGCCAGCGGCAATGTCGATGCGCTCTTCGTCAATTACATGCGCGGCAACGACCCTCGGCTGGAGATGCTGAAGTCGCTGTCCATGCCCTTCCTCGTGCATGGGCGCTCGATCGGCTCCGAACCCGATTATCCTTTCCTCGACATCGACAACGAGGCCGCCTTCTACGACGCCACGAAGCTACTGCTGCAGCTCGGACATCGGCGCTTCGCCCTGCTGAACGGCCCGATCTACCTCGATTTCGCCATCCGCCGGAAGAACGGCATGGATGCGGCCCTTGCCGAGCGTGGCCTGGCGCTTGACGAGGCCTGCATCAGTCATACGCCGATGACCGACGAACAAGGCCTCTTTGCCATGGAGCGCATCCTGCAGATGGAGAAAGGCAAGCGCCCGACGGCGGTGCTCTGCTCCAGTACCGTGCTGGCGCTCGGCGCCGTACGCGCCATCAACCAGGCAAAGCTCAGGCTCGGCGAGGATATCTCGATGATCGCGCACGACGACGTGCTGACCTTGCTCAAACCGGAAAACTTCACCGTGCCACTGACGACCACGCGCTCGTCGCTGCGAGCGGCAGGCGTGCGCATCGCCGAACGGCTGATCGGGGAAATCAAGCACACTGAGACATTTCCGGCCCAGGAATTGTGGAAGGCGGAATTGATCGTGCGCGCCTCGACCGGCGTCGCGCCGGCCTAAAACTTCGGCGGCTTTCTGCCGGCGGCACGATGAGCTGCGATGACGGTATTGGCCATCAGCATGGCGATCGTCATCGGCCCGACACCGCCCGGAACCGGCGTAATGGCTGCGGCAACGTCAGAGGCCTCCGCGTAGGCGACATCGCCCACCAGACGGCTCTTGCCCTCACCCCGCTCCGGCGCATCGATCCGGTTGACACCGACATCGATGACCGTCGCACCCGGCTTCACCCAATCTGCCTTCACCATCTCCGGACGGCCGACGGCCGCCACCAGAATATCGGCGCCCTTGGCGACAGAGGCCAGATCCTTCGTCCGTGAATGCGCCGTCGTGACCGTCGCATTGGCGTTGAGTAGCAATTGCGCCATCGGCTTGCCGAACAGGTTGGAGCGGCCAATGACCACGGCATTCAGGCCCGACAGGTCTTCGCCGTGAATCGAGCGTACCAGCAGCATGGCGCCGGCCGGCGTGCAGGAGATCAGCCCGGTCTCGAGATCGCCGGTCGCAAGCTTGCCGGCATTGACCACATGCAGGCCGTCGACATCCTTCTCCGGCCTGATCGACTGGATGATCGGCTCGGAATTCAGATGCTTCGGCAGCGGCAGCTGCACGAGAATGCCGTGGATCGAGGCGTCCTCATTCAGCGACTGCACGAGCCTTGCCAATTCACCTTGAGTCGTCTCGGCCGACAGCGTGTGCTGGATGGAGTTGAAGCCGCATTCCTTGGCCATGCGGCCCTTGGCGCCGACATAGGTGTGGCTGGCCGGATCGTCGCCGACGATGACGACCGCAAGCCCGGTCTTCACGCCGGTCTCGGCCTCAAGCCCTGCCGCCGCAACCTTCACAGCCTCGATTACCGAAGTTGCAGCCTTCTTTCCGTCGATCACTGTCGTCACGCTCGTCTCCCGATCATGAATTCGGTGGCAATCTACAGGCCATCAGCCCGAGAGAATTGCCTGCAAACGTCCTATCGTGTCTGAAAGCGGTAATTGCAAGGGAAAACGATGAGGCGTTCAGCCGCGGTCCGAATGGCGGCGTACCGCATAGGTTTCGACCTTGGCGCGCAGGACCGCAAGCTCCTGCTGGATGCGAGCCCACTCATCCGCAACCTCGAGCTCACCGACATCGTCGGGAACCGGAACAGGCGACGGTCCGGATGCAATCTCAGGCAATGACGGCATCGCCGTGCGATCGTGGTCATGCGAAACGAAAGCTGCCGGCATCATCTCTTCGTCAATCAAGCTGCTTTCGGCACCCCCGGCACCGGCGAACCATTTGCGCAGAAATACGGCGCAAAGTGCCAGGCCGAGTCCCGCCAGGAAGCCGGCACCCTGACTGCTCGCGAGGTGATCGTCGAGCGGCGCGGCGGATGCCACGGCCTGAGATAGCACCGTCAGCGGGGGCCTGACTTCGGGAACCGTCATGGCGGCGCTCTGCTGGTCGGCATCGTAACGGCTCTGCCCAGCGGCAACGGCATCCTGCAGTTGCGTGAGGCGACCGAGATCGATCTCGCTCTGAGCCTGACCGGCGGCAGTCATCTGCACCGAGAGAGCCGTCTGCTTTTCGACAGCCGCCTTCACCTCGGCTTCGGTGCTGACGGTCAGCCGCTGCAGCTGGCCACGCATGTTCGCGGCGAGATCATCAACCGTAGCCTGCTGCGCGAGCAGACGAGGATGGCGAGGCCCGAGCTGCACGGAAAGCTGCGTAAGCTGCGATTTGGCGGCATTGTAGCGGCTGCGCAGATCGTCAAGCCCAGGTGACGAAAGATCTCCCGACAATGCGCCGCTCATCACGGACGCAGGCGTCGCCGATTTGACTGCTGCGAGGCGCGCCTTGGCGGTACTCACCGCGAGATCGGCTGCCTTTATCTGGACATCCAGCTGCTGACGCTGCTGCTGCAGTGCTAGCGCAGCCGCGATCTTGTCTTCGCCATAACGCGCCTTGAACTCGGCAAGCGCGGCGGAGGCGCGGTCGAGTTCCTTGCGACTGCGATCGACAGGCGTTTCGACCGCCAGTGACGTGCCGGCCGTCTTCGCAACAGCGGCATCATAGAGGATGGCAATAGCCAGGCGATTGGCGATATCGGCCGACCTGGCGGGATCGCTCGAGGTCACGATCAGGCGCAGCAAACCGGTCTGCCCGTCGATATCGACCGCGATGCCTTTGCGCAACGCCGTCTGCGCGCGTGAAGGCGCATCCGATGCATTGCCACTGCCGGAGAGGAGATCGACGGCAACGCCGAGAGCACCGGAGCGGCTGCCGGTAAAGTCCGGATCGCGATCGAGCTTCATTCGCGCAACAACGTCTGACAATACGGACGGGGCGACGGCGCGCTTTGCGGCAACATCCAACAGCGCCTGGCGCCCGCTGCCCTGACCTTCCGCATGCAAGACCGCCTGGGACACATAAAGCGGCGGCGGGGCGAGCAAGGTGGGGATGACCGCTCCCGTCAACGCGGTTGCCGCAACGAAGCAGAGCGCAGGAAGGCCGAGAGACCAGCGGCCAGTGTTCGACACATGCCCGGAGACGGCCGGCGTGACGGATTGCCGGGGCGGCTCCGTTACTCCTTCCAGCAGGTCGGGCACGAATTCCAGCAGATCCGGCACGGGTTCCGATGTCGGCTCATGTGCCTGTTGGTATTCCGGACGACGTGAGGGCCTGATGTCCTCGACCTCGCCCGGCGCGATTGGAGCCTGGCGCGCGGTTGCGGCCATGCGGCCTCTCTCGCCGGACAGCGGATAGGGATCACCATTCAACCTTCTGCGCAGGATCTCGCGCAGTTCGGCATCGCGTGGGTCGTCGGAATTCGCGGCCCGCAGATCGGCGATGCCATCCAGGTCGTCATCTTCGCCATAGGAGGACACATGCCGGCCGGATCGCCGCGAAACTTCTGAGAGTTCCGCATCGTCGGGGTGGAATCCGGTCCTGGCTTTGCTTTCAAACATAGCGGGCTATCTCGCGCACACGGTCGAAGACCAATGCAAATGGTTAACCCACTCTAAAATTTCATGCCAAAGAAAGAGTTAACGCGAGGCCCGCAAATACTAACTTGCTAATTTATTCGGCGGTGCGATGCGCCGCTGCGGCAGCGGATGAGGCTCCGCGCGAAGGACCCGCTCCTTGCGGCCGAACTGATGCCTGGCAACCTGATAGAGGAATAGCGGTATGCCGAGCACGTAGCGCCGCCAGAGCCGGCTCGGTTCGAGCACCAGGCGGAACAGCCACTCGCTGCGTAACGCCCGCACCAGCCTCGGGGCCCGCGGCACCGTCTCGGAAACGAAATCGAACAGGGCGCCGACGGTCAGGACGAGGCGCGCATGTTGCGGCCCGACATGCTCGGCGACCCATTTTTCCTGCAGCGGCGTGCCCATGCCGACGATCAGCATGTCGATCTTCTGGCGGCCGATTTCCGCCGTCACGGCATTGCTTCTTGCCGGATCGAAGAAGCCATCCGATACGACAACAAACTGATGCCACGGTGCATGCTGACGGAATTTCTCGGCCGCCTTTTCGACAACGGAACGCTTGCCACCCAAGAGACCGATCCGCCTCGGCCTCTCCATGAATGTCAGCAGCGCCGGCACGAAATCCGTGCCGTTCAGATTGGCGGGGAAAGGCTCGCCATGGGCGACGCGAGAGGCAATATCGAGGCCGACGCCATCGGGAAGAACCAGATTGCGCTCAAGGACGTCGCGGTAGCCGTCATCGCGCAGCATGACAAGCATGTTGTGAGCATTGACGAAGGAGATCGAGGTCTGTCCGACCGGCAGGGAAGCCAGCTCGTTGACGAAGGTCAGCGCATCATCCCAATCAAGATCGCACACCGGCAGATCGAAGATCATGCGGCGTGACGCGACGACAGCAAAATCGGCTACCTGGTTCAATCCCACAACCTCCTGTCCGGCATCGCAAATGCGCCTGATGCCGGTGACGACAGAACTATGTCTCTTCACTATCGATAAGCATGGCGACAATGAGACATTGCTGGGAAGTATTTATAGCAAGACAAATCCAACTTTCCGTTAGGAAGGAAGGTTGGATTTGCTGAAAGCCATCAGGAATTTGTTAAGCATGCCTGAAGATGGGGGTCATGCTCGCGCCGGCAGCCGGGGCAATATTACTCGACCGGCACTTTGTCCTTGGCCGCATCCTGCACGATCTTGACGGGCTTGACCGTTCTCTTGCCGACGCTTTCTCCGCCGTGGGTCTCTTCCTTGGAGAGATAGTCGAGCTGTTCGATCAGCACGTCCGCGACATAATCGCCGCCAAGCCGCTCATTCATCCGCTTCTTCAGGTCGCTGCGGAAGGCCGCAACGTCGAAGTTCTGCGTGTGGGCGATATCGATCGCCTTATTGCCAACCAGCAGTGAAAAGAGCTCGTCGGTCGTCAGCTCCGGCAGCGGAATCTGAAGTGCGCTCGCTTTGCCCTTCTCCATCATGAAGGAGATGCGCGTCAGGAAATAGCCGGTCACCTGGCCGTTGGCGATGACGGGAACGTTGATCGATTCGCCCTTGACCAGCTCCTGCTGCGCCTTCTTGGCGTCGTCAGGACTGATCGCGGGCGCCGTCGCCACCTGCACCGAAAAATAGACCGAAGCCAACGTTACGGCGCAGACCCACAGGCCGGTGATAACGAGCTTGATCATCCGGCCTCACGGACGCGGAATTGCTCCTGAGAATAGGTGCCATCCGCATCGGCGTTCTGAACGGCATCCTTCAGAATCTCGGCAACGGCGCGCACGGCCTCGAGATGAGCCTCGACGCGGCGGGCGTTCAAAACCAGCTTCTTCTTCAGATCATGAAGCTGCTCGATATGAGCGGCGGCGAGATCGGCCGGATCGGTATCGCGAAACAGCATCGACAGTTCATAGAGGCAACGGCTCTTGTGCGCGTTCGATACCTTGAGATCGAATTCCGGGTCGGAGCCGATCCGGTTGTTTTCATTGTCGATGATCATCTCCAGACGGCCAAGGACAGACTTGATCCGATAGTCCTGCGACATCATTTCCATGTTTGTTACCTCGCTCATGCTTTCTGGGACGTCAACGAATTCTTGTTGGTGATGCCGGTGGTGCCGTCGTTGTCGGCATCAGCGGCGGCCAGCGTCTTACGCTGGAAATCGGTGATCGCGCTCAGCGCCATCTTCTTATCGTTCTCATCGGTGGCGGTGTGGATGGCGCCGCTATTTCGCATCTTGTCGAGCTGTTCCTTGTACATCTTTTCGGCGATGCCGACGCCGCCGTTCTTGGAGATCGTGTCGCCCAGCTGTTCGGCCATCATGCCCTTCCAGATCTCGCCGGCGGAGCCCTTGCCGTAGAGCGTCTCGCTGCTTGGCAACATGTTCTTCACGAAGTTCTGCAGCACCATGGACTCGAACTTCCGATAGGCTTGCGGAACCTTGGTCCCAGCCGCATGCGTATTGGCATTGGCAAGGCCGGCCTGGGTGGCGGCGCTGTTGAGTGCGTCCACAGATGCGCCGAAGCCCTGGCCGTTCTCGGCCAGGCTGGTGGCAGCAAAGGCGGCTCTGTTGGCGGCAAGCTTTGCCTGCGCCACCTCGACATCGGCGGGGTTGGCCGCCTTGACGACATCGAGGACCAAATCACTCGGAGGCGAAATAGCCACGTCACGTCTCCTTCTGCTCTCGCATACCCTGACAATGCGCCGCTCGGCGCTCTTATCGGGACATGACGAATCAAACTGTCAAAGCAGATCGGCAACCCAACGATGCGAATCCTGCTTCATGATCGCGATGATTATGGTTTTTGAACCTTGCTGGAGGCTGGCGTTGCGCCAGCGAAGCGCTGGTCGATGATATCGTAGACGGCATTGTCGTCCGATTCCCGCAGCTCGAGCTCGCGGGCATCCTTCATGTGCTCCTCCAGCCGGTCGCCCTTGGTACGCTCCTGCTGGACCTTCATCTGGATGAGCGTCTGGATATTTTCCAGCTGCTGATCCCGGATCATGAGGCGGCCATAGCGTTCGGCGTAATGGATCGAGAATGCCATGTGCACCGGATCGACCGAGCCGATGGCAACCATGACCCGCTCCATCGATTCGGTCACCTCCGAACGCTGCCGGGTCGTATCGGCAAGCTCGTTTTCGGCGATCCTCTCCAGATGGCGCTGCACCGCGACCAGGCGCTTCAGTTTTTCGGAACGGTTTTTCTCCGCCATCGCCACCTACCCGCCGGTTGCTTTTTCCGGCCGTGCTCGAATCGATTTCGCCTCTCAGCCGTTTGCGGGCTAATGCCCGTTGAAGACGGCAAGGAACGAATTGGAAAACTGACTGACCAACGCCGCTATGGTGAGATAGAGCATGAACAGCCCTCCCATCAGCAGATATGGCGTCGAAATGAAATAGATCGGGATCTGCGGCGCCAGCTTGTTGATGAAGCCGATCGAAATCTGGAACATCAGACCATAGAGCACGAACGGGCTCGCCAGCCGCAGCATGATGAAGAAGGTCGTCGCCAGCGTATCGGTAATCGAGATCAGCGCCGAGCGTGGCTCGATGTGACCGCCGAAGGGAATGACCGAATAGGAATCGACCAGCGCCTGTAGGACATAATGGTGAAAATCCAGAATGAAGAGAATCATCAGCCCGCAAAAGCTGACGAGGCTGGTGAGCGACGTCTCGTTCGAATCCTCGATGATATCGGCGCCGCCTGGGGCGTTGAAGCCGATCATCATCGATATGACGGTGCCGGTGAACTGCAGGCCCAGCGTGTAGATCCGCGCCATCATCCCATACATCAACCCGATGACGGTTTCGGTGAAGATGAGGCCGATATAGTTCGCATCGCCCTTCGACACCTCGGGATAGATCGTGTTCCAGAGCAGCGGCAGGATCGCCATCGTCAGGCCCGCGGAAAGAAGCAGCCTGATCTGAGGGGGAACACGGCCGGAGGAAAATCCCGGGAGGACCATCATGCAACCGCCGATGCGGCAGAAGGCGACGAATAGCGCCAGAATGGTCCCCTGGGGGTCGGTTATCATGAAATCGAACCTAGAATCTTGATCTCGATCCCCTTGGCCAATTCCACATGCGACAGGACCGGAAGGGTCGCGAACAGGCGTTCGATGATCATGCGCACATAGGAGCGCGTTTCCGGCGACGTGACAAGAACGAAGGGCATGCCCCGGTCCATGTATTCACGGATAACTTTGCCTGCCTGTTCGCTGAACTCTTCCAGGCTGCGCGGATCGATGTCGAATTCGACGACCTCGCCTTTCTGGTCACGCTTCAGCGCCTGATGGAAGATCAGGTCCCACTTGCTGCCGAGTCGCAGGACCCGCAATACGCCATTGTCGGCGAGGTCGCCGCAGAGTTGCTGCGCCATGCGCACGCGCACGTGCTCGACGATCTGCTCGGTCTTGCGGACATGCGGCGCGAGTTCTGCCACGGCTTCGAGAATGAGATGCAGGTTGCGGATCGAAACGCGCTCGGCAAGCAAAAGCTTCAGCACGGCTTGCAAGCCGGAATAGGACATGTGCGACGAGCAGATCTCGTCGGCGAGTTTTTTGTATTCCGGGTCGAGACGCTCGATCAGGATCTTCACATCTTTATAGGAGAGAAGCGCCGGCAGGTTGTTGCGGATGACTTCGCTCATATGCGTGAGAACGACCGAGACATTGTCGATCGGCTGAAAGCCTTCGCGCTTCAGGTCGTCGGTGAAGGCTTCGAGCACGGAAACGGCCGGCATGCCGAAGGCGGGTTCGCGGATCTCGTCTCCGGGCACGGTCGGCTTGCGGCCGGAACCTGTGACGACAAGCACTTCGCCGACGCGCAGCATGTTGGAGGCGATCGTCGTGCCGTGAATCCGGATCTGGTAGGACTTGTCGGCAATCGCCATGTCGTCGATCACCTTGATCTCCGGCACGACGAAACCGTATTGCGTCGCGAACTTCTTGCGCATCTTGCCGACGCGGAAGGCCAGCTCCTGATGGGCGCCGAGCAGGCGGGTGGAAACGATCTTGCCGAGCGCCAATTCAATCTCGGCGGTCTTCAGAACCGACTTGACCGAATCCTTTTCGATTTCCTTCGTCTGCATGACCTTCTGCTCTTCAGCGTCGCGGCGAAGCTTGTTCTCGGCCTCGATCTGGCGCGGGATGAACCAGGCGCCGGTAGCCATGAGGCCACCAAGGACGAGGAAGGGGAAGAGGGGCATGCCCGGCATAATGGCCAGAATGCCCATGAGGACTGCAGAGACGGCGAGCGCGCGCGGATAGCCGCTCAGCTGGCTGACGACGGCCTGGTCGGTGGAGCCGGAAGTGCCACCGCGCGAAACGAGAAGGCCGGCTGCGAGGGAGACGATCAGCGCCGGCATCTGCGAAACCAGGCCGTCACCGACGGAGAGCTTGACGAAAACGTCCGCAGCCTGGCTGATCGGCATGCCGTGACGGAAATAGCCGATGATGATGCCGCCGAAAACGTTGATGCAGGTAATCAGAAGGCCGGCGACCGCGTCGCCGCGCACGAATTTCGAGGCACCGTCCATCGCGCCGAAGAAGGAGCTTTCCTCTTCCAGTTCCTTGCGTCGCCGCTGCGCCTCCTTTTCATCGATCAGGCCGGCCGACAGATCGGCGTCGATCGCCATCTGCTTGCCGGGAATGGCATCGAGAGTAAAGCGGGCGCCGACTTCGGCGATACGCGTCGCGCCCTTGGTGATGACGATGAAGTTGATGGTAATGAGGATCAGGAAGACGATCAGACCGATGACGAAATCACCGGACATGACCAGGCTGGAGAAGCCGGCGATGACGCCGCCGGCCGCATCATGCCCTTCGTAGCCGTGCGAAAGGATGACGCGGGTCGTGGCGATGTTCAGCGCCAGACGCGTCATCGTGGCGATCAGCAGGATCGTCGGGAAAGATGAGAATTCCAGCGGCTTCTTGATCCAGAGCGCCACCATGAGGATCAGCACGGAGAAAGCGATCGAGAAGGCCAGCCCAAGGTCGATCAGGAACGGCGGTATCGGCAGGAACAGCACGCACAGAATGACCATGATACCGAGGGCGAACCCGATATCACGAACACTGGGATTGGCTTTGGGAAGTGCTATTGCGGGTGGTTGTGCCATCGACCGGTTCCGTCTCTTCATGAGAGGAGGCAAACGGCTGACCCGCCTGCCCTATTGGAACCGACCTCTAAAGGTCGAAGCTTGCGCGAGGCATGGCCGTCGCCATCGATGCGCATGATCCGTGAGCCCGAACGGCCCCCGGATCTCCCTTAGAAGCCCGATTGAATACGGGAGAAGACGAGATTGGTGAAGATCGAAATCTGCGCGCCGACAAACGGCGCCGAGATGCCGATGGTAACCATGACGGCGACGATCTTCGGGACGAAGGTCAGCGTCGCCTCCTGCACCTGGGTCAGCGCCTGGATCAGGGCGATGACCAGACCGACCACCATGGCCGCGATGACAGCGGGGCCGGAAGCCACCAGCACCGTCCAGATCGCCGCCTGGAAAATATCCAACGCATCGGCTTCGTTCATCGCATGTCCACTCCCGGTTCAGCGGCACCTCATGTGCCGCTGGTCTGATCCGTACTGTCGGACGAATCACTGCTGCTACTATCGCTCGACGAGGTCGGCTGATCAATGGTCGTGCCCGCAGGAGCAATAGTCACGCCGGCCTGGATCAGAATCTTGTCGCCGGCATCAGTCTGGGCAATGATACCGTCCGTGTAGACGGTAACTTCCTTGATCGTGCCCGTCGTCTTGCCATCGGCGCTCATGATCTGCTTGCCGATATAATCCGAGGCCTGCGAGATCCACTGGTTCTGCAGCACCGTTTCCAGGTGCGAATTCGTCTGGATCTGCTGCTCGACCTGAGAGAAGCTCGCCAGCTGAGAAATCTGCTGGCTGGCATCCATCGGGTCCGTCGGGTCCTGGTTCTGCATCTGCGCGATGAGAAGCTGCAGGAAGTCGTTATAGTTCAGATTGGCGCTCGCCGACGCGGCGGCGCTGCTCGAGGAACTGCTGGAAGAGCTGCTGCTGCTGCTGTTGCTGGCGCTGTTGACGGCGTCTACCGCTGCCATGGAGCGATCTCCCGGCGAATGTGCTCGATCGTCGCCGCAGGCATTTCCTGGTTGTGCAGAATATTGTCCTCAATCGGATAGAGGCCGCGGATCGCCTTCAGCGCGTCGAAGGCGCGGCCCGTCGCCACGAGGCCGTCGATGCGCTTCAGCTCGGCCAGCACTTCCTCATTGTGGAAGCACGACAGCAGCATGACGATCGACTTGCGGAACATCGCCGTGGACTGCTCCTTGCCCTCCGGATTGATGAGGATCATCTGCGCGATGAAATAGAGCTGACGCAGAGGCGTCGTCGCATCCTCAGGCTGGAGCACGTGGTTTTCGAGCAGGAATGTCACATCATTCAGGAATTCCAGAGCAACCTTGCGATCGACGCGCAGGACGGCTCCGTTGATAAAGATCTTTTCCCCGGCTTTAAGCGATATGCGAAGCGTACTTTTCATTTAAGTCCATCCCTGATGATGGTGGTGACATCGATGATGCCTTGATAGTTTACCGACTGACGCCGCTGTATCCGTTCGCATTCCTTCAATATCCAGATGGCGATCGAAATTAGGTTGGCGCGCAGTTCGACATTGAGCTGGTTCTCCGGACTTTTGAGGTCCTCGACGAAGCTGATCCATACGCGCCGCGTATAGTACACTGCCTCGATCGCTTCACGGCCGTATTTCCCGGCATCACGGGCCGCAGAGAGAAGAGCAACCGACCGGTCCAGAACTTGTCGTTCTCGTTCCTTGGCGTCGGCCACAGCATCCTGCATGACTTCCGCATATGAGAACTGATACATTCATGCATCCTTCCTGGTCATTACTTCCCTTTGATCATCAAAGGTAATTTACAAGGCTTAGCTGCTGGATCTTGGATACAATAGTGTAAGCCGTTTCGAGCTGAGTCTGGAGGCTGTTGACCTTGGTCGAAGCCTCATAGGGATCGACCCCGGTCAGGTCGCCGATGCTGGTGTTGAGAATGGTCTTCTGGGCGTTCAAAGTCGTATTCGCGTCCGTCAGACGCGCCTGCGAGAGGCCGAGCTGGCTTGCCTGAGTGTTAAGGCCGTCGATCGACTGGCGCGTGTAGCTGATCGCCTGTTGCGTGACGGCGTTCACCGCGCTTTGATTGAGGCCGGGCGGCGTACCCATCAGGGCGTTCGTCACGCTGGTCGCCAGCGCCAGATATCGCATGCCGGATGAATTCGAATTCGTCGATGTATCCACGACTTCGGAGTTGCTGATGCGGCTCGTCATGTTCTGATCGGACGCACTCGACCAATTCGCCCAACCACTATCGGATGTGAACATCGGCGCGACGGTATTGGTGATGAAGGTCGTTATCTGGCCTGCACTCAGATCGCTCGCCGAGTTAACCGGAGGAGTCAGCCCCTGACTTTTCAACGTGTTCACATAGTCATTAAGCTTGCTTTGGATAGTCGCGTTCGCCGTCGAGGAATAATCGGTCATCGGCTGAACGTCGGTATTGGTCCCGGCAAAGAGATATTCGCCATTCACCATCGTATTGGCGGAGCCGATGACGCTCGACAAGGTCGATGTCGCAGCCTGCTGCGCCAGGGCGACACTGCTGCCGTCGCCATTGCCGCTCAGCGCCACAAGCTGATCCATCAGGGCCTGCGCCTGCGTGCCCATATTGGTCAGCGCGGTCTGCGACGTCGTCATGCGCTGGTTGGCGATGGAATTGCTGCTGAGAATGGAGTCAATGCGCGACACTTCCCGCGTCAGATTCACGTTCTGCGACGTATTGGCGCCGAGCGCAACCCCGATGTCCGCGTAGACGCCCGTGGTCGCCTCCGTCGAGGCACTCGTCATCTCATTCTGCGCCTGACGGATCGTCTGGCGCATGGCGTTCTGAATTGCTGTGCTCGAAATGGAAGAAAGTTTCATGGCTTAGCTCGCAATATCCAGTACCGATTGAAGCATCTCGTTGACTGCGTTCAATATCTTCGTTCCAGCCTTGTAGGACTGCTCGATATCCATCATCAGCGTCAGCTCTTCGTCGAGGTTGACACCCGTCGCATTCGAATAGGCGCTTGAGGAGCGCGAGAGGGCGGCAGAGGTGTTTTCCGCCGCAGTCGTTGCCGTGCTGCGCTGGCCCTCGAGCCAGCCGATGGAGCTCGACGAATAATCCATGAGGCTCGCATTGGTGCTGGAGCCGGCACTTCCGTCGAAACTCGTCTTCGTATTCATGGCGGTAATATAGGCGTCCAACTGCGTGGAATAGCCGCTGTCGCCACTGGTATTCTTCGTGTAACCAGTGTTGGTAGCGGTGTTATTAATACCACCATCACGCACCAAGTTCGGATTTGCCACCGCTGCGGAACTGAGCTTGATGGAGCCGGCCAGACCGCTGATGACCGCCGCATTGCTTGGCCCTGTACCGCTTGTCCAGGTCGTCGCGCCGGAGTAGGTGAACAGACCGGTCGCCATGACCGGGCTGCTCGGGTTCGTATTGTTCGTTTCCGCGAACGTCGTCACTAGACCGCGCGCGATTTCATCGAGCTGCTTCTGGTAGGTCGGCGCAACGTCGTCTCGGATCTGGAGCGCTGCCTGAAGGGTGCCCTGCGCCGTCGTATTGGCGCCCTGGCCAGGGGTCAGCGCAACGCCATCGATATAGACGCTGTTGCCGGGACCGGGCGCATCGGCCGTGTAAGTACTCGTCGGCTGGAATGTCACCGTGCGCGGAATGGTTTCGAACAGCGTCGTCCCGCTCGTGGTATAGAGCGCCATGTCGTTGTTGCCGCGCGTCACGGTCGTCACGCCGACAATCTGTGAGATCTGGCCCAGGATCGAATCGCGCTGATCCAGCGCGTCTGCAAGGGCGTTAGATGTTGGACCGGCTGATGCAGTGGCCGATTTTACCGCGTCGTTGGCCTGCTGGAACTGCGACAACAGGCTGTTCAGCGTGGTGACATCGGAAGCGATCTGCTTGTCCGCATCGGCGCGGGCGCCCTGCACCGCCGTCGTCGCGTTGTTCAGCGATGTCACCAGGCTCTGGGCGGCGTTGATAGCGGATTGAGCGGCGGTCGCGTTGGACGGCGATCCCGCATAATTCTGCATCGCATCCTGAAATGCCGACAGATAGGTCGCCGGCGCGATTTCATTGTTATTGCCGCCAATCGTTGCCGACTGAAGATTGCTGTATGCGTTCAACAACAGTTGCTGCGCCGAATCCGACGACGACGAGCCGAGATAGGCCTTCTGCAGCGAAGGCTCGCTGCTGCGAGAGATCTGCACCACCTGGGCGCCAGCCATGTTGGTGGTCAACACCGCCTGCCGACGCGAATAATTCGTGTTGTTGGCATTGGCGATATTGTTCGACACGACGCTGCTCTGCGTGCCGGTATTGTTGAATATTGCCTGCGCGTTGTTGAGAGCTGTTGTGAGCGACATGACTGACTCGATACCCTATTCGTTTTAGCGCGGCAGCTTGGCCGAAGTGTCGGAATAGCCTGCCAGAGCAAGGCCGGCGAAATAGACCAGGTGATCCTTTACCGCGGATGGAAGATCATCAGAGCGAACCGGCACCGCATCGGCAAAACCGCCGCGAGCGACGCCCAGGCAAGTCGCCCGTGCTTCTGCTTTCGTGCATGCGATCCTGATGCTGCCGAAATTCCTCATCTGGAATCCTCGTTATCCTTCATACGACTGAGAGTAGGTGGCGGGCCTTGCGTGAAGCTGTCTGAGAGGACGAAAAACCGATCATCGCGAAAAGCTTCGCGGCGAGTGCCGCTCGCCCGCATCGCAGCCGGTCATCACGCATCGAAACCGTAAGAGACGGCGCACCTTCCAACGCTATGCCAATCGCTTGCACCGAAAAAGAACAGGCCCGGGAATCATCTGATTCTCGGGCCTGTTCAGCAATTTGATGACCAGGATGCGCGACTGGCGGCATCAGCTCCAGTCGATGCAGTAGCCAAGGAAGCGCTTGGAATCGACCGGATCGAAACCGAGCTTCTTGCGCAGCTTGGAGATGTGGCTTTCGACTACGTTCTCTTCGACTTCCTCGTCGAAGATGCCGTAGATGGCGTTGAAGATCTGCGTCTTCGTCACGCGGCGACCGCGATTGGCGATCAAGTATTCGAGGATGCGGCGCTCGCGGCGCGGCAAGGCGAAGACGGAACCGTTGATTTCCGGATCGCGGCCATCCGCAAAGACCCGAATAGGGCCGATATCGGTATAGTTGCTGATCGCCTTCAACCGGCGGCGGATCGCCGCGGCCCGCGCAAGGATCTCGCGAGGATGCACCGGCTTGCGCACGACGTCGTCCACGCCACAATCGAAAAGTGCAAGGGTTGCTTCCAGCGAGGGCTGGTCGCTGACCGCGATGACAGGTGCTGTCGTCCGGTCTCGAATCGCCCTGGGAAGCTCGTGCACCTGCTGGCCCTGCCCGATCAGAAAGGCCTCGACTGCGGCAATGTCGCCCTCTGCCGCAGTCGTGACCCATTCGCCGAATTCGCGTGGATCAAACCCCGTGGAAGGGATGCCCTCGCGCCCAAACAGTGATGTATATCCGTCCTTAACGAGCTCTCGCTCATCAACCACTACGATCATTCGTCCGCCTCCGAATCAGTGTGGTGTTTCGATGACCTATGGGTACGAATCGGGCGAATCACGAACAACTGTCGGAAATGAGTGGCGGAAATTAATAATTGATTAACCATAAGGGTGCGATTTGCACTAGATATAGTAGGTCATCGGCGATTTACACCGATAAAAAAGTTGTTAGCGAGCATATTATTAACAGGCGCATTTTAGGCAAATCCACGGCAGTCAACCGCTTCGATTTGGTTAGCGACGGCTAACCCGAACGCCAATACAACCTATGGGTTGTCTAATTCCGGCAGAACGTCGCCGCATTGGGCGTCCATTTCCCGTAACCGGTGGCGACAAGATTGGCGATCACGCGGCAGACATAGACCTTCTGGGCGGGGTCGTTGTTCGGACCGGCGTGGTATCTCGCTACCGCCATTGTCCAGGTCTCATGCCTGTCGTGCAGATTGCGGAGAAACTTTGCAGCATACTCGACATTACTACGCGGATCGAACATGGCGGCGACGGACGTGAAGTTTTCGCCATGGAAATACTGATTGATCTGCATGCATCCGACATCGATAAGCTTGGCCCCGTTCTGCCGTGCGGCAGCAAATATCTGCAGCGCGGCCCCTTCCGACGGCGGAAACATGGGCCGTCCCTCGACATTGAGCGCGTAGGGATAAAGCGATCCCTTGCGTCCGGTTTCGGTCAAACCGACCGAATAGAGAATCCCTTCCGGTATTCCATATTTCGCGGCGGCGGATTGAATTTCGCGTTCGCAGAGGCCAGCCGCGCCATTATCAGGCGGCGCAGGATTGCCCGAAGCAGACGCCTCAGAGGTAAACCGCGCCAGAGCGAGGCCGCAGCACGCCACCAGCAGAGCCATCCTCAACACCGCGCTCACCCGAACTGCGATTGCCGTCGTTTCCATTTGTCTGCTGCCCCGAATAGTTCTGGCCCTTGGGACGCGCGTCGCCCCCCTGCCCCTGGTTCAACAGAGACTGCTGTTGCTGCTGATTCGATCCGGAATTGCGACTGCTATCCGACTGCTGATCCGCGCTGGATGCCAGGGTGACGGTGATATTGTCGACCTGATAGCCCTGGGCGCGCAGTGCATCGACCATGCGGCTCTGATCGGCATGAAGCTGCCTGTAGGCTTCTCCTGTCTGCACCTTCAGATCGACACTCAGCTGGTCTCCGGAAAGCCGCATGGTGGCCGTGACGTCGCCGAGATTGTCGGGGCGCAGCTGGATCTTCAGCGTGTTGACGACTTTGCCGGTGCTCGTCAGATTCGCTGCATTGGAAAGCGCCGAACCGGGCTGCATCGCCGCCGACCATTCGTGATCGCCCGCCAGGCTTCCGGCGACGAGCGCCGAGTTGGAATTGGCGGCAAGTCCCAGATAACGGCGGGAATCCAACACCGTGACCGTCGGCATGTCGCCGCCTGCGGGCTCACTCGCCTTGACTTCCGCTGCATCATCACCGCTCTTGCTGATCGAAAGATCGAGCGCACGCCCGTCAGCCCGGGTCAGGCGGAAGGTCTGCGAGGCATCCGTTCCATTGCCGTCATTCGGCAGCGACACTGTCGTATCCGATACGGTATCCGCAATCGCCGCCTTGCCGAGCGGCACGCCCTGAGCCTTCGCATCCTCGACAGCCTTGCCCGCCTGTGCGGTGCCAGCCTGCGCTGCAGCGATCGGCTGAGCGACGTTCAGGAGCGAGAGGGCATCGGTGATCGTATTGGCTGCCTGACTTGTCTGCGTCGGCACAGACTTACCATCATCCGTTGTCGATTGCGCGTCCTTGCCGCCTTTCGTAACGGAACCTTTGTCATCGCCCTTCACCGGCATCGCCGGGCCAGCGGTCGGCGCGATATCCGCCAGCTGCTGCGCCATCTCGGCAAGCTGATCGAGCGCAGCGGACTGTGCCGGCACTTTGCCCGGATCGATCGCCGGCATGGCTGGGTCTTTCGTTGCGCCAGGCTGATCACCTTGAACGGGGGCCGCATCGCCTTCGGCGGCGGCCGAGGCAGCCTTCTGCAGCTCGATCAACGACTTGGAGAGCGTGGTAGCGCTCTGGCCCTGCGAAGCTTTTGCGCCCTTATTCAAGCCGACGAGGTTGACGAAGTTGGCTCCGGAGGTGTCGATCATTCCAGCTGCGGCCTCAGCGCTGTCGTCAATGGTGAAAGCTACGGCCGTGGAATTGCCCGCGGTCGTCTTTGCCGCACTTGCATCCGTGTCGGCATCGTCGCCGGCAGCCGTGTTCGCATTGGCCGACGCGTCTGCGCCGGCATTCTGGCTTGAGGATTTGCGGCCGTTGCCGAGCGAACTTGTCAGTGCATCGATGAAGCCCTTGCCGTCGTCCTGCTTCGAAGAGCGGGCGCCTTTGGCAACAGCAAGGATATCCGCCCCCGATGAGGCGTTAGACACACCGATGTCGTTCATATCAATGACTTTCCTGCTTCAACAGACCGTCGATGGCATCCAGCTTCGAGCGGCTCGTCGTGACGAATGCGTTGAACGAAGAGTCGGCCTCCTGCCGCCCTCCCTCCGGGGCGGGAGCCACGCTTGCCGAGGCTCCCTGCTCAACACCCGCCGTGCCGGGAGATTGGCCTCCCGCTTGATTCGTCACAGCAGCATCGTGTTCAGTCTTCTGTTGGTTGGGCAGGTTAGGAACCTTGCCTTGCCCGAGGCTTGCAGCATCGGGCGTCCGCAATATCTCCTCTGCCACGGCCTTTGCGGCATCGCGCAATGCGCGATCCCTAGCGTTCAATTCGCCCGCCGGCATCTGGTTCACATCGTTGATCGCCGACTTCAGCTCAGGCGTCGATATGCCCGCCACGCCGCCGTAGAAATTCGCAAGCGCACCGAAGGCATCGCTGCCGTCGCTGGAGATCGCCTGGGCACGGCCGGCCGCGAGCGCGGCAAGATCGGCCTTGCCGGCGATCGCCGCCCGGCGCGCCATGCGGAGATAGATCTCCCGTTGTCTCGGCGGGTCCATGAAGGACAGGATGTCGATGATGTCCTGCTGCTTGACGTCGGTATCGTGGTCCACCACCAGCTGCACGAAGAGATCGGCGAACTGGCTTGCATAGGGCGAATGCAGGAAGCGCCTGGTGTAACGCTGCGCATAGTCGAGCCCCCGCGGCACCATTCCCGCATCCGCACATAGAGCCAGCGAGCGGCGCAGCGCCGATTCCTCGACGATCGTGCCGGGCGCCATCAACCGCGCCCAGTCATAGAGCTGCAAGGCGGCCTTGGCATTCTTGCCCGACATGACGTTTCCGGCAACCAGCGAGAGATAGGGACCGATCGGCTTGTCGCGGTATTCCTTGGCTATGTCTGCAAGCGTATTGACGACGAGCAGCCCCTTACCGTTCAGATATTTCCTGAGGACATCCGCGACGCGATTGTCGAAATTACCATTGACGTCGCGCGACATCAGATATTCGAGCGTCTCGGGATTGCCGCCGCTCATGGCATAGATCAGCGCCGCATCAACATTGCGATTGTCCTCGAAGACGGATTTATCCGCATTGCGTAGACGTTCATCAATGGTGGCGAGCAGGAAACGCTGCATCTCGCCGGCGGAACTATCCCCCGCGACAACGGAATCCTGAACGAATTCAAGCGAGCGCAGCATCTTGTAGAGCGGCAGGCTGTCCTGCCCCTCGGCACTGGCAATCCCCGGCATCAGGATACCGAGGGTGAGCGTAAGCGCGAGGCGATGACGATGCTGTTTGCGCGCCATGAGCTATCCCTGCTTGCCTTGGCTCGGCTTGACCTTGCCCGGAGCAGGCTTGGCGGGCGTCTGAGGGTCCGTGACCGCTTGGTCCGCGGGTGTCGCGATCAGGATCTCGATGCGGCGATTGGCGTCGTTGAAGGGGTCGGCGGGCAGCTTCAGGCGGCGATCCGCGAAACCGGAGACTTGCGCAATCCGCTTTTCGTCCAGACCGCCGCTGGTCAGCATGTAATAGGCGCTCTGGGCGCGATCGAGCGACAAGCGCCAGTTGTCGTTGCGTCCGCCAACCATATAGGGGCGTCCGTCCGTGTGGCCGCGGATCAGGATCGAGCCCTTATGTTCGGCCAGGATCTTGCCGATCTTTTCCATCGCCAACACCATCTCGCGCCGCGGAACCGCCGAACCGATATTGAACATCGGATCGTTGCTCTGGTCGGAAATCGTCACCAGCACGCCGCCTTCGGCGGCGGTAACCTGCAGCCCCTCGGCCAGTTGACCGGCAACACCCTTGATCTCGGCCTGGATGGCCTGCTGCAAATCCTTGGCCTCCTGCTGCTGTGCCTTGGTCGGCGGGATGTCCTTGGCCTGAGGCAAGGCGGCATTATCCTCGAGCATCGAAGCATCGCTTTGCGCGGAGGCCTTGGCGAGCTGCTGCGTCTGCTTGTCCTGCTTGCTGCCCTGCGTCTGCTGCTCGCTGACCGTCGGCTGCTGTTCGGGCGTTTGCGGCTGATCTGCCGGCTGACCGGCATCGGCGGCTGTCGCCTTCGACAGGGCGATGACTTCGCCCTTCGGCGATTGATCCGACTTGGCGGACTGTTCCTCGTTTGCCTTCTTTGACGCGCTGGAAACCTGAACCTGCTTCGTCCAGAAATCCGGATCGAACGGATCGCGGTAGGCCTGGCCGCCATCCGCGCCGGTTGCCGGACCGGATTGAGCCGCTCCGCCGTCGCCCTTGGCGCTGACGTTTGCCTGTTGGCCGACTTCCTGCGCGATTTCGGCCAGCACCGAATAGGGATTCTCGAAGAAATCCGCTTCGGAGTAATTCGTCTGGTCGCCGGAGGTCGATGTCAGGTCTTCACCCGTTTTGGCTGATTTGCCGTTGTTCGGCTTGTCCTGGGCCTTGTCCGACTTCTGCTGGTTCTTTTCACCCTCGGCCTGATCGACGGGCTTCTTGAGGCCCTTTTCGGTGGGCTTCTCATCGGCAAGCTTGATAGGATTGAAATAGGAGGCGACGGACGCCTTCGTTTCCTCGTTTGCGGCGTTGACCAACCACATCACGAGGAAGAAAGCCATCATCGCAGTCATGAAGTCGGCATAGGCGATCTTCCATGCGCCGCCATGCCCGCCTTCGTGATCGCCGCCGCCATGACGCTTGACGATGATGATCTCGTGCTTGCCGTGATTTTGATCGCCGTCGCTCATTTCAAGATCTCTTTCAGACTGGCGGCCCAGGCGGACATGCGGGTTACGAGAACGCTCTCGCCGATCGTGACGGTGAGATCGATGTCGTCAGCCTCGACGTGGCGCAGGAGCGAACCGTCATCGCCGAGACGGTCGTGAAGGACCTCGAAAAGATGGCGCGGGCCGCTGACCGAGATCGGGCCGGCGCTGCCGTCGAGAATCGCAACCCTCACCAGTTCGGCGAGATCGGCGACGGCCTTGGTCGTCAGCGTCTCGGTCATGATCGGCGCAAGGATGGCGGCGACTTCGGTGCTGATCGCCTGCCCGAGCATCGCGGCGATCCGCGTCACATCCGCCGCGATCTTCTCCGCCGCCTGCTCCTCGTAGCGTATGCGCATCGCATCCATTTCGGCCCGAGACGCTGCGTCCCTTGCCTCAAGCTCGGCCTGATGCTTCTGCGTCAATTCCTGCGTCGCCGCTTCGTGCCCTTCCATATAGGCGGCACGACGCTCGGCCTCGATATCGATGGGCGGTGCGAGCGGGCTTTCGATGAACTCCGCCGGCTCCGCAAAAACCATATCCTCGACGTGGGGAGGAACAACCTGCTCGGCGCTGAAATCCTTGAGATATCGGGATAATGTCAGGCTCACGCGCGCATCTCCCCATGCGCGTCACAAAGACGCTGCAAGTCGATGCCACCAAGGGGCCGATCCATTCCCATTCTCAAAACGTCGATCATCACGCTTCCGGTTTCCGTCCTCGTGCCACGCTTTCGGAGACCGTTGTCACCGGCACATTGCGCAACCAAGCCAATGCGAAAGACCGTAGGCAGTCAAACTTGTGCGAGGATGAATGCGATGCGCTATTGCCGATCCGACGCAGCCGCCCCGACGATCATTTCGACTGGAGGATAATCAACACCTTGCTCGCCATGCTGTTGGCGATCGACAATGCCTGGACACCCATCTGTTGCGCAGTCTGCAGAGCGCTCTGTCGAACCGAGGCTTCTTCCATATTCGTATCGACGAGATCGCCGACGCTGCTCTTGATGGCATCGCTGAGTTTGGAGATGTAGTCCGACTGGCTATCGATATTCGACTTCATCAGACCCAGCGTCGAATCCGCAGAGGTCGCCGACTTCAGGAGCGAATTGGTGACGTTGATCATATCCGTCAGCTCGTCGGCGGTTGTGCTGCTCGACAGAGCGATCTCGGTCCCGCCCGCCGGCGTCGAGCCGCCGCTGGCCGCCAGGAGATAATAGTTGCGAGCTGTGCCGCCGCTGCTGCTGGAAGTGCCGAGCGTGCTGGCATCCACATTTTTCGTCAGCAAGCCCCGGCTGGGATTTGCGGTGTCGATCATCAAGGTCTGGGAACTGTCGTAGTTGATGGTCGTGAAGCTGATCTGCCCGCTTGTTCCGCGCGTGAAGTTGCTGATCACGGATTGCTGCGTGGTGGGCTGCTGCGCCGAATTGTAGAGCCAGTTCTCACCGGAGAAGGAAGCCGACTGGGTTACCGATTGCAGCTGCCCCTTGAGCTGCTGAATATCGGAATTGATGGCATCCTTGTCGGTACCCGCCTCCGTAGCAGAAACCAGCTTGGCCTGGATCTGGGTCAGCAGGCTGACGACCGTATCCATGGCGGTGGACGCGGTGTCGACCTTGGACGCGCCGAGACCCAGCGCATCGGTAATCGTCGAAAGACTGCTCTGGTCCGAGCGCATGGTGGTCGCCATCGACCAATAGGTCGGATCGTCGCTTGCCGTCTGGATGCGGTAACCGGATGAGACCTGCTGCTGCACGACACCGAGATCTGTGTTGATTCCGCGCAGCACGGTCAGCGCCGCCGACGCGGCAGGATTCGTCGTCACATTGCTCATCTGAAAATCCGTAATTCCATTGGGAGTGGCAAGCCGGGCCGATCCGGCAGCAACGATTGGCCTCATGCCCGCCAGCGGGAGATCTCCCAGCGCGGCCCGTCGCTAAAACACGACCCGGCTGCCGCTCGAGAAAGGAACGAAAGCCGGATCTGCACAAAGACTGCAAATCAATTGGCGGCAAGGTTAACAAAAGCTTGTACGCGGCGACAAGAGAGAAAAGCCGCCGCGCCATATCAACGCAAGCTCCAGTCAAGGCTCACTTGAAGAGGGCGAGAACGTTTTGCGCACTGGTGTTTGCGATCTGCAGCGACTGGATGGCCAACTGCTGCTGGGTCTGGAGCGCCGACAGCTTGCTCGACTCTTCTTCCATGTCCGCATCGACCAGCTTGCCAACGCCGGAATCGATCGTGTCGCGCAGGGTGGAGACGAAGCTCGTCTGGAGATCGATGCGGGTCGAGAGCGAGCCGAGCTGCGAAGCCGTGCTGTTCATGGCGTTGAGAGCGCCTTGTACCAGGTTCATCGCCTTGCCGATATCGCCGCTCGTCATGTTGGTGATGTCGAGGCTGAAAACGGAATAGGCCTTGCCGCTGATGGTCTGCTTGCTGCCAAGGATCCCCGAACCCGTGTCGATCGTTCCATTGCTTTTCGCACCGAAGAGGACGTTGCCCTGCGAGCCTGTGTTGAAGGCGTAGCTGGTGCTGTTGACGGAAACCGTGCCGTTATTGTTGCGCACGAAGGAGGAGACGACCGAGGCCGAAGCACCGTTGACGGCATACATCCAGTTCTGCCCCGAGAAGGATGCGGATTGAGCAATGCTCGCCAGCTGCTGCTGAAGCTGTGCGATTTCCTCCTGGACGTCCGATTTCGACACGCTGTTTTCGGTTGCCGCGACGAGCTTGTCCTTGATCTGCTGAACGACCGTGATGGAGTTATCCATTGCGGTATAGGCCGTATCGACCTTGGCAGCACCCAGGCCCAATGCATCCGAGACGGCGGAGAGCGCGCTGTTGTCGGACCGCATGGTCGTCGCGATCGACCAATAGGCGGCGTTGTCGGATGCCTTGGCGACCTTGTAGCCGGAGGAAACGCGGCTTTGCGTGTCCTGCAGGCTTGCGTTGATGGTGCGCAGGGTTTGGAGGGCGGACATCGCCGCGTCGTTTGTGAGGATGCTTGTCATCGAAAAGTGCCCCTTGTGGCTGAATTTGGAAGGGACATTCCGGTCTGCGGCCGGGAACGGCAATCAGCCTCATGCTTGTTAACCGCCTCTTAGGAGAGGTTAACCAACCGTTGCGCTAGCTGCAACTGACAGCATCAGGGTTAATAAAAGGTTAACTCCACCTCAAAAAGTTAACGGAATCGTTTGTACCGTTAACAGGCTCGCTCGATATCATGCCGCCGACACCGCCACCTTTCATTGAACCCCATGGCGCACTATCCGTCTGGCGTGCGCAGAGATCGGCTTTTCGAGCCAAAGATCGCCGTTTGACGGGTCGCAAGGGCCGCAGGTCAGCTTCGCGCCACCTTCGGCGGCGTAGCATGCCCGCGATGCGTCCATGTCCGGGCGAGAAGTGGCCAGTGCCTCGGCGGCACTCCACGGCGGGGCCGTCATCGGCGGTCCCTATGTGAGGTTGAGATGTTCAGTTTGCAGGACGCCGGACGAGCGGCGGTCGATCGCCACGAGCGAACGAGCCTCGACCCCGATGATTGGCAGGCCCTGCGCAAGCAGGGCCATCAGATGCTCGACGACATGTTCGATCATCTCCAGTCGCTTGGAACGAAGCCTGTCTGGCAGCATCCCCCCTCCTCCGCCCGCGCCTTGCTCGATGCACCGCTGCCCACCAAGGCCAGTGATCTTGCCGAGATCCATGCCATCTTCCGGGAGAATATCCTCCCCTATGGCAGCGGCAATATTCATCCGGGCTTCATGGGCTGGGTCCAGGGCGGCGGCACGGTTACCGGCATGCTGGCCGAGATGCTTGCGGGCGGGCTGAATGCCAATCTCGGCGGGCGCGACCACATGCCGATCGAGGTCGAGCGCCAGATCATCCGCTGGACGCGCGAGATCTTCTCTTTTCCGGAGACGGCGGGCGGCATTTTCCTGACCGGCGCATCGCAGGCCAATTTCGTTGCGGTGCAGATCGCCAGATGCCGCAAGCTCGGACGCGACGTGCGCGTGACCGGCCTCTCCGACGAATCCCGGCTTGTCGCCTATGCCTCAAGCGAGGTGCATGGCTGCGTTCCCCGCGCCTTCGAAATGTCCGGCATCGGCAGCGATCAGCTGCGACGCATCCCGGTCAATCATCTCGGCCAGATCGACGTCGATGCACTGGAACAGACCATCCTTCGTGACAGACAGGAGGGTTTCGTGCCGTTCCTGGTCATCGGCAGCGCGGGGACGGTCAATACCGGCGCCGTCGACGACCTCGCCGCGCTGCGACGTATCGCCGACGGCTACGATCTTCATTTTCACGTCGACGGCGCGCTGGGCGCCCTCGGCATACTGAGCCCTGACCTTGCGCCTCTGTTCGCCGGGATCGACAGCTGCGATTCGCTTGCCTTCGATTTCCACAAATGGGGCCAGGTGCCCTATGATGCCGGCTTCCTGCTCGTGCGGGACAGCGAATGGCAGCGGCAAACCTTCGCCTCGGATGCCGCCTATCTCAGCCGCGCCACCACGGGGCTTGCCGGCGGAGACTGGTGGCCCTGCGACTACGGCCCGGATCTGTCGCGCGGCTTCAGGGCGCTGAAGACCTGGTTCACGCTGAAAACCCATGGCACCGAAGCGCTGGGGAATGCGATGAGCGCCAATTGTAGGCTGGCCCGCGCGCTCGCCGGGCGCATCGAACGGGAACCTACCCTGAAACTGCTCGCACCGGTCGCGCTCAATATCGTCTGCTTCGCCTATGTCGGCCCGAACGGGACGGCGCCTGCATCGGTCAATTCCCATATCGTCGAGCGGCTACATGCCGAAGGCCGCGTCGCTCCATCCCTGACCCATCTGAACGGGCAGCCGGCAATCCGCGCCGCGATCGTCAACCACCGCACGCGGCAGGCCGACATAGACGCGCTCGTTCACAGCGTTTTGACAATCGGCTCGCAACAGGACCTCCCCCAATGCTGATGACCAAAGCCCCGACCATCGATCCGGTTTCGCCCAGCACGCCTGACGCCTCGCGCATTCTCGGTATGCAGAGGATCGTTTCGCTCGTCTATGCCGGTCGCGACGTGACGCCGCTGTGGAACGAGCTCATGCAGCGCGTGACGGCGGACCCGACCGATGCGGCCGCATTCATGGATCTCGCGATTATCCTACAGACCCTCGGCCGCACCGAGGAGGCTCGCCAGATCCTGAAAAACGCCGTGCAATTGCGCCGCGACTTTTCTGTGGTCCATGGCAATGGAACCGGGCGACATCTGCTGGCCTTCGTCACCGAAGGCGACTTCATGGCCAACACGCCTCTGGATTTTCTGCTGGCGGGCAGCAATTGCGTGCTGTTGCTGCGCTACGTCAACCTGGAAGTCACTGAAATCACCGATCTGCCGGATCACGACGTCGCCTTCATGGCGATCGGAGAGTCGACCGAAAACGCGCCGCTGCTTGCCCATATGCAAAAACTGCTTGCCGGATTCGATGGTCTGGTGATGAACCGCAATCCGGAACTGATTGCAGGGCTGACGCGCGACGGTGTGAGCGCAACGCTGGCGGGAGAGCCGTCCATCCTGTCGCCCAGCACGCATCGAGTCTCGCGCGACGACCTCGCGGCCATCGGCGCCGGCGCGAAGCAGCTGAACGACTGCGCTCAGGGCCTTACATTCCCGCTGGTCGTACGCCCGATCAGCACCCACGCCGGCAATGGAATGGAGCTTATCGCCGGGCCGGCCGAACTGGCGGCCTTTCTGGCGGTTCAGCCGGCATCCGAGCTTTACGTGGCGCCCTTCATCGATTTTCGCGGGGCCGACGGCTTCTACAACAAGCAGCGCGTCGTCTTCATCGACGGCAAGGCATTCGCCAGCCACATGGCGCTTTCGGACCACTGGATCGTGCACTATTTGAGCGCGGGCATGGGCCAGAGCCCTGCAAAACGCGCGGTCGAACAGGCATGGATGGAAGATTTCGATCACGATTTCGCCGTGCGCCACCAGGAAAGTTTTGCGGCGCTCTGCCGTCATATCAAGCTCGACTATTTCGGCATCGATTGTGCGGAGCTTCCCGACGGGCGCCTGCTCGTATTCGAGCTCGACGTAGCGATGGTGGTCCACAATATGGATGACCCCGTCATCTATCCCTACAAGCAGGTCGCCATGCGCAAGCTGTTCGATGGCTTCGTCGATGCCATCAGCCGGAAGGCAAGCGCCGCGCGTTAAGCCTTGAGGCCGCATTCGACGTGGTGCCAAAATGAAAACCGCGCCCTCCGGGGAAGGCGCGGTAATTTCGTTTTCCTGTGTGGTCAGCCAGCGCGGCGCGCCGGCGCTTCCGATTAACGGAAGAGCGACAGGATCTGCTGGGTCGAGGAGTTGGCGATCGACAGCGACTGCACGGCCAGCTGCTGCTGCGTCTGCAGAGCGGACAGCTTGCTGGATTCTTCTTCCATGTTAGCGTCAACCAGCTTGCCAACGCCCGACTGGATCGAGTCGGAGAGCGAGGAAGCGAAGGTCGTCTGCAGGTCGATACGGCTGGAGATGGAGCCGAGCTTCGAACCCAGGCTGGTCAGCGAGTTCATCGCGGTCTGAACCAGGTTGAGCGCGCTGGAGATCTGGCCGCCGGTCATGTTGCTGATGTCGAGGCTGAAGACCGAGTAGCCGTTGCTGCCCTTGGTGCCGAGAATACCAGCGGACGTGTTGATCGTGCCGCTTGCATTCGCGCCGAACAGAACGTTGCCGGTTGCGCCGGTGTTGAATTCGTAGGACGTCGAGCTGACCGAAACGGTGCCGTTGGTGCCGCGGATGAACGAAGAAACAACCGAAGCCGAGCCTTTGTCTGCGGCCATGACCCAGTTTTCGCCGTTGAACGAAGCCGACTGGGCAACGCTCTGCAGCTGCTGCTGCAGCTGGCTGATTTCTTCCTGTACGGACTTCTTGTCAACCGACGGTTCCATGGCGGTTGCAAGCTTGTTCTTGATCTGGCCAACGACGTCGATGGCGCTGGTGACGGCCGTCGATGCGGTGTCAACCTTGGCGGCGCCGAGGCCGAGAGCGTCGGAAACGGCGCCGATGGCGCTGTTGTCGGACTTCATGCTGGTAGCGATCGACCAGTAAGCAGCGTTGTCGGAAGCCTTGGAGATGCGCAGGCCGGAAGAAACGGCGCTCTGCGTCTCCTGCAGGTTCGAGCCGATGCTGCGCAGCGTCTGGAGAGCAGCCATTGCGGCGTTGTTGGTAAGAATGCTCGTCATGATATTTGCCCCTTTGGCAGTGGTTGAATAAGGGACATTCCGGACCTAAAACCGGTAACGGCATTCAGCATCATGCCTGTTAACCAAATCCGTTAAGGTTAACTCGCCGTTTCGATGGTCCTAAGAAACAGCAATATAGTTAAGAAAAGCTGAACCGCTCCCAGCCGGAAAATATAAAAAAAACCGCGCCTTAGACGGGCGCGGTTAATATCTTGTTTAGGATTTTCGACCAACGCGCTGCGTTGGCGCTTCCTATTAACGGAAGAGCGACAGGATCGACTGGGTCGAGGAGTTGGCGATCGACAGAGACTGGATGGCCAGCTGCTGCTGCGTCTGCAGAGCGGACAGCTTGCTCGATTCCTGTTCCATGTCGGCATCAACCAGCTTGCCAACGCCCGACTGGATCGAGTCGGAGAGCGAGGAAGCAAAGCTCGTCTGCAGGTCGATACGGCTGGAGATGGAGCCGAGCTTCGAGTTCATGCTGGTCATGGAGTTCAGAGCGGTCTGAACCAGGTTGAGCGCGCTGGAGATCTGGCCACCGGTCATCTTGCTGATGTCGAGGCTGAAGACCGAGTAGCCGTTGCTGCCCTTGGTGCCGAGAATACCGGCGGACGTGTTGATCGTGCCGTTTGCATTCGCGCCGAACAGAACGTTGCCGGTTGCGCCGGTGTTGAAGGCGTAGGAGCTCGTGCTGACCGAAACGGTGCCGTTGGTGCCGCGGATGAACGAAGAAACAACCGAAGCCGAGCCGTTGTTTGCAGCCATGACCCAGTTTTCGCCGTTGAACGAAGCCGACTGGGCAACGCTCTGCAGCTGCTGCTGCAGCTGGCCGATTTCTTCCTGGACGGAACCCTTGTCAACCGAACCTTCCATGGCGGTTGCGAGCTTGTCCTTGATCTGGCCGACGATGTCGATGGCGCTGGTGACGGCCGTCGATGCGGTGTCAACCTTGGCGGCGCCGAGGCCGAGAGCGTCGGAAACGGCGCCGATGGCGCTGTTGTCGGACTTCATGCTGGTAGCGATCGACCAGTAAGCAGCGTTGTCGGAAGCCTTGGAGATGCGCAGACCGGAAGAAACAGCCTGCTGCGTGCTCTGCAGGTTGCCGCTGATGTTCTGCAGCGTCTGGAGAGCTGCCATTGCGGAATTGTTGGTAATAATGCTGGTCATAGGAGTGTCCCCTGGAAACTGGATACAAAAGGAGGACATACCGGACTGAGATACCGGCGATGACGGAGCAGCTTCATGCCCCTCGATCCATTTTCCTAGAGGACCAAACCCGTCATGTCGCGAAGAAGTTCGCACCCATTGCTTGCCAATTTCTTAAATCCGGGAGCCCCGGGCACCGCCTCCACGGAACGTGGCTAAGAATTCGTAAAGGCATTTTCGACCAGTGCTTCGGTTTCAGGCAAGCTCCGTGAGGGATCATGAAGCGAATCCATGATGCCGGCCCTCGACCTTCGGCGGGAGCCAGTCAACATATCGCTCGGAGTTCTCGCTCGTGAATACGAAAAATGCCTTTGTGACAGCGTCCAGCTTCTATCAAAAGGGGCAATATACGCGCGCGCTCGAAACGCTGAACGAGCTGTTGAACGTCGACAGATCGCCCAAGACCTATGCGCTGCTGGCAAAGACGCTGGTCAAGCTCGGCTTCAGGTCGGATGCGGCAAGCGCCTACGAACTGGCGGGCCGGCAGAAGCCCCAGCGCGATGATTATCTTCGCGAGGCGCTCCTGCTCCATGGCGATTGCGGCAACGACGATCAGGCCCTTGCTCTGGGAAGCCTGATCCTGCCGCTGGCATTCAAGGACCCGGATCTCGCCTTCGTCCTCAGCCGCATTTTCCTCAGCCGACAACAGAAGGAACTGCTGGCCGGCTTCAAGACGGTGCTCGTCGAGGGGCCGGAACTCAAGCATCGGCAGATGGCCGCGAAGCTGCTGACCGACGATCTCTATGACGAAGGCAACCGGCATATCGTCGCGACGTTGTTCAAGAAGCATCCGGAGAACGTCATCTTCCGCGCGCTCTATCTGATCTTTGCGCGCGAGGTATCGGATCTGGCAGCCGTCGAAAAGCACATGGCGCCCATTACGGCGTCGCTCGCCCAGGGTAAGCTCGACCACATCATTCCCGACAATCCCTTCTTCCATCTCCACTGGTGCGGCGACGAAGCGATCAACAAGCTTGTGATCCACGATACCGATCCGCTACCGGCGGACCATGCAGAAACTCGTCGCAAGCTGCCGCATACGTGGGGTAGCAAGATTCGCATCGGCTACCTCTCCTCCGACTTCTGGCCGGGCCACGCGACGATGAAGCTGCTGCAGCGCGTTCTCGAGCTGCACGACAAGGACCGGTTCGAGATCACCCTTTTCGACCATTCAGAACCGTCCCACCAGAGCGAGGAGGTCTTCGACTATTCGCAGCTGGGCACGACGGTCGATATTCGCGGCCTTTCCAATCAAGCGGCGGCGGAGGCGATCCGCGCCCGCGGAATCGATGTTCTCGTCGACCTAAAGGGCCATACCAGAGGGAGCCGCGCCTACATCCTCAATCACATGCCGGCTCCGATCCAGGTCGCCTGGCTCGGCTTTCCCGGCACGACCGTCAACATCGATCTCGATTACATCATCGGCGACCATTACGTGCTGCCGGATGCTTCAAAGGCGCATTTCTACGAGAAATACTGCCGCCTTCCCGAATGCTATCAGCCGAACGACCCATTCAACCGCCCGAAGCCGCGGCCGACGACGCGCGCGCAATATGGACTGCCCGAGGATGCATTCGTCTACGCCTCTTTCAACGGCAACCGCAAGATCACGCCGCAGATGGTCGATGTCTGGTGCAACATCCTCAAGCGCAGCAAGAACAGCGTGCTCTGGCTTCTGTGCAACGGCCCGCGTGCGGAGGCCAATATCTGGTCACGCCTGGAAGCGCGCGGCATCAACCGCAAGCGGGTCGTCTTCACCGCCCGCATTCGCTACGAGGATCACATCGACCGTCAGCAGCTTGCCGATCTCGGCCTCGACACCTTCCCCGTCAACGGCCATACCACGACGTCGGAGCAGCTATGGGGTGGATTGCCCGTCCTGACGGTCAAAGGCAACAACTTCGCCTCGCGCGTCAGCGAAAGCCTGCTGAATGCCATCGGCCTGCCCGAACTGGTGGCCGACGATATCAAGGCCTACGAGGACATGGCTGTACAGCTCGCAGGCCAGCCCGAACGCATCGCTCAGTTCAAGGAAACGCTGGCGGCCAATCGCTATATCAAGCCGCTTTTCGACGCAGAACGCTTCACGCACCATCTGGAGACCGCGTTCGAGATGATGGCGGAACGCGCCAGGCAGGGACTTACGCCCGAACATATGGATGTACCGGCACTGCCGGTGCGCTCGCAGCCGTTCATGGAAGAAGACCGGAACTCGGCGGCAATCGCGGCCGAGTAAAGCTTTGCGATCGTCGGGGAGAAGATCTCCGGCGATCGCCTCATACCTGCTCGCTCAACTGGCCTGCTTGGTCAGAGGCCCGCTCGGTTAGTGGCCCACTCGGTCAGTGGAATGAGCGAACCAGACTGCCGACCAGCAGATTCCAGCCATCTATCAGCACGAAGAACAGAATCTTGAACGGCAGGGAGATCGACGTCGGCGGCAGCATCATCATGCCCATCGCCATGACGATGGTCGACACGATCAGGTCGATGACGAGAAACGGCAGGACCACTAGGAAGCCGATTTCGAAGCCGCGACGGATTTCCGAAATCATGAAGGCCGGGATCAGGACGCGGTAATCGATCTTGTTGTCGACGACGGTCGTCTGGCCGCGCTCCTGTGCGAGATCGACGAAGAGCTTCAAATCCTTGTCGCGCGTATTGTTGGACATGAAGGTGCGGAAAGGCTCGGCGATGCGCTGGACCGCCTCCCCTTCCGAAATCTGATTGGCGAGAAGCGGCTGGACACCGTCCTTCCATGCCTGATCGAAGGTCGGCGACATGACGTAGAAGGTCATGAACAGCGCGAGGCTGAGCAGGATCATGTTCGACGGTGTCGTCGCCAGTCCCATGCCGGTGCGCAGGATCGAAAACGCGATGATGAAGCGCGGAAAGCTCGTCACCATGATCAGGATGCCGGGCGCGATCGACAGGATCGTCAAAAGCCCGAAGGTGCGGATGATCCAGGCGGCAACCGAGCCGTTGACCGGCGCGTTCAGAAGATCGGTGGGCAGCTGTTGCGACAATTGCTGCGCCACCGCCAGCTCAGGCGACAGTGCAGCAATGACTAATATAGACAGGGCAAGTGCTAACCGACTCATTCGATCACGAAAGTTCTGAACATAACTTTCGATACTCGTCCTTCCGAGCGCAGGTCAACACGCTCCTGAATGTCATCCCGAAGATATTGCAGGCCCCGCGCGCCTTCGATCTGCTGCAGGGAAACCGTGCGGACATAGGCCAGGATATCCTGATGGATCGCCTGGGCGAGCTGTGTGTCGGCCGGCCCCTTGAATACAAGCGCAAGCTCCAGCCTGATCCAGCTCTGCGAGGGATAGGCGAGATTGGTGGTGATCGGGTCGAGCGCGACGATACCGTTGGCCTGGGCGGCCGCGGCAGCCTGCTTGCTCTCGCCGCCGGCCTTTGCGGTCGCCTGGACAGCAGCGGTCGCCGTCTTGATCCTCGGCGCAACGATCGTTCCCAGCACCCAGCCGCCGCCGCCGCCGAGCACGGTCAGCACCAGTAGCCCGACGATCATCATGATCAGCGGCGATCCCTTGCCCTTTGCCGATTCGTCTGCAGCTGCTGCCATGTCCCTATCCGTCCACTGTCAAATCAGAGCGGCGAGAGCAGGTCGACGGCCTGCTGCCCTCTCGGCGGCTGCTGTATTTCCGTCAGGCGGCCGCGGCCGCCATAGGAGATGCGCGCCTCGGCGATCTTGTCGTACGAAATGGTGTTGTCCGCCGTCACGTCCTGCGGCCGAACGATGCCGGCGACGTTGAGGATACGGATTTCCTGGTTCATGCGGACTTCCTGCGAGCCGCTGATCATCAGGTTGCCGTTCTCCAGAATTCCCGTCACGACGGCGGCGACCAGCAGGTTGATCTGCTCGGAACGCTGCATCTTGCCCTTGCTGTCGGTGCTGGTGTCCGAGCCAGAGGTTGCGTCGGCATTGGTGCTGGGCTGCCAGCCAAAGATCTTGGCGGTAATGTTCCAGTTCATATCGCTCTTGTTGGTGCGATTGCGATTGGTCTCGTTGTCCCAATTCGCCTTGTCATTGATCTGGATCGTCACCGTCAGGATGTCGCCGACGTTGAGTGCGCGCGCATCCTTGAAGAGAGCGGCCTGCGAATCATTCCAGAGCGAATAGCCCTGCGCGACCTGATGCGGCCGCTTCGGATACTGCGACATCTGCGGCGTCTGCGCATATTGCAGGCCGCTGCCGATCGGACTCATGGCAGGCGCCCTACCGATTTCCTTGAGGGCCTGCGACTGGCAACCGGCGAGAAAGACGACGATTGTGCAGGCAGCCGTAAGACGCGTGTTCATGAGGGGTCCTTCGACTTCGATGTATTCGGGTCGGATGCGCTTGAGATGATGTTGGTAATGACCGCCGCCTTCTTCGCATCCATTTCCGCAAGAATCAGGCTCGACTGGCGCGGCGACAGCTTCATGATGATGGCCGCGGCCACCACGGTCCTGACATCGTTGAGGCTGGCAGCTGCGGCATCCGGTTTCATGTTCTTGTAGATTTCGACCAGACCGAGATCCGCCGTCTTGAGGAAATCGTCGCGGCGTTTCAGCCAGTCCTCATATTCCGCCTTGCGCTTGTCCATGACGGCAATGCGCTGATCGACATCGGCCTGCAGCTTTTCCAGCTCCTGCTTCTGCAGGAGATAGCGCTGATCGCGAGCCGGATCGGCGATATTCGTGCAGAACTGCCGGATCTCATCCTGGCTGGAGGCGGGATCGGCGACCGGTTTCGGCGCTTCCTGGGCGGAAGCCGTACCGAGCGACAGCAGCGAGGCTCCCGTTGCGAGACTGCAGGCGATCAGCATCCTTCTGGCGATGACGGTCGATATCATTGCAGTACGAGCTCCGCTTGCAGGGCGCCGGCCGATTTGATGCCTTGCAGGATGGCGATGATGCCGTCCGGCTTGACGCCGATGTTGTTCAGGCCTGCGACCAGCGTCTTCAGGTCAGGTCCTTCCAGCACGGCGACCCGGCCACCGCTCTTGGTGGCGGTGATATCCGTCTGATCCTGGATAGCCGTCTGGCCATCGGAGAAGGGCTCGGGCTGGATGACCTGCGGGTTTTCGCTGACCTGCACGGTCAGCGTTCCGTAGCTGACGGCGACCGGCGAGACGCGGACGTCGGCGCCGATAACGATCGTTCCGGTGCGCTCGTTGATAACGACCTTGGCGGGCGTGTCGGTCTGGACGTTGAGATTTTCGATATCGGCCATCAGGCGCGTCAGATCGGCCATCTTCGGCTTGGCGATCGTCACTTCCTGAGAATCCTTGGCTTCCGCGATCGGCGCGCCGTAACGCGAGGTCGCCCAGGTATTGACCGTGTCTGAAATGCGGATCGCGGTGGAGAAATCCGGATTGCGCAGCTGCAGGACCAGATTGACGGAATCCTTGAAACGCGAAGGCAATTCACGTTCGATGATGGCCCCGCCGGGCACGCGGCCGGCCGTCGTGACACCTTCGGTCACGGTCGCGGCGGCCCCCTGTGCCTGGAAGCCCGACACGATGACGGAGCCTTGTGCGACAGCATAGATTTGCCCATCGGCGCCGCTCAGCGAGGTCATGATCAGCGTGCCACCGCGCAGCGACGTCGCATCGCCGAGCGAACTGACCGTCACGTCGATGCGGCTGCCGGGGCTGGCGAAGGGCGGCAGGTTCGTCGTCACCATCACGGCTGCGGTATTCTTGGCGGCCGACTGCCCGCCCTGCGTCGAGATGCCGAGGTTCTGCAGCATCGCGCGCATGGATTGCTCGGTGAACGGCGAGGAACGCAAGCCGTCGCCGGTCCCCTGGAGACCGACGATCAGGCCATAGCCGATCAGCTGGTTGTCGCGGCCGGATTGCAGCGACGCGATATCCTTGATGCGCGATTGCATCGCGAGAGCCGGATCGGCGACGATCAGGCTCGGCAATGCGAACAGGACTGCTAGAAATTGACGAAGCCGTTTCATTTTGCGACCACGCGGATCGTGCCGTTCTGGAGGACAGTGCCGTTGACGATGATGCCCGAGTCCATGTTGCGGGCGCGGATGTTGTCACCGACGGCGCCATCATCGAGCGGCGTACCGGCTGCCGTGATCGTCATGCTGCCCATGCTCATCACCAGCCGGACATTGGAGCCGCGCGTCACCGCATAAGGCTGGCGCAGCGCGGAGATCGAAATGGTGCGGCCGGGAAGAAGCGTGCGTTTCGACACCAGCCCCGTAACATCGCGCAGCCGCTTGGCATAGTCGCCGGTCAGGTTCGGGTTAGTGACCTCGACCTCTTCGAGCTGACCGCTGGTGATGATATCGCCAGGATAGATCGTCTCGGTCGGCACAACGGCCGTTCCGAGGCTCGGTCCGTCGGCGCTCGCGGCGCCCATCGGCGCGACCGAGACGAATACGACGGAGAGGCTCGCCGCGGCGAACCAGGCCATTGCTAAGCTTTTCATCCGGCGAAACCTCATGTTCGGCCCGTCCCTCTCGCTACTTCAGGTTCTTGCTGACGATCTGCGCCATTTCGTCTGCCGTCGTGATGACCTTGGAATTCATCTCGTAGGCGCGCTGCGCGGTGATCAGATCGGTGATTTCCTTAACCGGATCGACGTTCGACGATTCCAGGTAGAATTGCTTCATGTAACCGAAGCCGTTCTGGTTCGGATCGGAGACGACCGGGTCGCCCGACGCCGGCGTCTGCGTGAAGAGGTTGCTTCCCATCGGCTGCAGGCCGGCTTCGTTGACGAAATTGGCGATCTGCAGCTGACCGAGCACCGTCGGTGTCGTGTTCGTGCCGATGATCGCGGCGACTTGGCCGGACTGGCTGATGGTAACGCTGCTGGCATTGCTGGGGATCGTGATGCCCGGCTGCAGCACGTTGCCGTCGGGCGTGACGATCTGGCCGGTATCGCTCCTGTTGAACGAGCCGGCGCGGGTGTAGGCCGTCGTGCCGTCAGGCATCTGGATCTGGAACCAGCCGCGGCCGACGAGCGCGACGTCGAGGTCGTTCTGCGTCTGCGACAGCTGGCCCTGGACCTGGATGTTGCGCACGGCCACCGTCTGCACGCCGAGACCGATATTGGCGCCTTCCGGCACCACGGCCTGGTTCGGCCTGTTGGAGATGCCCTTGGCGCGCTCGGTCTGATAGAGAAGGTCGGAGAACTCGGCGCGCGAGCGCTTGTAACCCGTCGTATTGATGTTCGCGATGTTGTTCGCGATCACTTCAAGATTGGTCTGCTGGGCGTCCATGCCCGTCGCGGCAATTGCGAGCGCTCTCATGCTTTCGTCCTTCGAGCAAGGGCGAGACCTTCGAAGCCGCGATGCGGCCAGCGAACAACTCACGCCAAATCAAGTAATTAGAGCGGGAAGCCCCGCACTAAATCTGCATCTTTGTAATATCGAGAAACGCCGAGACGACCTTGTCGCGCAGCGCGATCGCGGTCTGCAGGGTCTGATCGGCCTGCATGACCTTGTCGACGACTTCGCGGGTGCTCATCGTACCCTTGATGCCGGCAAAGGAAGCGTTTTCGGCATCTTTCAGCGAGTTGATGGAATCCTTCGCGACATTCGACATGACCGACGCGAAGCTCATTCCGGCATCCGCCCCCATGGCGACCGCGGGGGAAGCGTTGAGCGCGCTTGATGCGGCGGAGGTCATATCCGTGGCGATGCCGCCGAGGCCGCGCGTCGCCGAAAGAGAGGCTACATTCTTTACCGAGTCGATCATTGGTTCTTCAGCAAATCGATAGTGGAGGAGATGAGATCACGGGTCTGTCTGATCGTCTGCAGATTAGCTTCGTAGGAACGATTGGCCTCCCGCATGTCGGCCATCTCGACGAGGATGTTGACGTTGGGCATCTTGACGTAGCCCTTCTGGTCCGCCGCCGGATTGCTGGGATCATATTCTTCGACGAATTTGCCCGTGTCCTCTCCGAGTTTCTTGACGCCGACCGTGGCTACGCCATTGGCGCGATCCATTTCCGCGCCGAACGTCACGGTCTTGCGCCGGTAGGGATCGGCGCCGGGCGTGTCACCCGTCGAACGGGCGTTGGCGATATTTTCGGAGACGATACGCAGACGGGTCGATTGAGCCTCCAGGCCGGAGCCTGCTATCTTCAATGTGGCTGATAAGGGGTCCATGACATCTTCACTTCATCTCTATTGTTTTACGGCCATCAACATCATGCGATGAAAGGAGCTTACGAGCGCGGTGTTCAAGCTATACTGGCGCTTGATTTCACCGGCCTTGGCGAGCTCGTCTTCCAGGCCGACGGTGTTACCCGACTCCTGGACGCCAATTTCTTGCGCGAGCGGCGCTTCTTCGACATTCACGTTGCCGCTCGTGCTGAATTCGCTGCCCGAAAGATGCGCTGGATTGGTCCGGGCCATGCTGACGTTCTGGTTGTCCAGAACCGCCTGGAACGGCGTGACATCCTTGGCGCGAAACTTCGGGGTATTGGCATTGGCGATATTGCCGGCAACAACCTGCTGACGCACCTGGAGCCACTCGGCTTGCCGCGAGGCCAGGTCAAAGAGCTGAATCGGTTGCATGGCTTCTCTCCGTTCTTACACTGTGAATCTAGCGGGATAATCTTGCGTGGGACTTGCGGAAAATGCGTTCCTGTAAAGTCTTCGAAGTGCCTGAAATCCAGGCGATTCCGGGGCTTCCTCAATTGTTGCCGTAGACATCGCCCGCCGAGGTGACGATGACCCATTTTCCCTCTCGTTGTTCGATCGAAGCGAGCCGGCTGTTGTCGGGCAGAAGCGATCCGACCCGCACGACATACATGCCCGTATCGTCCTCGATCAGCGCGCGGCCATTGGCGACATGCAGCAGCTGGAAGGCGGACTTGCCGGGGAAGGGCTGCTGATCGGCCGGCGGCCCCTTGTCGTCCTCGCGACCGGTGTTGCTGACCGTCGCCGTCGTCAAGGGATCGGGAATGAGATCCTTCGGCTCGCTCGGATTCTTGTTGACCATGGCAAGCGGCGATACGCTGACGACGGTGCGGCCCGGCCAATTCGGCAGATCGCGGGTGCGATCGCCTTCGGCCACATGGATGCCGAACTTGTCCGGGTTCAGAAAGACGTACCAGGGGAAGAAGGCAGAAGCGCCGGCAAGCGCCAGTCCGGTAAAGGCCAGAGCCTTGTCCGCGACGGTTCGCCTTCTCGCCGATTTCGGCGGGGCGACCGGTTCATCTGCGTCGGATTCTCTCACTTCTGGCCCCTTTTTCGACGGGAAATAATCGAGGTAATACGGCGAACGGTCATCACTTGCCTCTCGCGGGAACACCGCCCGAAGCGTTTCTGAGGGCTGTCGCAAGGTCGGTGAACGCATCCGCCGACGGCTCTTCGCCGGGGGTCTGCTTCAGTATGTCGTAGATGATCGGCACCTGGCGCACGGCGATATCGAGATCGCCGTCGCTGCCCTGGCGATAGCCGCCGATCAGGCGCAGATCGCGCGTTTCCTCATAGCGATGCACCAGCGCCTTCAGGCGCGAAACCAGCTTTTCCTGGTCCGGAGTCCAGGCCTTTCGCGCCAGACGCGAGACGGATGCGAGCGGATCGATCGGCGGATAGCGCCCTTCCTCGGCAAGGCTGCGCTGCAGAACGATATGGCCATCGAGAATGCCACGGGTGGAATCGGCGATCGGATCGTTGTGATTATCGCCATCGACGAGAATGGAGATGATGGCGGTGATGGTGCCGGTCCCTTCCGGTCCCGGACCTGCCCGCTCGAGAAGACGCGGCAGTTCGGTGAAGACTGAAGCCGGATATCCGCGGGCGATCGGCGGCTCGCCGGAGGCGGTCGCCACTTCACGGATGGCATGGGCGAAACGGGTCACGCTGTCGACGATCAGGAGCACGTTGTCGCCCTGATCGCGAAAATGCTCGGCGATGGTGATGGCCGAAAGCGGCGCCATCTTGCGCAGCATCGGGCTCTCGTCGCTGGTCGCAACGACGGCCACCGATTTCTGCATATGCGGGCCGAGCGTATCCTCGATGAATTCGCGCACTTCGCGGCCACGTTCGCCGACAAGGGCGATCACCACCTTGTCGAAGGCGTCGGCTCTCGCCACCATCGACAGCAGCGTCGATTTGCCAACGCCGGAGCCGGCGAAGATGCCGAGGCGCTGACCAAGGCAGAGCGGCGAGAAGATATCGATAGCGCGCACGCCGGTCTTGAAACCGGTTTCGACGCGCTTGCGCGTCATCGAAGGCGGTGCGGTGTTGGAGATCGAGCGTGCCTCCAGGCCGGCAGTCATCGGCCCAAGCCCGTCGATCGGCTCGCCGAGCGAATTGATCGTGCGGCCACACCAGCTGTCATCGGGCGCAAGGCGAAAGGCACCCTTGCGGATGATAGTGTCCTGGATGCCGATCGGTTCGCCCGGCTCGATCGGACATACATAGGTGAGCTCCGGCTCGACGCGGACGACCTCGCCGAGGTGAACGCCGGTCTGCGAGCGATGCGCAACGAAATCGCCGAGGCGCACCTGTCTGGAAAGGCCGGCGACGGTATAGTGCCCAGCAGCGATGGTGCGTACATGGCCGCCATGGGCCACGGCATTCTCCGCCATCGCGTATTGGCCCGCCAGAACGGCCAGATGCGAAAGCTTCGGCGACATTGCGCCCTCAGGCAACCGATCCTCTACCATGACAAGCCTCTTTACTGGCTGCCGCCGAGGGTCTTGATGGCGTCGGTGAGCGTGCCTTCACTGCTGCTCGTCAAGGTGCTGATATTGTCGAAGGCGCGGCTGACCTCGATCAGGTTGGCCATCTCCCGCATGCCGTTGACGTTGGAGTTTTCGATATAGCCCTGGGCGATGCCGATATTCGAGCGGTCGATGATCGGCTGCGGCGTGTCGGTCGGCAGGATGCCGCTGTTCTGGTAGCGCAGGAAGCCCTTGCTGACATCGGCGCTATAAAGGCCGATCTGACCCATGCGCCGGCCGTTCTGCGTGATCGTGCCGTTCGACGAGACGGTCGGCGCGCCGCCGGCGGGATCGAGCTGGATCGGGGCGCCGCCGGGATCGAGCACGGGGAAGCCCCTCGTGGTGACCAGCGCACCGCTGTCGGTCATGGTGAAGCGGCCGTCGCGCGTCAGCACCAGGCCAGCCGGCGTGTTCATGCCGAAATAGGCGTCACCCTTGACGGCGAAATCGAAGAGATTGCCGGTGTTCTGCAGTTCGCCGTTTTCAGTGGAGAGATAGTCGTTGCCCTGCGAGACGAAGGCGACCTTGGCGTTGAGCTTGTTTTGGGTATTGCTGAGGACCTGATCGAACTTGACCTCGGTACCACGGAAACCCGTCGTGTTCACGTTGGCCAGGTTGTCGGCGATCGTCGTCAGACGCCGCTCCAGCGCCATCTGGGACGATAGCGCCACATAGATACCAGACTGCATTTTCAACGCCCTCCGGACATTGGAGAATAACGGGAAAGGAAACGCCGGGGCGCTCCTACATTTCGTTAGCGGGGCATGGATGCCCTTACCCGCCATCCTGAAGGGCTTGGCTTGTGCGAAGCTGACAAGGCAAAAAGGGCGCGTGAAGGCCCATCGAACAGCCTCACGCAAGGCAGGTCCCCTAGTTCATCGTATGAAGCAACGTTCAGGTGTGGACCGACGATGAATATTATTATCGGATTTGTAGTGACCTGCGGCTGCATCATAGGCAGCTTCATGGCTATGGGCGGAGACGTAGGCGCGCTGTTCCAGCCCTTCGAATTTGTCATTATTGCAGGCGCCGGCCTCGGCGGCTTCATCATGGCCAATCCGATGAAAGTCGTGAAGGATTCGGGCAAGGCGCTCGGCGAAGCCTTCCGCCACGCGGTGCCGAAGGAACGCGACTATCTCGACACGCTCGGCGTGCTCTATGCCCTGATGCGCGATCTGCGCACCAAGTCGCGCAACGAGATCGAAGCCCATATCGACAATCCCGACGAATCCTCGATCTTCAAGGCGGCGCCGACTGTGCTGAAGAACAAGGATCTGACGGCCTTCATCTGCGATTATGTCCGCCTCATTATCATCGGCAATGCCCGCTCGCACGAGATCGAGGCGCTGATGGACGAAGAGCTCGACACGATGCTGCACGACAAGATGAAGCCCTATCACTCCATCACGATCATGGGCGATTCCTTCCCCGCGATCGGTATCGTCGCCGCCGTTCTCGGCGTCATCAAGGCCATGAGCCACATCAACGAATCGCCCGAAGTGCTCGGCCATCTCATCGGCTCGGCGCTGGTCGGCACCTTCCTCGGCATCATCCTGTCCTATTCGGTCTGCGCGCCCCTGGTCTCCCAGATCAAGGTCGTGCGCAGCAAGCAGCACCGCCTCTACGTCATCGTGAAGCAGACCCTGCTTGCCTACATGAACGGATCGGTTCCGCAGGTCGCTCTCGAATACGGCCGCAAGACCATCTCCTCCTACGAGCGCCCGTCGATCGATGCCGTCGAGCAGGAAATGATGAACCCCGGCGGTGAAAGCAAGGCAGCCTGACGATCATGAGCCAGCAATCAGCGCATAAGGCACCGACGATGGACCGCACCCTCTTTGCCAAGCTCACGGGCAATCTCGGGGATCAGGCGACACTTGCGAAACTCGGTACGGCCTTCGCCCAGGTCTATGCCGAATTCCTGCCCGACGTCATCAAGAGCGAGACGGGTCTGGACATCAACATCGCCTATGCCGGCTGTCAGTCCGGCCCGATGAACGAGCTGATCGCCGCGCTCGGCGGCAATCATGCCCTGGTCAACGGCTCGCTGCGCAACTGGGCGCCGAACTTCATTCTTGGCTGCGGCGCCGGCTTCATCATGACGCTGATGGAGCATATGCTGGGCGCGCGGCCCGAGGACATGGAACCAGCAGACGCGCGGCCGCTATCCGTCATCGAACTCGACCTTTCGGTCATGGTGTTCGAAAAGATCGCCAAGGTGCTGCGCTCGGCGGTCAATGCCACCGGCGGCTTCGAACCCTATCTCGATCCGCCTTACAACATCGAGGACCGCGCCGCGGCCATCGGCGACGAGGGCAATGAGTTCGCCGCAGCGATCACGATGACGATCTCTCTCGGCAAATCGCTTTCGCAGATCGTCATCATCGCGCCGCAGCGCGACCTTCTGCGCACCGTCGTCAGCGCACCGCGCGCCAAGAACCCGACAGCAGCCTCCCAGGCGTGGTCGGAACAGCTCGGCGAACAGGTGCGCCGCTCGCAGGTGACGCTCGAGGCGCGAATCAGGCTGGAATCACTGACGCTGGAAACGATCTCGAAGCTTGCGGTCGGCGATGTCATTCCTTTCATGGACAATACCGGCGACGTCCGGGTCGAGGTCAGCGCCAACAGCAAGGACCTCTACATCTGCGAATTCGGCCGCTCTGGCGAAAATTATACGGTGCGCGTCAAGGACAACGTCAATTCCGACGACGAGCTTCTTCGACATTTGATGAATTGATCGGCTGGCGCGTGAGTCACCCTCACGGCAGCTTGAGGCAAGTTTCAACTGGAATAGTGATTTCATGGCTACGAAGACGATACAGCAAAGCGGCGAGGAATCGCTGGAAGTTTCAAGCAGCGACGCCGCCCTGGACGAGGCCATCGATGGTCTGCGCGGCGTCCTGAAGAAAGACAATGAAGGCGGCCTGCCTGATTTCAACGCCGAAGCATTCGGCGCGGAAACGGGCACGGATCTTTCCACCTTCGGCGATTTCGGCGACGATAATGCCGGCCCGGCCTTCGACGACAGCGATTTCGGCGGCACCTCCGCCGCACCGGCCGCTCCAGGCAGCGCGCTGACCGCCAATCTGGACCTGATCATGGATATTCCGATCGATGTCCAGATCGTGCTCGGCAGCAGCCGCATGCAGGTATCAGGCCTGATGAACCTGACCGAGGGCGCAATCATTGCGCTCGACAAGAAGATCGGGGAACCGGTCGAAATTACCGTGAACGGCCGCAAGATCGGCCGGGGCGAGATTACCGTTCTGGAACATGACGATACCAGGTTCGGCATCAAGCTCACTGAGATCTACAACGCGAAGAAAAGCTGAACCCGGCTCAGGATGAGCCCACTCCCCCTTGCGGGACGGAGAAGAAGACCATGATGGACTTTGACGATTTCAGCGGCGCGATCGCCGAGAAACCGTTATCTCAGACTGAAAAGGCAGCCGCCGTCCTCCTCGCCATGGGAAAACAAGTGGCAGGGCGGCTGCTGAAATATTTCACGCAGAACGAACTGCAGATGATCATTGCCTCGGCGCAATCGCTGAGGCTCATTCCGCCGGACGAATTGGCGCAGCTCGTGGCCGAATTCGAAGACCTCTTCACCGAGGGCGCCGGCCTCATGGATAACGCCAAGGCCATCGAGAGCATTCTCGAAGAGGGATTGACGCCGGATGAGGTGGACAGTCTGCTTGGCCGCCGCACGGCCTTCCAGGCTTATGAAACCTCCATCTGGGATCGTCTGGGCGAAGCCGACCCGGTCTTCGTTGCCAAGTTCTTCCTGCGCGAGCATCCACAGACCATTGCCTATGTCCTGTCGATGATGCCTTCGGCATTCGGTGCGAAGATCCTGCTGCAGCTTCCCGAAGCCCAGCGCGCCGACATCATGAACCGCACGGTCAACATCAAGGATGTCAGCCCAAAGGCTGCCCAGATCATCGAGAACCGCGTGCTCGGGCTGATGGCCGAGATCGACGCCGAACGCAACGCTTCCGGCTCGACGAAGGTCGCAGACCTCATGAACGAGCTCGACAAGCCGCAGGTCGATACGCTGCTCAGCTCGCTCGAATCGATCAACAAGGAATCGGTCGAGAAGGTTCGTCCGAAGATCTTCCTCTTCGACGATCTCACGCGCATGCCGCAGCCGAGCCGCGTCCTTCTGCTCAACGATATCGCCGCCGACATCCTGACGATGGCCCTGCGAGGTTCCAGCAACGAGATTCGCGAGATCGTTCTGTCCTCGATCAGTCCGCGCCAGCGCCGCATGATCGAATCCGATCTGCAGATGGGCAATACCGGCATCAACCCGCGCGAGATCGCGATTGCGCGACGCGCCATCGCCCAGGAGGCCATTCGCCTCGCCAATTCCGGCCAGATCGAGTTGAAGGCCAAGGAAAATACGCCTGTGGAAGAAGCCGCGTAAGCGCGGCGCGACTCAGGGAAAACGTCGTAGACTGGCGAACTGCGGGCCGCGCGCGAAGCGCGGCCTCTTTCCGTTTCGCAAAGGGCGGCTGCTTTGGCTGACGAAGACAAGGACAGTAAAACAGAGAAACCGACGGAGAAAAAACTCCGCGACACCATGGAGAAGGGCAATGTCCCTCACTCCAGGGAAGCAACGATCTTTGCTTCCATGCTTGCGACTGTCATCTATGTGACTTTCTTCCTGCCCGAGCGCGTCGGTCGCATGGGCGAGGTTTTGCGCGATCTCTTCGAAAAGCCCGATCAATGGCAGCTGGAGACAGGCCCCGATGCCATCGCCCTGCTAACGCGCATCGGCTGGGAGATCGGCAATATGGTGCTGCCCGCCGTGGTGCTCTTCTTCCTCTTCGGGGTCAGCGCCTCGATGTTCCAAAACCTGCCGACCCCGGTTCTGGAGCGAATCCGGCCGCAGTTTTCCCGCATCTCGCCGGTAGCGGGCTTCAAGCGCATCTTCAGCGCGACCGGCATGGTGGAATTCGGCAAATCGCTCACGAAGATCGTGCTCGTCAGCATCGTCATGTTTTTCGTACTGCGTAGCCAATACTTCCATGCAATGGATTCGCTGGTATCCGATCCGCAGACCATCTTCGTGCGGCTTTCGACGATCGTTCAGCGCATCCTGATCCTCGTGCTGCTGGCGACCATCGTCGTCGGCATCGCCGACCTGCTGTGGAGCCGACACCACTGGTTCGACCAGTTGAAGATGACCAAGCAGGAGGTCAAGGACGAGCATAAGCAGTCGCAGGGCGACCCGATCGTCAAGTCGCGCCAGCGTTCGATCGCGCGTGACCGCGCCCGTCGCCGCATGATGAAGCAGGTGCCGCGCGCCACCCTGGTCATCGCCAATCCGACTCACTTTGCCGTGGCGCTTCGCTATGTGCGCGAGGAAAGCGACGCGCCCATCGTCGTCGCCAAGGGCCAGGATCTGATTGCTTTGAAAATCAGAGAGATAGCCGAAGCCAACAATATTCCCGTTTTCGAGGACCCACCGCTCGCGCGCTCCATGTTTGCGCAAGTCTCGGTTGATAGCGTCATACCGTCAGTATTTTACAAGGCTGTCGCAGAACTCATCCATCGGATCTACGCGGCGCAGTCGAATAGAAAACGGGTACGATAAACCAAATGAAAAAATGCCCCTACTCTGCCCAACGTGAACAAATACTAGCCGAAGCCATCAGCCCGGTTGCCAGCGAGTTGCGCCTCCTCGATGCCGCCGACCTGATCTCGCTGTTGCGCTTCGAGCGATACGGCAATCTCGCCGACCTGGTCGCCTCTGCGGCCGAGCTCTATTTCCTTCCCGGCACGGTCAATTTCGGGCTTGGCGGCGACTACAAGCTCGATTGGGGCGGACCGGCTGAGGTCACGCTCGATCTGGAGATCAAGCCGCGCGGCGTCACGATCTATGCCAAGCTGTCGCTGGCGGAACACCATGCCGGCATCGAGATCAACCATATCGCCTTCGACAAGGCCTCGAACGATCCGGATGAGAATACGGCCCTGCTTGCACGCGGCCTGAGAGACGCGCGGTATGTCGTGCGCGGCGAGCCCGTGCGCGCGATCTGAAGCGCTCAGTTCAATAGCTGGAGGAAACGATTCGCTGGAGCGGCATGTGTCGGCCAAGGCCGGACAGCCGCTCTATTTGTTTGCTTCAACGATATTTGTTTGTTTCAGCAGCAAGCGGTCGGCAACTGCGCCTCACCGCAAATGCTCCGCGCGGCACCGCCGCGTCAGCTTATGTAACCGAAGCGAATCGCCTTTGCGATTGCCTGGATGCGGTTGACGCTGTCGAGCTTGATCGTCGCCGATCCGAGATAGGCATTGACGGTATGCACCGACAATCCCAGCTTCTCGGCGATCTCCTCGCTGATGCGCCCGTCGCCGGCAAGCTGCAGGCAGGCGATTTCGCGCTCGCTGAGCGCTTCGGCAGCCTGCGAGCGCCGCTCATCCAGCGACAGAAGCTCCATCATGATCTGACAGCAGCGGCCGTGCAGCTCTACGATCAGATCGCTTGCGAGATCCATGAACTTGGCCGTGAAGACGATGTAGCCGTTGCCGACCGCACCCAGCCGCACAGGAAAGGCGACGCCGGCAAAGGGCAGGAGATGCGGTTTCAGACGTTGCGTGAAGACGGCGAAATCCGGCGTCTCGGCCGTGCTGTCGCTGTCACGCCCGTTCCACATCAGCGGGAGCAGCGATTTGTCGATATGCTCGATCAGCGCTTCGCCATAGGCCTCCACGAAAGATTTGCCGATGACAGAATTGGCCGAGCCCCAATTGTCGAGTTCGCAGACCAGACGCTGCTTGTGAGGCAGACCGGAACCATGCAGCCGATAGACGGCGAAATGCTGCGCATCGACCAGTTTCTGCATCGACACCAGCTTCGGAAACAGATCGGAGCGGCCGGAAATCCGCCCGGAACGGGTCAGCCTGGATTCACCCGGCATATCCGTCGTCCTGTCTGGCTGATAGCGCATCCGGTCGGCCTTTAAACGAGATTGTTGCGCACCGCGAAGGCGATCGCCTCCGAGCGGGTCTTGGTGGCGGTCTTGCGCATGACGCTCGTGATGTAGTTGTTGATGGTATTGCGCGAGATCCCGAGAATCATGGCGATCTCGTCGCTCGTCTTGCCTTCGGCGATCCAGAACAGACATTCCAGCTCACGTTCGGTCAGATCGAACTCCCGCTCCAGCTTGCCCTCGAAACAGCGCGTGGAACTGGCGAGATAGCCGGCCAGCAGGCCGACATCGCGCAGCCGCTCCGGCGAAAGCAGCCCCGCTTCCGCCGCCAGCAACAGCAGCGAGAAGCGCGTACGACCGACATTGAAGGTCAAGGAGTAGTACTGGCGGCCGACGCCGTCAGGCGGCAGGACATCATCGGGCAACAGCGCGACGCTCGCCTGAAACAGCGCCATGCATTTTTCCAGCTCGCCTATCCTGCCATAGCCGCTCGTCAGTTCCGCTGACAGGCGGCGGACGAGATCGAAAGGCCAATCGGAGGAAATCACGAAATCCAGGCCGCTTTCCTGGATAAGATCCGACCGGACGAGAAGATAGTGGCAGGCACCGGCATAATTCGTCAGTGCGTGAAGGCCGGCTTGCAGATAGCCTGGGCCGGAAACGGCATTCAGCTGCAAAATAAGCTGCTCGCGCGACATAGCTCCGGCGGACACGATCGATCGCGCATCTCTATCGCCCTTGCTCATCTGCGATATCTGCATGTCCATACTTGCATTTCCTGCCGCTGTTGGACGATTCGTCGTCAACGAGAGCATTGTTCCCATGAGCCCGACACATCAGCTCAGGAAACCCAAAGGGATTCCGATGAGGCTTCAGCGCCGGATCTTTCTCCCCGCGACACAAACACATCCCGGCGGAAGCGGGCAGATGAGCGCACTCATCCTTGAATTACACATCTGCGCCCGTGTTGCCATGCACCGCCGAAAACACGATCTGCGAACCATGGACTGATTTTTCCGCATTCCGGGTACCTGCAACTTAAAACATGCAAAACACGGAAAACGAGGGCCGATTCGCTTTGAATACACGGCTATTACGTAGCGGCCATAGTATTTGTAAGTCGATTCTTTATACCCAGCAACCGTCTATCCAGTGAAATTCCATCTTACGAACACGTCAATTCGCTTGGCAGCGACTAATTGATCACAGGTGGCGCCGACGATGTCGCAAGATCAAATGCCGTCGCCCGGACAATAAAAAAGGACCGGGAAATTTCCCGGTCCTTCTGTCAGGCGGCCTTGTCGACGGCCCATTTTCTGAGGATCTTCGCGGCGCGCTCCTCGCTGATTTCCACCATGCGGGACAGGCGTCGCTCCGGTCCTTCCTTGACACGGCGGTTGAAGGTGCCGCCGTCGTCGCCCATCGTCAGCAGGTCGTCGGTGCTGTCGAAGCCGAAGTCGGAGCCGAAGCCGTCCATCAGCGCCGCGCCCGGGCCGCCAACCGCAGGTGCGAAGTCCGGCAGTTCGAGGCCGGCCGCTTCCGGCAGCGCGGCACCGCTGTTTGCGCCGCCGAGCGAGCGGATCAGCGGACGGAAGCCCATCCAGACGATCAGGAAGGCGACCGCGACGAAGGCCAGCGAGTTGATGATGCCGGCCATGTTGCGGCTCAGCATGTCGGTGATGCTGAAGCTGGAGGACGTGTCCTCGAGCAGCTGGGTGTCGAGGAAGTCCATCGCGTTGACCGTCACGACGTCGCCGCGCGACGGATCGACGCCAGCCGCCGTCGCGACGATCTTCTGCATTTCGGCGATATAGGCGTCGATCTTTGCCTGGTCGGCACCCTGGCCGACCATCTGGGCGATACGACCCTTGTTGACCACCACGGCGACGGACAGCTTTTCGACCCTGTAGCTGTTGCGGGTCGTCGCCGTCGTCTTGCTGTTGATTTCGTAGTTCGTCTGCTCTTCGCGCTTGTCGGACTGGTCGTTCGACGTCGGCGTGTTGCCGCCGGACTGCGGAGCCGCCTGCGGAATATTCTGTTCCACAGTCGCGGCGCTGTCGGGCTGGCTCTGCTGCGACTTCTGGGCTTCCTTCACGGTGCGGACGGAACGCTCGACCTTCGAGTCCGGATCGTAAGTGGTTTCCTGCACCTGCTGGCTGTCGGTGTTCAACTGCGCCGTTACGCTGGAGCGGAAGTTGTCCATGCCGAGGAAGGGCGCGAGCGCCTTGTCGATGTTGGATTCGACCTCGTTCTGCACGTTCTGCACGATGCCAAGATTGCGGCTGAGAGCGCCATTGCCGGGATCATCGCCCGATGCAAGCAACTGGCCGGTGGAATCGAGGATCGTCACGTCATCGACCTCCAGGCCGGGAACGGCGGAGGCGACGAGGTGACGGATTGCCGAGGCCGATTTGCGGGCGGCTTCCGCGCTCGCCCGGATCATGACCGATGCCGTCGGCTTCTGGTCGGCCTTGCGGAAGTTGCCGACGTCCTGCATGACGATATGGACGCGGGCGGCGCTGATGCCGGCGATCGAGGTGATGGTGCGGCTGATTTCACCCTCGAGAGCACGGACGCGAGTGACTTCCTGCATGAAGGAGGTCAGACCGAGCGAGCCGACATTGTCGAAGAGCTCATAACCGGCCTTGCCGCTGGTGGGTAGGCCACGCTCGGCGAGAAGCGCGCGAGCCTTGCCGGTCATCCCGGCCGGAACTGTCAGGCTGGTGCCATCCGTACCAACCTGAAAATTGATCTTGGCTTCCGCAAGCGCGATGCTGATCTGGTTGAGATCGGTCGCATCCAGGCCGACATACAGCGTCTCCTGGGCTGGCTTGTTGACATAGAGGGCCGCAAAAAGGATCAGCAGCATGGACACCGCGCCCACGCCCCCCAGGATCATCAGCCGCGTTCTCCCGAGATTCTGCAGATTCCGAAGCAGGGGAACTAATTGATTTAACAGATTCATTCTGTTCTCGCACGATTCGTCAAAGACTTGATGGCTTTGTACCCTGCAGCGAAAATAGAAACCGAAACTTGTGCGAGCGTTTCGTCCGGCCGGAGAAATCAGGAAAAAGCCGTGGAGAAACAGAGGGGATTACATAAGAAAAACAGTATCTGTCGCCGATGGCGAGATCAGAAGAAATCGAAATCGCCGGCAGCTTTCGCCATGGGCTGGGAATGGGCGTGAAAACCGCCGCCGCCAAGCGCCCTCTGCATCTCCGTCAACTTGACCAGGCTCAGCGCGGTTGCAAGATCGACCGTCCATCCTTCCGGCATGGTGCCGGCAATCGTGTCGATGAATTCGGCGATGCCCCGCGTCTTCTGAACGGCAAGATCGATGCCCTGCACGACCTTCATCGCCTCGGGAGACGCCATCATGCTGGCGCCGCTGATATCGAGCAGCTGCGGCTCGATGCGTTCGATCAGATAGGCGACATCGTGCAATTCGGAAACGATGCGCAGAAGGATGGCCGGAAGCGTTTCCTCGATGGCAGTCGTTTCAATGCGCTGGAAGGGGGTCATGCGGTAGCCTCGCTGATCAGAAAAATTCGATCGTATTGTCGACCGGCTTGGGTGCCACGACCGGACGCTGTTCCAGCGCAACGGTCTTCTGCGTTTCCGCACCGGTCAGCGGGTATTGCCTGGCCCGTCCGGAGATCGGCCAATATTCGATCTTGCGCCCATGCTCACCGCCCGTGCTGGAGCCGACGACCGGGATGCCTTCGTCTTTCAGGAACTGCATGGCGAAAACGGCATTCTGCTCGCCGACATTGGAAAAGGTCGCGATCGTCTTGGCGCCGCCGAAGACTTTCGCCTCCAGCCGGTCGCGTCGTGCGCCTTTCTTCAACAGGCCGTTGATCAGAAGCTCCATCAGATGCACGCCGTAACGCGTCGCATCGCCACCGTTCATCGGCGAGTTGGCCATTCCCGGGAGGAGGAAATGGTTCATCCCGCCGACGCCGGCGATGGGATCGCGCAGGCAAGCCGCCACGCAAGAGCCGAGAATGGTCGTCAGCACCACTTCGGGATCGCTGATGACCTTGTACTCGCCCTGAATGATATGCACGCGACGGGCTGCACCCTCGGTGATCATTTTAACGCTCCGAAGACGGCCTCGATGGCAGCTTTCATCTTTTCAATCGTGAAGGGCTTGGCGAGCACGTTGTTGGCGCCGAGCTGCGCCGCCTTCTGCACGAGCGCGCGGTCGCCCTGCGCCGTCAGGATGATGAAGGCAGCCTTCTTGGTCGCCGGGTTGGTGCGCACCGCCTGCAGGAGGCCGAGCCCATCCATCTTCGGCATGTTGAAGTCGGAGATGACGAGATGATGCGGCTGCTGCTGCATGATCTTCATCCCCTGCTCGCCGTCGCCGGCAGCCGTAATCTGCTTGAAGCCGAGCTGCGTCAGCGCATCGCTCAGCAACAGGCGGCTGGTGACCTGATCGTCGACGATCAGAACTTTGATTTTCTCCGCTAGAGACATTATTCGCTCCCTTCCTTTCGGGCGGCTGTGGCTTTCAAAATTTCCTCGCCAATGGCGTTCAGCGGAAACTGCTGTTCGACTGCACCGAGCTCGTGGGCGACCCTCGGCATGCCGTAGACCACGCAGGTCTTCTCGTTCTGGCCGATGGTGCGCGCACCGGCGTGGCGCATCTTGAGGAGACCGGCGGCGCCGTCGCGGCCCATACCGGTCAGGATCACGCCGACGGCATTGCGGCCTGCCAGTTCGGCAACCGAATCAAAGAGCACGTCGACAGAGGGGCGATGGCCGTTTACCGGCCCGCCGTCCACCAGACGGCAATGGGGCGCCGAGGCGTTGGCGACCCTAAGGTGCCTTTCGCCGCCCGGCGCCAGATAGATCTTGCCGATTTCCAGCCGCGCACCATCCGTCGCCTCCTGGACAACAGGCGCGCAGAGGCGGTTCAGCCGCTCGGCGAAGCTGCGCGTAAAGGTCGGCGGCATGTGCTGCGTGATGACGGTCGGCGGGCAGTTGGCCGGAAATTTCTGCAGAACGTTGATCAGCGCCTCGACACCGCCGGTAGAGGAGCCGATCGCGACGATCTTGCGCCCCACGCGGAAGTCCGAGACAGCCGGCGGCGGCACACGCTGGGCGGCGGGCTTGACATATTGCCGCTGCGAGCGGGCTGCCGCCTTCACCTTGTCGGCCAGATCGCCGAAGGGATGCGGCTCGCCCGGCGAGGGCTTGCCGACGCAATCGAACGCACCGATCTCAAGGGCTGCGAGCGTCGCGTCAGCGCCGCGATGCGTCATCGTGGAAACCATGATGACCGGCATGGGCCGGAGCGTCATGATCTTTTCGAGGAATTCGAGGCCGTTCATGTTCGGCATCTCGATATCAAGGGTTACGACATCAGGATTGAGCGCCTTGATCGCGGCGCGCGCCTCCATCGCATCGCCGGCCTGGCCGACGACATTGACCTCCGGATCGGCGCGCAAGACGGCCGTGATCAGGCCGCGCATGGTCGGGGAGTCATCGACAACGAGAACGCGGGCAGCGGTGCTCATGGTTTTCTCCCCGCATTCTTGCCGAGATAGCGATAGGTGGTAATGCCGATATTGTCGAAGACGTGCTTCGCTTCCCCGGCCACCCGCTCGGAGTGACCGATATAGAGATGACCGTGATCGTGCAGCTGGCCGGCGAAACGGGTCCAGATCTTCGTCTGCGTCGGCTCATCGAAATAGATGACGACGTTACGGCAGAAGATGACGTCGAACATGCCCTTGAACGGCCATTGCCCGAGCAGGTTCAGCTCGTTGAAGGTGATCAGCCGCTTGACGCGATCGTCGATCTGGAATTTGCGGCGGCCCTGCAGGTTGACGTCCTGGAACCACTGCTTGCGCATGGCGGGCGAAATCGTTTCGAGCGCCGCCTCATCATAGGCGCCGGCGCGTGCCAGACCCAGGATCTTGGGATCGATGTCCGTCGCCAGGATCTTGAAATCGAAGTCCGCGACGTTCGGCATCAAGGCGAGCACGGTGAGCGCGATCGAATAGGGCTCCTGCCCGTCGGAACAGGCAGCCGACCAGATGCGCACCCGGCCACCGGCCTTGGCGCGCGCCAGGAGACCCGGCAGGACCTCGTCGCGCAGATGATCGAAATGATGGTTTTCGCGGAAGAAGCGCGTGAAATTCGTCGTCAGGTGCGACAGCATCTCCCGGCGCGCGGCACTTCCCGCCGGCGATGAAACCAGCTGGCAGTAATCGCGAAAGCCGGCAAGACCCAGCGCGCGGATATGCTTCGACAGCCTGGAATAGACGAGCGACGCCTTGCTCTCGTTGAGAGAAATGCCCGCATCCGCATAGATCATGGCGGCGATTTCCGAGAGATCGCGACGCGTCAGCGGATATTCGCCGCTCGCCAGCACCTCGTCCGGAGACGCCCTGAAATCCGTTGCTCCCATCACGCTCATGCAGCCTCGCTTTCGCTTTCAGGGAACAGGGCTTCCAACTCTATCAGACAGATCATGCGGCGATCGATCGCCACGATGCCGCGGGCAAACTGCCGTTCGTGGTCGGAAGAGACCTCCGGCGTCGGCTGAATGCTATCGTCGGTGATCGTCAGGATGTCCGAAACGGCATCCACGAGAAGGCCGACCACCTTATGCTTGACCTGCGCCACGATGATCACATGCCGCGCCGTCGGCTCCGCCCGCTTCATGCCGAGCCGGGCCGAGAGGTCGATAATCGGCAGCACCGCGCCGCGCAGATTGATGACGCCGAGCATGTAGCCGGGCGCATGCGGCATGGCCGTTGCCGGAGTCCAGCCGCGAATTTCGCGGACCGACATGATATCGACGCAGAATTCCTGATCGCCGATGCGGAAGGCGATCAGCTCGCGATTGCCCTGGCTCAGGTTCTTGACGGCATAGGACATCAACTCACCCCGCCGCCGCGTAAGACATCTCAGCCTTCAGCGACTGGCCGCGCGACGCGCCGACCACCGCATCGACATCGAGGATGAGAGCGACGCGGCCATCGCCGAGGATGGTCGCAGCCGCGATGCCAGGCACGTGCGTATAATTGGCCTCGAGGCTCTTGATGACGACCTGGCGCTGACCCTGGATCGCATCGACCATGAGGGCGCGCTGGCCGCCGCCTTCCGATTCCACCAGCAGCGCGACGCCTTCGACCGGATTGGCCTGGGTGGCGCGGAAATTCAGGATGCGTCCGACATCGACCAGCGGGCAGAAGCTATTACGGATCGAGATCAGGCGATGGTTCGCACCGAAGGAGTGGATGGCCGCAGCTTCGGGCTGCAGCGTTTCGACGATTGCCGTCAATGGAACGACCAGCGTCTGGCCGGCAACCGTCACCACCATGCCGTCGAGAACGGCGAGGGTCAGCGGCAGGCTCATGGTGAAGACGGAGCCTTGCCCCGGCTTGGAGGTGATGTTGATGCGGCCGCCGAGCGCCTGGATGGAGCGTTTGACAACATCCATGCCGACGCCGCGGCCGGAAATGTCGGAAATCTTGTCGGCGGTCGAGAAGCCCGGCAGGAAGATCAGATTGTCGATTTCCTCATCGGAAAGGTTGGCGTCGGCCGCGATCAGATCGTTGTCGATCGCTTTCTGGCGCACTCTCTCACGGTTGATGCCGGCGCCGTCGTCGGCCAGTTCGATCAGGATGCGGCCGGAGCGATGCTTTGCCGTCAGGCGAACGGTGCCTTCCGGATTCTTGCCGAGCGTCGTGCGCTTCTCAGGGCTCTCGATACCGTGGTCGACGGCGTTGCGGATCATATGCGTCAGCGGCTCGGCGAGCTTGTCGATGACGGTCTTGTCGACTTCGGTGTTCTCACCCTCCGTGATCAGGCGGATCGACTTGCCTGTCATGTCGGCGATTTCGCGGACGATACGCGACATGCGCTGGAAGACCGGCTTCACCGGCTGCGCGCGGATCGCCATGACGCTATCCTGGATCTCGCGAGTGAGCTGCTGCAGCTCTTCGAGACCCATATTGATCGAAGATGCGCCGTTATTGTCGTTTTCGATCACGCTCTGGGAGAGCATCGCCTGGTTGATGACAAGCTCGCCGACGAGGTTGATCAGGCGATCGACGCGGTCGAGGTCGACACGAATGGTTTGCCCAGCCGCCGCAGCGGCTGCATTGTTTTGCGCGGCGGCGGCATTCGAGGCAGCTGCGGCAAGGGCAGCTTCCTTCTTCTCGACGCGCGCAGCGGCGGAAGCGAGCTGCGTAACGTTGCTGGCCGTCTCTGCGGCAGCGACTGCGGCGGCAACGTCGTTTTTCAGAGCCGGCGCTTCCTCGGCGGGTTCGACAGCCGGCGCGGCGGTGTCATCGTCGAGGATCGAAAGATCGAAGGGCACCGGCACCATCGGCAATTCTTCGCCACTCGAAGCAGCATCACCGCCAGCCAGCCGGACTTCGAGATCGCAGTCCCATTCGGCGAATTCGAAGACGGTGCGAATGGCGTCTTCGCCCTTGTCCGTCTTGATCGCGATCGCCCATTTGAAATAGGCGCCTTCGGGATCGAGATCCGTGAGGCCCGGCAAGGCGTCCATGTCGCAGAAGATGTTCATTTCGCCGAGCCGCGCGAGATCGCGCAGCAGCAGCGTCGCGTCGTTGCCCTTGGCGTAGAGATCGGAGCGCGGCTTGAAGTTGACTTCATATTCCGGCACGCCGTCGTTCGCCGGCTCGTCGCTGCCGAAATCGTCGTCGAAGCTGAAGGGGATCGGCTGAAAACCGCTATCATCTGTCGGCACGGGCATTGCGGGCTTGGGAGCGGCCTCGACGACCACGGAAACGGAGGGCGCGGGGACACCGCCAGTTGCCAGAGCTTCCAGTTCCTTGACCAGGCCGCGACTGCGGGCCTGATCGACGCTGCCGCCATCGCGGGCGGCATTGGTGAGATCCGCCAGAACGTCCGCCGCCTTGAGCATGACCTTCAGGACATCTTGGGTCGGCTCCAGCTTGTTGGATCGAACGCAATCGAGCGTGGTCTCGAAGACGTGGGCGAATGCGACCAGGTCGTCCAGACCGAAGGCACCTGCCCCACCCTTGATGGAATGAACGGCGCGGAATACGGCATTGACGGTTTCCGGATCGCGGTCGCCGTCATTCATTTTCAGGAGACCGGATTCCAGTTCGGCGAGCTGCTCTTCGCACTCCTGGAAGAAAATCTCTTTGATTTCGTTCATATCCATAAGGGGCGGGTCCTGTTTAGGCGGTTACGCGCTCGATGGCATCGATCAGCTTGGCGGGATCGAAAGGCTTGACGATCCAGCCGGTCGCACCCGCCTGACGGGCACGGTTCTTCTTTTCCGCATCGCTTTCCGTCGTCAGGACGAGGATCGGAACTGCGCGATATCTGTCGTTGCGGCGAACGCCTTCGATAAAGCCGAAACCGTCAAGACGCGGCATGTTGATATCCGTGACGATGACGTCGGGATTGGCTTCTTCCAGGATTTCAAGGCCCTCGACACCGTCTTCGGCCTGAATGGTCTCGAAACCCGCATTGTTGAGGGTGACGAGAAGCATGTTTCGAATGGTCCGTGAATCATCCACGGTCAGCACTTTTTTCTTCATTTCCGGATCTCCTTGGCAAGCAGATGGGAGACATCCACCCCGATCACCTGCATCGTTTTTTGAAATGCATCCGACACCTTGGAGAAGGTGAAGGAGAGCTTGTCCTCATCCCAGGTCTTGGCGGCAGCCATGATGACCTGCACGCACAAGGTCCCGATCCTTTCGACGCCGGACGCATCGATCGCGACATTGCTGCCGCGCAATCCCATCAGCGTGCCGCGAAGGGCAGAGGCCTCGTTGAGGTCCAGCACCGCGGCCAGACTGATTGTCTTTTCGCCTTTCCTGCTCGGCATCGCGTCATTCCTCGTTGTCTGAAATCGGACCGACCGGCCCGCATGTGCATGAAACTGAAAGATCAAAAGGCATTACGCTCGCCTCCCGTTGCGGTCCTGCGAAGCGGGAAGCCGAAATCGGCCATGTCTTGTTCATCTCGCGCGAGACCGAGTTCGTCGCGAGCGGAAAGCTGCCGTTGCTGGGCGGCCTTGACCGGCGCGGCGGGCGCTGCATGACGCCGCTCGCGCTCGATGCGGAACTCGCGAATGGTCCGGCCGAGCTCGACGACGACGCTATGCAGATGATCGGCACCTGCTTCGGTGCGGGTTGCCTGACTTTCGCTTGCGGCCGCACGCTCGCTATAGCCGCCGATATCAGCCGTCAGCGTCTTCAGGCCGGCGACCTGTTCGTCACTGGCGGCGGCGATCCCTGAAATGGCGTCGTTGATATCGGTTACCTGGCGCACGATGCTGCCGATCGCATCCTGGGTGCGGCCGACCATCTGGACGCCGGCATCCACCTGCGCCTTGGTCCCCGTCACCAGAACCTTGATCTCGCGCGCCGCATCAGCGGAACGCTGCGCGAGCGCGCGAACTTCCTGCGCGACGACGGCAAAGCCGCGACCGCTGTCGCCGGCCCGGGCCGCCTCGATGCCGGCGTTGAGGGCGAGAAGATTGGTCTGGAAGGCGATCTCGTCGATGACGCCGATAATCTGGCCGATCTTTTCGGCCGAGGTCTCGATATCCGCCATGGCCGATATCGCCTGGCCGACGATCCGGCCGCTATCTTCCGCCGCAGCCCGGGTCGATGCCGTCACGCGCTCGGCCGAGCGGGTATTGGCGGCGTTGCCGCGCACCTGGTCGGCAAGCTCGGCCAATTGCCTCGCGGAGTTCGCAAGTCCTTGCGACTGCTCGGCCGACTTTTCCGCCAGAGATTTCGAGGCGCGGGAAATGGCGTCGCTCGTCGCCTCGGCCGCCTGCACGCCGCCGGACAGGGCCGAAAACTGCTGCTGGATATCCGAGAGCGCCACATTCAAGGCTTCCGCGACTTCGACATAGGCATCGGGACAATCGGCCGGCAACCGGGTCGTCAGATCGCGATCCGCCAGACCGTTGGCAAGTTCGGCGATGAAGGCAGCCGCCTCAGCGCGGTCGGCGGTCCGTTGCTCGGTCAGTGCGCGCTGATGGCCGACACGCAATTCGTTGAAACGCAGCGATACGGCAATCTCGACATCGACCATGACGAGGCGCACGACCGCAGTCACAAGTTCGCCGAGTTCGCGGGCGCGACGCTTGGCTCCCGGCAGGATGGCGCGGCCACCCATCTCGCCGAGAAGGCCGGAAAGAAGATGCTCCAGCATGACGCCATGGCCCGCAACATGCCAGCGCGGGTCGAGGCCCATCTTGCTTTCGCTGTCGGACAGGACCTTGACTCGCTCGGCATAGAGGCTGTCGAAGCGCGCATCCGTCAGCACGTCCCAGTGCGAGGATTGCAGATCCTGAAGCCGTTCGAGCTGGCTTTCACTGGTGAAATTGCGGGAAGCATCGGGGAAAGTCTGGAAGCGGTGGAAAAGATCGCGAAGGCCGGCCTTGAGATGGGCTTCGAGCATCGGCCGGCTGCGGCGCAGCGTGTCGCATTGCCCGGCGTCGAGACCAGCAAAACGCAAGCGGTCGCGAAGGCTGCCAGCCTGCGCCCTGCCTGCCTGATCTGACGGCGTATCCTGCGCCAAAATCGTCCCTGCCGAACTGCCGCGCATCCAAGCGCCGGCGAAGCCGCTGATGATCCGCGCCAGGCGCAATGAGGAGGCGAGGAAGGGCAGCCGTCGCCATCGATCAGCTGATCGAGGCACCGAAGCTCGCTCGTTCATCAAAGTCTGTTGCGGACCTGTTTGATGAAATGGATACCGGATCGAACCCGGTACGACGGGGCGGCTTCATGCCTGCTGAGAACGAGTCACAATTTTCCCATTCCGACGTTCAGGCTCAATATTTATGGTTAATTCCTTGCCTGAAGGTTAATAGCCAAGCATAGCACCGCTCGATCTACTTTATTCTAAATTAGAAATTACTTTCCAGCATAGTGAAACGCCCGCCAAGCGCTCAGGCCGCAAGTCACGAGCAAGCTTCATGCCTTACTACCCAGGGCATAGACAGGTTCGATGTCGCTACGGAGAGAGCAATGATTGTTCTTGGTTTGACCGCCTCGCTGATGGCCAGCCTGACGCTTGTGGCGTTCATGCTTCTGTGCCGCATCGAAGAGACGCGCGGCAAGACCGCTTCCCGCGTTCTCTAGGCGGGCCGTACGGATACCTCACAATCCCGGATCGCCCGGATCGGATGCATGGCGCTTCGCCGCCATGAAGCAATCCCTGCTGTCTTTCGAGATAGCCGGGAGCTAGCTTTGGCCTCAATAGTTCCGTATTAAGCCTCACGATCAGGCACCGAGACCCATCCTTTAATGCTCGACACGACCCATTCCCGAACACACGGCCAGAAACTTTCGCTGGGGCTCGCCCTTGCGATCATCTTCGGAGTGACGCTCTGGCGCGTGCTCATGCTGCTCCTCAACAGGACGGATCTCTTCGTCGACGAGGCGCAATACTGGTTCTGGGGCCAGAATCTGGATTTTGGCTATTATTCCAAGCCGCCCATGATTGCCTGGGTCATCCGCTTCTTCAACGTGATCTCGGGATCGGATTCGACCTTCTGGGTGCGCTTGTCGGCGCCGCTCTTCCACCTCGCCACCGCGCTGATGCTGATGTGCACCACGCGGCGGCTGATCGACGACGAGACCGGACGCGAGATCGCGCCCTGGGTCGGCGTCATCTTCATCACACTGCCCGCCGCCTCGCTCTCGGCAGTGCTCGTATCGACCGACACGATCCAGATCCTGTTCGTGACGATCGCCGTCTGGGCCTTTATCGGCCTCAACAAGCGCTCTTCGGTGCTGGAAGCCATCATCCTCGGCGCCAGCCTCGGCATCGCCTTCCTGACGAAATATTCCGTGCTCTTCCTGCTCCCCGGCGTCGGCATTGCCATGCTGACGATGCGGTCGGCGCGCATCGCCTGGCGGGACGTCGCGATTGCCGCGATCGTCGGCGCCATCGTCGTTTCCCCCAATCTCTGGTGGAACCTCACCCATGATGCGGCGACGATCAAGCACACCGAAAGCATTGCCCAATGGAGCAAGGGCGGCAACGGCAACAGCCTGCCGAAGCATGTGCTCAACGGGCTCAGCTTCTTCGGCGCGCAATTCGGGGTCGTCGGCCCGGTCGTCTTCTATGCGATGTTATGGGCAACGTGGCGGGTCATCCGCGGGCAGAGCGACGACAGGGAAAAGCTGCTGTTCTGGCTGTCCGTGCCGGTCATAGCCCTGATCACGCTGCAAGCCCTTCTCGCCAAGGCCTATGCCAACTGGGCCGTCTCCGCCTATGCCGCCGGCACCATTCTCGCCGTGCTGGTGCTCTATCGCCTGACGAAGAAGGGGCTGAGCACGTCGCTGATCATCGGCGCGGTCGTCGCCATCGTCATCCCCGTCCTGACGGTCTTCGCCTATGACATCAAGCTGCCGAACGGCGATCTTGTCATGAAGCGCTATGTCGGCCGCAGCGTCATCAGCAACGAAATCGCCAATATCGCCACGGAAGCGAAGATGACCGATATCGTCGCGCAGGACCGCGATGTCCTCGCCGATCTCTACTATACGCTGAAGGGCCAGCCGTTCCGCATCTATGCCCGCCATTTCGGCGGCTTTCCCCATAACTATTACGAGCAGGATTTCTCCCTGCCGGCCAGCGTGACCGGTCCGGTCCTGTTCGTCGACAACGATCCGATCGATTGCCCGGGGGGCCAGGCCGAGCTCCTGAAGAGCTGGTCGCCGCCCTATGGCGAAATGAAGGGCAAGACGCTTTATGCCTATCGCGTCCCGGCATCCTGCCTCGCGCCCAAGCCATCCGCCGCCGAAACGGGAGATACGGAAAATTAAGAAATCGCGCCCGGACGGTTGACCGGCTCGCACAACTGCATCATGACAGGCCGCACTACAGCGCCGCGCGTCACATGTGACGCGCAAAGGTCGCTGTAGCACTTTCAATCTGCTGCATAATTCCTTAAATCGACCCAGATTTAAGGAATTATGCAGTGGGAAGACGCGAGGCGTCCTGATATCATGACCGAACCGCCGGCGTTCGCGCCGGCAGACGAATAAAGGCATTTTGGACCGTTGAGCCCGCTCGAATTCGGCGCCGCCGACAGCGAAGATAGCGATCACAGGAAGCACCGCGCCGGAGCGCGCGTGATTGCCTCGCTGTTCGTCGCGTTCTTCGCCTATATCGGCTTGGCGCTTGGCGGCGGTATCAACCTTGCCGCGCGTGCCGATGCGGATGCCCTCTCTTCGGGCAAGGACACCCAGCCGCTCTACCTTTCGCTGCGCGATCCGGTGCGCGGCATCGTCGTGGCCGACCGGCTGGTGACGCCGAAGGCGACATGGCACGACATCGGGCCTGCAACGCTTGCAGCCCTTCCCTCGCTCGGATATCCGGCAAGCTCCTGGCAATCGAACTGTCCGGACGATGCTGCCCGGTTCGAATCCCTGACCTTCCGCGCCTATCGCGCGCGGGGCCCTCCGAGCGACTTCGCTTAAGCGATCGGCGCAGACGCGCTAAATCTCCGACAAGACCTTAAGTCCGCCGGCGGCCAGACCGTAGGCATAAGCTTATTTCAAGGATAATACCCATGCGTACTTCACCATGGCTCGTGGCACTTTATACAGTGATCATCGTCATTGGCTTTCTGATTGCATTGCCGAACGCGCTGCCGCAGTCGGTTCTCAGCAAGATTCCGTCCTGGCTTCCGCATAGCCAGGTTTCGCTCGGCCTCGACCTTCGCGGCGGCTCCTATCTCGTCCTCGAAGTCGACGAGAAGGACCTGACGAACGGTCGGCTGCAATCGCTGCAGCAGGACGCACGCCGCGTCCTGCGCGACAAGAACATCCAGACCCGCTCGGTCGTCCGCACCGGCGACCAGATCGTCGTAACCCTTAACGATCCCACGCAGAGCGGTGACGCGGTGACGCAGCTGCAGACGCTGGCCAATACGATCACATCCGGCCTCTCGGCTGGCCAGTCGGATCTCAGCATCAAGCCGAATGGCGCGACCATCGCGATGTCCTTCTCGCAGGCAGGCATTGCCGCCAACGTCGATTCCGCCGTGCAGCAGAGTCTTGAAGTCATCCGCAAGCGCGTCGACCAAGTCGGCGTCGCCGAGCCGACCATCCAGCGCGTCGGCCCGAACCGCGTTCTCGTCCAGCTTCCGGGTGCACAGGACCCGTCGCATCTGCGCGAACTTCTCGGCTCGACCGCCAAGATGTCCTTCCACCTGCTCGCCGATAACGTCGATCCGAACAATCCCGGCCCCGGCGTCACCATCATGAAGGACGAGCAGGGCAACAGCTATCCGGTTCTCGATCGCATCGAACTTTCCGGCGACCGCCTGACCGACGCCCGCGTCAGCTTCGACCCGAACACGCATGAGCCGCTCGTGACCTTCCGCTTCGACAGCGCCGGCGCCAACCGCTTTGCGGAAATCACACGCGAAAACGTCGGCAAGCCCTTTGCAATCGTCCTCGACAACAAGGTTCTGAGCGCGCCGAATATCCGCGAGCCGATCACCGGCGGTTCGGGCCAGATCTCCGGCAACTTCACCGCCGACAGCGCCACCACGCTTGCAGCCCTGCTACGGGCCGGCGCCCTGCCTGCGAAGCTGACCGTCATCGAAGAACGCACCGTCGGCGCCGACCTCGGTGCCGATGCGATCCAGAAAGGCATCTATAGCGGCCTGGTCGGCTTCGTCCTCGTTGCCGCTTTCATCTTCGTGCTCTACGGCACCTGGGGCATTCTCGCGAATGTCGCACTGCTCATCCACACGGTCCTGACCTTCTCGGCCCTGACGCTGGTCGGCGCCACGCTGACGCTACCAGGCATCGCCGGTATCGTGCTCGGCATCGGCCTTGCGGTTGACGCCAACGTTCTCATCAACGAACGCATCCGCGAAGAAACCCGCAAGGGCCGCGGTTCCTTCGCCGCCATCGATAACGGCTTCAAGAAAGCCTATTCGACGATCATCGACGGCAACATGACGGCCTTGATCGCCGCCGCCATCCTGTTCTACTTCGGCTCCGGCCCGGTTCGCGGCTTTGCCGTGACCATGGGTCTCGGCCTTATTATCTCGATGTTCACCTCCGTCGCCTTCGTGCGCGTCGTGATGATCGCCATCACCCGTCGCAGCAAGCTGAAGGTGCTCAACATCAGGCCGCTGATCCCCTTCAGCCCCTATGACAAGCACATCCACTTCATGAAGGCTCGCTTCTTCGGCATCACCGTCTCGGCGATCCTGTCGATCGCCTCGGTGGTGCTGTTCGTCCATCCGGGCCTCAACTACGGCGTCGATTTCCGCGGCGGCATCCAGATGTCGGTCAAGACCAAGGACGCGGCGGATTTGGCGACGTTCCGCGAGGGCCTGAATACGCTCGGCCTCGGCGAAATCGCACTGCAGTCCTTCGGCGACAACAACAGCTTGCTTGTCCGCGCCCAGCGTCAGGACGGCGGCGAAGAAGCGCAGACAGCTGCTGTAACGAAGCTCAAGGCGGAAATCGTCAAAATCGACCCGACCGCGACCATCGAAGGCACCGATGTCATCGGTCCGAAGGTCTCGGGCGAGCTTGCCTGGGCCGGCATCCTGTCAGTCGTGATCGCCAGCCTGGCGATGCTCGTCTACATCTGGGTGCGGTTCGAATGGCCATTCGCGGTCGGCGCCATCGTCACGCTGGTCCTCGACGTCACCAAGGCGATCGGCTTCTTCGCGATCACCGGCCTCGATTTCAACCTGACAGCCATCGCCGCGATCCTGACACTTGTCGGATATTCGGTGAACGACAAGGTCGTCGTCTATGACCGCATGCGTGAAAACATGCGGCTCTACAAGTCGATGCCGCTGCGTGAGATTATCGACAGGTCGATCAACGAGACCCTGGCGCGAAGCCTCTATACCAACGCCACTGCCTTCCTGGCGCTGGTGCCGATGGCGATCTGGGGCGGCAGCGCCGTCTCCAGCTTCGCAATCCCGATGGTGTTCGGCATTCTCGTCGCCGGCGCCTCGTCGATCTTCATCGCAGCGCCGATCCTGCTCTTCCTCGGCGACTGGCGCCGCCGCCATGCCAAGCCGGCTGCCAACGATGGCAAGCAGGCGGACGGCACGTCCGGCAAGGACAAGCAGATCCCAGCAGCCTAACAAGCAGCGATTATATGAAACAGGACATGCCCGGTTTCCGGGCATGTCCACCCGCCGGACAAAAGAGAGGCGGCGCAAGAACGCAAGGCAGTTTTGCGATTAGGCTGCCATGGAGCGGATCTGAAAGACCGCGAAGCGCCTCAAGATATGATCGGCATATGCAACGGCAGGCCCGGACGAGGCGCCGTTATCTTCTCCACCACACCCTTTTCCTGCTCGCTAACGAGCAAGTGCTTGCCATCGACGGTAAAGGCGATATTGCCTGGCCGCGCGCCATTGGTGCGTATATGGCCGGCCATCTTGCCCTCGGTGTCGATCAGGCAGACTTCACCGAGGCCATACATGGCGCAATAAAGCGTGCCGCTGCGATCGAAAGCCAGATCGGACGGCCCACGCAGCACATTGGTAGCCGGCGACGTCATCGACTGCGCAAACATTTCCTGCCGCCCGCCGACAATCTGCCGGTAGATTTTTCCGGTCAGCGTCTCGCTGTAATAAAGCAGCCCGTCGGCATCGAAGGCAATACCGCCGGCAAGGAGCAGACCGGCAGCCAGGACACGGATGACTCGGCCTTCCGCCGGATCGATCTGATAGACGCAGCCATTATAGGCCGCCTTGAAGAAATCGGGATTGATATGACCGCCTTCCAGCAGGTCGGCGAGGCGAAACCCGGAATCGGTCATGTAGAGCAGGCCATCAGGCCCGAAGGCAAGAGCATTGGGATGGAGAAACGGGCCGTCCGCGCTACCCTCGATCACCTGAAGGACCCGTCCCTGGGCCGAGAGCCTTACCAGGGAGTCTTCCGGGCCGCCGGCTACCCAGAAACATCCATCGCCGTCGAGAGCAATCCCGCTCGGAGCGCCGCCGATCCGGAAAACATCCCGGGACGCGCCGCCTGCATCATAGAGCGTCATATTACGGCGACTGGCATCCATTTCGACAAGCGCCAGACGCCCATCCGGCAAAGCCACCAGCCCGCTAGGCAGACGCAGGCCAGTGGCGATCGTTTCGTTCATGTTCTGAAACCTTCACTCTACGCACTGCGAAACCCCAAAAACTCAAATTGGCGCGCCAAAACGATACATAAGCACGAAGAAAGTCCTTTTCGAGCCGAAGCAAGCGGAATCCGGATAAGTTTTTTGCGCAACTTCTCACATCTGCGTGCCAACCGCGTGAATCTTGACAGGCTTTGGCGATTCGGAACATCCATAGAACGCCCATTCGGTTTCGCGACGGCGATTCGCCGCGTATAGCGCATTCATGCCCCTACCCGAGGCATCCAGGAGAGTCGATGACCGCTGCCTATCTGGAAAAGCTGAACCCGGAGCAGCGGCTGGCGGTGGAGCATGGCACGAGCGATGACGGCCATATTGCCGGGCCGCTGCTCGTCATCGCCGGGGCGGGTTCCGGCAAGACCAATACGCTTGCCCATCGAGTCGCGCATCTGATCGTCAAAGGCGCCGATCCGCGCCGCATCCTGCTGATGACCTTCTCACGCCGCGCCGCAGCCGAGATGGGTCGCCGTGTCGAGCGCATCTGCCGCGAGATACTGGGAGCGAATGCCGGCATCACCGCCGACGCGCTCGCCTGGACCGGCACGTTCCACGGTATCGGCGCGCGCCTGCTGCGGGACTATGCCGAGCAGATCGGCATCGACCCGGCCTTCACGATCCACGACCGCGAAGACAGCGCCGATCTGATGAACCTCGCGCGCCACGACCTCGGCTTTTCCAAGACGGAAAGCCGCTTCCCGACCAAGGCGACCTGCCTTGCTATCTATTCCCGCTCCGTCAACGCGGAAGCGCCGCTCGATGGCGTGCTGCGCGACTTCTTTCCCTGGTGCGCAATGTGGGAGCAGCAGCTGCGCGATCTCTTCGCCGCCTACGTCGAAGCAAAGCAGGTTCAGAACGTGCTCGATTACGACGACCTGCTGCTCTACTGGGCGCATATGCTGCAAGAGCCGCTGATCGCCGAGGATATCGGCAGCCGCTTCGATCATGTGCTTGTCGACGAGTATCAGGATACCAACAGGCTGCAATCCTCCATCCTTTTGGCTTTGAAGCCCGATGGCCGAGGCTTGACCGTCGTCGGCGATGATGCGCAGTCGATCTACTCCTTCCGCGCCGCGACCGTGCGCAACATTCTCGATTTCCCGAAAGCCTTCACGCCACCGGCCGATATCGTCACGCTCGACCGCAATTATCGTTCGACGCAGCCGATTCTTGCCGCCGCCAATGCCGTGATCGATCTTGCCTCGGAGCGCTTCACCAAAAACCTGCGCACCGAGCGGCAGAGCGCGGAGCGTCCGCGGCTGGTGACGGTGCGCGACGAGGCCGACCAAGCGCGCTACATCGCCGATCGGGTGCTGGAAAATCGCGAGGGCGGTGCAAGGCTGAAGCAGCAGGCCGTGCTCTTCCGCACATCGAGCCATAGCGGCCCGCTGGAAGTGGAGCTGACCCGGCGCAACATTCCCTTCGTCAAGTTCGGCGGGCTGAAATTTCTCGACAGCGCCCATGTCAAGGACATGCTGGCGGCGCTTCGCTTTGCCCAGAACCCGCGCGACCGCGTGGCGGGCTTCCGCCTGATGCAACTTCTGCCCGGCGTCGGCCCCTCCACGGCGCAACGTGTGCTCGACCAGATCGGCGAAGAGGCAAGCCCGATCACGGCGCTGACGGAGCTGCCACCGCCACCCCGCACGGGAGACGACTGGACTGCCTTCGTCGAGACGATGCGGGAGATCAAGAGCGGCAAGGCCGGCTGGCCGGCGGAAATCGGCCTGGTTCGGCAATGGTACGAGCCGCATCTGGAGCGGGTGCACGAGGATGCCGCGACGCGCCAGGCGGATCTCGTCCAGCTCGAACAGATCGCCGCCGGCTACGGCTCGCGCGAGCGTTTCCTTACCGAACTGACGCTCGATCCGCCTGACGCGACCAGCGATCAGGCCGGCGTGCCGCTGCTCGATGAGGACTATCTGATCCTGTCTACTATCCATTCCGCCAAGGGCCAGGAATGGACGAAAGTCTTCATCCTCAACGCCGTCGACGGCTGCATCCCCGCCGATCTCGCCGTCGGATCTTCAGCCGAAATCGAAGAGGAGCGACGGCTGCTCTATGTCGCCATGACGCGGGCCAAGGACAATCTCGATCTCGTCACCCCGCAGCGCTTCTTCGTGCACGGCCAGCATGCGCAGGGAGACAAACACGTCTTTGCCTCGCGCACACGCTTCATTCCCGCGACACTCTTGCAGTTCTTCGAGGTTTGCGGCTGGCCGCAAGCGCGGGCTGAAAGCGCAGCCGCCATTCGGGCGCGAGAGGTACGAGTCGATGTCGGGGCTCGGATGCGGGGCATGTGGCGGTGAGCTGAGGCGATTGAGATCAGCAGGTTAGGCATGTTCATCGATGCCGCCTCTCCGTACCTGGCCCCTCACCCTAGCCCTCTCCCCGCAAGCGGGGCGAGGGGACGACCTCATCAAGCAGTGGACCTCCCCTCAAGGTGAAGCCGCTTGGGGCACCAATCCCCCTCTCCCCGCCTGCGGGGAGAGGGCTGGGGTGAGGGGCAATCCGAGCTTTCAACTCACTCAATTGTCGCGAAACATCCTCAATTCGCCTCGCGAAACATCTCGATGATCGCCGAAAAATCGCGGCCGCCATTGCCGAGCTTTTCGAAAAGCGCGTAGAGCTGCGCCGCCTCCGCCCCCAGAGGCGTGGATGCCCCGCTGGACAAGGCGGCCTCCTGCGACAAGCGCAGGTCCTTGAGCATCAAGGCGGCCGCGAAACCGGGCTTGTAATCGTTGTTGGCGGGCGAGGTCGGCACGGGGCCGGGCACCGGGCAATAGGTATTGATGGACCAGCACTGGCCGGACGAGGTCGAGGCGACGTCGAACAATGCCTGATGCGAGAGGCCGAGCTTTTCGCCCAGCACGAAGGCCTCGCAGACGCCGATCATGGAAATGCCGAGGATCATGTTGTTGCAGATCTTCGCGGCCTGGCCGGCACCGGCATCGCCGCAATGGACAATCTTCTTGCCCATCACTTCGAGCAGGGGTTTTGCCGCCGCAAAGCTCTCCTTGGAGCCACCGGCCATGAAGGTCAGCGTTCCAGCCGCAGCGCCACCCGTGCCGCCGGACACCGGCGCATCGAGCGAGAGGCAACCGGCATCGACCGCCATCGCATGCGCCTTGCGGGCGCTGTCGACGTCGATGGTGGAGCTGTCGATCAGCAAGGTTCCCTTGGGCACGGAGCGCAGCACGTCGGTCCAGACGGTGAGGACATGCTGGCCCTTCGGCAGCATGGTCACCACCACTTCGGCATCGGCCAGCGCCTCGGTCAGCACGTTGGCGGGCTTCACGCCCGTTGCCTCGGCCGCTTTCAGCACATCATGCGAGAGGTCGAAACCGGTGACTGCATGACCGGCCTTCACGAGATTGGCGGCCATCGGGCCTCCCATATTGCCGAGGCCGATGAATGCGATCCGTGTCATGATGTTTTCCTCCCATGATCCGTTGATGCAATTCCGGGAAAAGTATGAAGCGGTTTTCCGTTCCGGAATTGCTTGAAATAGTCAGATAGAGCGGTTCGGAAGTTCGGTGATGAGCCGAACCGATCTAGCTCGCGAAGAGCGGTGGCTGCGCCGGCACGAAGAACCGATCGATATCGGCAGCCGTCACCTCGGAAAGGCTGGCCGGCGACCATTTTGGATTGCGATCCTTGTCGATGACAGCGGCGCGCACGCCTTCGTAGAAATCGTGATTATACAATATGCCCTTGCAGACGCCGAGTTCACGATTGAGGCATTCGGCGAGATTAGCGCTCGCCCTCCCTGCCCTCAGCAGCCGCAGGGTCAGTTTCAGGCTGGTCGGCGAGCGGCTGGCGATCACGCCGACGGCCTCAGCGGCAAATTCTCCCGGCTCATCGGCCAATGCCTGCAGAATGTCTTCGACGGTGTCGGCTGAGAATGCCCGGTCGATTATCTCGCGGTTTGCCGCGAGACGGCTCTCTCCGGCATCTGCCGCCATCGTTTTGATGCGGGCATGTATCTCTGCGGCGGAGGCAGCAGCGGGCAGCGCTGAGATTGCATCCACGAGAGCCGGTAACGTAGAGGATACGACACAATGATCGGCGAAACCGGCATGAATGACATCGGCAGCCTTGATGGTCAGGCCGGTCAGCCCCATCCACGTGCCGGCTTCCCCTGGCGTGCGCGGCAATAGCCACGTGGCGCCGACATCCGGGAAATAGCCGATGCCGGTTTCGGGCATGGCAAGGCGGGTGCGCTCGGTGACGACGCGATGGCTGCCATGGGCCGAGAGACCGACGCCGCCGCCCATGGTGATGCCGTCCATCAGCACGATATAGGGTTTCGGGTAGCGCGAGATGGCATGATTGAGCAGGAACTCTTCCCGCCAGAAGGTTTCCGCTTCATCGGTGCCTTCCTTGCCGCTCCGGTGCAGCAGCCGAATATCCCCACCGGCGCAAAAGCCCCGCTCGCCCTCGCCCATGGCGATGACGCTTGCGATCGCTGGATCGGCGGCGAAATTCTCCAGGGCTGGAGCGATGACGCGCACCATCGGCAATGTCAGACTATTCAGCGCCTTCGGGCGATTGAGCCTGATGATTGCGGCCGATCCGCGCCGTTCGATGATGACGTCGTCCATGCTATCCATGCAAATCTCCTGTCCTTGCTGCCATCCATGAATAGGGCTTCATCTGTGGTCGGCAAGGATCATTTCAGCTGCCTTTTCGGCGATCATGATGGTCGGTGAATTGGTATTGCCCGATGTGATCGAGGGCATGACGGAAGCGTCGGCAATGCGCAGTCGCGCCAATGCCCGCAATCGCAGCCTGGGATCGACGACGCTTTGCGCGTCGCCGCCCATGCGGCATGTGCCGACCGGATGGAAAATCGTGGTGCCGATGTCGCCGGCGGCACGCTCCAGATCCGCGTCTGTCTCATAGGCCGGTCCCGGCTTGAACTCCTCCGGCCTGAAGCGCGCGAAAGAGGGCTGTGCCACGATGCGTCGGGTCAGGCGGATGGAACGCACGGCGATCTCCCGGTCACGCTGAGAGGAGAGATAGTTCGGGCTGATGGCCGGCTGAAGCGCGAAATCCGGGCTGCGCACATGCACCGAGCCGCGGCTTTCGGGCCGGAGGTTACAGACGCTGGCGGTGATGGCCGGGAACGGATGGACCGGATCGCCGAACTTGTCGAGCGAGACCGGCTGTACGTGATATTGCAGATCCGGCGTCTCCTTATCCGGGCCGGAGCGGGTGAAGATGCCGAGCTGGCTCGGCGCCATCGCCATCGGGCCGGAGCGGCGAACAAGATATTCAAGGCCGATCGCCGCCTTGCCGATGAGGCTCGTCGCCTTCTCATTCAATGTGGGGACGCCGGTCACCTTGTAGGCAAGACGAAGCTGCAGATGATCCTGCAGGTTTTCACCGACCGACCTCACCTCGCGCACCACCTCGATGCCGACTTTGCGGAGCACGTCACCATGACCGATGCCTGACAGTTCAAGAATATGCGGCGAGCCGATGGAACCGGCCGACAGCACCGTCTCCTTATTCGCATAGGCGCGCTTCGTCACGCCATCATGCTGAAATTCGACGCCTGTGACGGCATCGTCTTCGACAATCAGGCGGCGAACCTGCGCTTTCGTGTAGACGGTGAGATTGCCGCGCTGCATGGCCGGGCGCAGGAAGGCTTTCGTCGTGTTCCAGCGGATGCCGGAGCGCTGGTTGACGTCGAAATAGCCAGAGCCCTCGTTGTTGCCGCGATTGAAATCCGCAGTCTCCGGAATGCCGGCTTCCTTGGCGGCTGCCTGGAAGGCATCGAGCACGGCCCAGCGCACGCGCGCCTTCTCGACCCGCCATTCGCCGCCGGCGCCATGCATCTCGTCCTTGCCGCGATAGTGATCCTCGGACTTGACGAAATAGGGCAGCACATCGTCCCAGCCCCAGCCGGCGCAGCCGAGCTGACGCCAGAGATCATAGTCGCGGGCCTGGCCGCGCATGTAGATCATGCCGTTGATGGAGGATGAGCCGCCGAGCACCTTGCCGCGCGGATAGTTGAGCGAGCGGCCATTCAGGCCCTCTTCCGGCGACGTGGTGAAGCACCAGTCGGTGCGGGGGTTGTTGATGCAGTAGAGATAGCCGACCGGGATATGAATCCAATGGTAGTTGTCGTTGCCGCCGGCTTCCAGCAGCAACACCCTATTGTTGCGGTCGGCCGAGAGCCGGTTGGCCAGCACGCATCCGGCACTGCCGGCACCGATGATGATGTAGTCGAAGCGATCCATGTTCAAACTCAGTCGTCCCCTCGCCCCGCCTGCGGGGAGAGGGTTAGGGTGAGGGGCGGGAAGGCTCGACAAATTCGGTATTCGCTGGAATCCGTGCAGGCCCCTCATCCGCCCTTCGGGCACCTTCTCCCCGCTTACGGGGAGAAGGAAAATCAAGCGGTCACCGCCGATATTCGAAACCCAGTTTCCGTCCCAGCCGCGAGGCATAGAATTCGCCGACAATGCCGCGGCGGAAGAGCAGGACGCAAACCATGAAAACGATACCGGTGATTATGGTCACGGGAAATTCCGAGGTGGCGAGATAGTTTTCCAGCGTCGCCACCAGCCCTGCACCGAAGATCGGTCCGATCAACGTGCCGATGCCGCCGAGCAGGGTCATGAGGATGACTTCGCCGGACATCTGCCAGGCGACATCGGTCAGCGTCGCGAACTGGAAGACCAGCGCCTTGACCGCGCCCGCAAGTCCCGCCAGCGCCGCCGACATGACGAAGGCGCCGAGCTTGTAATGCGCGACGGAATAGCCGAGCGAGATCGCCCGCTGCTCGTTCTCGCGGATCGATTTCAGGATCATGCCGAAGGGCGAATTGATGAAGCGCCAGGTGATCAAAACGCCGATCAGAAACACGGCGAGAACGAAATAATACATGTTGAGGGAGTTATTGAGATCGAGGACGCCGAAGAGGTAGCCGCGCGGCACCGACTGGATGCCGTCCTCGCCTTGCGTGAACTTCGCCTGCAGGCAGAAGAAATAGAACATGTAGGACAGCGCCAGCGTGATCATGGCGAAATAGATGCCCTGACGGCGGATAGCCACGAAGCCCATGACCAGGCCGAGCAGCGATGCGCCGGCAACGCCGATCAGGATGCCGAGCTCGGGCGGAACGCTCCATTCCTTCACTGCGTATGCGGTGAAATAGGCAGCGCCGCCGAAGAACGTGGCATGGCCGAAAGAGAGCAGGCCGGCATAGCCGAGCAACAGATTGAAGGCGCAGGCAAACAGCGCGAAGCAGAGCACCTTCATCACGAAGATCGGGTAGATGAAGAAAGGCGCCCAGATCAGGCCGACAAGGCCGACGATCAGCAGCAGCTTCTGCACGGAAAGCTTCGGACGCTCCTTGGAACTCAAGCTGATTAATCCAGCCATATCACGCCTCCCGACCGAAGAGGCCTGCGGGCCTCAGAAGCAGTACGATCGCCATGATGACGAAGATAACGATGTTGGAGGCCTCCGGATAGAAAACCTTGGTCAGGCCTTCGGCAATCCCGAGCATGTAGCCTGTCACGATCGCTCCCATGATCGAGCCCATGCCGCCGACGACCACCACCGCGAAGACGATGATGATCATGTTCGATCCCATCAGCGGCGAGACTTGATAGATCGGCGCGGCCAGCACGCCGGCAAAGGCGGCGAGCGCCACGCCGAAGCCGTAGGTCAGCGTCAACAGCACCGGCACGTTGACGCCGAAAACCTGCACCAGCACGGAATTCTCGGTCGCCGCGCGCAGATAGGCGCCGAGCTTGGTCTTCTCGATCAGCAGCCAGGTGCCGATGCAGACGATCAGCGAGGCGATCACTACCCAGCCGCGGTAGACGGGGAGGAACATGAAGCCGATATTTTTCGCGCCCGCCAACTCCGTCGGAACGGCATAGGGCTGGCCGGAGGAGCCGTAGAGATACCGGAAGGTTCCCTCGATGGTCAGCGCCATGCCGAAGGTGAAGAGCAGTCCGTAGAGCGGATCGATCTTGTAGAGCTGGCGCAGGCAGAGCCGCTCGACCAGCGCGCCGAACAGGCCGACGATCAGCGGCGCCAGAACCAGGGCCGGCCAGTAGCCGATGCCGGCATAGGCAAGCAGCAGATAGGCGGTGAAAGCCCCGAGCATATAGAGCGCGCCATGGGCGAAATTGATGACCCTGAGCATGCCGAAGATGATCGCCAAGCCGAGGCTCAGCAGCGCATAGAAGGAGCCGTTGATGAGACCGATCAGCAATTGACCGAGAAGGGCCTGGGCGGGGATGCCGAATATCGTCATCATGGCTCAGACCCCCAGAACCTTGTGCAGCATGTCCATGCGCTCTGTGAGTTCGCCGACCGGAAATTCCGAAACCATCTGGCCGTGATCCATCACATAGAAACGATCGGCAATGCGGCTTGCAAAACGGAAATTCTGTTCGACGAGCAATATGGTCATGCCGCGACCTTTCAGCTTTTGCAGGACTTCGCCGATGCGCTGGACGATGACGGGAGCGAGACCCTCCGTCGGCTCGTCAAGCAGCAGCATACGGACGCCGGTGCGCAGGATGCGCGCCATGGCGAGCATCTGCTGTTCGCCGCCGGAAAGCCGGGTGCCGACGCTGTTGCGCCGCTCGTGCAGATTGGGAAACAGTTCGAAAATCTCGTCGAGCGTCATGCCGCCCGCTGCCACGACCGGCGGCAACATCAGGTTTTCATAGACGCTGAGCGTGGAGAAGATGCCACGCTCCTCCGGCACGAAGCCGATGCCCTGATGCGCCGTCTTGTGCAGCGGCACCTGCATCATGTCCTTGCCGGCAAAGGCGATCCTGCCCTTGCGGGCACGGACGATGCCGACGATGGTGCGCAGCGTCGTCGTCTTGCCGACGCCGTTGCGGCCGAGGATGGTGATGGTCTCCCCCTCGCCGACGCGCATGTCGACACCATGCAGGATATGGCTTTCGCCGTACCAGGCATTGAGACCCTGAACTTCCAGAAGCGGCGCCATCGTCAAGCCTCCTCCGTGCCCATATAGGCTTCGCGGACGCGCGGATCGCTGCTCACCGCCGCATAGTCGCCCTGGGCGAGGATCTCGCCGCGCTGCAGCACCGTGACATGGTGGCAGATATCGGCAACCACCGAGAGATTGTGCTCCACCATCAGCACGGCCCTGTCGCGTGCCACATCGCGGATGATAGCCGAGACGATGTTTACGTCCTCCAGCCCCATGCCGGCCATCGGCTCGTCGAGCAGCAGCACCTTTGGGTCGAGCGCGAGCGTGGTTGCGATCTCCAGCACCCGCTTGCGGCCATAGGAAAGATCGGCGGCGATGGCATCACGCTCCTTCGAGAGGCCGACCGAGGCAATGAGCTGTTCGGCACGCGCATCGAGGCTGTCGAGGGCGGACAGCGGCCGCCAGAACTGGTGGGCGAGATTGTTTGGCCGCTGCAGGGCGACGCGGACATTGTCCAGCACCGTCAGATGCGGGAAGACGGCCGAAATCTGGAAGGAACGCACAAGACCCATGCGCGCGACCTTGTCGGGTCTTGTCCTGGTAATATCAGTGCCGAGCAGCGTGATCGTGCCGTGAGTCGGCTGCAGGAACTTGGTGAGCAAGTTGAACACCGTCGTCTTGCCGGCGCCATTCGGGCCGATCAGCGCATGGACGCGGGCGTGCTGCACATCGAGATCGACATTCTTGACGGCAGTGAAGCCGCCGAAGTCACGGCGCAGTCCCCGGGCGGACAAGACCACCCGGGGCGCTTCCTGCAGATGTGTCGCTGACATCGCCATGGGCTGGTCTTGGCCCTATTGCTTGACGAGGTCGCAGCCGCTCTTGGCGGGATCGATATAGGCTTCCTTGCCCGGGATCGTCGCCAGCACATTGTAGTAATCCCACGGCTCCTTGCTCTCTTCGGGCTTCTTGACCTGAAGCAGATACATGTCGTGGATCATGCGGCCGTTGGCGCCGACGGTGCCGCCGCGACCGAAGAAGTCGTCAACCGGCATTTCATGCAGTTCCTTGGCGACGGCCTCGGTATCGTCCGTGCCGGCCTTCTGCACCGCCTTCAGATATTGCAGCACGGCGGAATAGGTGCCAGCATGGATCATGTTCGGCATCTTGCCGGTACGGGCAAAGAAGCGCTTGCCGAACTCACGGCTCTTGTCGTCGAGGTTCCAGTAATAGCCTTCCGTCAGTGTCAGGCCCTGCGCTGCCTGCAGGCCGAGGCCGTGGACTTCGGCGAGCGTGAAGAGCAGTGCTGCGAGATGCTGACCGCCCTGGGTGATGCCGAATTCCGAGGCCTGCTTGATGGCGTTGGAGGTATCGAGGCCGGCATTGGCAAGGCCGATGACCTTGGCGCCCGACGACTGTGCCTGCAGCAGGAAGGACGAGAAATCATTCGTCGACAGCGGATGGCGGACGGAGCCCAGGATCTTGCCGCCGTTCGCCTTGACGAAGTCGCTGGTCTGCTGCTCCAGCGAGTAGCCGAAGGCGTAGTCGGCCGTCAGGAAGAACCAGGTGTCGCCACCCTGCTTGACGAGGGCGCCGCCGGTGCCGACGGCCAATGCATGGGTATCATAAGCCCAATGGAAGCCATAGGGCGAGCATTGCTTGCCTGTCAGATCCGAGGTCGCGGCACCGGTGACGATATCGATCTTCTTCTTTTCCTTGGCAACCGCCTGCACGGCAAGCGCCACCGACGACGTCGTCAGCTCCATGATCGCGTCGACATGGTCCTGGTCATACCATTGGCGGGCGATGTTGGAGGCGATATCGGGCTTGTTCTGATGATCGGCGTCGATGATCTCGATCGGTACGCCGAGAACCTTGCCGCCGAAATCCTCGGCAGCCATCTTGGCAGCCTCGACCGACGACTTGCCGCCGAAGTCGGCATAGACGCCGGACTGGTCATTCAGGATGCCGATCTTGACGAAACCATTGGCTGGACCGGCGGCGAAAGCCGCGGTGCTCGTTGCAAGCAGAAATGCAAGGGACGCAATAAGACTCTTTCGCATGTCCTCTCCTCCCAGAGATTTGGCAAAAACGAATCTGTTCAAAATTGGCCAGCCGCTTTCCTCAAAACGACTTTTCCCGAGAGGCAAGATCACGGAATTCGCGCGTTGACGCAAGTCGCGATTGCAACTAATTCCAAACAAGGTCTGTTCATTTTTGAACAGAAGGGGGAAGGCATGAAGCGTACGCCGCATTTCACCTGGGACGATTTGCAGTTCTTTCTCGCCGTTGCGCGGACCGGACAGCTTTCGACAGCAGCCCGGCAACTACGCAGCAGCCATGCCACCGTCTCCCGCCGTATCGACCGGCTGGAATTCGCCTTGAAGGTCAAGCTTTTCGAGCGCAATGCGCGCGGCTATCTGCTGACTGGCATGGGCCAACGCTTCGTCGACACGGCCGAGAGAATGGAGCAGGAAACCGAACGCCTGCGCACCGATCTTTCGACGGGATCGGCGGCGCAAGGCGGCGTGGTGCGCATCAGCGCGCCGGAGGGTTTTTCAAACTTCTTCTTCACGGGGGTCCTGCCGGAATTTACGGCGAAATACCCGAACATTTCGCTGGAACTGATCACCATCCAGCAGATCATGTCGCTCTCGCGCAAGGAGGCCGATATCGTCGTGGTGCTCGACCCGCCGAAGGCAGGCCCCTATTTCACTGAAAAGCTCACCGATTATCACCTTCAGATTTACGGATCGCATGACTACCTTGACCGCCACCCGCCGATCGTAAGCCGCGACGACCTGCCTGACCTCGCCTTCATCGGCTATATCGAAGATATGATCTTCGCACCGGGCCTGGACTATCTCGGCGACGTCCATCCCCGCATCAAGCCGCAATTCCAGAGTTCCAGCATCTTCGCGCAGCTCACCGCGACGAAGAACGGCCAGGGGCTCTGCGTCTTGCCGTTCTTCATCGCCGGCAAGCATCCCGATCTGCAGGTCGTTTTGCCGCATGCGGTGGATCTGAGGCGCCATTACTGGATCACCTGCCATCGCGACCTGCGCCAGTCGCCGCGCGTGCGCACCGTCATCGATTTTCTGGCTGAGGCCGTGCGCAAGAACGCGGCGGCCTTTCTAGGTCCGTGGAGGGGTACGGAAAGCTGAGACCGTCGGCTCCGTTAGCGGATGCTCGGGGCGGCGTAGATCCTGTCGAGCCCGGCGGCGTCGAAGGCGGCCCGTTCGGCAAGACGAAGCTCCCAATCGAGCGACGAGCGGACGATCGTCTCGAGGCTGTCATATTTCGGCGCCCAGCCCAATTCGCGACGGACAAGCGTCGCGTCGGCGACGATGCTCGCCATATCGCCGGGACGACGCGGGGCGATATGAATGCGGAAAGCGCGGCCATGGACGCGCATGACCATGTTGAGCACATCGAGAACGGAATAGCCATGGCCGTAGCCGCAATTGGCGACCAGTGACCGGCCACCATCGCGCAGATGCCGCAGGGCCATAAGATGCGCTTCCACGAGATCGCTGACATGGATGTAGTCACGGACGCCCGTACCGTCATGCGTCGGATAATCGGTGCCGTAGATATCCACCTGGCGGCGACGGCCAAGTGCCGCCTCGCAGGCAACCTTGATGAGATGGGTGGCGCCCGCGGTCGACTGACCGGCTCGTCCCTCCGGATCGGCGCCGGCGACATTGAAATAGCGTAGCGCCACATAGCGGAAGTCATAGGCCGCGGCAGCATCGCGCAGCATCAGCTCCGACATCAGCTTCGATTGGCCATAGGGAGATTCGGGCCGCAATGGCGCGTTTTCGCTGACCGTCCTGTCTCCTGGCTGCTGACCATAGACTGCCGCCGTGGACGAGAAGACGAAATGGCGAATGCCGGCCTTGACGGCGGCGCTCATGAGTGTACGGGTCTTACCGGTGTTGTTCTCGTAGTATGAGAGTGGGTCCTCGATAGACATCGGGACGACGGCCGAGCCGGCGAAGTGGATGATGGCCTCCATGTCATACTCGGCGAAAATTTTCTGCAACAACGCTTCGTCCGCGACATCGCCGAGAAAGAACCGGGCCGCCGGTGGAACCGCCCAACGAAAGCCGGTGGAGAGGCAATCGAGAACGACAACCTCCTCGCCCGCCTCAAGCAATCTCCAGACCATGTGGCTGCCGATATATCCGGCTCCGCCCGTCACCAAGACAGTCATTCTTCGCGTCCCCGCCAAGTCTTATCGGGACCATATGAGGCCGCTTCTCCTGCGAAATTGATTAAAAGCGGCTGATGTGGCGGGAATGATTGCGGTAATGGTTAGGGGAGGCTTTCGCGGATCGATTGCATTTTATGGATTGGGTGCGCGATGACGAACATTCCCTGCTTGGAGAGTGCGCACCCCCTCTGTCACTTCGTGACATCTCCCCCACAAGGGGGGAGATTGGAAACTTGCGGCACCAACCTACCTCAAACCAATATTGTATTCGAAGAAACTGAAGTGCATCCTATTGCCAAGAGCCGCAGCGCAATCCCAACGATCTCCCCCCTTGTCGGGGAGATGTCGCGACAGCGACAGAGGGGGTATCAGAGGTGCGGCAATCTCGAAGATGCCTTTCGGCCGTAGGGCCGGGCGAAGCAAAGCCCCCATCACAAACTCAAAATATAGCGGCTCAGCCTATCAGCCGCATCTGCAACCTGCACCGGATCGCGCAGGAAGCACGCGCGCATGAAAAGTTCCCCACCCTTTCCGAAAGCCGTTCCGGGCGCCAGGCCAACGCCGGTCTTGTCGACGATGTCGATCGCGGCCTTGCGGCTGTCGGTGACGCCGTCGATCCTGAGGAAGGAATAGAGCGCCCCATCGGGTTTAAGCGTCTGTACGCGATTGGTGGCGATCAGCGCGTCACAGAGAATGTCGCGCGAGCGGGTGGCTTTGGCGATGTTGGAGCGCACGAAATCGTCGCCCTCGTTCAGCGCTGCAACCGCGCCCTTCTGCATGAATTGCGCCACACCCGACGTCGAATATTGCACGAGGTTTTCGATCACCTGACCGAGTTCGGCCGGAGCGACGATCCAGCCGACTCGCCAACCGGTCATCGACCAGTTCTTCGAGAAGGAATTGACGAAGAGGATCTTGTCGTCGGCTTCCTTGACGTCGAGGAAGCTCGGCGCGCGGCCGCCGGTATAATAGTAGAGCGCATAGATCTCGTCGGCCATGATCCAGAGATCATGCTTGCGCGCGAGCGCCAAGATATCGCGGAGATCCTGATGCGTCGCCGTCCAGCCGGTTGGATTGGACGGAGTGTTAATGAAGAGGCCCTTGGTTTTTGGCGTGATCGCCGCCTCCATGCGACCGAGATCGAGCGACCATTTGCCATGCTCGAACTGCAACGGCACGGGCACGGAGCGGGCGCCTGATATCTCGAGCGCGGCGGCGATGTTCGGCCAGGCCGGCGAGAGATAGACCATCTCGTCGCCGGGAGAGGTGATCGCCTGCACGGAGAGCTGGATCGCCTGCATGCCGGAGCCGACGACATAGAAATTCTCCATCGGCAGCGACGTGCCGAAATGCCGGCCGTAGTAATCGGCGAGCGCCTGGCGCAGTTCGGGGATGCCGCGCTGCCAGGTGTAGAAGGTTTCACCGGCGTTGAGCGACGCCATGGCGGCGCGGTTGATGAAATCCGGCGTCGGCAGATCGCCCTCGCCGACCCAGAGCGGCAGCAGGCCGTCGCGGCCGCGGGCGTAATTGACCACTTCGACGATCCCGCTTTCGGGTGCTGCGAGCGCGCGCGGGCTGAGGCTGTTCAGTATCGACATGCAAAGTCTCCGGTTTCTGCCTTCATAAAGCAGAGCGGCGGACAAATCCCATGACTTTGCCTTAGCGAATGATCGATTTTCGTGATGAATAAAGCCCCGGCCCTTGTGGGAACCGAGGCTTCGAAAGCGGCTGAATTGTGCCTATCAGCGCTTCGCGAGAAGATCGCGAATTTCGGTGAGCAGTTGGACGTCGGCCGGCGGCGGTGCGGCCTCGGCAACCTTCTCTTCCTTGCGCTCGACCTGCGAGCGGAGCGCGTTCACGCCCTTGACCATCAGGAAGATGATCCAGGCGAGGATGAGGAAGTTGATGAGGACAGTGATGAAGCTGCCGTAGGCGAGAACGGCGCCCTGAGCGCGGGCGGCAGCAAGCGTCGGTGCGTTGACCCCCGAGGCGAGGCCGATGAAGTAGTTCGAGAAATCGAAGCCGCCGAAAATGGCGCCGACGATCGGCATGATGATATCGTCAACCAGCGATTTCACGATGCCGCCGAAAGCGCCGCCGATGATGACACCGACCGCAAGATCCATCACATTGCCGCGGGCGATAAATGCCTTGAATTCATTAAGCATTGAGCAGTCCCCTTCGCGTTGCCGTTGAATTCACTGATGATGATTATGCACCACCTTTTTCCTTATTTTTCAACAGAAAATTGTCGGGAAACCTTACCCGGGCGCGAATATCCCAAGATAATTCCGTGGGTTAGTCAATTTCCCCGCGCATATGCCCGGCTATTTGTTCGTCACTTGCGAGCAACGCAGCCGAATTTCCCGACGATTAACTCCACCGGCACTTTCGCGTGGGGTTTGATACGAGCGGCAATGCTTCAGCCTTTGAGCATGACCTTGGCGATGAGGTCGCGAACATAGTTTGGGGCAGGCATCTGGTCGAAAAGGATGCGGTATATGATGGGCGAAATGACGTGATCCATCAGCTCCTCCAGGGTCGGGAAAGGCTCGCGGTCCTTCTCTGCCCGTGCAATGAAGACGCTAAGTTGGTAGCGCGTATAGGTGCCGCATTTCTCCGCATTTGCGCTGTCGGTAGCAGCGAGAATATCGCGCAGCATTTGCCTGCCGACACCGGAGGCCATTTCATCGGCATATTGCTCGACCCAGGCCTCCAGATCGTCGCGGGCGCTGCCGACCCTGGCGGGTTCCCCCTCCGGCTGCAGACGCGCGGCGGCCACGTCGGCCAGAAGCTCTTGAAGATCGCCCCAGCGGCGGTAAATCGTCGATGGCGTGACATTGGCGTGCTGCGCGATCAATGGGATCGTGATATCGGCGCGATCCATCCTTGCCAGCATATCGCGGACGGACTGATGCACGGCCGCCTGCACTCTGGCGCTGCGCCCACCGGGACGGGGATTTTCTCTATAACCCATAAGCCTTTGCCAATCTTTCCCTTTTGTCGTTCGTGAATCATCATCGGTCATTCACTAACGCAAATTATTTGCTTTTGTGCGGCAGGCACCCCATATCCATCTAACGCAATCTCTTAGCTTTAAGCCAGGATATAGTCGATGACCTCGCCCGATTCCACAACCAGCGCGCCGATTTCCTTGGCCAGACGCTTCGCGCCGTTCTACTACGCATCGACCAGCGGTCTGTTCCTGGCCGCCTCATCCGCACCGACGCCTCTCTACCGCCTTTACCAGCAGGCCTTCGCCTTCTCGCCGGTCCTGCTCACGGTGATCTTCGCCGTCTATGCCTTCGCCCTCCTTGCCGCGCTGCTCATTGTCGGCTCGATTTCCGACCATCTCGGCCGTCGTCCGGTGATCTTTGTGTCGATCCTCCTGAATATGGTGGCGATAGCGCTGTTTTTAATGGCCGAAGGGCCTGATTGGCTAATTGCCGCCCGCATCGTGCAGGGCCTGGCAACGGGCACCGCAGTCAGCTCCATCGGCGCCGCCCTTGTCGATCTCGATCCGGTCAAGGGATCGATCACCAACAGCCTTGCGCCGCTTGCGGGAATGGCGATCGGCGCGCTCGGCACAAGCCTGTTGGTCCAGTTTGCGCCGGCTCCCACCATACTCGTTTACATCGTCACACTCGCTCTCCTGGCACTGCAGGCAATGCTGCTCTGGGTGATGCCGGAGACAACGACCCGACGAACCGGCCTGCTCGCATCGCTGAAGCCTGAAATCGCCGTTCCCCTGCAGGCGCGCCGAACGCTGCTGGCCCTCACACCCATCAATGTCGCCGTCTGGGCGCTCGCCGGCTTCTATCTGTCGCTGGTGCCCTCGCTCGTCACCGCGACGACCGGCAGCACGGCGCCGCTGGTGGGTGGCTCCGTGGTCGCAGCCTTGACAATCAGCGGCGCGGCCGCCGTCTTCCTGATGCGCAAGAGATCCGCTGCCACGATCATGTGGTTCGGCATACCGAGCATGACGCTCGGCATACTGACTGTCATCGCCGGAATGCATGCAGCCGAGGTGTCGATCCTGGCCTTGGGAACGCTGATCGCCGGCGCCGGCTTCGGCGCGGCCTTCCTCGGTACGGTCAGAAGCATCATGCCGCTCGCAAAACCCGACGAGCGCGCCGGGCTGCTGTCGGCCTTCTACATCCAGAGCTACCTTGCCTTCAGCGTGCCGGCCATTCTGGCAGGCTTCCTGTCGAAAGCATTCGGATTTGCGGAGGCCGCGGATATCTATGCGGCGGCGATCCTGCTGCTCGTCGGCTGGGGCGTCGTCGCCTTGCGATCCAATCGGGAAAAGCCCTTGAGTATTGCGTAAGTAAAATCTTACGGCTTGAGCCCGAGTTCAGCAAGACCGCTGCCGTCCATGGCAAACGGCACAGACGTATGTTCGTGGACGATCTTCCAGATGCCGGCCTCTTTCTTCAGCCCGAGCGTCTGGCGAAACCAGAGATCGACTTCGATGCCATCGGTCTTCTTGCCGGTCATCTGCACGAGCCCGGTCCAAAAGGCGACATCGCCACCAATTGTGAGCCTCACATCGACCTCATTGCCACCGATCGGACCCTCCCAGGTCAAGAACCAGCCTTCCAGGCCCTTCTCGCCCTTGCCCTTGTGCACGAGTGGTGCCGCCAGCGTGAAGCCGACAATATCATCACTGAGGTGCCTGACGACACCGGCCGCATCCTTGTTTCCCAGAGCTGAAGCCCAGCTTGCAAGCATCTCGTCGATGGCCTCAGCCTCGTCGCGATTACCGATGATCTCGATCATGTCACTCTCCTTGGTTTGATGAGCTCAAACAAAGGACGAATGAAAAGGGCCGCTCCCGACAGGAGCGGCCCGTTATTTGTCGTCAGTAGCGACCTATTGTCTTACGCGGCTTTCTCGACACGGTAGGGATCGAAGCGTCCGTAGAAGGTCTCGCCCTTCGCCGCCATGTCCTTCAGTAGCGCCGTCGGCTGGAAATGTGGGCCGTAGGCGGCCGCCAGCTTTTCGCAAAGCTCCACGAAAGCTTTCACGCCCATGCCGTCGATGTAGGACAGCGCGCCGCCGGTATAGGGCGCAAAGCCAAAGCCGAGGATGGAGCCGACATCGGCTTCACGGGGATCGGTGACGATGCCTTCTTCCATGGTGCGGGATGCCTCGAGCGCGATGGTGACGAGGAAGCGCTGCTTCAGCACGTTGACATCGACATCATCGGCCTTCTTCTGCGGATAGAGATCCTTGAGGCCGGGCCAGAGCGACTTCTTCGCCGGCTTCGGCGGATAGTCATAGAAGCCCTTGGCGTTCTTCCGGCCCAGGCGTCCCTCGCCTTCCACCAGACCGGTGACGAGCTGCATGTGACGCGGATCGACCGCCTTCTCGCCGAGATCGGCAACCGTCGCCTTCAGGATCTTGTAGGAGAGATCGATGGCGACTTCGTCGTTGAGCGCCAGCGGGCCGACCGGCATGCCGGCCATCTTGGCGGCATTCTCGATCATGGTCGCAGGCACGCCTTCGATCAGCATGTCATAGGCTTCGTGGATGTAGCGGAAGACGCAGCGATTGACGAAGAAGCCGCGCGTGTCGTTGACGACGATCGGCGTCTTCTTGATGGCGGCGACATAGTCGAGCGCGACCGCGAGCGCATGATCGCCGGTTTCCTTGCCGAGAATGACTTCCGTCAGCATCATCTTCTCCACAGGCGAGAAGAAGTGGACGCCGATGAAATCGACCGGGCGCTTGGAGTTCTTCGCAAGGCCCGAGATCGGTAGCGTCGAGGTGTTTGAAGCGAAGACGGCGCCGGCGGGCAATACTGCTTCGACGGCCTCGATGACAGCCTTCTTGACCTCGCGATCCTCGAACACCGCCTCGATGACGAGATCGGCATCCTTCAGATCGGCATAATCGGCCGAGGGCGTGATGCGGGAGAGCAGAGCAGCGCCCTCATCTTGCGTCAGTCTTCCCTTACCGACGGAATCTTTGACCAGCCCCTCGCCGACGCTCTTGCCCTTGGTTGCGGCTTCGATATCGCGGTCGATGAGCGTCACCGGAATACCAGCTGCGGCGGTAACATAGGCGATGGAAGCGCCCATGAAACCGGCGCCGACGACGCCAACCTTCTTCAGTTCGGTCTTCGGCTGGCCGGCCGGGCGGCGGGCGCCCTTGCCGAGTTCCTGCATGGAGATGAACAGCGAACGGATCATCGAATAGGCTTCGGTGGTCTGCAGCACATGCGTGAAATAGCGCTGCTCGATCTTCAGGCCGGTATCGAAGGGAACCTGCAGACCTTCATAGACGCATTTGAGGATGGCGAGTGCTGCCGGATAATTGCCCGAGGTCTCGCGGCGCAGGATGGCGGGCGCTGCCGGCCAGAGCTGTGCTGCAGCCGGCGTCCAGATACCGCCGCCCGGTGCCTTGAAGCCCCTTTCGTCCCAGGGAGCGACGGGCTTCAGGCCGTCCTTGATCATCTGCTTCGCGGCCGGGATCAGCTGATCCGGCTCGACCACCTGATGCACGAGATTCATCGCCTTGGCGCGCGCCGCCGTCAGCGACTGGCCCGTGGTCATCATCTGCAAGGCCGATTGTGCATCCGTCAGGCGGGCGATGCGCTGCGTGCCGCCGGCGCCGGGGAAGATGCCGACCTTGACCTCAGGCAGCGCAATCTTGACGCTCTTGGCGCTCGACGCGACGCGGCCGTGGCAAGCCAGCGACAGCTCGAAAGCGCCGCCCATGCAGGTGCCGTTGATGGCCGAAACCCAAGGCTTGCCGCAGGTTTCGAGCTTGCGGAACAGGCCCGTCATGCGCCCCACGAGATCGAAAAGCTTCTTTGCGGCCGCGGCCGGGTCCTTCGCCTTCTCCTCCTGATAGAAGGAGAACATCGACTTGATCATCGACAGATCGGCGCCACCGGAGAAGGAGGATTTGCCCGAGGTGAAGACCACGCCCTTGACGGCGGCATCGGCGACCGTCGCATCGATGATGGCGTTCAGCTCTTCGAGGATCTCAGCTGTGAAGACGTTCATGGACTTGCCGGGCATGTCCCAGGTAACAAGTGCGATGCCGTCTGCGTCGGTCTCAACGGTGAAATTTGTGTAAGCCATTGGTTTCCCCTCCTCAGACGCGTTCGATGATCGTCGCGGTGCCCATGCCGGCGCCGATGCAGAGCGTGACCAGCGCGGTATTGAGATCGCGGCGCTCCAACTCGTCCAGCACGGTGCCGAGGATCATCGCGCCGGTCGCGCCGAGCGGATGGCCCATGGCAATCGCGCCGCCATTGACGTTGATCTTGTCATGCGGGATTTCGAAAGCCTGCATGTAGCGCAGCACGACGGCGGCAAAGGCTTCGTTGAGTTCGAAAAGATCGATATCGGCAAGCGTCATGCCGCTGCGCTTCAAAAGCTTCTCGGTGACATCGACCGGGCCGGTCAGCATCAGCGCCGGATCGGAACCGATATTGGCAAAAGCCTTGATGCGGCCGCGCGGCTTCAAGCTCATGCTCTGCCCACCCGCCTTGGAGCCGAGCAGTACGGCAGCGGCACCATCGACGATGCCGGAGGAGTTGCCGGCATGATGGACGTAGTTGATGCGCTCGACTTCCGGATGCGCCTGGATGGCAACGGCTTCGAAACCACCCATTTCGCCGGGCAGCTGGAAGGACGGATTGAGCGAGGCGAGCGCCTGCATATCGGTGCCGGGACGCATGTGCTCGTCGCGGTCGAGGATTGTCAGGCCGTTGATGTCCTTCACCGGCACGACGGAATTCTTGAAGTAGCCCTTCTCCCAGGCATTGGCTGCGCGCTTCTGGCTTTCGACCGCATAGGCATCAACGTCATCGCGGGAGAAGCCGTATTTCGTGGCGATGAGATCGGCGGACACGCCCTGCGGCATGAAATAGGCGGGGAAGTTGACCGAGGGGTCCATGAACCATGCTCCGCCGGACATGCCCAAACCGACGCGCGACATGCTTTCGACACCGCCGGCGATGACGATATCGTCGGCGCCCTGAGCGATCTTGCCCGCAGCGAAATTCACCGCGTCGAGGCCCGAGGCGCAGAAGCGGGAAATCTGCATGCCCGGCGCCTTGTTGGAATAGCCTGCTTCGAAGGCAGCGCCCTTCGGAATGACGGCGCCGGCATCCATGACCGGATCGACGCAGCCCATGATGATGTCGTCAACCGTTTCGGTGTCGAGGCCGTTGCGGTCGCGGATCGCCTCCAGCGTCTTGGCGGCGAGGCGAACGGACGGCACTTCGTGCAGCGATCCATCCTTCTTGCCGCGCCCGCGCGGCGTGCGCACGTGGTCGTAAATGAAAACCTCGGTCATGTCTCATCTCCCTGCAGCGGCTGGCGCCGCCTTGATCAAAAGGCTTCCGCCGCCAGTTCCATCATCGTGTCGGCACCGGTTTCGATGCGGGCTTTGCGCAATGCCGTTTCCGGCATGATGCGCTCCATGTAGAACCGCGCCGTGACAAGCTTGTTCTTCAGATAATCCTCGCGCGCACTGTCGCCGCTTGCAAGGCCATCCTGCGCCGCCTTCGCCATCTTCGCCCACATATAGCCGAGGACGACGAGGCCGAAGAGGTGCATGTAGTCGGTCGAACCAGCGCCGGCATTGTCAGGCTTGGCCATGGCATTCTGCATGAACCACATGGTTGAGGCCTGCACGTCGTTCAAGCCCTTCTTCAGATGCTTGGTGTAGAAAGCCATCTGCTCGTCGTTGCGGTTTTCCTCGCAGAAATCGCCGATTTCCTTGAAGAGGGCCATGACCGCGCGGCCGCCGTTCAGCGCCAGCTTGCGGCCGACGAGATCGAGCGCCTGGATGCCGTTGGCGCCTTCGTAGATCATGGCGATGCGGGCATCGCGGACATACTGGCTCATGCCGTGTTCTTCGATATAGCCGTGGCCGCCGAAGACCTGCTGCGCCATGACGGCGTGCTCGAAGCCCTTGTCGGTCATGACGCCCTTCAAGATTGGCGTCGCGAGACCAAGGATATCATCGGCCGCCTGACGGTCTTTCTCGTCCGGGGAGCGATGGGCGATATCGGATTTCAGCGCCGTCCACAGCAGGAAGGCGCGACCGGCTTCATTGAAAGCGCGGATCGTCATCAGCGAGCGGCGGATATCGGGATGGACGATGATCGGATCGGCCTTCTTGTCCGGTGCCTTCGGGCCGGAAAGCGAGCGGCCCTGGATGCGCTCGCGGGCATAGTTGGCAGCATTCTGATAGGCAATCTCGGCGATGGAGAGGCCCTGCAGGCCAACCCCGAGACGCGCCTCGTTCATCATCACGAACATGGCGTTGAGGCCCTTGTTCTCGGCACCGATGAGGAAACCCGTCGCCTCGTCATAATTCATGACGCAGGTCGCGTTGCCATGAATGCCCATCTTGTGCTCGATCGCGCCACAAGAGACCGGGTTGCGCGCGCCGAGCGAGCCGTCTTCCTTGACCATGAATTTCGGAACGATAAAGAGCGAAATGCCCTTAGTGCCCTCAGGTGCACCTTCGATGCGGGCAAGGACGAGATGGACGATATTATCCGTCATGTCGTGCTCGCCGGCGGAAATGAAGATCTTCTGGCCCGAAATCTTGTAGCTGCCGTCTGCCTGCGGCACCGCCTTGGTGCGCAGGAGGCCGAGATCGGTGCCGCAATGCGGCTCGGTGAGGTTCATGGTGCCCGACCAGGTGCCCTCGACCATTTTCGGAAGATAGGTCTGCTTCTGCGCATCGGAGCCGTGGACGAGGATCGCGGCGATCGCGCCCTGCGTCAGACCCGGATACATCATCAGCGACATATTGGCGGCGGAGGTATATTCGCCGACCGCGCAGTGCAGCACGTAGGGAAGCCCCTGCCCGCCGAACTCTTCCGGCACAGCGAGGCCGAGCCAGCCGCCTTCGCGATAGGCGCGGTAAGCTTCCTTGAAGCCCTTCGGCGTCGAGACTGTGCCGTCGTCATGGCGCACGCAGCCTTCCTGATCGCCGGAATAGTTGAGCGGGAAGAGCACTTCCTCGGACAATTTGGCCGCCTCACCGACGATCGCCTCGATCATATCAGGCGTCGCATCGGCATAACCGGGAAGATTGTTGTAACGCTCCACCCCAAGCACATCGTTCAGGACGAAGAGCGTATCGTTCACCGGGGCCTTGTAGACTGGCATCTCTCGAATTCCTCCAATTCGCCGGCGGACATCAGAGTCCGGCCGCTGCGTTACTCTTACAAAATATTGACGTTTGCGTAAACGTCAAATTTGCGAGCCGTGCTGAAATTTTGGTGAAGCCGATGATGCGGATCATATCGCGTGCCACCGATATCACCTCCTCACACAAGCAACCCGGCACTGCCGGCACGCAAGAATATCGGCGCGCGGGACAGCAGAACCGAAATAAAAGGTTAAAGATCTCCACCAAACTTAACGAGTTGTTTACCACGTTTCGTGAATTGTACGAGTTGAGCAGCAGTGCTTCGCGTTTCTTCAACTTATGCTTTGGTCACGCGCTGTCTTTGCCGCTCGGTTTGAGGAAAGCCAATACATTTATCCCTTTCCGAACGGCGGGATGCAGGCAGCGCGGCGATGCAGCAAAGTCTTCTTCCGTCAGCATGGCGGCCCGGGGTGGTCCATAGTTCGAGGCGAGCAAAAGATATGAGCGGATCGCGATCAAATCCTACCGGCACGGGCGACTGGACGTCGCTGGATGCTCTGAGCCGCACGATCGAGGGGCTGGAGGCGCGCATCGAGGGGCTGATGGGCACCGCCGCCGCGCGCGATACACGCCAGCGCGTCGGTGCCAGCTATGCGCCCGCACCTGAACGTGCCGCACCGGAGCGGATGCCGCCGCGTCCCGAGCGCGAACAGCCCGCCAGCCGCGCCTATGAACGCCCGCTGCGCAGCGAGCGCCAGGACATCGATCCCCGCCCCGATCCACTTGCCGAAATCCGCCAGCGCCAGCGCGCGCTTGAAGCAAACCGCGAACGGCTGCACGCCCGGCGCGAGGAAATCGCACATGCCGAGCCGCAACCGGCGCGGCGCCCAATCGACAGCTACCCCCAGCGCCAGCCGGCGCGCGCCGCTGCCGCCGAGGCACCGGTCGACATCGCTCAGGCGCTCGTCAATCTTCGCCAGGATCTGAAGCGCGATATCGCCGAAAGCGTCACCCGCGAGGTCACCGCGCTGCGCGCAGAAATCCGCGATATCCGCGAGAACGCCGAGGACAAGCATTTCGTCGCCGACGTCCGCCAGGACATGGCCCGGCTTGCCGACAGCATCAACCAGCTCGCCGGCCAGCCGGAAACCGCTGGTCTCAAGACCGAATTCGACGAGCTGCGCTCGCTGATGGACGGCCTTGCCCGCGAGGAATCCCTGCACCACGTCGAGCGCCAGGTCAGGGCCATCGACACGAGCGGCCTGCAGGACGAACTTGTCTCGCTCGCCTACCGGCTCGATGACATCAAGCAGCATCTCGGCGGCATGAACGACAGCCCGGCCGTGCACGCGCTGGAAACCAAGCTGCTGACGATCGCGACCGCGATGGAGAGCCTCGGCTCGATGATGCAGCCGCAGGATCAGGCGATGCAGCGGCTGGAAGGCCGTTTGAGCGGCCTTGCCGACCAGATCGACGTGATGAGCCGCGATGCGGCACGACGTCAGCCGGCCGACGATCTCTCCGGACGGCTCGAAGCGCTCGCCATGCGCATCGACGAACTCGGCAGCGCCAAGGCCGTTGCCCGTCTTGAGGAACGTCTCGACCAGCTCTCGCATCTGATGGAGCGCTCGCAGAAGGCCGCTCCGCAACCGGAACTCGTCACCTATCTCGCCGACATCTCCCATAAGATCGATGCACTGGAGCATGGCTCGGTCGGCAATGTGATGGCGGACCGCCTGGATTACCTCGCCCGCCGCATCGACGAGATGGATTTCCATCCGCCCGCCCAGGCAGCAGGCATCGACGATAGCATGGTGCGCCGACTGGAAGGACGCCTGTCGGATATCGCGGCGCGGCTGGAAGCGAGCACCGCCGCTCCGCCCACGGACACGCAGGCGCTGCGCAATCTCGAAGAGCAGATCGCTCATCTCTCGACGCTGTTGACGAACGAGCCTCGGGCCGTCGCCGATCATCTGCCTCCGGACTTCGACCGCCGGATGAGCGCCATCGAAGACTATATGGCGACCAATGACGAATACATCATCGAAGCGGCCCGCCATGCGGCGGAAACCGTCGTCGAGGCCTATTCGCGCGAAGGCGGGATGGGCCATGGCGCGCAGGCCGCCGACATGGCCGCGCTGACAGCGCTTGCCGATGACCTTCGCCATCTGGAAGACCTCAGCCGCGCCAGCGATGAGCGCACACATCGCACCTTCGAGGCGCTGCACGACACGCTGCTGCAGATCGCGGACCGGCTCGACCACATGGAGCATCGCAGGCCGGCGCCCGCCATGCCCGCTGCCCCCTTCGAAAGTGATGTCTTCGCTGACGAGGAACTGCCGGCCCTGAAGCCGCCGATGGCCGCGCAGCAGAAGGCCGGCCCGATCATCCGCACGGTCGCGCCCGCCGAAGCCCCGGTTTCCGCCGAAGTCGCGGTCGCACAGGCGATCGACGCCAACACCAAGGCCGAAATCAAGGCCGCCGCCAAGAAGAGCGGCAAGACCAGCCTGTTTGCGAGCCTCGGCAAGCGTTTCTTCACGCCCGAAAAAGCCGAGCCGATCTTTCCGCCGGATCGCCCGGTGATCGAACCGGCCCCATCGATCGATCCTGCCGACGTGGTGCCCGGCGAAGAGGCCAACGAACTGCTGGAGCCGGGCTCAGGCGCGCCTGACATCAAGAAGATCCTCGAGCGTGTGCGGGCCAGCCAGAACACCTCGCGTAGCGGAAACGCCCGCCAGCCGACCGAGAACGAGCGGGCCGATTACATCGCAGCCGCCCGCCGTGCAGCGCAGGCTGCCGCCATGGAAGTCGACCAGACGCAGCGCTCGGCTCCGGCTTCCAAGAAGGATACAAAGCAAGGCGGCGTGTTTTCACGCTTCCGCCGGCCGATCCTGCTCGCCATAGGCGCCGTCATGCTCGCCGTCATGGCCTTCCCGCTGGCGAACACGCTGACACGCGGCCAGAAGGCACCGCCACCGGCCGAAGTATCGACCACGGTCGCCCCCTCGGACAGCGCCGCGAGCAATACAGTCGCCGCCAATGCGAAGCCGGCCGTAACCGATCAGCAGGCTGTGGCAAGCCAGGCCGCAGCACCGGCAGCCTCGGCAACACAACCAGCCGAAGTCCAGCCTGCAGCCGCGTCCGCCGATCCCGCCGCCGCGCCTGTCAGTGATCACCTGACGGCTGCAGCTCCGCTTGGCGGCAATCCGGCCGCAACCGAAACCCTGACCCCGGCGGGCGGCACCGCACCCGCGCAGCAGACGGCGGCCTTCGTCCAGACAGACAAGCCAGCCACTGCAGCTCCAGTCGCCGCACCGGCTGCAACGGAAATCACGGTGCCCGATGGCATCCAGCCGCCATCCCTCGTCGCAGCCGCCAAAACCGCCGATCCCGTCGCGCTCTTCGAAATCGGCGCGCGCTATACGGATGGCCGCGGCGTTCCCGCCGACATGAAGCAGGCTGCCGCCTGGTACCAGCTTTCGGCCGACAAGGGCTATGCCCCGGCGCAATATCGCCTTGCCAGCATGTACGAGAAGGGCAACGGCGTCGATCACGATCTCGCCAAGGCCAAGCAATATTACGAGCAGGCCGCCAACCAGGGCAACGCCAGCGCCATGCACAACCTCGCCGTCCTCTACGCTTCGGGCACGGCCGGATCGCAGGATTACGATAGCGCCGCAAGCTGGTTCAGCCGCGCCGCCGATCTCGGGGTCTCCGACAGCCAGTTCAACCTCGCAATCCTCTATGCGCGCGGCAATGGCGTGAAGCAGGACCTGCAGGAATCCTACAAATGGTTCGCGATCGCCGCAAAAAGCGGCGACAAGGACGCTGCCCAGAAGCGTGACGAAGTCGCCAACGCCATGAAGCCGGCTGATCTGGAAGGCGCGCGCGCCAAGGTCGATCTGTGGAAAGCCCAACAGGCCGATCCGAAGACCAACGGCACCGACATCCCGGACGAATGGACGACCGGCAAGGGTGTCAACACAGCCTCCATTGACATGAAAAAAGCCATCCGCAACATCCAGGCCATCCTCAACAAGAACGGCTTCGATGCCGGCACGCCCGATGGCGCGATGGGCGACAAGACGGTGGCTGCCCTGAAGAGCTTCCAGAAATCGGTCGGCCTGCCGGCGGACGGTCGGGTCACCGATCAGGTCGTCAAGGAACTGCTCGCCCGCAACAAGTAAGGCCAATACTGCCTGCGAACGCCATCCAAATGCCGGCGCGACAACGCCGGCATTTTTGTTTGGGAGGCTCGCCGCCCCATCCCCTCTACTGCCGGCCGATCCTTGGATAACGTCACAGAAAAGCGGAAAAAGCCGGGTTAAGGTAAAGCCGGCCATTCGAAAACTGAGGCAACGGCGCCTTTCCTAAGGCTCTGGCAATGATTTCAGATTAGAATCCGCCGTTTAAGGGGAAAATGGGCTCCGGCCATCGTGCCGCACAGCCTGCAAATGGGAACAAGGCGTGACGATCTATCTGCCGATCGCAGAACTGTCGGTGAATATTTTCATTATTCTCGGCATGGGGGCAGCCGTAGGGTTTCTCTCCGGCATGTTCGGCGTCGGCGGCGGCTTCCTCATCACGCCGCTGCTGATCTTCTACAACATCCCGCCCGTCGTTGCCGTCGCCACCGGCTCGAACCAGGTCGTCGCTTCCTCCGTATCGGGGGCGCTTACCCACTTCCGGCGCGGCTCGCTCGACCTGAAACTGGGGACGATCCTGCTTGCCGGCGGCTTGGCGGGCGCGACATTCGGGCTCTGGTTGTTCGTGCTGCTGCGCCGGCTCGGCCAGATCGACCTGATCATCTCGCTGATCTACGTGCTGCTGCTCGGCACCGTGGGATCGCTGATGCTGTGGGAAAGCGTGCGCGCCATGCGCCGAGCGGCCGGCAAGCTGCCGCCGGCGAGCGGCAAGTTGCGCCATCACAACTGGGTGCAGCGGCTGCCGCTGAAGCTGCGGTTCAAGAAATCCAAGCTCTATCTCAGCGCCATTCCGGTGATCGGCCTTGGCTTCTTCGTCGGCATGCTGACGCCGATGGGTATCGGCGGCGGCTTCATCCTCGTGCCCGCCATGATCTATCTCCTGCGCGTTCCGACGAATGTCGTCGTCGGCACCTCGCTGTTCCAGGTCATTTTCGTGACGGCCTTCACGACCATCGTCCAGGCCGCCACCAATTACTCCGTCGATATCATCCTCGCCTTCCTGCTGATGGTGGCTGGCGTCGTCGGCGCGCAATATGGCGTGCGCGTCGGCCAGAAGCTGCGCGGCGAACAATTGCGCGCACTCCTCGGCCTCCTCGTCCTTGCCGTCGGGCTTCGCCTGGCGATCACTCTCGTCGTCACGCCGGCTGACGTCTATTCCGTCGTCATGGAAGGAGTGAGCCGATGAGAAGGTTCGGACTGCTCCTCGCCGCCTCGCTGCTGCTTGCGCCGCTCGTCGCCAACGCGCAGGTGCTGCTCGACCAACCGACCACCTCGACCACGGCTCGCGAGACGATGGAGATCGGGACATCGACCAGCGAGATCGCCATCACCTCCGACTTTACCGGCGCGGATCTGACGATTTTCGGCGCTCTGTCCAACACCGACCAACTGCTTCTGGCGATCGGCCAGTATGACATCGTCGTCGTGCTGGAAGGCCCGCGCGAGAATGCGACGGTGCGCAAGAAGGAGCGCGTCTTCGGCATCTGGGTCAACACCCGCTCGATGACCTTCGAGCACGTGCCCGAAGCCTATTCGCTATCGAGCACGCGCGCCGTCGACAATATCACCGCGCCGCTGGAACTCAGCGACCGCGGCATAGGGATCGACCATATTCCCCTCGCTCCGGTCGGCTTCGTCGGCAATATCGCCGATGTGCCGGAATTCCGGCAGGCCTTCCGTCGCCTGCAGACCGCCGGCGGCCTTTATGAAAGCGATCCGGCCGGCGTGCGCTTCGTCAGCTCCTCGCTTTTCAAGGCAACGCTCAGAATTCCCGCCGATGTGCCGAACGGCGTCCACACCGTTCGCGCCTATCTGTTCAAGAGCGGCAAGTTCATCGGCGAAAAGGCTCTGCCGCTGCGCGTCATCAAGACCGGCATCGAGCAGATGATCACGGATGCGGCGCACCAGCAGCCGATCACCTATGGCGTGTTTTCCGTATTGCTGGCTCTCGTGACCGGATGGGGTGCGAGCTTGATGTTCCGGAAAAACTGATCAGCCGCTTTTCCTGCGACCGACGACCTCCAGATAGGCGTCGGTCAACCGGCGGAGGACTGAAGGCGTGCCCGGCGGCAACGCCTTGCCGAGATGTTGGGCGCGCAGCTCGTCCATGAAATCCGCCCAGAGCGTCGGGCCGCCATTTTCCAGAAGCTCCGCCCGGATCGACAGCTCCTCGGATACCGGCAGATGCTTGCGGCCCCAGGCGCCCATATGGGCGAAGAGCGGCACAAGGTCGATCGCCATTTCCGTCAGGCTGTAGACGGCCTTCTGCTTGTGGGTGGGGTCATCCGCACGGGTCAGCAGGCCGCGCTCCACCAGCCGCTTCAGTCGGTCGGCGAGAATATTGGACGCGATCCCCTCCTCCGAATTCTGCAACAGCTCGCGGAAATGCCGGCGATTGCCGAACATGATGTCCCTGATGATGATCAGGCTCCAGCGATCGCCGAGGATTTCCAGCGTCAGATTGATCGGGCAGCCGGAACGATGCAGTGCGTCCATAGGGATCTCCAAAAACTGCTTGCATTTTGCCATCAGTGTGACTAGCTTTCAACTGCTTGCTTTTAGCAACCAGTTTTACTTTCAATACGGTTATCGCAATGGAGGACGTGATGAGGAAGCTCGTGATCTGGAATCTGATGACGCTCGACGGCTACTTCGAGGGAACGAAGCCCTGGGATCTCGATTTTCACATGCTCGCCTGGGGCGACGAGCTGGAGCGCTATGCGACGGAGCTTGGCAGCGAGGGCGATCTGCTGATCTTCGGCCGCAAGACCTATGAAGGCATGGCCTCCTATTGGCCGAACGCGTCGGACACACCTGAAATCGCCACTTACATGAACGGCATCGCCAAGATTGCCGCCTCACGCACGCTCGAAAAGGCCGAGTGGAACAACAGCCGCGTCGTCCGCGACATTGCCGCCGAGGTGCAAAAGCTAAAGCAGGAGCCCGGCAAAACCATATTCGTCTTCGGCAGCGCCGAGGTGGCGGATGTGCTGCTCAAGGCTGGACTGGTAGACGAGATCCGCATCTGCCTCGTTCCCGTCGTGCTGGGATCGGGCAATCCGCATTTCAAGCCGGCTTCGCAACAGCGACCGTTGAAGCTGATCGACTCCAGCCCGTTGAAAACCGGAGCAGTGGTCCTGCGCTATGAACCAGTTGAGGCGGCTTAGGCCGAGAGATTGCCGAAGCGCACGGAATAGATGCGGTCGCGGCCAAGCAGGTGCGCGATCAGGCTTTCCCGCTCGAAGAGGCCGGCCATGGCCTTGTGGCGAAGATCGAGACCGCCGGTCATCACGCCGAAGGCCGGCATCAACAGACGGGCGCCATCCGTCGCGAAGCACGGGCGGCGCACCGATTTTTCCCGACGCCGGACGGTGGCGGATGGATGCAGATGGCCGGCAATTTCGCCGGCCTGCCGACCCGCCTTCGGTTCGTGGCGGAAGGTCAAGCCGCCATAATGCATCTCGTCGGCCGAATGGCCGGGGAGATCGACCGTGCCATCCGGATCATGATTGCCGTTGATCCAAATCCATTCGCGGCCACGCGCCATATTGACGATGAGGCTGCGAAACTCCTCAGGCAGATGCTGCGAACCGACGCGATCATGAAAATTGTCGCCAAGCGAAACGACGAGCTTCGGATCATACCGGGAGATGACGGCGGAAAGAACGGTGAGCGTCGCCAAGGTATCGTAGGGCGGCAGCATCATGCCGCGGCGGGCGAAAGCCGCACCCTTTTCCAGATGCAGGTCGGAGACGACGAGAAGACCGGCCTCAGGCAGATAGAGCGCACCCAACGGATCGCAGACGGCCGCAATGCCATGAACAACGGTCTCGACGCCCGCAGTCGGCGTGGATTCGCCGCTGTCTTGGCAGTTCAAGCTCCGTGCCAGCGCCAGCCGGTTGATCACGTCAATTCATCCTTGTTCGTTCAGCTCATCGCCTCGCGGATCAGGTCGTCGGCCGCTTCCGCAAGCAGGGAATCATGCGCCTCGCCTGGCACCGGCACCTTGCCGATTTCCAGCATCACCGGCACAGCGAGCGGCGATATATGGTCCAGCGCGCGATGGGTGATATGGCCCTTGATTCGTTTCAGCATATCCGCAAGTCTGCCAATATCCAAAAGCCCGGTCGCAGCATCCTGCCTCGTCGCCTGCAGCAGGATATGGTCGGGTTCGTGACTGCGCAGCACGTCATAGATCAGATCGGCAGATACTGTCACCTGCCGGCCGGTCTTTTCCTTGCCCGGATGCCGGCGCTCGATCAAGCCGGCAATCACGGCGCAATTGCGGAAGGTCCGCTTCAGCAGGAAGGATTCGTCGAGCCACGCCTCGAGATCGTCGCCGAGCATATCCTCATCGAAGAGATCGGACAGGCTGAGATGGCCGTTGGCGATCATCAGCCCCATATCCTCCAGCCCCCAGATGCCGAGCGAATAATCGGTCGCGACGAAGCCCATGGGCTTGGCGCCGGCGCGCTCGAGCCTTCGGGTGAGCAGCATGCCGAGCGTCTGGTGCGCCAGCCTGCCCTCGAATGGATAGGCGACGAGGTAAGCGCGGCTACCGCGTGGAAAGGTCTCGATGAGGAACTCGTCGCGCTTCGGCAGCAACGACTTCTCCTTTTGAATTTCCAGCCAGTCGCGCACCTGATCCGGCAGCCGATGGCGCCGATCGGGATCGGCAATCATCGCCCGCACCTGATCGGCGAGATAGGTCGAGAGCGGAAACTTGCCGCCGGCGTAGGACGGGATTTTCGGGTCGAGCGAGAAAGCCTGCGAGGCCAGGCATTCGCTCTCGCGGATGCCTTCGAAACGCAGCACCTTGCCGGAAAAGAGGAAGGTATCGCCGGGCACAAGCTGCTCGACGAAATACTCCTCGACCTTGCCGAGCGGCGCGCCGCCTCGTCCGAGCGAGCCGAGCGCATTGCGCTTCACCAGGCGGATATTCAGCATTGCCTCTTCGACGATCGTGCCGAGGTTCAGGCGATATTGCTGGGCGACCTGCGGATTGGAGACGCGCCACCGCCCATCCGCGGTCTTGCGGATGCGGGCATAGCGCTCATAGGTCCTAAGCGCATAGCCGCCGGTCGCCACAAAATCGACGATGCGCTCGAAGGTCTCCCAGGAAAGCTCGGCATAGGGGGCCGCGCTCTGCACCTCGTCATAAAGTTCGAGCATGTCGAAGGGTTCGGCGCAGGCCATGCCGAGAATGTGTTGGGCAAGAACATCGAGCGCTCCGGCGCCGATCGGTGGGGTATCCTGCGCGCCGATATAATTGGCGTCGAGCGCTGCCTGGCACTCCATGACCTCGAAGCGATTGGCCGGCACCAGGATCGCTTTCGACGGCTCGTCCATGCGGTGATTGGCGCGGCCGATACGCTGGGCAAGGCGGCTCGCACCCTTCGGCGCGCCGACATGGATGACGAGATCGACATCGCCCCAGTCTATGCCGAGATCGAGCGTCGATGTGGCGACGACGGCGCGCAGTCGATTTTCCGCCATCGCCGCTTCCACCTTGCGGCGCTGGCCCACATCGAGCGAGCCGTGATGCAGGGCGATCGGCAGATTGTCGTCATTCGCCGTCCACAGCTCCTGAAACAACATTTCGGCCTGGGAGCGCGTATTAACGAAAAGCAGCGTCGTGCGATGAGCCTTCAGCTCGCGATAGATATCGGGGATGGCATATTTGGCTGAGTGCCCGGACCAGGGGATGCGCTCTTCCGTCGACAGGATCGAGATATCGGGCTTGGCGCCGCCCTCGACGATAACGAGGCCGGCATGCTGCCCCTCCCCCGGCTCCTGTGCGACCAGCCATTTCTGCAGGTCCATCGGGTCGGCGACCGTCGCCGAAAGGCCGATGGTCTGCACGCGCGGCGCCAGCTTGCGGATGCGGGCAAGGCCGAGCGACAGCATATGGCCGCGCTTCGATGTGACGAGCGAATGCAGCTCGTCGAAGACGATGTATTTCAGATCCTTGAAGAAGCGCTCGGCTTCGCGATTGGCAAGCAGCAGCGCCACCTGCTCCGGCGTCGTAAGCAGAATATCCGGCGGATTGAGCTTCTGCCGCTGGCGCTTGCCGCTCGGCGTATCACCGGTGCGGTTCTCGACCGATACGGGCAGGCCCATCTCCGAGACGGGCTTCATCAGGTTGCGCTCGATATCGACGGCAAGTGCCTTCAGCGGCGAGATGTAGAGCGTATGAATGCCTGTGAAAGCCGAACCAGGCGGGATCTTGCCGCGCCGGGTGAGATCGGTCAGCGACGGCAGGAAGCCGGCGAGCGTCTTGCCCGCGCCGGTCGGCGCAATCAGCAGCGTGCTTTCGCCCGCCTCGGCGCGGGCCAACAGCTCCAGCTGATGCGCGCGCGGCTGCCAGCCCTTTTCCGCAAACCAACGGATGAAGGGAGCCGGCAAGGCAAGGGGGCGGTCGGCGTCGATCTGGTCCACGGATCTAAATGTAATGGATAAGTTGCGGATGAGAAGCGGGGGTGATTGTCGACGTGCCAGGACAAGCCGAACACTCCTCCGCTAAGGCCTATATATCTGTGGTCTCCGCACGCACCGTCATCCTCGGGCTTGACCCGTGGATCCAGACACAGGCGCTTCCGATCGATATCCAAATCACTCGGTAAACTGCGATGGGTATGTGCCGTTGCCTGGCACTATTATCCAACACCTTGGGGCTTGAGCATGGATCCTCGGGTCAAGCCCGAGGATGACAAAGTCCTTTGGTTGGCGACAGCCATACATGATTATTTTCGTGCTCATCCGCTGAACAATAACTCCATTCGAATCTCCAGCTTGACACGGCATATAATCGTAGATAAAAAACATCCACGATTTAAGGGAACGAACCGATGAAGCTCGGCGAAGGCGTCGAACAATCCATCCATTGCGTTGGCATGCTGGCGGGATTGTCGGACGGCGGCGTGCTCTCTGCAGCGGCGCTTGCCGAATTTCACGGCGTCTCGGTCAGTTATCTCCTGAAGCATCTGCAGGCGCTTTCGGGCGCGGGGATTCTCGACACCGTGCCCGGACCGAAGGGCGGGTATCGACTGGCGCGCAAGCCGGAAAAGATTACCCTGCTCGATATCGTGCTGGCGGCGGAAGGCCCCGCGCCCGCGTTCCGTTGCACGGAGATCCGCCGGCGCGGCCCGAACCCGCTGGAAGGACGCTACTTCGCCAAGCCCTGCGGCATCAATGCCGCGATGCTAGCGGCCGAGCGCGTCTACCGGGCCGAGCTGGCAAAGACGACAATCGCCGACGTGCTGACCGATCTCACGCAGTCGGACACGGATGGCGGCATAGCCGCGAGGGGCTGCGCCTTTCTCGAATTGCATGAACGCAAGACAAAAAGCTGAATTTCCAGAACAGTTTAACCCAAGGAGAAGACCATGCACCCCCGCTTCAACTTCGCCAAGGCCTCGCCGGACTCCTACAAGGCCGTATCCGCCCTGGAAAACTTCGTCCAGACCTGCGGGCTCGAGCGCCGCTTCATTCACCTCATCAAGCTTCGCGCCTCGCAGATCAACGGCTGCGCCTATTGCGTCGACATGCACGTGAAGGAAGCCCGCCACGACGGTTTGAGCGAGCAGTGGATAAACCTGATGTGCGTCTGGTGGGAATCGCCCGTCTATGACGATCGCGAGCGCGCCCTGCTTCGTTGGGTCGACTCAGTGACGAAGATCGCCCAGACCGGCATACCGGATTCCGACTACGAGCCGCTGCGGGAACATTTCACCGAGGAAGAGATCGTCAAGATCACGGTCGCGATTGCCACGATCAACGTCTGGAACCGTCTCGCCGTCGGCTTCCGTTCGCAGCATCCGATCGACGCTGCCAGCAAGGCTGCTTGAAGCAAGCTCTCGAAACGCAGAAAGCGCGGGACCGAAATCCCGCGCTTTCTGTTTGTGTCAGTCTTACAGGACTCAGGCAGCTTCGGAAGCGAAGCCAGCCGTCGGAACTTCCGAGATGGTCTTCAGTACCTGGGAAGCGATCTGGTAGGGGCAGCCCTGGGAGTTCGGACGACGATCTTCGAGGTAGCCCTTGTAATCGTTCTTGACGAACGAGTGCGGAACGCGGATCGAAGCGCCGCGGTCGGCAACGCCGTAGCTGAACTTGTTCCACGGAGCCGTTTCATGCTTGCCGGTCAGGCGCATGTGGTTGTCCGGGCCATAGACCGCAATGTGCTCGTGCAGGTTCTTGTCGAACTGAGCCATCAGCGCTTCGAAATAGGCCTTGCCGCCGACTTCGCGCATGAACTTGGTCGAGAAGTTGCAGTGCATGCCCGAGCCGTTCCAGTCGGTGTCGCCGAGCGGCTTGCAGTGGAACTCGATGTCGATGCCGTACTTTTCGCACAGGCGCAGCAGCAGGTAGCGCGCCATCCAGATCTGGTCGGCGGCCTTCTTGGAGCCCTTGCCGAAAATCTGGAATTCCCACTGACCCTTGGCCACTTCGGCATTGATACCTTCGTGGTTGATGCCTGCTTCGAGGCAAAGGTCGAGATGCTCTTCAACGATTTCGCGAGCGACATCGCCGACGTTCTTGTAGCCGACGCCGGTGTAGTACGGGCCCTGCGGAGCCGGGTAGCCGGATTCCGGGAAGCCGAGCGGACGGCCGTCCTTGTAGAAGAAGTATTCCTGCTCGAAGCCGAACCATGCGTCTTCATCGTCGAGGATGGTCGCGCGGCTGTTGGATTCATGCGGGGTGACGCCGTCAGGCATCATGACTTCGCACATGACGAGAGCGCCGTTCGTACGGGCCGGGTCCGGATAGATGGCGACGGGCTTCAGCACGCAATCAGAGCTGCGGCCTTCGGCCTGCATCGTCGACGAACCGTCGAAGCCCCAAAGCGGAAGCTGATCGAGCGTCGGAAATGCGTCGAATTCCTTGATCTGCGTTTTACCGCGCAGGTTCGGTACTGGGGTATATCCGTCGAGCCAGATGTACTCGAGCTTAAACTTCGTCATTACGCACCTCATAACTGTTAATCAGGCAGAGCAGGAAAAACTTGCCCGGCGCGCCCGCCGGAAAATTCCTCACTACGAACGGCTGCCTAGAGAGATGCATTTGCCGTGCCAGATCGCATCGACATCTGGCTAGCAAAGTGAATTTTTATGATTCTGCTGTATTCCAACGGGATTTCCGGGTGTGAACCACTGGATTCTTTTTCAAATCGCCAGCGCTATTCCGACCGAGTTGCCAAGATGTCGCAGGCTCGCGACCCTAAACATGGATTGGAAAGACGGCAGGCCAAAGAAGCGGCATCAACCCCGTCGCTGCCATATTGCACATAATTTCATCATTTAGCATTTTTTTTGAGCGGAATGATGATATTCGCGTTCGGCTTTGCTATATATGAGTTGTCTCTTCAAGCGCGCCTGCTTGAAAACCAAAAGGGGAGAGACGGCGAATGGCAACCAGTGCTCGGCATGTGACGGCAAAGATCTATCAGTTTCCGGTCGCGGCCCGCCCGACGGCGGCAAGCCAGCGTCCGAAGGTGAACCTCAACCCGGATATCGGCCCGAGCATCGCCACGGCTGCCTTTGACAGCTGGTACCATGAAGACGCGATCGTCGAGACCGATCCCAGCCGCAAGCAGTAACCTGGCTGCAGATTGCAAGCCCGATTAGAGGGCGATGTAGCGATCGGAGCGATGATTGATCGCGACGAAGAGATTGAGCGCGATAGCTCCGATCACCGAGCAGATGACGACAGGCGGCGTGGTAACCGCGAAGGCGACGGCAAGCACGCAGAGATCGATCGCAAGCTGCACCAGCCCGGCCCTGATGCCGAAACGCTCCTGCACATAAATCCCCAGAATGCCGACGCCGCCAAGGCTGGCGCGGTGACGATAGAGCGCGAGCAGCCCGAAGCCGAGCAGGATGCCACCAAGGATTCCCGACCACAGCGCATTGATATGCGCGATATCGAAGAGCAGCGGCTGCAGATTGGTCAGCAGCGACGTCAGCGTGATGGCGATGAAGGTCTTGACGGTGAAGGCCGGGCCCAGTTGCTTCAGCGAGAGATAGAAGAACGGCAGATTGACCACGAAGAAGGCCAGGCCAAAGTTCACGCCGAATGCGTAATGCAACAAGAAAGCGATGCCGGCCGTGCTGCCGGTTAGAAGGCCGGCGCTCGAAAGGCAAAACAGCCCGAGCGACGAAATAAGGCTGCCGGTCAGGATGCCCTGAACGTCCTCAATCCACGAATGCCGGGTTGCCGATGTATTCCAGACGCCAAATGCGCTCTTTGCGTTCGCCATGTGCTTTCCCCTGGGTTTCCGGGCTTTTTGCTGAAAGCACAGGCGACAATCAAGCGAAAATACGTAAGCAATACTGACCTATTTGAAATTCGCAAGATTCGAAATCATCGGGCCGATTTACTCGCAATGAACAGAATGCCGTGAACCGGTTTTCCGCCATCCATGCGAATGACGCTGCGGACGAGTTCCAGCACGGTAAAGCCGTGATCGGCCAAAATGTCCCTGACATAGGCTTCCGAATGCGCAAAGCGCAGGGAATCGCGCAGCACATAGCCGTCCGCCTCCTGCGCATCCTCGACCGAAAAGGCGAAGACGGCGTCATCGGCGGCAAGCTCTTGGACGATCGCCATCACGCCCTGCAGATTGCCGAGATACATCAACACGTCGGCGGCAGTCACCAGATCCGCCCGACCCGGCTCAAGCCCTGCATCGAAAACACCCGACAGCTCCGGCTGCAGCGACAGGTCGGCCTGGCCGAGATGATCGTAGACATGCTTCTCCGCCGCCTTGGCGAGCATGCCCTTCGACAGGTCATAACCCTGCAACCGATCGACACTGGCGCGGATTTCCGACCCGAGCAGGCCAGTGCCGCAGCCGAGATCGACGGCAAGGCGGAAATGGTTCGGGATACCGGCCGTTTCGGCAATCAACGCGGCGAGCTTGCCGGGCACGGTATAGCCGAGCTTTTCGACCAACGAAGTCTCAAAGCGGTCGGCATAGTCATCGAACAGTCGCTCGACATAAAGGCTCGGCGGCCGGTCGGGCACTTCCGAGCCGCCGAGAACCGCAAGCTTCAGGCGGGCGCCGAAGACATCGCCTTCATCGAGCGTCATGACCTCGTTCAACGCCGCGATCGCGCCTGGCGCATCGCCGGCCTTTTCGCGATAGGTCGCGAGCGTGAACCAGCCCGCCGCCCAGCGCGGCACCAGCTCCAGCGCCTGTTCCATGAGCTCGGCGGCGCTCGCCGGCTCGCCACCTTCGGCAAGCATCTTCGCATAATCGGCGCGGCGGTCGGCGATGACATCGCCGGAGGAAAGCTGGCTCGGCAGCATGGGTTTCATCCTGTTTGACGCTCGCCTTTGAACGCGGCCATAAAAAAACTCAAGTCCTATTTCAGGCAGAGGCTGGTTTAGAGTGTAAGCCGGGCGAAAGTGCTTGCGAGTCGCGGGTCCCGGCCCTATCTCAGCACCGACCGACTGCCACTATGGAGACGTCAGTATGTCCGATCAGGTGAACAGATTCCTTGGCGACTCGCCGGGCCGAACGCTGGTGAAGCTCGTCATCGTGTCGCTCGTCGTCGGCTTCGTGATGAAGTTCTTCGGCTGGCGGCCGCTCGATTTCCTCTATGGCGTCCGCCGCTTCCTGCTCGACCTCTGGCATAGCGGTTTCGCGGCACTCGGCGAATTCGGCGATTACGTGCTGCTCGGCGCATCCATCGTCATTCCCATCTTCATCATACTTCGTTTGTTCAATTACCGCAGCTGACATGACATCCCAGACACTGACCTTCACGCGCCGCGATGCGTTGCGCCTCACCGCCCTCGCGCTCACAGCAACGGTTGCAAGCTGCGCCACGCCACCGACCCATGTTTCCAGCACCCCGGCCAGCGACCAGACCGCCTCCGCACTGCCGCTTGTCAATGCGCTGCGGGCGAAGAATGGCTTGCCACCGTTGAAGATCGACGCGGCGGCGAGCGCCGCCGCCATCTATCAGGCGCGGCGCATGGCTGACGCCGGCAAGATGGAACACCTGATCGGCCTAGGCGACGATTTCGGCAAGCGCGTAAAGGCCAGCGGCGTCAAGCTGCCGGCGGCAGAGAATATTGCAGAGGGCCAGCGTGATGTGAATGCCGCAGTAACGGCATGGATCAATTCGCCGAAGCATTTGCACAACATGCTCGGCAAATATGACGGACTTGGCGTCGCTCTCGCCTCCACCCCCTCTTCCGATGGCAGGCCTTATTGGTCCATGGTGCTATCCTCGAACTGAGGAGGCACAAGGCAGAATGGATGCCCAGCAAGGCAGCGGGAGGGTCCTGCCCTTCGACGTGACGCATCGGCTCGTGCTGTCGATCGCGCTTCCGATGACCCTCGGCTTCATGACGACGCCGCTGCTCGGTCTCGTCGATACCGCCGTCGTCGGACATATGGGCGAGCCGGATGCTCTGGCGGGCCTCGCAATCGGCGCCGTGCTGTTCGACCTGCTCTTCGCCAGCTTCAACTTCCTGCGGGCATCGACGACAGGGCTGACCGCGCAGGCCTATGGCCGCCATGACGGGCGCGAGCAGCAGGCCGTCTTCTGGCGGGCGCTGATATCGGCGCTCGGCTGCGGCATCCTGATCGTCCTCCTGTCGCCGATACTGCTCTGGATCGGCATCAAACTGATGGGACCGGAAGGTGGCATTGCCGATGCGACCCGCACCTATTTCTCCATCCGCATGTTGTCGGGGCCAGCAGCGCTTGCCAATTATGCCTTGCTCGGTTTCGTGCTCGGCCGCAGTCAGGGCCATATCGGATTGCTGCTGCAGACCGTCATCAACGGCGTCAACATCGTGCTCGCCATCCTGCTCGGGCTCTGGCTTGGCTGGGGTGTCGCCGGCGTCGCCTGGGGCACCCTGATCGGCGAGGCAAGCGGCATGCTGCTCGGGCTTTTCATCGTGCTGCGCGGTTTTGCCGACGAAGAGCGGCCAACGCGCGCGGAACTGCTTTCGCGCGCCAAACTCACGCAGCTCTTCGCGCTCAACCGCGATATCCTGATCCGCACCTTCGTGCTGATCGGCGCCTTCACGCTGATGACGCGCATCGGCAACAGCTTCGGCGCCGTGATGCTGGCCGCCAATGCCGTGCTGATGAACTTCTTCCTGCTGTCGGGCTATTATCTCGATGGGCTGGCGAACGCGGCCGAGCAGATCACCGGCCGCTCGATCGGCGCCAACTACCGGCCTGCCTTCGAGCGCGGCTTGAAACTGACAGCGCTCTGGTCCTTTGGGTTGGCGCTTGCCGCCGCCGTCTTCTTCTTCACTGTGGGACCGGCCCTGATCCGGCTGCTGACGACCTCCGAGGAGGTTCGTGCTGCGGCCGGAACCTACCTGCCCTGGGCTGCCATTACCGGACTTACCGGCGCACTCGCCTTTCTGATGGACGGCGTCTTCATCGGCGCCACATGGTCGCGAGAGATGCGCAACAAGATGCTGCTTTCCTTCGCCGGCTATCTCATAGCGCTCGCCGTCTTCGTGCCGACACTTGGCAATCACGGCCTCTGGATGGCCATGAATGCCTTTTTGCTGTTTCGCGGCATCTTCCTGGCGATCGGCCTGAAGAAACGGGCTGATCAGACGTTCCGGTTCGCCCAGTAATCCAGCTTGGCATCACGCAGATCCCTGATCGAGCCAACACGCTCGCGATCGAGCAGCTTCGATAGGCTCGAGACGACCTGTCCCGGCAAGCCAGGCCCTTCATAGACCATGCAGGAATAGAGCTGCACGAGATCGGCGCCCGCCTTGATCTTTTCCAGCGCCGTTTCCGCCGACGACACGCCGCCGACCCCGATGATCGGCAGCGCAGCACCCACGCGGCGGCGCATCTTGGCGAGCACAGCGGTCGATTTTTCGAAGACCGGCTTGCCGGACAAGCCGCCTGATTCCTTGGCCTGCCGCTGGTCCTTCAATCCGTCGCGCGACAGCGTGGTGTTGGAAACGATCAGACCATCGAGCGCATGGGACAAGGCTTCGGCAGCGATGTCGTCCATGCCCTCTTCGGTCAGATCCGGCGCGATCTTGAGGAAGACGGGGATGCGTTTGCCGGCTTTCGCCGCTTCCTCGTCGCGAGCCGCGAGCACGGCGGACAGCAATGCAGACAGACTTTCGCGCGCCTGCAGGTCCCGTAGGCCCGGCGTGTTCGGCGAGGAGATATTGGCGGTGAAATAACGCGCCACGGAATAGAAGCGGCGGATGCCGGCGACGTAATCGGCGATGCGGTCGGCGCTATCCTTGTTGGCACCGATGTTGACGCCGATGATGCCGCTGCCACGAATGGTCTTGAGCCGCTGGAATGCTGCCTCGTGGCCCTCGTTGTTGAAGCCCAGGCGATTGATGACGCCTTCGTCCTCGACCAGGCGGAAGATGCGCGGGCGCGGATTGCCGGATTGCGCCTTCGGTGTGACGGTGCCGATCTCAGTAAAACCGAAGCCAAGCTTCAGCAATGCCTCCGGCACTTCGGCATTCTTGTCGTAGCCGGCCGCCATGCCGATCGGGTTGGCAAAATCGAGGCCAGCCACCGTCTGGCGCAGGCGAGGATCGGCATTGATGCGGCAGGCCGGCACGAGGCCGGATTTCAGCGCCGCTATCGACATGCCATGCGCGGTTTCCGGATCGAACAGGAACAAGCCGCGCCGGCCGAGATCGCGAAAGGCGCCGATCATTCCGCCATCTCCGGGAAGATGTGCGCGCCATCGTCGCCGATGAGCAGCGGCTTTTCCCAGAGCACGGCTGAAAGCGGCAGAGGCGCATAGAGATGCGGGAAGAGATCGCCGCCCCGGGAAGGTTCGAAGACCAGCTTGTCGCCGAGCGCATCGCCGTCGACTGCCACCAGCAGCAGTCCGGTCTGCCCCGCGAAATAGAGTTCAGCGGTTTTCCTTGACTGCTTTGCGGTGGAAAGATGGATGTAGCCGTCGGTCAGATCGATCGCCGCGCCATGAAAAACACCGCTTTGTCTGGCTTGCTGCCAGAGCGTGTCCGGCACGATCTTGTAAACCACTGGCATGGCGGTCATCATCCCTCTGTAAAGCTGCGCTGATAGGGCTTTGCACGAAAACATCGGCTCATGTCCACGGTTTCCGTGGTGGATTTTGGGGTTTAACGCAGAAAATCCGGAGGAAGACATGACGAAGGAACTGAAAATCGGCCTTGCAGCCATGCTTGTGCCCGCTGCCTTTCTTCTCTCGACGCCGGCTCTGTCGGCCGAACCGGACGCCATGCGCTTCCAGCTGGAGCGTAGCGGCGATCATTTCATCCGCCTCGACCGGCAGACCGGCGCCATGTCCATCTGCCAGGACCAGAACAGCAACCTCGTCTGCCGCATGGCCGCCGACGAGCGCAGCGCTTATGACGACGAGCTGGATCGCCTGGCCGACCGGGTGACGAAGCTGGAAAAGACCGTCGCCTCGAGCAAGGACACGAACCTGCCCAGCGATGCCGAGGTCGACCGTACGCTCGGCATCATGCAGAAATTCATGCGCGGCTTCATGGGCATGGCGAAGGAATTCCAGAACGAGCAGCCCGATACTAAGCCGCAGCCGCAAAAGACGTGAAGTTGACAAGAGCGCGATGAAAGCTCGGGGATAAAGGACCCTATTCCTATGCCGGTCTTTACTCGCCAAAACGCCTCGGTTAACGTTTTCTAAAGAGCAGAGCGCCGGGCGAGCCGGCGCGCGGATACCGAGCGGCGATGCTGTCACACGAGCAGATATGGGGTGCGATCGATCGGCTTGCCGAGCGGCATGCTCTGACCCCCTCCGGCCTCGCACGCCGCGCCGGCCTCGATGCGACCTCCTTCAACAAGTCGAAACGGCTGAGCCAGGACGGCCGCCTGCGCTGGCCGTCGACGGAATCGATCGCCAAGATCCTCGACGCGACCGGCGCCAGCCTGGAGCAGTTCCTGAGTTTCATCAGGCCGGCCGAACCGGCGGCGGCCGTGGCGATGCACAGCGCGTTGCCGGCAGGAAACGCCATCCCCTTGATCGGCTTTGCCCAGGCGGGCGCCGGCGGCTTCTTCGATGACGGCGGATTTCCAGCCGGCCAGGGCTGGGACATGGTGGAGTTTCCGGTGGCGGCAGGGCAGCGGACCGGCGCCTATGCGCTTGAGGTCCAGGGCGAAAGCATGTTGCCGCTCTATCGAGACGGCGATATTCTGATCGTAGAGCCGGGAGCTCAGATCAGGAAAAATGACCGTGTTGTTGTGAAGACCCGTGAGGGCGAAGTCATGGCCAAGGTCTTGCTGCGGCAGAGCGCGAAGTCGATCGAGCTGATGTCGCTCAACCCCGAACATCCCAATCGCAGCTTCGATCTTGCGGATGTGGAATGGATTGCCCGCATCATATGGGCCAGCCAATAGGAAAGTTTTCTCGTTATGCGTCGTGATATTTGGCTTGCAGGCGTCGGAGGCGCGATCGTTGGTTCGTGGCTGACGCTGATCGTGGTCCAGCTCGGGGAGCATGGCTTCAGCCTGCCGCATAGAAGCACCAGCAACACGATGACAGAGAACAAGCCGGCCGCGGCCGCGCCGACAGAGGCGGCCAAGGTCGAACCGACGCCCGCCAAAGCCGTCGAGACGCCGAAACCTCTCGAACCGGCCAAGAAGGGCGATACGAATTCGGCAGAGCCGCAACCGGAAACCAAGCCGGCCGCGCAGGTGGCAAGCGCCGCGCCCGAAACAGCGACCCAATCAGCCGCAACTCCGTCTTCCACCGCCTCCGACAGCGATAACGAACCCTCGGCTGCGGCAATAGCGGCAGCTGCCGCGGCGACGCCAGCGCCCACAAGCGACGACACGGCAAAAACACCCGGCAGCGACAGCGCCAAAGCTCAAGAGAATACGGCAGCGGCCGAGCCCGTGCCGTCTTCGGAAAGCAAGGTTCCGACCGATCCCGCGCGGTCAGCCGACGCATCCAAACCTGAGGATACACATGCGGCACCTGCGGACACGCAGGCGGCAGCCGCAACACCCGATACGGTGAAGAGCGGCGATACCGCGCCTGCCCAGGCTTCGCAGCCAGCCGCAACCGCGCCGGACAAAGTCGCTGCCGGCACGCCGGAGACGCCCGCCGCCGACCAGGCCAAGACCGACCCTGCCCCCGACAACCGGGTTCCGGCCGACCAGATCGACAGGGAGATGGCGGCCGCTGCGCATCAAACCCTGCCGCCGCAGCCGCAGCAACAGGCCCAGCACACCCCTCCATCCGAACAGGCCGCGCTCGAACCCGCGTCCACGCCGCAGGAAAAGACGACAACGGTCGAGCTTACCCGCCCCTTCTCGGATCAGGCCGGTGTAGTGACCATCTCCGGCAGAAGCGTGCAGCTTGCCGGCGTGGTACCGACCGATATCGGCCGGATGTGCACGGGGCCGAGCGGCAAGGATTGGCCTTGCGGCCAGGCCGCCCGCACGGCCTTCCGCATGTATCTGCGCGGACGCTCGATCGACTGCGACGTGGCCGACGCCAATTGGAAAGGCACGATTACGGGCGCCTGCCGTTATGTCCGTGTCGATCTCAGTGCCTGGCTGGTGCGCTTCGGCTGGGCCGATCCGGAACCCGGCTCGCCGCTTGCGTCACTTGTCGACGAGGCCAAGCAGAAGAAGCGCGGCATGTATGGCGACGATCCGCGCAAGAACGGAAAATCGACTCTGGCACCGCCCTTGCCAAAAGATAACCCTCTCAATCCGATCTGACGCCTTGCTTCGGCCATACAGCGCCGCGCGTCATATGCGACGCGTAGAGGTCGCTGCCGCACTTTTAACCTGCTGCATGATTTTGTCCTTGAATCGATTCCGATTTAAGGAATTGTGCAGTAACTTTTGCCAAGAGACGCACGGCTCTTCAGCCCGCCAAATTCAAAGGACTTCGCCTGTTATGAACAAGCCGCTTTCTGCTCACGAGGCCCTGATCTACGTTATGGTACTGGCCTCGGCCGTCGACCGCACGATGAACGACCGGGAACTCGGCCGTATCGGCGAACTCATCCACGCCCTGCCTGTTTTCAAGGGTTTCGACGACGAGAAGCTGATTTCCGTATCCCGCGACTGTGCCAAGCTGCTTTCAGGCAGCGAAGGCCTCGACATCGTGCTCGAAACCGTCCGCGACACGCTGCCGGCTCGCCTCTACGACACGGCCTACGCACTGGCCGTCGAGGTCGCTTCGGCCGATCTTTCCGTCAAGGCCGAGGAACTGCGCCTGCTCAGCCTGCTCCGCGACCGTCTCGGCCTCGACAAGCTGACCTGCGCTGCCATCGAGCGCAGCGCCATCGCCCGCTATCGCAAGGCGTAGCGCCTTTACGCATTCCCGGGGGGAAGACTGCTACCCAGTTTTCCCGGAATTGCTCCGATCAATAAAGCCCGTAGGGGAAATAGCGCAGATAGATTTCCTGCAGCCTGCCGTCGCGCGACAAGGTGGCAAGCGCATGGTTGATCGCCGCCGTCAGGTCGGCATCCTGCTGGCGCAGCATGATGGTCATGCCCTCGCCGAGGAACTGCTGCGACAGGTAGGGGCCGTCGAACAGCGCGCAGCATCTTTCCGCCGCCGGGGACGAAACCCAGAAGGAAAGCTGCAGGCCATCGGCAAAGGCAGCATCGACCTTGCCGTCCTTGACGGCAGCCAGCAGCGCATCCTTATCGTCGAAGGGCACCGGCTTGATGGCCGGAAAGAAGACGGCGAGCATCGCCTCATGCACCGTACCCTTGACGACACCGACCGGATGGCCGGAAAGCGAGGCTGCCGTGGTGCCGCTGACGGAGGCCTTGAGATTGCGCACGAAGCGGGCGGGCAGCATGAGGAAGGGCCGCGAGAAGGCAAATGTCTTGCGCAGTTCTGGCGTGACCGCCACGCCGGCAATGACGGCATCCCCTTGCGAGGCGGCAAGAGCGCCCTGCAATTCGCCGAAAGGCAAGGCCTGGATCTGGCATTTGTCCGATATTGCAAGCTCCTCGCAGATCTTGCGCGCCAGCTCGACATGGAAGCCGGTAAGCTTGCCGTTCTGATCGAGGAAATTGAAGGGCGGGAAGTCGATCGACGTCAAAAACCGCAGCCTGACCAGCGAGGACAGATCCGGCTTCGGCAAGCGCTCGCGGGCATCGAAGAGGATCGGCAGGTTCTGCGGCTTCGTCTCCTCAGCCGCAAGCGGCCAGGCACAGGAGGCGGCGATCAACGCCGCGCATGCCAGGAGCCGGGCGGCTGACATCGTCGACGAAAGGCAAACACGCATGGTCTTGATCCGGCCTCCTGTCGTGGATGCACATGTCTGATTCACGACTCCGATGTAGCAGAGTCACGCCAAATGGGAAATATCGCGCCATCCCGCGGCAACGGACGCGCCTCATGGATGAATGGCGCAGATCGCGCGCATCGGCCGGTTGCGCAGTTTTGAACATGCACAAAATTAGCGTGGGAATTCTGGCCTTCCGCCTCTGCCGTTAGCAGTCGATTAAGCTCTGTTGATTGTACTCGTCGCCATCGACGACATCGGCTCCAGCGCCGATCGCATGATGCGGGTCGTCGGGACCTTCTTGGCAAGGTATCACGTAAACTCGGCTTCACCCGTGCATATCAGGCATCGCACCCTCCCCCGCCCGACACAGGCGGACGGGTCTCGACCTTACTCTGAATAGGGCACGGCATTCGCAGGCGGACCGCCATGTTCAGGAACCTGAAAATCAAAACCAAGATACTTGCCGTGATCCTGCTTCTCGGCATCGTCTCCTTCGTCGGCCTGCTGCTGGTCGCCGATGAATTCCACAAGGCGGATCGGGCCTACAGCGCTTTTCTCGACCAGGAAGCGGTTGCGGCGACGGAAGCCGCGCGTGCGAGCGCAGCCTCGCTCGCCTCCGTGCTGCAGGCAAGCCTGATGCTGAATTTCGATCCCGACAGCGACGCCTTCAAGGCGGTTGCCGCCGGCAACAGCTATTTCGGTGAAGCCAGACAGAGGCTGACCCATGCAGAAGACCTCGTTCCTGCGGCAAAGCAATCGATCGACGAGATTCTTACCAGTCTCGACGAATTACAGGGGCTCACCGAGAAGAGCATCGGCCAGCGCAAGAATGGCGACCTGAAGGGCGCCGAAACGACCCTGATCCTGGTCAACCAGAAGCTGCCCAAGCTGATCGCCAGCATACAGGCCAACGATGATGCGCTGACAAGCCGAATGAATGCCGGCGCGGACGAGTTGTCGGTCCGCCTCAACCGTTCCGTGACCTACATGCTCTTCGCTCTCGCTGGGCTGATCGCGCTCGCCATCATCCTCGGCATCTATGTCGCGCAGACGGGCATCGCCGCGCCGCTAATGCGGCTGCACCAGCGCATGACGACGCTTGCTCATGGCGACACCGAAAGCGCGGTCGAGGGTCATGAACGCAGAGACGAGATCGGGCAGATGGCAGCCGTCGTCGCCGTATTCCGTGACAACGCCGTCGAACGGTCCCGCCTCGAAGCGCAGGCCGAGGCGGATCGCACGCTCAGCGACAGCGAGCGGGCACAGCGCGAGACAAGGCAGGCCGCCGAGGCGGCACAGCTTCAGCAGGCGATGCAATCAGTCGGCGACGGCCTAAAGCGTCTAGCGGAAGGCGATCTCGTCACGCGCATCGACACCCAGTTCGTCGCACATCTCGACCAGTTGCGGCTGGACTTCAACAATTCGCTCGGCAAGCTCAACGGAACGATGCAGGCGGTCGGCGCCAATGCTCGCGCCATCGGCGCGGGAGCCGAGGAAATCCGCAGCGCGGCAGACGAGCTTTCCAAGCGTACCGAACAGCAGGCCGCTTCCGTCGAGGAAACCGCCGCCGCCCTCGAGGAGATCACCACCACCGTCAAGGATGCCGCCAGGCGTACGCAGGAGGCGAGCCAACTCGCGGCCGATACCCGAAACGACGCGGAGCGCTCGGGCGAGATTGTCCGCGATGCCATCAAGGCTATGCAGCAGATCGAGAAATCATCGGACGAGATCGGCAACATCATCGGCGTCATCGACGACATCGCCTTCCAGACCAATCTTCTGGCGCTGAATGCCGGCGTCGAGGCCGCGCGCGCCGGCGAGGCCGGCAAGGGCTTTGCCGTCGTGGCGCAGGAAGTGCGTGAGCTTGCCCAGCGCTCGGCCAATGCCGCCAGGGAAATCAAGACCCTGATCGCCACCTCCGAGACGCATGTACGCACCGGCGTCGGCCTCGTCAGCGAAACCGGCAAGGCGCTCGATGCCATCGTCTCGGGCGTGCAGGAAATCAACCGGCACGTGCATGCGATCGCCGAGGCCTCCCGCGAACAGTCGGCCGGCCTGCAGGAGATCAACACGGCCGTCAACACCATGGATCACGGCACGCAGCAGAACGCCGCCATGGTCGAGGAAAGCACGGCGGCAAGCCACAGCCTTGCGGCGGAAGCGGCGTCCCTGTCAAATCTACTTGCCCAGTTCCGAACCGGCGGTGAAGCCATGCGCATTTCCGTGTCGCCAGCGGCAAGCATTGCGGCAAGGCCCGCTCCCCGCCCCGCATCTCAGCCGGCGGCAGCTCCGCGCATCAGAGCCGTCGATGATGCCAAAGTGCGCCCGACCGCGTCCCCAGCACGCGCGCTCGGTCAGAAGCTGATGAGCGCCTTCGGCGCCACGCAGGCGACGACCCCGACGAGCAAGGATACGGACTGGACCGAATTCTGACGCCGACGCACCGCGGGCACGAAAGCCGCTCGCGGTGGATCTCAACGGTCAATATCCCCGCCGGCGGGATTGAGTGGGCCGCCGACCTATTTTTTCGATAGGGCGAACAGCTCGACATTTCCCGATCCGCTGCCGCCCAGTTCTCCACGCCGCTTCAGCAACCTTGCCGGAGCGCCGACATAGATGCCGTAGGGTTCGGTCCTGCCCTTGACGACGGCATTCGCGCCGATGACGCACCCCTTCGAGATATGGGCGCCGCCAAGGATCTTGGCGCCCGCACCGATCCAGACGTCGTCTTCGATGACGACAGGCTTCTTGGTCACGCCCTGAAGGCGGATCGGAACGGTAGGATCATCGAAATTGTGATCGAAGGAGACGACCATCGCATGTGCGGCGATGCGCACATCGTTGCCGATAGAGATGCCGCCGCGACCCAGCAGAATACTGTATTCGTTGAACGATACGCAGGCGCCGATGGAAATGGCGCCCTCCTGCGCGTCGAGGACGACGCCCTTGCGAAAATGTACCTTTTCGCCGATGCGGATGTTGCCGCGTCTCCAGATGATCTTTGTTCCCAGGGGAATTTTCGTTCCGCGAGCTATGGTCAGCATGCCCCGTGCGAAGACCGCTCTCAGCCTGTACAATGATGCAATACCGCGCAATCCGGACGCTCCTATCAAGGGGCGTCCAATCACGTTACGCCTGACTGCCACTCAAGCGAATGAGTGGAAGCGTCGCGATTTGAAAAAGGGGCCCACCCATACGGCCCCTTTCCTCGCATGGTTCACCTCCGCGCTGCAAGACCCGTGATCAATGCAATCAAGCCGAAGCCTGCGGCGGCCGCGCAGACGCCGACCCAACCGCCGAAATCCCAGGCCGTGCCGGCGAGCGCCGATCCGAGCGCACCGCCGAGGAAGAAGATTCCGACGAAGAGACCGTTGATACGCCCCCGCGCCTCCGGCTTCAAAAGGTTGACGGCGCGGCGTCCCAGCGTCTGATCTCCGGTAACGCCGACATCGAGCAAGACGGCACTCGCGCCGAGAAGAACCAGCAGCCCGATGGAGTCGCCCGACCGTATCGCACCGACCCAGCCCGCCAGCGCCATGGCGGCGAGCACGATCAGATGCGAGGCCAATGTCGCCGTCCGCGTCCAGCCCCTGTCGCCCATGCGGCCGAAGACAGAGGTCGCGGCGGCACCGCCGGCGCCTACGAGGGCAAACAGCGCGATGCCGGACTGGCCGAGCGTAAAGGGCGGTTGCGCCAGACGCAGGGCGACGGATGTCCAGAACAGGCTGAAGCTCGCCATCATCAAAGCGGCGGTGAAGGCACGCAGCCGAAGCACCGGCTCCTCCCGCAGTAGCTCGAAAAGCGAGCCGATCAAGGCGCCGTAGCTTGCGCTGACCAAAGGGCGCCGCTCCGGCAGACGCAGGGCCAGCACGGCCGCCAGAAGCGCAAGCGTCGCGGCACTCACGGCATAGAAGCTCCTCCAGCCCCAGAAATCGGCGATCAGGCTCGCCAGCGGCCGCGAAGCAAGAATACCGACCATGACGCCGCTCATGACATTGCCGATCACCCGGCCGCGGTGTTCGGGCGGTGCCATGCCCGCTGCGATCGGCACGAGGATCTGGATTGCCGAGCAGGCCGCTCCCAGCAGGAACAGGAAGATCAGCAGGCTCCAGCCCGTCGGCGCGAAGGCGGCGGCAACAGCCATGACCAAAGCCGACAGGAGCATGCGCAGGACAAGCTGCCGGTTTTCCATGAGATCCGCCAGCGGAACCAGGAAGAACAGGCCCGCGGCATAGCCGAGCAGCGAGGCCATGGCCACCAGGCCCGCGCCGCTTTCGGAAAAGCCAAGCGATGGGCCGATGATGCCGACCAGCGTCTGCGGCGCAAAGAGATTGATGATGATGACGCCGGTAGCGACGGCGAACAGCAAGGTCGAGGGAGCGGCGTCCACCGCAGCGACATCATCCTGCGCCGGCTCGTTCGCCATACATTCGGGGACTTGCGACATAGGCTCTCCAATAATTTCTGATAATAAAGATAGCCATGTTTATCGCGTTGCTGCATAATGCGGCAATTGAAATGAACTAATAATGATTATGCGAGTTAAGCATGAACATTCATGACCTGGAAGCTTTCGTCGCCGTGGTGGAAACGGGCTCGATCGTCGCCGCCTCCGCGCGCATCAATCTGACGCAGCCTGGTATCACCCGGCGCATACAGAACCTGGAGGACAGTCTCGGCATTGCCTTGCTTGACCGGCAGTCGAAACCGCTGAGGCCGACGGCTGCGGGACGCGAGGCGTATGAGCATGGGCGGCGAGTTTTGCGCTCGCTCGACGATCTCAAGGCCGGCGTCTCGCCCGGCGGCACGATCGGCGGCGAATTCCGGCTAGGGATCATGCCCTACCTTTCCGAGGCGGCCCTATCGTCGCCGCTCGACGAGTTGCGCAGCCAGTTTCCGCAATTGACGTTGCGCATCGTTACCGGCTGGTCGCCGCAGCTCGTTGAACAGGTTGCCCGCAGCGAGCTTGATGCGGCAACCGTCTGCCTGGCGGAAGGCATACAACCGCCTGATAACGTGATCGGCGACGTGCTTGGCGTTCATAGCGTCATTCTGGTCGCCGCACCATCGCTCGGCGTTCCCAAGGAACCCAGGCTTGAGGATCTCTCGCGCTTCCCCTGGATCATGAACCAGAGCGGCTGCGGCTTCCGCGCCTTCATTCAGCATCGCTTCGAGGCCGAACGCCTGCCTTTCGATGTCGGGGTCGAGGCCATGAGCGCCGATCTGCGCATGTCGCTCGTGGCGCGCGGGCTCGGTATCGGTGTCTTAACGCCGGCGGCATTGGCCGACAGCCGCTGGCGCAATTCCATCGAGATCATCGAAGCCCCGGATTTCAGCCCGAAGGTGGTCAACTGGCTGGTTCATCGCCCGCCGGCAGGTCGCCTCGCCCGTCCGATCGCGACCTTCGGGGAAGCGCTGGCGGAAACTTTGAAAGCGAAGAGACCCTTCCTGACCTGAACCCGGTACTCAGGCGTCGGGCCTATTGACCATCGCCTCTATATTGTAGCCGTCGGGATCGAGGATGAAACAGGCATAGTAATCCGCGCCGTAATCCTGCCGCGGGCCGGGTACGCCATTATCCTTAGCACCCGCTTCTATCGCAGCGCGATAGAAGGCATCGACCTCGGCCCTCTTGCGGACACGGAAGGCGACGTGCAGATGCGTCAGAGGCAGCGAGCTGCCGGTATGCTGGATCTCGAACAGGCTGCCGTCGTCAACATCGAAAGCCCAGAACAGACCTTCCTTTCCGAAGGAGAGCCGATAACCCAAAGGTTCGAAAGCCAACTCGTAGAAGGCCCTGCTCTTTTCAAGATTGCTGACTTCGATGGTTATGTGATCGATCAACGCGCGTCTCCAAACAAAAGTTCGGGAAGCAGGCTAGCCAAACCACAAGATTCACGCAATGGCCACAGCGACACCAAATCACTACCAAAGGTAGCGACAATGATCAAAGACCAAAACAAGTCAGCAGCGAGGTTATCAAAAGGGGATGGAGCGGGTGAAGGGAATCGAACCCTCGTATTCAGCTTGGGAAGCTGCTGCTCTACCATTGAGCTACACCCGCCTGACACCCTTGAGATGTCCAACAGTTGACGGCCTCTGTCAAGGCCGGTCAGCGTCCGATTACAGGCGGAAGTGCTTCGACAGCTTCAGGCCCTGCGCCTGATAGTTCGAACCGAGGCCGGAGCCGTAGAGGCTGCTCGGCTGTTCCAGCATGTGTTCGTAGATCAGGCGACCGACGATCTGGCCGTCCTCGAGGATGAAGGGCACTTCGTGGCTGCGCACCTCGAGCACGGCGCGGCTGCCGCGGCCGCCGGCCGGCGCATGGCCGAAGCCGGGATCGAAGAAGCCGGCATAATGGACGCGGAATTCGCCGACCAGCGGATCGAACGGCGTCATCTCGGCGGCATAATGCGGCGGCACATGCACCGCCTCGCGCGAGACGAGGATATAGAATTCATCCGGGTCAAGGATCAGCTCGGTGCGGCCTCGGCTGTAGAGCGGCTCCCAGAAGTCGAAGATGTCGTGCTGAGCCTTCTTGTCGACATCGACGACGGCGGTGTGGTGCTTGCCGCGATAGCCGATCAGCCCTTCCTTGTCGCCGGCAAGATCGATCGACAGCGCGATGCCGCCGCCGGTGATGTTCGGCTTCTTGCTGGCAACAAGCGTTTCCGTCTCGTGCAGCCTCAGCAGTTCCGGCTCGGTGAGCAAGGCGTGACCGACGCGGAAGCGGATTTGCGACAGGCGCGAGCCACGGCGAACGACGATCGGGAAGGTGCGCGGGCTGATTTCGAGATAGAGCGGGCCGGAATAGCCGGCCGGAATCTTGTCGAACTCCTGCGCACGGTCGGTGATGACGCGGGTGAAGATATCGAGACGGCCGGTTGAACTCTTCGGATTGGCCGAAGCCGACATGTCCTCGGGCAGATCGAGACGCTCCATCAGCGGCACGATATAGACGCAGCCGGTTTCCAACACCGCACCTTCCGAGAGATCGACGACGTGCAGCTTCAGCCGGTCGAGCTTGTCGGCGACGAGATGCGAGGGGCCGGGCATGAAGCTGGCGCGGACGCGAAAGGCATGCGAGCCGAGCCGCAAGTCGAGACTTGCAGGCTGGATCTGATCGACGTCCAGTTCCCTCTCGCTCGTCAGCCGACCGGTTTCAAAGAGCGCTGCTATGGCGCGATCGGCCAAAATTCCAGTATTGCGAGCCATCATGCTTCTCTCATAATTTGTCGCAGACAAAACCAAACTCAGGGAATTGACGCAAGCCGTCAACGGCAGTATTGCAACTTATCCCGTGGTGATTTGGCCGGTCGGCTTGCAGCCACGTTAAACAAATGGCTAAAAAGACCGGGGTTGAACCGGTCTGCTTTTGCGACCGGTTTTTTTGTTTGAAAGTGGTGATGGCATGAGCAAGACTTGGCGCCCCGCAACCCAGCTCGTACACAACGGAACGCTCCGTTCGCAGTTCGGCGAGACCTCCGAAGCAATCTATCTGACCCAGGGCTTCGTCTACGACACCTCGGAAGCGGCGGAAGCCCGCTTCAAGGGCGAGACGGATGGTTTCATCTACGCCCGCTACGGCAGCCCGACCAATGACATGTTCGAGAAGCGCATGTGCGCGCTGGAAGGCGCTGAGGATGCTCGCGCCACGGCTTCGGGCATGGCGGCCGTCTCCGCCGCTATCCTCTGCCAGTTGAAGGCCGGCGATCATATCGTCGCTGCCCGCGCCCTCTTCGGCTCCTGCCGTTGGGTGGTCGAGACGCTGGCGCCGAAATACGGCATCGAATGCACGCTGGTCGACGGCCGCTTCGTCGAAAACTGGGAAAAGGCCATCCGCCCGAACACCAAGGTGTTCTTCCTCGAAAGCCCGACCAACCCGACACTGGAAGTGGTCGACATTGCCGCCGTCGCCAAGCTCGCCAACCAGATCGGCGCCAAGGTCGTGGTCGATAACGTTTTCGCGACACCGCTCTTCCAGAAGCCGCTGGAACTCGGCGCCCATATCGTCGTCTATTCCGCCACCAAGCATATTGACGGCCAGGGTCGTTCGCTCGGCGGCGTCATCCTCTCCGACAAGCAGTGGATCGACGAGCACCTGCAGGACTATTTCCGCCATACCGGCCCGGCCATGTCGCCGTTCACAGCCTGGACGCTGCTCAAGGGTATCGAAACCCTGCCGCTGCGCGTCGCGCAGCAGACGACGAACGCCGCGAAGGTGGCCGATTTCCTCGCCGAGCAGACTGGCAAGGTCGCTCGCGTGATCTATCCCGGCCGCAAGGACCATCCGCAGGCCGACATCATCGCCAAACAGATGAGCGGCGGCTCGACCCTTGTTGCCTTCGAGCTGAAGGGCGGCAAGGAAGCGGCCTTCAAGCTGCAGAACGCATTGGACATCGTGAAGATCTCCAACAATCTCGGCGACTCGAAGAGCCTGATCACGCATCCGGCCACCACGACGCACAAGAACCTCACCGACGAGGCCCGCGCCGAGCTCGGCATTTCGCCGGGCACCGTGCGCTTCTCGGCCGGCATCGAGGACAGCGAAGATCTGGTCGAGGATTTCGCCCGCGCGCTTGAGCAGGTTTCCGCCTGATATCAATCGAGCCGCCCGGATCGTTTTCCGGGCGGCTCGACCTGCCCTTGTCGGGCAATGACAGTATGTGGCAACCCGTCAGCTAGCCGCCTTGAACTCAACCCGGCCGTTGTTCAGGAAGACCATCTTGTCGAACAGCTTTAGATCCAGCGGGTTCGGCAGACGCACATCCGAGAGATCAGGCACGGGTTTCCGCTCCGGATCATATGAGCGATCGATCTGCGAGATGAAGACGACGATCACGCCTCTGTCGCGCGCAAACGCCTTTAGCGTCTGAACCTGGATCATGAGTTCCGGCTTCTCCCGCTTCTGATCCAGCAGCTGCAGAAAATCGACCACCGCCAGCGTGCCACGCGACGCCTGGGCCAGCCTCTCGACGATGTAGTCGCCACTAATGGCATCGGAATTGTCGAATTCGAACAGATCGGCAAAGTCCGCATAGGCGGCGCCGATCACCGGGAAACGGTCCAGAACGACCTTTTCCGTGTCTTCCAGAGAAAAGAAGACGCTGCGATTGCCTGATTTCATGGCTTCGACGGCAAGCCTCAGGCTCATCAAGGTCTTGCCATGGCCGGGCCGCGCGCCGACCAGCACCAGATCGCCCGGGCTCAGACGCGAATACAGCTCGCCGACGGGCACGGCTGCGCTCGTTTTGCTTGCAAGCAAGCTCCAACCTTCAAAACCCTCGCCGGCCGCGATGCGATCGAGTGCGGCGTGCAAGGGGATACTCTGCTGACGAGACAGGAGCCTCGCCTTGCGCTTCAAGTGATAAACAGGGGCGGAAAGCCTCATCTAAACCTCCTATTGCGAGCAATGACCGCAACCCCTCCTTATGCCAGGCGCTCAAACAGTCGGTTTGGATATTGACGGCCCCGCATGAAATATACTTTCCCGAGTGGAGGGGGGAGGCACGGGCCATGCCAGAATCAGACCATAACCGAAATTCGTCCGAGGGGGAATCTCACGCAACTCCCCGCCGGGGAACATAAGAGGGGAACGGCGGTTATATGATCCGGAGGTTTAATGGCCGGCATTCAGCTATGACGATCAATTCCTGAAGTGCACCTGTAATGCTCACAAGCGTATCTGCGCGCGGCAATATCCCTCGGCGGGCATTATGGTAGACAAGACTAAATGACGAGCAAAACAAGATACTTTGAGAACCAATTACTAACCTTTTTCACCGGCCGTAATAGCTGTATCTCGGAAAACTCCCTCCATGCGAGCGAGATTTCATCACACCGTTCCTTGACGGAACCGATCGGTTATAGGATACCGCTAGAGATCCTGCACTTTGCGGGAGTGGTGGAAAGCGGATAATATGCCGCAGACTTGAAAATGCTGAAACGGCAATGGGCTTGAAGGAGCGCTCGACGTTTCAGGACAGTGGCAAGGTATTAGGCATGTATCGCGCCCTAACACGCGACATCGAAGTGGTTGTAGAGCCGTTTTATCTGGAGGAGCAATCCGATCCGGACGACGATCGCTATGTCTGGGGATACCGCATCGTCATTTCCAACCACTCGAAGGACGCCGTGAAGCTGGTGACGCGCTACTGGCACATCACCGATATGAACGGCATGGTGGATGAAGTCACGGGTCCCGGCGTCGTCGGCGAGCAGCCGCACCTGAAACCCGGCGATACCTACGAGTATTCTTCCGGCTGTCCGCTGGACACGCCGTCAGGCATGATGTTCGGCCATTACCAGATGGAAACGGATGACGGGGAACTCTTCCATGTCAAGATCCCCGCCTTCTCTCTGGATACACCGAACCTTTTGCGTACGCTGAACTGAGCCAGCGCAACCGGCGGGATCAGGCCGCTTCTATTTCAGCCACTTCGAAGCGATAGGTCGTCGAGCAGAACTCGCAGGTCACGGCGATCTCGCCATTCTCCTGACTGGCCTCGATTTCCTCGGCCGTAAAGCCCTTCAACACGCCCTTCAGCTTGTCACGCGAGCAGGAACAGCGATCGTAGACGGCCTTCGGCTCATAGACGCGCACGCCGCGTTCATGGAAGAGGCGATAGAGAAGACGCTCGGTGCCGACCTGCGGGTCCGTCAGCTCATCGGCATCGATGGTTTCCACCAGGCTGCGCGCTTCCGCCCAGGCATCGTCCTCGACATGGTCGCGCGCGCCGGTATCGCCGTCGCCGCCGTGAATATCCGGATGGCGCATGCGTTCCGGCGCTTCGGGCAGGAACTGCGCAATCAGGCCGCCGGCGCGCCAGCGGTGACGCGGCTTGCCGTTCTCATCGCGGTCGAAGAGCTCTGCAGCCCCCAGACGCACACGCGTCGGGATCTGTTCCGATTGACGGAAATAGGTGCCGGCAATCTCCTCGAGAGAAGCGCCGTCGAGCGCGACGATGCCCTGGTAGGGCTGCGTGAAACGGCCCTGATCGATGGTGAAGGCAAGCACGCCCTTACCAAGCAGTTGCTCGGGCTCGGTCCGGCCTTCGGCGACCGCCTTTGCCAATGCCTCTTCATCGAAGCGGGCATAGGCGCGGACATTTTCCGGCGTCGAGAAATCGGCGACCAGAAGATCGACCGGACCGTCGCCCTTGGTCTGCACGGTGAACTTGCCCTCGAACTTCAGCGAGGTGCCGAGCAGGACAGTGAGGACGATGGCCTCGGCCAGAAGGCGCGCGACCGGCGTCGGATAGTCGTGCCGGGCGAGGATCGCATCCAGCAGCGGACCGAGCTGCACGGCGCGGCCGCGCACGTCCAGACCTTCCACCTGGAAGGGAACGACGTGATCGTCACCAGCGAAATCGAACTGACCCAGCGAGGCTGCATTTTCGGCCATTGCTTTACTCCTACTGCGCCCGCGCCCTCAAGACGCGGCTTCATATCCTCAGATCGCGCCCAGGCACCAAGCAAGAATCGACTTTTGCGCATGAAGGCGGTTTTCCGCCTCATCGAAGACAACGGATTGCGGACCGTCGATCACCTCGTCCGTCACTTCCTCTCCGCGATGGGCGGGCAGGCAATGCATGAACAACGCGTCTTTGCCGGCCTGTGCCATCAAAGCCTTGTTGACCTGATAGGGCTGGAAGACGTTGTGACCGCGTGCCCGGTGCTCCTGATTCATGGAAACCCAGGTATCGGTTACCACGCAATCGACGCCGGCGACCGCACGGTCTGCATCATGCGAGAGCATGATTTCGGCGCCCTCGTTGCGGGCCCAGTTCAGATAGTGATCCTTGGGCTCGGAACCAAGGGGTACGGCCATATTCATGCGATAGCCGAAGCGCGCCGCACCTTCGATCAGCGAATGCAGCACGTTGTTGCCATCGCCCGTCCAGGCAACGGTCTTGCCCTTGATCGGGCCGCGATGCTCTTCGAAGGTCATGATGTCGGCCATGATCTGGCAGGGATGGGTATCATCGGTCAACGCATTGATGACTGGAACGGTCGCATGTTCCGCCAGCTCCAGCAGGCGCGAATGGTCTGTCGTGCGGATCATGATGGCATCGACATAGCGCGACAGCACCTTCGCCGTGTCGCCGATCGTCTCGGCGCGGCCAAGCTGCATTTCGGTGCCGGAGAGGAACAGCGTCTCGCCGCCAAGCTGACGCATGCCGACATCGAAGGAGACGCGGGTTCGAGTGGATGGCTTCTCGAAGATCATCGCCAGCATCTTGCCGGCCAGCGGCTTGTCGGCCGTGCCGGCCTTCAGCGCGTTCTTTCGCACGATCGCGTCATCGATGATGTTGCGCAGATCGGCGGCCGGAACGGCAGAGAGGTCGAGAAAGTGTTTCGGAGAAGCCATGTCCTTACCTGTACTCCAGAAAAAACAATAACGCCCGCGTGGGGCAGGAACGCCCCGATTGCGGGCGTTGAGTTCAAGCCGATTTTTTGGTGCGGGCAATACGCGCACGTTCGGCCGCACGCTCGAGACGAGCGAGACCTTCGCGTGCCTCCTCAGCCGTCACGACCAGCGGCGGCAGCAGGCGGATGACGTTGTCGCCGGCCGGCACGCCAAGCAGATGCTCGGCGCGGATCGCCTGCAGCAGATCCGCCTGCGGAATGGCCGCCTTGATGCCGAGCATCAGGCCTTCGCCGCGTACGTCCTCGATGATATCGGGGAAGCGATCCTTGAGCGAGGCGAGCCCCTGGCGGAACACCAGCGCGATATCGCGCACATGCTGCAGGAAACCCTCTGCCAGCACGATGTCGAGGACGGCGTTGCCGACTGCCATAGCCAGCGGATTGCCGCCATAGGTCGATCCATGCGTGCCCGCCTTCATGCCCGAAGCGGCTTCCGCCGTCGCAAGGCAGGCACCGAGCGGGAAACCGCCACCGATACCCTTGGCGACCGCCATGATATCGGGCTTGATGCCAGCCCATTCATGGGCAAAGAGCTTGCCCGTGCGGCCGACGCCGCATTGGACTTCATCGAGGATCAGCAGCATGCCGTGCTCGTCGCAGATCTCACGCAGCCCGCGCAGGAATTCGTTGGTCGCCGGACGGATGCCGCCCTCGCCCTGCACCGGCTCGATCAGGATCGCGGCCGTCGCGTCGGTGATGGCAGCACGCACCGCATCGAGATCGCCGAACTGAACCTGATCGAAGCCCGGCGCCTTCGGGCCGAAGCCCTCGATATATTTCTCCTGACCGCCGGCGGCGATGGTCGCGATGGTGCGGCCGTGGAAGGCGCCTTCGAAGGTGATGATATGGAACTTTTCAGGATGCCCCTTGGCAAACTGATAGCGCCGCGCCGTCTTGATGGCGCATTCCAGCGCTTCCGCACCCGAGTTGGTGAAGAAGACCTTGTCGGCGAACGTCGCTTCCGTCAGCCGCTTCGACAGCTTCTCCTGGCCAGGCACCTCATAGAGGTTGGACAGATGCCAGACCTTGTCGGCCTGCGCCTTCAATTCGGCGACGAGATGGGGATGCGCATGGCCGAGCGAGTTGACAGCAACGCCGGCGGCGAAATCGAGGTAGCGCTCACCGCTTTCCGTGACCAGCCAGACGCCCTCGCCTCGCTCGAACCGCAGTGGAGCGCGCATGTAGGTGTCATAAAGCGGCGTGGTCTCGGCCATGGCCATATCTCCTCGATCACAACTTTAAGGACCGATCGCTTCGGCTTGATGAAACGGGTCCGAAAAAATCAAAAATGCCGCCTTGCGGCGGCCCGGGCACTATTGATGTTTTGCACCGCGATGTCAACAAAACTGGCGCTTTGGCAGGTGCGAGAAAGCGCTTGCGGGCAAAAGAGATGGGTTCGACGGCGGCTATTGCAGAAATGCCACGCCCGGACAGCAAGTTGGGGAAAACCTCGAAATCGATTCCTCAAGATTCCGCCGACTCTTGTCACGGAGTCAGCCTCACACTAGGTTAAAAAGCAATTGCTAGACTGCATGCGGCGGAACTAGTCACCACAATTTTAGAGCGTTTCGTGCCTCGTTCCCATCCGAGGCAATGGTGAGGGATTCTGCCATCGGAAACGCGACAGCGGAGACAGGGCATGAATTGGACAGACGAACGCGTCGAGAAGCTGAAGAAGCTATGGTCCGAAGGATTGAGCGCCAGCCAGATCGCTGCGCAGCTCGGTGGCGTGAGCCGTAATGCCGTCATCGGCAAGGTGCATCGCCTGAACCTTCCCGGCCGAGCGAAGGCGGGCGGCACGACAACCGCAGCGCGCACGCCGAAGCGCAGCGCTGCCGCACCTCGCCCCGCCAGTTTCGGCTCGCGCGTTGCAACCCGTACGGTCGTCACCCGCCAGCAGGGCGCAACCATGCTGAAGGAAGAGATCGAGGTCGATTCCGTCAACGAAATTCAGTATCGCCCGGCTGCAAATGTCGTCGTTCCGATCTCCCGTCGCCTCGGCCTGACGGAACTGACGGAGCGCACCTGCAAGTGGCCGGTCGGCGACCCGCTGAAGGATGATTTCCACTTCTGCGGCAACGACAGCCCGGATTCGTCGCCCTATTGCACCTATCACCAGCGCCTGGCCTACCAGCCGGTGCATGACCGCCGGCGCAACAACAACGGCTGAAATCCAACGCAAGACAAAGAGAAACGGGCCCCTCGAGGCCCGTTTTCTTTTTCCGCCGCTATGTCGATGCCTGAGCGGCTAACCGCTCAGGCTTCCATGGAATAGCCCGCGCCGCGAACGGTGCGGATGACATCCTGCATATTGGAGAAATTCAGCGCCTTGCGCAGGCGGCCGACATGGACGTCGACGGTGCGTTCGTCGACATAGATGTCGTGTCCCCATACGCCGTCGAGCAGCTGCGAGCGCGAGAAGACGCGGCCCGGCGAGGACATCAGGAATTCCAAAAGGCGGAATTCCGTCGGCCCCAGCCGCACTTCGCGGCTCTTGCGATGGACGCGATGCGTCTCGCGGTCCAGCTCGATATCGCCGCAACGCAGCACCGTGGAGAGAACCTCCGGACGGGCGCGCCGCAGCATCGCCTTGACGCGGGCCATCAGCTCCGGCGTCGAGAACGGCTTGACGACGTAATCGTCCGCGCCGGTCGAAAGCCCGCGCACGCGCTCGCTTTCCTCGCCGCGGGCCGTCAGCATGATGATCGGCAGGCGCTCCGTCTCCGGCCGCATACGCAGCCGGCGGCAGAGCTCGATGCCGGATACACCGGGGAGCATCCAGTCGAGGATCAGAAGATCCGGGATGCGCTCCTGGAGACGCAACTCGGCTTCATCGCCTCTGAGGATGGTGTCAACCTCGAAGCCCTCGGCCTCGAGGTTGTAGCGCAGCAGAACGCTGAGCGCTTCCTCGTCTTCTACAACAGCAACTCTTGGAACCATGCGCCTATGGTCTCCCTTCTTCGCTTCCAGATTATTCCGTCACCGCGCCGACGGTATTGGCGGTATCGTCCTTCGGGCGCTCGCCTTCGGGCTGAGCACCCGTCGCCATGTAATAGATCGTCTCGGCGATGTTGGTGGCATGGTCGCCGATGCGCTCGATGTTCTTGGCGCAGAAGAGAAGATGCGTGCAGGTGGTGATGTTGCGCGGATCTTCCATCATGTAGGTCAGCATCTCGCGGAAGAGCGAGGTGTACATCGCGTCGATTTCCTCGTCGCGTTCGCGGATCGACACAGCCTTGTCCGGCGAGCGGGTGGCGTAGACGTCCAGAACTTCCTTGAGCTGGCTCAGAGCCAGTTCGGAGAGGTGCTCGATGCCGCGGGCGAGACGGCGCGGAACGCCCGTGCCCTGCACCGCGATGACGCGCTTGGCTGTGTTCTTGCCGAGATCACCGACACGCTCCAGATCGGAGGCGATGCGGATCGAGCCCATGATTTCGCGAAGGTCGGCGGCCATCGGCTGACGGCGGGCGATGGTGACGATCGCCTTGTCGCCGACTTCGCGTTCGGCATGATCGAGGATGACGTCGTCGGAGATGACCTTCTGTGCAAGAGCGGTGTCACTGTTGACCAGTGCGCGTACGCTGTCGCTGACCATCTGCTCGGCCAAGCCGCCCATTTCCGCAATGCGGCGCGTCAGGAACTTCAGGTCTTCGTCGTAGGCAGAGAGAATGTGAGTGGAGACCATTTTTCTATCCTCAAGGTGAACTGTGTGAAATGTGCCGCGCGCCTGACATCATCAACCAAAACGGCCCATGATGTAATCCTGCGTGCGGAAATCGTCGGGATTGGTGAACATCTTATCGGTGTCGTTCTCCTCGACCAGATGGCCGAGGTGGAACATTGCGGTACGTTGCGAAACGCGGGCTGCCTGCTGCATGGAATGCGTCACGATGACGATGGTGAAGTTTTCCCGAAGCTCGTGGATGAGATCCTCGACCTTGGCGGTTGCGATTGGATCGAGCGCCGAGCACGGCTCGTCCATCAGGATGACTTCCGGGCTGACGGCAACGGCGCGGGCGATGCACAGGCGCTGCTGCTGGCCGCCCGACAGGCTCGTGCCGGCGTCGTGGAGCCGATCCTTCACCTCGCCCCATAGACCGGCTTTCTGCAGGCTGGTTTCGACGATATGCTCGAGATCGGCTTTCGAACGATGCAGGCCGTGGATGCGCGGGCCATAGGCGACATTCTCGTAGATCGACTTCGGAAACGGATTCGGCTTCTGAAAGACCATGCCGACGCGCGCGCGCAATTCCACCACGTCGATGCTGTTGTCGTAGACATCCTGGTCGTCGAGCGTGATCTTGCCGGTGACGCGGCAGGTCTCGATCGTATCGTTCATGCGGTTGAGGCAGCGCAGGAAAGTGGACTTGCCGCAGCCGGAGGGGCCGATCAGTGCCGTCACCGTATTGGCACGGATCTTCAGATTGACATCGAAGAGCGCACGCTTGTCGCCATAGAAAACCGAAACGTCCTGGCCGATCATCTTGTAGGGGATCGTCATCATCTTCCTGGTCAATGCTCTTTCGCTTGCGGCTTCCGTCATCATGTTCATTTTCCGGCCCTCCCCTACCAGCGCCGCTCGAAACGGCGGCGCAGCAAGATCGCGCCGATATTCATCGCGACAAGGAAAAAGAGCAGGACGATGATGGCACCGGACGTTCTCTCGACGAAGGCACGCTCGGCTTCGCTTGCCCACATATAGATCTGCACCGGCAGCGCCGTCGAAGGATCGAGGGGCGATGCCGGATAGTTGGCGACGAACGCGACCATGCCGATCAGGAGCAGCGGCGCGGTTTCGCCGAGGGCATGCGCCAGCCCGAGGATCGTGCCCGTCAGAATGCCGGGCATGGCAAGCGGCAGCACATGATGGAAGACCATCTGCATCCGCGAAGCGCCGAGACCGAGCGCCGCGCTGCGGATCGACGGCGGCACGGCGCGCAGCGCCGAACGCGTGGCGATGATGATCATCGGCAGCGTCATCAGGCTCAGCACGAGACCGCCGACCAGCGAGGCCGAACGCGGCAGGCCCATCACGTTGATGAAGACCGAGAGGCCCAGCAGGCCGTAGACGATCGAGGGTACGGCTGCGAGATTGTTGATGTTGACCTCGATCAGGTCCGTCAGCCGGTTCTTCGGCGCGAACTCCTCCAGATAGATCGAGGCGGCGACACCGACGGGCAAGGCAAGCACCAGCACGGTCAGCATCAGATAGAGCGAACCAATCAGCGCGACGCCTAGGCCGGCTGCTTCCGGCCGGCTGGAATTGCCCGATACGAAGAGGCCGCTGTTGAAGGCCTTGTACAGCGCACCGCTATCGCCGAGCTGCTTCATCCAGGCGACCTGTCGGTCGGATACCTTGCGGTCCTTTTCATCGACCGTGAGATCGATCTGGCCCTTGTTGGCGGAATCGATATTGGCACTGGCAAGGAAGGTGACGTTTTCGGTCGTCCCTATGATCGCGGGGTTGGCGACGACACGGTCGCGCAGCGCGACCCTGGCGCCTTCCGACACCATCGCGGTCGCCTCGCGAACGAGGGCGCGATTGGCCGGATCGATGCCAAGCACCTTCACCAGCGCGTCGCGAACGAGAACCGGATAATTGGCAGCAATCAGCACCTTCGGGTCGCTGGCGCGCTTGCCCGTTGGATCGATCACCTTCTCGGTAAATTCGATCGGCAAGGTGATCGAGGTCTGGACGAAGGCGGTATAGCCGGTGCGGACCACGGTCGAAACGAGGATGATGAGGAAGACGAGACCGAAGATGACCGCGGTCATGCCGTAGGCGCGGAACCGGCGCTCGGCGGCATAGCGCCTGGCGATGCCGATATCGCGACGCGCGGGCGCGCCTGGCGTCAGGCCGCGCGGCATGTTCAGCTGAGGGGAGGATACAACATCGCTCATTCGTATTGCTCCCTGTAGCGGCGCACGATGTAGAGCGCATAGACGTTGAGGCACAGCGTCAGGCAGAAAAGCGTGATGCCGAGCGCGAAGGCGACGAGCGTCTGCGGCGACGTGAATTCCAGATCGCCGGTCAGCTGGTTGACGATCTTCACCGTAACCGTCGTCATCGGCTCGAAAGGATCGAGCTGCATACGCGCAGCCACGCCCGCCGCCAGCACCACGATCATCGTTTCGCCGATCGCCCGCGACGCCGTCATCAACAGCGCACCGACGATGCCGGGAAGGGCGGCCGGCAGCAGCACGCGCTTGACCGTTTCGGAACGCGTGGCGCCAAGGCCGAGCGAACCGTCGCGGAGCGAGCGCGGTACGGCCATGATGATATCGTCCGACAGCGAGGAGACATAAGGGATGAGCATCACGCCCATCACGAAGCCCGCCGTCAAAACGCTCTGGGCTTCGATGAAGCTTCTATAGTTCCCGGTCATCAGACCGTCGATCTCGGCGGAGATATCGCGCAGGAAGGGACCGACCGTAATGAGAGCGAAAAAGCCGTAGACGATCGTCGGAATGCCGGCCAGAACCTCCAGCATCGGCTTGGCGATGGAGCGCACGCGGGCCGAGGCATATTCGGCCATGTAGATCGCCGCGAACAGGCCGATGGGCACGGCAAACAGCATGGCGACGAAGCCGATATAGATCGTACCGGCCAGCAGCGGGATCAGGCCGAAGGTGCCCGACGTCTGCGAGCCGGCGCCGGCAAAGCGCGGGTCCCAGACGGTGCCGAAGAAGAATTCATTGGCAGGCACCATGCTGAAGAAACGCGCCGCCTCCGAAAGCATGGAAACGACTATCCCGACGGTCGTCAGCACCGCGATGGAGGAGGCTATGATCAGCGCGCCGAGAATGACCTGCTCGACACGGTTGCGGGCACGAAAGCGCAGCGCAATGGCACGCAGGCCGTAAACCGCGCAGAGCAGCGACAGGACGATCGCCGCTGCCGACATTACCACGCGGCTCACTTCGCGCATGCTGTTATACTTGTTGGCGGCATCGATCATGTAGCCGGTGGGGCGAACGGCGAGGGGGACGCCCTTCTGCGCCAACAGCAATTGCAGATCGGCCTTGCCGCCGTCGACATCGGCAAGTTCCCCGCTATCGAGCAGGCGCATGCCGTGGGCGATGCTGCGCACCATGCCGTAGCTGAGATTGAGTTCGGCCTGCGGAAGAGACTGAACCTCCTCCGGAAAGGATTTGATCACCAGGCGGTCGATGACCATCGGGCTGACGATCAGCCAGGCGCAGACGAGCGCCAGAGCCGGAAGCACCGCCCAGATCGCGGCATAGGCGCCATGATAGCCGAGCCGGGAATGCATGGACGAAGACTTGCCGCCCGACAACGCAGCCGCCCTCACCCGCCCCAGCACAAAAGCAGAGGCGCCGAAGACCGACAAGCAAAGCAGCAGCAGCGATACACTCATTCCCATTCCCCGGCGAACGCCGGCGCAGCAACACGCCGCGCCGCCGTTCAGCCCTTACGCACTCACATGATCTTCCCGTCCGCGAAATCCTTGCGGATCTGGTCGCGCTCCACATCCGGCGCCGGCACAAGGCCATATTCCGCCAGCGGGCTGTCCGGTCCGATCATCTGATCGCTCGTGAAGAAATCGACATATTCCTTAAGCCCGGGGATGACACCCAGATGGGCCTTCTTGACGTAGAAGAACAACGGCCGCGATACCGGATAGGTACCGTCAGCAATCGTCTGGCCCGAAGGCACGATGCCGCTGACGGTGGCGACCTTCAGCTTGTCGGCGTTGTTCTGGAAGAAATACAGGCCGAAGACACCGATGCCGTGCTTGTTGGCATTGATACGGGCCAGCGTCTCGGGATAATCGCCATCGATATCGACAGCAACGCCATCCTTGCGCACGGCGATGCACTTCTTCGCCTGCTCGCCGGCATCGGAAACGGCGGCCTTGATGACATCAGTCGCACCCGAAGCCTTGCAGCCGGCGGCCAGCACCCTCTCTTCGAAGACTTCGCGCGTGCCGTGCTTCTCGCCCGGGATATAGGCAGCGATTTCGAAGTCCGGCAGCGACGGATTGATCTCAGACCACTTCTTGTACGGGTTGGCGACCAGCTTGCCATCGACGACCACTTCGGCGGCAAGGGCCTTATAGAGATCGACCGGCTCGAACTTGATGTCCGGATTGCTCTTGTCGAAGGCGAAAACGATACCGTCATAGCCGATCTTGATCTGCTGGATATCAGCAACGCCGGCGGCCTTGCAGGCCTGGACTTCATTGTCCTTGATCGGGCGCGACGAGTTGGCGATGTCGATGGAGTCAGTTCCGACGCCCTTGCAGAACTCCTTAAGGCCGGCGCCGGAGCCGCCGGACTCGATCACGGGAGTCTTGAAATTGGTAAAAGTCTTGCCGAAGGATTCGGCAACGATCTTGGCATATGGAAATACGGTCGAGGAGCCGGCGACCTGAATTTGATCGCGGGCCGCGGCAACACCGGTAAAGGCAGCCGACGCAACCAGTGCAAGAATGGATATTTTCAAAGCATTCATAACGAATCCCCCTAATGAGCTTTGAAGAGCGCTGTGGTGGACGCCACATCCACCTTTTCCAGCAGTCCATTCTTACTGGCGAAAACACCGTCCTTTTATGTCAGGCGAGTGAAACAATTATGACAAGTCATCTATCTGATATTATTCAGATAAGTCACTCGCCAAATAAGCCTCTCGCAGGGCTTTTCAGAAGCGAACCGTAAAGTCGGTTCCCTTTCCGACTTCCGACTTCACGATCAATCTGGCGCGGTGACGGGTGAGGATATGCTTGACGATGGCAAGCCCGAGACCGGTCCCCTTCTTGGAGCGGCTGTCCTCAACGTTAACGCGATAGAAGCGCTCGGTCAGGCGCGGCACATGTTCCGCTGGAATCCCCGGCCCCTTGTCCGAGACCACGACCTCGACGGCCTGGCCGGCATCGCTGAGCACCGAAACCTCGACCGATTTGCCTTCCTGGCCGTATTTGCAGGCATTCTCGATCAGGTTCTCGAAGACCTGCACCAGTTCGTCGCGATCGCCCAGCACCTCGACCTTGCCCGCCGGCAGATGCAGATTGATCGCCACGTCGAGGTCTCCCGCAAGCGGCAGCAGGGAGTCGCGGACATGACCGAGCAAGGGCACGAGATCCACCTTCTGATCCGGCGCGATGTGCGACTTCAATTCCAGACGCGACAGCGACAGGAGATCATCAACGAGCCGGCTCATGCGCGTCGTCTGGTCGAGCATGATGCCGAGGAAACGCTGCTGCGCCTTCGGATCGGATTTGGCCGGCCCCTGGATAGTCTCGATGAAGCCGCGCAACGACGCAAGCGGCGTGCGCAATTCATGGCTGGCATTGGCGACGAAATCGGAGCGCATGCGGTCGATATGGCGCAGCTCCGATATATCGCGGAAGGAGAGCAGGAAGAGAGCATCCTCCTGCTTGTCGATCTCGGGCAGATCGATCGGCGCGATACGCACGATATAGACCCGCTCCGAGGGCAAGCGCTCGGAATGTTCGATCTGGTTCGGCGCGTTGGTGGTGATGGTCTCCCGGACCATATCGAGCAGGCCCGGCGAGCGCAGCTTCGAGGAAATATGTGCGCCGATCGGAAAGGCGCCGAAGGCCTTTTCGACGGCGGTGTTCTGCACCAGCACCGATGCCTCGCGGTCGATGATCAGCACGGGTATGTCGAGCGCCGCCAATCCGGCAAAAGCGGTGCGCAGCAGGATCTGCAGATCGACGGGCGCCGGTTCGTCCTGCGCCGGCACGACCACCCGCTCCACCAGCGGCGGCCGAAGCAGCGTGACGATCATGACGATCACCCAGATCCAGAATACCGCGCCGGTATTGATGCCTTCAACGAGCGCTAGCGCGGCAATCAGCGTCGCCAGGATCAGGATGGCGCTCTCCTGCCGCAGCCGCACCGCCAACTTCCTGACAAATGACCATTCGTCTTCCAACTGCGCCCGTCCCTTCGCGTACCATCATGGAATGCTGGATTCCGCCTCTTATCCGCGATTCATGACAGAAGTATTCGGCTCTATCCACAGAAGCCCGTAACTGACAAGAATAAATGTAGCCGGCAAAAGAGGAACGCAGCAAAGGGCTTGAAACCATTGAACAAAAGCTCCAGTTTCCGGGATGAGCTTTTTTTGCCGCAGTTAAGCGGCGGGGTTAACGCAGGGTAAATAGCCGAGGAGCCGATTTATGGGAGAGCAAGCAGAAAGCCGCGCGGTGGAGCTGGATATCCATGGCGTCAAGCGCATATTCGATGTCGATGACCCCGTCCTTCCGGGCTGGATCGACGGCGAGGCGCTGGCCTCGGGCGGCTACCCTTACAACAAGAAGCTCAAGGAAGACGAGTATCTGGCGGAGCTGAAAGCACTGCAGATCGAGCTCATCAAGGTGCAATTCTGGCTGCAGGCGACAGGCAAGCGGGTGATGGCGCTATTCGAAGGGCGCGACGCCGCCGGCAAGGGGGGCTCGATCGCCGCCGCCTCGGCGCATATGAATCCTCGCCTGGCGCGCGTCGTGGCACTGACGAAACCGACCGACCGCGAAAGTGGGCAGTGGTATTTTCAGCGCTACGTCGCTCAGTTCCCGACGGCGGGCGAATTCGTGCTGTTCGACCGCTCCTGGTATAACCGTGCCGGCGTCGAGCCGGTCATGGGTTTCTGCACGCCGAAACAATACGAGCAGTTTCTGAAACAGGCGCCGCAGATGGAAAAGCTCATCGTTCAGGACGGCATCCACTTCTTCAAATTCTATCTCGATATCGGCCGGGAAATGCAGCTCAAGCGTTTCCACGATCGCCGGCACGATCCGCGCGCCGTCTGGAAGCTTTCCTCGATGGATATCGCCGCCCTGCCAAAATGGAAGGACTACAGCGAGAAGCGCGACCGGATGCTGAAGGACACGCATACCGACCACGCGCCCTGGACCGTCATCCGCGCCAACGACAAACGGCGCGCCCGCCTGAACCTCGTTCGCCACATTCTGCTGACGCTCGACTATGACGGCAAGGACAAGAAGGCCGTCGGCAAGATCGACCAGAAGATCCTCGGCATGGGATCGGACATTCTCAGCTAGAGCCCCCTGTTCTCAAGCAATTCCGGACGAGAGGCGGCCGCGCAGTTTTACCCGAATTGCCCCAAAGGCCCACAGCCCGGGCTTATTGCCCGGGCAGTACGCGGATGGCGTATATGTTGACGCCGCGGGCCTTGCCATCGACATCGCTGTTGATGATGAGGCGACCCGACGCGGTCGGCGCAGTCGAGCGATCGAAACGGATCTGGAAGAGCGCGTCCGTCTTCTCGCGGCTGACGGTGAAGCGATGGCGCCCGCAGCGGCCCAGCGAGCCGAAATCGCATTCCACGGTGATCTGCGTCGGCGCGTCCGAGGTCGACTGCAATGTCAGCGCGACCGTCGAAGCCTTGCCTGCCATCTGCTGCAGCACATTCACCGGCACTTCGATCGAACCGCTGCCGTCCGAAGCGGGGCTGAGCGAGGTCAGCCGTACGGCCGGCCCCTCGTTCTCAGACACGTTTTCAGCCTTCGACTGCGGGCCGGTCGTAATCTTCGGCGCGTCGGTGGGCTTCAGTATCTCCAGCCACTCCGAGGAAAAGCTGTTCTGCGGATCGATGGTCGCAAGGCCCGGATTGACGGGGCCGCTATTGTCGTCCTCATCGGAGTTATCGTCATCGTTGCTGTTGCCGCTGAAATCCTGCGAATCGACATGTGCCGGCGGGTTCGGCACGCTCGTATCGCGTTGGGAGGCCGACATGAACACGCCCGAGGTCTTGATCCACCAGGCGCCGACACCGAGGAAGGCAAGCAGGATGCAGAAGATAAGCAGGCGCGAGAAGAATTTGCGCGGCTTGCGACGGACGGCGGCGCGCTCCGGCTTGAAATTCATCGACCGTGCCTGAGGCGGCATATCGGCCGTGGGACGCATATCGCTGTCCGCGCCGAGGTGGTCGGCGGGGCTGGCGCGCATATCGCCGAAATCGTCGTGCCTCGCCGCAGGCTCGACCGACATCGGTTCGACCGGCGCAGCGGCGCTCGCGGGCATGGGCGGGTCGCGTGTTTCCCCGCGCACGCTCATGACCGGCTCCGGCCGCTGTGCCGCCTGCCCGACTTCCGCCCGCGATGCTGAAGGAGAAACATTGGGAGCATCGAGTTCCGGCGCAACCGGTATCGCCTGCGCGGGGCGGATGCGCTCTTCGGCTTCGATCTCGCGGATGGTCGCTTCCAGCCGCTGACGTTGGGCCGCGACCACGTTCACATCGGTAATATCCTGTTTGCGGAGGCCGGCTTCCAGCGCCTGACGTGCCGATTGATAGATGCGAGCCCGGATTTCCGGATTGGCGCGATCGGACCGCTCCAAGGCGCTTCTGATAGCCGTTTCTAATCCGCTCACATCAGATCCTTTACTCTCACTCGCAACATACTCGCATACTCTACCGACAAAGCCGCCAGATTTTCATCATCCGTTAACCGGATTCGGTAACGCCCAGTTTGGCAATACGCAAGCCTCCGACATGGGTTAAGGGCACTCGGGCGGGGATAAACGGCAAAGACGACGCAAATGGGGTGGCAGTCGAGGGAAGGTATCGGGCCGGGACGGTCAAACGCTATTGCCTACTGCCTATTGCCCGCGTCTTCCACCATCTTCCCCTCCCGCCAGACATCTGCTATCCATTTTGACGTTTTCGTAAACGTCAAAATGGATGATGTTCATGGTCCTTCCCTCCATCCTGACCGAGCGCCTGCGCCTGCCGGTCGTGGCTTCGCCTCTTTTCATCATCTCTCATCCGGCGCTGACGCTGGCACAGTGCAAGGCGGGTGTCGTCGGCTCGTTTCCGGCGCTGAACGCCCGTCCCGAAAGCCAACTCGACGAATGGCTTGCCATGATCACCGAGGACCTTGCCGCACACAATGCCGCAAATCCGGAACGCCCGGCAGCCCCCTTTGCGGTCAATCAGATCGTCCATACGTCGAACAAGCGCCTCGAACACGATCTGATGCTCTGCGTGAAATACAAGGTGCCGATCGTCATCTCCTCGCTCGGCGCCGTGCCGGAAGTGAATGCGGCCGTGCATTCCTATGGCGGCATCGTGCTGCACGACATCATCAACAACCGCCATGCCAATTCAGCGATCCGCAAGGGCGCCGACGGGCTGATTGCCGTCGCCGCCGGCGCCGGCGGTCATGCCGGCCAGCTTTCGCCCTTCGCGCTGGTGCAGGAAATCCGCGAATGGTTCGACGGGCCGCTACTGCTGGCGGGCGCCATCGCCACCGGCGGCGCCATCCTGGCGGCACAGGCGGCGGGCGCCGATCTTGCCTATATCGGTTCGCCCTTCATCGCGACGGAAGAGGCGCGTGCAGCCGACGCCTACAAGCAGGCGATCGTCGAGGGCACTGCCGCCGATATCGTCTATTCCAATTATTTCACTGGCGTGCTTGGCAATTATCTGAAGCCCTCGATCCGCGCCGCCGGCCTCGACCCGGACAACCTGCCCGAGGCAGACCCCTCGAAAATGGATTTCGAGGCAGCCACGACCGGCGTGAAGGCCTGGAAAGATATCTGGGGTTCCGGACAGGGCATCGGCGCCGTCAAATCCATCCAGCCCGTTGCCGCCCTCGTCGACCGGCTGGAGGCGGAATACCGGCAAGCGCGCGCGCGCCTATCCCTCTGACCGGCGAGGAAATGCGGGGCTTTTTTCACAAGCACCCCGCTTTTTTGCCAATTGGCAATTTGAGCGCTTGAAATCTGCCGGCATAGACTGTATCAGCGCCATGCAAATCGCGGGGCCGAACCGAACGCTCCGTAGAATGCCGCTTTAGCTCAGTCGGTAGAGCACATCATTCGTAATGATGGGGTCACGTGTTCGAGTCACGTAAGCGGCACCATTTGTTTTCAAACAGTTGGCCACGAATAATCTGCATCGCCACTTCGATGCATTCCTACAGACGTTCCTAGACGTCTAGCTTCCCTCGTGTTCGGAGCGACTCTCCATGTAACGCGAAGCACGCCAACGATTTCAGCACGATCAGACGGCGCCCTCGCTCCAGCGCGATTTTTCAGTATTTCGGGCTTGCTTGCTGACAAAGATTGACCGCATGCGCCTGGAAACGAGCCGCCAGATTAAAAAAGTTAAATGCGTACCGAAGGAAAAAGGGGCAAAACAGCCCTTCGTCTGGCGGAGGCTTCGACCATGAACACCGTGCTGCGTTTTGCTCCGATCCGCGTCATTCGCAGCCATTCGGGTGAGACGAAATCCGTGGGTACGGCCGACGAAGTCTGGAAGACGCTGCTCGACGACTGGCCATCGGAAGAGGGTGACTGCTTTCTGTCCGCGCTCCTCATCTGCATAGACGTCCAGCGTGGCGAGCGGACACCCGAGGAGGCGCGCGTTGCCTTCATCGCGGCAGCCGTCGAGGCGGGAGTCCCCTTACTGTCGTAATAGCGCAGACCTCGCCACTGCCTTTCCGGGAACATTCCGGCTAAAGGCACGTTGACGACGGAAAGGAGAAACCTCATGGCCCAATGGTGGAGCAAGCCCGTCATCGTCGAAACCCGAAAGACCGGTGACCGACTGGTGGTATCGAGCGCGGAACGCGCCACGGAATACATGCTGAACGAGTGGCCGACACTTGAGGACGGGAAGGCCTACAAGGCCGCCCAAAAGGCGCTGTCGGATGCACATGACGGCAAACTCGACACCGAGAAAGCCAGAGCGGCCTTCATCGCGGCCTTGCAGGAAGGCGACATCTTCATCTTTGAGGACTGAGCCCTCATCGCTCTCCCGGCGGGCCGCCATATGCAGCGGACACACGCAGCTCTCCGACCGGAGACGCCACCCGTTACAACCACTCCGCAACTGTCCTTTAACGACGGCCCTCTGCTACCGATGACTGTATTCTGGCCTATGAAATTTTTCGAACCATGAAACTTTTCAGCCGCTCAGCCATTATCCTAGTGTTGATAATAACAGCATAAACATACACTTAGGAGAATCTATATGCGTCGTTTACTTCTCGCCATGGCTGCAACTGCGGCTCTTGCAACGGCCGCCAGCGCTCAAGCCGCAACGGCAACGACGACCATAGCCGATGCGTTCCTGACGGCAAAACCGACTGACGTCTTGAGCTACAACCTTATCGGTTTGACCATTCAGAACGACAGCAAGGAAAACGTGGGTGAGATCAAGGATCTCGTTATTTCAGGTGGCCAGCTCGCCGGCTACATCGTCTCCGTCGGCGGCTTCCTCGGTGTGGGCGACCGGTATGTCGTCGTGTCGCCGGCATCGGTAAAGGTTACTTACAACGAAGGCGACAAGAAGTGGGCGGCGACGATGCCAGCCACGAAGGACGAACTCAAGAACGCTCCCGAGTTCAAATATGAAGGGCGCTGGGCAAGGTAGTCCGATATTTTGAGCTTATATTTCCAGGGGCGCCGCACAGGTGGCGCCCCGATTTCTGTTTTGCGGCTCTTTCATTCGGCGGCATCGCGGCCGAGTTCGCTCGGGCGAGAGAGCCCACGCGCTATCAGTTATGACGGCTAGAGCCGCTTCAGCGAAAACGAAAAATGCCCGTGGGATTCCAGGGTCATGTATTCGAACTGCCAATGGAAATCCTTACAGAATTTCGTGCAGGCTTCGACCACGCCGTATGCGATGGCATCGACGACGTTGCCGGTGCAGAAGTCGTGGCCTGCTATGCGGCCGTCCTGCTTTACCTTGAAGTGGCTGATCTGCAGCTCCTCCAGGGTCGTCTCATAGCTGTGATTGGTGTCGATATAGACCCAATCGAAAAAGCCGTTCGGAAACTCCGAAAGCCGGACGGTGGAATAGCCCTGGACGATGCGCAGGCGGCCTTGGTCCAGCGCGCCCCGGAATTTCGTCTTGATCTGTTCCAGGCCCTCCTGATAGCGGGGCGTATCCCATGCGTCGATCAGGTAAAGCTCTCTCGGCGCATTCTTTTCGAAGATCTCGGCGGTGAAATCGCCGAACGCCGCGCCGACCTCGGCGCAGACGCCGCCATGCGGAAGACGGTGCAGAAGCTCGCCGCGATCGGGCAGCAGCCGTGCGTTTTCCGTATGATGCAGGCTGAGCTGCGTGTGCGGCATTGCGGTCTTGTATTGAAATCTCGAGTCGCGCGTTTGCATTTGGCGGCGGATACCTTCGACATTGACTGAAGGGCAGATCGCGCGAGCGACCTGCTTTGAAATCGTGGATGCGAAAAGTCTTGGCATTCATGGCTTGCGTCAGGCATTCGAGGTAATCGCCACTGCCGGCCCAGCCTGGCTGGCGCCGCAGGCCGGAACGTTCCTTAAGAGGCATTGGCGGGCTGATCGCTGTCGATGAAATCCTTTTACGCGTGATCCGTTGAATGCGCGCGATTAGCACAACCAAAGATTCAGTTTTTGATGGTTTGGTACGCTCGGGCTAACGTTCTGGGGGATGCATCATGAAGATTGCCGTTGGCGTGGCAACATGCGGTCGCAAGGCGATTCTCGCCGCAATGATCGAGAGGCTTGCCGAGCAAGCGCGTAAGCCGGATCATGTCTTCCTCTGCCCGGCTAGAGGCGACGACATCGATATGGCGCGCTTGCGTTCGGCGCCCTTCCCCGTAACGGTCGTCTCGTCGCCGCAGGGAAGCTGCCCACAACGCAACGCCATCATCGATGCAGCCGTCGGCATGGATGTGGTTGTCTTCTTCGATGACGATTTCTTCCCGGCGACGAACTATCTCGCCGAAACGGAAGCCTTGTTTGAGGCGGATGAAGAGATCGTCGTGGCGACCGGCGAAGTCATCAGGGACGGCATCCTTGGGCCGGGCCTGACGGCGGAGGAAGCCGACCAAGAGCTGGCAGCCGACAGCACCCCGTTTCCGGCGCCGACAATCGAGGCCACGCATAACGCCTATGGCTGCAACATGATCTTCCGCCGGAAGCAGATGCTGGCCAACGGCATCTATTTCGACGAGGATCTGCCGCTGTACGGCTGGCAGGAAGATGTGGATCTCTGCCGCCGGCTGCGACCCTTTGGCAAGATCGTCAAGTTCAATCGACTGCGCGGCGTTCATCTCGGGGTCAAGGCTGGCCGCACCTCCGGCCTGCGCCTCGGCTATTCCCAAGTCGCCAATCCGCTTTATCTCGTCAAGAAAGGCTCCGTTTCGCTGAAATGGGCGTTGAGGCTGATGGGCGGCAACATCGCCTCGAACATTGTGGGCTCGGTCAAGCCGCCGCCCTATATCGACCGGCGCGGCCGCCTGCAGGGTAATCTTCTCGCGGTCGGCCACCTGCTCAGCGGATCGCTTGATCCGAAGTACATCAGCAGGATGTGAGTCTGCGAACGCGTCAGGCAAGCGCTCGACAAGCAATTTGCAAAATTGAATTCAAGCGTTCGAATGGCATCCTTCCATGATAAGGGTTGAAACCGACCGCACAATCAGCGGCATCCGGTACTCTTCATCCGTATAGCGATCTTCCCAAGGATATCTTCATGATTCACGTTCTCGCCATCCTCACTGCCCTGCCCGGCAAGCGCGCCGAGGTTCTCGAAGCCTTCCAGGCGAATGTACCGGCCGTTCACGCCGAAGACGGATGCATCGAGTATACCGCCGTCGTCGATGTCGATGGAGCCGATCCGGCCTTTGGGCCTGACACCTTCGTCGTGGTCGAGAAGTGGGAGAGCCTTGCCGCGCTGAAGGCACATGCCGCATCGGCGCACATGGCCGCCTACGGCGAAAAGGTGAAGCATCTGATGGCCGGTCGCGCCGTTCACGTGCTGAACCCGGCGTGAATCCATACCTGCCGGGCAGTTTGTAATCTCACCATGAAACGGCGCCGCAAGGCGCCGTTTTCCATCCGGCTGATAGCGTCAGTTATGCGAGAAGTGCGGCCGGCTGTAATAACGCCAATGTCCGCCGCCGCCGCCATGCCAGCCATGATAGCCGCCGCGATAGTATCCACGCCCGCCATACCAGCCGTGGTGGTAATGACGATAGCCGCCGTAACCGCCAAAGGCCCCGAATATACCTAGGGGGTAGTAGGGCTGGTAATAGCTATAATAGGGTTGGTAATAGCCATAGTAGGGCGTGTAGTAGCCGTAATATGGGCGATAATAGTGATGGCGATAGTAGTAGTGATGATAATGCCGGTGGACGATCACCCGATGGTGGTGCCCATGATAGTGAGGACGAGCTTCGGCATAGGTTGCCGGCAACACGACCATACCTAGCGCAACCAGCGCTGTTGCCAGAATTTTCATTTCCAGCCTCCTTGAATGCCGGACGTAAACGCTACTCGAATTACTTGCGTCCTCCGGACGCAATAATAACGCGATAGCGCCTCCGAAAGTTCCGTTATCCCTTGAGCAGCAGGCGTTTTCGCGGCATCGCCACAGGTCCGCCGGATCACGATCTCGTGCTCGTCGGCCAGTGGATTTCAATCGATATCGTCAGGATGGAAGGAGGACGACACAGTTGATCGGCCGGCCCAAAAAAACGGCGCCTCAAGGCGCCGTTTTCATACCTGTTCGCTACCCTCAGGCGTGCGAAAAATGCGGTTTGCTGTGCCAGCGATGATGGTGGTGCCCATACCGCCATCCTTCGTGGCGATGCCAGCCATGATGGGGGCGATATTCACGATGATGATGGTGATGCCAGCGGTGATGATGGTGATCACGCGCCTCGGCATAGGTAGCCGGTAGAACAATAATGCCGAGTGCGACGAGCGCCGTTGCGAGAATTTTCATCTATGGTCTCTCCTTGGGTGCCGAACGAGCCCCCCGGCTGCCTACGCCCGGACTAACCTAACTTACCTAAACGCGAGCATCGTGCAATTGTTCCGTTATTCCCGGGAGGGCAGACGCCGTCGTGCCGTCCCCGTTTCGCCGACAAGCTCGCGAACGGCCTGCTGGATCAGCCTGCAAGCTTCGACCGAGGCTTTGCGGCCGTTGTGAGCGAGATGATAGGACAATGGCAAGATCTCATCCGGATCGACTATGCGCACCTTGTCCGAAATCGGCAAGGCGCTGACGCGGCCGAGAAACGAGACATAGCCGTGATTGGCGACGAGATCGACGATAACAGGCAGCGAATCGGCCGAGGTGATGTCACGGCCGCGAAACCGGCGGCGATCGCGGCTGTCGTAGCCGAAGGCCGTTGCGGCATTGCCGATGCCGGTGCGCGGGCTGGGCACGCAGAGCGGATGGTTTTCCACGAGCGCGGCGAAGGTCTCTTCGGTGCTGTCGATCGGGGCGATCGCCACCATATCGGTCGAAACAAGCTCCATATGCTCGAAGGCATCGAGGCCGAAGACGGAATCGACGATGGCGACGTCGATGCGGCCGGACCTCAGCGCCTCGCGCAGATCGTCGGCCGTCATCAGCAATAGCGACAGCATGTTGCGGTTGCCGCCGATATTCCAGCGCGATACGAGGCTTGCAAGCGACCGCGCCACCCAGCTTTCCGAGCCTGTGGGAATGATCGACCCGATGCGCACGGAGCGGGCCGTCCGCTGAAAGCGTTCGTCGGCCGCCGCCTTCATCTCGTCCCATGCATGCGCAATCGCAGCAAGGATGGCATGAATCTCCTGGCCAGCCTCCGTCAGCACCGACCCCTGCGCCTGCCGGGCGAACAGCCGACAGCCGAACAGCTCCTCCAGATTGGCGATCTGCAGGGAGAGCTGCGGCTGGCCCAGCCGCAGGCGGCGGGCGGCGCGATTGATGCTTCCCTGATCGGCAACCTCGAGGAAACGTTCGATCGTGGCGATCTTCAGCGACAGGCGCGCAGCCCACTGGTCATATTCCCCGGGCGCCGGCGGCTCCTTCATCAGAGCTGAAAGCTGGCGCATGCCGGCGAGAATGGGCTGCAATCCCTTCTGTACTTTCGAACTCGCCAAAAGGGTCGCCAGTTCGCCGGATGCACGCTCGACAAGTTTCAGCGCCAGCTCCGTTTCGAGGCGACGCAGCGCGCCGGAGACGGTCGAGGCAGAAAAACACAGCCGCCGCGCCGTTTCGCGGACCGAACCGACGGAAAACACCATATCGGCTATGAACAATGCGCCGAGATACAAATCCCACCCCTCATCCGCAGCGCACGCGCAGGCTTGAGCATAACAATATCAACGATATCCCGACGATATGATGTGTTCTCGAAAAAAGATATCCCTAAGCTGAAGGGCGACGGCTATCGTTTCCCCGGCGTTTAACTGATCCAGCCGCAAAAATGAGATCGGAACATCGCCAAACGGGTAAGGGGAACAAAAACAAACGCACTTGCCCCCGAAAAAAGAAATCCAATTTCGCGCGAATGTCGAGTACGCTCGTCATAATCGCGCGACTGCTACGGGAATCCGAAGCGCATCGATTTTTCCACGATGAGCGCTGCGTGCCCGAAGCAGCCATGAATTCGTTTGCGAGCCGTCGGCTCGCTCGAAGCCTGCATGTCCGGATTGCGCCTTGCGAGGCGGCACGGGCAAGTAGAACAAAGGTTTAACGGGGTACAAAGGGAAACATCATGCTCAAGAAGCTTGCACTTGCCGCCACTCTGACGGCCTTCCTCGCCAGTGGCGCCAGCGCCGCCGACGTCGTCGTCTCCTCCAAGATCGACACCGAAGGCACGTTGCTCGGCAACATCATCCTCGCCGCGCTCAACGCCAACGGGATCAAGACGCAGGATCGCATCGCGCTCGGCACGACGCCTGTTGTTCGCAAGGCGATCACATCAGGCGAAATCGACATCTATGCCGAATATACCGGCAATGCCGGCTTTTTCTTCAACAAGGCAGACGACGCGGCCTGGAAGAACCTGCAGCAGGGCTATGATCTCGCCAAGAAGCTGGATTACGACGCCAACAAGATCGTCTGGCTGACACCTTCGCCGGCCAACAACACCTGGGCGATCGGCGTGCGCAACGATGTTGCCGGGCCGGCCAAGCTGAAGACCATGTCCGATTTCGGCAAGTGGGTTGCCGGCGGCGGCTCGGTCAAGATCGCGGCCTCCTCCGAGTTCGTCAACTCCCCGGCGGCATTGCCAGCCTTCGAGACCACTTACAGCTTCAAGCTGAAGCCTGATCAGGAGGTCGTGCTTTCGGGCGGCGATACCGCAGCGACGATCAAGGCTGCTGCCGACCAGACCAACGGCGTCAACACGGCGATGGTCTACGGCACCGACGGCGCCATCGAAGCCGCCGAACTGACCGTTCTTGACGACGACAAGAGCGTGCAGCCGGTCTATGCGCCGACGCCGATCATCCGCGAGGACGTGCTGAAGGCCAATCCAAAGATCGAAGAAATTCTCGCTCCGGTCTTCAAGGGCCTGACCGCTGACGTATTGCGCAAGCTGAACGGCCGCATCCAGGTCGATGGTGAGCCAGCTAAGGCCGTTGCCGAATCCTACCTCAAGGACAATGGTTTCCTGAAGTAAGGCTATCACACTGCTCTCGCGGCTTCATTTTGATAGAGTGAGGCCGCGGGAGTTTCGATTGGGCATGATCTTGTCCGAACCTGCCTTGAATTTTGGGCTCATGCGCTGACGGAGCTTGCCTGATGGAAGATGCGCTAGCGGTCCGCAGAGTGGACCGTCTCGGAGTGGTGTTGGTGGCAGGCGGCGCGCTGGCCACAGCCTGGATGCCGTTCATCATCGTCAAGGCGAACCGCATCGCCGCCGGCAAGCCGCAGCTGCTGACCCAGCTCCTTACGCAGCCGTCCGCAATATGCCTGGTCGTTCTTCTGGCCGCGGCGGGACTAGCCGTCCTTTTCCTGCACAACCAGGTCATCCGTCTCGGGATCGCGACACTGGCGATCGCGATGCTCATCGTCACGCTCGGGCTAGTTTCGACTGCCGCGACGCCGACGGGCAGTACGGTCGCGCGCATTACGCCCGGCGGCTGCTTCTGGGTGCTGCTCGCCGTCATCGGACTGATGATTTCGGACGCGCTGGTCAAGCTGCGGCTGACGCCCTGGCTGCGGGTCGCGGCGCTGGCGGTCTATGCCGCCCTGCTCGCGGTCGTGTTGCGCTCCGACCTGCTCGACAATCTCTCGATCATGAAGGAATATGCCAACAATGCCGACAAGTTCTGGCACGAGGCGCTGGGTCATGTATTCCTCTCCCTCGGCTCCGTCGCGATCGCCATCGTCCTGGCGCTGCCGCTCGGCATCTTCTGCTACTGGCAGCCGCGCATCCGCGCCATCGTGCTGCGGGCTCTGAGCCTGGTGCAGACCATTCCAAGCCTGGCGCTGTTCGGCATCCTCATGCTGCCGCTCGGCTATATCGCCGCCAACGTGCCCTTCGCCGCCGCAATCGGCATCAAGGGTATCGGTGCGGCCCCGGCGCTAGTGGCGCTCGTCATCTATTCGCTGCTGCCGATCGTCGCCAACACCGTCGTCGGCCTTGCCGGCGTCGACCCCTCCGTGCGCGATTCCGCCGCCGGCATGGGACTGACGCGCCGGCAGATCCTGACCGGCATCGACCTGCCGCTGGCCTTTCCCGTCATTCTCACCGGCATCCGCATCGTGCTGGTGCAGGCGATCGGACTCGTCACCGTGGCGGCGCTGATCGGCGGCGGCGGCTTCGGCCTCTTCATCTTCCAGGGCATTGGCCAGACGGCCAACGACCTCGTGCTGCTCGGCGCCGTGCCGACGGTCTTTCTCGCTTTCTCATCGGCCGTCATCCTCGATGCGGTCATCGACAGCATCCGGGGACAACGCGCATGACCAACATGATCGAGCTCAAGGGCGTCACCAAGCGCTATGGCAGCGCAACTGTCGTTGATGATGTCAGCATGAGCATGGAGAAAGGCACGATCACCGTCATCGTCGGCACCTCCGGCTCCGGCAAGTCGACGCTGATGCGAATGATCAACCGGCTGGTGCCGATCACCGAGGGACATATCTCCGTCGGCGGCGAAAACGTCATGAAAGTACCGGCGACGGAGCTTCGCCGCCGCATCGGCTATGCGATCCAGGGGCACGGGCTGTTTCCGCACCGCACTGTCGCGCAGAACATCGCGACAGTGCCCGAGCTGCTCGGCTGGGAGAAAGCTCGCATCGACAACCGCGTCGAAGAACTGCTTAACCTCTTCCGTCTCGACCCCGGCACATTCGCGGCCAAATATCCGAGCCAGCTTTCCGGCGGCCAGCAGCAGCGTGTCGGCGTGGCGCGTGCGCTAGCCGCCGAACCGGAACTGCTTTTGATGGACGAGCCCTTCGGCGCGCTCGATCCGGTCATCCGCGGCAAGGCGCAGGACGATCTGCTCGCCATCCAGAAGCAGTTCGGCACCACTGTCATCCTCGTCACCCACGACATGGACGAAGCCTTTCATCTCGGCGACAAGATCGCCGTGATGAGCGGCGGCAAGCTGCTGCAATGCTCCGAGCCCGAGAAGATCCTGACGGAACCGGCCGATCCCTTCGTCCAGCAGCTGACCGGCACGTCTGACCGCGCCTTGAAGCTGATGTCGCTGCTGCCGCTGAAGGAAAGCATGCAGCCGCCACGGCCCGGCCTCGGCTACAGCCTGCCGCAGACCCTCAATCTGCGCGATGCCTTGGCCGAATTGATCTGGCAGGGTGCGGATGAGGCGACGGTCGAGGACGAACGCAAGATGCCCGTCGGATCGATTTCGATCAGGCACCTGATCGAGCTGGGCCGCAAGGCATGAGACTTATCGCCGCCAATCTCTTCCGCATCCTGGCGCTGGCGCTGCTGCTCGTCATGCTGTTCCGCCCGGAATGGCTGACGCCGGTTCTGGCGCCGCTGACCAAATTCGGGGCGTCGCCGATCTATACGCAGAACAGCCTGCCGAGCCTGGCGCTCAGCCATCTCGAGCTGATTCTCGTTTCGATTGCCGCAAGCGGTATCCTCGCCGTTCTCGGCGGCATCTTCGTCACGCGGCCGATCGGCGCGGATTTCCTGCCGCTGTCGCGCGCCATCGCCAATGCCGGCCAGACCTTTCCGCCGGTTGCCGTGCTGGCACTTGCCATTTCCACCACCGGCTTCGGCGCGGTGCCGACATTCATCGCGCTTTTCCTCTATGCGCTGCTGCCGATCTTCGAAAACACGGTCGCCGGGTTGCAGCAGGTGCCGGCCTCCGTCCTCGATGCCGCCGACGGCATGGGCATGAACGGCTGGCAGCGCCTCTTCCGCGTCGAACTGCCGCTTGCCCTGCCGCTCATCATCGAAGGACTGAAAATCGCGACCGTCATCAATATCGGCACCGCAACGATCGGCTCCACCGTTGCCGCCAAGGGGTTGGGCGAAGTCATCATCGCCGGGCTCATCAACGACAACACGGCCTTCATCCTGCAGGGCGGCCTCATCGTCGGCCTGATGGCAGTGCTGATCTATGACGGCATGGAGATGATCGAGCGGTCGGTCACGAACAAGATCGGGCTCCAGCCCCATTGAGATCGAAGGCCGTTACCGTCTCCCGTCAATTGCCTTCGCCTGATGGCAGGGATGCGCCGGGTATGTAGAGCGAGATCGGCCTGATTTCGTAGACGGCGGTCGGATTTGCACGGCGCAATTCGCGCGCGGCCTCGACCGCTTCCTCGATCGTCGGAAAATCGACGACGTAGAAGCCCAGCAATTGTTCCTTCGTTTCGGCAAACGGGCCATCGACGACCAGTCCGGCACCCTTCCCCCGCAAGGTAACGGCGTCCTGGGTCGATCCGAGACGTGCGGCCGGCCCCAGCGATTTCTGCGCGACCATGCGGTCATTGATCTCCAGAAGGTCCGTCATGAGCGCGGCATCCTCCTCCTCGCTCCAGGATTCGACGATATCTTCTTCATGATAGGCCAGAATGGCGTAGTACATGGCTTCCCCCTTGAGACACGTGCCTGAGCGCCAGGGAGTTAAGCAGAGCAGCCGCAATCCTGGAACCCCGGATCTGCGCTCGTCTCGGGATAGGGCAAATTTCCGCATACTTGCCTTCGCCGCTTGCCGGTGGCATTGGCTGCAATGACATGCCCGGACAATCAAGGGAGACGCCGATGGCCAAGATGATTCATTCGATGATCCGCGTGCTCGACGAAGCGCGCTCGATCGACTTCTACGACAAGGCTTTCGGGCTGAAGATTGCCGACCGCATCGTCTTCGAGACCTTCACGCTGATCTATCTCAGCAATGCCGAGACGGGATTCGAACTGGAATTGACCGTCAATCAGGGGCGCATCGAGCCTTATGCCCAAGGCGAGGCCTATGGCCACCTTGCGGTCTCGGTTACCGAACTGAGGGACGAACATGCGCGCATGAGCGAACTGGGGCTCAACCCCGGCAAGATCGTGGAGCTCAATCGCGATGGGAAGCTTTTTGCGCTGCTCTTCTTCGTCACCGACCCCGATGGCTACAAGATCGAGATCGTGCAAAGACATGGTCGGTTTCAATAGAACCGAACAAGGCACAGCCCCGCACCGGCGGGGCTTACCGCAGCGGTTCCGTCAGCGCGCTCACATCCAATAAGGGGGCACGCCAAAATAATCATGGCTTCTGTGGCCATGGTCCTTGTGGTCGTGGTCGTCCTTGCTGGCGAAGCGACGCGCTTTTTCAATGTCGTTCTTGGTCATGCTGACGCGATAGCCGGCGATGCGAGCATCGTAGCGCAGCTTTTCCCATGGCAGCCGGTAGTGATCCTGCCCGATGCCGAAAAAGCCGCCGAAGCTCAGAATGACGAAAGCGATGCGTCCATCGCTTTTTTCAAGCATCAGCCGCTCGATATGACCAATCTGCTTACCGTCCGAACCGAACACCCTGGACCCTTCGACACGGTCGCAGGCAACCAGCATCGACATGTCCTTGATGTAAAGGTCACGGCTCGAAATATCGGCACTCTCTTTATGCATATGCGCACCTCCTTTTGGATACGCGTCACATAAACTATGGAGCGTCCGATCTGCTCTTTGGGGCAGCACGATGCTCCGATGGGTTTAGGCCCATGGCGCTATTAACGCTCCGTTGTCATAAAAGTTCCAGTACTTTTTTCAAGATTGTAAAAAAACGTGAGCGTACGACGATTATTGACGTTTACGTCAAGGTTATTGTAGCTTCTTTCTCGCTCCGATGATTTAGTTGAGAGCAATAAGTGCGGCGATGTGAAAAGCGGGAGACTTTTTGATCGTCCAATGACACTCTGCATAGCCGCCGCATGTGACGGCGGGGCGTGGTGATGATGCGTAGAGGAGGAAGTGCGCATGAATTCAGTCTCCGCTCCTTCGGATAGACCGCAGGTCAAGAAGATTTGGCTCGCCTCTTATCCGGATATCGTACCGGCGGAACTGCCGCCGCTGGAGCACGCATCGCTCGCCGAGTTGCTGGAAGAGAGCTGCGCGCGCTATGCCGACAGACCCGCCTTCACCAGCATGGGCAAATCCATCACCTATCGCGATCTCGACATGCAGACGCGCAAGATCGCCGCCTGGCTGCAGAGCCTTGGACTTCAGAAAGGCGATCGCGTTGCCGTGATGATGCCGAACGTGCTGCAGAACCCGATCGCGGTTTACGGCATCCTGCGCGCCGGCCTCGTCGTCGTCAACGTCAACCCGCTCTATACGCCACGCGAACTGGAGCACCAGCTGCGCGACTGCGGCGCCAAGGCGATCTTCGTTCTTGAAAACTTCGCCCATACGGTGGAGCAGGTTCTGGCCCATACAGATGTGCGCCATGTTGTCGTGACAGCGCTCGGCGACATGCTCGGCCTCAAGGGCCACATCGTCAATCTCATCGTCCGCAAGGTGAAGAAACTCGTGCCGGCCTGGTCCATCCCCGGTCATCGCAGCTTCAAGAGCGTGATCGCCGAAGGCGCGCGCCTGCCGTTGAAGCTTTCGGAACTGACCGGCAGCGACATCGCCTTCCTGCAATATACCGGCGGCACGACCGGCGTTGCCAAGGGCGCGATCCTCACCCACGCCAACCTGCTCGCCAATCAACTGCAACTGCTGCTCTGGCTGCAATCCGCCTATATCAACAAGCCGCGTCCGGAGCAGCTGACCTTCGTCTGCGCACTGCCGCTCTATCACATCTTCGCGCTGACGGTGAATTCGCTGATGGGCATGTCTCTCGGCGGCCATAACGTGCTGATCGCCAACCCGCGCGACATACCGGCCTTCATCAAGGAGCTGGGCAAGTACAAGTTCGACATGTTCCCTGGCCTGAACACCCTGTTCAACGCGCTGATGAACAATCCCGAATTCACCAAGCTCGATCTTTCCAACACGGCAACGCTTGCCGGCGGCATGGCGGTGCAGCGGCCGGTCGCCGAACGCTGGCAGAAGATGACGGGGGCCTGGATCACCGAAGGTTACGGCCTTTCCGAGACGTCACCGGTCGCAAGCGCCAACCGCTTCGACAGTTCGGAATTCTCCGGCACGATCGGCCTGCCGATCACGGGCACTGATTTCGACATTCGCGACGAGAACGGCAATTCGCTGCCGCTCGGCGAAGTCGGCGAGATCTGCATCCGCGGGCCGCAGGTCATGGCCGGCTACTGGAAGCAGCCGGCCGAAACCGCGCGCGTCATGACGCCGGATGGTTTCTTCCGTAGCGGCGACATGGGCTTCATGGACGAGCGCGGCTATACCAAAATCGTCGACCGCAAGAAGGACATGATCCTGGTCTCGGGCTTCAACGTCTATCCCAACGAGATCGAGGAAGTCGCAGTCATGCATCCCGGCGTTCTGGAAGCAGCAGCGATCGGCGTGCCCGACCCGCATTCCGGCGAGGCGGTGAAGCTCTTCATCGTCAAGAAGGACCCGGCTCTGACCGAGGCCGACGTCAAGGCCCATTGCGCCGCGAATCTGACCAACTACAAGCGCCCGCGTTTCATCGAATTCCGCACGGAACTGCCGAAATCGAATGTCGGCAAGATCCTGCGCAAGGAGTTGCGCGGCTGACATAATTCCGTGTCATTCAAGAGGCTGCTCTCCTTAGTCGGCGAGCGGCCTTTTTTCTTTTTGGACGATACGTGAACTTGATTTACGCCCTACATAGGGAATAGTTTCCGCGACCAACTCAGAGTGCCTTGCCCTCTTCGGACGGCAAGCGGCGCGAACCGCAAGGAGTCCTCCATGAACGCCCTCGTCGATCAACTGAAGAGCACTGCATCTGCAACGAAGGCCACCGATATTCGCGCCGCCTTCGCCGCCGATCCCAACCGCTTTTCCCGCTTCAGCACCTCGTTCGACGACCTGCTGATGGATTACTCCAAGACGGCTGTCAACGACGACATTCTCGCCCTTCTCGAAAAGCTCGCAGCCGAGGGCGGCGTCGCCGCCAAGCGCGAGGAAATGTTCTCGGGCGTCGCCATCAACTTCACCGAAAACCGCGCCGTTCTGCACACCGCGCTGCGCAACCGCTCCAACAAGCCGGTGCTCGTCGACGGCAAGGATGTCATGCCTGACGTCAACGCCGTGCTCGCCGCCATGGGCAAGTTCGCCGACGGCATCCGTTCGGGCGCGCTGAAGGGCGCGACGGGCAAGGCGATTACCGACGTCATCAACATCGGCATCGGCGGCTCAGATCTCGGCCCGGTCATGGCGACGCTGGCGCTGGCACCCTTCCATGACGGTCCGCGCTCGCATTTCATCTCCAACATCGACGGCGCCCATATCGCCGACATCCTGAAGCTCGTTAAGCCGGAAACGACGCTCTTCATCGTCGCTTCCAAGACCTTCACGACGATCGAGACGATGACCAACGCCCAGACGGCGCGCAAGTTCATTGCCGATGCGCTTGGCGAAGCTGCCGTTCAGCATCATTTTGCCGCCGTTTCGACGGCGCTCGACAAGGTCGCCGCCTTCGGCATCGACAGCGAGCGCGTCTTCGGCTTCTGGGATTGGGTCGGCGGCCGCTACTCGATCTGGTCGGCGATCGGCCTGCCGCTGATGATCGCGATCGGACCGGAAAACTTCGGTAAGTTCCTCGACGGCGCGCATGCGATGGACAACCATTTCCGTCAGGCGCCCTTCAGGGAAAACCTGCCGATGCTGCTTGGCCTCATCGGCTTTTATCATCGCAACGTGCTCGGCTACCCGACGCGGGCGATCCTGCCTTACGACCAGCGCCTGTCGCGCTTCCCGGCCTACCTGCAGCAGCTCGACATGGAATCGAACGGCAAGGGCGTCACCATCGACGGTACGCCGGTCGAAGGCAATTCCGGCCCGGTCGTCTGGGGCGAGCCTGGCACCAACGGCCAGCACGCGTTCTACCAGCTCATCCACCAGGGCACGAGCATCATCCCGGCCGAGTTCATGATCGCCGCCAACGGCTTCGAACCGAACCTGCGCCATCAGCACGACCTGTTGATGGCCAATTGCCTGGCACAGTCGGAAGCGCTGATGAAGGGCCGCACCTTCGAGGAAGCCAAGGCACAGCTCACCTCCAAGGGCATGGACGACAAGAAGGCCGATTTCATCGCGCCGCACCGCGTCTTCACCGGCAACCGTCCGTCGATCACCTTCGTCTATGACAAGCTGACGCCGTTCGCACTCGGCCGCCTGATCGCTCTTTACGAACACCGCGTCTTCGTCGAAGGCGTGCTCTTCCGCATCAACTCCTTCGACCAGTGGGGCGTCGAGCTCGGCAAGGAACTGGCAACGGGCCTGCTTCCGGTCATCGAAGGCAAGGAAAGCGCCGCCGGCCACGATTCCTCGACGCAGGGGCTGGTGGCTGCTCTGGCAAGCCGCGCGAAGTAACATGCTTCTGCACCTCCCCCTTGAGGGGGAGGTCGCCGCAAGGCGGCGGGTGGGGGTGACGGGCTCTCCGTGCGAGAGCGGCTAGAGGATCACCCCACCCCGGCACTGCGTGCCGACCCTCCCCCTCAAGGGGAGGGTTAAATTACAGCCCGATCTCATGCGCCCAGGGCGGGTTGGCGCCAGCGCGGGAGACGGTGACGGCAGCAGCCTTGGCGCCCAGCGCGAGCGCATCCTGCAGCGCCTTTTCATTCAGCGAAGCCACCTGCGCCTTGGTCAAAAGGTTGTTCATCTTCAACGACGCCAGAATGCCGGCATCGAAAGTGTCGCCAGCGCCGACGGTATCGACCACGGTGACGCGCTCGCTCGGCACAGAGACCTTCAGCGACTTGGTGTAGCCTGTCGCGCCTTCAGCACCCTTGGTGATAACGACGAGCTTTGCGCCCTGCCCCAGCCAATGGGTGGCGAGCTCGTCATGATTTCCTGACAGACCAAACCATTCCAGATCCTCGTCGGAGAATTTGAGAATGTCGGACATGGCCGCCATCCGACCGATGCGGCCCATATGGGCTGTTTTGTCCTTGATGAAGCCCGGGCGGATGTTCGGGTCGAGGGAGATGACGCGGCTCTGGTGTTCGCGCTTCATCAGCGCTTCATAGGTCGCGCCGCACGGATCGGGGATCAGGCTGATCGCGCCGAAATGGAGCGCCTCGCAATCATCGCCGAGCGTCGGAAGATCGGCCTCGGTAATCATGCGGCCGGCCGTGCCTTCGTCATAGAAGGCATAGGTCGCCTGGCCGTTGACAAGCTTGACGAAGGCGATCGTGCTCGGGCGCGGCGTGATGGCGCAATAGCTGAAATCGACCTTGGAGGCCGAGAGCGTGTCGCGCAGAATCTCGCCCATCATGTCGTCGGCGATGCCGGTGAAGAAGCCGGTGGGAATGCCGAGGCGCCCCAGCGCTATCGCGGTATTGAAGATCGCGCCGCCAGCGTAGGGGGCAAAGCCCTTTTCGCCCAGCGTCGTATCCCGCGGCAGCATGTCGATCAAAGCTTCGCCACAGCACAATATCATTCCGGCCTCCCAAAGAGCGCGTCTGTCGTGTCCAGTTACATAAATCGATTAGATAGATTCAGTGCAAAAGCAAAGCATCAGTTTGTGGGCAGCTCCGAAATGCCGCCGTTCCAGCCGGACCAGGCGAGCGGCGCGTTGAGAAAGGCTTCAACTTCCTCGAGCGTCTTGTCGTCGAACAGCTTCTGCTCCTTGGCGACGGCAAGCACTTCGCGCCAGGTCGTGATGTATTGCAGGTTGACCTTCCGGTTGGCAAAGCGTTCGACCGCCTCGGGGAAGATGCCGTAGTAGAACAGTGCCATGCCATGATCGACGATGCCGCCGGCCGCGCGGATCGCGTCGATGAAGGTGAACATGCTGCCGCCGGCCGTCGTCAGGTCCTCGATGACGAGCACGCGGGCGCCGTCCTTCATGTCGCCTTCGATCTGCGCGTTGCGGCCATGACCCTTAGGCTGCTTGCGGACGTAGATCATCGGCAGGTTCAAGCGCTCGGCCAGGAAGGCGGCAAAGGGAATGCCTGCCGTCTCGCCGCCGGCAACGCAGTCGAACTGCTCAAAGCCGACATTGCGGACGATGAGGCTTGCGGCAAAATCCATGATCGTTGAGCGGATGCGCGGATAGGAAATCAGCTTGCGGCAGTCGATATAGACCGGGCTCGCCATGCCGGACGCGAACTTGTAGGGCTTGTCGGCATTGAAGTGGACCGCCTTGATCTCCCAAAGCATCCTGGCCATCAGCTCAGCCATGACGGCGCGATCGGTGAATATCATCTGGGTCATAAGGGGCCTCCTTCGCAGCGCTAATATTCCAGCGGCAATAGCAGCAAGCGGCCCGAGTTTCCAGACGTATGAAAGGTTTTGCAGGCATCGCCGCGGCTGCCGCGGGCAAAGGCGGCTCCGAGCGAGCTACTGGGCAAGCCCGAGATCGGCAGGGAGCATGGTCTTGAACAGCGCGATCACCTTGTCGCCCTCCTCCCGCTCGATGGAAATCGCATAGCGAACGGCTGCGGCGACCAACTGCATGGTCAATCGCGCTGTTCTTGCGAGTTCGGAATGATCGCGCTCCGGCCAGAGACGTTCGAGAACGGTGAGAAAGGCCTGCGAGTGCCACTCCATATCCTCGGCATCGACCTGCTGCAGCAGCTTGTCGGCATGGGTGGCGTGCCAGATGTCGCGCATGACGGGCTCCCCCAGAAACATCGCATAGTAGCCATCGACGATCCGGCCAAGGGCTGACTGGAGCTGGTCGCGACTTTGGATCGCCATCAGCTCATCCTCGACGCATTGCCGTCCCTGCTCGTTGAAGCGCTCGGCCAGCACGCGGATGATCGCCGTCTTGTCCGGGAAATATTGGTAGAGCGACCCGAAGGAAACGCCAGCCTTTTCAACGATCTCCCCCATGCGCAGCGCATCGCTGCCGTTCTTGGCGATCAGATCGGATGCCACCGAAAGGATCAGATCTACGCGCTCACGGCCGCGTTGCTGGCTCGGTATACGGCGCGGCGTGCCCGCCTCGTCCTTGCTGCGCCTGCGTCTCGCGATCGGTTCCTGCGTCATGTCGTTCCCTACCTGTGACTGTTGACACGCAATATAAGAGAGTTTATCACATTTCGCAAATGAGAGAGTTTATCACATTTTCCGCTGGAGGAGTTTGAAATGCAGATATCGACAATTGCCATCATCGGTGGACTAGGGAAAACCGGCGGCCGGGTCGCCGAGCGACTTAAGGCGCGTGGCCTCACGGTTCGCGCAGCCTCCCGCTCGACGACGCCCCGCTTCGACTGGCAGGACCGCAACACCTGGCGTCAGGCGCTGGAAGGCGCTTCCGCCGCCTATGTCACCTTTCAGCCCGACCTCTCGGTCGACTGGGCGGCCGAGGCCATCGGCGTGCTTGCCAAGACGGCCGCTGAAGTCGGTGTGGGACATATCGTCCTGCTCTCCGGACGCGGAGAAGATGGAGCGGTCCGCAGCGAGGAAGGGCTTAAGGCCGCCGACATCGACTATACCGTGCTTCACGCTAGTTGGTTCAACCAGAATTTCAGCGAGGGGGCCTTCATGGACGGAATTCTGCAAGGGAAGCTGGCGTTGCCGGCCGGCAATGTGCCGGAACCTTTCGTCGATGCCGAGGACATTGCCGACGCGGCTGTCGCGTGCCTCATCGATCCGCGTCACCGCAACAGAACCTACGAACTGACGGGGCCACGCGCCCTGACCTTTCGCCAAGCAGTTTCCGAAATCGCGACGGCTTCCAACAGGACCATCGACTACGAGACGGTTCCGGTCGATGCCTTCATCGCCGAGATGACCGCCTACGGTTTGCCGCGCGAGGCGACCGATCTCCTGCATGAGCTTTTCACGCAGGTTCTCGACGGCCGCAATTCGCCCGTCATGGATGGCGTCCGCCAGATCCTCGGCAGGCAAGCCAAAGACTTTTCCGATTATGCCCGACAAACCGCCGCAACCGGCATCTGGAGTGTCCAGCCATGACCTTTCCGATCACGAATATCGCTCTGATCATCGCCGCAATCAGCAGCAGCCTTCTCGCCGGCGTCTATTTCGCCTTCTCGACCTTCATCATGCAGGCCTTCGCCCGCCTCCCCGTCGATCAGGGGATTACAGCGATGCAATCGATCAACACGACGATCGTGCGTTCGCCCTTCATCGTACTGTTCCTGCTGACGGCGGCGCTCTCGATCTTCATCGCCGTGATGGCGATCCTTTACTGGCGTGGCGGCACCAGCATGATGATGCTGGCGGGCGCGGCGTTCTATATCGTTGCCAGTCTGCTTTCGACGATGGTGTTCAATGTGCCCTTGAACGACGCGCTCGACAAGGTTGACGGCCATTCCGCAGAATCGGCGCAGCTATGGTCGACCTATCTCGTCGATTGGACATGGTGGAACCATGTGCGCACCGTTGCCTCGCTGCTCGCCGCCTGCGCTTTCGTGAAAGCCCTGTTCTAACGGCATTGGGACGATGGCGGGGCGCCCGCGCTCAATTGCGGATTAGACCGCCCGCAGATAGGCCGCGACCTCGACACGGTTGCGGCCGTTTCGCTTCGCCTCGTAGAGCGCCTTGTCGGCGGCGCGCAGCACGTCGTCAAAGCCCAGCCCTTCGGCTGTGCCGGTCGCGACGCCTGCGCTGACGGTACAGGCAAAAGATTTGTCTTCGACGCTGATTACCCTTGCGGCAAAGGCATCGCGCACCCGCTCGGCCACCTGCTCCGCACGGCCGGGCAGCGTATTGTCGAGAACGAGCGCAAATTCTTCGCCACCGAGGCGAGCCACGGTGTCGGAAGAGCGCAGTCCGAAGGAAAGCTCCTGGCCGAAAAGCTTCAGCACGAGATCGCCGGCGGCATGGCCATGCTGATCGTTGATCGTCTTGAAGCGATCGATGTCGAAGATGATGACGGCCATCGACGGGCCGAAGGAGCGATGGCCGTAGAGATCAAACAGCGCGCGGCGATTGAGCAGCCCGGTCAGGAGATCGGTGATCGCCTCCTGGCGGTGCAGCGCGGCCTGCCGCCATTGATGCAGTGCAAGCGATAGCGCCCCGATCCCGGTCATTCCGGCAATGCAGATGGCGATGCTCACATCCTCCGCCCAATTGTCCGGCGCATGTCCGAGCACCAGCTTGCCATCGGCAATCAGCACGCCCGCGCAAAGCGCGAAGGAAATAGCCGTCAGAGTGTAGAGTGCTGTAATGCCGTAAAGCGGCGTGGGTGCCTCGTGCCGGCTGAGCCAATATTCGCGTGCCGTCAGCAGCAGCAGCACGCAGATGACGAGGTTGTCGCCAATGAAGGCCAGCCCGTCATAACCGGCAAGCATCGGCCCGACGGATGCGGCGATGCCCGTCACGCAGCCAAGGACGAAGCGGATTTTGGAAAAACGGCGCGTGCGGAACTGATAGCCCGCCACCCAGATCGTCGTGAAGCCAAGGAAAAACAGAAGGAAAGTCAGAATGGCAAAGATCGGCCTGGGATGGTCGACATAGGCGCCATAGATGAAGATGCCGCAAACGAGAGGTATGAGACCGGCAGAGCATGTCAGGAGAAAAGTATCCGGCCGACGGGAGAACCAGCTTCCGACCAGGGTAACCGCAAGGCAGGACGCGGAAACGCCGAGGGCGAGAAGAAGCGAGTTGTAATCGACCAGCATCATGCTCTTTCAACGGTTTGATTTCTACCGCAGGGGATTGCCGACACGCTAGGCTCTAGGGGTATCAAATTAGTTACGGCAAATAATAAAGAAAATGTATTTCAACAAAATATACGTTCCAATTTGCGGCAACCACCGATGGAGTGCTGCAAGACGACTTTTATATTTGTTTTTACTTATATATAATTGACTTAAATTAAGACTCGACATCCCAATGCAACGGGAACATCGGGTCGAAGACGGTGACGGGACCGGCTCCGGTTTCGATCTTGGCCGGGAAGATCACGGCTTCAGGCCGGCGCACGAGGGTAATGCTATCCTCATTGACCGGCAGTCCGTACCAAGCCGGCCCATTCAGCGAGGCGAAGGCCTCAAGCCTGTCAAGCGCGCCGTCCTGCTCGAAGACGTGCGCAAGGCAGCTCATGGTGTTGATCGACGTATAGATGCCGGCGCAGCCGCAGGCGCATTCCTTCAGCGGATCGACATGCGGAGCCGAGTCCGTGCCGAGGAAGAACCTGCTGTCACCGCTCGTTGCCGCCGCGCGCAACGCCAGGCGATGGCTCTCGCGCTTGGCGACCGGCAGGCAGTAATAATGCGGGCGGATGCCGCCGACGAGAATGGCATTGCGGTTGATGATGAGGTGATGCGTCGTGATCGAACCGGCGAGGTTTGCCTTTGCCGACTTGATGTAGTTCACGCCGTCGGACGTGGTCACATGCTCCATCGTGACCTTGAGTTCCGGCAGGCGTTGACGCAACGGATCGAGCACGGTTTCGATGAAGACGGCCTCGCGATCGAAAATATCCACGTCGGGCGTCGTTACCTCGCCATGAACGCAGAGCGGCAGACCGATCTTCGCCATGCGCTCCAGCACGGGCATCGCCTTGTTCATATCGCGCACGCCGCCGTGGGAATTCGTGGTCGCACCGGCCGGATAAAGCTTGAGGGCGGTGACGAGGCCGCTCTTCTGGCCCTCTTCGACATCGTCGGGGCTGGTGTGCTCGGTGAGATAAAGCGTCATCAACGGCTGGAAGCGATCGCCCGCTGGCAGCGCCTTCATGATACGCTCGCGATAGGCCGTAGCATCCGCTGTCGTCACAACGGGCGGTACGAGATTGGGCATGATGATGGCGCGGGCAAAGTGCCTGGACGTATCGCCGATCACGCCTTCGAGCATCGCTCCGTCACGCAGATGCAGGTGCCAGTCGTCGGGGCGGCGGATGGTGAGCTTTTGCATGGCGCGACCTTTGGAAGTGCGAGCGCGATCTTGCGCGAAAGCCCATTCGGGCTCTTCGGCATCGTGCATTTTGATATCGCGCTTCGATAGCACCAACCGCCATCGCAAAACAATCCGCGACGGCAGTTAAATGATCGGAAGTTCAGTCCTGCACGATATCGATGGTGACATCGGCGGCGCGGCGGTTCTCGAGAATCAGCCGGCCATTCGGCAGATCGTTGCCATAGACCTTGGCGTGAGCGGCATCCTCATCCAGCTTATAGCCTCTCCAGCGCGCCCATAGCCGCTCCTCGAGCACTTCCATGGGCGGCGCAAGCATGATCGAGTAGTCGAACAGGCCTTCCAGTTCCGCCCATTTGCCCTGACTAAAGAGGAGATAGTTGCCCTCGACGACGATGAAGCGGTGATCGGCCGACACGACGCGGGCCGAGGCGATGGCAAGCTCGCGCGAACGATCGAACACCGGCACCAGCACTTCCTGATCGGCGGCGCGCACGGCCTTGACGATATCGAGGAAGGCGCGCACGTCGAAGCTTTCAGGCACGCCCTTCCGTTTCAGAAGCCCCTTCTCGATCAGGACGGCATTGTCCATGTGGAAGCCGTCCATGGGCAGAACTTCGGCGCTTTCACCCCTCGCCTTCAACGCCTTGGCGACATTGTCGGCCAGTGTCGATTTGCCGGCGCCGGGAGGGCCGGCAATCGCGACGAGGAAACGTCTTACGTTGCCGGCGCGCGCAATGATCTCGCCGGCCACATCTTCAAGAGAGACACTCATGCGGCAACATTCTCCACCGGCGGGGCCTTTGCACCGGTCATGAAGGCGACGGCATCGGACATGGAATAATCCTTGGGATTGATGACGGTCAGGCGTCGTCCGAGGCGATGGATATGGATGCGATCCGCCACCTCGAAGACATGCGGCATATTGTGCGAGATCAGGACGATCGGCAAGCCGCGCGCGCGCACATCGAGGATGAGTTCGAGAACCTTGCGGCTTTCCTTGACACCAAGCGCAGCCGTCGGCTCGTCCATGATGACGACCTTGGAGCCGAAGGCGGCGGCGCGTGCCACGGCGACACCCTGGCGCTGGCCCCCGGAGAGCGTTTCCACGGCCTGATTGATGTTCTGGATCGTCATCAGGCCGAGTTCTGTGAGCTTGTCGCGGGCGCGCTTTTCCATGGCAGGCCGGTCGAGCATGCGGAAAACCGAGCCTAAAATGCCGGGTTTGCGCACCTCGCGGCCGAGGAACATGTTGTCGGCAATCGACAGCGCCGGCGAGAGTGCCAGATTCTGATAGACGGTCTCGATGCCGGCTTCGCGCGCCTCCATCGGCGAACGGAACTGGACGGTCTTGCCATCGAGCTTGATCTCGCCTTCGTCGGGAATGACCGCGCCGGAAATCGCCTTGATCAGCGAGGACTTGCCGGCGCCGTTGTCGCCGATCACGGCGAGGATCTCGCCGGGATAGAGGTCGAAATCGGCATTGTCGAGCGCGGTCACGCGGCCATAGCGCTTGACGAGACCGCGAGCGGTGAGGATTGGTTCGACGGTCGTGGTCATGCCGATACCTTTCTGATCCATTGATCGATCGCGACGGCGCCGATGATGAGAACGCCGGTCAGAAGCACCTTCCATTGCGGGTCGGCTCCGAGCATGTTGAGACCCATGGAGACGACGCCGACGATCATGGCGCCGAACAGCGTGCCGAGGATCGAGCCGCGGCCGCCGAAGAGCGAGATGCCGCCGATCACGGTTGCAGTGATTGCCTGAAGATTGAAATCGGTCACGGCGGAAGATGGCGAGACCGAACCGTTGCGGCCGATGGAAACCCAGGCGGCCAGCGCGGCGATCAACCCCGAAACACCGTAGACGGCCAGCAGTACCTTCTTGGTCTGGATACCGGCCAATTTCGCCGCCTCGGGATCATCGCCGACGGCATAGACATGCCTGCCCCAGGCGGTGTGATTGAGGACGTACCAGAGACCGACCACCAGCAGCACCATGGCAATCACGCCGAGGGTGAGCACCGCACCACCGACACGGAAGCTGGCAGCGAAGAGATGCAGCAATGGTGCCTGTTCATCGACATCGGTGTCGCGGATGGTCTCATTGGCGGAATAGATGAAATTCGTCGCCATGACGATGTTCCAGGTGCCAAGCGTCACGATGAACGGCGGCAGCTTCATATTGGCGACAAGAAAGCCGTTCAGCAGGCCGCAGAGGCCGCCGACGATCATGCCGGCCACAATGGCGATCGGCGTCGGCAGGCCGTATGTAACCGCGACATTGCCCATGACGACCGAAGAAATGACCATGATGACGCCGATGGAGAGATCGATGCCGGCGGTCAGAATGACCAGCGTCTGGGCCGCGCCAAGAATGCCGACGATGGCGATCTGCTGCAGGATCAGCGTCAGCGTGTAGGCGGAAAAGAATTTTCCACCGATCGCGATGCCGAAGATCACGATCGCCAACACCAGGACGATCAGCGGCACCGCCGCTGGCGTCGAGTGCAGAAAATGCTGCACGCGCTTCAAAAGAGAGACATCGTTGCGCTCGAACGAAGCGACGTTCTTGTCGCTACCGTCGAGGACACGTTCGAATTCCTGTGCTCCGGACATTTTGTTCCTCCGCCACCGCGCCGGACGCGCGGAAACCGCCGGCTGTTGGAGCCAGCCAGGATGTAACCCGACCGACATGACTATTGCGATTGCCTGTTCCCTTTAAGAGGAGCCGCGCCCGCAGATGCATGGCGCGGCTCCCGAAGGGATCATATCACATCCGTGAGGGGCTTAGCCCCAGCACTTTGCGAGGCCTTCCTTGGTGTCGATGGACTTCAGGCCGGGAACCGGCTTGTCCGTCACCAGGGAAACGCCGGTATCGAAGAAGGACTTGCCTTCGGTCGGCTTCGGCTTTTCACCGGTATCGGCGAACTTCTTGATCGCCTCGACGCCGAGGGACGCCATCATCAGCGGATACTGCTGTGCTGTGGCGCCGATCGTGCCATCCTTGACCGACTTGACGCCGGGGCAACCGCCGTCGATGGACACGATCAGAACCTGCTTTTCGAGGCCGACGGCCTTCAGAGCTTGATAGGCGCCGGTTGCGGCCGGTTCGTTGATCGTGTGGATGACGTTGATGCCGGAATCCTTCTGGAGAAGGTTTTCCATGGCCTTGCGGCCGCCTTCTTCATTGCCGTTGGTGACGTCATGGCCGACGATGCGCGGATCGGTTTCGTCGCCGATCTTGTTCGGGTCCTTCGGATCGATGCCGAAGCCGATCATGAAGCCCTGGTCGCGCAGGACGTCGACGGAGGGCTGCGACGGCGTCAGATCGAGGAAGCCGACCTTGGCGTCCTTGACCTTGTCGCCCATGGTTTCCTTGGCCCACTGGCCGACAAGCTTGCCGGCGAGCAGATTGTCGGTGGCGAAGGTGGCGTCGGCGGAATCGGCCGGCTCCAGCGGCGTGTCGAGCGCGATAACAAGCAGGCCGGCATCGCGTGCCTTCTTGACCGAGGGAACGATGCCCTTGGTGTCGGAAGCAGCGATCAGGATGCCCTTGGCGCCATCGGCGATGCAGCTCTCGATGGCGGCGACCTGGCTCTCGCTGTCACCGTCGATCTTGCCGGCATAGGACTTCAGCGTCACGCCGAGTTCCTTGGCCTTAGCGGTCGCGCCTTCCTTCATCTTGACGAAGAAGGGGTTGGTATCGGTCTTGGTGATGAGGCAGGCGGAGACGCCGGCGGCCTTCGCAGGCGCTGCAAAGGCAACGCCGAGCGCCAGAGCGGCGACTGCTGCGGAAATAACAGATTTCTTCATTCAATCCTCCCGATGTTTAAAAAGCCGGACTTCCCGGCAGTCCCCCGGGCCCGAACCCGGCTTGAAGATGCGCCATGCCTGTCGGATTATTTCCAACGGACCTCCTCCAAGGCCATATCCGCATCCTCTACGCCCATATCTGAGCTTAAAGATTTCCGGCTGTCAATAAATAAATCCGATTGAATTATTAATTCGATGTGGCATTCTGGAAAAAAATAGGGCATGGCCATGATGGAAGGAGCAGGCCCATGTCTCTCGTACACGATCCTGAGGACACACCCACAACACCGGCGATTCTCGACCCCAGCGGGGGTGCGAACCAGCTCGGCGTCCGCGCCCACAACGAACGGCTCGTGCTGTCGCTCGTACGTCGTCACGGAGCACTCTCGAAGGCCGATATCGCAAGGCGAAGCGGCCTTTCGGCGCAGACCGTGTCCGTCATCATGCGAGAGCTGGAAAAGGACGGGCTGCTATCGCGCAACGCGCCGGTGCGCGGACGCGTCGGCCAGCCCTCCATTCCCATGCGGCTCAATCCGGATGCCGTGCTCTCCTTCGGCGTCAAGATCGGCCGGCGAAGCGCCGATCTGGTGCTGATGGATTTCGTCGGCGGCATCAGGATGCAACTGCATCAGATCTACCCCTACCCGCTGCCGCAGGAAATCATCGCCTTCGTCACCTCGGGCATCAAGGAACTGGAGGGGCGGCTCAGCGAGGAGCAGCGCCGCAAGATCGCCGGAATGGGCGTTGCCGCGCCGTTCGAGCTCTGGAACTGGGCCGAGCAGGTGGGCGCGCCGCAAGGAGCCATGGATGTCTGGCGCGGGTTCGACCTGCGAGCTGAAATCGCCTCGCGCGTCGCCTACCCCGTCTTCATGCAGAACGACGCCACCAGCGCCTGCGGCGCGGAACTGGTCTTCGGCGTCGGGCCGCATTATCCGGATTTCGTCTATTTCTTCATCGGCTCCTTCATCGGCGGCGGCATCGTCCTGAATTCGTCCGTCTTTGTCGGCCGGACCGGGACCGCCGGTGCGCTCGGCCCCCTGCCCGTGCGCGGCCGCAACGGCGAGAACCGCCAGCTTCTGGAGATCGCCTCGATCTTCGTGCTCGAAAATCTGCTGCGGGATCACGGCTTCGACCCGCGCCCCCTCTGGTATTCGGCTGACAATTGGATCGATTTCGGCGAACCGCTTGAGATCTGGATTCAGGACACAGCCAAGGCGCTGGCGCAGGCCATCGTCGCGGCCGCTTCCGTTCTCGACTTCAGCGCTGCCGTGATCGATGGCGGCTTCCCCAACTGGGTGCGGGAGCGCGTGGTGCGCGCGACGATGAGGGCCGCCGCTGAACTGGATCTCCAGGGCGTCGTCATGCCCGAAATCATCGAGGGCGCCGTGGGGCCGCAGGCCCGTGCCATCGGCGGCGCCAGCCTGCCGATCTTCGCGCGCTATCTCGTCGACCAGAACGTCCTCTTCAAGGAGATAGAGCATGCTGAAGGGCATTGACCCGCTATTGAGCCCGGACTTGCTGGCGACCTTGCGCGCCATGGGCCATGGCGATGAGATCGCCCTTGTCGACGGCAACTATCCCGGCCTCGAACACGCCCGCCGCCTCATCCGCCTCGACGGCCATGGCGTCATCCGCGTGCTCGACGCGGTGCTCAGCGTGCTGCCGATCGACGATTTCGTGCCGCAAGCGATTTTCCGGGCAACCGTCCGGCAAGACCGCGATGCCATCCACCCCGTTCATGCGGAGATGATCGAGTGCTGCGCCCGGCATGTGCCCGACATTCGGGTCGTGCCGCTGCTGCCGGCGGAGTTTTATGAGCGGGTGAAGCAGGCGCATGCGCTGATACAGACCGGGGAGCCGCGGCTCTATGGGAATATCATCTTGCGCAAGGGTGTGATTTATCCCGGACGATAGCGAGAGGCGGAAAAGCCCCTCATCCGGCCTCCTGAGCTTGTCGAAGGGCGGCCACCTTCTCCCCGCTCGCGGGAGAAGGGGATAGACGCGACCATAGCCTTCCTTCAAGCTGACTGCTTGGACGGAACTGAGGGGAAGTCCCCTCTCCCCGCGTGCGGGTAGAGGGTTAGGGTGAGGGCAGAACTCTCCATGCGACAGGAGCCGATTGCCTAATCTCAAATATCCCCCGCCGAGGGACCCCAGACATCCGTCATGGCGAAGCCTGCCGCCATCGGGTCGAAGGGGTCGAGCGCCACCTGGCTGAGGCCGAAGGTGAAGCCACGGCCGGTGATCGTCGGAATGATGGCGGGCTTGCCGGCAACTTCCGTTTCCGCCTGCAGGCCAACCTCGAACTCCGAGCCGATGATCGAACGGGATTTGAAGACATCGCCGACCTTGGCCTTGCCGCGGGCATGCAGCGTCGCCAGATTGGCGGAATTACCGGTGCCGCAGGGTGAGCGGTCGGCCCGGCCGGGCCACATGGTCGTGCAGGTGCGGATGGCGCCATCGGCGTCGATATCGCGGAACATCACGTAGGCGACGCCCGAGATCGCCGGGATTTCCGGGTGAACCACGGTCATCGCCCGGTTGATCGCATCCTTGATGACCATGCCGGCCTGAACGAGGGCGGCCGCATTGGACTTTTCAATGTTCAGTCCGATCTGGCCGACATCGACGAGCGCATAGAAGATGCCGCCATAGCAGAGATCGAGCTTGATCCTGCCCCATTGCTGCGTATCGAGACCGACGTCGAGTTCATGGACGAAGGATGGCACCATGGTCAGCCGCACCTTCTCGCAGCGGCCGTCGCGGCAGGTCGCCGTGGCGCGGACGAGGCCCGCCGCCGTATCGAGCGTGACGACCGTTTCCGGCTCCTTCATCTCGACGATGCCGGATTCGAGCAGCGCCGTCGTCACGCAAATGGAGTTCGAGCCCGAGCTTGCATGCGCCTGGTCCGGCTGCAGGATGATGAAGCCAGCATCGGCGTCGGAATGCTTCGCCGGCAACAGAAGATTGACGGAGCCGATCGGCGCACCGCGCGGTTCCAGCACGAGGAAGCGGCGCAGCTCCTGCCCCTTCGGATCGGTGTTCAACCAATGCAGCTGCTCGGCAATGCTGTTGCCGGGGATCTTCGGCACGCCGCCGATGGCAACCTTACCGATTTCCCCTTCGCAGTGAACGTCCAGCAGCTGGATCGTGCGCTTCCATCTCATCTCATCTACTCCAATCAGACGTGTCGCGTGATGCCGCCGTCGACGCGGATATTCTGGCCGGTAATGTAGCCGGCGCCATCCGACAGCAGGAAGGCCGCCGTCTTGGCGATTTCGCTCATCAGGCCGATGCGCTTCATCGGCACCTTGTCGGCGGTTTCCGGCTTGTGGTTTAGGCTATCGATATAGCCGGGCAGGATGCAGTTCATGCGGATATTATCGGCCGCATAGCGATCGGAATAGAGCTTGGTGAAGGCGCCGGCGGCGGCGCGATAGGTGCAGGAAACCGGGAAGACCAGCGACGGCTCATAAGCGGCGAAGGTGGTGATGTTGACGAAAGCGCCCTTGCCCTGCTTCAGCATGACCGGCGTCACCAGCCGCGCCATGCGCACCAGCGACAGGATCATCATGTCGGAACCGAGCGTCCAGTTTTCGTCGGTGATATCGAGCAGATCGCCCTTTGGCGGATGGCCGGTGTGATTGACCACGGCATCGATGCGGCCATAGCTCTTCATGGTCAGATCGAAGATCGCCTGGATGTCCTCGGCCTTTTCGGCCACGCCGCGGGAGGCGACGCCGCCGAGTTCAGCCGCCAGCGTTTCGCAGCTTTCCGACGGCGACATCAGCGCCAGCCGATAGCCGTTGGCGGCGAGTTCGCGGGCGATCGCTTCACCCATGCCGCGGCCACCGCCGGTAATCAGTGCAACGGGCTTTTCGGTATCGGACATGGTTTCCTCCTGCTAGCGGTTGATCCGAGCGGCGTTCGGTCGAGCGCCGGTTGATGCCAATCATCATACTGGCGACCAGCCGGGCTGTCGCCGGCCATGTCCGAAGCCATTCGCAAATATGCCACGCGTCAATCGGCGCACTTCTCTGATATATCAGATTGCGTGAGGTGGCTATGGTCTTTTACGGCAGCGGTAAAGGCCACCATCTCGGATCAGTTCATGAACGGATCATTGCCCTAAGGCGTCGCCGACATTGTTGCCGTCGCCTCGACGCTATCGCCGAGCGAACCGACGGTATTGTTGGCGGAAGCGCCGACACGACGCCATTGCTCGCCGTAATTCTGGCGGGTACGGGGATCGAAGATCGCAATCGGAGCGCTGACAGCAGCACCCGCGACGCTTCCGACCGTCTGTGCAGCACCCATGGCGACAGCACCGACGGCGTCGCCGATGCCCACATCGGAATCGGTGATCGTCTGCCCGGCGATGAGCCGAGCGCCGATGAGCTTCACCACTTCCGGGCTTTCGGCGAACTTGCCGTGATTGAGGCCATCGCCAGTCTTGAGCTTGGTGAGATCGAGCACGGTAATGCCCTGCTTTTCGAGCTCGCTGCGATAGGGCTCGGCGGCAGGGTCGATCTGGCCGAGGCGGTCGATATTGCCGGAAATGCGCCGGGACAGGGAAAGCGCCCGGTCGTCGCGTGAGACGAACAGGGTGAAATGCGGCTTGTCCTTGCCGAGAGCAGCGAACTGCCGCCCGAACACGTCGACGTCGAGATCGGGCGAGGCCAGGATGACGTTGTTGATCTTCGGCGCGACGCGACCATTACGGATCGCCATCTGCCTGAGCGATTCGACGGCAAGCCAGCTTCCCATCGAATGCGCCATGACGGTGATATCGCCAACGGCAGGATCGGCGGCGACCCGGCGCAACAATTCCTCAAGAGAATCACGCGAATAGTTCGTGCTCTCCTTGTCATAGGCGTAGTCGAAGATGCTCGCCCGCGACGGCCAGGTGAAGACGATCGGCGCGACGTCGGCGTGCGAATCGTGAACGATCTGCGCAAAGCGATAGACAGCGTCTTCATAGCGGTTGTTGAAGCCATGGACGAAGATCAGCACCCGCTTGTCCTTCGGCAGTTCAGCATGCAACCAGGCACGCCCATCTGCTTCAGTTGCGAGCGGCTTGACGCTGGTGGTGACGAAATTCTTCAGCGGATTGCCGGGCAAGCGGCTCGGCCACTGCACCTGACCGACCTTGCGATTGGCTTCCGGCGGGATGGAGACGCTGACTGCATCGATCTTCAGCCCCGGACCACGCTCGCCAGAAAACAGGATCGCCGGGTCCTTGTCCGGCAGGCGCGTTGTGGCGACGAGGAGATCGACCTTGGATGTACCAGGCACATTGTCGGCAACCGGCTGCATGACCCCCACCGGACGGCCACAGGCCGCCAGCAACAATGTCACGGCCACTGCGACAGTTCGGAAAGACAGCTTTCCCCATCGGCCCGAACTTGCCATGCGCTGCATCATGCAACCCTTCCTTACCGCCATAACGTCGCGCCACTCTACGCATGGATGCCTGCGGCGCAAGCGACTCCCGCCGTTCCCGACCACATGATGCGATGCTAATTCGCGACGGCATTGCAAAGGCGCAACGCCTCCGCAGGCCTGGCAAACCACTGACGATGTCGAGATAAAAAAAGAGCCCGATGCGGGAGGAGGATGCATCGGGCTCTTGATCCGGATTGGCAACTGGGAGGAGGAGTGTTGCCAATCATTGAAGGAGCGCTGGGAGGAGGAGGTGCGCTGCCTTCGAGGGATTAGATATAACGCGAGCGCCGGCATGAACAGACCGGCTTTCGCAATGCAGCAATGCGCCGAATGCATTGCTTTCTTCATGAATGCCGAAAATATCGCATAGCGCCGGCATTTTCGGGATTTTAGCGCCTATTTTGCAGTCGTTATTTGCACGAAACCCGAGATTCACATGATTGTGATCCTCATTTTTGCATTGGAAGCGCCGCTCACCGGCCACCGGTCGGTGAGCAATCTCGCATCGGCCGAGCGACCTTCGACTCAGGCGGCCTTGAAAGCCTTCTTGCCTTCGGCGTCCAGCGCCGCGAATTCCTCGTCGGAAAGGACGATGTTCACAGCGCTCGTGTTTTCCTCGAGGTGCTTGACCTTGCCGGTTCCGGGGATCGGCAACATGACGGGGCTGCGCTTCAGTACCCAGGCGAGCGCGATCTGGCTCGGAGCGGCATTGTGCTTCTTCGCGATGGTATCGAGCAGCGAGCCTTCCTTGGCGAGATCGCCGGCGGCGAGCGGGAACCAGGGGATGAAGCCGATGCCGTGCTTTTCGCAATAGTCGAGCACGTCCTCGCTGGTGCGATCGACCAGATTGTAGCGGTTCTGTACCGTTGCCACCTTGAAATGCTTCGATGCTGCCTCGATGTCGGCCACGGAGACTTCGCTCAAGCCCGCATGACGGATGATCCCGTCGTTCAACAGCGACTTCACGGCATCGAACTGCTCCGCCGCCGGCACTTTGGTGTCGATGCGATGCAGCTGCCAGAGATCGATGCGGTCGACGCCGAGATTGCGCAGGCTCTTGTGCGCCTGCTGGATCAGATATTCGGGGCGACCCAGGGGCACCCAGACATTCGGCCCGGTGCGGGTGAGCCCGCCCTTGGTCGCGATGACGAGACCATGGCCATAGGGATGAAGCGCTTCCTTGATCAGGCGCTCGGAAACATCCGGGCCATAGGAATCGGCCGTATCGATGAAATTGATGCCGAGTTCCGGCAGGCGCTTCAGCGTCCGGACTGCCTCGTCGTGGTCTTCGGGCTCACCCCAGATGCCCGAGCCGGTGATGCGCATGGCACCGAAACCGAGACGATGGACGGGAAGATCACCACCGATCTTGAACTGACCGGACTTGGCTGCGTCGAATTCTGACATGGTTATAGTCCCTTTTGATGGTTTGAAATCTATCTGGCATTTCCGGCATCCGGGGAGGAGCCGAGATTTGTCTGGCAAATCGAGGGTTCCGCGAGGGAGAGATGCGGTCGCGACCCACCAGTAAATGGGACTGCATCGCGATATATGCAATGCACCCCGCTAAATGCGCCGCTATCGATCAGCCCGGCTTTCGTCCGTTTAACCGGGTGCGGTCACGGGCGCTGTCGTACTTCTTCACCAAGATCGGCAAGTGCCGCCCAAAGCTCATCGAACAAGTCGCGAGCGAACTCTTCCAACGAAATGTCCTGCCGGGACTGCGCCCAGCGCTCCCCGCCGATGCGCAGCATCGTCACCACCGCTGCCGCAAGCAAATCCAGACGAAGATGCGCCGCATTGCTGCCATGGCTGCGGGCATGAAGCGCATCTGCAAGCTTCCTTGCCAGCTTGGCATATTTCAGCTGGTCGCGGGCGCTAAGCGCCGGCGTAGTGCGGATCAAGGCAGCCAGCGCGAGGCTTTGCGGATCGGCCATGGCAGTGCGGAGGGCAGAATTGACGGCCGCCTCGATCACTTCGACCACCGAGGCAGCCTCGGGCTGTGCCGCGATAGCGCCGATCAATTCCCGGGCAAAGCCGTCCTGCCAGGCAGTGACCACATCCTCCTTGCTGGGGAAGTAGTCGAAGAAGCTGCGCTTGGAGACGTCGGCGGCTTCCGTGATGTCTTCGATGGTGGTGGCGTCAAATCCGCGCTCGAGAAAAAGCTTCAAAGCGGCGGCTTCGATCCGTTCGCGAGTTTGACGACGCTTGCGCTCGCGCCGGCCTTCTCTTACCGCGCTATCGACATCCGGCTTCTTCGCCATCCGCTACCCCTGCCAGCCATTCGCTCAAGGCCGCCCCAAAATCGGCCTCGCCGGCTCCAGGCGCTTAAGCGCTGATTCCGGCATTCTCCCCGGTGCTACGATATTTGGAGCCGGGGATCGAGAGTTCCAGAGGATTTTGCCGCGATATCCTGTAGACGCCGGCGGGCGGAATGTTGCGCACCGTACCGCCGATGCGCTTTGCCTGCAGCCCGAGATCCGCAAGGATCGGCTTCTGCACCGGACAACGCGGACCATAGGTGAACTGATAGAAGGCGGCTCCCGGCTTCATCGTTTCGAAAGCACCGCCGACGATGGCCGCCACTTTGGAGGGCGGCATGGACAGCAGCGGCAGGCCGCTGACAACAGCACCGAAAGGCGCGTCAGCGAAAAGGCCGCACCGGCCAAGCTGCGCCGCATCCATATGGACCACTCGCGCCTCAGGGAAACGCCCGCGCAAACGAGCGGCAAACTCCTCGCCGAATTCGACGAGCGTCAACGCGTGTTCGGGGATGCCGCGCGCGAGCAATGCGCGTGTGAATACGCCCGTGCCCGGGCCAAGTTCGAGGATCGGGCCATCGAAAGGTTCGATCTCCTGCGTCATCAGCCTCGCCAGCCGCTCACCCGACGGCGCAACCGCCGCAACCCGCATGGGATCGCTCACCCAGGAGCGAAAGAACTGCACGAAATCAGAGCATGAGGTCTTGGTTGTCATTCCGCGAATCCAATCTTCGGCCATAGAGTGTGATGACGTCCGAACAGCGTGGCAATTCAAAGGCATGCTCCGCCATTAGGCCGTCGAAAATCATTGCTAAGCAAGCATTATTACATATTTCGCGCTCACATATTTTCATTTATTGCAAACTTGCATTTAATGCAGAAATTACCAGATACAATGGGCAATGCCAAAATCCCTTCACAGGAGTTCCGCAATGCCAGACTGGACAGTGAAAGACATTCCGCCGCAGACGGGTCGCATCGCGGTCATCACCGGCGCCAACAGCGGCATCGGCTACGAGGCGGCGAAGGCTCTGGCGGCGGCCGGCGCAAAGGTGATCATCGCCTCTCGCAATGGGGCCAGGGCCAACGAGGCGCTGGCGAAGATCCGCGCGGCAACAGCCGATGCGGACGTGACGTTCGAAGCGCTCGATCTTTCGAGTCTCGATTCCGTCGCACGTACGGCCGACCGCATCGCCGCCGCCGTGCCGCATATCGATCTGCTTATCAACAATGCCGGCATCATGGCCATTCCCGACCGGCATGAAACCGAAGATGGCTTCGAGATGCAGATGGGCGCCAATTATATCGGCCATTTCGCCTGGACGATGCGGCTACTGCCGAAAGTCTCCGCCGCCGCAAACCCGCGCGTCGTCACCGTGAGCAGCCTGGCGCATCGAAGCGGCCAGATCCATTTCGACGATCTGCAGTGGCGCCGGCGCTATCGGCCGTGGGCGGCCTATTGCCAATCGAAGCTGGCGACGCTGCTGTTCAGCCTCGAACTCGATCGCGTCGCGCGCGCCGAAGGCTGGGCGCTCAAGAGCATTGCCGCTCATCCCGGCTACGCCGTTACCGGCCTGCAAACCACTGGACCTCGCATGGGCCGCGACAGAGCAAGCCTGTTCGAACGCACCATGAAATGGGTGGAGCCGTTTTCCTCACAATCGGCCGAGGCCGGAGCGCTGCCGACGCTCTTCGCCGCAACCTCACCAACGGCAGAAGGCGGTGCCATGTATGGCCCAAGCGGCTTCTACGAGCTCAAAGGGCCACCGGTGCGCGCAAAGATCGCCCCTCATGCCCTCGACCAGACTACCTGGCGGCGATTGTGGGATGTCTCGGAACAGCTGACGGGTTGAAAGCAACTCTACCGGCAACGGCCTGAAAGAAACCCCTCGCCGCCGTGCGGAGAGGGGTTTCAAAGCATTTCACCTCACGGGCTGACGCACTGGCGGCGCGGTCCCTTGGTCGGCTGATAGGTATTGTCCGAGGCGCGGTAGGTCTTGTACCGGCTTGCGCACCAGCGAACGTGTGCGCTGCCGCGCGGCGGATGGGCGACTGCTCCGCCGATCATCGCGCCAGCGGTGAAGGCCGCCATCGGATACCACCAGCCATCATGGCGCCGATAGCCGGGACGGTGATGGCGATAGCCGCGATGGCCATGCCAGTAGCCCGGACGATTATGTGGCCGGTAATGCGGACGATGATGAGGGCGGTGACGGCCGCGATAGTGCCGGTTGTGATGCCGATATTGAACTTCGGTCAGGCCGGCGGGCTGATCGCCCGTCTGCTGGATGGCCGGCTGGATCAGCGGCTGGATCGGCGCGGCGACGGCCGGGTCGAAAGACGTAACGGCAAGCAAGGCACTCAAGGCGGTCACTGTTACGGTTGTCAGAAATCGTTTCACAGCTCTTCTCCTCCTGTCGAGTTACAACACTGACGTGCAATGCGCGACAGCAAAAAATCTTTCACAATATTATCGCTTGCGCAAGTACATGACGCCCGGTAGGTATATAGGTAGGAAGCCTATCTATCTACAAGCGAGCGAGACTCGATGAGTAAAGTCGAACGCCATCATGGGATCGAAGACGCCTATGCGCTGGCCGAAGCGCTGCGCCCTGCCCTTCACCGCCTGTACCGGCAATTGCGCCGGGAGAGCGACGATGCCGGGCTTTCGCCGCTGCATGCCCTGCTGCTTGTCGCCATCATGCGCCAGCCCGGTATCGGCGTTGCCGAACTGGCTCGAATGGAGAAACTCCGCGGACCGACGATCTCGGGCCATGTCAAGGCCATGGAGCGGGATGGCCTCATCGCCCGTTCTGAGCCCGATCCGACCGACCGGCGCCGCAATGGCCTCGTAGCGACCGAGAAGGGCGAGGACATCATCCTCGGCCTGAAACAGCGCAGAACCGACTGGCTCGCCTCAGAACTCGTCAAGCTGTCGCCTCAGCAGCGTGACACCATTCGCGCCGCAATCGAACCGCTCATGGAGATCGGGCAATGAATACGGCTCGTCCGAATACCGTCCCACCATCGGCCCCGACCGCGGGCGATCCGCCCGACCGCCGCGAGATCCGCGCCGTCATCCTCGGGCTGATGATCGTTCTCGGCCTTGGCGCGATCGACCAGAGCATCGTCGCAACCGCGCTGCCGCGCATCGTCAGCGACCTCGGCGGCCTGACGCATCTCTCCTGGGTGGTCAGCGCCTATGTGCTCGCCTCGACCAGCACCATGCCCCTCTACGGCAAGCTCAGCGACCAGTACGGCCGCAAGCCGATGATCTATGCGGCGATCCTCATCTTTCTTCTCGGTTCGGTCCTGAGCGGCATGGCGCAGACGCTGCTGCAGCTCATCATCTTCCGGGCGATTCAGGGTATCGGCGCCGGCGGATTGATGCCGCTGGCGCAGATCATCATCGGCGACATCGTGCCGCCGGCCAAGCGCGGGCGAAATCAGGGTTCGATCGCCGCCGTCTTCGCCATCTGCAGCGTCATCGGCCCGATCGCCGGCGGCGTCATCACCGATCTCCTGTCGTGGCACTGGATCTTCTATATCAACCTGCCAATCGGCGCCGTCGCGCTCGTCATGATCGGCCGCGCGCTGAAACGACCGCACCACTCGCATAGCCGCCGCATCGACTATCTCGGCGCGGCACTGCTGACGAGCTGTACGACCAGCTTCCTGCTGGTGCTCGCGCTCGGCGGTAATGAATGGGCCTGGGATTCGCCGGAGATTATCTGTCTCTCCGCGCTTGCGCTCGTGCTCTTCGTTCTCTTCATCCTGCATATCCGCCGCGACTCCGAGCCGGTACTGCCGCCCGATCTGTTCCGCAACCGGCTGTTCGTCGTCGCCTGTATCGTTCTGGCCTTGACCTTCATGGGCATGCTGGGAGCCAGCCTGTTCTTTCCGCTGTTCTTCCAGATGGTCATGGGGGTGAGCGCCTCGCACTCTGGCCTGCTCACCGGCCCTTTGATGATCGGCGTCGTCATCTCCTCCATGGTCAACGGACGGGTGCTGCTGCACCGCTTCGGACGCTACAAGCCGGCGCAGCTCTGCGGCCTCAGCCTGGCCACGGTCGCCTTCGCCGTGCTTGCCTGGGCGGCAGCGACGAGCCAGGGCTTCTGGATCATCGAGCCGTCCGTCTTCGCGCTTGGCCTCGGGCTGGGGCTGGTCATGCCGACCATGACGATCGCGGTGCAGAATGCGCTACCCCTTGCCCATCGTGGCGTCGGTACGGCGACGCTCGCCTTCTTTCGCTCGCTTGGCGGCCTTATCGGCGTCACCGGCTCGGGCGCCATCCTCGCCTATCGCGTGCAGAACGCCGGCGGTGTGCTGGATGGGGTTCACGTGTCATCCCTGACCGAAGCCGGCATGAAGCAACTCGCAACCACCTCCCCCGAGGCTCACGCAGCAGCGATCGCGCTCTATCGCCACGCCATCGCCATGACCTTCGCGACGGGAACGGCCATCGTGGCGCTGGCACTGATCGCACTGCTCTTCCTGCCGGAACTGCCGCTGGCGACCGATCATGGGCAGGAAACGAAGCGCCCAGGCTGAGCGGTGCGCATTGCGCATCTTCGATCCCACCTGTGATCGTCGCGCCCTGCCGATAGAGGTTGCGCGGCGGGGAATCCGGCTATTTATGATGAATGAGGATCATTCTTCATATGAACGGTAATCACTCATGTCGACGCCCGAAAGAACGGACCTTGCCGATTTTCGATTGTTCCTGGCGGTCGTCCGCCGGCGAAGCTTCAGCGGGGCCGCGATCGAGCTTGGCCTCACCCCTTCCGCGGCGAGCCACGCCATCCGCCGGCTGGAGACCAGGCTTGGCGCGAAACTGCTGAACAGGACGAGCCGCGCGGTCTCGACGACCGATCTCGGCGCGAAGCTTGCCGAACGGCTCGAAGAAGGCTTCGACCTCATCGCATCGGCGCTGGAGGATTTGCAGGCGCCCGGAACGGCCCGGTTCGGCCAGCTTCGCTTGAACGTCTTTCGCGACGCGGCGCACCTGCTGGTTACGCCGGCCCTGCCGGAGTTCGCCAGGCAATGTCCCGACGTGCGTCTGACGATCGTCGTCGACGACCGCCCGATCGATATCGTTGCCGAGGGTTACGACGCCGGAATGCGTTACGGTCACCATGTCCCGGAAGACATGATTGCCGTTCCCCTGACCGGCCCGCAGCAATGGGTGGTTGCCGGCTCTCCCGGATATTTCGAGGCGAATGGTCGACCGGAGACGCCGGACGACCTCGCCAGCCACAAGTGCCTCCAGCTTCTGCTTGGCGACAACGCCGCCTATCGCTGGGAGCTGGGCAGGGGAGACGACGAGCAGAGGCTTCGCGTTCCCGGGCTGATCACCATCAACGATACGACGACGACGATCGAGGCAGCCAAGGCCGGCCTGGGCCTGGCCTATCTGCTACAGGCGAGAATCGCTTCGGAGCTATCACAGGGCACCTTGGAGATTGCGCTTGAGCCGTATTCTTCGGAGGGCGCTCCGTTTCATATGTACTACAGTAGCAGGCGCCACAATCATCCGGCGCTTCGAATTCTTATCAACATCATCCGCGCCCAAAACGGTCTGCCACGCCTGGCAGGCTGACCGCAAACAATGCCCCGCCCGTTCCTGAGGAAACGGGCGAGGAGAAAGCGTGATGGCTAGGCGATCTGCGACTGGCGCCGCCAGAGATCGATGCCGCTTTCGGTCGCGAAGCGATCGATGTTCTTCAGTTCCTCTTCCGTGAACCTGGTGTTGTTCAGAGCATCCAGGGAATCATCGAGCTGCTCGACGTTTCTGGCACCGATCAGGGCCGAGGTCACGGCGGGATGACGCAGCGTCCAGGCAATCGCCATCTGTGCAAGGGATTGACCGCGCGACTGGGCAATGGAGTTCAATCCGCGCACCTTCTCGATAACATCATCGCTCAGCAGCTGCTCGCTGAACGAGCCGGAGCGCGCCACGCGGGCATCCTTCGGAACACCGTTCAGATACTTCGAGGTCAGGAGACCCTGCGCAAGCGGAGAGAAAGCGATGCAGCCGACGCCAAGCTCCTGCAGCGTATCCAGCAGCTTGTCCTCGATCCAGCGGTTGACCATCGAATAGGACGGCTGATGAATGAGAAGTGGAACGCCTTCCTTCTTCAGGAGCTCATAGGCTGCGCGCGTGCGCTCGGGGCCGTAGGAAGAGATACCGACATAGAGGGCTTTCCCCTGGCGAACGATTTGCGTCAACGCCGCCATCGTCTCCTCGAGAGGAACATCCTCAGTCGGGCGATGCGAATAGAAGATATCGACATAATCGAGCTTCATGCGCTTCAGGCTCTGGTCAAGCGAGGCCAGGACGTGTTTGCGAGAGCCGCCGATGCCATAGGGTCCCGGCCACATGTCCCATCCCGCCTTCGACGAGATGATCAGCTCGTCGCGATAGGCGGAGAAGTCGGCTTCCAGAATCTTGCCGAAGTTCTCCTCGGCGGACCCGTAGGGCGGGCCATAATTGTTCGCGAGGTCGAAATGCGTGACACCGCGGTCGAATGCCCGCCGGATAATCGACCGGCCGGTTTCGAAGACGTCCGCTCCGCCGAAATTCTGCCAAAGGCCCAGCGAGATCGGCGGCAGCTTAAGCCCCGAAATGCCGCATCGCGCATATGCCACGTTCTCGTAGCGCTCTTTATTTGGGATATACATCGCTTTTCCTTCCTGTGCTGAAGGAAGCATACGGCTCGAAGCCCATCGGCTCAAATGAGCCAAATTCATTCCGTCCATGAATCTAGCTCATCGTTCAAGCGAGGGTATAGATCGCGATATCGCGTGCGCGAAGCCATGCCGCGCCGTTTGGGCCGGATAGTGAGACGAATGATGCGAAGCCGGAGCCGAAGACGGGCGACCGCGCGGAGATACGATCTGCCGGGGGAGAGCGAGCGCTCAATGCCAGAGCGCGCGGCGAACCGCAGCGCAGAAATCAAACCGAGATATCAAGAAAGAAATGGCGCACCCGAAGAGATTCGAACTCCTGACCCCCAGATTCGTAGTCTGGTGCTCTATCCAGCTGAGCTACGGGTGCGTGGCCGAAACGGAAGAAACCGTTGGCGTGGGCGGTTCTCTAAAGCCTCCCTTGAGGGAATGCAAGTGGATTTCTGAAAAAGATCGCGATTTTCGTGCATGTTGATGCCAAGAGACTGAAAACAATCAGTTTTCTTGTAAGCTTCTGCTGCGGTAATCATCAAGGGACACAGGACGGTCGGGGATTTCGATACGGAACTGCGTACCGGCGGACGGTTTTTCGACAAGTGCGATGGTGCCGCCATGGGCAAGGACGAGCTCGCGGGCGATCGCGAGGCCGAGGCCCGTACCGCCGGAACGCGCCGAGCCGCGGAAAGCCGTGAAAAGATTCTCCCGCGCCTTTTGCGGCATGCCTGGGCCGGTGTCGTCGACGGTGATGCTGACGACGCTGCCGATCCGATGCGCTAAAACGGTGATGCGCCTGACACTGTCGGGCTCCGAATCGCCGAAAGCGATCAGCGCCTGATGGGCATTGCGGCAGAGATTGTGGATCACGCGGAACAACTGCTCGCTGTCGGCATCGACCTCCAGATCCGGGCTGAACTGTTCGGCAAACTCTATACCGCTCTCCGGATCGATCGCCAGGATATCGCGCACCTCCTCGATCAGCTCGAGCAGGTGGATCTTGCGCCGGCGCGGCGCCGATTCGGACGTTTGCCCATAAGAAAGCACTTCGGTCGTATAGCCGACGGCGCGATCGATGGTGCGCAACAGCTTCGGGGCGAAGCGCTTGACCATCGGATCGTCGACATCGACCAGTCGGTCCGACATCAGCTGCGCGGCCGAGAGGATATTGCGCATGTCATGATTGATCTTCGACACGGCGAGGCCAAGGGCGGCCAGATTCTTCTGCTGCTTCAGCGTCTTCTGCAATTGCGATTGCATCGCGGCGAGATGCCGGCCCGCCACGGCAAGCTCGTCACGCCCCTTTTCCGGCGCAAGAATACGGCCGGGATCTTCCGGATCGTCCGAATAGGCCTGCATGCTGTCCGTCAGCCGGCGAATCGGGCGGATCATCATGCGGTTGATCGCAAAGAAGATCAGCGTCGCGGTGAACAGCGAGATCAGGATCGAGACGAAGAACACGCTGGTCGAATAGGCAAGCATCGCATTGCGTAGGCGCGTATCCTTCAGCACCACCTCGATGCCCGTATTGGCATCGCCGCCGACGGGTCCGAACACACGGATGATGCGGTTGCCGCCAAACAGCAGCGTATCGAGCGCATCCTTGATCGCGGTCAGCTGGGACACGTCGCTGAGATCGTATTTCTCATCGACGGAGGCCGGCATCTCGGCCGTTGCCAGCAGGCGCGACGTGCCGTCCTTGCGCAGAACGATGGCCCGCGTGCCCGTGGCCATCAGCGTTTCCTTCTGCAGCGCGCGCGGCAGTTCGGCCGGCTGCAGGCCATCGATGACGATGGCGGCGGCGGCGGCCGTATTCAGCCGATCCTCCAGCCAGCGCAGCCGCATATTGGCGACGGAGGGCACGAAGATCAGCACTTCCGCCAGCGAAATGAAGACGATGGTGAGAAGGAGAAGCTTGCCGGAGAGGCCGCCGAAGATGCCGGTAGGACGACAAAATTGCGCCAGGCGGCCCTTGTCGACCTTGCCGCCCTTTACGGCACCCTTGTCCTGCCCACTGTCCATTTCAACTGTCCTGCTTCGCCGCAAAGCGAAATGCTGCCGACCTGATCGAAACTAGATAATAGGCGATTGTGGGCTTTTTTCCAATCGCCCCCGCGATCTGGCAAGCGGAAGGGGCCGGCCGCGACACTCGGGCGCATCGGCCAACCCTTCTTGATCAAGGATCAGAATTCCTCCCAGCCTTGCGCAGCGGCGGCTGGCGCGAGCGTCCCGCCACCGAAGGCAGACGCGACCCTGTCGATCATCCGGCGAGCCGGCGAGGCCGCTGGGCGATGCGCTTCGGCACGGGCCGCCACCGGTGCGGACACATTGACCGCATCGACCTTGAAGCGGGAAACGAGATGGACAAGGCCATCGGCTTCGGCGGCCAGACGATGGGTCGCGGCCGATGTCTCCTCGACCATGGCGGCGTTGCGCTGCGTGACCTCGTCCATCTGATTGACGGCGTTGTTCACCTCGGAAAGCCCTGTCGCCTGCTCGCGCGCCGCCGTTGCGATCGAGTGGATGTGATCGTTGATCTTGAGCACGCGTGCCTCGATGGACGACAACGCTTCGCCGGTCGCCTGCACCAGCTTCACGCCGATCTGTACTTCGTCGCCCGACTTGCCGATCAGGGCCTTGATATCCTTGGCGGCTGTCGCCGAGCGCTGGGCCAGCTCGCGCACTTCCTGGGCAACGACCGCAAAGCCCTTGCCCGCCTCGCCGGCGCGGGCTGCTTCAACACCGGCGTTCAGCGCGAGAAGATTGGTCTGGAAAGCGATATCGTCGATGACGCCGATGATCTGGCTGATCTCGCCGGAGGCCTGCTCGATACGCCCCATGGCGTCGATGGCGTTGCGGACGACGGTGCCGGAGCGTGCGGCGTCATCCTTGGCCTCGCTGACCATGACGCTCGCCTCGCGTGCCCGCTCAGTGGAGTTCTGCACGACGGAGGTAATTTCATCGAGCGCCGCCGAGGTCTCCTCCAGAGCCGCAGCCTGCTGTTCCGTGCGCTTGGAAAGATCGTCGCTGGCGTGGCGCAGTTCGTTGGTATTGGAGTTGATGGAACCCGTTGTCTCGCGCACTTCGCGCATGGTGCTCTTCAGCGTCACGAATGTCGCGTTGACGTTCTGCTGCAACTCGGCGAAGGCGCCCTGGAATTCACCCTTCATGGCCTGCGTCAAATCGCCCTCAGCCAGGCTCGCGATGACGCGACGGACTTCACCGATGCCGGTATCGACGCTCACAAGCAATTCATTGACGTTGCCCGCGAAGCGATTGAGATTGACGTCGCCGTAGTCCTTGCCGATACGCTGACTGAAATCGCCGGCAGCAGCGGCCGAGACCGCCAGGGACATGCTCGACTGAAGCTCGTCGCTTCTTGCCCGCATGGCGGTTTCCTCGGCATTCATCCGCTGCACGGCCTTGCCATTTTCCTTGAAGATGTCGACAGCCCTCGCCATCTCGCCGATCTCGTCGCGGCGGCCGGCAAACGGCACATCCATGTCGAACTGGCCGTCTGCAACATTCTTGATGGCGTCCGTCACCTTGCGGATCGGGCGGCTCAGATGAACCGTACCGATATAGGCGCCCAGACCGACGCCGGCGCCGATGCCGGCGACCATGATGACAAGGACCACCCAGAGGACATTGTTGTTGAAGGCTTCGATCTCGGCCTCCGCCTTTGCAAGCTCGGCCTTGTCCGTATTCACGACCGCATCGATTTCAGCCTGGAAAGCCTTGCGGTTGGCGCGGTTCGCCTCGTTGTTGCCCTGCTTGCTGGCCGCATCGGGACCATCCGTCACGCCAAGCCTCGCCGTCTCCGTGCGGAAGACCCGAAATTCCTGGGCACGGGCCTGCAGCTTGCCGAATTCTGTCTTCTGCGCGCTCGGGACCAGCGGCGACCAGGTCGCGAGCACCTTGTCGATCTCATCCAGATCGGCCATCAATCCGTCGGCAAACCCCTTGGAATCCTTTGCCGAGGCTGCGGCATAGATGCCGCGCGCTTCCATGACCACCGCCGTGACATAACGGTTCAGGCGCTCTCCCATGTAAGCACGGTTGGCAGTCTGCTCGTAGCTCTGCAATTTGATGTCGTATTGCTGCAGCGCATAGAGGGCCATGCCGCCGATCAACAATGCCGTGCCGGCCATGACCGAGACGAGCAGATTTATTTTGCCGCGAATTTTCACAATAGACCTCCGACGCCGACCCATCCCCCACAAATCGATGGATTTTCCGGCGATATTCCAGATATCGACGAAATTCATTAACGTTACCTTGAAGTATCTTTTGCCAATACACGGCCTATTTCTGAGCATATTTCATGCATTGCTTAAATTTACTTTGCAAATTGCCGACGCCGATCATTCGGCTGAAACAGGCCGTTTCCAAGGAATCTGCGCCGGTATAATTGACTTCCGGGGCCTTGATCCGTATAAGCCCGCGCACGTCCGGTCACGGAGCCTGCATTTGCGGGCCAAGTCCGTTCGCCATAATCAACAACGCTCCTTGCTATTGAAGCAAAGCTCAAGAAGGGCCGCACTCCGCGGTGTTTAAATAAATGAAGCGTACCTACCAACCATCCAAGCTTGTCCGCAAGCGTCGCCACGGCTTCCGTGCGCGTATGGCCACCAAGGGCGGCCGCGCAGTTCTTTCTGCTCGCCGTAACCGCGGCCGCAAGCGTCTTTCGGCCTAAGGGCCGAAGTGCCCGATGATCCAGGATGGCGGGCAAATTGACGAATGAACGACCAAAAAAGACTGTCGGGCGGCTGAAAAGCCGGCCGCAGTTTCTTGCAGTCCGCGAAGGCGAGAAGCGCAGAGGCGGCTTCTTCCTCATTGAGGTGCTGGACCGCAAGCTTGCCGACGCCGAGCCCCGCGTTGGTTTTACCGTCACCAAAAAACATGGCAACGCGGTGGAGCGCAACCGCATGCGGCGCAGGCTGAAAGAAGCCGTGCGGCTTCATGCAGGGTTTGCAATGCAGCCCGGACACGACTATGTGGTTGTCGCGCGGCGCGATGTACTGACCGCGCCTTTCGAAAAACTGGCAAGCGAACTCGTAAGCCGCGTCGAAAACAGGCCGAAACATCGGCGGTCGGAAAACGACCGCTCCAGGAAAGTATGATGGAAAACAACCGCAATTACTTCATAGCAATTGCACTGTCTGTGCTGATTGTTCTCGGCTGGCAGTTTTTCTACATGAATCCGCGCCTCGAAGCGCAGCGCCAGGCCGAACAGGCCGCCAAGGCGCACCAGCAGGCGCAGCAGGCTCAGACAACGCAGCCGGCTGCAGCGGGCGCCGCGGTAAACGGTTCGCTGCCAGCAGGCGGCCAGACGACGCCGACGGTCCTCACCCTTGAGCAGTCGGTCGCCAACACCGCTTCGTCGCGCGTCGTCATCGACACGCCGGCCCTCGCTGGCTCCATCAACCTGGAAGGCGCGCGTTTCGACGACCTCCAGCTCAAGGCCTATCACGAGACCGTCGATAAGAGCAGCCCGATCATCACGCTGTTCAGCCCGGCCGACACCAAGAACGGCTACTTCACCGAACTTGGCTATGTCGGCAGCGACGCGACCGGCGCCGTTCCCGGCCCTTCGACCGTTTGGAAACTGACAAGCGGCGACAAGCTGACCGACAAGACGCCGGTGACGCTCAGCTACACCAATGACAAGGGCGTCACCTTCGCGCGCACGATCTCGGTCGACGATCGCTACATGTTCACGATCACCGACAAGATCACCAATAGCGGCCAGGCTCCGGTTTCGCTGTCGAGCTACGGCCGCGTCACCCGCTACAACAAGCCGGAAACGCCGTCCGCCTACGTTCTGCATGAAGGCTTCATCGGCGTCATCGGCGACGACGGCCTGATCGAAACCAAATATGCGTCGACCGAGAAAGAAGCCACGACGCCTGCCAAGGCGACCGGCGGCTGGCTCGGCATGACCGACAAGTACTGGGCCGCGACCATCGTGCCGCCGCAGTCGACGGCTTACGACGCCCGTTTCTCGCACTTTACCGATGGCACGCCACGCTATCAGGCTGATTACAAGCAGGATGCCGTCACCATCGCTCCCGGCCAGTCGCAGGATCTGAAGAACCTGGTCTTCGCCGGCGCCAAGGAAGTTCCGGTCATCGATCGCTATGAGACGAGCTATTCGATCCCGCGCTTCGACCGCCTGATCGACTGGGGCTGGTTCTATTTCATCACCAAGCCGATGTTCAAGCTGATGGATTTCTTCTTCCGCTACTTCGGCAATTTCGGTGTCGCGATCCTCTGCACCACCATCGTCGTCAAGGCGCTCTTCTTCCCGCTCGCCAGCCGGCAATATGCCTCGATGGCGAACATGAAGCGCATGCAGCCGAAGATGGAAGAGCTCAAAGCCAAGTTCGGCGACGACCGAATGGGGCTGCAGCAGGCGACGATGCAGCTTTACAAGGAAGAGAAGATCAATCCGATCGCGGGCTGCTGGCCGGTGCTGCTGCAAATCCCGATCTTCTTCTCGCTCTACAAGGTGATCTACATCACCATCGAGATGCGCCACGCACCGTTCTTCGGCTGGATTCAGGACCTTTCCGCTCCCGATCCGACCTCGATCGTCAATCTCTTCGGCCTGCTGCCGTTTGCTGCTCCGACCTTCCTGCATCTCGGCGTCTGGCCGTTGATCATGGGTGTCACCATGTTCCTGCAGATGCGCATGAACCCGACGCCACCGGACCCGACCCAGGCGATGATCTTCAACTGGATGCCGCTGGTGTTCATGTTCATGCTGGCAAGCTTCCCGGCGGGTCTCGTGATCTACTGGGCCTGGAACAACACGCTCTCGGTCGTTCAGCAGTCGATCATCATGAAGCGCCACGGTGTAAAGCTGGAGCTCTTCGACAATCTGAAGAACCTGTTCAAACGAAAACCGGCGCCATCGAAATGACGCCAAAAGCCCCGCTCCGGCGGGGCTTTTCTTTTTCAGCTTCTGCTTCGACACGAACCGGACGGTTATCTCCGCCCCTGTCAGCTCTTGCGCTCAGACGCGAGGTTCCTGCGGAAGAATTCGAGAACGGCGCCATCAAACGTCTTATGAAATGCGGCTCTGTCAAATCCCGACTGGTCCATGCAGATCTCCGGCTGAGATCCGGCCAGGGCGGGCGGGCATGGCGCCAGAAAGGCGAAATGGGCCGAACCGGGCACGACGTGGAAATCCGGCTTGTCAGGCAAGTTGGCCGTCAGCGCCGCGACATTGTCAGGCAGCACGCCATCGCCGCCATGCTCCGAACTCCAGAGCTGGATTGGCGCGCCGACCGCCTTCAGGCTTTCCTTCGTCGAAAAGAAGCTCAGCGGATCGGCAAGGACAAGGGCCTTGATGCGCGGATCGCCTACAAGCGGATCGGCCGGTATTTCGTTGCGGCGAATCTCGCCGCAGATCGGGGCCGGCTCCGGGCACGGAACGGTGGAATCATGGAAATCGGGGACTGCGCCCGCAAGCACGAGACCAGTGTATCCACCGCGCGAGAAGCCGAAGAAGCCGATTCGGTCCGGATCGATCTTCGTTGATTGCGGCCAATCGGCGAGCAGGAAATCGAGCAGGCGCTTTATGTCCCGCGGCCGCTGAAACATGATCGAGATGTCGCCCGCCCGGCTGAGGTCGGAAAAATTGTCGCCTGGATGGTTGAGCGCGACCACAAGAAAGCCGGCATCGGCCAGCGTCTCCGCCGTGTCATGATGATTGAGAGAGCCGCCGCCGTGCCCATGCGAGATGATGATGAGCGGCAGCTTGGTGCCGGCGATCGGGCAATTGCGCGCTGCCGGCAAGGTGATCGGTCCGAGCTTCACCTCCTCCGGCGGCGTCGCGCAGGGCGACCAGACGAAGGCGCTCAGCGCCTGACCATCAACGCTAGCCGGCACCTTAATGGATGCCAGACCCGCCGCCTGAGCCGATGAGGCGGCCAGGCCGAGTGCTAGTAGAATTCCTATCTTCGAAAGACGCATTTTCTTCTCCGGGAACTTGATCGAGGGGGACAGGGGCGAATGACATCGGCACGCTGGCCCTGATGGCGGCATGTTCAATTCGGAAATCAGATCTCAAGCGGTTCAGTCTGCGGTGCGACGCAACGGAATCAGCAGATCGGTGGCTATTTCGCGCTCCGCCACCTTGGCCGGATGGTTGAGATAGGCCTCAATTACGGGACGGTCGTCAGGCTCGTAGCCGCTCTGTGGCAGCCAGCCGCCGAAGAGTGTCTGAAAGGTCGGTGAAATGAGGGTATATGGCCCCATGAGCCGATAGCGGGCGTAGAGGCCGCCAGGCATGTCGCATTGCTCCAGGCCGTCTGCGGCAGGGTCATCCGGCGGCAGCACGACGCCCGCGAAATACCAGAACCCCTCGCCCTGCTCGGGATCGCCGGAACCGATGCCTATGCGGGTCATGTCGTGCCATGCGCTTCCGCGTTCCGCCAGCCTTTGCGCGAGCCGGCGAAAGGTATGCGGTATCGTCTGGGCCGGCCCCTGGTGATGCAACCCGAAGGCTTTTGCGGGAGGCTGGTCGAGGACAGTAACGGAGGGCAGATTTGTTGTGATCGCCTGCTGCTGCAGCTGGAAATCGGTTGGAGTAAGACCCGTCATGCTGCGAAAGGCACGCGCGAAGCTCTGGGAGCTGTCATACCCCGCCTCCAGCGCGGCATCGGTAACGGAGGAAGGACCTGTCGCCAATTGATAGGCCGCCTGCGCAAGCCGCACGCGGCGGATCGTCGCCGCGACGCTCTCGCCCGTCATCGCCCGGTAGAGCCTGTGAAAATGAAAAGGCGAGAAATGGGCGACATCAGCCAGGCTTTCGACGGAGTGCGGTGCCGCGGGATCGAGCATGATCGCTTCGATGACCCGGGCGATACGCCTGCGATAGCTTTGTTCCGTGGTGATTTTCATGGCATCGAGCCTTAGCACGACTTCGGTAGTGCCGCGGTGCAGCAATTGCGGATTTTGCAGGACCGCCACGACTGTGCATGCGCATTCCGGCTCGGACCGTCAGCTTGGAAAAGCTCATCCACGAAGAGTCGGATAATTCCAGCGCGCTGCCAGGAAGCTGCGGGCATCGGCGAGAATCTGCTCGTATTCAGGCTTGAAAGGAGCTGTGAGCTGCTTCTCAATATCCGCGAGCAGGCCGTTCAACACGGCGCACTCCGCAGAGCTTTCGAAACACAGCTCGTCGGGAGTATGCGTTGTCTGTGGATCGGACCAACGGGACAGAAGTTCGAACAAAACAAGCGCTTCTCTCGGATCGAGGCGGATCTCTATCGCATCATCGTGTTCCGAGGCATTTTGTTCCATGCACGCAGCATGGCAGCATGCGTGTGGGTCCGCAACCTGCCTCCACATATCGATCAAAACTTGACTTTCCCGGACAAAACCCCGAAGCCAGACCATCAAACTAGGTAAAAGACTGAGCAAATGGCCGACCAGACGACAAAAGACGACAAGCCGCTCTTCGGGCGTCCGTGGATTTTCATCCGCGGGGTGCCGTCCATGAAATTTCTGCCGCCGGAAGGGCCGCCGGAAATCGCGTTCGCCGGTCGCTCCAATGTCGGCAAGTCGTCGCTGATCAATGCCCTGGTCGGACACAAGGGGCTGGCGCGTACCTCGAATACGCCGGGGCGCACACAGGAACTCAACTATTTCGTTCCCGATGGCTTTTCCGGCGAAAGCGGTGACCTGCCGCCAATGGCGTTGGTCGATATGCCCGGCTACGGTTACGCGGAAGCACCGAAGGATCAGGTCGACGCCTGGACGAAGCTGGTCTTCGATTATCTGCGCGGGCGCACGACGCTGAAGCGCGTCTATGTGCTGATCGACAGCCGCCACGGGATCAAGAAGAACGACGCTGACGTGCTGGATTTGCTCGACAAGGCCGCCGTTTCCTACCAGATCGTGCTCACCAAGACGGACAAGATCAAGGAAGCCGGCCTGCCGAAGCTGCTGGCTGAAACCGCAGAAAAAATCCGCAAGCGCCCCGCCGCCTATCCCGGCATCCTCGCCACCTCCTCGGAAAAGGGAGTGGGTCTGCAGGAATTGCGCGAGGCCATCGGCCTGACGGTCGGCATTCCGGTTTAGTTACACTTTCAGTCGAATGAGGCCGCCGCTCCCGACCCCGCGTAAGGGGCGGCGGCCGTGTTGCCGCGCGGAGGATTACATTTTCGGCAACAACACCTTGTCGACCACATGGATGACGCCGTTCGACTGCTTGACGTCGGCGATGGTGATGTGAGCGGTGCCGCCGGCTTCATCGGTCAGCGTCAGCTTGCCGCCCTTGTCCATGGCCTTAATCGTGCAGCCGCCGACCGTCTTCAGCTCGTATTCGCCGCCCTTGCTCATCGCCCATTTCTTAATGGCGGCTGCCATATCGTCGCCGGCCACGACATGGCATGTCAGGATCTTGACCAGCTTCGCCTTGTTCTCAGGCTTCAGCAGCGTTTCCACAGTGCCTGCCGGCAGCTGCTTGAAGGCTTCATTGGTCGGCGCGAAGACGGTGAATGGCCCCTTGCCTTCAAGGGTATCGACGAGACCGGCCGCCTTGACGGCAGCGACCAGCGTTGTGTGATCTTTGGAGTTCACTGCATTCTGGATGATGTTCTTGTTGGCATACATCGCAGCGCCACCCACCATCGGGTCCTTGGCGTAGGCAAGGCTGGCGGCGGCTGACAGCATCGCGGCCGCGGCAGCAATGCGAAACACGGTCTTGATCATGACGTCTCCTCTTCCTCTCTATTGCCCCGATCAGGCGGGGTCGGAAGAAGATACGGAGCGCCCCCACAAAGAGTTTCGGCCTCGATCGATTTTCGCGAGACGAAATTCCTCAGGGCAGATGGATCGTGCCGGAGGCGATCACATCGCCCGTGGGTTTGCCGGTCGGCGAGCCGCCGAAGGGTTCGACGCTGACGGCAATGATCGCGCCTTCGGTCAATTTACCGTGAAGTTCCGGCGGCAGGACGATTTCGCCATCGCCGGACGGTGGAAGGATGCCGAGAGCCTCGGCAGGATCGCTGCCGCGAATCAGCCAGAGCTCCAGCGATTTCTCCTCGGGCTTGCCGGCCGCGATCGGCGTCACCTTCAAGCGCCCATTGGCGACGTCATAATTGGCAAAGAGATTGAAAGGGCTGCTCTGGCCGGAAAGGGATGCGGTGAGCTGCTTGCCTGAGCTCGTGCGCAAGCCACCCTCGTTGGTGATCGCAAAGACGAGGACGCCAGCGGCCAGAAACAACGAGCCGAAGGCGACGGTGCGCCAAAGCATCAGTGAATTCCACATATGGGCGCCAAATGCAGCTTCACCGAAAATCCGCTTTTCGATCCTCGGAAATACGGCGGGCGCTGGCGTCACCGTTTCGTATTCCTCGTTGAATTCCGAGAGATTTTGCTCCCAGCGGCTGACGATGGCGGCAAACTGGCGATCGCTGCGCATGCGACGCTCGACCTTCTGCCTGTCCTCCAGGGAAAGCACGCCAAGCACATATTCTCCGGCCAGGACTTCGTCGCGGGAGCGGCCTCCCTTGCTTTGATCGGGCGTACTCATCGGTCCATGCACTCTCTCAGTCTGATCAGGCTTCGGCGCAGCCAGGTGCGCATCGTATTCAGTGGCACAGCGTGTTGATCGGCGAGCTCCTGGTAGCTCAAGCCCTCGACATAGGCGCTGCGAACTGCCCGCGCGCGATCAGCTTCCAACTCTTCCATGCACCTGTCAATCCGCCTTCCCTCTCCCTTCACGATTGCTTGCTCTTCGGGACCGGGTTCGAGATCGGCGAGATCGTAAGCGCTGTCTATTTCGTCGGCTACAGGCTTGCGAGCGCGGATGAAATCAATGGCTCGATTGCGCGCGATCGCCGTCAGCCAGGGCATGGCAGGCCCTTCCGCCGCGGTAAATTGCTCGGCCCGCTGCCAGACCTTGATATAGACCTCCTGCAAGACCTCTTCCGCATCCGCCTTGTTACCGACAATACGCAGGCAAACGCCGAGGAGTTTCGGGCTCGTGCGCTTGTAGAGCGTAGCAAAGGCTTTCTGGTCACGCATGGCGATGCGGCCGATCAGCGCTTCCGTCTCCTGGCTCGCCATCCAAATCCCCGGTTGCGACGTCTGCATCATCTTTAGAAGAAAACTGCGCATCGGCAAACGTGCCGGCGCTATCAATTTCAGCGACGCTAATGTGACATAGCGTCAACTAAAGCCCGGTGCGATGTTTCAGATTCGCTTTTCGCGCTTTAGGTCTTTGATTCCACGCATGCCGTTATCGCAAAACCGCTGCACACTCTTGCGTGACATGCTTTAATGCCGACATCATTATTCCCTCTGTCAAAAACTTGAGATAAAAGGCCGCGATCAATTCCGAAGGGTGCACCATGTCCGAAGCCCACAGCGAACTCCAAGCCAACCTGCTCGCCCAAGCGCTGCCCTATATGCAGCGCTACGAAAACAAGACCATCGTCGTGAAATACGGTGGCCATGCCATGGGCAATGTTGAACTCGGCAAGGCCTTTGCCGCCGACATCGCCCTGTTGAAGCAGTCGGGCGTCAACCCGATCGTCGTTCATGGCGGCGGTCCGCAGATCGGCGCCATGCTGACGAAGATGGGCATCGAATCGAAATTCGAAGGCGGATTGCGCGTCACCGACCAGAAGACGGTCGAGATCGTCGAAATGGTGCTCGCCGGCTCGATCAACAAGGAAATCGTCGCGCTGATCAACCAGACCGGCGAATGGGCGATCGGCCTTTGCGGCAAGGACGGCAACATGGTCTTCGCCGAAAAGGCGCACAAGACCATCAAGGACCCGGATTCCAACATCGAGCGCGTCCTCGATCTCGGCTTCGTCGGCGAGGTGGTCGAAGTCGACCGCACGCTGCTCGACCTGCTCGCCAAGTCGGAGATGATCCCCGTCATCGCCCCGGTCGCTCCCGGCCGCGACGGCGCCACCTACAACATCAACGCAGACACTTTCGCCGGCGCGATCGCCGGCGCGCTCAGCGCCACGCGCCTGCTGTTCCTGACGGATGTTCCCGGCGTGCTCGACAAGCAGGGTCAGCTGATCAAGGAGCTTTCCGTGTCACAGGCGCACGCGCTGATCGCCGACGGCACGATTTCCGGCGGCATGATCCCGAAGGTCGAAACCTGCATCGACGCCATCAAGGCCGGCGTGCAGGGCGTTGTCATCCTCAACGGCAAGACGGCCCATTCGGTGCTGCTCGAAATCTTCACCGAGCGCGGCGCCGGCACGCTGATCGTCCCTTAAAGGCCGCAGCGTCTCAGAGGCTGACTGAAAGAGAAATCGGGTGATTTCAATCTGCTGTGTTTCCGTTGGGCTGCGAAGCCCAATGGACACAATGATGGCTTGGATTAACACCACCGGCCGCATGATCAGCGCGAGGTGTTGGTTTGCAAGCCGGCGACTGGTTGCGAACCCAGCGCAGGGGACGCTACTCGCGTCTAAACCCGAGAACTGCCCTTCCTATTGGATTTCCCGATACCAACGGATTGGGCATCCAGCCCGTGGAAACCTCGAGCGTGTCTCCATCAAGCCTGTAGAAGCGTTCCTGCTCACTGCCGTTCCAGGCTTCATTCCAGGATGAGTCGATCCTGGTGATGAACCTATCCTCCTCTATCCTATACCGTCCGGTATAGGTCATCATGGTACGGAAAAGTCCCAGCAGTTTCTCATCCGTCGTCCCTGGCTCCCGCGCACCTGCGGTAACCAGCACCATCATCCGCCCATCAGAGCCGAAAATAAGGCGCCCATTGGGGTGGTCGCCCCATGGTTGGCTGCGCTCTCCTGAATCCTGAAGCTCAGTCTCAAAGGAAATCAGCCGCCAGCTACCGTGGAGCCTGGTGTCGCGCTCAGACATATTCGCTCCTGTCGTGGTTTACCTAAAGTGCCCATCTGTCGAAGGTAGTATTGCTGGCTGCTATTGTGCTCAAGCCGGCCGGTAGATGGCCTCGGCCTCGCTTTTCAGCATTCCCATGATCGATCGATAGGGCGCCGGCCCATAGCTGATACGGCTGACGCCCAGCCTTGCCATGGTCTCGTTGTCGGGCGTCGTCGGGCGCACCATGATGTTAACAGGCAAAGGCGAGCGCTCGCAAAGGGCCCCGATCAAGTCCGGCTCGACAAGCCCCGGCGCAAAGAAGCCGCTTGCGCCTGCCTGAGCGAAAGCGTCGGCGCGGCGATAGGCCTCGTCCAGCAGGAGCTGATGATGCGCCGTGTCGCTTTCCTGCAGGAAAAGATCCGTGCGGGCATTGATGAACAACGGCAGCTCGCGGCGATCGGCCATTTCCCGGATGGCGCGAATGCGTGCCGTCTGCGCCTCGATTGGATGAACGCCCTGGCCGCCGATCACCTGATCCTCGAAATTGATGCCGATGGCACCGTGATCCATGATCTTTTCGACATTGGCGGCGACTTCCTCGGGTTCAACGGCATAACCGCCCTCGAAATCGACCGACAGAGGCAAGGGGCTCGTCACCGAAATCAGCCTGGCCGTAACCGCCAGCAGCGATAGCGGGATTGCCTGACCATCGCCGAAGCCGTTGGCGGCGGCAACCGACCAGCTTCCCGTCGCCAGCGCCTTTGCACCGGCCTCGGTAACGGCCTTGGCAGAGCCTGCATCCCAAATATTGAAAAGGATCAGCGGCTCGCCCTTCTTGTGCAGCCGCGCGAATTCCTGTGCCTTCTCCACCTGACTCATCGCATCCCCTCCGAAAAGCCCGGCCGGGTGATTTCTCCTCCGCGACCAGAAAGAGCGTAAGCTCCCCCTCACATGGCAAATAGAGTAAAACCCCGGAAATCAATAGTAAAATCATAGCCGGCATTGGATCATCCGGCAATCTCCCCGATCCGACCTACTTGTCGCAGGACGAATATTTTCCTTCCCCTGCCGGGAGCGCACATGCGATAAGAGCCCATGAGCCAGACAAAAACACTCTCCCAGCCATCAGATTTCTCGAACATCCGCGATTGGGTGTTCGATCTCGACAACACGCTTTATCCGCATCATGTTGATCTCTTCGCGCAGATCGACAAGAATATGACGGCTTATGTCTCTGCTCTTCTGCAGATGGAGCGAGAAGACGCCCGCAAACTGCAGAAGCAATATTACCTCGAGCACGGCACGACCTTGCAGGGGCTGATGATCCATCACGGCATCGATCCCAACGATTTCCTGGAGAAGGCGCATGCGATCGACTATTCCGCGCTGACGCCGCAGCCGGAGCTCGCCGCCGCTATCAAGGCGCTGCCGGGACGCAAGTTCATCTTCACCAACGGCAGCGTCAAGCACGCGGAAGCGACCGCCGGCGCTCTCGGTATCCTCGACAATTTCGACGACATCTTCGACATCGTTGCAGCCGACTACGTGCCGAAGCCGGCCGGGACGACTTACGACAAGTTCATGAGCCTCAATCGCGTCGACACCAAAAAGGCCGTCATGTTCGAGGACCTGCCGCGCAACCTCACCGTACCCAAGGCGCTCGGCATGAAGACGGTGCTTCTCGTGCCGCAAAATCTCGAGACAGCCGTCGTCGAATGGTGGGAGCGAACGACCGGGGAAGACGACCACATCGACTATGTGACCGACGACCTCACCGCCTTCCTCAAGACGTTGGTTTAACCATTCATTAGAATGGGGTTACCAAAGTTTCATCCGCCTTACAGAGGTTTAATTGGTCGTTTTCCGCGGCCAGCCGTATCGTTTGACCATTCCTCGACACGAAAGGAAAAGCGATGAACGGGAAAAAACTTCTTCTGGCTGGACTTTCCGCAACCCTGCTTCTGGGCGGTGCCGCGCAGATGGCCCTCGCCGCTCAACATGATGGCGAGGGCTGGGGCAGGCACCATCATCACTATCATCAAGGCCGCTGGCACAGACCGCATTTTTCGCCCGCAGTCCTTTACGTGCGCATGCTGAAGGAATTCGGCAATCCGGGCGATACGAAGCTTACCCGGGATGAAGTCAAGGCGGGCGTCGACAAGATCTTCGACCAGATCGACGTCAATCATGACGGTGAAATCACCCCCGGCGAATATCGTGCCTATCGTCAGGAACAGATGAAGCAGTGGCGGGCCGAGCACGCCAAGGCCAATGGCGATCAGACTCAGAATGGCCAGGCACAGGGCGGCGACCAGGCTCAAGCCAATCAGGCCCAGAATAATCAGGCCTCGGCTAATCAGGCTCAACCCAATCAGGCTCCGGCTGACCAGTCCAAGAGCGACCAGGCTCAAAACGACAATGACAACGACAAGGGCGGCGACGGTCATCGCCATCACGGACCGCATGGCCGCTTCATGCATGAAGGCGGCTTCATGCGCGGTGCGATGATCTTCCGCTTTGCCGATACCGACCAGAGCGGCCAGATCAGCAAGAAGGAAGCCGAAGACGCCATGAACAAGATCTTCGACCGGCTGGACCGGAACCACGACGGTGTGGTCAACCTGGACGACATCCAGGTCCGGCCGCTGCTGTAAGCGCGTCGCTCCGGCAATAGTCTCACAAACGAAAGCCCGCCCTCGCCTCCGCGACGGCGGGCTTTTTGGTATCAGTGGCCGTTGTCGTGGTGGCCGTTATCGTGCTCGTAGAAGTCGGTAACGATCTTCCACGCCTCGTCGGCGGTATCGACGAAGCTGATGAGGTTGACATCATCGGGAGCGATCGTGCCGAATTCGGCAAGCGCGTCGAAATTGATGATGCTGCGCCAGAACTTCTCGCCAAACAGGATGAGCGGCAGCCGCTCCATGCGGCCCGTCTGGATCAGCGTCAGGCATTCGAACAGTTCGTCGAGCGTGCCGAAGCCGCCCGGAAACACCGCGATCGCCTTGGCGCGCACCATGAAGTGCATCTTGCGGATCGCGAAGTAATGGAAATTGAAGCTGAGTTCCGGGGTGACATAGGCATTCGGCGCCTGCTCGTGCGGCAGCACGATGTTGAGGCCGATCGATGGCGCTCCTTCTTCAGCCGCCCCGCGATTGCCGGCTTCCATGACGCCCGGCCCACCGCCGGTGACGACGACATATTCGTGGTAATCGAAGCCGGCGGAATAGCGGGAGCAAAGCCGGGCGAACTTGCGGGCTTCCTCGTAATAGACCGATGCCGCCTCGAGATTGGCGCGCTGCACGTCGTTGCGGGCAGCCCAGGCATTGGTGCCGGGGGCTGGAATGCGCGCGCCGCCAAACATGACGACGGTCGACTTGATGCCGCGCTCGGTCAGCGACATTTCGGTCTTCAGCAATTCCAGCTGCAGGCGGATCGGCCGCAATTCCTCGCGGCACAGGAAATCCTCGTCGGCATAGGCGAGCCGGTAGGAAGGCGACATCGACTGCGGCGTGCGCGGCACGGACTCGGCTCGCTGCTTGTCCGCCGAACTCGTCTTCAATGGGTCCCAAACCCCATCCTTGCGCCGCAGCCTGCCGTTCTTCGCCTTGCTCATTTCTTCATGCCTTTCAAATCGATCATGACGGACCTTTCCCGCCCGCAGACAGGAATGCCCAAGCTCTTGCATATGCCCCTACAACGCCTTGAATCCAAGCTCAATCGGCGCGGAAAAGACATTCCATTTTCGAACTCCATGCTATAGGACCAATCGACCGCTTCCGGACCATTATCCGGAAATCACGATAGGCCCTGACGTTTTAAGGAATTCCCATGAGCGCTAACGATCTCGCCTCCCTCGAAAAGTCCATCGAGGCTGCCTTCGACAATCGCGACAATGTGAACACGTCGACGCGCGGCGAAATCCGCGATGCCGTCGAGACGGCGCTCAATCTTCTCGACAGCGGCAAGGTTCGCGTGGCAGAGCGTGGCGCGGACGGCAACTGGACCGTCAACCAGTGGCTCAAGAAAGCGGTTCTGCTCTCCTTCCGTCTCAACGACATGAAGATCGTCGAAGGCGGCTCCGGCGGCGCCACCTGGTGGGACAAGGTTCCCTCGAAGTTCGAAGGCTGGGGCGAGAACCGCTTCCGCGAGGCCGGCTTCCGCGCCGTGCCGAACGCTGTCGTACGTCATTCCGCCTATATCGCGCCCAACGCCATCCTGATGCCGTCCTTCGTCAATCTCGGCGCCTATGTCGGCGAAGGCACCATGGTCGATACCTGGGCGACCGTCGGCTCCTGCGCGCAGATCGGCAAGCATGTGCATCTCTCGGGCGGCGTCGGCATCGGCGGCGTGCTGGAGCCGATGCAGGCCGGCCCGACCATCATCGAAGACAATTGCTTCATCGGCGCTCGTTCCGAGGTCGTCGAGGGCTGCATCGTGCGTGAAGGTTCGGTGCTCGGCATGGGTGTCTTCATCGGCAAGTCCACCAAGATCGTCGATCGCGCCACCGGCGAAATCACCTATGGTGAAGTTCCGCCCTATTCCGTCGTCGTCGCCGGCGCCCTGCCGAGCGGCAACACCATGGCAAACGGCCAGCCGGCTCCGAGCCTTTATTGCGCCGTCATCGTCAAGCGCGTCGATGAAAAGACCCGTTCGAAGACCGGCATCAACGAGCTGCTGCGCGATTGATCCGCAAATTTTGGAAGCGCGGTCGCCATATCGCGCTTCCCTTATGCTTGCCGGGTGAGCATGCCTGTGCGATTGCTGGAATCGCGGCAAAGAATTTCGAGTCGCCACCGACCCTTTGCCATCGCTTTGCCATTTCCCGCCGGATAAGTTGCCCCCGATGACTGTTACCGATCCCGTCGCCAATCTGCAGACCCTCATTCGCTGTGCCTCCGTCACCCCTGCCGAAGGCGGTGCGTTGACCGCACTTGCCGACATGCTGCTGCCGCTCGGCTTCAAGGTCGAACGCATGACCGCAAGCGAGCCGGGAACGCCCGATATCGAAAACCTTTATGCGCGCCTCGGCGCGGATGGGCCGCACCTGATGTTTGCCGGCCATACGGATGTCGTTCCGATCGGCGATGCGGCTTCCTGGACCCATCCGCCTTTCGCCGCCGAAATCGCCAATGGCGAGCTTTTCGGCCGCGGCGCAGTGGACATGAAGGGCGGCATCGCCTGTTTCGTCGCCGCCGTGGCGCGCCATATCGAGAAGCATGGCAAGCCCGCCGGCTCGATCTCCTTCCTGATCACCGGCGACGAAGAGGGACCGGCGATCAACGGCACCGTCAAGCTGCTGCAATGGGCAGCCGAGCGTGGCGAAACATGGGATGCATCGCTCGTCGGCGAGCCGACCAATCCGAACCGGCTGGGCGACATGATCAAGATCGGCCGCCGCGGCTCGATCTCCGGCACCATCACCGTCCACGGCGTTCAGGGTCATGCCGCCTATCCGCACCTTGCCGACAACCCGGTGCGCAGCATCGTCAAGCTGACGGAAGCGCTGCTCGACCCGCCTTTTGACGCCGGCACAGACAATTTCCAGCCGTCCAACCTCGAAGTGACGACGATCGACGTCGGCAATGCCGCTACCAACGTCATTCCCGCCAAGGCGACCGCGACCTTCAACATCCGCTTCAACGACAGCTGGACCGTCGAGACGTTGAAGGCCGCAATCCTGGCTCGTCTGGATGCTGCGGCAGCCGATCAGACGTTGCGCCCCGGACGGCCACCGGCGAAATACGGCATCGTCTGGTCCGAACGGCCCAGCCAAGTCTTCCTGACGCGCAACAACGCGCTGATCGCCTCGCTCTCCTCCGCCGTCGAGAACATCACCGGTCAAAGGCCGGTGCTTTCGACCACCGGCGGCACCTCGGATGCCCGCTACATCAAGGATTACTGCCCCGTCGTCGAATTCGGCCTCGTCGGCCAGACCATGCATATGGTCGACGAACGCGTGGCCGTCGCTGATCTCGAAACGCTGACCGGGATCTACCAGACCTTCATCCAGCGCTGGTTCGAGAATGCCGAGCTTTAGGGAAGTCCAATATTACCTGTCTGGCCTCTGGCTGCTGATCCGCATGGATGCGCGCGGCTTCCAGTATCTCGACATATCGGACCGCGGCATGCTGCGCTCTTTCTGGGCGATTTTCTGGAGCCTGCCGTCGATCGGTATTTCCTGGCTCTGGTGGCAGAAGGCCTATCTGACGGCGATGCCGCCGGAGACATCGACGGGCCTCGCCTTCTTTCTGCGTCTGGCGCTGGTCGAGGTCGCGAACTGGCTGATCCCGCTCGTTCTGGCCGGCGTATTGCTGCTGATTTTCCGTTTCGGCGATAAGTTTACGCCGATCGTCGTCGTGGTAAACTGGCTCGGCGTGCCAACATCCTATCTGAACGCGCTGCTGATCGCGTTGATTGCCTTCATTCCCGGCTCCAGCGGGCTGGTGGCGCTGCTGTGGCTTGTTCTGATGATGGCAATCATCTTTTCGCTGGCGCGCATGCTCAGAATGATCTGCGGCACGCATCCGCTGTTCATCGGCACGTTGACGCTGGTGCTGCTGATACCGACCATGCTTTTGACGGATTTCCTGCAGCGCTTCCTCGGCGTCTATCCGCCAGGCTAAAATAGCCGATGGAGATTACGACTGGTCCTCGCCGTCGTCGGCATTTTCGACATCGTCAGGAAAACCGGCGCCATCGCGATAATCCACCTGCATGAAATAAAGTCCATCCGGCGGAGCGACAGGGCCGCAGGCCTTGCGATCCCGAGCCTCGAGTGCCGCGCGCACATCATCGGGCGTCCACTTGCCCTCGCCCGCCAGCTTCAGCGTGCCGGCAAAGGAGCGGATCTGATTGTGCAGGAAGCTCTGCGCCGTGGCACGGATCTCGATCAGCTCGCCGCTGCGCGTCACATCCAGCCGATCGAGGGTGCGCACCGGGCTGTTTGCCTGACAATGGGCCGAGCGGAAGGTGGTGAAATCATGCAGGCCGACGAGGGTCTGCGCCGCGGCATGCATCACCTCGTAATCCATGTCCTTCGGCACCCACCAGGCGCGGCCGGCTTCCAGCGCCAATGGCGCGCGGCGGGCAATGATGCGGTAGAGATAATGGCGGCGGATGGCCGAAAAGCGCGCATCGAAGCTCTGGTCGACCTCGACGATATCGAGAATGGCGACACGGTCGCCAGCCATCCTTAGATGGGCATTGAGCGCATTGCGCAGCGTATAGATCTTCCAGTCCTTGGAGAGATCGGCATGCATGACCTGACCCATGGCGTGCACGCCGGAATCGGTGCGCCCCGCGCCGCGGATCGAAACCGTTTCGCCCGTCAGCGACAGGATGGCGCCTTCGATTGCGCCCTGCACGGAAGGGCCGTTTTCCTGACGCTGCCAGCCGACATAGGGAATGCCGTCATATTCGACGGTCATCTTGTAACGCGGCATCAGGCTTGCTCCGATGCAAGCACGGTGCCAAGCGCAATCGGCGTGCCGCGCAGGAAATCGGCTGCCGCCAGCGGCTTGCCGCCAGCCTTCTGCAGCTTCGTGAGCCGGACGGCGCCGTTGGCGCAGGCAATGACGAGATCATCCGTCAGAACCTGTCCGGCCACGGCATTGCCTTCGGCCAATTCGGAACCCAACACCTTGACGCGCTCTGGTCGGCCGGCGATTTCGGCTTCGAACCAGGCACCGGGAAACGGCGACAAGCCGCGAATATGATTGTGGACATCGGCCGCCGGCTTGCCGAAATCAATACGGGTCTCGCCCTTGTCGATCTTCGCGGCATAGAGAACGCCTTCGGACGGCTGAGCGGTCAGCGGCAGTTCGTCATGCTCCAGCTTGTTCATCGCCTCGGCCATCGCCTTCGCGCCGACGAGCATCAGCCTGTCATGCAACTCGCCAGCAGTCATGGTATCACCGATGTCAACCTCGCGTGTGAGCGCGACCGGGCCGGTATCGAGCCCCTTGTCCATCTTCATCACCATCATGCCGGTCTTGGCGTCGCCGGCCATGATGGCACGCTGGATGGGAGCAGCCCCACGCCAGCGCGGCAGCAGCGAGGCATGGCCGTTGTAGCAGCCAAGGCGCGTGCCCCCGAGGATCGCTTCCGGCAGCAGCAGGCCATAGGCGACGACAACGGCGACATCGGCATCGAGGTCGCGAAAGCGCTGGCGCTCGTCCGGGTCCTTGAAGTTGACCGGCGTGAAGACCGGCAGGCCCAGTAATTCGGCCGCCTGATGCACCGGCGACTTCTGCAGGTCCAGCCCGCGCCGGCCACCTGGGCGCGGCGGCTGTGTATAGACGGCCCGCACCTTGTGCCCGGCATCGATCAAAGCCCGCAACGTCGGTACGGAAAATTCGGGTGTTCCCATGAAAATGATGTTGAGCGACATGCGGTCCATCCGGCTGAGATTATCAAGTTTCGCGTGACCCGAGCGCCATCTGGGTCAAATGTTAGCCGCCTTCAAACGGGTTTATGAGCTTGAGATCAAGCCCCTCGAAGTCTTTTGTGTTGCGCGTCGCCAGGGTCGCGCCATTCGCAAGACAGATGGCGGCGATCATGGCGTCCTTCGTTTCCATCCTTCGCCCAAGCTTGTGACGTCGAGCGGAGATTATTCCGTATTGATGGGCTGCGTTGGTGGAAAACCCCAGAACGCGGCCGGAAAACTCCGCCTCTACCGCTTCCAGTTCCGCGAGCAAGGCCGTCTTGCGTTTTCCCTCGACCAGGAGTTCCAGCCCGAACCGGACTTCTCCGACGGTGATGGCGGTCAAGAAAACGGCCTCGGCAGCGAAGCCGTCAAGCCAGGATAATATGCGCTCGCTATACAGTCGCCCTTGCAGCTCCGATACGACATTGGTGTCCAGAACGATCATGCGTTCGCCACAAACCTATTCGAAACGGGGCGGATCGCGATCCGGCCCATTTCGAAAGGCATTGATTGCTTCGACTTCCTCTTCGCTGAGCTTCTCCGCGCCGAGAACGGCTCTCAATCGCTGCCCGGCCGACTTGCTTCCATCCTGCTCACGTCCGAGCGATTGGCGCAGCAAGGCAATCGCCTCATCGGAGAGGCTGCGGCCATGCCGATTGGCATTTACTTGCAATTGCTTCTTCAGGCTGTCGTCAATGCCGCGCAACAAAAGATCACTCATTCGCGCCTCCATTTGATATCAATGATATCATAGGCGCTCACGACAGATCCTTCAATGGCTTGCTATCAGAGAGCCTTGGCCTTGGCGGCCTTGGTGAACTTCTTGATCACCATGTCGCGCTTCAGGCGGGAGATATAGTCGATGAACAACACGCCGTTCAGGTGGTCGATCTCGTGCTGCACGCAGGTCGCCAGCAGGCCGTCAGCCTCGGTGAGCTGTTCCTTGCCGTTGCGGTCCAGATGCTTGACGGTCACGCGCGCCGGGCGCTCCACTTCCGCATAGTAATCCGGAATCGAAAGGCAGCCTTCCTCATAGACCGAACGCTCATCGGACGAAGCGACGATTTCCGGATTGATGAAAACCAGCGGCGTCTTCTCTTCGCCTTCCCGCGCGACATCGATCACAAGCATCCGACGAGGAACGCCGATCTGGATCGCGGCAAGGCCGATGCCCGGCGCGTCATACATGGTTTCCAGCATGTCGTCGGCGAGGCGCTGAATTTCGGTATCGATCTGCTCGATGGGCTTGGAAGCCTGGCGGAGCAGCGGGTCGGGCAAAATGATGAGTGGCTTGATCGTCATGACGTTTCCCATAACGCATCTTGTTGTGCGATGGAATCGCCAAGATGGCGGTGACGCTGTGTTTTTTCAACGAAAGCCTGCCGAACCGACGTAAATAGCCGCGAAATTTTGTTCACGGTTTGATCTGGATATTCACGACAATTTTGCTATGCTTCCGACGAGAACTTCATCAGCGCGCCAGGTTTCATGTCCTTCATCCTCTTCGGCCAAGCCATTTCCACGGTCCATGTTCTGACCGGCCTCGTCATAATGCTTGCGATCGCCGTGATCGTCCTTTTCGTTCGCGGAAGGGCACAAGCGGAGGATGATGCGCTCGGTACAGAGCATACGATGGCGGCGCTGCTGCGATCGCAGGCAGAGATGCAGGGGCGGCTCGCCACGATGGCCGAAGTCTTCGGCTCGCGGCAAGCGGAGCTTAATCAGGCCATCGGCCAGCGCCTGGACGGCATGTCTCAGCGGGTGACGGCGACGATCGGCGAGCAGACACGCTCGACGCATGAAAACCTGCGCCGCCTGCAGGAAAGGCTTGCCGTCATCGACGCCGCGCAGACCAATATCCAGACGCTGGCGAAGGATGTCGTCGGCCTGCAGGCTATTCTGTCCAACAAGCAGACGCGCGGCGCCTTCGGTCAGGCGCGCATGGAAACCATCATCGCCGACGGGCTGCCGATGGGCGCCTATGCGTTTCAGGCGACGCTATCCAACGGCTCCCGACCCGATTGCACCGTTCGCATGCCGAACGGCTCGCCGCCACTCGTGATCGATGCGAAGTTTCCGCTGGAGGCTTGGAACGCCATTCGCAGTGCCGCCACTCCCGAACACGGCAAGATCGCCGCGCAGCAGTTTCGAAGGGATCTGGAACTTCATATCCGCGACATCTCGGAGAAATATCTGATCCCGAGCGAAACGCAGGACACGGCCTTTCTCTTCGTGCCGTCCGAGTCGATCTTTGCCGAGATCCACGAGAATTTCGAGGCGATCGTCCAGAAAGCCCAGCGTGCCCGCATCGTCATCGTCTCGCCGTCGCTGCTGATGCTGTCGATCCAGGTCATTCAAGCAGTGCTGAAAGACCAGCGCATGCGCGAGCAGGCCCACGTCATTCAGAGCGAAGTCGCACATCTGATGGACGATCTCTCGCGCCTGGATGAAAGGGTGCGCAAGCTGCAAGGGCATTTCGCCGTGGCGCAGAAGGATGTCGACATGATCGTCACCTCGGCCGACAAGCTGGCAAGGCGCGGCGAGCGGATCGAGGCGCTGGAATTCGAGGCCGCGAAGGAGCCTGCCAAGGTACGGCCAGAAGAACGGCCCAAGCCTGTCGACAACCGAACGAGCCAACTCAAGCTCAGGGTAGTTGACGAAGACTGATCGCTTCGGCAGTGTCGCGCCCAATCGATGCATGATCCGAAAAGACAAAGGCAGCCTTCGGGCAGGATCATGCAGGCGCAACACCCAGGGCAGGACATCGCATGATTACCATTTTCGGCTCCATCAACATGGACCTCATCGCCACCACCGACCGTTTGCCGAAGCCGGGCGAAACCGTTGCCGGCAACGGCTTTTCGACGGCGGCCGGCGGCAAGGGCGCCAATCAGGCACTCGCCGCGCGTCGCGCCGGTGCAGATGTGCGCATGAATGGCGCCGTCGGCAATGACGGCTTTGCGGAGCCTGCGCTGGATCTGCTTCAGGCGGCGGGCACCGATCTTTCCACCACCCGGCGCGTATCGGAGCCCACGGGCACGGCCCTCATCCTCGTTGGCGGTGACGGGGAGAACATGATCGCCGTCGTTCCCGGCGCCAACGGCACGAATACGGCCGAACATGCCGCCGCAGCTGTGGCCGCGCTGAACCCCGGCGATACGCTGATGCTTCAGTTCGAGATCCCGGTGGATGCCGTCGAAACGGCGCTGAACGCCGCAAAGGCAAAGGGCGTGCGCACCGTCCTCAATCTCGCGCCGCTGATCCCCGACGCTGCGCGCCTCGGCCGCCTTGCCGATATCGTCATCGCCAACGAAACGGAATTCGAGCGACTGGCCGGCCAGGACAACATGTCGGCAGCCGAGCGTGAGACGGCTCTTGTCCGCCTGCACGGCGAAACCGGCCAAACGCTGATCGTGACGCTCGGCGGCGACGGCGTCATCGCCATTCGTGACGGCGAGGTTTCACGCGCCAAGGGCCTCGTCATCGAGCCGGTCGACACCGTGGGCGCTGGCGATACCTTCTGCGGCTATTTCGCCGCGAGCCTCGATCAGGGCCTGGATTTTGATGCCAGCCTGCGCCGTGCCGCCGTTGCCGGTTCGCTCGCTTGTTTGAAGCCGGGCGCGCAGCCATCCATTCCGGTTGCCAGCGAAGTCGCCGAGAAGCTTTAAGGCTAAAATTTCATAAGTGTTACGAAGCGCAATTAATTAAATTTTTGCGCTTCCATATCATTCTCCTCTGGCCTGGCGTGTATGGCCCTCCGGCACCGGCAGGATTTTTCACGGCGGCCCCATGACAGGGCCATCCTGCGCCGACCTTGCATCCGGATAATGTGTATCCGACGCATCGCATTTTCGAGGAAATGATGTTCGTCTTTCGTATGAAGTCGCTTGCGGCCAAGCTGATCTTGGTCACCGGGCTGGCGATCGCAGTTGTCTTGCTGGTTTCCAACTTTCTGCTGATTTCCCAAACCCGGGATCGCGTCGAGACGCTGACGATGGATCAGGCCAATACCGAGGCCAAGTCCATCTCCAACGAAATCGCCGCCAATGTCGGCGAATTGGCGAGCGCCGCCCGTTCGATGGCCGCCATCATCGGTCGCGGTCACGAGGGCCATACTTTCGACCGCAAGGGCATGATCAACATCCTCAAGGCGAATGTCGAACAGAATGCCTTTGCCTTCGGCAGCTGGTTCTGCGAGCAGCTCGGCGCGCTGGATGGCAAGACGACCGAGCTTGCCGGCAACAAGGATCAGGGCGTCAACGACAAGGGCGCCTTTTCGCCCTACTGGTCCAAGACGAAGGACGGCGGCATCCAGTTCTCGACCTTCGACAATGATTACACTGCCGCCTGGTGGAAGCTTGCCGCCGACAGCGGCAAGGGCGCGATCACGCCGCCCTATCTGGCGCAGGGCACCGATGTTCCGACGACCATGAGCTCGATCGCCTATCCCGTCATGTCGGGCGGCAAGCTGATCGGCGTCGCGGGCGTCGACATTTCCCTCAACTCGCTTTCCACGAAGCTCCAGAAGATGCAGCCGTTCGGCACCGGCCGCGTGCTGCTGGTTTCCCAGGATAACAAGTGGCTGGTCGCGCCGAGCGCGGACCTGCTGATGAAGGACTATAATGGCTCGGGCGCCGATGCCATCAAGGCGGCATTGACCTCCTCGTCGACAAGCATCCTCAAGAACCTCTCCGAGGCAGGCGGCGAGGAATTCGACCGCGTCGTCTATCCCTTCGCCGTCCCTGGCCTGAATGCCACCTGGGTCGTTCTCATCGACGTACCGCATAGCGCGATCGCGGCGCCGGTACGCGACCAAACCTATATGATGATCGTCGCCGGCATTCTCGTGCTTGCCGCCGTGATGCTCGCTCTCTACGCCGCGGTGCGCGGCTTCGTGCAGACGCCGCTTGCCGGCCTCGTCGCCAGCGTCAATCGCCTCAGCGCCGGCAATTATGCCGAACCGGTCGCCGGCCAGGCTCGTGCCGACGAAGTGGGCTCCGTTGCCAAGGCTCTGGAAGGCTTCCGCTTTGCCCTTGCCGACACCAAGCGGCTGGAAGGCGAAGCCAACGATCAGCGCCTAGCTGCCGAGGGTGAACGCCGTCGCTCGGAGAGCGAACGCAACGAGAGCGTTACGCTGCAGCGCCATATCGTCAGCATTCTCGGCCAGAACCTCGCAGAGCTTTCGAAGGGCAATCTCAACCAGCGGATCACGGACGACTTCCCTGGCGAATACGCCCAGCTCAAGCAGGATTTCAATGCTGCACTGGCGAGCCTGGAAGAGACCGTTCACACGGTCAATGTGAGCGTCGGCAATATCGGCAGCGGCACTGGCGAAATCAGCAACAGCGCCTCGGATCTCGCCCGCCGTACGGAACAGCAGGCAGCCAGCCTCGAAGAAACGGCAGCGGCCCTCAACGAGCTGACCGCGCAGGTCAATTCGAGCGCCGAGAACGCCCGCACGGCGGCAAGCAGCGTCAATGCCGCATCGCAGGATGCAGAGCATTCCGGCGAGATCGTACAGAAGGCCATTGCCTCCATGCACGGCATCGAGCAATCCTCGCAGGAGGTCTCGCGCATCATCGGCGTCATCGACGAGATCGCCTTCCAGACCAATCTCCTGGCGCTCAATGCCGGTGTCGAAGCGGCCCGCGCCGGTGAAGCAGGCAAGGGCTTTGCCGTGGTCGCCCAGGAAGTGCGCGAGCTGGCCCAGCGCTCGGCCAACGCCGCCAAGGAGATCAAGACCCTGATCAATGCCTCGGCCGGACAGGTTAAGGAAGGTGTCGATCTGGTCGGCCGCACGGGCGATGCCCTGCACAAGATCGCCCAGCAGGTGATGGAGATCAACGGCCTCATCCGCCAGATCTCCGCTTCTGCGAGCGAGCAGGCTATCGGCCTCAAGGAAATCAACTCGGCCATGAACCAGATGGATCAGGTAACCCAGCAGAACGCCGCGATGGTCGAGGAGACCACAGCTTCCAGCGTGGCTCTTGCAGAGGAAGCACAATCGCTGAAAACGCTCGTTGCGCGCTTCCGCACCGCGCGGGCCGTCCAGGACAATGCCAGCGCATTGCGCGCAACCGCCCAGCAGATGCGGGCTCCGGCAGCCCCACGCCGAGCAGTACCGCCCGTTGCCGCACCGGCACGCAAGGCGGTTCCACAGACGCAGGGCGCCAATGCGCTCGCCCATGACGACTGGGAAGAGTTCTGAGCCGACTTTGGCTAGATGAAATACAAAAGGCCGCCGGAGAGATCCGGCGGCCTTTTCACTTGGGTCTCAATCAGATGCGGGCGAAGCGTTCCGTCAGCAGCGCGAAGAAGCCATCGGCATCGACGTCGCGCATGACCTTGGCATTGCGCTTGCGGTCGGTGACGTGCCACCAGTCGACTACGGTCATGCCGACGGTCAGTTCAGACGTCACCTCGATCTCGACATTGCACTCGCGGCCCTTGAAGAGCTCCGGCTTCAGAAGGTAGGCGACAACCGTGGGATCGTGCAGCGGGCCGCCGTCCGAACCGTATTTTTCAATATCGAAGCGCTCGAAGAACTCGAGCATCTCAACCATGGCCTTGGCCGGCGGGGTGCCGACGGCAGCCATGCGGGCGACGCGATCCTTGCGGGTGAGCAGCTTGTGGGTGACGTCGAGCGGCATCATGACGATCGGCACGCCGGAGCGGAACACGACATCTGCCGCCTCCGGGTCGACATAGATGTTGAACTCGGCGGCCGGCGTGATGTTACCGCCTTCGAAAAAGCCGCCGCCCATCATGACGAGCTCACGCACGCGTCCGACGATATCAGGGGCCTTTTGAAAGGCCATTGCGATATTGGTCAACGGGCCGAGCGTGCAGAGCGTGACGGCGCCCTCCGGTTCCTTGCGCAGCGTATCGATGATGAAATCGACCGCATGGCCCGGCTGCAGCTCCATCGTCGGCTCGGACAACTCAGGACCATCCAGTCCCGTCTTGCCATGCACGTGCTCCGCCGTCACCAGCTTGCGCTTCAGCGGTGCGTCGGCGCCCGCGAAAACCTTGACGTCGCGACGATTGCAGAGTTCGCAGACGATGCGGGCATTGCGGCTCGTCAGCCGCAGCGGCACGTTGCCGGCGACCGTCGTGATGCCGAGTACGTCGATCTCCTCGCGGCTGCCGAAGGCGAGAAAGATCGCGGCGGCGTCGTCCTGACCAGGGTCGGTATCGATGATGATTTTTCTGGGTTCGCTCATATCTGTAACTTTCCTCCGGTGCAGATTGAGAGGCTTTGTCGCGAGTCCTGTCAGGCTTTGTCAAGCACCTGCTCTTGATGTCACAAAACGATTTTTCACCATCGATTTTGATCTCGCAAATGCGAAGGCGCCATGGCTTGCACTCACAGGCGCGTACTCCCATATTAGGGACAACCGGGTGCTGAAGATCAGGTCCGGAACGGTCGCTTGACACCCAAGGACTTGAGACGATGAGCCGGACGACTCCCTTTGCCAGCCCGCTGCTTCTGGGCTTTGACACTATGGAAAAGACGCTAGAGCGAATTTCCAAGGCCAGCGACGGTTACCCTCCCTACAATATAGAACGGATGCGTGCCGACCGCCTCTCCGGCGAGCCGGAACGCCTGCGCATCACGCTGGCAGTTGCCGGCTTTTCCGAAGACGAACTCGATGTCACGACGGAAGAAAACCAGCTGCTGATCCGTGGCCGACAGCTCGAACAGGGTGAGCGCGACTATCTCTATCGCGGCATTGCCGCCCGACAGTTCCAGCGTGTTTTCGTCCTTGCCGACGGCATGCAGGTGCTTGGCGCCACGCTGAAGAACGGCCTGCTCTCCGTCGACCTCATTCGGCCGGAACCGGACCGCATAGTAAAGAAAATTAACATTTCGGTCTCACAGTAGGACAACGGCCTGGAGCCAAACACCGGAAGCCCTTACCCTTTTCGGCGTCATGCTCTGGAGCTGTTGGTCCCTCATACTGGAGGTACGAGCATGTTGTTGAAAGAAGCCACCGCCCGCCTGACCCAATCCGAACTTGCCAATATCGGCACCGGTGAGGTCGGCTACATCAGAAAAATGGATTGGTCCGAAGTATCCCGCTGCTTTCCGGAAGCGCCCGATATTGATCCGGATGTCGACCTATGGGCGCTTTTCGGCGCGGACGGCACCCCGATCCTTTTGACCGATAATCGCTCCAGCACCTTCTATCGTGCTGCCGAGGACGAACTGAAGACGGTCAGCCTGCACTGACCATGAGCATCGCCCGGCGGTGAACTTCACCGCTCGCAAGGACCGCATCGAACCGGCCCCGCCCAGCGGTGAATGCGCATGATCCAGACCGCCTTGAGCGGCGGTCCGCACGACACGATGCGAATAATTCAAACTGAAATTTCCGCCCGCAATTGGAGCACTCAAACCTTCTTGAAGGTCAGATAGGCCGACGAGCGCCCTTCGCGCCTCGCCTTGGCCTCGTAGCGCGTGCTTGGCCAGCCCTCATAGGGTGTCAACCAGTCGGCGGCATTCTGCGCAGTCCATTCGAAGCCGCCATGCGCCTGGCAGTGCTGCAGCGTCCAATTGACGTAGGTGTCGATATCGGAGGCAAAGCAGAAGAGCGCGCCGGGCTTCAAAACGCGGTGGAAGCGGGCAAGATTCACCTGGGAGACGAAGCGACGCTTCCAGTGCTTCTTCTTTGGCCAGGGATCGGGATAGAGCAGGTCGATCTGGTCGAGACAGCCGTCCGGCAACCAATCCAGCACCTGCGTCGCATCATCATTGTAGACGCGGATATTGTGAGCGCCGGCCTCGTCGACCCGCGCCAGCAGCTTCTGCATCGAATTGACGAAGGGTTCCACGCCGATGAAGCCGGTCTTCGGTTGCTCCAGCGCCCTGTGGATCAGATGCTCTCCACCGCCAAAACCGATCTCCAGGCGCAGGCGCTCTGATGGCACCGGGAAGAGATCGTTCAGCGGCTGCGGCGCCGGGCTTGCGAGATCGACGATGAACTGCGGCAGCAATGCTTCCAGCTTCTCAGCCTGCTGGCCGCGCAAGGCCTTACCCTTGCGCCGGCCGAAGAATGCTTCCGTCGCCCGCGACCGGCGCTCGGTATCGATCATGCGGCTTCCCGGAGCTTCACGGCTTCCTTGAGAGCCTTCACCAGGTCCGTACGCTCCCAGGAGAACGAGCCGTCACGGCCAGCCTTGCGGCCGAAGTGACCGTAAGCCGAGGTCTTGGCGTAGATCGGCTTGTTGAGGTCGAGGTGACGGCGGATGCCGGTCGGCGAAAGGTCCATGTTCTTGCGGATGGCCGCTTCGACCTGATCCTCGGTGACGCCCTTGCCTGTGCCGTGCAGGTCGACATAGATCGACAGCGGCTGCGCAACGCCGATAGCGTAGGAAAGCTGGATCGTGCAGCGATCGGAAAGACCTGCGGCGACGACGTTCTTTGCGAGGTAGCGAGCCGCATAGGCTGCGGAACGGTCGACCTTGGTCGTGTCCTTGCCCGAGAAGGCACCGCCGCCGTGCGGAGCTGCGCCGCCGTAGGTGTCGACGATGATCTTGCGGCCGGTGAGGCCGGCGTCGCCGTCCGGGCCGCCGATGACGAACTTGCCCGTGGGATTGATGTACCACTTGCAATCGGCAGCGATCTTCAGATCACCAAGGGCTTCGACGATATAAGGCTCGACAACGGCGCGAACCTTGTTCGAATCCCAGCTGTCGTCGAGATGCTGGGTGGAGAGAACGATCGAGGTCGCTTCGGACGGCTTGCCGTCGACGTAGCGAACCGTCACCTGGCTCTTGGCGTCCGGGCCGAGCTTGGCGACTTCGCCATCGCCCTTCTTGCGGGCGGCAGCGAGCAGCTGCAGGATCTTGTGCGAATAGTAGATCGGCGCCGGCATGAGGTCAGGCGTTTCCTTGCAGGCGTAGCCGAACATGATGCCCTGGTCGCCGGCACCTTCGTCGCCCTGCTGGTCGGCGGCGTTGTCGACGCCCTGGGCGATATCGGCGGACTGCGAGTGCAGGAGAACGTCGATGCGGGCCTTCTTCCAGTGGAAGCCGTCCTGCTCGTAGCCGATATCCTTGATAGCGCGGCGCGCGGCGGCCTTGAACTTCGAAGGATTGATGACGTCGTTGCCGTCCTTGTCCTTCTTCATCAGGCTCGGCGGCAGACGCACTTCACCGGCGATCACGACGCGGTTGGTGGTGGCAAGGGTCTCGCATGCAATGCGCACGGTCCAGGGGTTTACTCCGGTCTTTGCAGCTTCGCGGTAGACCAGATCGACAATTTCATCAGAAATGCGGTCACAAACTTTATCCGGGTGACCTTCGGCAACAGACTCACTCGTAAACAGATAATTCGCGCGCATGCGGGATTCCCCTCAAAGAACAAATCTCTGCTTTTGATATTCGCCTCCGCCTCGAAAGACAAGCCGCACAAGGACATAAATATATCTTTATATCCCCGCCCAAGTGATAAAATTTTGCCGTAAATACGGAAAAGGCGGCCAAAATGACCGCCTCCCGACTTTATCGCTTCGTCCCCCACTTCGAAGAGCTATTCGGCATCAGCCTCGGCTGCTAGCGCCTTGACCAGCTCGACAACCTTGCGGCGGACCTTGCCATCGGAAATTTTCACGAAGGCGCGGTTGAGCTGCAAGCCTTCCGAAGAAGACAGAAAGTCGACCACGTAGTTGGAGCTGGATGCCTCGGCCATGCCGCCTGCGGCAGCCGAGTGTTCGCCCGGGGCATCCTCGAAGAAGAAGGAAACCGGGACATTGAGGATGCTGGAGATATTCTGCAGACGGCTGGCGCCGACGCGATTGGTGCCTTTTTCGTATTTCTGAATCTGCTGAAATGTGATTCCAAGGCTTTCGCCGAGCTTTTCCTGGCTCATGCCAAGCATTGTGCGGCGGAGGCGTATGCGGCTACCGACATGAATGTCGATGGGGTTCGGCTTCTTTTTATTCTCAATCATCATATTACCCTAACATAGGTTGAATTCAGGACCTGCCACCCGGTACCCTTCACCACCCCTATAACGCCACGTTGCAGCCGACGCCCCCAAGGCCTCCAGTCTACGTTCGAAAGGCGGACATCTAGCACTATGCAATTTTAGGGTTTTTTGGTCAATTCACCCTGAAAATAAAACCCATGCGCGAAATCAGAGCAATCATGCCGACCACTCCGATGATCAACCAAAAGTATGTTTTCCTGGCTTTATCGTCGATGCGCGACACGGTTGCGCCACCCAGGGTAGTGTCAATAAAGCCCTGTTGGTTATAGTCGATACCGGAAAGTACCCGTCCATGCGGATCAACAAATGCTGAAATGCCCGTGTTGGCGCTTCGAATCAGTGGCAACCCCTGCTCCACCGCCCTCACTCTTGCCTGCAGGAAATGCTGATATGGGCCGGGCGTGTCGCCGAACCAACCGTCATTCGTGACATTGAGGATGGCGTTGGCCTGGCGGATTTCCGATGCCATCTCGTTCGGGAAGATGATCTCGTAGCAGATCAGCGGATAGAATTTGACGCCATCGGGCATGGTCAGCAATTGCCGTTTTGTGGCCGCGGAAAAGCCGCCGGGCAGTTCCACGACATTCTCGATGCCGAGATAGCTCAAAATATGCTCGAAGGGCACATACTCGCCGAAGGGGACGAGATGGGTCTTGTCGGATGCACCGACGATCTGACCGCGGCCGTCGATGACATAGATCGAATTATAATAGCGCGGCTCGACGCCCGGTCCCATGTCCTCGACGCGGACGGCGCCGGTAATCAGGATCTGATCGTCATCGAGCTGATCGGCGATGCGGGCGAGCGCATCGCGATTATCGGTCAGAATAAAGGGCACGGCCGTCTCCGGCCAGACGATGATATCGGGCCGCTTGCCGCCATTTGCCGGCGGCTGGACCGAAAGCGCCAGATGCTTGTCGAAGATGGCGGCGCGATCGGCGGCGGTATCCATCTTGGTTTCCTGGTCGATGGAGGGCTGGACGATGCGCACCACAGGCGCGGTCTTAGCGTCTGTGAGTGGCGCGTCCGGCTGGCTCAGCGCATAATAGCCATAGCCGAAATGGGCGGCGGCAATGAGGACGGCAAGGCCGATCCCCGGCACCCGGCCCTGGCGGGTGCCAAGCAGCGCGGGCGATGCGAAGACGAAGACCGCCAGCGCCGTGACACCGAGCATGCCGACCACATGCGCCGACTGCATCATCAGCGGTGTCGGCATGGCGCCATAGCCGATGGCATTCCAGGGAAAGCCGGTGAAAAGGAAGCTGCGCAGCCATTCCAGCAGGCCAAAACTGAAGGCAAGTGCTGCAACACGCCCCATGCCGTCGGACCACAGGATGCGGGCAAGCATGGTCGCCACGCCATAGAAGATGGCCAGAAAGGCCGGCAGACCGAGGATTGCGAGCGGCAATGCCCAGGCGAATTCATCGGCATCGATCAGCAGCGCATGACCGAGCCACCAGAGGCCGGCGACAAAATAGCCGAAGCCGAAGAGCCAGCCGGTGAAGAAGGCTGGCCACAAGCGCCCGAGAAAGCCGCTATCCGGACCGGCGGCGACGCCATCCAGCAGCCAGACGAGCAGCGTAAACGAGACGAACATCGCCGCGAAGAAGCCGAAGGGCGGCAGTGCCAGCACGCCGATAGCCCCGGCAAGGATCGCAAGCAACGCACGTTTGAAACCCCAGACGAGGATCACCCTGCCCGAAAGCCATTCCATGCGCCAGCTCCGTCCAATCGCGAATCAACTGGCGGCAGTCTTTCAAAAAAGCAGCGGTTTGTCCCGCCGTAGCGCCCGATTAATGGCTGGTCGCGTTGCGTTCTGCCGATGTTTCCTCAGCGATCGCTTCCGGCGCAGGCAGGTCGCGCTCCGACGCCCCCGCCTCGCCTTCCAGCTTGACGGTCGGCCGGCGACGAACGGCATGGCGCTTGCGCGTGATGCGCACCCGCTTGATGCGACGCGGATCGGCATCGAGAATATGGAACTCGAAACCTGGCAGCGCCTGCACCACCTCGCCACGTACCGGAATGCGGCCTAGCGCGGAGAAGATGAGGCCGCCAAGCGTATCCACTTCGTCCACCTGCTCGGCGATGTCGAAATCCGGGCCGATCGCGGCGGCGATCTCCTCCAGCTCGACACGGGCATCGGCAACAAAGACGTCTTCGGAGACGCGCTTGAACATCACTTCTTCGTCATCGTGCTCGTCGTCGATGTCGCCGACGACCATTTCGACGATGTCCTCGTGCGAAGCGAGACCATCCGTGCCGCCGTACTCGTCGATCACAAGCGCCATCTGCGTGCGGTTGACCTGCATACGACGCAGGAGATCGGAGGCCAGCATCGACGGCGGGACGAACAGGATCTTGCGGATGATGCCGGCCTCGACCAGCGTCTTCTGCAGATCGACGCGCGAAAGATCAAAATTCGGCTTCGCCGAGCGTGTCGGCTTTTCCGTGACAGACGCTGCCGTTGTGGCGGCGGCCGTCTTCGTGCTGCTGCCACGGCGCTTGTTGCGCGCCTGCTTGGCCACATAGGAGAGCAGGTCGCGAATATGCACCATGCCGCGCGGATCATCCAGCGTATCGGCATAGACCGGCATGCGCGAGCGGCCGCTTTCCTCGAACAGGATCATCAGTTCGCCGATGGTGATGTTCTGGTCCACAGCCTCGATATCGGCGCGCGGCACCATGACATCCTCGACGCGCACCTCGCGGAAGCGCAGGATATTGTGCAGCATCGCCCGCTCGTCGGCGGAGAAGGCATCGTCACCGGCCGCGTTGGTCATCAACGCGTCGGCAAGATCCTCGCGCAGCCGGGCGGAGTCCTGTGCCGGGCGCAATATGCGCGCAGCGCGTGCCCAGAATGAAGATTGGGATCGCTTGCCGTTGCTACTACTGCCTACCTCGTCGGAGGAGGCCGCATCGGCGCTGTCTTTGGCCTCGGGGGCCGTTCGTGTCGTAAAGTCGCTCATTGTTCCTGGTCAGACAGGGTTCAAATCAAATGGGGTCTTGTCCCGCATAGGGATCAGATAGGCCAAGACTAGCCAAAATGCGAGTCTCCAGCCCCTCCATTCTTTCGGCTTCGCTATTATTCATATGGTCGTAGCCGAAGAGATGCAAGAAACCATGCACCATCAAATGGGTCAAATGCTCGTCAAAACTCTTTTCGAGATCGACGGCTTCGCGCTCCACCGTTTCCCTGGCGATGATGATATCGCCAAGCATCGGGCCGGGCTTGCCGCCGGGTTCCAGCGGAAAGGCCGGGAAGGACAACACGTTCGTCGCCTTGTCCTGCGAGCGCCATTCCGCGTTGATTTCGCGGATCGAGGCATCGTCGGTGAAGACCAGTGACAATTCGGGCGCCATTTTCGGAAATGGCTGCTTCTCGTGTTTCTTGAGATAGGCCGCGGCCTCGCCAAGCACCCGCTCGGCAAGCGCCTGCAATTCCTCTTCGGAGGGCCAATCGCCCTCCTCCACGCTGACTTGTATATCGAGTTCTGCCATGAGTGTTCGCGCCGCAGATCAGATCTGCGGATCGCTTTCCTCTGCCTTTGCGGCATAGGTGGAATCGTAGGCCCGGACGATGCGCGCCACCAGCGGATGGCGGACGACGTCCGTATCCTTGAAGCGGACAATGGTGATGCCTTCGACGCCGTGCAGCAGATCGAGCGCCTCCACCAGGCCCGACTTGACGCCGCGCGGCAGGTCGATCTGGCTCGGATCGCCCGTTACGATCATCCGCGAGTTTTCGCCGAGACGGGTCAGGAACATCTTCATCTGCATCGATGTCGTGTTCTGCGCCTCGTCGAGGATGACAGCGGCATTGGAAAGCGTGCGGCCACGCATGAAGGCAAGCGGCGCGATTTCGATGACACCTGCGGTGATGGCGCGTTCGACCTTGTCGCCGGGCATCATGTCGTAAAGCGCGTCATAGAGCGGGCGCAGATAGGGATCGACCTTTTCCTTCATATCGCCGGGCAGGAAGCCGAGGCGTTCGCCGGCTTCTACGGCCGGGCGCGACAGGATGATCTTTTCCACCGCACCGCGCTCCAGGAGCTGGGCAGCGTGCGCGACGGCGAGATAGGTCTTGCCGGTACCGGCAGGGCCGACGCCGAGAACAAGCTCGGAGCGCTCCAGCGCCCGCATATAGGCATCCTGCGTCGGCGTGCGCGCAATGATCGTTTTCTTGCGCGTCGAAATCTGCGCCATCGTCAACTTGGCTTTTCTCTCCATGGTCGGCAGCGTCAATTGGTCGTCGGCGGCAACCGCCATGCGGATTGCCCCTTCCACGTCGGAACGCTCCACATTGCCGCCCTTTTGCAGCTTGTCATAGAGGTAATCGAGCGTGCGGCGCGCCTGGTTGGTGGCCAGCACATCGCCAGTAATGACGACGGAATTGCCTCGGGCGCGAGCATCGATGCCGAGACGTTCCTCGAGCAGCTTCAAATTCTGGTCGAACTGCCCGAAAAGCTCGCTGGCGAACCGATTATTCTCGAACGTCAGGGTGAAGTGATTGGCGTCGCTCGCGGTGCGGGGCTGGCGCGATGAAGAAGAAACCAATTCCTGTCCGTTCAAGCGGTGCGGCTCCTTTGGCTAGGCCGGAACCTGGAGCAACTCAGCAAAAAGGCTGTTGGTGCTCGTTCCGGTGATTCGTACGTTAATAATGTCACCGATTTGCGATGCTTTTGCATCAACATTCACAGATTGCAGCCAGGGAGAGCGTCCAATCAACTGGCCCGGCATCCGGCCCGGCTTTTCCAGAAGGATATCCACTGTTTTGCCCACACAAGCCTCGGCAAACGCATGCTGCTGCCTCAGCAGCAATGCCTGCAATCGCTCCAGCCGCTCGGTCTTGACCTCTTCGGGCACCTGATCCTTCAGCTCCGCTCCGGGCGTGCCCGGCCGCGTCGAGTATTTGAACGAGAAGGCCTGTGCATAATTCACCTCCTCGATCAGCTTGAGTGTATCCTCAAAATCCTGGTCTGTCTCCCCCGGGAAGCCGACGATGAAATCGCCCGAAAGGGCGATATCGGGGCGAGCCGTGCGGATCTTCTCGATCAGCGTGAGGTATTCCGCAGCCGTATGCCGGCGGTTCATCGCCTTCAGAATTCTGTCCGAACCGGCCTGCACGGGTAGGTGCAGATAGGGCATCAGCGTGCGCAGGTCGCGATGTGCACCGATCAGCCGGTCGTCCATATCGCGCGGGTGGCTGGTGGTGTAGCGCAAGCGCGCCAGGCCGGGAATCTCCGCCAGGCGATAGAGGAGGTCGCCGAAGCTCCATGCCTCGCCCGTCGGGCCGAGGCCATGCCAGGCGTTGACGTTCTGGCCGAGCAGCGTGATTTCGCGCACGCCGCCATCCACAAGCTTCTCGGCTTCCTCGACGATCTGGGAGACCGGACGGGAAACTTCGGAGCCGCGCGTATAGGGCACCACGCAGAAGGTACAGAACTTGTCGCAGCCTTCCTGCACCGTCAGAAAGGCGGTGACGCCGCGGGCGCGGATCTTCGTCTTTTCGGCGATCGGCAGATGCTCGAACTTGTCCTCGATCGCATATTCGGTGTCGACGACGCGCTGGCCTTCCTTGGCGCGGCGAAGCGCATCCGGCAGGCGATGATAGGTCTGCGGGCCGATGACCACATCGACGGCGGGCGCGCGGCGCAAGATTTCCTCGCCCTCGGCCTGCGCGACGCAGCCGGTGACGCCGATCATCATCTCGCGACCGTCGGCTGCCTTGCGCTTCTTCATCTCGCGCAGACGGCCGAGTGCGGAATAGACCTTTTCGGCAGCCTTCTCGCGGATATGACAGGTATTCAGCAGGACGAGATCGGCCTCTTCCATGTCCTCGGTCGGCTCATAGCCGTCACGGGAAAGCGCATCGCTCATCCGCGTGGAATCGTAGACGTTCATCTGACAGCCGTAGGTCTTGATGAAGACCTTGCGGCTGTTGGAGCCATCGCGGGGGCCGAGCTGCGAAGCGTCGGTCGCCGGGGCGTCGAGGGTTAGGCTGTCCTTGGTCATGGGCCGCTATGTAGTGGCTTTTGCCTTCGGAGAAAATGGAAAAGTTGGAATCACCTGGAAATCAGGCGATCTCGCGTCCCAGCAGGCGGCTGGCAAGCATATTGCGGATACGCCGCGCGATGGTGGCGCTCACTTCCTTGCGGTTGCTGCCGGCCCGATAATCGACCGCTTCGCCGAAGCAGACGTCGACATCTATGGCTCCGCACTGGAAGATGCCCTTCAGGTGCGGCACGAGCTCGATATCGCCGGGCCATGCCGTCAGCGGGCGGTAATAGCGGCCCATCGGCGTTCCATGGACGCGGGTATAGGCGACCGCGACCGGCTGCACATGCACGACGCCATCCGGCGCCTTGGGCAGGGCGGCTGCGGCGGCCCCGAACAGCGAGGATTTGACTTCGAGCAGCCGATTACCGTCCGAAGTCGTCCCCTCGGGAAACAGCACCATGATTTCGCCATCGGCCATGCGGTCGGCGATCTCGTTCACCTGCTCGCCGGTCTTGCGCTTCTGCTCGCGCTCGACGAAGACACTCTTCTGCCATTGTGCGAACTGACCGAAGATCGGCCAGTCCCGCACTTCCGACTTGGCGATGAAAGAGACATCAGCTACCGCTGACAGGACGAGAATGTCGAGCCAGGACGAATGGTTGGACGCCAGCATCAACGGCCGGCTCGTCTCCATCTTGCCGACGACGTGGATGCGCACGCCAAGCCAATAACAGACGATGCGATGCCAATAGCGTGGCAGATAGCGTCTGAGCTTCCAGTCGAAGCGCAGGCAAACGATCTGCATTGGCAGCATCACGGCGCTGACGACGCAAATGACCACGAGGGCACAGCCGATGCGCAGCCTCGTCATCAAATCATTCGCTCCTGCATGAAAGCCTTCACGTCAAGCTTCGTCCTTCTTCAGCGGGATGCCGTAAAGCTCCAGCCGGTGGTCGACGAGTTTGAATCCGTGTTCGCGGGCGATGCGCTCCTGCAGCGCCTCGATTTCCGGCGAATGAAATTCGATCACCTGGCCACTCTTGAGATCGATCAGGTGATCGTGGTGCTCTTCCGGCACGGTCTCGTAGCGGGAGCGTCCATCGCGAAAATCGTGGCGGGCTAGAAGGCCGGCATCCTCGAACAGTTTTACCGTGCGATAGACCGTGGAAATCGAGATCTTCGCATCCACTTCTACGGAACGGCGATAGAGCTCCTCGACATCAGGATGATCCCCGGAGCTCTCGATGATGCGCGCAATGACCCGGCGCTGGTCCGTCATGCGCATACCGCGCTCGGCGCAAAGCTCCTCCAGGGATTTTACGGCATCTTCCATCAATCGTTGTCTTCGGTCTGTTTGGACTGTGACAACGGACTAGCGAAGAACGCGGCGCATGACAAGCGCCGTCGACTTCTGGCCGTTTTCGCCGACATAATAGGCCTTGCGCTCGCCGACCGTCTCGAAACCGAGCTTGCGGTAAAGGCCGAGCGCCGGCTGATTGCCGCCATCGACCTCCAGAAACATGGTTTCGCCGCCGCGATTGCGGGCCTCGCGAAGGGCCGCGTGCATCAGCCGCCAGCCGAGGCCGGAACGTCCGAGCTTGGCATTGACGGCGATCGTCAGGATTTCGCCCTCGCCTGCCACATGCCGCGCCAGCACGAAGCCCGGAAGCGCTTTTTTCAGGATGGCGTTGGTCTGGCGCGCGACGAAGCCGAAAGTCGTGTCCTGGCCGAGGAGGCCTTGAAATTCACTCTCGTCCCAGACCCGCGGGAACCGCTCGCCATGCAGGAGCGCCACCTCGGCGCAATCCTTGAGTTCCATCGGGACGATTTCGTATTCGGCTTTCAGAGTCAGATAGGATTCGAGCATGTCTATTGCCTGGCAACTGCGTATCCGGCCTGCGGTCTGGCATCGGGTCCGCGAAGATAAAGCGGCTTCGGCTTTTCGCCGGCAGGTTTGCCGACGCCCAGCCGGGCGACGATGGCAATCGGAAATGCGTCTGGCCGCTCCGCCGGCGGCGCGTCGCTCAACCGGGCGACAGCCGTTCCGGTGACGATGCCGTCGAAGGCGCTAGCAATTGCCCGCGCTTCGTCGATCGTCACGGCCCGAGCCTCGTCCAGCGGGTTGCCATCGGCGTCGAAGCTCTGGAGATAGATCTCCTCGCGCTTGGCATCGATGGCAGCCAGAACCGACTTGCCCGGATTCTGCGCTCTGGCAGTCGCAGCCATGACCTCGAGGGTCGTGACGCCGACTGCAGGAACATTGAGGGAAAGTGCAAAACCGCGCGCGGCTGCGACGCCGATGCGGATGCCGGTGAAGGAACCGGGGCCGACGGTCACCACGACGCGCTCGATTGCCGAAAGCGTCGTACCGGCTTTCGCCAGCGCCTCGTCGACAACGTGCATCAGATGCTCCGCATGCCCCCGTCCGATCGTTTCCGTGACCTCCCCCATCACAGAATCACTGCCGCTATCATACACAGCAGCAGCGCAATCCACACCTGCCGTGTCGAGCGCCAGTACGATCATGTCAACTTTTCCGAAAAGCCGGGATTAGACGGCTTCGACTTCCTGAACTTCGGGGACGAAATGGCGCAGCAGGTTCTGCACGCCATGCTTCAGCGTTGCCGTCGAAGACGGGCAACCGGCACACGAGCCCTTCATGTTCAGGTAGACCTTGCCGTCACGGAAGCCGCGGAAGGTGATGTCGCCGCCATCCTGGGCAACGGCCGGGCGCACGCGTGTATCAAGCAGTTCCTTGATGGTCAGCACGATCGCCTCGTCGCCCTCATCGAAGAACTCGCCGCCGGCATCCTGCACTTCGGACAGCACAGACGTCGAACCCATGACCGGCTTGCCGGACATGAAGTGCTCCATGATCGAGCCGAGAATGGCGGGCTTCAGATGCTGCCATTCCTGATTTTCCTTGGAGACGGAAATGAAATCGTAGCCGAAATAGACGCCGGTCACGCCGGGGATCTCGAAAAGACGGGCGGCCAGCGGCGAAGCCTCGGCCTCATCGGCGCTGCGGAATTCGGCCGTGCCGTTTTCCATCACCACCTTGCCCGGCAGGAACTTGAGGGTCGCGGGATTCGGCGTCGCTTCGGTCTGAATGAACATCTTGATCTCCATGCGGCGGGCAGACGCCCGGTCCCGACTTTAGAATATTTCAAAAGAAGATAGGCCTTTTGGCCATTCTATTCAAGAGAGTCTTTCTCAAGAAATGGCATATGCCGGTCAGCTCAACGCGTCGATTTCCTCGTTGCTCAGCGTATCCGGAAGCACCGTCACCGGGATCGGAAAAGCTGCGGCGCGGCCGGCGATCGACGAGACCAGCGGGCCCGGCCCTTCCTTGGCGGAACCCGCGGCCAGAACGAGCAGCGCGATATCGCGGTCCTCTTCGATCACAGCATTGATCTGCTCGGCGGCCGATCCCTCACGAATGACGATCTCCGCATCGATGCCGACGTTTTCGCGGATGCTTTGAGCCGCTTTCGCCGTCACCGCCTCGGCCTCCTCACGCGCTTCCGCCCGCATGATCTCCTCGACGCCAAGCCATTGCTGGAAATCGCCCTCGGGGATCACGTAGAGCAGCACGAGGCCGCCATTGGAATTCTTGGCGCGCCGGCCGGCATAGTGGACGGCGCGCTGGCATTCAGGTGTGCCGTCGATGATCGCCATGAACTTGCGGCGATGGCCTTCGAGCCGTGAGAGTCGTGTTGAAACCATGCGGCGACTCTGACACCCGAAAACGGCGTTTTGCAAGCCCCCGTTTTCAGGCGGGAGCCTGCATTACGACATCATCAATAGAGAAAGCCGATAATGTCGCGGACCTGCTTCATGGTAACATCGGCACGAGCGCGGGCGCGGGCGCTGCCATCGCGCAAGACCGCGTCAATATGGCCGGGATCGGCCATCAGGCGGCGCATTTCCGTCGTGATCGGCGAGAGCACATGCACGGCGAGATCGACCAGTGCCGGCTTGAACACCGAGAACTGCTGGCCGCCGAATTCGGAGAGAACGTCGGCCTTCGACTTGTCGGCAAGGGCCGCATAGATGCCGACCAGATTGTCGGCTTCCGGGCGGCCAGCGAGACCGGCGATTTCGCTCGGCAAGCCATCAGGATCGGTCTTCGCCTTGCGGATTTTCTTCGAAATGTTTTCCTCATCGTCGAGCAGGTTGATGCGCGACAGGTCGGAAGCGTCTGACTTCGACATCTTCTTCGTGCCATCACGCAGCGACATGACGCGCGGCGCAGGACCATCGATCAGCGGCTCGACCATCGGGAAATAGGCATGGACCGGCTCGTCGCCGACGGTGATGTCGATGCCGTAGCCGGTGCGGCGGATATGCTCCATGTAGTCCAGATTGAACTTCATGGCGATATCGCGGGTCAGCTCCAGATGCTGCTTCTGGTCGTCGCCGACAGGAACATGGGTGGCGCGGTAGAGCAGAATGTCAGCGGCCATCAGGCTCGGATAGGCGTAGAGGCCGAGCGAGGCCTGCTCACGGTCCTTGCCGGCCTTATCCTTGAACTGCGTCATGCGGTTCATCCAGCCGATGCGGGCGACGCAGTTGAAGATCCAGGCAAGCTCGGCGTGTCCCGGCACGGCCGACTGATTGAAGACGATATGCTTTTCCGGATCGATGCCGGCGGCAAGGAAGGCCGCGGTGATCGAGCGCGTCTGGTTCGGCATGTCCTCATGCACGAGCTGCGCCGTCAGCGCATGCATGTCGACGACGCAGTAGATGCAGTCGTTGTTGGCCTGCAGGGCCACGAACTTGCGGATCGCGCCGAGATAGTTACCGAGGTGGAGATTGCCGGTTGGCTGAACGCCGGAGAATACGAGCGGCTTGAATTCGGTCATGTCGTCCTCAAAAGGCTTGTGGAGGGCCTGGGCGAGCGGCGCTCGACCCTTGGTTTCGGGCGGCTTATGCACGTGGGATCGGCAGGGATCAAGAGTATATGTGCTGGAGTCTCAGGAAGAATGCTGGATGAGGTCCCAGGTGTTGCCATAGGGATCGGCAAAGACCGCCACCATGCCATAGGCTTCGTGGCGTGGCTCCTCGCGAAACTGCACGCCCTTGGCAAGCATCGCAGCATGATCCCGAGCGAAATCATCGGTCTTGAGGAAGAAGCCGACGCGGCCGCCGGTCTGGTTGCCGATCGCTGCACGCTGGCTGTCGCTGGCGGCTTGGGCGAGCAATAGCGCTGCCCCTTCCGCGCCTTTCGGCGTGACAACGACCCAGCGCTTGCCCTCCGGCTGCACTTCGTCCTGCAGGCACTCGAAGCCGAGGGCATCGCAGTAGAAGGCTTTGGCACGATCGTAGTCGTCGACGACGAGGGCTACGAGGAAGAGGGATTGGGACATGCGGGCTCCGGGATCAAATTAGCTACAAGTCTGTGGGGAGTGCACACCCCCCTCTGTCCCTTTCGGGACATCTCCCCCACACGGGGGGAGATCGGTAACGCGCGGCAACTTCTCGCACCAAACAAACATCGCATCTGCCTATGCCTGAATTCGTCGCTTTAGCGGAGAGCGCGGCAAACTCCCAATAATCTCCCCCCGTGTGGGGGAGATGTCCCGAAAGGGACAGAGGGGGGTATCAGAGGCTCGGCATACGCCAAGGTGGACTTGCCCTCCTTACTCCCCGTTCACCGCCTTCGCATCCGACGCAGTCGCAGCCCGCTTGCGCTTCAAATTGCGGCGTACCATGCCCAAATCCACGCCGCCGATCAGGAAGGCGACAATGAAATAAACCGCCATCGCAATCAATATGAGCAGGCCCAGGACGCCGGTCTTGGTGAGCAGCGTCGAGCCGGACCCCAGAAGCGGCTCCCACCGATCAGACAAATATACGATAACGCCGCCCATGACGGCGCAGGAGACGAGCAGCATGGCGGTGCGGCGCGCCAGCGACCATTCCCAGACGAGATGCCCGCGGCGATAGAGCGTAACGAAGAGCTGTACGGCGTTCAGCCATCCGGCAACCGCCTCGGCGACCGCGATGCCGCGTTCGGCCAGCACCGGGAAAAGCAGAATGGACAGCGCCGAATTGACGGCGACGGCGACCGCCGTGTAGCGCATCGGCGATTTAGTGTCTTCGCGGGCATAAAAGCCGGGCTGCAGTGCCTTGATCAGCACGAAAGCCGGCAGGCCAAGGCCGAAGATGGCGAGAATGGAGCCGACCAGCTTTGTATTTTCCGAGTTAAAGGCGCCGCGCTCGTAAAGCACGCGGATGATATCGTCGGAGAGAAGCCAGAGGGCAACAGCGGCCGGCAAGGTCAGGAACAGCACGAATTCGATCGAGCGGTTCTGGATATTGGCGGCCTCCTTGATATGGCCCGACTTCAGCGAACGGGCCAGTTCGGGCAGAAGCACGATTCCGACGGCGACGCCAACGACGCCGAGCGGTAGCTGGTAGATGCGGTCTGCATATTGCAGGGCGGCGATCGCGCCCTCCTTGCCAGAAGCGATCGCCTGGCCGATCACCAGATTGATCTGGGTGACGCCGCCGGTGATGGCCGCGGGGATCGCAAGAAGCAGGAGCCGCTTGACATTGGGCGTGAAGCGCGGAAAGCGCAGACCGATATTGATGCCGGCATGGCGCACGCCGATATAGACGACGGCCAGTTGCAGCACGCCCGCCACCAGTACCGACCAGGACAGGTACCAGGCGGTGGTCAGCGGATCGGCGCCGAAATAGATCGCGTAGAACAGCGCGCTGATCATCACCAGGTTCAGGAAGATCGGAGCCACGGCCGCGGCGAAGAAATGATGCAGCGAATTCAGCATGCCGCTCATCATCGCCGTCAGCGACATCGACATGAGATAGGGGAACATTACGGCCGCTAACCGGACCGTCAGGTCGAATTTCTCGGCATCGTCGGCAAAACCAGGCGCGATGACCCAACGCACCAGGAGCGGCATGGACAGTTCCATGACGATGGTGATCAGCAGCAGGACCGAGAAGAGAACGCCGAACACTTCCTCCGAGAAGCGCTTGGCGCCTTCGATGCCGTGTGCCTCGATCTCCTTGGCAAAGAGCGGCACGAAGGCGGCGTTGAAGGCGCCTTCGGCGAACAGGCGGCGGAAGAGGTTCGGAAAGCGGAAGGCGGCGTAAAAGACGTCGGCCATCGGCCCGGTGCCGAGGGCGGCTGCCATCAGCGTTTCGCGGGCAAAACCGAAGATGCGGCTGCCAAGCGTCGCTCCACCGACGGTGATGAATTTCTTGACTAGGCTCATGCGGCGGAACCGGCCTTCTTCTCAGTGTCTGACTTTTCGACGGCAACGCCGCGCGTGGCGGCGGGCGCGATGATGCCCGACGGCATGCGCTCGCGCATTTCGTCCTCCTCACCCGCCATAACCGCTTTCAGGCGCGCGGTGATATAGGCGCGCCTGTTTTCGTTGGAAATCTTCTGCCCGACAAGATCGGCGACGTAGAAGGTGTCGATAACCTTTTCGCCGAAGGTGGTGATGCGCGCCGACTGGATATCGAGCGACAGGTCCGAAAGAACGGCCGTGATTTCCGACAGCAGGCCGGGACGGTCGAGGCATTCGACCTCGATGACCGTGAACTTGTTCGACAGGCTGTTGGTGATGATGACAGACGGCGGAATGACGAAGGCCTTGTTCTTGCGGCGGTTTTTCGTGCGGGTCGCGATAACCTCCGGCAGGCGCTTGCGGCCCGCCAGCACATCCTCGATCATCTTGCCGATGGTGCCGGCGCGGCGCAGTTCATCGGCATCGTCGGCGAATTCGCGGCTGACATGGATGGTGTCGAGCGCGCGTCCGTCTGACGTCGTGAAGATCTGCGCGTCGGCAATATTGGCGCCCGCAGCTGCGCAGGCGCCGGCAATCACCGTCAGCAGGCGCGGATGGTCGGGCGAGAGAACGGTGATCTCCGTAATGGCATGGAAGCTGTCGGTGCGCACCATGGTCGCAAGCACCTTGCCCGCCTTGTCCGATTGCCGCATGAACTGCGTGTGGCGGATCTGATCTTCCAGCGGCACGGACAGCAGATAGGGCTGGTAATGCAGCTTGACGTAGGCCTTGCGGTCCTTGGCGCTCCAATCCGAAAGCGCCTGTTCCAGCGCTTCGGCAGCCGCTTCGGCGCGCTCCTTGCGGGACACTTCGGAGAAACCGCCCGCCAATAGCAGCTCGGTTTCGTAATAGAGGGTGCGCAGCAGCTGACCCTTCCAGCCGTTCCAGACGCCCGGACCGACGGCGCGGATATCGCAGACAGTCAGAATCAGCAGCATCTTCAGCCGGTCGAGCGACTGCACCCGGTCGGCAAAATCGATGATGGTCTTGCGGTCGGTCAGGTCGCGCGTCTGGGCGACCATCGACATGGTCAGGTGTTCCGCGATCAGCCAGACCACAAGCTCCGTCTGCTTCGGCGAAAGGCCGAAGCGCGGGCAGAGCTTGCGCGCGACCGCGGCGCCGGCTTCCGAATGATCCTCCTCGCGGCCCTTGGCGATGTCGTGCAGCAGCACGGCGACATAGAGCGCGTCGCGATCCTCGATCCCGGGCATCAGCTTGTTGGTAAGCGGATGGATATCCTCGGCCTTGCCCTTGTCGATCTCCGACAGCACCTCGACGGCGCGGATCAGATGCTCATCCACCGTATAGTGGTGATACATGTTGAACTGCATCATCGAGACGATCTTGCCGAATTCCGGGATGAAGCGGCCGAGCACGCCGGCCTCGTTCATGCGGCGCAGGATCAGCGCGGGGTCGCGCTTCGAGGTGAGGATTGCCAAGAAGAGACGGTTTGCCTCTTCATTCTCGCGCAGATCGTTGTCGATCAGGTTCAGCGAGCGGGTGACGCGCTTCAGCGCATCCGGATGGAATTCCAGGCCGTTGATGTCGGCGACGAAGAACAGCCTGATGAGGCTGACCGGATCGCGCTTGAAGACATCGGGATTGGCCAGCGCGATGCGGCCGCGATCCTCAACGAATTCGACCGTGCCGGCGATCTTGCGCGAGCGGTTGGCGAAACGGCTGATGACGCCGCTAAGCCCCGGGGTTGCCTTGGCCTGCTGATCCTCGAGCGCAGCACAGAGGATGCGGGTCAAATCGCCGACATCCTTGGCGACGAGAAAGTAGTGCTTCATGAAGCGCTCGACGGCCGAAAGGCCGGGGCGGGCGTTATAGCCGAGGGCTGCGGCGATATCCCGCTGGATGTCGAAGGAAAGCCGCTCCTCCGCCTTGCCCGTCAGGAAGTGCATGTGGCAGCGCACGGCCCAGAGGAAATCCTCCGCCTTCTCGAAGAGGCGGTATTCCTGTTTCGAGAGGACACCGAGCTTCACCAGTTCGGCTGGATCGCGGACGTGGTAGTAATATTTCGAAATCCAGAACAGCGTGTGCAGGTCGCGCAGGCCGCCCTTGCCTTCCTTGACGTTCGGCTCGACCAGATAGCGGGTATCGCCCGCCTTGCGGTGGCGTTCGTCGCGCTCGGCGAGCTTGGCGGCGATGAATTCCGGGCCGGTATTGGTGACGATTTCCTTGTCGAAACGTGCCTGCAGCTCGCGCTCAAGCGGAGCGTTGCCACAGATATAGCGGGTTTCGAGTACGGCGGTGCGCACCGTCATGTCTGATTTAGCCTGACGGATGCACTCCTCGACCGTGCGTGTCGCATGGCCGACCTTGAAGCCCATGTCCCACAGCATATAGAGAATGAACTCGACGGCCTTGTGCGTCTCGCTTTCGGGCTTCGGCTGGAAGAGAAAGAGCAAGTCGATATCCGAGCCCGGCGCCAGCGTATCGCGACCGTAACCACCGACGGCGGTGACGGAGAAAGCGCCCGCCTGTTTCGGATAGACGTGACGGACGGTAAAATCGTAGAGGACGGTGATGATCTGGTCCTGCAGCCAGGAAATCCGGTGCGCGCAATCGAGCCCGCTACCGTCAGCCGCCAGCGCCCGCCGTGCCTCTTCACGTCCCTCCAGGCTCGCCTTCTTCAAAAGCGCCAGCAGAAGGGAACGCTCCTCGTTCTTGTCCAGACCGCGCTTGGCGAGCGCCTCGCACTCCGCTCTCAGCGCGGAGACATCAAGAATGGCCGAATAATCGATGTGATGCGTTTCCATGCTCTGCCGATCGGCTTTCTCTTCGCTGACCGCGGCCCGTTGCCGGCGCGCCTGTCTTCTCGTCTGCATGCGCTATAGCCTCTTTGCCCGGCGATTGACACAGGCATTCTACGCCCAGGTGCCTTGAAGCCGGCTCGAGCAGACTGTATCGAATCGACGATCCCTCAAGATTTCTACCGGGCCAAAGTTGACGAAGCGTGACGGCAATCCGCGCAGAAGCCGGCAGTTTTAGGGCCTTGCCAGGTCAAGCGACCGCCTGAGCTCATTCAAACTATATAATATATTCCGCGACTGGGCGCCGATCTGCGTCACCATTTCGCGTTCGCATTCCCAATAACCGGCCTTGGCGATCTTCGAACAGATGTCGGAAATACGGCTACAGGACAAAGCGATGTCGAGGAGGCCACGATCGGATTCGCAATCCGGGGCTTCGCCCTCGCCGCAGATCTTGCCGCGCGCGGCGATCGGAGAGAAGCGCTCGCCCAGAATGCGGACTTCGGCGAGCAGAACTTCGAGATGCATCATATTGTCCTTGGAATATCGCCTGTGGTCAGCCGGTCTTGGTCAGCGTTTTCTTCAATTCATAGAGTACGTCAAGAGCGGCTCGCGGCGTCAGGTCGTCGAGATCCAGCGTCTTCAGCCTTTCCTCGACCTTGGACGGCTCACGCCGGCCGCTGGCCTCCTCCCGGCGGACAGCCACCTGGAAGAGCGGCAGATCATCGATGAGCTGGCTTGCCGGATTCTTGCGGTCTGCATCTTCGAGCCGCGTCAGAACGTCGCGGGCGCGCGCCACGACGGAGGCCGGCAGGCCGGCGAGACGCGCCACCTGAATACCATAGGAGCGATCGGCAGCACCCGGCCCGACCTCGTGCAGGAAGATGACGTCGCCGTCCCATTCCTTGACGCGCATGGTGGCATTGGAGAGCCGGCCAAGCTTCTCCGACAGAACTGTCAGCTCATGGAAATGCGTGGCGAAGAGGCCGCGGCAGCGATTGGCTTCATGCAGATGCTCGACGGCTGCCCAGGCGATGGAGAGGCCGTCGAAGGTCGCGGTACCACGGCCGATCTCGTCGAGGATGACGAGAGAGCGCTCCGTCGCCTGATTGAGGATCGCCGCCGTCTCGACCATCTCGACCATGAAGGTCGAACGCCCGCGCGCCAGATCGTCGGACGCGCCGACGCGCGAGAACAGCCGGTCGACGATGCCGATATGCGCCGAAGCGGCGGGCACGAAAGAGCCCATCTGCGCGAGAATGGCGATCAGCGCATTCTGGCGGAGAAAGGTCGACTTACCGCCCATGTTCGGGCCGGTCAGCAGCCAGATGGCGCCGTCCTTGCCGTCGGATTTCGGCGAGAGATCGCAATTGTTGGCGACGAACGGGCCGCCGGCCTGACGACGAAGCGCCTGCTCGACGACCGGATGGCGGCCGCCTTCGATTGCGAACATGCGGCTGCCATCGACGGCGGGCCGGCAATAGGCCTGCTCTTCGGCCAGCAGCGCCAGGCCGGCGGCGACATCGATCACCGAGAGAGCGCGGGCGCCGGCCTTGATCGCCTCGGCAGCAGCGACAACGGCCGCGACCATACGGTCGAAGGCTTCCAGTTCGATCGCCAGCGCCTTGTCGGCGGCATTGGCGATGCGGCTTTCGAGATCGGCAAGTTCCGTCGTGGTGAAGCGCATGGCATTGGCCATGGTCTGGCGATGGATGAAGCGCGCCTTGGCTTCGCTGGTATCGGTCATCGGGCCGGCATTGCCGGCGGTGACCTCGATGAAATAGCCGAGCACATTGTTGTGCTTGATCTTCAGCGACTTGATGCCGGTTTCATCGGCATATTGCAGCTGCAGGCCGGCGATGACGCGGCGCGACTGATCGCGGAGTGCCCGCACTTCATCGAGCTCGGAGTTCGCGCCTTCCCTCAGGAAGCCGCCATCGCGCTTCAGCAAAGGCAGCTCATCGGCAAGGGTCGCTGCTAACATCGCCTCGAGATCGGCGGGCAAGGCGCTGAGCCCGGCCAGCGCTGCCTTCAACTCCTCAGGCAGAAGCGCCGTGCCCAGCATAAGGGCGACATCGGTCGCGGCCGCCAGCCCCTGGCGGATTGCCCAGAGATCACGAGGGCCGCCGCGATCGAGCGCAAGGCGCGACAAGGCGCGCGGCATGTCAGGCACATGCTTCAGCGCCGAGCGCAGATCGCTTGATAGCGACGGTTCCTCAGCCAGGAAGCCGATCGAATCCAGACGCTCGTTGATCCGCTGGGGATCGGTCAACGGCGACATCAGCCGTTCGGCGAGAAGCCGGGCGCCACCGCCGGTGACGGTGCGATCGATCGCCTTCAACAGCGAGCCGTTGCGGTCGCCGGAGAGCGTGCGCACCAGTTCGAGATTGGCGCGGGTTGCAGGGTCGATGAAGAGCGTCGAGGCCCCGCTCTCGCGCTCCGGCAGGCCGAGCGGCGGCCGTTCGGCAAGCTGGGTCTTTTCGACATAGGCGATGGCGGCAGCGGCCGCGGCCAATTCGGCGCGGCTGAAGGTGCCGAAGCCGTCGAGCGTCGACACGCCGAAATAGCGGGTGATCCGCCCCTCGGCGCTGGCGCTGTCGAACAATACGGCCGGCTGCGGAACGGCGGTGCGGCCGAGAATATCGAAAACCGGCTTCAATTCCGGATCGTGGAACATCGTGTCCGGCAGGATCAGCTCTCTCGGATCGATGCGCAGGATATCGGCGAGCAATCGCGAGGCTTCCGTCTCGGCGAGACGAAAGACACCCGTGGAAATATCAATCCAGGCGAGCGCCAGCTGCGGCTCGGCACCGCCGCGAATGCGGGTCAGCGTCATAAGATAGTTGGATTCGGACGGCGAAAGCAGCTTTTCTTCGGTGATCGTGCCCGGCGTCACCAGTCGCACGACATCGCGGCGCACTACCGACTTGCCGCCGCGCTTCTTCGCCTCAGCCGGATCTTCCACCTGCTCGCAGACGGCGACGCGGAAGCCGAGCGCGATCAGCTTCTGCAGATAGTCGTCGGCAGCATGCACAGGCACGCCGCACATCGGGATATCCTGTCCCATATGCTGGCCGCGCTTCGTCAGCGTGATCCCGAGTGCGCGAGAGGCGTCGATGGCGTCCTCGAAGAACAACTCGTAGAAGTCACCCATGCGGTAGAACAGCAGCGAACCGGGATTGTTCGCCTTGATCTCGATATATTGCTCCATCATCGGAGTGGCCGAGGCGCGGCTTTCCTCCGAGGCAAGCTCGGCGGCCGAGAAGGCATCGATGCTGGCGTTAATACGTTCGTTCACGGAGGTGCAGTTTTTCCAAAAAAATGAGGTGCCACCCTATCCGCGCGCCGGTATAGAAGACAACAGCTATCGGGCAAGAGGGACCGGTAGCCCACAGGAGGTTTGGAGGAACAATGGCAGACAGCAAGAGCAAGTCGCGTCCGGGAGCGGGGATCACGGATCAGGAAGCGCTGGACTTCCACAAGAACGGCCGCCCCGGCAAGCTTGAGATCAACCCGACCAAGCCGATGGCGACTCAACGCGATCTGTCGCTTGCCTATTCGCCCGGCGTCGCCGTTCCCGTGAAGGCGATCGCCGCCGATCCGGCCACGGCCTACGATTATACCTCACGCGGCAACATGGTCGCCGTCATCTCCAACGGCACGGCCATTCTCGGCCTCGGCAATCTCGGCGCTCTCGCGTCCAAGCCGGTCATGGAAGGCAAGTCGGTCCTCTTCAAGCGCTTCGCCGATGTCGATTCGATCGACCTTGAGATCGATACGGAGAATGTCGACGAATTCATCAATTGCGTGCGCTATCTCGGCCCGTCCTTCGGCGGCATCAACCTGGAAGACATCAAGGCGCCGGACTGCTTCATCATCGAGCAGCGGCTGCGCGAACTCATGGACATTCCGGTCTTCCACGACGACCAGCACGGCACCGCCATCATCGCCGCCGCCGGTCTCATCAACGCGCTGGAGCTGACCGGCCGCGACCTGAAGAACACCAAGCTGGTCTGCAACGGCGCCGGTGCGGCCGCCATCGCCTGCGTCGAGCTGATCAAGGCCATGGGCTTCAACCCGGAAAACATCATCCTCTGCGATACCAAGGGCGTGATCTATCAGGGCCGCAGCGAAGGCATGAACCAGTGGAAGTCGGCGCATGCGGTCAAGACCGACAAGCGCACGCTCGCCGAAGCGATGAAGGGCGCCGACGTCGTGTTCGGCCTCTCGCAGAAGGATGCCTTCTCCGAGGAGATGATCCGCTCCATGGCCGACAGGCCGATCATCTTCGCCATGGCCAATCCAGATCCGGAAATCACGCCGGAAGAAGTCGCCCGCATCCGCGACGACGCCATCATGGCGACAGGGCGCTCGGACTATCCGAACCAGGTCAACAACGTCCTCGGCTTCCCCTATATCTTCCGCGGCGCGCTCGACGTGCGCGCCACCACCATCAATGACGAGATGAAGATCGCAGCCGTCCGCGCGCTGGCGAGTCTCGCCCGCGAGGACGTTCCCGACGACGTCGTCGCCGCTTATCAGGGCGCAAGGCCGCGCTTCGGTCCGCAATACATCATCCCCGTACCATTCGACCCTCGGCTGATCTCCGCCATTCCGGTGGCAGTCGCCAAGGCGGCGATCGAAAGCGGCGTTGCCCGGCGCGAAATGCCCGATATGGACGCCTATGCCCGCGAACTGTCGGCCCGACGCGATCCAATCGCCTCGACGCTGTCGCAGCTCTACGAGCGCGTCCGTCGCCACCAGAAGCGCATCGTCTTCGCCGAAGCGGAAGAAGAGCAGGTCATGCGCGCCGCTCTATCCTATGCCAACCAGGGGCTCGGCACCGCCATCCTGCTCGGCCGCGAGGATCTGATCCACGCGACTGCGGAGCGCGCCGGCATCGATCTCAACCGCCCCGGCCTCGAAATCGTCAATGCCCGTATTTCCAAGCGGGTCGACACCTATATCGACTTTCTCTACGCCCGGCTGCAACGCCAGGGCTATCTGCACCGCGACGTGACGCGCCTGATCCACAATGACCGCAACCACTTTGCCGCCTGCATGGTGGCATTGGGAGACGCCGACGGCATGGTGACGGGCGTGACCCGCAACTACTCGACCGCGCTCGGCGACGTGCGCCGCTGCATCGACGCCAAGCCGGGGCATCGGGTGATCGGCATATCGATCGTGCTTGCCCGTGGCCGCACTGTCTTCGTGGCCGACACCGCCGTTCACGACATGCCGACGGCCGAAGAGCTGGCCGAGATCGCCGAGGAAGCAGCCGGTTTCGCCCGCCGCATGGGTTACGAGCCACGTGTCGCCATGCTCGCCTACTCCACCTTCGGCCATCCCTCGGGCGAACGTTCGGAGCGCGTGCGCGAAGCCGTCAACATCCTCGACAAGCGCCATGTGAATTTCGAATTCGATGGCGAGATGGCGGCTGACGTGGCGTTGAACCGCAAGATCATGGAGAGCCTCTATCCCTTCTCGCGGCTTTCCGGGCCGGCCAACGTGCTCGTCATGCCGGCGTTCCATTCCGCCGCGATCTCCACCAAAATGCTGCAGGAGCTCGGCGGCTCCACGGTGATCGGGCCGCTGCTCGTCGGTCTCGACAAGCCGGTGCAGATTACGTCGATGGGCGCCAAGGATTCCGACATCGTCAACATGGCGGCGATTGCCGCCTATGGCGCTGGATCGTAACCCGTTCGCGAGGTCGGCAGCCACCGAACAAAGGTGATGGCTGCCGTCTGAATTCAGTGTAGGGTGCAAGCATGACCGAAACCCAAACCCTGTTCGGCGTGCTGCGCCACTCGGCGCAGCCGGATATCGTAGACACTATCGAGCGGCTGGTCCTTGAGGCACCCGACCGCAAGCTTAACCGCATGAATGCGCTTGCCTTCGCGACCGAGGGAGGCTTCGACGAAGAGCAGACCATCAATGCTTTCCTGCACGGCTCGCGCCTTGGCCTGTTCGAGATGTCGTGGAATATCGTCTGCCCGAGTTGCGGCGGAGTATTGGACGCCAATACCTCCCTGAAAACCGTCCAGAGCGAAACCTATAGATGCGTGATGTGCGCTGCCGGATACGAACCGACGCTCGATGATATGGTTGAGGTCACTTTCACCATCAGTCCGCGCGTACGCCGCATCGAGGCTCACAATCCGCACGATTTGTCGCCGCGTGAGTATTTTCGTCAGATTTATTGGGGATCGGGCGTCAATCTTCCAGAGGACGGCTACGAGGAAAAATTCGATCAGTTCGTTCTGGAAGCCCTGGAGTTGCCCTCGGGGGAAAAGGCCGTCGTCTCTCTGCAATTACCTGCGGGATTCGTCATCATTTTCGAACCGGTCACGCATGCCGCGCAGTTTATCGAGGTGCAGGGCGAAGCATCGAGAGAACGGCAGGCCCTGTCGTTTGTGTTCGACCGGATGTATCAGCACACAGACACCATGGAGCTGAAACCAGGCTCTGTGCGCATCTCCTTGGAAAACCATTCCGTCGCCCGCACGCTGCCGTCGATTGTCGTTGCAAATGAGGTGTTTCACACGTTGATCGGTCAGCGACGGCCATTTCTGACCGCGAAACAGCTGCTTTCCAACCAGACCTTCCGCGACATCTATCGCACCGATACGATCGACATCAATCAGCGGCTGAAAATCACCAGCCTGACCTTTCTCTTCACCGATTTGCGCGGCTCGACGGCGCTGTATGAGAGGGTGGGCGACCTTGCCGCGTTCGATCTGGTCCGAGCGCATTTCAGCATCCTGCACGAGATCGTGGGAGCTGAGGCGGGAGCGGTCGTCAAGACCATCGGCGATGCCGTCATGGCCACCTTTCCGACCCCGGACCGGGCATTGGTCGCGGCGATGCGAATGCGCGAGGCCATGTCCAGCTTCAACAAGGAGCGCGGGAACGACGATCTTCTGTTGAAGATCGGCATTCACGAAGGTCCCTGCATCGCAGTCAGCCTCAACGAGCGGCAGGACTATTTCGGGCAAACGGTCAACATCGCCTCGCGCGTGCAGCATCTCGCCACATCGAGCGAGATATTCGCCACAAGTTCGGTGCTGAATAATGCCCCCGCCGCCGAATTATTGACGACGCGGGGCTTGAAGCCGCAATCGCATCAGGTCGCGCTTCGCGGCATTACGGATGCGATCGATATATTTGCGATCCCTTGAAATCCGTTAGCTAGCGAAGCGACCCGCATCCGCGCCGTAATAGTTCACATAGCGGTCCGAAATGCTGGCGATCGGCAGGACGATCAGAACGTCCGTCGTATTGAAGGCATGGTCGACCACAGCGGTCGAGCCGACCATGGCGCCTAGACGCAAGTAACCCTTGATCAGCGGTGGCAGCGCCATCAGCGCCTTCTTCGGATTGACGGCTTCGACCGGCATCAGATCCATGTTGCGGGCCAACGACGGCAGCGCGCCGACAGTCCACTCATCCTTGGCAACGACGTTGTGATAGAGGAAGGACAAGGCCAGCGCATGCTGTTCCGGCAGGACGCCCGGGAAGGAGGCGCAACCGATCATCGCGCCCATGCCGTGCTTGAGCGCATAGGCCCAATTGCCTTGCCACAGCAATTCGACCGTTCGCTTGTTGCGGTATGCCGGCAGCACGCAGGAACGGCCAAGCTCCATGAAGCGCTTGTCGGGGTGGCGGGCAAGCAGCGCGTCGATATCGAATTCCGACGAGGAATAGAAGCCGCCGTTCGCCATGGCCACTTCCTGGCGCAGCAGGCGATAGGTGCCGACGATCTGGTCTTCCGGATCGCCTTCGAGCGAACGGTCCAAAACCAGAAGATGGTCGCAGATTGCATCCCAACCGTCGACGTCGCGCTGGCGACGCATGGCGTCAGCCGGCAGCTGCGCGTTCATCTCCTCGACGAAAACGCGATAGCGTACAGCCTGAGCGGCATCGATTTCGCGCGCCGTGCGGGCAAGGCGCGTTTCTAGATTTCCGATGCGGCCAAACACATCGCTGGCAACCGGCTCAACCGTTGCCTTTGAAGACTGAACCATTTCGCCCTGAGCTTCGCGATTCAAAATTTCGATGGACATGGCGATTCTCCCCCTACGGGCCGATATAGCGCCATAAACCAAATTCGTGCGACAGGAAAGTGACACGCAGCCTGGCTAAAAGCAAGAACCGTGCCCGTTGCAATTTTTCGAATGGACGCACCGTCCCCAACTTAGCGCGGCAATTGCCACAGGTTGAGCCGAAACTCCGTCTTCTATCGAGCATTGATGAGCCGGCTTCCGTAATCTTACTTGATGATCGGGGAGGATATTCAGGCGCGCTCGAAAACCGATCTCGACAGGCCCCGCAGCGCCAGCGTCAGTTTCTCGGGATCGACCGGCTTGACGATGACGGCGTCGGCTCCGGCAAGCAGCGCCTGACGGCGGATCGAATCACGGCTGTCCGCGGTCAGGACGATGATCGGAAGCGTCGGCAGACCATGCCTGCGCTCATGGGCCCGCAATTGCGCAAGCACAGCCGCGCCGGTGCCGCCAGGCATGTTGAAGTCCGTTACCAGCACCTCCGGCCTCGCCTCGACATTTTCGGTGCGTGCGCGGAGGCCGTCGAAATCCTCGACGAGACGAACCCTGTGACCAGCCTTGGAGAGCATCGCCCGAACCAGCATCGCGTTGACCGGATCGTCCTCGCCCAGCAGGATATCGAGCGCCCGGTCTTCTCCTTCCGGCGTCGTGATGCCCATCTCCGAGACGGCCTCGATCAAGGCTTCGCGCTTTTCCATGCCGCGCATGCGGCCCCGGAGAACATCGATGAGCGATTGCTCGCGCAGCGGCCGGATGAGCCAGGCGTCGAAGAGGTCGAGCGGATGGGTGTTGCGCTCCTCGGGATTGACGAGGAAGATCTTGCGCAGCCTTGGCACGGCAAGCGCATTTCCCTCGCTGAAATACCAGGGCGCCATGCGATGGTCGACAATCAGATCGGTCCAGACCCCACCCTCTCCCATCGGGAACGTGGGCAGGAGACCATCCATGTCGCCGGGGCCGATCACCCGGCAATGGCCGCCAAGGGTCTGGATCGTTCGCATGATTGCCGTGCTTGCCGCTCCCTCTGGCGCGAGCAGCAGCACGCGCGATCCCTTGAGCATGATATCGCGCCGGTCATGACCTTCCTCCACGGCCACCAGGCCGACCGGAAAGGAAATCACGAACTCGCTGCCCTTGCCGCGCTCGCTCGCAACGCTGAGCCTGCCGCCGAATTCGCGCAGAATACGGGCCGAAATCGCAAGGCCAAGGCCGGTGCCGGCGCTTCTTTCCACCGTGGTGCCGGCCTGCTCGAACTCGCCGAAGACACGGGCCTGTTCCTCCTCGGTCATGCCTGGGCCGCTGTCCTGCACCGATATCGTCAAATCCCGGACGCGAAGATCGACACGGACGAGAACGCCGCCGGTCTGAGTGAATTTCACCGCGTTGCCGATGACATTGAACAGGATCTGGCGCAGGCGGGCGGGATCGAACTCCAGGCTCTCGGGAACATTGGCTGCGACACTCGCGGCGATTTCAATGCCCTTTTCGTGGGCACGATGGGCAAGCATCTCTATCACGCCTTCCAGCAGCGGCCGCAAAGCCTCCGTGCGGGGATGCAACTGGAAGCGACCGACTTCGATCGTGGAGAAATCGAGGAGATCTTCGACCAATTGCACCAGCGCATGACCCGACTGACGAATGCCCGTCAGGTAGTTTGCCTGCTCCAGGGTCAACGGCGTCTGGGCAAGCAGGTGATTCATGCCGAGAATGCCCGACAGCGGCGTGCGGATCTCATGGCTGACGGTGGCAAGCAGCCGCGATTTGGCCGCGCTGTTGTATTCGGCCTTCAGCCTTGCATCTTCGCGCAGACGGGCGGTCTGCCGTTCATCGGTTACATCGCGCGCGATGCTTTGGATGCACAATTGCCCCGTCGTCGCGTCGCGGAACATGACATCGTGCCAGGCGAAGACGCGCCGTCCCTCGGGTGTCGCGATTTCCGCATCCTGATGTTTCGCATCGGTCACGGCGCGGAACACGAGGCCGGCCTCCTCCAGCGTCAGGCCTTCCGGATTCGACCTGCCCGTCAATTTGCGGAAAGTAGCGTTGGCATACAGAATCCGGCGATCGATACTGCGCGTGACCGCGATATCCCCGAGCGCATCGTGGACGGTCGTGAGAAGATTCGCGCTTTCCTTATGCTCCCAGAGACGATCTTGTTCGCTCTCGCTGAAATCGGCGGCGACAATCTCGGGCTTGCGCGACGCGTTTCGCATCTTGATGAAGCCGTTAGCGGCGAGCGCAAGCGCGACGAGGCCAAGGAAGCCCGCGAGCGCGAGCGGACCTCCGGCAAAGCCGATCGCGAGAAGAGCAGCCCCTGCAACGAGACCGCCGCCATTCAGCCAATGGCCTTGCAGCCACCAGGCCTGCGCAGGCGGCGCCGGTTGCCGGCTTTCCTCATCTGCCGCGAGCGGTATCGAGAGGGACGGCTCGCTTACCGCCGGCCCTTCGACCGGTCCCGTTTGGCCGTGAACTGTCGCCGCGGCAAGCTTTTCCTGCAGATTTGCCAGAGTGCTCATGCCGTCTGGCTATCATAGGCACTCTTCCCGATGCCTTCAGGGATTCGCTAGAATTTTAAGCTTTTGCCTTTTTCGGCATCAGAAGCTCGTCGAGTATGACGCATCCCGCCCCGACCGTGATGAAACTATCGGCGAGGTTGAACACGGCAAAAGACCACGTCTGCGTGTGGAAGAGAATGTAGTCGATCACATGGCCGTAGAGAAAGCGGTCGAGCAGATTGCCGAGAGCGCCTGCGATGATCAAGGCAAAACCCATATGCGCGAGCCAGCGATGATCCGGCGTGCGCCGCCAGAGCCAAAGTACAAAAACAACGATGACGAGCCGCATGCCGACGATGAACCAGCCGTCCATGCCCGACAGCATGGAGAAGGCCACGCCGAGATTATAGGTGCGGTAGAGCGCCAGCATCGGAATGACCGGCACCATCTCCTGCAGCGGCAGCCAGTGATCCACCATGATCTTGATGGCCTGGTCGAGAATGACCGCGATGACGATGAAAATCAGGATCGGCAGGGGCCGTGAAAACAGGGCTGGCTTTGCAGTCGGCTGTTCGTGGGTCTCGCTTTCAGTCATCAAATCTCGCTAGTTAAGTGTCAGGATATGGCGGCGCGCTTCGAACAGCATCACTGCTGTCGCAACCGCCAGATTGAGGCTATCGGCGCGGCCGGCCTGCGGGATGCGGGCGAGCGCATCGGCCTCCTTCGCCAGAGCATCCGGCAGGCCGGACTGTTCATTGCCCATCAGGATGACGACAGGCTTCTTCTTGTAATCGATGGTGCGATAGTCGACTGCGCCGGCCAGATGTGTAGCAACGACAGAGACATCAGCCTTCTTTTTCCAGGCCAGAAACTCCTCGGCCGTCGCCTTGACGACGGGAACGGCAAAGACCGAGCCCATGGTGGCGCGCACGGTTTCCAGCGAGAAAGGATCTGTGGTCTCGCCGACGAGGATGACGCCGGAAGCGCCGGCCGCATCGGCGGTGCGGATGATGGTGCCGAGATTGCCGGGATCGCGGACGCGATCGAGCGCCACCCAGGTCTCGCCCATCTTCGGCTTGACGTCCTTGAGCGGCCGCCAGCGCTGTTCGAAGACGCCCACCACCATCTGCGGATTGTCGCGGCGGGTGATCGAGCCGATGACCTTTTCGCTGACCTCCAGCACCAGCCCGCCGGCGGCCACCGTCTTTGCGGCGACCTGTTCGACCAACGGCTTGCCCTTGGCGGCCTTGGCGTAAACCAGCGTGCGGATCGTCCAGCCAAGCTCGAGCGCGTCGATGACGAGCTTCAAGCCTTCGGCCAGGAAAGCGCCGCTTTCCTCGCGGGACTTCTTGACCGTGAGCGCCTTGATGTCCTTGACGATCGGATTGGCAAGCGAGGTGACCTCCTTGACCTGTCCGACCTTGCGCGGGCCGTCATTGCGAAAATCCTGGTTCATTTCGGCACCCAGCGGCTGAAGAGAGAGGTGGAAAGCGCCCTGCCCGGCGTGCGGCCATCGAGGCCGGCCTCGCGGATGACCAGTTCGCCGGATTCGACCGCGCCGCCGGCACCGCGCATGGTCTCGCGCATCAACTCATGGATAGAATAGAAGCTGGCACGGATCGAATAGGCCGTCAGCACGAGGCCAAGCGCCTTCGGCGACAGGATCTCCCGGCAGATATCCAGCATCAGCGGCAGGTGCTCGAACAGATGCCAGACCTCGCCATTCGGGCCGCGGCCGAACTTCGGCGGGTCGGTGAGGATGATGTCGTATTTGCTGCCGCGCCGTTCCTCGCGCAGGATGAACTTCATGGCATCCTCGCAGATCCAGCGGATCGGCAGCTTTTCCATGCGGCCGAGGGCCTGGTTCTCGCGCGCCCAGCCGATCGCCTTCTTGGAGGCATCGACATGGGTCACTTCCGCGCCGGCGGCGGCGGCCACCAGCGAGGCGACGCCGGTATAGCCGAAGAGGTTCAGGACCTTCAGCGGCCGTTTCGCCGCCTCGACCTGCTCCTTCATCCAGGCCCAATGGACGATCTGCTCCGGGAAGACGCCGACATGGCGGAAGGCGGTGAAGCGGCCGAGAAAATCGACGCCGAGCAGCTGCAGCGGCCATGTCTCGCCGAGCGCCTCGCGCGGGAAGCGCCAGCGGCCCATGCCGTCCTCATCGGTATCGCCGGTGAAGATCGCATCGGCATTGTCCCAGACATGCGAGGCAAGCGACGGTGGCCACAGCGCCTGCGCCTCCGGGCGGACGATGCGATAGGGTCCGTATTGTTCGAGCTTCAGCCCGTTGCCGCTGTCGATCAGGTGAAAATCGCCGGCGCCCAATGATTCCAGGATCACAGGCACGCGTTCCACCGGCCGCTCGCCGCTTCGCGTCGTCAGCGGGCGTTCGGGCGCCGCGGAGGCAACAGCCGCTTCGCGCGGCTCGGCCACCCGTTCGCCATGATCACGCGAAGGCTTGGCTGGCCTTGAGGCGTGCGCAGGCTTTGCCGACGGCTTGCCGGGCATGTCACGCCGGGATTTTGCCCCGAGACCGCCCGCGGCTTTCTGGCCGGGCCGGCTTTCCCTATGTTTCACCATGCTTGTCTCAAAATTGATATGTGCGTGCAAATAGCATCTGGCCGCCACTTGGCAAAGCGCTTTCCGATCTGCGATGATCCATGCACAAAATGTCACATCGGGAGGATTGCGCATGGACATGACCGGCGAGGAGCGGATCGCGGCACCCCGGGACGCGGTGTGGGCAGCGCTGAACAATGCCGACATCCTCAAGCAATGTATTCCCGGCTGCCAGAGCCTCGACTGGGTCTCCCCGACGGAGCTGACGGCGACCGTGAAGCTGAAGATCGGCCCGGTGTCCGCCTCCTTCAACGGCGAGGTCACTCTTTCCAATATCAATGCGCCCGAGAGCTACACGATATCGGGCGAAGGCAAAGGCGGCATCGCCGGCTTTGCCAAGGGCGGGGCCGACGTGGTGCTCAAGGAAGACGGCGACGAAACCATCCTGCAATATGAGGCGAAGGCGCAGGTCGGCGGCAAGATCGCGCAGCTCGGCTCTCGGCTGGTCGATTCCAGCGCCAAGAAGCTGGCGCAGCAGTTTTTTGCCGATTTCACCGCGGCGATCAACGGCCAAGCCAACGCCTGATTGCCACATGCACGCTCGACTCCTATATAGTCGGTCATGACATCAACATCCGAGATCTGGTCCGTCCGGCCGGCGCGCGAGCAGGACATGCAGACCCTTGCGGAGATCTATCTCCGCGTCCGCCGCGAGACATTCCTATGGGTCGACCCCGACCATTTCGGCCTTGAAGACCTCGCCGCTCATTCGAGTGGCGAACGCCTGTTCGTCTGCGAGGACGGAGATGGCGTCATTGCGGGCTTTATAGCGATCTGGGAGCCGGACGACTTCATTCATATGCTTTATATATTGCCGGTCTTCCAGGGCCGTGGCGCCGGCAAGGCTCTGCTCGCAGCGCTGCCGGAATGGCCCGAGCGCCGCTACCGGCTGAAATGTCTGGTCAAAAACACGCGCGCCTTCGCATTCTATCGAAACCACGGCTTCGAAGTCATCGGCGATGGTGCCTCGCCGGAGGGCGACTACAAAGAAATGCGGCTCGGCGACCTCAATTCACTTTGAAGGGAGCTGGGAGGGAAGCTGCCCGGCGATCTCTTCGGCGCGGGTGCGATGCTTGTCGGCCTCGGCCTGCCAGCGCACGGCTTCCCGCGACTGATTGCGGGCGCGCTTGCGATGCTTTCCCTGGCTGAACCAGGTGACCGCGGCACCCACGACCATGCCGAGGATCAGCGCGACGAACAGCAGCACGAACAGCGGCGCATTCAGCGACAGCACCTGATCTTCCGGTCGGAAGGGATTGAGCGCCAATGTCACGAATTGCCTGTTGGCGACGCAGAATATGATGAGGATAATGCCGAGCGGCAGCAATATCAGCAGATTGATGATCTTCTTGGCCATTGCGCAGCTCCTTCATTTGCAGTCCAGGATGTCTCGCACCCGGTCCGCCTTCAGCCGCAGAATAGAAAAGAGGCGGCCGAATTCAAGTGCCACCGCGTCGCGGCACAATCATGTCCGGCGGCTATTTCCGTCGGAACATTTGGGGAAATTCGGACCGAAGCGGCCGATCAGTTGTCGTCTTCCTCGTCGTCGCCAGCGCCGGGATTCAGGCGTTCGCGCAATTCCTTGCCGGTCTTGAAGAAGGGAACCCATTTTTCTTCGACGAAGACCGTATCGCCCGTGCGCGGATTGCGGCCGGAGCGCGAGGGCCGGTTCTTGACGGAAAAAGCGCCAAAGCCGCGAAGTTCAACCCGGTTTCCCGCGGCGAGCGCATCGGTGATCTCATCCAAGACAGCATTGACGATATTTTCGACGTCGCGGTGATAGAGATGCGGGTTGCGGGCGGCAACGATCTGCACCAGTTCCGACTTGATCACGGCTATCCCCTTAAATCATTGATTTATCAATTGGCTGCACCCTGCCAAACAGAAAGCAGGCCGTCAAGAAACAACTTATCGGTCATGATTTTCTGGAGACTCTCTCCTTTGATCAAATCATCATAACCAAGGCGATTTAGCAACCAGGAAGCGGCACCCGGCCAGAAGAAGGACGAAGTTTTGTCTTCCCGCTTCCAATCGACGATCGGCAGGTCCTTCTTGACCTTGCGTGTCTCGAGATAGGCAAGGATTTCGTCCTCGCCGCCGAGCGTGTCGATCAACTTGTTCTGAAGCGCCTGACGGCCGGTGAAGATGCTGCCGTCGGCAAGTTTCAGCACCTCCTCGCGCGGCAACTTGCGGCGATCCGCCACCAGATCCACGAACCAGGCGTAGCTGTCCATGACCATGTTGCGGATCATGTTCTTGGCGTCTTCGCTCGCCGGATGGAAAGGCGACGGCTCCGCCTTCAACGGCGCCGACTTGATTTCGTCGAGGGAAACGCCGACCTTGTCGAGCAGATCCTTGACCTGCGGATACTGGAAGATGACGCCGATCGACCCGGTGATCGACGTGTCGCCGGCGACAATGTCATCGCCAGCGGTCGCGATCATGTAGCCGGCCGAAGCGGCGACGGTGCGGATGTCTGATACGACCGGCTTCTTGGCGGCGACGGCGCGGATCGCCTTGAAGATGCGCTCGCCACCATAGGTCGTGCCGCCGGTCGAAGAGATCGAGACGATCAGCGCCTTGACCTGGTCATTGTCGCGGATCTTCTTCAGCCGCTCCAGCAGTTCCGGATCGTCCTGAATGAGCCCGGAGATGGTGACGCGGGCAATCTGCGGGCCCCGCGTATCCGGCAGATCGCCGGAAACAAAGCGGTAGAGCGCAAAACCAAGCGCCACAAGGAGCAAAACGGCAACAATGCGCCAGAAACCAAGCTTGCGACGTAATTGTCGCCGATCGGCGATTGCAGAACTGTCCATCACGCCTTATTTCTCCCTGCAACAAATTGAAAGCGCTACAAACCGGATGTATGACACCTTGAAACGGGCACAATCCTCAGAGAAAAGCGTCTCCCGTTTTCGATGTCGTCGGCGGGACGTCGCTCTGCTGGTTCATGAGATAGGACATCGTCCAGCCTGATGAAACCGGCTTATGGCATATTTTTCTGCTAAAAATCGCCTGCAGCAGGAAAAAATCCATATTGGCAAGCCAGTGCAATAATGCGAAACGATCCGATAGGCTTTTTGGCACAGCCTCGCATAGCGTGAGAATACGGTTCTCCGGATCATTAAAGACGGACCTGTTGCATGCTCAATACGATCGAGCCCCCCGGCGAGGCAATCCGCTCGGTGCCGGAACGGAACGCGTATAAGGACGCGATTTTCCACTCTAACCGCGTGAAGCGGCTCAGGGTGTTGCTGCCGCTCGCCGCCATCATCGTCTCGCTTCTCTTTATCGCCGTCTCGGTCATCCGCGCCTATCTGCCGGCAAACATCCAGATCGAGGGCGCCAAGATCGAGGATGGCAAGGTGGTCATGGAGCGTCCCGCCATTTCGGGCCGCAACAAGGACGGCATCAACTACTCGCTGCTCGCCGAAAAGGCGCTGCAGGACATCAAGAACCCGAACATGATCACGCTGAAGACCATCAAGGCATCGATGCCGGTGAATACCGATGTGATCGCCCATGTTACGGCCAATAGCGCGGATTTCGACCGTCAGGCCGATACGCTGAAACTGACCGAGCCCTTCACCATCGTGATGGACAACGGGTTGCGCGCCGAGTTCAAGACGGCGTTCCTCGATGTGAAGAAGGGCGACCTTTCCAGCCAGGATGAGGTTGCCATCACCCGAGGTGGTATGTCGGTTGTTGCGCGTTCGCTCAAGATGACGGATAAGGGAAGCGTAATCGAATTCGACGGGCAGGTTCGGATGAACATCGAACCTGCCGCTCTCCATAATTCAGGTAGCGAACAGAAGCCGGGCGGTTCATGATAAAGTATTGGCCTAATTCAATTTTCAACTCCGGCCTGCACAAAGCTGGCCTTCTCTGTGCCTTCAGCGCGGTCGCTTTTTTCGCGGCCGCCGAAGCCGGTGCCCAATCGACGACAAGCTCGATGCCGGGTCTTGCCCTCTCCAGCGACCAGCCGATCCAGATCGAAAGCGACAAGCTGGAGGTCCACGACCAGGAGAGCCAGGCCGTGTTCACCGGCAACGTCAAGGTGGTCCAGGGCACCACGACCATGCAGGCTGGCAAGATGACGGTCTTCTACAAGAAAAAGCAGCCCGCTGACGCCAAGCAGACCGACGCCAATCCGGTGGCAAAGGCCGCCAAGGAACAGAACCAGTCGTTGGCCTCGGGCAATGCCAACATCGACCACATTCTGGTCACCGACAAGGTCTACCTCGTTTCCGGCACGCAGACGGCAACGGCGGAGGATGGTTCCTTCGACATGGCCAGCCAGCTTGCAATCCTCAAGGGCAAGAAGGTAGTTCTGACCGACGGGCCGAACGTTTTCACAGGCTGCCAGCTCACCGTGCACATGGCAACGGGTGAAGCACAGCTGGATTCCTGTGGCGGCCGCGTCCAGATTCAGCTCGATCCGAAGTCGCAGCAAGTGCAGCAACAACAACAAAAGAAAAACTGATACCGGCCCCCTCGTGACGACATCGACAACCTCCACCTTGCCCGGCGTGCCCGGGCCGTCTTCTGCGATATCCGGTGCGCCGGCCGCGGACAAGGCACGCTATAAAGGCACGCTGATCGCCCGTGGCCTCACCAAGACCTACGGCAGGCGTCGCGTCGTCAATGGTGTTTCGCTGGTGGTGCGCCGCGGCGAAGCCGTGGGATTGCTCGGGCCGAACGGCGCGGGCAAGACGACCTGCTTCTACATGATCACCGGCCTGGTGCCGGTCGATGAAGGCACAATCGAGATCGACGGCAACAACGTTACCTCGATGCCGATGTATCGCCGCGCAAGGCTCGGCGTCGGCTATCTGCCGCAGGAAGCCTCGATCTTCCGCGGCCTGACCGTGGAAGAGAATATCCGCGCGGTGCTCGAAGTCCATGAAAAGGACAAGACGAAGCGGGAGCGCAAGATCGACGAGTTGCTGGAAGAGTTCCACATTCGCAATCTGCGCACCGTGCCGGCGATCGCACTTTCGGGCGGCGAGCGACGCCGCCTCGAAATCGCCCGCGCGCTGGCGACCGACCCGACCTTCATGCTGCTTGACGAGCCCTTCGCCGGCGTTGACCCTATTTCGGTCGCCGACATCCAGAACCTCGTGCATCACCTGACGGCACGCGGCATCGGCGTTTTGATCACCGACCACAATGTCCGTGAAACGCTCGGCCTGATCGATCGCGCCTATATCATCCATGCAGGCGAAGTGCTGACCCATGGCAGGGCGAACGATATCGTCAGCAACCCTGAAGTACGCAAGCTGTATCTGGGCGACAATTTCAGCCTCTGATAGGCTGAAATTTCCCCCCTTCGCCCATCAATATTAGCTGATGCTACCGCGCGCCGGAAATTTACTTCCGCGCCACAGTTCCGCTTGACCAAATCCGATAAAAAAGCAATTTTTGGGCCAGTTGGAATTTCGCGAGAATTCAAGTGACACACGGCGCGGATTCCCGAGGAGTTCAAGGGGAGTCCCGCGTCCGCCATGGCACTATCGGCCAATCTTTTCCTGCGCCAAAGCCAGAGCCTGGTGATGACACCGCAACTGATGCAATCCATCCAGTTGCTGCAGATGACCCATTTCGAACTCACACAATTCATCGCCCAGGAAGTCGAGAAGAATCCGCTGCTGGAATTTGCGTCAAATGACGAGGATCTAGGCAGCGGCAGCGACCGCGAGGTGAAGGACGGCCGCTTCGAAACCATGGAGGAAACCCATGGCGAGGATGGCCCGGACCGCGATGCCGGCGAGCTTGCGAGCGACTGGTACGAGAGCGACAACACCGGCAATGCCAACCGGCTGAGCGACGAGCTCGACACCAATTTCAGCGACGTCTTCCCCGATGACGGCAACCCGCAGCGCGCCGATGCGCCGGAACTGCTCAGCCAGTGGAAATCCATGCCCGGCGGCGAGGCCGGCGAAAGCTACGATCTGGACGATTTCGTCGCCGGCCAGGTGTCGTTGCGCGATCATCTCAATGAACAGATCCCCTTCTCGCTTCCTGCCATGGGTGACCGGCTGATTGCCCAGCACCTTGTCGACCAGCTCGACGACGCCGGCTATCTGCGCGCGGAACTCAACGAAACCACAGAACGACTGGGCGCGACGCTTGCCGACGTGGAGCGTGTGCTGGACAGCCTGCAGCAGCTCGATCCGCCCGGTGTCTTTGCCCGCTCGCTCAGCGAATGCCTGGCGCTCCAGCTCCGGCAGAAGGATCGCTTCGATCCCGCCATGGAGCGGCTGATCGAAAATCTCGAGCTGCTTGCCCGGCGCGATTTTGCCACGCTGAAGCGGCTTTGCGGCGTTGATGAAGAAGACCTGCTGGACATGATGGCGGAGATCCGCCAGCTCAATCCCAAGCCCGGCAGCGGTTTCGAGACCGACATATCCGAGGCGATCATGCCCGACATCGTCGTGCGCCCCTCGGCTGATGGAAGCTGGCTGGTGGAGCTCAATCCCGATGCGCTACCGCGCGTGCTGGTGAACCAGTCCTATTTCGCCTCCGTCTCCAAGACGAGCCAGGACCATAGCTTCCTGTCGGAATGCCTGCAGAACGCCAATTGGTTGACCCGCAGCCTGGACCAGCGCGCCAAGACGATCATGAAGGTGGCAAGCGAGATCGTGCGGCAGCAGGACGCGTTTCTGCTGCATGGCGTCGACCATCTGCGGCCACTCAACCTGAAAACCGTGGCGGACGCCATCAAGATGCACGAGTCGACGGTCAGCCGCGTGACCTCGAACAAGTACATGCTGACACCGCGCGGCCTGTTCGAACTCAAATATTTCTTCACGGTTTCGATCAGCGCGGTCGAGGGTGGCGACGGCCATTCCGCCGAAGCCGTCCGTCACAAGATCCGCCTGCTGATCTCGAACGAGAGCCCCGATGCTGTCCTCTCCGACGACGACATCGTCGATACGCTGAAGAAGGGCGGAATAGAACTCGCTCGCCGCACGGTTGCAAAATACCGCGAGGCCATGAACATTCCCTCCTCCGTGCAGCGGCGCCGGGAGAAGCGGGCCCTGGCCAAAGTCTCCGGTTTCTGACGGCCACGCACCCTCAACCGCAGGCTGTTCAACTCCTAACAGTCCGTTAAGACGCAGTTGACTTTCCCATGTGGCAGGGCTAGAAGCCCGCCGCAATCGCTGCAGGACAGCACGGCATGACACTTATCCCCACCCTCCAAAAGGCGGTCCATATACGCAATTTGCCTTTAACTGCGTGAAGTGCTTGGATGAGCTTGAGGCTTGGCGTAAACTGGTACGCGCAATAACCACTACAAGAAGGGAAACTCCATGAGTGTGCGTGTCTCCGGTAAACATATGGAAATTGGTGACTCCTTCCGCCAGCGGATAGAAGACCAGATCGGTATGGCCGTGACCAAATACTTCGACGGGGGGTATTCGGGTCAGGTAACTGTGCACAAGTCCAGTTCGCGTTTTGCGGCCGATTGCAAGCTTCATCTCGACAGCGGTGTGGTGCTGCATGCGGCCGGCGAAGCGATGGACCCGCAGCTTGCTTTCGATGCAGCTTCCGAGCGCATCGAGAAACGCCTGCGCCGCTACAAACGCAAACTCAAGGATCATCAGGCCGGCAATCACGTGAACGGGCAGGCGGAAGTCGCCTATACCGTCATGGACGGCGTTCCGGATGACGACGAGGAAGTTCCTGCCGATTTCGCGCCGGCAATCGTCGCAGAGAGCACGAAGCAGTTAAAGACTATGTCGGTGGCGACCGCCGTGATGGCGCTCGATATGACCGACGAACCGCTGCTGCTCTTCCGCAGCCCCGGCAACAAACACTTGAACATCGTTTACCGCCGCCAGGACGGTAACATTGGCTGGATCGACGCGGCCAATATCAAAGGCTGAGAATAGAAGATAAGCGGCGGCTGCGCATCATGGCAGCTGGCCGCCGCTTGCCCGTCATCGGCTCTCGGCGACACGAAGGATAAAGAGAATGGCATTGGCAGATTTGCTACAGCAAGATGCGATCATCCCCGCCTTGAAGGCAAATTCCAAAAAACAACTGCTTCAGGAGCTGGCCGCCAAAGCCTCCAAGCTGACCGGCCTGCCGGAGCGCGAAATCTTCGACGTCGTGCTGCAGCGAGAGCGTCTGGGCTCGACCGGCGTCGGCAACGGCATTGCCATTCCGCACGGCAAGCTTGCCAGCATCAAGTCCATCGCCGGCATTTTCGCGCGCCTCGAGACGCCTGTCGATTTCGAAGCCCTGGACGACCAGCCCGTCGATCTCGTATTCCTGCTGCTCGCGCCCGAAGGCGCCGGCGCGGACCATTTGAAGGCACTCTCCCGCATCGCCCGCGTTTTGCGAGACCAGGATCTGGTCGCGAAGCTGCGCGCGACGGATTCAGCTTCCGCGATTTACGCATTCCTCAACGAGGAGCAGGCATCGAACGCCGCCTGACGGACTGGATCGCATCGGACCAAGGCAAAAATAAGAGCCGGAAGATCTCAGATCATCCGGCTCTTTTCTTTTGTTGCCATAGCGGTTCGCGAAATCTGCGAACCGCTCTATTTCTTCGTCCTTATGCAATTGCTAACGGAAAATCGCTGCGCGCTTTTCCTGGCATTGCCCAAGCCAAAAAGGATCATGCGTCCTTTTCGTCCAGCGGGCTGTTGGCGCCCTGCTCGGCAGTTTCGACGATCTTCGGACCACCTTTGGCAACGCCGACCATGGCCGGACGCAGAACGCGGTCGCCGATAGCGAAACCAGCCTGCACGACCTGGACGACCGTGTTGTTCGGCACCTCGGAATTGGGCACTTCGAACATGGCCTGGTGGAAATTGGGATCGAACTTCTGTCCGACGGGGTCGAGCTGGCGCACACCATGACGCTCGAGAGCGGAGAGCATGGATCGCTCTGTCATCTCGACGCCTTCGATCAGCGTGTTCAGGCCGGCATCGGCGCCGGCGCGAGCCTCGGCCGGAATGGCGTCCAGCGTGCGGCGCAGGTTATCTGCCACAGAGAGCATGTCGCGGGCAAAGCTTGCCACGGAATAGGACTTTGCATCCTTCACGTCGCGCTCGGTGCGGCGACGGAGGTTGTCCATCTCGGCAGCGAGGCGCAGGTAGCGATCACGCAGTTCGCCGTTTTCGGCCTTCAGCAGCTCAACCGGATCTGGCTGAGACGGTTCTGCCGCAGCAACGGTTTCCGCTGCGTCCTGCGCGAAATCCGCTGATGTGTCGGCCGCCGTGGCGTCAGGTCCGGTCTTTGTTGTTTCGTCGGTCATGACGGTCTCCGAATTGCTTGGTCTTTGGATGTGCCCGATATCGAGGTTTGGCCGGAAAAAATCAAGGCTTTGTCGAGAAGAACGGCCAATTCCCGGCATTGCGGCGGCGCCGGGACGCCGCTGGCATCGAAGATGCGGATCTGGGTACCCCGCTGGTCAGCTCCCCTCCCCGGTGATATGGTCCAGTGCATCTCAGCACAGCGTGAGGTGACATCAATGTCTAATGGCAAATCCCTTTCAGGCAAGTGTTTCTGTGGCGCAGTGGAAATTGCAGTCGACGGCGAGCCAATGGCGATGGGTTACTGTCATTGCGACTCCTGCCGCGAATGGTCGGCGGGGCCGGTCAATGCCTTCTCGCTCTGGCCACCGGAAGCGGTTCACGTCACCAGGGGCGCGGATAAGATCGGCAGCTACCAGAAGACCGAAAAGAGCGTACGCAAGTGGTGTACGGTCTGCGGCGGGCATCTGCTGACCGAGCATCCGCCGTGGGGCGTCACCGACGTCTACGCCGCCGTCCTTCCCGACCTCGAATTTCAGCCGGCAGTGCACGTCAATTACGAGACCACCGTGCTGCACCTGAGAGACGGGTTGCCGAAGCAGAAGGATTTTCCGGCCGAGATGGGCGGATCGGGGATGCTGCTCCCCGATTGACCGCAGCCGTCACATCCCCGGCCGGGTCAGCCGCGAAATCAGCTGGGCCGTATAATCGACCATGGGCACGATACGGGCATAGTTCAGTCGCGTCGGGCCGATGACGCCGACCGCGCCGACGATACGATCATCCTCGTCGCGATAAGGTGCCACGATCAGCGAGGAACCGGAGAGCGAGAAAAGCTTGTTTTCCGAGCCGATGAAGATGCGCACGCCCGGCCCGCTTTCGGCGAGATTGAGGATCTCGATCAGGCTGTCCTTCTTTTCCAGATCGTCGAAGAGCAGGCGCAGGCGGTCCAGATCCTCGGCGCCGCCGATCTCGGCCAGGAGATTGGAATGCCCGCGCACGATGAGCTGCGTCGGCTTGCCATCGTCCTCGCCGCCTGACCAGACGGCAATGCCGCGCTCGACCAGTTGATGGGAGAGGCTATCCAGCTCCTGGCGTACGCTCTCCTTCAGGCTTTGCAACTGCCGCCGCAATTCCGGCATCGTCTGGCCGGTCATATGGGCATTGAGAAAATTGGCAGCCTCCATCAGCTGCGACGACGTGGTGCCGGCCGGCAGTTCGATGATGCGGTTTTCGACCTGATCGTGATCGCCGACAAGCACCGCAAGCGCCTTGGTCGGCTCCAGTCGGATGAACTCCACATGCTTGAGCACCGGATCGCTCTTCGAGGTGATGACCAGGCCTGCGCCGCGCGAAACGCCCGACAGCACCCGGCTTGCCTCCGACATCATCGATTCCATCGGCTGGTCGCGATTGCTGCCGCGCACCTGCCGGTCGATATTGGCGCGATCCTCCGCTGAGAGGTCGCCGACCTGCATGAAGGCATCGACGAAGAAACGCAGGCCCACCTGGGTCGGCAACCTTCCGGCGCTGACGTGCGGTGAATAAATGAGGCCGAGTTCTTCCAGATCGCTCATGACATTGCGCACGGAAGCCGGCGACAGCGACATGGGCAACAGACGCGAAAGATTGCGCGAACCCAGCGGCTCGCCATTTTCCAGATAGCCTTCGACAATGCGACGGAAGACTTCCTTGGAGCGTTCGTCCAGTGCAGCAATGACATCCGAGACCGACGATGTCGTGAATACCATTTCGCTGTCAGATCCATTCCGTTGAGCCTTGGGCAAAATATAATCATTCGGTTAGCAATGGCAAAAGGGAAAAATGCCGCCAGCGCCGCAGACAGGCTCTGCAGCCTGCTTTTCCTTTGCAAAAGCGGCGTGTGGGTCGTAGAAGCGGTCAACGAACATTCAGGAGAGTGGAATGCGGCCTTCAGGCAGAAAAACCGACCAGATGCGCAAGGTGTCGTTCGAGCGCAATTTTTCCAAGCATGCGGAAGGCTCCTGCCTGGTGAAATTCGGCGATACGCATGTGCTCTGCACGGCAAGCCTGGAAGACAAGACGCCGCCATGGCTGCGCAACAGCGGCAAGGGCTGGGTCACGGCCGAATACGGCATGCTGCCGCGCGCGACCGGCGAGCGCATGAAGCGCGAAGCCGCTGCCGGCAAGCAGGGCGGTCGCACGCAGGAGATCCAGCGGCTGATCGGCCGGTCGCTGCGCGCCGTCGTCGACCTCAAGGAATTGGGCGAGCGCCAGATCACCGTCGACTGCGACGTCATCCAGGCCGATGGCGGCACGCGCACGGCCTCGATCACCGGCGGCTGGATCGCGCTTTACGACTGCCTGAAGTGGATGGAAAGCCGCAACATGGTGAAGGTCGAGCGCGTGCTGAAAGACCATATCGCCGCGATCTCCTGCGGCATCTTCGCCGACCAGCCCGTCATCGATCTCGACTATCTTGAGGATTCCTCGGCCGAAACCGACGCCAATTTCGTCATGACGGGCAAGGGCGGCATCGTCGAGATCCAGGGAACGGCTGAAGGCGCGCCCTTCAGCGAAGAGGAATTCGCCACGCTGATGCATCTTGCCAAGAACGGCATCGCCGAACTGGTGGATCTGCAGAAGCAGGCCATCGCCTGAGGATATCTTGAATGGCTGACCCGGCCCTCGCAGGCGTCCTTGAAACCGCACTCTATGCGGACGATCTCGATGCGGCCGAGGCCTTTTACGGAAGCGTTCTCGGCCTGCAGAAGATCTCGCGCGGCGGCAACCGCCATGTCTTTTATCGCTGCGGGCCGGGCGTGCTCTTGATCTTCAACGACGAGGAGACGATCAAGCCGCATGAGCCCGGTGCCCTGCCCGTGCCGCCACATGGCACGAAGGGACAGGGTCATGTCTGCTTCCGCCTCGACAACGACGATATCGAAGCGATGGCCGAGAGGCTGAAGGCTGCCGGGGTCGACATCGAAGCCGATTTTCACTGGCCGAATGGCGGCCGATCGATCTATTTCCGCGATCCGGCCGGCAACAGCCTGGAATGCGCCGAGCCCCGTATCTGGGGCCTTTGACGGGACAAGACATGCGCAAGCTCGATACCAAGACCATCGTCGTCGCCAGCCACAACGCCGGCAAGATCCAGGAAATCCGCGATCTGATCGGCCCGCTCGGTTTCACCGCCAAGTCCGCCGCAGATCTCAACTTCATCGAACCGGACGAGACGGGCACGACCTTCGAGGAAAATGCCACGATCAAGGCGCTTGCCTCCGCCAATGCTTCCGGTCTGCCGGCTCTTTCGGACGATTCCGGCCTGGTGATCGATGCGCTCGGCGGTGATCCCGGTGTCTATACCGCCAATTGGGCCGAAACGGCCGACGGCACTCGTGACTTCGTCATGGCGATGCAGAAGGTCGAGACCGCGCTAGAGAAGGCAGGCGCCACGATGCCGGAAAGCCGCACGGCGCGCTTCGTCAGTGTGCTCTGCCTTGCCTGGCCAGACGGGCATACCGAGCTTTTCCGCGGCGAAGTCGAAGGTACCGTCGTCTGGCCGCCGCGCGGCAGCCAGGGCTTCGGCTATGATCCGGTCTTCCAGCCGCGGGGATACGAGACCACATTCGGCGAAATGAGCGCCGAACAGAAGCATGGCTGGAAACCGGGTGATGAGCAGGCGCTCTCGCATCGCGCCCGCGCCTTCAAGATTTTTGTCGAAACCTGCCTGGAGGCGTAAGCTAACCCCGTGGAAGTCGTAGATACCGAGGACCTGATGCGCGGTGCGCAATTGCTGCCCGATACCGGCGAACCCGGTTTCGGCGTCTATGTGCATTGGCCCTTCTGCGCGGCGAAGTGTCCCTACTGCGATTTCAACAGCCATGTCCGCCATCAACCGGTCGATCAGGAGCGCTTTGCTGCCGCCTTCCTGAAGGAAATGGCGACGATGCGGATGCTCAGCGGGCCGAAGACAGTCACCAGCGTCTTCCTCGGCGGCGGCACGCCTTCGCTGATGCAGCCGGAAACGGTCGGCGCAATCCTCGACGGCATTGCCAAGACCTGGCACATGCCTGACGGCATCGAGATCACCATGGAAGCCAACCCCTCGAGCGTCGAGGCGGAGCGCTTTCGCGGCTATCGCGCCGCCGGCGTCAACCGCGTCTCGATGGGCGTGCAGGCGCTGAACGACCGCGACCTGAGATTCCTCGGACGCCTGCACAATGTCGAGGATGCGCTGAAGGCGATCAGGCTTGCGCGCGAGATCTTCCCACGCATGTCCTTTGATCTCATCTACGCCCGCCCGAACCAGACGGTCGAGGAATGGGAACGCGAGCTGAAGGAAGCCATCTCCTATGCGGTCGACCATCTCTCTCTCTATCAATTGACGATCGAGGAAGGCACGCCCTTCTACGGCCTCCACAAGGCTGGAAAGCTGATCGTGCCCGATGGCGACCAGTCCGCGCTGCTCTATGAAGCGACGCAGGAGATTACTGAGCGCGAGGGCATGCCCGCCTACGAGGTTTCCAACCATGCCCGGCCCGGTGCCGAAAGCCGGCACAACCTTACCTATTGGCGCTATGGCGATTATGCCGGCATCGGCCCCGGCGCGCATGGCCGGTTGACCCACGGACCACAGAAGCTTGCGACGGCGACCGAGCGCAAGCCGGAAAGCTGGCTCGAGATCGTCGAGCGCGATGGCCACGGCATGGTCGACCAGGAAATGCTCGGGTTCGATGAGCAGGCCGACGAATTGCTGCTGATGGGATTGCGGCTGCGCGAAGGCGTCGATCTCGCCCGCTGGCAGCAGCTTTCCGGCCGCGATCCCGATCCGCAGCGCGAGGCGTTTTTACTGGAACACGGTTTCATAGAGCGGATCGGCAATTCCCGCCTGCGCTGCACGCCGGCGGGAATGCTGGTTCTCGATTCCGTCGTCGCCGATCTCGCTTGCTGACCACCTCCCCTCGAAGGGGAGGTCGCCGCGAGGCGGCGCGTGGGGGTGATCCCCTTGGGTAAGATGATGTCTCGGTTTCTGCCGAAAGCACCCCGCCCCGGCACTACGTGCCGACCCTCCTCCTTGAAGGGAGGGTGAACAAGCGTCCGTCGATCGCAGCCAGACCGACCGCGATGAGCGCCATTCCAATGAAATGCTTCGCCTGCAGGCTCTCACCCAGAACGAGCGCGCCGAGCAGAATAGCGCTGACGGGGATCAGGAAGGTCACCAGCATCAGATTGGTGGCCCCGGCCGTCGCAAGGATGCGGAAGAACAATATGTAAGCAACCGCGGTCGACAGGAGCGCCAGGCCGGCCAGCGCCAGCCAGGTCTCGGTCGATGGCATCGCCAGCGTCCAAGGGCGATCAACGAAGAGCGCAATCGGCAGCAACAGTATAGCCGAGCCCGTGACCTGACCGGCGGCGGGAATGATCGGCGCCAGCCCCATGCGGCGGAAACGGCGGCCGAATATGCCGGCTAGAGAATAGCTGAAGGCCGCGCCCAGCACAGCCAATTGCGCCAGCACGTTGGAACCGAGGCTTGCCAGCACCGACGGGCCGATCATAAGGGCCACGCCGGCAAAGCCGACGATGACGCCGATCAGGCGGTTGCCGGTCATCTTCTCGTCCTCGGTGAGGAAATGGGCGACGACGACGGCAAAGAGCGGCGTGGTGGCATTGAGGATCGAAGCGAGGCCGCTCGCAATATGCGTCTGCCCCCAGACGATCAGCAGAAACGGAATGACGTTGTTGAGGAAACCCATGCCAAAGAAGGCTAGCCAGGTCTGACGATCTCTCGGCATGGAATGCCCGGTGGCACGCACGATGACATGCAGCGCAATGGCGGCAAGCGCGACACGCGCCGTGACGATGGTAAAGGGCGGGAGTTCGCGCACCAGAATGCCGTTGAACAGGAAAGAGCCGCCCCACAAGATGGATAGTCCCACCAGCATGCTCCATTCGACCGCACCCATGGATTTCTGCGACATCTGATTATCTCCAGCATCGATTGATTGAGTTTTACTTATCGATTGACGATCTCTACGTGATTGCCAATCATCAGAATTACTGGAATAATCACGCCATATCGCGGCTCTGACAAACGAGTCTTTCTCGGATTATGATTTAGCTGAGCTCAATCATCATGGATCAACTGCCATCTCTTTCGGCGCTGCGCGCCTTCGAAGCCTCTGCCCGGCATCTCAGCATGACGCTGGCTGCCAACGAGTTGCATGTGACGCCGGGCGCCATCAGTCTGCAGATCCGCGATCTCGAAAGCGCGCTCGGTGTGCGGCTTTTCGAGCGGCGAGCCCGCAGCCTCGCATTGACGAATGACGGCGCCGAATATTTCGCGACGATGCGTACGGCATTCCGCCTCATTCGCGAGGCGACGGCAGCCCTGGCGATGCGCTCGAAGGACACGGTGCTGACCCTCACCTGCACGGCCGGCTTTGCCACGCATTGGCTGGTGCCGCGCCTGCGGCGTTTCGAGCAGACGCATCCGGATATTGATCTGCGGATCAGTGCGTCGCACCGGATGATGGATTTTCAGCGCGATGGCATAGATATCGCCATCCGCCACGGCCTCGGCGGCTATCAGGGGTTGGCGAGCGAAAGGCTGCTTGACGACGAGTATGTGCCGATCTGCACGCCGGAGATGGCCGCGGCACTCGGCCCCTCTCCGGCGGTCGACGCGCTGGCGGACCTGACACTGATCCATGACGTCTATCGACGCGACTGGGAGCTCTGGCTGCAGGCCGCCGGCGCGACGCTAGTCGACGCCACCCATGGCCCGGTCTTCACCGACGGCATGGGCGCATATCACGCCATGAAGGCGGGGCTAGGAATCGCACTGATGCGCCGATCCTTCGTGGAGCAGGAGCTGGCCGGCGGCACGCTCGTCGCGCCCTTCCCGATCGGGCTTGCAAGCGCGTTTGCCTATCATCTCGTTTATCCGCAGGGTGCGCTGGAAAGGCCGGCGATTGCGGCCTTGCGTGCGTGGCTGTTTTCCGAGGTGTCACGCACAACGCCGCCGGCGTAACCCACCAGACACATCGGCGCCTTCCAGGGTCATAACAGAAACGGCCGGCGATAACGCCGGCCGCAAAACATCAAGCATATGCTAGTCGCAAGATTTACTCGTTGATGAGGCGCTTCAGCAGCTCGATTTCGTGCGACAGCTTGCTATCACCGGAGATCAGTTCCTCGATCTTGCGCACGGCGTGCAGAACCGTTGTGTGGTCGCGACCGCCGAAGCGACGGCCGATCTCCGGGAAGGAGCGCGGTGTCAGCGTCTTCGACAGATACATGGCGATCTGGCGCGGCTTGACGATGACGCGCGTGCGGCGGTTCGAGACCAGTTCCTGGCGCGAGACATTGTAGTGGCGAGCGACGATGCGCTGGATGTCCTCGATGCGGACGCGGCGCGGCTCGCCGGAACCGACGAGATGAGCCAGCAATTCGTCGACGCGCTCCACCGTCAGGTTCGGCTCGAAGGAGCGGCGGAAGATGAGCTGGTTGAAGGCTCCTTCCAGCTCACGACCGCTGGCGGTCACGTTGCGGGCGACGTGCGAGAGGATCTCGGCCGGGATTTCCAGCGACGGATCGTCCTGACGAGCAGCATCGAGACGGCGCTTGAGGATTTCGAGGCGCATTTCATAGTCCGGCGCCTCGACCTCGATCGCCACACCGCCCTGCAGGCGCGAACGCACGCGCGGGTCGAGCGATTCCAGTTCCCAGGGAGCGCGGTCGGCAGCAACGACGACCTGCTTGGCGCTGTCGAGCAGCATGTTCAGCAGGTGGCAGAATTCATGCTGGATCATCTTGCCCTGCAGGAACTGCATGTCGTCGATGATGAGCAGATCGATGTTACGCAGCGAGTCCTTCAGCGTCAGCGCGTCATTGTCGCGGATCGCGGTTGCGAAGCGCCACATGAAATATTCCGCCGTCAGATAGACGACGCGCAGGCCGCGCGGGTTCTGCACGGCTGCATTGGCGATCGCCTGCAGCAGATGCGTCTTGCCGAGGCCGACCGTCGCATGGACGAAGAGCGGGTTGAAGCGCACGGCGCCGGAACCGGCCTCCGCAATGGTCTTTGCGGCCGCAAGGCTGACACGGTTCGAGCCGCCTTCGACGAAGGTATCGAAGGTGAAGCGGGAATCGAGCGGAGAACCGAAGAGCGGAGAACCCGAGGTTGCGGGTCGCGCAGCTGCAGCGGCACTCACGGCCTGGGCAACGACCTGGCCCGCCGGTTGAGCGACCGGGCGGCGGATCGGCGCAACAGCTGCCTGATCCGGAACCACTGGATGCTCGTCGGCGCCTTGCTTCACGCCCTGCCGGGTCGCGGTGCGCACCAGAATTTCGACTTTGAGGATCTCAGCATCCTCAGCCTGAAACAGGCTGGTGATCAGATCGAGATAGCGATTATTGATCCAGGACTTCAGAAAAGTCGTCGGGACCGTGAGGCGAACGACGCTCTTCGATACCGAATGGAGCTTCAGCCGGGCAAACCAGCTGGCATAGACATCAGGTCCGACCTGAGCCTTCAAGCGCGCGCTGACGCGCTCGAACAAATTACTTTGCGCCACGTCGCCCTTTTCCCCCGCCGCTTCTAGGCAAACCGCACCGAACGCCTGCGCATTGTCCCCATTCTCCAACGCACCCGTCGTCCTCGTATGTATCTGCATGTAGTGCCGCCTTCCACAGTCTCTTATAGGGCGAGAGCATTTCGCTGCCGCCCTCGGTTCTTCGCCATGGCATAGCGATCGCGCTCGTTGTCCCAAGCTGCGCCGCATACCGGTTCATCAGCCTCGCCCGACCAGCGGGCTTTACAGAAACACTGTGGCGAAAACCGCTCTTTAACGCAGTCTTCGTCTCGGCGTCCGTAACCGGAGCGTCAATCGGCCCTCGTATTCCGACTGGCTGCCCCAACGGCTGTCAATTTTTCTCCCCTCCCCGCAGCCGCGCCAATAATATGGGCTGCAAAGGACAGACAAGCTTCCTCGTTCCGCAAGCGTCGCCGCTTCCGGTTTTTACTCGTCAACTGTTTGAAAAAACGGAACTGAACTGCTCCGTCACAAGGGACAAAACCACCCACGCCGCCATCAATGACGGTGTTTTGCCGAAGCTGTTTAAGGTGAGATCCGCGCCCCTTGTTGAAATCCATTTAGGCAGGATCGAGTGCAGATATCAACGATGAATTTTACACAAAATTAAGAGGCAGCCATTGACTCAGGAGGCCATTTTTGACTGTCACAAGCCCTTCAAAAAAGAATCGCTGTTGAATCAAAGAGATTCCTGCCGAGCGCGATTCCCACAGCTTTCAAAAGAAAAAAAATAAAAAATCCCTTGACTCAGTTGTGAGCCGGCAACGCGTCATGCAGATCACCCAGCGCTGGGATATCCTGCTGTAACCCTTTGTTTTCAAAGGTATATTTCTGTCACGTCAATGACATGATAGACCAGTCAATTTTGCCAATGCGGCATTTTTTTGGCTGAATCCAAAAAGCCCGGCGCAAGGGCCGGGCTTCAGACTAACGACTAAATCGTTAAGGAAAAATTACGCGGTCGGGGCCGAAAGGGCCTTCACACGCTTGGCAAGGCGCGAAACCTTGCGGGAAGCCGTGTTGGCGTGAAGCACGCCCTTGGTGGCTGCGCGAGCCAGTTCCGGCTGAGCAGCGACGAAGGCTGCCTTTGCGCGGTCTGCATCACCCGATGCAATGGCTTCTTCGACCTGGCGAACGAACGTGCGAACGCGCGAGCGACGAGCCTTGTTGACATCGGTGCGGCGGGCGATCTTGCGGGTCGCTTTTTTCGCCGAGGTAGTATTGGCCATGTATGCCTCTCTTAGAATTCGAACAAAACTCCATCGTTGCAGCGCGGGCCCTGCGGCCACTTCATCCAGCAATGCGGGAGCAATTGCGGAAAACCAGAGCGGCTTTCCAAACTGTGGCGGGCATATAACCGGAATGAGCCGCGCCGTCAACGCGGATTCTCGCCGAACCCGCGTAATTCCGGAATCTTGGCCCTCACCGGTTCTTGAAGGCCGGCTTGCGCTTCTCGACGAAGGCGGCCATGCCCTCCTTCTGATCCTCCGTGGCGAAGAGGCTGTGGAACAGGCGGCGCTCGAAGCGCAATCCCTCCTCGAGTGTGGTTTCCAAAGCGCGGTTGACCGCCTCCTTGGCCATCAGCACGGAAGGACGCGAGTAAGAAGCAATCTTCGCGGCTGCCGCCAGCGCCTCGTCCAGAAGCTTGTCTGCGGGCACGACGCGCGCCACAAGGCCCGAGCGCTCGGCTTCCGCCGCATCCATCATCCGGCCGGTCAATATCAGATCCATCGCCTTCGCCCTGCCGACCGCGCGCGTCAGGCGCTGCGAGCCGCCCATGCCGGGAATGACGCCGAGCGTGATTTCCGGCTGGCCGAACTTTGCCGTCTCCGATGCAATGATGAAATCACACATCATCGCCACTTCGCAGCCGCCGCCAAGCGCAAAGCCGCTGACCGCAGCGATGACAGGCTTGCGGGCATTGGCAATGTCAGCCCAGCCGCTAAAGAAATCGCTCTTGTAGGCGTCGACGAAATCAAGTGACTGCATTTCCTTGATATCGGCGCCAGCGGCGAAAGCCCTTTCCGAACCGGTCAGCACGATAGCGCCGATGGCATCGTCGAGATGAAGAGCGGCAAAAGCCTGCTTCATCTCGGTAAGGACAGTGGAATTCAGCGCGTTCAGCGCCTGCGGTCGATTGATGCGGACGAGGCCGACGGCCCCGTGTGTTTCGACGATGAGGGTCTCGTAAGCCACTTGTCTCTCTCCCTTTCAATCAGCTTTGGCAGTCTGCGCAATAGAAAGAAGAGCGCCCTGCCTGGACGATGCGACTGACCGTACCGCCGCAACCGGGCGTACCGCAAGGCTGCGCTTCTCGATCGTAGACGGAAAAGGAATGCTGGAAATAGCCGAGCGAGCCATCCGTCTGGATGTGATCGCGCAGCGACGAGCCGCCAGCCGCGATCGCATCGGCAATGACCTCGCGGATGGCATCGACCAATGTCCGCAGACCTTCGCCCGGCTTTCCGCCATCCGTCACCAGCGTGCCGGCGGCACGCAGCGGCGACAAATGGGAGCGCCACAGCGCTTCGCACACATAGATATTGCCGAGACCGGCGATGTTCTTCTGATCCAGCAGCGCGCTCTTCAGCGGCTGCGCCTTGCCGGCAAAACGCTTAGCCAGGTAATCAGCACTGAGTTCGTTGCCCGTCGGCTCCGGACCGAGATCGCGGAAGAAGGGATGGATCGCCATGTCGGCCCGCCCGACGATATCCATGAAGCCGAAGCGGCGCGGGTCATTATAGATGACGCGCGCATCGCTACCGCTGCGCGTCAGATGAAAGACGACATGATCGTGCTTCTCGTCCTTGGAGCGGGGATGATGGAAGGCTCCCGGCGTATCGGCCGCCGCACCCGCCTCCACCCGGAACGAACCGGACATGCCGAGATGCGAGATGATCGTCTTGCCATTCTCGAGATCGATGAGCAGGTATTTGGCGCGGCGCGACAGCGACGTGATGCCGCGGCCCGAAACATGCCGAGCGAAATCGGTGGGGAAAGGAAAGCGCAGATCGTTGCGGCGCAGCTCCAGCTCTCTCAGAACGGCGCCTTCCATAGAGGGCGCAAGCCCGCGTCTGACGGTTTCGACCTCTGGTAATTCCGGCATGGCTATCCATCTTTATGTTTCAACCGCTTATGATCTGAGCTATAGCGCAGGGCGTTGCGGCTGGTGATCTGGCTGATGAGATAGCGTGGCAAACGCGATTTCGCTATGGTCCGCTGCGGAATACGGCATAATTCCTTGGATCGGAATCGATCGAAGATTGAAATTATGTAGGATATTTAATGTGTTACAGCGACTTTGCGCATCACATATGACACGCGACGCTGTAGTGTAACGGAGTTGAGCCGATGGCAGACAGCCGCACTTCCGCCGATGGCGGCATGGAAACATCCTATGGCTTCCGCGAAGTGGCCGATGGCGAAAAGCAGGGCCTCGTCAACGAGGTGTTCCACAAGGTCGCCAAACGCTACGACGTGATGAACGATGTCATGTCCATGGGCATGCATCGCGCCTGGAAGGATGGAATGGTCGCAGCGCTCAACCCGCGCAAGGACCCCGCCTACAAAGTGCTCGATGTTGCAGGCGGCACGGGCGACATCGCCTTCCGCATCGTCGAGGCATCCAACCGGCTGGCGCACGCAACCGTGCTCGACATCAACGGCTCGATGCTCGGCGTTGGGGCTGAGCGTGCCGAGAAGAAGAAGCTCTCGGACAATCTCACCTTCGTCGAGGCGAATGCGGAAGAACTGCCATTCGAGCCGAACTCCTTCGACGCCTATACGATCGCCTTCGGCATCCGCAACGTGCCGCATATCGATGTCGCGCTGAAGGAAGCCTATCGCGTGCTGAAGCGCGGCGGCCGGCTGCTCGTGCTGGAATTTTCCGAAGTCGACTTGCCGCTGCTCGACCGTGTCTATGAATCATGGTCCTTCAACGCCATTCCGAAGTTCGGCAAGGCGATCACGGGCGATGCCGAGCCCTATCAGTATCTGGTGGAATCCATCCGCAAGTTCCCGAACCAGCAGGATTTCGCCGCGATGATCCGCGAGGCCGGCTTCTCGCGCGTGAGCTTCACCAACTACACCGGCGGCATCGCTGCGCTGCACTCCGGCTGGAAGCTCTGAAGCATGATGTCGAGCCATGTGATGCGGCTGACGGCCTCCGCTTTCAGAAACCTTCAGACTCTATCCTTTTGTTTTGACGCAACTCCTGACGAAAAGCCGCTGCGCAGTTTTCCTGGAATTGCTCTATGAGTGCTCTCAGCGCATATTTCGGCCTTGTCCGGGTCGGCTGGGTGCTTGTGCGCGAAGGCGTGGTGATCGCACTCCCTTCAGAGGGACTGCCGCCTTCCGTCGGTTTCGCGAAGTCCTTCGTCAGCATCTTCGCTCGTAGGAAGGCAAAGAGCCAGGCTCGCAGCGACCGGTTGGCCAAGGCGGTCGAGCGGCTCGGCCCGTCTTATGTGAAGATCGGCCAGTTCCTGGCGACGCGGCCCGACGTCGTCGGCGTGGACATGGCCAATGACCTGTCGCAGTTGCAGGACAGGATGGCCTTCTTTCCGCACGAGACGGCGACGGCAGCCATCGAAGCCTCCCTCGGGCGACGGATAGACGATCTCTATGCCAGCTTCGGCGAGCCGATTGCCGCCGCCTCGATAGCGCAGGTGCATCCGGCCGAAATCGAGACGGCCGAGGGCCGCAAGCGCGTTGCGGTCAAGGTCGTACGGCCCGGTGTACGTCAGCGGTTTTCCAACGATATCAAGGCGATGTACCTCGTCGCGGGGATGCAGGAACGCTTCATGCCTTCCAGCCGGCGCCTTCGGCCGGTGGAAGTAACGAAGACGCTCGAGCAGACTACGAAAGTCGAGATGGATCTCAGGCTGGAGGCGGCTGCGCTCTCCGAGATCGCCGAAAATACCGAAAAGGACCCGGGTTTCCGCGTTCCGAAGGTCGACTGGGAACGCACCGGCCGCGACGTCATCACCATGGAGTGGATCGACGGCGTCAAGATGTCCGATGTCGAGGGGCTGAAGGCAGCCGGGCACGACCTCAACGCGCTTGCCGACACGCTGATCCAGTCCTTCCTGCGTCACACGCTGCGCGACGGCTTCTTCCATGCCGACATGCATCCCGGCAATCTTTTCATCGATCCCGCCGGCATGATCGTCGCCGTCGACATGGGCATCGTCGGGCGCCTCGGAAAGAAGGAGCGCCGCTTCCTCGCCGAAATCCTCTATGGCTTCATCACGCGCGATTATCTTCGCGTCGCGGAAGTGCATTTCGAAGCGGGCTACGTCCCTTCCCATCATAATATGGAGAGTTTCGCCCAGGCGATCCGTGCCATCGGCGAGCCTATCCATGGCCAACCGGCCGAGACGATCTCGATGGGCAAGCTTCTGACGCTGCTCTTCGAAGTGACCGAGCTCTTCGACATGGAGACGCGGCCCGAACTCGTCATGCTGCAGAAGACCATGGTCGTGGTCGAGGGCGTGTCGCGCATGCTCAATCCGCGCTTCAACATGTGGAAGGCTTCGGAACCGGTCGTCGGCGACTGGATTCGTACCAATCTCGGCCCGAAGCGGATCATGGCCGACCTGAAGGACGGCTTGAAGGCGGCCGTGAAGCTTGCCGAAGCAGCGCCGGAAATTGCCGCCAAGACCGAGAAATTCCATCACGAATTGCTGCACATGAGCGAAAACGGCCTGCGTTTCGATCCGCAGACCGCAGAGGCGATCGGCAAGTCGGAAGCCAAGCACAGCCGCTCCGGCCGCTTCGCTTTGTGGGTGATCGCCCTGACGCTTATCTATATCGCCTGGCATCTGGGCTAGCCCGCAAGATCGCCTGGCATCTGGGCTAGCCCGCAAGGCTCCTCCCCGCGGTCATCTTCCCGAGCCCTTATATCCGAGCAAACACAGAGTTGCGCGGCGCTCGGATTCGCCTCAAAATTCAGCCGTATCCCGCCTATGGAGGTGTTCGCCATTTGGGATATCCCATTTGCGATAAGGCTCGCATAGCCTCGCGAAAAAAGGAGAACAAAATACATGGAGCGTCAGAGAGCCGGCATCGAACTCACCGGGCAACCCCTCGGGTTCAGCGACCTGGTGCGGATCGGGGCGGGCGTCGCCCTGCCCTCGGCATCGGAAACCGGCATGGCGCGCGTGCGCATAGCGCGGGGTATTCTCGAAAGCGCAATCCAATCCGGCATGCCGGTCTACGGCTCCACGACCGGCGTCGGCGCCATGAAGGATGTCGAATGGTCTCCCGAAGATCTTGATGCCTTCAATCTCGGCCTCGTGCGCGCCCATCATTTCGGCACGGGCGCCCCTTTCTCCATGTCGGTCGTGCGCAACGCCATGGCCATCCGGGTCAATACGGCTCTGACCGGTCAGGTCGGATGTTCGCAGGAATTGATCCAGGCCTATCTGCAGCTTCTCAGCGCCGACGTCATTCCGGTCGTTCGGCGCACTGGCTCGATCGGCTGCGCCGATATCGGCCTGATGGGCCAGATCGGCGCAGTTCTGACCGGCGTCGGCGAGGCGGTCTATCGCGGCCGCCGAATGCAGGCGGCCGATGCCTTCGATGCCGCCGGCATCGCTCCCGTCCGGATGATGCCGCGCGACAGCTTGGCCTCGCTCAGCGTCAATGCCGTCAGCTTTGCGGCCGCCGCCGAGACAACCCGCAATGCCGCCGCCTCGATCCGCGTGCTGCTTGCGACCGGCATGATGGCGGCCGGCGCGCTCGGTACTTCGCGCGACCCCTGGATTTCGGTGCGCCATGTCGGCACAGCCCGCGAAGCCCTGATCGGCGCATGGCTATGCAACGCCTCGGATGAATGGCCCTGGCCGGTCGCTACCCATGTGCAGGACCCGCTGAGCCTGCGCATGATCGCCCAGGTCTTCGGCGCCGTCATCGAAAACCTGCTCACGGCCGGCCACAAGATCCTCGCCGCCACCGGCCGCTCGGACGACAATCCCGTCATCGTCGACGGGCGAGTGATGACCTCGGGCGGCTCCCTTCCGCTTGATGTCACGGTGCTTCTGGAAGCCGCCGTCATCTGCATGGCCCACGCCGCGCGCAACGCCTTCAATCGCTGCGTCCTGCTCGGCAACGGCCAGCGGCGCGGCCTGCCGGTCAATCTCGTCCCGGAAGGGAAGATCGCAACCGGCTTCGGACCTATCATCAAGCTTGCCGGCGAAATCTTTTCGCGCGTGCTCTCCATGTCCAACCCGGTCTCGGCACAGTCGCTGGTCGTCGCGGCGGGCATGGAAGACGAGGCAGCCTTCCTGCCGCTGGTCATCGAGCGCTTCGAGCGGCAGATGCGGGCGCTGAAGCGCCTGGCGGCGCTGGAGGCGCTGTTGTCGGCGCAGGCGATGGATATTCTTGGCGACAAGCCGGAAGGCGTGGCACGCATGCTCTATGACGTCGTGCGCAAACATGCCGATTTCTACGTGGTGGACCGTCCCCTTTCGGCCGAAGTCGAGGCGATCGAGGAGGAACTTGCCTCCGAAGCCTTCATTTCGGAGATGATCGCCCATAAGCCCATCATCGCCTATGATGATTTCTTCGCACTCGGCTCGCTGGAGCGGGTCGAAGAGCGGCTTTATCGCGACACCGTCGCCATCTGAACCAACCGACAAGCGGAGAGACTGTACATGGCCGATTTCGATCTTGTTCTGCAAGGCACCGTCGTTTTGCCCGAACGCATCGTGGAAGCCGGTTACGTCGCCGTGCGCGACGGCAAGATCGCCGAAGTGGGCATCGGCGTGCCGCCGGCTGCGCGCGAGCGGCACCTGCTCGGCAAGGCGCTGATCCTGCCCGGCGCGATCGACGCGCAAACCCACTCGCTGTCCCAGAAGGATCAGGAGGATTTCATCTGGTCGACGCGTTCGGCAGCCGCCGGCGGCGTCACCACCATCGTCGATATGCCCTATGACGAAGGCAATCTCGTCTGCTCGGCAGCATCGGTGAAAAAGAAGGTCGACCACGCCGCGCCGCAATCGCGCGTCGACTTTGCCCTCTATGGAACCATCGATCCTGAAGAAGGGCCGGCACGCATCGCGGAGATGGTCGAGGCCGGTGTCGCCGCCTTCAAATTCTCCACCTTCGGCACCGATCCGAAACGCTTTCCGCGCATTCCGCCCGCCCTGCTCGACGCCTGCTTTGCGGCGATCGCGCCCACGGGTCTCACCGCCGGCGTGCACAACGAAGACGACGAAGCGGTTCGCACCTATATGGAACAGGTGAAGGCAAGCGGCGTCACCGACTACCGCGCCCACGGCCTTTCCCGCCCGCCGATTACCGAACTGCTGGCCATGCACACGATCTTCGAGACGGGTGCGGATACCGGCTGCCCGGCCCATGTCGTGCATTGCTCACTCGGCCGCGGCTATGACATTGCCCGCGCCTATCGCCGCGACGGCTTCGAAGCGACGGTCGAATGCTGCATTCACTATCTGACGCTCGACGAAGAAAACGATGTGCGGCGTCTTGGCGGCAAGGCGAAAATTAATCCGCCGATCCGCCCGCGCGCCGAAGTGGAAACCTTGTGGCGCAAGGTGGCGGAAGGCAATGTCTGGCTCGTCTCGACCGACCATGTCAGCTGGTCGGAAAATCGCAAAACCAATCCGGACATGCTGGCGAACGCTTCCGGCGTGCCGGGACTGGAGGTCATGGTGCCGCTCTTCGTCAAGGGTGCTCTGGAACGCGGCGTGCCGCTGACCTGGGCCGCGAAGCTGATGGCGGAGAATCCGGCTAAGCATTTTCGCCTCGATCATATCAAGGGCGCGCTGACGCCCGGCAAGGATGCCGATATCGTCGTGCTGGAGCCGCGCGAAATGGTTTACGACGCGGCGGCAAGCGGCAACAACGTCGTCGGCTGGAGCCCCTATAACGGCATCCGCCTGCCCTGGACTGTGTCGGCGGCCTATCTTAGAGGCAAGCAGATCACCGAGGGACAGAAGGTGCTGGCCGAACCCGGCTCCGGCAGCTTCGTTCGTCCCTTGCCTCGTCAAGTTCTTGCCGGAGATGCAGCCCGATGACCGACACCAAGCGCCACAACCTGCCCGTCAACGCCGACCGTATCGCTGAAGACATCGATGCGCTGGCCGGCATTACCGAGCCGGGCCATCCCTGGACGCGCCGTGCCTTCTCGCCGCTCTTTCTGGAAGGACGCGCCTATATCGACGCACGGATGAAAGCCGCAGGACTTGAGACGCGAATGGATGCCGCCGGCAACCTGATCGGCCGGCGCGAGGGCGCCAAGCCCGGCCTCGGCACGATCCTTGTGGGCTCGCATTCCGACACCGTTCCCGATGGCGGCCGCTTCGACGGCATCGCCGGTACGATCGCCGCGCTGGAAGTCGCACGCTCCTTGAAGGATCGTGGCATCGAACTCGACCATGATCTGGAGATCGTCGATTTCCTGGCCGAAGAAGTCAGCATCTTCGGCGTCTCCTGCGTCGGCAGCCGCGGCATGACCGGCCAGATCCCGGAGGCATGGCTCTCCCGCACGAGCGGTGATCGCACGCTTTCGCAGGGCATTGCCGAGGTCGGCGGTGATCCCTCCGTGCTACTCTCCCAGAAGCGGCCGGATATTGCCGGCTTCCTGGAGCTGCATATCGAGCAGGGCCCTGTGCTAGAAGCCGAGAACAAGGATATCGGCATCGTCACCGCGATCGCCGGCATCACCCGCATCGAAATCACCGTGGAAGGCCGTGCTGACCATGCCGGCACGACGCCGATGGATCGCCGTGCGGATGCGCTGGTAGCCGCCTCGCAACTGGTCCTCGACATTCGCCAACGCGCTGCTGAACAGGCAAAGACGCCGGGGCATTTCGCCGCCACCGTCGGCGAATTCCGCATCGAGCCGAATGCCGCCAATGTCGTGCCCTCGAAGGTCGTGCTCTTGATCGACGGCCGCGCCGAAATCCGCAGCGATATGGAAGATTTCCTCGCCTGGATCGACGGCGAGGTGAAGATCATCGCCGCCGACTATGGCGTGACGATCAATACGCCGGTGCGCGTCTCCGACAATATGCCGACCCCCGGCGCGCCGGTGCTGCTCGAAACCCTTGAGCGCGCCTGCGACACGGTCGGCGCCAAGCATCGTCGCATGGCCTCCGGCGCCGGCCACGACACGGCCTGGATCGCCAAGGTCGCCCCTGCCGCGATGATCTTCGTGCCCTGCAAGGAAGGCCGCAGCCATTGCGCCGAAGAATGGGCCGAGAATGACGACATCGCCATGGGCGCCGCCGTTCTTTTTGAAGCGGTGCGCGACATGGACAAGAACCTCAAACAGAACCGGGAGTAGTCAATGGGACGCGTACTCGTTGCCAAGGATGTGGAAGCGGCCGTCAAGGGCGGCTCGGTTTACGCCGCGGGCGGTGGCGGCTGGGCCGATCACGGCCGCATGCTCGGCTATGCGGCCGTCAATGTCGGCAAGCCGGAGCTGGTGTCGATCGACGAACTTGATGACAACGACTGGATCGCCACGGCAGCCGCCATCGGCGCACCGGCCTCCACGACCCCCTGGGAAATGCAGGGCATCGACTACGTGAAGGCCGCCCAGCTGCTGCAGGACGAGCTTGGCGAGAAGCTTTCCGGCCTGATCATCGGCCAGAACGGCAAGTCCTCGACGCTGAACGGCTGGCTGCCATCGGCCATTCTCGGAACCAAGGTGGTGGACGCGGTGGGTGACATCCGCGCCCATCCCACCGGCGACATGGGCTCGATCGGCATGGCGGGCTCGCCGGAGCAGATGATCCAGACCGCCGTCGGCGGCAACCGCGCCGAAAACCGCTATATCGAGCTGGTCGTCAAGGGCGCAACGGCGAAGATTTCGCCGATCCTGCGCGCGGCGTCCGACCAGTCCGGCGGCTTCATCGCCTCCTGCCGCAACCCGCTGCGCGCTTCTTACGTCCGCACGCATGCAGCACTCGGCGGCATCTCCATGGCGCTTTCGCTCGGCGAAGCGATCATCGAGGCGGAAAAGAAGGGTGGCAGCGCCGTCATCGACGCCATCTGCAAGACAACCGGCGGCCATATTCTGGCCGAAGGCACGATCACGAAGAAGGACGTCGTCTACACGAAGGAAGCCTTCGATATCGGCACCGTCACGGTCGGCTCAGGCGACAAGGCCGTCGTCATGCATGTGATGAACGAGTACATGGCCGTCGAGGATACCGGCGGCAAGCGGCTCGCAACCTTCCCCTCCGTCATCACCACGCTGTCGCCGGAAGGCGAGCCCTTGAGCGTCGGCCAGCTGCACGAGGGCATGAACGTCTTCATCCTGCATGTGCCGATGGATATCATTCCGCTGTCTGCCAGCGTGCTCGACCCCACGGTCTATCCCTCCGTCGAAAAGGCGATGGGGATCGAGATCGCGAAATACGCGCTGGCCGGCAAGAAAGGCTGAGAAGCGCAGGAGGCTTGAATGGCCCGCGACGCCGGTCTCGAAGAATTGCTGAGAGAAGAGCTCGGGGAACGCCCCGGGCTTAGCGAAAAGGCGATGTTCGGCGGCTGGGCCTTTCTGCTCAATGGCCACCTGCTGTGCGGCGCCCGTGACGACGGGATGCTGATCCGCCTCGGCAAAGGTAACGACGCCTGGGCGCTGGAGCAACATGACGTCAAGCCCATGCTGTCCCGCGGCCGGGAAATGCAGGGGTGGGTGCGCGCCGGGCCGGAGGCCTATGGCAACGACATGCTGCGCAAGCGGCTGCTTCTGGCCGCGCTGGACTTCGTCGAAGGCCTGCCGCCGAAATAGCCGGGCCGCCGAAACAACAACGAAAACAGGGAAGGGAAACCCATGCCGAAAGCCAATCCGCGTCACCCGAAATTCCCCATTCCGGGCGGCCCGGAGCTGCGTGCCAAGGGCTGGCGGCAGGAGGCGTTGCTGCGCCTGCTCGAAAACGTGCTCTCGGTCGGCGAAGATCCCGACAATCTCGTCGTCTATGCCGCCCTCGGCAAGGCTGCCCGCAACTGGGCGGCACACAAGGGCATCGTCAAGGCGCTGACGGAGATGGATGAGAACCAGACCCTGCTCATCCAGTCCGGTAAGCCGATCGGCCTCATCCGCACGCATGACAAGGCGCCGCTCGTCATCATGGCGAACTGCAATATCGTCGGGCAATGGGCGAAGGCCGAGGTGTTCTACGAGCTGCAGCGCAAGGGCCTGATCTGCTGGGGCGGGCTTACGGCCGGCGCCTGGCAATATATCGGCAGCCAGGGCGTGATTCAGGGCACCTATGAAATCTTCATGCGCATCGCCGAGCGTCGCTTCGGCGGCGATCTCTTCGGCCGTTTCGTGCTGACCGCCGGTCTCGGCGGCATGGGCGGCGCACAGCCGCTCGCCGGCCGCATGGCGGGTGCCGCCATCCTCTGCGTCGATATCGATGCGGAGCGCGCCAGAAAGCGCCAGGAAATCGGCTATCTGCAGGAAATCGCCCCGGACCTCGATTCCGCGCTGGCGATGATCGATGCGGCGGTCAAGGAAAAACGGGCGCTTTCCGTCGGCCTCGTCGGCAATGCGGCCGAGATTTATCCCGAGATTGCACGCCGCGGCATCGTGCCCGATATCGTCACCGACCAGACCTCGGCCCATGATCTCGTCTATGGTTATGTGCCGAAGGGCATGAGCCTCAGCCAAGTCAAAGATCTCCGCGACGACGGCCAGGGCCAGCTGATGGCGGCAAGCCGCGCCTCGATCGTCGAGCATGTGAAGGCTATGCTGGACTTCCAGAAGAAGGGCTCCGAAGTCTTCGACAACGGCAACCTGATCCGCACCCAGGCAAAGGAAGGCGGCGTCGCCAACGCCTTCGATATCCCGATCTTCACCGAGGCCTATTTGCGGCCGCTCTTCTGCCGTGCGATCGGCCCATTCCGCTGGATGGCGCTTTCGGGCGAGGAAAGCGACATCGCCCGCATCGACGATCTGCTCCTCGAAATGTTCCCCGACAACAAGATCATTACCAACTGGATCAAACTTGCTCGCGAGCATGTGCCCTTCGAGGGTCTGCCGGCGCGCATTGCCTGGCTCGGCCATGGTGAGCGCACGGCGCTTGCCCGCCGCGTCAACGAGCTTGTCGCCAGCGGCGAGCTGAAAGGCCCGATCGCGTTTTCGCGCGACCACCTCGATGCCGGCGCCATGGCACATCCGAACATCATGACCGAGGGCATGAAGGACGGCTCCGACGCGATTGCCGACTGGCCGCTGATCGACGCCATGATGCTCTGCTCGTCGATGGCCGATCTCGTCGTCGTCCATTCCGGCGGCGGCGGCTATGCCGGCTACATGACGAGCTGCGGCGTCACCATCGTCGCAGACGGCACGGCGGCGGCCGACGAACGGCTCGACCATGCGCTGACCAACGACACCGCACTCGGCGTCATGCGCTATGCCGACGCCGGTTATGAGGAAGCGCTCGACGAAGTTGCGAAAAAGGATGTGCCCTATATCCGACTGGGGTAAGCACGTCTGTTCTTGGCGACATCGACAGATTATGGTCCCGGGCAATTATTGACAAGTTGTGAGAGTTGTCCGTGATCCCCTGGACCTTGCTTGATACCGCGAAAATCCCCGGTGGCGGCGAGCTGCGCCTGAAGCAGCGCGGCCAGGAATTTTCCATCATGCTCGGCACCAACGAGCTGATGAACAGCCGCCTGAGCGGCTCCGAGCGCGCGCTTGCGACGCTTTCCTGCGAGAAGATCAAGGGCCGAAAGACACCGCACATACTGATCGGCGGCCTCGGCATGGGCTTTACCTTGCGCGCGGCTCTCGGCGAACTCGACACGGACGCCAAGGTTACGGTCGCGGAGCTGGTTCCGGCCGTCGTGACCTGGGCACGCGGGCCGATGGCGACGGTCTTTGATGGCTGCCTCGATGATCCGCGCGTCGCCATTCATGAGGGCGACGTACGCCCGCTTATCCGTGCCCGCAAGGCGGCCTACGATGCCATCCTGCTCGACGTCGATAATGGTCCCGATGGCATTACGTCGGAGGCCAATGACGGCCTATACGATTATCAGGGCCTGAAGGCGGCACGCGATGCGCTTCGCCCCGGCGGCATCCTTGCCGTCTGGTCTTCAGGACCCGATGAGCGCTTCACGAAGCGCCTGCGCGATAGCGGTTTTGCAGCCGAGGTGGTCAACACCCGCGCCAACGGCAAGACGGGCGCGCGTCATGTCATCTGGCTGGCCACTAAGGGCTAAGCCTCGCGCTAGAGATAGCGCGTTTCCTCCGGCGCGCGATCGTAGCGGTCATCGCGGCCGTCAAAATAGCCCACGGGGAGCGAGGCGAGTTCCTCGTCGGTGGTATCGTCCAAACAGCTGACGCTGATCGCATAGAACTTGCCGCCGAGTGCCGGATTTTCACCCTGGTTGAAGGAGCTGATGCCGCAGGTCTTGCAGAAGAGGTGATGCAAGATGCGCGGGCCGAATTGATATTCGCTGATGTTGCCCTCGCCCGAGGTCAGCCGGAAATCGGCTGGTGTGGCGACGGCCAACCAGTTGCGCTTCTTCTTGCAGATCGAGCAATTGCATTTGAAGGTGCCCGCCTGCAGGTCGAGATCGGCTTCGTAGCTCACCGCGCCGCAATGGCAGCTTCCATGATAGGTCTTCTTCATCACTCCAATCCTTCCCTTGAGGTGGCTTCTGCGTAAGCGACATATTTGTCGAGGGCCTGCTCCCAGCCGCCGGTCTGCAATCTCAGTTCGGTATCATCGGGCAGTTCGACCTTGCGGAAGACAAGGCGTGTCTTCTCGCCAAGCTCCTGAAATACCACGGTCACCTGCATCGGGTGGCCGGGTTTTCCATCCTGGTTCTCCCAGGCAAAGGTGAAGACGAGGCGCTCGGGCGGGACGATCTCCAGATAGCGACCGTGGCTCCAATATTCCTTGCCCTCCTTCGTCATGATGCAATGCCGCCAGGCGCCGCCCTCCCGCAGATCGACGGAGACCGATGAAGCCTTCGTGGTCTGCGGCCCCCACCAGCGCATCAGATGTTCCGGCTCCGTCCAGAGGCGAAACAAGAGGGCACGCGGCGCGGCAATATCGCGGGTCAGCACGATCTCGCGCGGCGGGCGCATGCTGCCGCCCTCAGTTGCTGGGGTCATTCTTCCCTCCCTTTTGCAATAGTGCTGCATAGGCTTCCAGGCGATCGAGATTGTCGTTCCAGAACTGCCGGTAGTTCTCCAACCAATCATCCACCTGCCGCAGCGGCTTTGGCTCCAGCCGGCAGGGCCGCCATTGCGCTTCCCTCCCCTTCGAAATCAGACCAGCCTTTTCCAGCACCTTCAGATGCTTGGAGACGGCGACCAGCGACATGTCGAAAGGTTCGGCCAGTTCGGAAACGGATGCCTCGCCATTCGCCAGCCGCGCCAGGATTGCCCGGCGGGTCGGGTCGGCAAGGGCCGAGAGGGTCATGCTCAATGCGTCCATGCGACTTCATAAACCAGATAGTTAATTAACTTATAGGTTTAATATAGGTCGCAAGTAAGTTCTGTCAAGAAGCGCCTACGGCGTACGATCTCAGGAAACGATGTTGGAAACTTCGATCAGGTTCCGGTCGGGATCGCGGAAATAGACCGAGAGAATGGGACCGGTCGCACCGGTTCGGCGAACCGGGCCATCCTCGATCGCGACGCTCTCGGCCTGCAAGTGAGCGATGATGTCATCGAGCGGCGTGGTGCTGATGAAGCAGAGATCGGCCGAGCCCGGTGTCGGACGCTCGGCCTTCGGCTCGAACTCATGTCCGGCGCGGTGCAGATTGATCTTCTGGTTGCCGAAGGTCAGAGCCTTGCGGCCCTCCCCGAAGGTTTCGACACCCATGCCGAGAACGCGGGCATAGAAATCGCAGCTCTCATCAATGCTCGCGACCGTGAGCACCAGATGATCGAGATGGTCGATGCGGATCATGGCGGCCTCCGGCCTCAGCGACGCGCCAGCCTGGCAACGGCCAGAGCGCTGACGAGGCATAGTGCGAGCATGACGAGGATGAAGGCAACCACGGCATTCCAGCCATCGGCAAGCCAGAAGTAACCGCCGAGCGAACCGGCGATGCTGGAGCCGAGATAATAGGCCAGCAGGTAGAGCGAGGAGGCGTGTCCCTTGAAGCTGCGGGCAAGCCGACCCACCAGCGCACTGGCGACGGAGTGGGCCATGAAGAAGCCGATCGTCACAAGGACGATGCCGAGAATGATCAGCGGCAGCGAACTGGAAAGCGTGACTGCCGCACCGAGCGCCGCAATCAGCACACCGATCGGCAGCACGATGAAATGGCCGATGCGATCGCCGAGCAGGCCCGCGGCCCAGGAGGCGACGATACCGAAGAGATAGGCTGTGAAGATCAGGCCAAGCTCGGTCTGGCTGAGATTATAAGGCGCGGCGACGAGGCGGAAGCCGGCATAATTATAGACCGTGACGAAGGAGCCCATGACGAGAAAGGCGATGGCAAAGAGAAATGGCAGCGCCGCATTGCCGAAATGACCGCCCCAGGCCTTTACGTGAAAGGCGGCATCGAAGCCCTTGCGCGGGGTGAAGTTGCGCGACGGCGGCAGAAGATAGAGGAAACCGACGGCGGCGATCAGGCCGAGAATGCCAATGGTTGCCAGCGCCGGGCGCCAGCTCAGATATTCGGCGATCGTACCCGTCACGACGCGCCCAGCCATGCCGCCGAAAGCATTGCCGGCGATGTAGAGACCCATGGCGCCGCCAAGGCCGCGTGGCTCGATTTCTTCGGCCAGATAGGTCATGGCAACAGCGGGGACGCCACCCAGAAGGAAGCCCTCGAGCGCGCGGACGACCAGCAGCATATGCCAGCTCGGAGACACCGCGCAGATGATCGTACAGATGGCCGCGCCGAGCAGCGAGACGAACATCAGGCTGCGGCGGCCGAGGCTTTCCGAAACGGCGGCGGCCCCGAAGATCGCAAAAGCGAGAAAGCCGGTAGACAGCGATAGAGACAGCGAGCTTGCTGCGGGCGTGACACCGAAATCCTGAGAGAAGATCGGCATCAGCGGCTGCACGCAATAAAGCAGCGAGAAGGTGGCAAAGCCCGAGAGAAACAGCGCGATGGTGGCGCGGCGGAAGGCAGGCGTACCGCGTGTCAGGAACTGGCGAGGCTCCGCTTGCGGCTCGTTCTTGACGAGCGTCAATCCGGGACTGGACGGGACTTCGGAAACAGTAATCTCCTGCTTGCTGGCGACGCGGAACATGGTGGGCACCTAACCTTTCTCATCCTCAAATCTAGCCAGATCAACTCCATTAGTCCAATATATGGAACAGGCGATCTTGATAGCTTTTGGAGATAGCGATGGAGCTGCGTCATATCCGCTATTTTCTGGCGCTCGCGGAAGCCGGGAATTTCACCCGTGCGGCCGCCAATCTCGGCATCGGCCAGCCGCCGCTCAGCCAGCAGATTCGGGACCTGGAAAACGAGGTGGGCGCGCAACTGTTCCATCGCGTACCGCATGGCGCGGAGCTGACGGCGGCCGGCGAAGCCTTTCTGACAGAGGCAAGAATGGCGGTCGAGGCGGCGGAAAAGGCAAAGCTTGCCGCCCAGCGCGCCAATCGCGGCGAGATCGGCCGTCTCTCGCTTGGCTTCACCGCGTCCTCCGCCTTCAACACCATCGTCACGGCGACGATCCGCGAGTTTCGTGGGCACTGGCCGGAGGTACGGCTGTCGCTGACCGAGATGAACACCAACGCGCTGATGGAGCGGCTGATGCGCGGCGAGATCGACGCAGCTTTCATTCGCCCGGGGCTGGAAGATCCCAGAGATGTACGGCTGAAGCGCTTTGCCGACGAGCCGATGCTGATTGCACTGCCGGCCCATCATCCGCTGGCAAGTCAGGACCACGTGCCGATCGCTGCGCTTGCCGGCGAGCCCTTCATCCTTTTCCCGCGCATGGTGGGTCTCAGCCTCTATGATGACATTGTCGCTGCTTGCCGCGAAGCGGGCTTCGACCTCGTGGTGACGCAGGAAGCGCCGCAAATCCCCTCTGTCGTCAATCTCGTCGCCGCCAATCTCGGCGTTTCCATCGTTCCGGCCTCGATCTCGCAGATCAAGCTCGACGGTGTTGCCTATCGGCCGATCGATGGGCCGCCTGTCGTCGCTCGCCTCGGGCTCGCCAGCCTCAAGGCGCAACGCTCGCCCGTCATCGCCAATCTGATGAGCCTGATAGCCTAACTAGCTCCGCTCCCAATAGGGCGGGTCGCCGAACGCCTTCTTGAGGTGATCGGCCATAGCCCGGAGTTTGGCCGAGGGATTGCGACCCTCAGGATGGGCCATGAAGATGAACTCCGGCTCCGGTCGATAGCCGACGTCGATCTCGACAAGCCGCCCGTCTCTGACAGAAGGCCCGGCAATGAAAGTGGGCAGCAAGGCAATGCCGAGCCCGGCAATCGCAGCATCATGAAGAACATCGCCGTTATTCACGCCCAATGCCAGCGTTCCCCTGATGACGATGGCGCCCTCGGGACCCTGAAAACGCCAATCCGCAACGCCGCGATTCGTGTAGAAAATACCGCGATGATTCTCGAGGTCGGCCAGGGAGGAGGGCTTACCGTGACGTGTCAGATAATCCGGCGACGCCACAACGAGACGGCGGCTGCGGGCGAGCTTCCATGCGACAAGGCGCGAGTCGGCAATCAGGCCGTGACGGATAATTGCATCATAGCCATCCGAGGCGGCATCGACCCGGCGATCGTCGAGATCGAGCGTCAGTTCGATCTCCGGATGCTCGGCGAGAAACGGATAGAGGGCCGGCCCCAGATGCAGCCGGCCGAAGGTGACGGGCGCGGCGATGCGCAGCGGTCCCATCAATGTGCCGCGCCGTTCGGCGAGATCGGCGGCGGCCTCGCGCACCTCCTGCGCGATGCGCCTCGCGCGCTGCAGAAAGGCGGTGCCATCCTCCGTCAGGCTCAGCTTGCGGGTCGTGCGGTGAAGCAGGGTTGCCCCCAGTGCTTTCTCCATTTCCGAGAGGCGTTCGCTGACGACGGATTTCGACAGGCGCAGGCGTCGTGCCGCCTCGCTGATCGAGCCGACCTCGGCTACGGTCACGAACGTCACGATCCCGTCGATCTTCAACATCGTTCGGAAACTCCGAATTCGAATTCCACTATTTGCAGACTAATCCGAACGATTGGAAAAGGCCATCTTCCACGTATCGGACAAACCGAAAGATACGTTCCCACAAAGGAGATGGAACAATGAACCGCTTGAATGGAAAAGTCGCAATCGTCACCGGCGCCAGCTCCGGCATCGGCCGCGTCACCGCAAAGCTCTTCGCCGCAGAGGGCGCGAAGGTCGTTGTCGGCGCGCGCCGCGCCGCAGAGCTGGAAAGCCTTGCCGCCGAGATCAAGGCTGCCGGCGGCGAAGCCGCCGTACTGGCCGGCGACGTACGCTCGGAAGACTATCACAAGGCGCTGGTCGCCCTTGCGGTCGAGCGCTATGGCAGGCTCGATATCGCTTTCAACAATGCCGGTACGCTCGGCGAAGCCGGTCCCAGCACCGAGGTTTCAGAGGCTGGCTTTGCCGATGCGCTGGCAATCAACCTCACCGCATCGTTCCTGGCCGCCAAGCACCAGATCGGTGAAATGGTGAAGCATGGCGGTGGTTCCGTGATCTTCACGTCGACCTTTGTCGGCTATACCGTCGGCTTCCCTGGCGTCGCCGCCTATGCCGCCAGCAAGTCCGGCCTGATCGGCCTGACGCAAGCACTCGCCGCAGAATTCGGCCCGCAGAATGTGCGCGTCAATGCCATCCTGCCAGGTGCAGTCGATACAGATATGTACCGTGAAATGAACGACACGGCTGACAAGCAAGCCTTCATAACCAATCTGCATGCGCTGAAGCGTGTCGCCGGCCCCGAAGAGATTGCACACTCGGTCCTCTACCTCGCCTCCGATGACGCAAGCTTCGTCAGCGGCACTGCTTCGCTCATCGACGGTGGTCTGTCGATCACGCGGACCTGAGTGGGCGTTTTGCCGACGCGATTATTGCGCCGGCAACGTCGGAATACGGACATGATCCCGCAAGCAGGAAATGGGTGCGGGATCATGTCGTCGGAATGCTTTGAATGGATGAGGACGGGCCGCGGATCTTACTTCCCTTTCGGCCCTTCCACTCAGAACATTGTATTGTTGTTCTTCGACGTCTCGGGGATCGGCTGGACCGAATCCCAATGTTCCTGGATCTTGTTGTCTTCGACGCGGAAGATATCGACGATGGCGCTGCCGCGGTCGCCCGGCTGGCGAATGGCATGGACTCGCAGGATCACGTAATCGCCGTCGACCATCACGCGCTTGATCTCGCTCTTCGACTGCGGATAGTTCTTCTTCAGGTACTCAAGGAAGCCGCGCAGGCCTTCAGGACCATCGGCCGCCATCGGATTGTGCTGGATGTACTTGCCGAGATATTTGGAGGCCGCGTCGAAGTCCTTTTCGTTCAGCGCCTTCTGGTAGAAATCCAGAACGATCTCCTTGTTCTTCAGCTCTTGCGGCGAATAGGCACGCTCGGCAAAAGCCGGCATGGCCGCGGCCATGATTGGCAGGGCGATCATCGCGATTTTCATCAGTTTCAAGGCGTTGCTCCTTTGGTCGTTAACGTGTTCACCTTTGTCGAGACCAAAGGCACGCGCAAATGACAAGGGCGTGAGGCCGACGTGATCATCTGCCGGAAATGGCGGGAAACGGCGGCTCACAACCGTAATGAGAGAATGCCACGATTGCCTATGACACACCAAAGGCTTAGGCTTGTCGGCAAAAGAACAGACGACGGGTTCAGGCATGGTTCTCGCAGGAAAGCGCATCCTTCTTATCATCTCCGGCGGCATCGCGGCCTATAAGAGCCTCGACCTCATCCGCCGGCTGCGCGAGCGCGGCGCGAGCGTGCGGCCCGTCATGACATCGGGCGCGCAGGAGTTCATTACGCCGCTTGCCGTCGGCGCGCTGGCCGCCGACCATGTCTTCACCGATCTGTTTTCGCGCCAGGATGAGCAGGATGTCGGCCATATCAGGCTGGCGCGCGACTGCGACCTCGTGCTGATCGCGCCGGCGACGGCCGATCTGCTCGCAAAGATGGCAAACGGGCTGGCAGATGATCTGGCCTCCACCATACTGCTTGCCACGGACCGCCCTGTGCTGGCCGCCCCGGCCATGAACCCGAAGATGTGGGCGCATCCCGCGACCAGGCGCAACGTCGAGACACTACGTAGTGACGGTATTGCCTTCGTCGGTCCGATGACGGGCGAGATGGCCGAAAGCGGCGAGAGCGGCGCGGGCCGGATGGCCGAACCGCTCGATATCGTTGCCGCCGCGGAGATGAGGCTCGACAATGGCCACAAGCCACTTGCCGGCAAGAAAGTCGTTATCACCTCGGGGCCAACACATGAGCCGATCGACCCCGTGCGCTATATCGCCAACCGCTCCTCAGGAAGGCAGGGCCATGCCATCGCTGCTGCGCTTGCCGCCCTCGGCGCCGACGTGACGCTGGTCTCAGGCCCCGTTTCCATTCCCGATCCCGCAGGCATGCATGTCATCCATGTCGAGCGGGCGGACGAAATGCGCGATGCCGTTCTGGCAGCCCTTCCCGCCGACATCGCCGTCATGGTGGCGGCCGTCGCAGACTGGAAGGTCGCTTCCGCATCGGACCAGAAGATCAAGAAGCACCCAGGCGAGTCGCTCCCGACACTGGCGCTCACGGAAAATCCCGACATTCTGAAAACGGTTGGCCATCACACGCAGCGGCCGAAACTCGTCATCGGCTTTGCCGCCGAAACACAGGATGTCGAGAGCAATGCCCGCGCGAAGCTGGAGCGCAAAGGCGCCGACTTCATCGTCGCCAACGACGTCTCGCCCGCAACCGGCATCATGGGCGGCACGCACAACCGCGTGAAGATCATCAGCCACGCGGGCGTTGAGCAATGGCCCGATCTCGACAAGGATGAAGTGGCGGCTCGGCTCGCGGCCCTGATATCGGCTCAGTTCACGCAGGGATAGCAGTCATCGGCTGACGCTCGGCTGCGACGCGCTCCTCCGGCTGGAAGGACGTAACATGGACACCGGTATCGTCGATCACAACGGCGCTGCCGTCGGGGATCTCGCGCCAGGCGTCGACATCGTCGTTCAACGGTTCCGACACGAGGCAGTTGCCTGACCCGACCGGCGAGGCGTAGAGCGTCGGCGCCTTGCGATCCGTCGCATAGCGTATGGCGTAGAGCGACTTGCCATCGGAAAAGGCTGCCGTGAAGCGCACCAGCACCGAGCCTGTGAGATGCAGCGAGAGGCCTTCGACAAAGCCAATGGCCTCGGCCATCGCCGCAAGCGGATTGGCGGCCATGCCGAATTGCATCGCAAGCAGGAAGAGAAGCTCTGAATCGGTGGTGCCGCTGCGGGCGTTAAACAGCCGGTCATCGAGCATGGCTTCCATCGGCCGGCGCAGGCGGTCGAAATTGGAAATCTGGCCGTTGTGCTGGAATGACCAGTTCTCGAAGACGAAGGGATGGCAATTGTCGCGCCGCGTGCCGCCGCCGGTGGCGGCGCGGACATGCGCGAGGAAGAGCGGCGAGCGGATCTGCCGCGCCAGGCTCTTCAGATTGCAATCGGACCAGGCCGGCAGGATATCGCGATAGCGACCCGGTTCCGACCGATCACCATACCAGGCAATGCCGAAACCGTCACCATTTGTCGCGGTCTTGGCGCGCGTGGCGCAATGGGATTGTTCGATCAGGGAGTGGGCAGGCGAAGACACCAGCTCCTCCAGATAGAGGGGGTCTCCACGATAGGCTGCCCAGCGACACATGCGTCTTGTTCTCCGATTCCCGCTGTCTTCCTGTCCCGCGGGAGAATGGCAAATCTTGGACGATTGTTTATGCGGAATGGGTAATAAACTCTTAATTTTCCATGCCACTATCTGCAACATGACAGATATTTGACGCTTCGTCCGATCACGTTTCGCATCGCAACATTTTCTTCGTGAAGCCCGACGCCATAGGGTTTTTCGCGAGGATGAGCCGAGCGTGGGCATTTCAATGCGACAACAAGTGTGAAGCCCTTAGAAACCGTGCCTCTTGCATCGGCTCGAATTTGAGCTACGTTTGTCTTGTCTGAAACGTAACGAAAGGAAGGTGATCCAATGTCTAGTGAGATTTCGGTCTTTGTATACGGCATGGAAATGGTTGTGAACGTTGCGAGGCAGCCCTCGCTCTGACCAACACCTTCCCGAAGCGTTCGTCGCTTCAGGCCAGTTACGGGCCAAAGCTCATGGGGGGTCGCTTAAGGCGGCCCCTTTTGCATTCATGGGCGCTACCATCGACGCAATTGCCGATGGTTCCTCGCAAGCAATTTCGTTTTTTTCCTTGCCGAACGGGAAGAGCGCCTTAGCTAACCCTCCATGTCTTCTCAGGAACAGCCCCAACAGGGCGAAGCCGAACCGAGGCCGCTGAAAGAGCCGGCTCTTACCGCACTCTCACTGTATCCGCAGGACTGGGCCTTGTTCCTCGATATCGACGGAACCTTGCTCGATCTTGCCGAAAGACCGGAGGCGATCGTCGTTCCCGACTATCTGCCAGGCCTCCTCCACGCGCTTTCGCGCCAGCTTGGCGGCGCGCTCGCCCTGGTGACGGGACGCGCCATCGAATTCGTCGATCCCCTTTTTGCTCCCTTTCGCTTCCCCGTTGCCGGCCTACATGGCGCGGAACGTCGCGATGCGGCCGGAAGGCTGCGCCGCGCGCATATCCCGCCCGCCTTCCAGGCAATGAAGCAGGTCATTCGACGCGAGGCCCAGGCCTGGCCCGGCGCCATCGTCGAGGACAAGGGGGCTGCAGTCGCGGTTCACTTTCGCCACGCACCCGCATACGAGGCCGCGATCGACGACACCATGCAGCGCCATCTGGAGGAAGCCGGTCCCGACTGGAACCTGCAGCGGGGCAAGATGGTGATCGAAATCTGTCCTGCGCACGCCAGCAAGGGACATGCCGTCGAGGCGTTTCTTGCTGAGGAGCCTTTCGAAGGCCGCCGCCCCATTACGATCGGTGACGACGTCACCGACGAGACGATGTTTGCTGCCGCCAACCGCCTGGGCGGCCAGTCCGTGCGTGTCGGGGACGGCAACGGAAAAACGCTGGCGCGTGCATCCATTGGCTCGCCCGCGCGTTTAAGGGATGTGCTGGGAACGCTCGTCAAGTAACCCGTCGATCACTTCGAAGCCTTCCAGCTTCTTCGTTTCCCGCAATTCCGAACGGAAAACGGCTGCGTACTTTTCCTGGAATTGCTTTAGCCTTCTCGAAAGGAATTGCCGTTGAGCCGTCTCATCATCGTTTCCAATCGCGTTTCCGTTCCCGATCATAAGGGCGCGGCTGCCGCAGGCGGCTTGGCCGTGGCGCTGCAGGCCGCCCTTGCCGAGCGTGGCGGTATCTGGATGGGCTGGTCCGGCAAATCGAGCGGCGACGTCGAGCCCGAGCCGCTGCAGATGACCAAGGACGGCAATATTACCTACGCGCTGACCGATCTGACGCAGACGGACGTCGAGGAATACTATCAGGGCTTTGCCAACCGGGTGCTCTGGCCGATCTGCCATTATCGGCTCGATCTTGCGGAATATGCCCGCAAGGAAATGACGGGCTATTTCCGCGTCAACCGCTTCTTCGCTCATCGGCTGGCACCCTTGATCGAGCCTGACGACATCATCTGGGTGCACGATTATCATCTGATTCCACTGGCCGCCGAGCTTAGGCAGATGGGGCTGAAGAACCGCATCGGTTTCTTCCTGCACATTCCCTGGCCGCCGGCCGATGTCGTGCTGGCCATGCCGGTGCATGAAGAGATTATGCGCGGCCTCTCCTCCTACGACCTGCTCGGGTTCCAGACAGACCATGATCTCGAGAACTTCGCGGGCTGCCTGAAACGCGAGGGCATGGGCATCGAGAAGAGCCCCGGCCATTTCAGCGCTCACGGCCATAATTTTCGTGGCGGCGCCTATTCGATCGGCATCGAGACGGAGGGCTTTGCCGCCTTCGCACGCAAGGCCACCTCGCACAGCATGGTGCAGAAGGTCCGGCAGAGCATCGAGGGCCGCGACCTGATCCTCGGTGTCGACCGGCTCGACTATTCCAAGGGCATCACGCAGCGCATCGACGCTTTCGAGCGCTTCATCACCAACAACCCGGCGCACCAGCGCAGCGTCACCTACCTGCAGATCACGCCGAAGTCGCGCTCGGAAGTGCCTGAGTACGAGGCGATGCAGCATGCTGTCGCCGAACAGGCTGGCCGGGTCAACGGTACCATCGGCACGGTCGACTGGGTGCCGATCCGCTACATCAACCGCTCGATCAGCCGCCCGATCCTGGCCGGTCTCTACCGGCTCGCGAAGGTCGGACTGGTGACGCCGCTGCGTGACGGTATGAACCTCGTCGCCAAGGAATATGTCGCCGCGCAGGACCCGGAAGACCCCGGCGTGCTCGTGCTCTCGCGCTTTGCCGGCGCGGCGCGCAAGCTGAAGGGCGCGCTGCTGGTCAACCCCTACGACGTCGACGGCACCGCCAATGCGCTGGCGCGAGCGGTCAATATGCCGCTGCAGGAGCGGCAGGAACGCTGGCGCGGCATGATGGATTACCTGCTTGAGAACGACGTATCGCGCTGGTGCGAGACGTTTCTTAACGATCTTACGTCGGAATAGCTCACGTTTGCTCAATGGCTGCTTCCGAAAGCAGCCATTGCGCCAGCTGTTCGGCATGCGGATTTGGCGCGGATGGCGGCAGCAGCCAATAACCGCGCTCCGGCGCTTCCAGCATCGGGCCGGCCGTCACCAGCGTCCGGGCGGCCAGCAGGGAATCGACGAGGCCCATCCAGCCGATCGCCACACCCTGCTCGCTGAGGGCTGCCTGCACCACCAGCGAATAGGTATTGAAGCGCAGATCACCATGGCCGGCATAGGCATCGCGGGCGATGCCGAAGGCGGAAAGATAACTCTCCCAATCGAACCAGGGCGACGGCATCTCCGAATCGAGATGGACGAGCGTGGTGCCCGCGAGCTGCGAGGGATCGGTGAACGGGCCATGGCGCTCCGCGAACCCTCTGGTGCAGATCGGCACGACCCTCTCCGGCAGAAGCAGCGTCGCCGCCGGACCAAACTCGCTGCGCGTGCCGAAGAACACGGCGATATCGCCGCTCTCGGGCGCCCCGCGATCCAGCCGCTGCGTGGCGACGATCTGGATATCCACCTCTGGGTGAAGCAGGCGGAATGCATGCATGCGCGGGATCAGCCACAGCGCGGAGAAAGCATAGTCCGTGCGCAGGCGAACGGACGGACGCTCCGCTTCCAGACGGAAACTACGCACCAGATTGTCGACGCTACCGACGGATTTCTCGACGATCTCGAACAGGCGCTGCCCCTCCGGCGAGAGTTTGACGCCGCGATGCTGGCGGTGAAAGAGGGCGACGCCCATCTGTTCCTCGATACGGCGGATCTGGTAGCTGACGGCCGGTTGCGTCAGGCCGAGCGCAGAGGCGGCGGCGGAGAGACTGCCGGAGCGGCCCACCTCCACAAATATCCGCAGCCAGCCAAGATCGACCAAACGTTCTGCCATAAAATTTCCTTTTGGCTTCCATCGAAAAATGCCTGCTTCACAGCGTGAACTCTAGTGTTGTTCAATAAAATAATCCAATAACAAGAGGGAACATCGTCATGCGCATATCTGCAACGGGTCGGCTCGCCGCCGGCGCTTTCCTTTCCGTACTTTCCTTTGCGGGTATCGCCCGCGCCGACGGCGATAGCTGCAAGACGATCCATATGTCGGACCCCGGCTGGACCGACATCACCTCGACCAACGGCGTGACCGGCGTGCTGCTGACCGCGCTCGGCTATGAGCCCGATATCAAGACGCTCTCCGTGCCGATCGGCTATCAGGCGATGAAGACGAAAGAGATCGATGTCTTCCTCGGCAACTGGATGCCGGCACAGAAGGCCTTCGTGGACGACCTCAACAAGGCAAAGGCAGCCGAGGTGCTGAACCGCAACCTTCAGGGCGCGAAGTTCACGCTCGCCGTTCCGACCTATGTTGCCGACAAGGGCATCAAGGATTTTTCAGACCTGCAGAAGCACGCCGGGGATTTCGACCACAAGATCTACGGCATCGAGCCCGGCGCACCCGCCAACGCCAACATCCAGAAGATGATCGATGCCAATGATTTCGGCCTGAAGGGCTGGGAGCTGGTGGAATCGAGCGAGCAGGCGATGCTGTCGCAGGTCGAGCGCGCCTCGAAGGACAAGCAGGCGATCGTCTTCCTCGCCTGGGCGCCGCATCCGATGAACGAACGCTTCAAGATCGCCTATCTCTCCGGCGGCGATGCCTATTTCGGTGCAAACTACGGTGGCGCCGAGGTCTATACGCTGGCGCGCACCGGTTGGGCCGCCCAATGCCCGAATGCGGCCAAGCTCTTCCATAACCTGACCTTCGATATCGGCATGGAAAATTCGCTGATGGGCTCGATCCTCGGCGGCCAGAGCGCCAAGGATGCGGCAACCGCCTGGCTGAAGGCGCATCCTGACGCCTTGACGCCCTGGCTTGCCGGCGTCACCACTATCGACGGCAAGCCAGGCCTCGACGCCGTCAAAGCCGCCACCGGCCTCTGATCTTCAAGGAAAATGCTCCAATGTCCCGCCCGAATATCCTCATCCTCATGGTCGATCAATTCAACGGGACATTCTTTCCCGACGGCCCGGCCGAGTTTCTGCATGCTCCGGTCCTGAAAGCTTTGGCAAAGCGGTCCGTGCGCTTTGCCAACAGCTATACGGCAAGCCCGCTTTGCGCGCCGGCGCGCGCTTCCTTCATGTCCGGGCAGTTGCCGAGCCGCACCCGCGTCTACGACAATGCCGCCGAGTTCTGCTCTGATATTCCGACCTTCGCGCATCATCTGCGTGCCGCCGGCTACCAGACGGCGCTTTCGGGCAAGATGCACTTCGTCGGCCCGGACCAGATGCACGGCTTCGAGGAGCGGCTGACGACGGACATCTATCCCGCCGATTTCGGCTGGACACCCGACTACACCAAGCCCGGCGAGCGCATCGACTGGTGGTATCACAATCTCGGCTCGGTGACCGGGGCTGGCACGGCCGAGATCACCAACCAGATGGAGTATGACGACGAGGTTGCCTATCACGCCAACCGCAAGCTTTACGATCTCTCGCGCCAACATGACGAGCGGCCCTGGTGCCTGACCGTCAGCTTTACGCATCCGCACGACCCTTACGTCGCGCGCCGCCGCTTCTGGGATCTCTATGAGGATTGCCCGGCGCTCGACCCCGAAGTCGGCGAAATCCCCTTCGAAGAGCAGGACCCGCATTCGCAGCGGCTGATGAAAGCCTGCGATCATACCGCCTTTGAGATCACGCCGGAGCAGATCCGCCGGGCGCGGCGCGGCTATTTCGCCAATATCTCCTATGTCGACGAGAAGATCGGCGAGATTCTCGACACGCTCGAGCGCGGCCGCATGGCCGACAACACCATCATCCTCTTCGTTTCGGACCATGGCGACATGCTTGGCGAGCGCGGCCTCTGGTTCAAGATGAACTTCTTCGAAGGTTCGGCCCGCGTGCCGCTGATGATCGCAGCCCCCGGCTGGCAGCCGAAGCTTGTCGACCAGCCGGTATCGACGCTCGACGTGACGCCGACGCTGGCGGCCCTTGCTGGGATCGACATCGCTTCGCTGCGCCGCTGGACCGACGGCGAGGACCTGACGCCGCTGGCCCTTGGAACCGGAAGCCGCAGCCCCGTGCCGATGGAATATGCCGCGGAAGGCTCCGAAGCGCCGCTCGTAGGCCTGCGTGACGGCCACTACAAGCTGACCCTTTGCGAGTTGGACCCGCCCATGCTCTTCGACCTAAGGGAGGACCCCAGGGAGTTGACCAATCTGGCGGGCAATCCAGCCTACGCGGAAACGCTGAACAGGCTGACAGCGCAGGCCATGATGCGCTGGAACCTCGCAAACTTCGACGCCGCCGTGCGCGAAAGCCAGGCAAGGCGATGGGTGGTCTACACCGCGCTGCGCAATGGCGCCTATTATCCCTGGGATTATCAGCCGCTGCAGAAGGCATCCGAGCGCTACATGCGCAACCACATGGATCTCAACGTGCTTGAGGAGAACCAGAGGTTTCCGCGGGGCGAATAGAATTTCGGTAGCCCGGCGCTGGTCGAGACGATATGGTCGCGCCGGTTACAAGGGAGAAACATCCATGAAAATCAGCGCAAGAAACCGCCTCAAGGGCAAGGTCGTCGAAATCACCAAGGGTGCAACGACGGCGCATGTCCGCATCGACATCGGCAACGGCTCGATCGTCACCTCTTCGATCACCAACGAGGCTGTCGACGAGCTGGGCCTGACGGTGGGCTCCTCGGCCTATGCCGTCATCAAGGCATCCGACGTCATGGTCGCCGTCGACTAAAGCAATTCCAGAAAAGTGCGGAGCGGTTTTCGCCTGGAATTGCGTGAAGCAATCTAGGCATCGCGCTTCTGGCAGTAATGCGCCGTCTCGCCGTCGCCGGTCTGGAAATCCCCGGGCTGCGGCGGCGCGATCGGTTTGAACAGCGTGCGATCCGGCTTCAGGTCGAGCAAGGGCGTGCCATCAAGGCAATCGAGGCCGCGCACCAGCAGCACGTGGCCTTCGACCGCTTCGAGCTTGACGATGGATGTGCCGATGGGATTGGGCCGCACCGGCGATCGCAACGAGAAGGTGCCGTGTACCTTGCCGTTTCTGGCCGGGCTCTGCAGCACGAGATCCCGCCGGGATCGATCCAGCCAATAGAGGACCTCCAGCCGCTCGAAAGCCTCGACCCCTGTCAGCGCCAGCACCCAGGGCTCGAAAATCTCGATCCGGCAGATCGGCCCATCATGCCGGCCCTGGCGCGGCGTTTCCATGCGCGATGTCCATGGCGTTGAAATGCGGCCGATGAAGGTCAGACCGGCATCCGAGGCCGCCGGCGCCTCGACGACCACCTCGTTTTCGCGAATTTCGTTTTCCCGGACCATGAACGGCTCCCTGCCCCCGGCGGTTACTTCACACCCTTCAGCAGGCTCGCCAACTGATCGTCGGTCAGATCGACCTGATAGAACAGCTTGTAGAATTCCTTGACGTCGTCGGCAAAATCGCTGCGGAAGAGCTTGGGATAGAGCAGCTTCTCCATCCAGCGCACGCCGAGCAGCCGGTTGACTCCTGGCGGGGAATCGAACCAGCCGAAAGGCAGCGACGGCGGCACGAAGATTTTACCGTCCTTGACCGCCTTGATGCCTGCCCATTGCGGATCGCTCTTCGCCAGAGCTGCAAATTTTGCATCATCGGCGATGATGATATCCGGATTCCAGCCGACGACCTGCTGCGGCGTCACCTTGGTGAGCCCACCCTTTCCTGCAGCGGCGGCGACGTTCATCGTGCCGACGGCATCGAGGATTTCGAGATTGATGGAACCGGAAAGCCCGGTTTCCAGACCATCGGCGCCTCGACCGTAATAGACGCGCGGGCGCGGATCGTTCGGCAGCGTCGCGAGCTTCTCGTTCAGATCCTTGATCGCCGAATCGGCATAATCAGCGAGCTTGTTGGCGCGGTCCTCGACGCCGATCAGGGCACCAACGTCGCGAAGCGTATCGGCGGTGCGGGCAAAGCTGCCATCGACAAGCACATAGGGGATGTGCGTTTCGGCTTGAATCTTGTCGGCCAGCGCCTTGTAGCTCGGGTCGACCGTGCCGGCGTCGAGGATGATATCCGGCTTGGCATCCAGAACGGCCTGAGAGCCGATCGTGCCATCCTTGCCAGTCAGACGCCCGATGGTGGGGAGCGCCCGCACCGACGGCATCAGATAGGCCTTGGCGGCATCATTCGGCGCGTGAACCCAGCCCACGAGCTTCTCGGGCGCCAGCACATAGACCAGCACGGTGGCCGGTGGCCCGGCGACGAGAATACGGTTGATCTTGTCCGGCACGGAGACCGTGCGTCCGGCCGCATCGGTAATGATTCGCGCCTCGGCTGCGACCGGCACCAGGCCGACGAAGGCCAGAGCAAGAACCGCAAGAAATTTCATCATGAAAGCTGCTCGTTCTGATCGAGGGGACCCCGGGGCGGCACTATGGCATAGCGCTATATCGGATGGAACATCGCGAAACCACTATTCCAAAATGAAACGCATCCGAACCGATCACGTCAGCTTGAAACGCAATCGGCAGGCTTTGATTACATCCGATGTAATTGAGGGCAGCGCTCGCCTTGGCGTATCTAAGGACCATCTTCTTGCAGGAAGAGCTTTCAGCCCTTCAACCAAAGAGTGCCCGGCTCACAGCGATGTCGATGGCCATAACATCGCTTCACCGGCGGGCTCAGGAGAATTCCATGACGACCATGTCATTCACTAAGAAAGACGCCCCGCAATGGCTGCTCGCCTTCTGGCGGGAAATCGACGACAAGACCTTCGGCGAAGGCTTTGATTGCCTGGCGGAAGACGCCACATGCAATCTCGGCATTGCCGACTGGAAGGGGCGCGAAGCCATTCGCCAGAACCTGCGCGCCTTCATCGACACCGGCTTCACGGCATTGCATGATGTCACCGAATATTGGGACGGCGGATCGTTGAAAGTGTTCCGCGGGACGGTGACCATGACCCCCGACGATCGCACGCAGGCGGTGGTCAAACCGGTCATGACGCATTTCTTCTACATGGACGAGGCAGACCCGACGAAAGTGCACCATTGGTACGGCTCGGTCGGGCCGGTTGCTTTCTCATAAGAACTGAAGCTGGCGGGGCTGCCCAATACGGCCCCGCCACACCAAACGAACGAAGCGAGGCTTTACAGAATGAGTTCTCTTCGCGCTGAATTGAGATTGCCAAACGAACTGGGGCCGCAGCTGCGCGCATGGCGCGACACGCGCGGCAAGAGCCAGCTCGAGCTTTCCCTCGACACCGGTATTTCGCAGCGGCAGATCAGCTTTATCGAAAGCGGCAGGAGCACGCCGGGCCGCCATAATGTGTTGCGGCTCGCCGATGCCCTGGACGTGCCGTTCCGCGAGCGCAACACGCTGCTGCTCGCCGCCGGTTATGCGCCGATCTATTCCGAAGGAAGTTTTGACAATCAGGAAATGCAAGGCGTGACCAACGCGCTGAAGCGCATGCTGCGCCAGCACGAGCCCTTCCCCGCCGTCGTGATGGACCGCTACTGGAATGTCCTGATGACCAACGACGCGACGCTGCGCTTCTTCGGTCACTTTACCGATATGGATGCACGCCCGAAGCCGCGCAATCTTCTTCATCTGATGTTCGACCCCGCGGGCATGCGACCCTTCATTCCGGATTGGGACAAGACGGCCGAAAGCCTGATGGGGCGCGTTTTCCGCGAGTCCGTCGGCCGCGTCATCGACGGACGGACGAAGGAGCTGATCGACAGTCTCCTCGCCTACCCCGATGTGAATGCCGAATGGAAGACATCATCAGCAACCGAGAATGCACCAGTGATCCCCTTGTCGTTCGTGAAGGACGGGCATGTGCTGAAATTCTTCTCTCTGGTGACGACAGTTGGAACGCCGCAGATGATCACGACCCAGGAGTTGCGGGTCGAATGCATGTTTCCGCTGGATGATGCCACGGAGGCGCGTTACGCGGCGCTGATGAACGCAGCCGCAGGGTGATGAGCCACAGGCCGATCGCCTGTGGCTGCAGTCTGCGATATCAAGCCGCCTTGACGGCGTGATATTCCTTGATCGCGACCATCTTGATAGCCGGGTAACGTTCCGCCTCGTAGCGCAGCGAGAAGCCGTCCTGCGCGAGGAAGACCGGATCGCCGTCGAGGTCGCGGGCGATATCGCCGCGGCGCTGGGTGACGAATTTTTCGAGATCGGCGGACTGGTCAGCCGAGATCCAGCGGCAGACGGAGAAGCGCGACATTTCAAAGGAAACCGGTAGACCGTATTCGGCCATCAGGCGCTCCTTCAGCACGTCGAGCTGCAAGGCGCCGACGACGCCGACAATGGCGGGCGAGCCGTCTTCCGGCGAGAAGAGCTGCACGACGCCTTCTTCGGCCATCTGCTGCAGGGCTTCCTTGAGCTTCTTTGCCTTCATTGCGTCTTCGAGACGAACGCGGCGCAGGATTTCCGGCGAGAAGTTCGGCACGCCCTGGAAGACGAGGGATTCGCCTTCCGTCAGCGTGTCGCCGATGCGCAGCGTTCCGTGGTTCGGAATGCCGACGACGTCGCCGGCATAGGCGGTGTCGGCGAGCTGGCGCTGCGAGGCGAAGAAGAACTGCGGCGCGGTGAGCCCGAGCTGCTTGCCGGTGCGCGACAGCCGCGCCTTCATGCCGCGCTCCAGCTTGCCGGAGCAGATACGGGCGAAAGCGATGCGGTCGCGATGGTTCGGGTCCATGTTAGCCTGGATCTTGAAGACGAAGGCCGTCATCTTGTCGTCGGTTGCGTGAACGGTCCTGATATCGGCGACCTGGTCGCGCGGCGGCGGCGCGAATTCGCCGAGCGCGTTGATAAGATCGCGCACGCCGAAATTGCGAAGCGCCGAGCCGAAGAAGACCGGCGTCATATGCCCTTCGAGGAAGGACTCCCGGTCGAACGGACGGCAAGCCTCGATCGCCAGTTCCGTCTCGTCGACGAAGGCCTGACGCTCGTTTTCCGGCAGCCTGTCGGCAACCGCCTGCGGGCCGTTTACCTTCGTCGCCTCGACCTCGGTGTCGGAACCGCGCACGGTGTTGGCGGCAATATGATAGGAGCCGCAGAAGGTCTTGGAGCGGCCGATGGGCCAGGTGATCGGCGCCGTATCCAGCGCCAGCTTCTCTTCGACCTCATCGAGGATTTCGAAGGGATCGCGGCTCTCACGGTCCATCTTGTTGATGAAGGTGATGATCGGGATGTCGCGCATGCGGCAGACTTCGAACAGCTTCAGCGTCCGCGGCTCGATACCCTTGGCGGCGTCGATGACCATAACCGCGGCGTCGACGGCCGTCAGCGTGCGGTAGGTGTCGTCGGCGAAGTCTTCGTGGCCGGGCGTATCGAGAATGTTGAAGACATTGCCTTCATATTCGAAGGTCATGACGGAGGTAACGACCGAGATGCCGCGCTCGCGCTCGATCTTCATCCAGTCGGAGCGCGTCTGCATGCGATCCTTCTTCGCCTTGACTTCGCCGGCAAGCTGAATGGCGCCGCCGAACAGCAGCAGCTTTTCGGTGAGCGTGGTCTTGCCCGCGTCCGGGTGAGCGATAATAGCAAATGTGCGGCGGCGGGAGACCGCCTCGGCGAGACTTTCGGCCATACGTGTAAATCCTGTGAATTGCGGCCGTATCTAACGACTCAAAGCCCCAAATGCAATTGACCTCGGCCGCCGCAGCGCAAACTAATGCCGCATGACCATACACACCGATATCAGCCCGACGCTGAACCTCATCCGCCTGCCGCATGGCGAAGGCCTCGATCTGCCCGCCTATGAGACCAGAGGTGCCGCCGGCATGGACCTGCGCGCAGCCGTCGAGGACGGCGCAACATTGACGCTTGCACCCGGCAAGCGGGCGCTTGTGCCCACCGGCTTGATCTTTGAAATTCCCGAAGGTTTCGAGGCGCAGATCCGCCCGCGCTCCGGCCTTGCCTTCAAGAACGGCATCACCTGCCTGAACTCGCCCGGCACCATCGACAGCGATTACCGCGGCGAAGTAAAGGTGATTCTGATCAATCTCGGCGAAGAGCCCTTCGAGATTACCCGCGGCATGCGCATCGCGCAGATGATCATTGCCCCGGCAATCCAGGCCCGCATTGTCGAGACCAATGAAGCGAGCGAAACCAAGCGCGGCGCCGGCGGCTTCGGCTCGACCGGCGTGTGATGACCGAGCTTGCCCAAGCGCATGGCCTGACACTTCGCGAGGATTACTTCGACGATCCTGCCGCCTGGAACGGCCTCGTCGAGTTGCTGCAGGACACGTTTTCCATCGATGTCAGCCTTCAGGATCGCTTTGGCGGTCCCGACTCAAGCAGCATGCCATCAGGCTATTTCGATAGCGAAGGCTGCTGCGTCGCCAACTTCACCGCCTTCTCCATGCCGATGATGATCAATGGCCGTGCCGTCAAGGCGGCGGGCTATCAATCCGGCGCGGTGCGGCCGGAGTGGCGCGAACGCGGCCTCTATCGCGATCTCATGCAGCGCGCCTTTGAGCGAACCGCAGCCGAGGGATACGAGCTCGATCTCCTGCTCACCGATAAGCCCGCGCTTTACGAGCGCTATGGCTTTCGCACCGTGCCGCAGCATGTCTTCGTTGCGAAGCTGCCAAAGCTCGAGAAGTCAGACAGGAGTGCCCGGCAGCTTTCCCTGGAATCGCCTGATGATCTCAGCTTGATCAAGTCTCTGCTGCAAAACCGGCAGCCGGTCTCCAACCGCTTTGCCGTTATCAGGCAGATGGAGATGTTTCTGCTGAATGCCTGCTTCAATTCCGCGATCCGCCTGACGACGCTCGGGGATGAGACGGTCGTCGCATGGACCTTCGACGGGGCGACTCTCTGGCTTCTCGATGTCGCGGGAACAGTCATTCCATCCCTTGCGACCATTGTGTCTGCGCTTGATATCGAACCCGATCGTATCGAGGTCTGCTTTTCGCCGGATCGCCTCAATTGCGAGACGTCGCTGGAGCCCTATGAGGGTTACACGATGCTGATGGCGCGCGGCAAAGCAGCGGACGAGATTGCCGGGCCGCTCATGCTCTCGCCGATGGCGGAATTCTAGCGTGATAACGGCGGCAGTCGACGCTTGACCGGCGTCGCCTTGATCATCGACGTGTTCGTCTCGGCCCGCTCGGTGATCTTGTCGAGAATGCCGTCGAGTTCGCCCATGGAGCGCACCACCAACCGCCCGATAAAGCAATCGTCGCCGGTGACCTTGTCGCATTCGATGAATTCCGGCGTCTGCTGAATAATCCGCTCGACGACGTGAAGCTGACCGGGCAACGGCCTGATGCGGACGATCGCCTGCAGGGGATAGTCGATCGCTTCCGGCGCGATATCGACGGTGAAAGCAGAGATGACGCCGCGCTCCTCCAGCCGGCGCAGCCGCTCCGCCGCACTTGGGGACGAGAGGCCAGCAACTTCCGCCAGCTCCTTCAGCGATATCCGGGCATTGCGTGCGAGCGCCTCAAGCATCCGCTGATCGATATCATCGAGATCCAAGGGAGCGTTAGGTATACCCATGCCTTAGCCTCATTTAATTAGGCAGTTAAATCTCACGACCTTATTAAGTCTATATCACCGGCTTCCAAGCCGCAATATGATTGGCTTCGTCAGACGGGAGCGAAGGCCATGAGCGAGATAAGACACGGCACGATAGAAATGACAGCGGCAATGCTGATTTCAGGCACGATCGGCTGGTTCGTGCTGATGTCCGGGCAGGCCGTCACCGACGTCGTCTTCTGGCGTTGCTCCTTCGGCGCGCTGACGCTGCTTGCGATCTGCGCCACCATGGGCCTGCTTCGCCCCGGCATTCTGAATTTGAGGACCTATTCGATCGCGGTCGGCGGCGGGATCGCCATCGTCCTTAATTGGCTGCTGCTGTTCGCCGCCTATTCCCATGCCTCCATTTCCATCGCCACGACGGTCTACAATACGCAGCCCTTCATGCTTTTGGGGCTCGGCGCGCTGTTTCTCGGCGAGCGGATTACCTTCACCAAGCTGTTCTGGCTCGGCCTCGCTTTTGCCGGCATGGTCATTATCGTCGAAGGCAAGCCTGCCGAAACGGCGGGTGTGGGAAGCTATGCGATGGGCATTCTGCTCTCGCTGAGCGCTGCCTTCTTTTACGCGCTGGCAGCCATCGCCGCGAAGTGGCTGAAGGGCACGCCGCCGCATCTGATCGCGCTCATCCAGGTCTCGACCGGCATCCTGATGCTTGCTCCCTTCACCAATTTTTCCGCCGCGCCGCAGGATGCCGGCGGGTGGTCGATCCTTGTCACCATGGGCGTCGTCCATACCGGCCTGATGTATGTGCTGCTTTACGGCGCCATCCAGAAGCTGCCGACGCATCTGACCGGCGCGCTGTCCTTCATCTATCCGATCGCCGCCATCGCGGTCGACCGCTTCGCCTTCGGCCATGTGCTCGGCGTCGCGCAAATCGCCGGTGCAGTTATCATTCTCGGCGCTGCTGCGGGCATGAATCTCGGCTGGCGGATTTCCCTCCCCCGACATAAAAACAATCATCTTTCCAAGGAGGCCGCCGAATGATCACCTGCTACCTGCACTATGTCATCGATCCCTACAAGCTTGCCGAATTCGAATATTACGCCAAGCTCTGGATTCCGCTGGTCAACCGGTTGGGCGGCACGCATCACGGCTATTTCATGCCGCATGAGGGTGCCAACAACATCGCATTGGCGCTCTTCAGCTTCCCGAGCCTTGCCGCCTATGAGGAGTATCGGCTGAAAATACCCGGCGATGCTGAATGCCAGGCTGCCCTTGCCTATGGCGAGGAAACGCGCTGCATCGTCAGCTACGAGCGCAGCTTCATGCGTCCGGTCTTCTGACCTTAATTAGCCGGATTCGGACAAGTTTCGGAGCGGCCGTCGAGGCCCTCCGCCATCTTCTCGAACGTCGCTGACGGTCCAGCCTTGCCCGCGCCTATGCGCAGGACATAGAGGCTGTCGAAATCCTTGCCATGCCATTTCGGCACGGCTTTCTTGTCGCCGCCATTGTCGCTCATCAGCTGGCGGGCGAGCTCGAAGATCTGCTTATGCTCCCAGGCGACGAAGATCAGCTTGCCGGCATAGGCAGGCTTTTCCAGCTCGGCCTTGAGATCATCGATATCCTCGTAGCCGAAGCTGGTATCGACGGGCATACCGAGGGCGATTGCCGTCGGCTCGACGGTCGCAAGCGGCCGGATATAATCGTAGGACGTGCCGGAATCTTCTTTCCGTTTGGATGGATCGGGCGCGAAGATCGCGGCGGGTTTGCCGAAGAGCTTCGTCAGCACCGGCGGCAGTGCCAAGGCCCGATTGAGACCCTGGCAGCTCAGCTGACCGAGACCCGCCTCGGGCTTTTCGCCATGGCGCATGAAGACGATCGTCTGCGTGCCCGGCTCCGCTGCCAAAGCGATCGATGGCAGGCTCCCGAGTGATGCCAGCGCCAGAAGGCCAGCGACGAGCTGTTTTGAAGTATTGTTCATCAGCGTTGCGCCTCGAACGCCATGCGCAGGGCGAGCCCGGCCAGCACCGTGCCCATCAGCCAGCGCTGCACCAGCGCGAAAGACGGGCGGCGGGTGAGAAACATCGCGATCCAGCCGGCGCTCAGCGCGAAGATGGCATTGAATGTGACGCTGATGACGATCTGCGAGAAGCCGAGCACGAGCGATTGGGTGAAGACGCTGCCGGCGGCAGGATCGATGAACTGTGGCAGCAGCGACAGATAGAGGATCGCGACCTTCGGGTTCAGCAGGCTGGTTACCAGTCCCATGGTGAACAGCCGGCGCGTGCTATCCTTCGGCAGCTCACGCACCTGAAAGGCGGAACGACCGCCGGGCTTCAGCGCGTTCCATGCGAGCCAGGCGAGATAGGCCGCACCCGCAAGCCGCAACGCGTCATAAGCGAAGGGAACGGCGAAGACGAAGGCGGTGATGCCGAGCGCAGCCGAGAACATGTAGAAGAGGAAACCGCAGGCGACGCCGCCGAGCGAGATCAGGCCCGCCGCCGGCCCCTGCGAAATCGAACGCGACACCAGATAGATCATGTTCGGCCCGGGTGTCAGCACCATGCCGAGAGCGATCAGGGCAAAGGCGATCATGCTGGTCAGATGCGGCATAGAGCCTCCGGCGGGAAAAAGGGCTTCAGAAGGAAATTTCGGTGGACGCAACCAGCCTGATTTCATGCGGCCCGGCATCGAAGCCGTCAAGCAGCATATTGTGATGGATGACAATCTCTTCGAAGCTCAGCCGGCCCATATCCGCCGTCGTATGGCCATCGGCGATCAGCGTCACGTCGAAACCCAGCGAAACGGCGCGCCGCACCGTCGTGTCGACGCAGAACTGCGTCATGCAGCCGCCGACGATGAGATGGGTGACGCCCCGCGCTCGCAGCCGCGCCTCCAGATCCGTCTCGAAGAAGGAATCGCAGCTCGTCTTGTGCACGACGGCATCACCGGCTTCGGGCGCGATTTCCCGGCGCAGCTGCCAACCTTCGCTGCGCTTGACCAGGCGGTGGCCCGGCGCACCGTCATGCTGGACGATGAAGGCCGGGACGCCGGCGGCACGGGCGCTGTGTTTCAGCGCGGCCAGTTTGGCCATAACAACCTCAAGCGCGGCGTCGATATCCGGCTGACGCTCCGGCGTACCAAGGCCTGTCAGGATGGAATTCTGAAGATCGATCAGGAGCAATGCGGAAGACATGAGATCCTTGGGCAAAGCAGTTTCGACGCGCCGTTAATGCCTTGGTAATATGTTCGCAGCACCGGCGCAATCGCTTGAAAACGCAAAGGTGGTACGATAGGGCGAATACCATCCCAGGAGGAAAATTTCATGACGCTCGCGGCCCTGCTTGCCTATTGCGGCGCTCTCTTCATCGCCGCCGCCATTCCCGGTCCGGGTATTACCGCGATCGTGGCGCGGGCGCTTGGCTCCGGCTTTCGCGAGACTTTCTTCATGGGCCTAGGGCTCGTGCTCGGCGACACCATCTACCTGACTGCCGTGATCCTCGGCCTTGCCTTCGTGGCTGAAGCCTTCACCGAGGTCTTCATCGTCATCAAGATCGCCGGCGCGCTTTATCTCGGCTACATCGCCTGGAAACTCTGGACGGCAGGCCTGCTGGCCGCAGATATCGCCGCAAGGAAATCCAACAGCGCCGGCATGTCCTTCCTCTCCGGCCTGCTCGTCACGCTCGGCAATCCCAAGACCATGCTTTTCTATATCGCGCTGGTGCCGACACTGATCGACATCGGCAACATCGGCTTGCGCGAATATGCGATCCTGGTTGCGGCGACGTTCGTCATCCTCCTGATCGTTCTCGTGCCCTACATGCTTCTTGCGTCACGGGCACGCACCTTTCTCAAGAGGCCGCGGGCGCTGCAGATCCTGAACCGGCTCGCCGCGAGCATCCTCGCCGCCACCGCTGCTTTCATCGCCGCACGCGCCGCCTGAAAAAAACATCCAAAAACATGCCCTCTCAGAGATTCTTTTCTCACGAGCCTTGTGCGGGGGACGTCTCCGCACTCTGGTTTCCGCAGGCGTTTGATCCTATTGTCACCGCATAATTCCAATGTAGGGAGAGCTATCCATGTCCGACACCCGCAAACCCGGCCGCGGCCGCGTCTATGCCTCGATCACCGAGACCATCGGCGACACGCCGATCGTCCGTCTCGACAAGCTGGCAAAGGAAAAGGGCGTCAAGGCCAACCTCCTGGCAAAGCTCGAATTCTTCAATCCCATCGCTTCGGTCAAGGACCGCATTGGCGTCGCCATGATCGAAAGCCTGGAAGCGCAGGGCAAGATCGCCCCCGGCCGGACCGTGCTGATCGAGCCGACCTCCGGCAACACAGGCATCGCGCTCGCTTTCGCTGCTGCCGCCAAGGGCTACCGGCTGATCCTGACCATGCCGGAAACCATGTCGATCGAGCGCCGCAAGATGCTGGCGCTGCTCGGCGCCGAACTGGTGCTGACCGAGGGCCCGAAGGGCATGAAGGGCGCGATCGCCAAGGCTGAAGAACTGGCCTCGTCGCTGCCGGACGCCATCATTCCGCAGCAGTTCGAAAATCCCGCCAACCCGGAAATCCATCGCAAGACGACGGCCGAGGAAATCTGGAACGATACCGAGGGCAAGGTCGATATCTTCGTGTCGGGTATCGGCACCGGCGGCACGATCACCGGCGTCGGCCAGGTGCTGAAGGCCCGCAAGCCCGACATCAAGGTCATCGCCGTCGAACCGACGGATTCGCCGGTTCTGTCGGGCGGCAACCCCGGCCCGCACAAGATCCAGGGCATCGGTGCCGGCTTCGCGCCGAAGGTTCTCGACACGCATGTCTATGACGAAGTGGTCACCGTCAGCAATGACGAGGCGTTCCAGCAGGCGCGGCTCGTGGCAAAGCTGGAAGGCGTGCCTGTTGGTATTTCCTCCGGCGCAGCGCTGACGGCAGCGATCAAGGTCGGCCAGCGCCCTGAAAACGAAGGCAAGACCATCGTCGTCATCATCCCCTCCTTCGCCGAGCGCTATCTGTCGACGGCGCTGTTCGAAGGGCTGGGCGGCTGAAACGAGCTACGATAAACTGATTGAGAAAGGGGTGCTGTGGCGCCCCTTTTTTATTCGGACAGGCCGAAGACAACACTCTGTCGCCTCAGCTCCGGATTGTCAGACATGTGCAGTCAGCCGCTCGCCTGCGATACGATAGGAGATGGCCTCGGCGAGATGGATGCGCCCGACCGTCGGCTTGTCGTCGAGATCGGCGAGCGTGCGCGCGACCTTGAGGATTCGATGATAGCCGCGCGCGGAGAACTTCATCTTCTCGGCGGCATCGCGCAGCAATTGCAGGCCGGCGGCATCAGGCTCGGCGATGGTTTCGATCATCGCGGTTGAGCAGCGGGCATTGGTGCTGACATCCTTCATGCCGGCCCTTTCGAAACGCTCGCGCTGCCGCTCGCGGGCACGGGCGACGCGGAGTGCGACATCCGCACTGCTCTCCGAGGCTGTCGGCCGGATGAGGTCGGCGGCGGAGACCGCCGGCACGTCTATGCGGATATCGATGCGATCCAGCAAGGGGCCCGAGATACGGCCCTGATAATCGCTCGCGCAACGCGGCCCGCGGGCACATGTATGTCCCGGTTCGCCGGCCATGCCGCAGCGGCACGGGTTCATCGCCGCCACGAGCTGAATGCCGGCGGGATAGGCAACGCGGTGATTTGCTCTCGCAATAACACATTCGCCTGTTTCCAACGGCTGGCGCAGCGCATCGAGCGCCTGTGGCGAAAACTCCGGCAGTTCGTCCAGGAACAGAACGCCGTGATGAGCAAGCGAGACCTCGCCCGGCCGGGCACGCAGGCCGCCGCCGACGAGCGCCGCCATGGTCGCCGAATGATGCGGCGCGCGATAGGGCCGCCGATCGGAGAGCTTGCCGCCGGAAAGCTGGCCGGCGATCGAATGGATCATCGACACTTCAAGCAATTCGTTCGTCGACAGTGGCGGCAGGATCGACGGCAGGCGCGAGGCGAGCATCGACTTGCCGGAGCCGGGCGGCCCGACGAAAAGCAGATTATGGCCGCCGGCGGCCGCCACTTCCAACGCGCGCTTGGCGCTTTCCTGCCCCTTGATGTCGGCGAGATCGGGCAGGTTGGCCGCGCTGGCGCGAATAGAGGGTTCCGGCCTTGACAGCACCTGCGTGCCGCGGAAATGATTGGCAAGCGCGATCAGGCTGCGCGGCGCCAGAATATCGATCTCCTTGCCGGCCCAGGCGGCTTCCGGCCCGCTTTCGGCCGGGCAGATCAGCCCCTTGCCCATGGCGTTGGCAGCGATTGCCGCGGGAAGCGCGCCGGCAACGGGCGCGATCGTGCCATCGAGATTGAGTTCGCCGATGACGGTATAGGACGACAAAGCGTCAGCCGGGATCGCGCCGAGCGATGCCATCAGACCGAGCGCGATGGCAAGATCGAAATGGCTACCTTCTTTCGGCAAATCTGCCGGCGCAAGATTGACTGTCACTTTCTTCGGCGGCAGTGCGAGGCCGGAAGCGTGCAGCGCTGCCTGAACCCTCTCCCGGCTCTCGGCAACAGCCTTGTCCGGCAGGCCGACGATGTGCATCAGCACCTTGCCGGGCGCGATCATTACCTGCACTTCGACGGGTACGCCTTCAATCCCCTGAAACGCCACCGTACTGACGCGCGCTACCATCCCCTGCCCTCATCCAACCCGTTTACCGCTATCAATCTTTCACAGCAGACCATGGGTTGCAATCTGGCAGAAAAGATGGAATGAAACAAGAACAATAAAAGAACGAAGGGACGCTTCAGCAATCGAGGCAAATTATGAAACTTGCGATATCGATATCCCTTCTGATGAGCGCTATTTTGGCCGGCTGCCAATCCATCGATAGCGGGGATAATCTGGAAAGGGGTGCACCCTATGAATTGAGCGCCAGGGAAACCAGAGCGGTGGAAAAGGGTCTGCGCGAGCAGCTGCCTTATGAAGGACTCCTGCTCTTCGGGCCGATGGCCGCTTCCAAAAACAGCAAAGGCCATGTCAGCGTCTGCGGCACGCTCACCGCCATGGGCGGCTACAGCGGCATCGTGAGCAAACGGCCCTATGTCGGAATGATGGTCAACGTGAAGCCGCTTTTCGGCTTCGTGCCGATCGTCATTGCGGACGAAAGCACCACCGGACAGTCAGCGGTCATCCTGACCTGCAGGCGGATGGGCATCACGATATAGCGCGCGGCGAGACCGGAAACGACCTCGCCGGCCGAAGGGAAAGGTAGTTTTCAGGCCCGCTTGGCTTCGATCGCATCCCAGAGCAGGCTGGCGATATCGGCGCCGCCGAAGCGCTTGACCTCGCGGATTCCGGTCGGCGAGGTCACGTTGATCTCGGTCATGTAGTCGCCGATGACGTCGATGCCGACGAGCAGGAAGCCGCGTTCCCTCAAGGCCGGTCCGATGCGGGCGCAGATTTCCTTCTCGCGCGCTGTCAGTTCGGTCGCTTCGGCGCGGCCGCCGACATGCATGTTGGAGCGGGCGTCATGCTCGGCCGGCACGCGGTTGATCGCGCCGACGGCTTCGCCATCGACCAGGATGATGCGCTTATCGCCCTTGCGAACGTCAGGAAGGTATTGCTGGGCGATGAAGGGCTCGCGGAAGAGCTGGCCGAACATTTCGAGCAGCGACGAGAGATTGCGGTCGTCGCGCGTCGAGTGGAAAACGCCGGCACCGCCATTGCCATAAAGCGGCTTCAGGATGATGTCGCCCATCTCCTCGCGGAAGCGGCGGATTTCGCCGGCATCGCGGGTGATCAGCGTCTTCGGCATCAGATCGGCAAATTCGGTGACGAAGATCTTTTCCGGCGAGTTGCGCACCCAGGCCGGATCATTGACGACGAGCGTCTTCGGGTGGATGCGCTCCAGCAGATGCGTCGAGGTGATATAGGCCATGTCGAATGGCGGGTCCTGACGCAGCAGCACCACGTCCATGGTCGAGAGGTCGACGCGCTCGGGCTCGCCGAGCTCGAAGTGATCGCCCTTGACATCGCGCAGGATCATCGGCTCGACGGAGGCATAGACCTTGCCGTCGCGCATGCTCAGCCGCTCGGGCGTGTAATGGAAGAGCTTGTAGCCGCGGTTCTGCGCCTCGAGGCTCATGGCGAAGGTCGAGTCGCCCGCGATATTGATGCTCCGGACATGGTCCATCTGGACCGCAACATTCTTGATACCAGCCATAGTCAGCCCTCGCTCGGATTTGCGGACAGATGTAGGTCGGCCCGCCCGCAAACGCAACGGCTATTCAAGGACTTCCGTCAAGGATGTCTTCGCGCGGAATTTCTTCCGCCGTGGCTGGCCGCGCTCAGGCGGCGAGGCCCTGCGCGTTGCCCTGCCGGACGAGATTGCGCAGGCGATAGGCCATCGTCAAAGGCTTGGGGAACGGCTTGCGCAGAAAGGCGACCTTGCGCAGGTAGCGATCGATGCGCCATGTCGCCCAGGTGCCGCCGGCAAAATAGGCGACGTCGCCGGCATGCAGCGTGCGCTCGACACCGTCTTCCGTGGTGATGTGTACCTCGCCTTCGAGGATCATCACCGTTTCGTCCCAGCCGAAATACCAGCGGAACTCGCCCGCTGTACAATCCCACAGCGCCGTCATCGCGGCATCGTCCTGCCCGCGCGAATGCTCGGCGATGCGGGCAACGGGATTGCCCGCCAGGATCCAGGAGCGCTCGATCGGCGACGGCTTCATTTCCATCTCGCCGCTGGCGCCGGCCACAAAGCTCTTCGACTGCGGCATCGCGACCACGACCGGAACGGCACGCGCGGCAAAGGCCGCCATGCTCGCCAACATCAGTTTCAAGACCATGCAATCCCCCAAATTCCATGCGCGTCTACAATCTCATCGCATGGAAGGGGTAACGGTGCGGTTCATGAAATCCGGTGCATTTTAACGATTGCAACGATCAGACGGAAAAACCTTCGATTGTGCAAACGATCATGTCGTGATCTGAAAGCGGCTTGTCCTCTCCGTTGAGGGAAGAAACAAGATGGCTTTCGCCAATCTTCAGGCCGCGGGTGATGAACCAGTCGAGCTTCATGGTACGATCTGGAAAGCGGGTGATCAGGCTCGGGCGCGTGCTCGTCTGATCGAGCGGGCCGCCGTGGCATTCGAAACCGCGACCCTCGGCCATGGCAAACAGCGTATCGGTCGAATAATCGCCGCCAGTGTGATTGCCGGTGTTGAGATCGCCGCCGATCAGGATCGGCAGGCCGGGCGCGAAGGCCTCGACCGCATCAATCAGCGCCGCCATTTGCCGCTCGCGATAGGCAGCAGTCGCCACACTTTCGAGATGAACGGAAACAGCGACCATTGGGCCGGCCTCCGTCTCGACGATGGCGCCGACCGCGCAGCGATCGCCGATGCGCGGCTGCTCGTTGCTGTCGTTGAACCAGACGGCTTCGCCCGGCAGACGGATCATGAATGCATCCTTCAGGGCGACGGAGGCCATCAGCGCATTGCCATGAAAGCCCTTTTCGTTGAAATCGTCATGGCAGAAGGAGCGCTCGATTTCCGAGCCGAGACTGAGCTCCAGGAATTCGACGCCATAGGCATGGTTCATACCGAGTTCATCGGCAATCACGGCCGTGGGGTCGCGCTGTTCGGTGCGGGCCATACCCAGATCCATCTCCGACAGCAGGATCAACGGTGCACCGGTTTCCCGCAGCTTGGCAGCGCTTTCCTCTGGAAACAGGCAGCGCTCGAGGTTCCAGGCGGCGACCGTAAAGGGGAAGGCCAAAGCCTCGACCTTGGCGGCCCCCCCGCCGATGCGCACCGTATTTAGGCAGGCGAGCGATGCGAGCTTCTCGGCATGAACGGCCGGAGTTTTTTCCAGAGAAACGAAGCTCTTACGCTCCTCCTGCGAGGGAACGGTGAAAGCGGAAGCGGTGTTACGGATCATAATGGGGGCCTGTCGCAATGGGATTGTGAACGCCGGCGACATAATCGCAGGCGCCGGTTGCCCGGCAATAGGCTGATTTTGTGACGGTCCTGTAACGGCGCCGTCAAAACGCATCGGGAAAATGCTGCGGCCAGCGGCCGGGCAGCATGGCGACGATGTCATAGCGTTGCGAGAGGCGAGCGAAATCAGGCTGGCGGGCAAGCCAGAGATCGCTGGCTGCACGGATGCGCCTCTGCGAGGAGAAGGAAACGGCGTCTATCGCCTCCTGCGCGCCGCTCCTCGATTTGACCTCGACGAAGACGGCGAGATCGCCCTTGCGGGCGACGATATCGATTTCGCCGAGCTTGGTACGATGGCGGATGGCCATGATGCGGTAGCCCTTGAGCATCAGGAAGGCGGCGGCGAGATATTCGGCGACATGGCCGCGCCGCCAGGCCTTTTGCCGCTTCAGCCTTTCGCCCGTATCAGGCATGGCGCTCCTTCATGTCGAGCAGGCGCTGGTAAAGCTCCTTTCGCGGTAGGCCGGTGAGACGCGCTGCTTCCGTTGCCGCCTTGGCCGTCGGCATCGTCCCTGAGAGATCGGCGAGAATGGCATCGACATCGGCCTCCGCCGCGACGCTTTCGGCAGGCGGGCCGACGAGCCAGACGATCTCGCCCTTCACATTGTCGACGGCGTCATAGAATGCGGCGAGTTCGGACAACGTGCCGCGCCGGAACTCCTCGAAGGTCTTCGTCAGCTCGCGGCAGACGGCGCCCGCGCGCTCACCGCCGAGCACATCGGCAGCGGCGGCAAGGGTCGCGGCGATGCGATGCGGCGATTCAAAAAAGATGAGGGTGGCAGGCACTGCTGCGAGCTCGGCCAGCCTGTCGCGCCTGCCCTTGTCCTTGGCGGGCAGGAAGCCGGCAAAGAAGAAAGCATCGTTGGGAAGGCCGGAGCCGACGAGGGCTGCAAGCGGCGCCGAGGCGCCGGGAATGGGAACGACCTTATAGCCCGCCTCGATCGCCTGCACCGCAAGACGGTAGCCGGGGTCGGAGACGAGCGGCGTGCCGGCATCCGACACCAGCGCCACAGACCGTCCTGCTTCCAAGGCCTGCAGCAGCCGGGGGCCGGCCTCGTCGGCATTGTGCTCGTGATAGGCATAGGGCTTGTTCTGGATACCGTAGCGATCGAGCAGAACGCGGGTGACGCGCGTGTCCTCGCAAGCCAGAACGTCCGCGCCGGCCAGCGTCTCCAGCGCCCTCAGCGTGATGTCACCGAGATTGCCGATCGGCGTGGCGACGAGATAGAGCGCCGGCTCGAGAGGACGGGCCGGAATCTGGTTGTTATGCAGGCGGAAACTGCGCGTCCCGCCGCTGGATTGCTCTTCGCTCATGCCTGCCCTGAATTCGTTTGGAATAGGCAGCCTTTATGGGCGAGGCGTGCGCCGACGGCAAGAGCGGTGCAATTCCTGTGGAGCATTGTCGACGAAATGTCGAATTGGCGCTTCGCAATTGATCCATGCCCCTTGCATTCGGGTGGAGAAGTCTGCCAAGTTGCCTGTCCAATCTTTCGGGCCTCGTCCGAAAACATGTCGCTCGGGCGCCTCGGGCCGCCCGGCAAGTCACGGTCGAAAGCGGTAGCATCCATGCGTATTACAATTGAGCGGTCGAACCTCCTGAAGTCGCTGAACCACGTACATCGCGTGGTCGAGCGTCGCAACACGATCCCGATCCTGTCCAACGTGCTGCTGAAGGCCGACGGTACGAGCCTCGACATGAAGGCGACCGACCTCGACCTCGAAATCACCGAGGCGACGCCCGCCAATGTCGAGCAGGCCGGCGCCACCACGGTTCCCGCGCATCTGCTTTACGACATCGTGCGCAAACTGTCCGATGGCTCGGAAGTGCTGCTGGCCACCAATGCCGACGGCAGCTCGATGACGGTTGCCTCGGGCCGCTCAAAATTCTCGCTGCAATGCCTGCCGGAATCCGATTTCCCGGATCTCACCGCCGGCAGCTTCAGCCACTCCTTCAAGCTGAAGGCAGCCGATCTGAAGATGTTGATCGACCGCACGCAGTTTGCGATTTCCACCGAAGAGACGCGCTACTACCTGAACGGCATTTTCTTCCACACGATCGAAAGCGGCGGCGACCTGAAGCTGAGAGCCGTCGCCACGGACGGCCATCGTCTGGCGCGCGCCGATGTCAGCGCCCCTTCGGGCTCCGAGGGCATGCCCGGCATCATCATCCCGCGCAAGACGGTAGGCGAACTGCAGAAGCTGGTGGATTCGCCGGATACGGTCGTCACCGTCGAAGTCTCCGATGCGAAGATCCGCCTGACGATCGGCTCCATCGTCATGACGTCGAAGCTGATCGACGGCACCTTCCCGGACTATCAGCGCGTCATCCCGGCCAATAACGACAAGGAAATGCGGGTCGATTGCCAGAGCTTCGCCCAGGCAGTGGATCGTGTTTCGACGATCTCGTCGGAGCGCGGCCGCGCCGTCAAGTTGGCGCTGTCGGATGGCCAGCTGCTGCTGACCGTCAACAACCCGGATTCAGGCAGCGCGACGGAAGAAGTCGCTGTCGGTTACGAGATGGACCCGATGGAAATCGGCTTCAACGCCAAGTACCTGCTCGACATCACCGCACAGCTTTCGGGCGATTCTGCCGTGTTCCTGCTGGCCGATGCCGGCTCGCCGACACTCATCCGCGACACGGCCGGCGACGACGCACTTTATGTATTGATGCCGATGCGCGTCTAACGAAACCAAAGCGCCCTTTCATGCGTTTCTTCAACGCTAGGGCGCTTTTATTTGGTCCTTTGCGGATTGCGACATTTTCTCTTGTTATTGCGTCATTCCGTTGCAAGACCGTAGAGAAGCAATATGTAAGTCGCGACGGTAACATCTGGTGGGGAAGAGCATGGCGCTGCGTCTCAAGGAACGGCTGGGCAAGAAGTTCGACGAGGAGATTCGTTTCTTCAAGGGCATGATGCAGGGGCCGAAGACCGTCGGGTCGATCGCTCCCACCTCATCGATCACGGCCCGCAAGATGGCTGGCGTCATCAACCCGCAATCCGGCCTGCCCGTGCTGGAGCTCGGGCCGGGAACAGGGGCGATCACCAAGGCTATTCTCGGGCGCGGCGTCGAGCCGCAGAATCTGGTCGCCATCGAATATTCGACCGATTTCTACAATCATCTCGTGCGCCGCTACCCGGGCGTCAACTTCATCAATGGCGACGCCTTCGATCTCGATACGACGCTTGGCGTGCTGCGCGGACAGACCTTCGATTCCGTCGTCTCGGGCATTCCGCTTCTCAATTTCCCGATGAAGGCGCGCGTTGCCTTGCTGGAAAGCCTGCTTGACCGCATGCCGCCCGGTCGGCCGATGGTGCAGATCTCCTACGGACCGGTCTCGCCGATCATCGCCAAACCGGATCGCTACCACATTCGCCACTACGACTTCATTGTCCGCAACATTCCGCCGGCCCAGCTCTGGGTCTACACCCGCGGCTGAACCTATCACTGAGACAATCCATGTACGCTCTCTATATCACGCACCCACAGGTGCGCATCGATCCGAACGTGCCTGTTCCGCAATGGGGACTGTCCGAAATAGGCGCCGAGCGAGCACGGCTGGCGGCAAGCCGCCCGTGGGCCAGCCAGCTCGGGCTCATCGTTTCCAGCGGCGAGCGCAAGGCGATCGAAACGGCCGAGGCTTTGGCGGCAGCAAGCGGCGCGGCTATCGAGATCATCGAGGCCACGCACGAAAACGACCGCAGCGCCACGGGTTTTCTGGCCCCGCCGGAATTCGAAAAGGCGGCCGACTGGTTCTTCGCCAATCCGCATGAGAGCTTCAAGGGCTGGGAGCGCGCCATCGACGCGCAGGCAAGGATCGTCTCCAATGTGGAGGCCGTTCTTGCGCGACACGACCCGAGCGTGCCGATCGCCTTCGTCGGTCACGGCGGCGTCGGCACGCTGCTGAAATGCCATCTGGAGGGAAAGCCGATCGCGCGGCAGGGCGATCAGCCACCCGGCGGCGGCAATCTTTTCTGTTTCGATCTTGCGAACCGCGCCATCTCATGCGACTGGACACCCATGGAAGACTGGATGGGATGGGCTTGATATGACCGCACGCGACCGCTTGATCGTTGGACTGGATGTTCCAAACCTTCAGGAGGCCGAGAAAGTGGTCGGCGCCCTCGGCGACGATATCCTCTATTACAAGATCGGTTATCAGCTCGCCTTTGCCGGCGGCCTGGAATTCGCGCGCGATCTCGCCGCCAGCGGCAAGAAGATCTTTCTCGACATGAAGCTGCTCGACATCGACAACACGGTCGCGTCCGGCGTGGAGAACATCGTGAAGATGGGCATGTCGATGCTGACGCTGCACGCCTATCCGAAGGCGATGAAGGCGGCCGTCGAAGCGGCCAAGGGATCGGAGCTCTGCCTGCTCGGCGTCACGGTGCTGACCTCGATGGATGAACAGGATCTCATCGCCGCCGGCTATGAATATGATCCGCATACGCTGGTGCTGCGCCGGGCCGAACAGGCGCATCTCGCCGGCATGGGCGGGATCGTCTGCTCGGCCGAAGAATCCGCCGCAGTCCGCAAGATCATCGGCCCCGACATGGCGCTGGTGACCCCCGGCATCCGCCCCGCCGGCAGTGACAAGGGCGACCAGAAGCGGGTGATGACGCCAGCCGCTGCCATCAAGGCCGGATCGAGCCATCTCGTCGTCGCAAGACCTATCGTCAAGGCCGCCGATCCGAAGGAGGCGGCCCGCGCCATCCTCGCCGAGATCGACGCCGCGCTTTAAACGACTACAGCAAACAGGGAGGCAGATATGGCAAAGGGATACTGGATCGCGCGCGTGGATGTCCGCGACGCCGAGCGCTACAAGGATTACGTTGCCGCCGCAAAACCAGCTTTCGAGAAATACGGCGCGAATTTCCTTGCCCGCGGTGGTGCCTTCACACCGCTCGAAGGCACAGCGCGCGGCCGCAACGTCGTCATCGAGTTTCCATCGCTGCAGCATGCCGTCGATTGCTACAACTCGCCGGAATACCAGATCGCCGCCAAGATCCGCCAGCAGGTGGCAGACGCTGAAATGGTCGTCGTCGAAGGGGTTTAAACCCTTTGAAAAGCCGACGCTGCGATGCAGCGCGATAGCACTTCACCTCGGCGCTCGGATGGGCTAAGACGAAACCAGATCAGCCCATCAAAGCCTTTCGAGGAGCCTGCCATGACCCTGTCCAACCTCCCGCCGCTCGTGACCGTGTTTGGAGGATCAGGCTTCATCGGGCGACACACCGTGCGTGCGCTTGCCAAGCGCGGCTATCGCATCCGTGTCGCCGTGCGCCGTCCCGATCTTGCCGGCTTCCTGATACCGCTCGGCAATCTCGGTCAGATCTCCATCGTTCAGGCTAATGTGCGCTATCGCAACTCCATCGATCGCGCCGTCGAAGGCGCGCAGCATGTCGTCAACTGCGTCGGCATTCTCGCCGAGAGCGGCCGCAACACCTTCGACGCCGTGCAGGAATTCGGCGCCAAGGCGATTGCCGAAGCCGCACGCAACGTCGGCGCATCGCTGACGCATATTTCCGCCCTCAGCGCCGATGCCAAATCGCCTTCGGCCTATGCCCGCAGCAAGGCCCGCGCCGAAACCGCCATCCTGTCGATCAAGCCGGACGCGGTCATCCTGCGTCCTTCGATCGTTTTCGGTCCGGAAGACGAGTTCTTCAACAAGTTCGCCGACATGTCGCGCACGGCACCCTTCCTGCCGCTGATCGGCGGCGGTAAGACGAAATTCCAGCCGGTTTACGTTCAGGATATCGCCGAAGCAGTCGCCCGCAGCGTCGACGGCAAGCTGAAGGCCGGCACGACCTACGAACTCGGCGGCCCGGAAGTGCTCTCCTTCCGCGACTGTCTCGAGACCACGCTTTCCGTCATCAACCGCAAGAAGGCGCTTGTCTCCATCCCCTTCGGCTTGGCCTCGCTGATCGGCTCGATCGCTTCTCTGGTGCCGCTCATCAAGCCGCCGATCACCCCTGACCAGGTAACCCTCTTGAAGAGCGACAATGTCGTTTCCAAGCAGGCGGAAGCGGAAGGACGTACGTTGAAGGGCATCGGCCTCTTGCCGACGCTGCTCGTCTCCGTGCTGCCGTCCTATCTCGTGCGCTATCGCCCGCAGGGCCAGTTTACCGGTTCCGGCAAAGCCGCCTAAGCGATTCGGCAGTTCCGCGAAATCCATACGCCGCCCGACTTTGCCGCGCGGCGTTTTTGTTGCCTGAAGACGACAAAGACGCACTTCAAGACGCTGGCAAAACCTCTTCATTCACAGCTTAGCGTTGCTCAAAAGACGCAGTCTGGAAATAGTAGCATTAACGTCAAATTTAATATGAACATTTATTGCTATTCATCATTTCACTGACTAACACAGCCGCGCGTCTCAGGCTTGGACAACGAACCGGTCCGTGGCGCGCTTCACACTTCTGCGGAAAGGCATTCTTCGATGGGCAAGTCTATCGCGCTTCTGTTTGCGTGCGCGGCACTGGTGATTCTGGCCGGCTCTTTCGTGGCCCGCGGCAGCATCGCCTCGATCAAGGGCGAATGTGCGCCGACCTACGGCGTCGACCCCTGCACCACGGGTTCCATCGACGCTTCCTCCCCGAACTGATCGGGTATGAAAAAGGCCGGTTTTCACCGGCCTTCGTTTTTTCAGATCTGCAGATCGGATGATGATCGGCCTCAGCCGAAGTAGATCCCGATTAGGCCGACCGTACCGACGCCGATGCGCCACCATGCAAAGGGGGCGTAGCCACGGCGAGATACGAAATCGAGCAGGGCGCGCACCACGAGCAGCGCCGAGAAGAACGCCATGACAAAGCCGATGACGATCAGCTGACCATCGGCAAAGCTGAGATCGTTGCGGCTCTTCCACAAATCCAGGGTGAAAGCCCCGACCATCGTCGGCATGGCGAGGAAGAAGGAAAATTCGGCGGCCGAACGCTTGTCGGCACCGAGCAGCAAGGCGCCGACGATGGTGGAGCCGGAGCGCGACGTTCCGGGAATCATCGCCAGGCACTGGAAGAAGCCGATCTTGACCGCCATCGGCCAGGAAAACTCGTAGGCGCTGGTGTATTTGGGCTTGAACTGGATCTTGTCGACGACGAGCAGGACGATACCGCCGAGGATCAGTGAGATACAGATCACCTTTGGCGAGTTGAACAGCACGGTCTTGATGAAATCATGCGCCAGCGCGCCGATGACGGCGGCCGGCAGAAAGCCGAACAGAACGGCCAGAACGAAGTGGCGCGCCTTGACGCTGACGGGGAGCGCCTTGGCGATCTGAACGAGGCGATTGAAATAGACAAGCAGAATGGCGAGAATCGCGCCGAGCTGGATCAAGACTTCAAAAGTGCCGGTCGACTGGAAGCCGAGAAAATGTCCGAGCAGTATCAAATGGCCTGTCGAGGAGACCGGAATGAACTCCGTAAGCCCCTCCACAAGGCCCAAAATCAGCGCGATAATAATTTGTTCAGCCATATCGTGTCCTTTGTCTAACGGCAGGGCGGCTCGATTCGCTTGTGCAAACTAGGCCGAGATCCTATAGCTTCAACCGATGACAAAAGACTAGGGGCGCAGGATCGCGACCCAAAAAGACTCCATATCATCAATCAGAAACACCCGAGTACCAATGCCGACGCTGTATCATCACCCAATGTCATCTTCCTCCCGGTTCGTTCGTCTGATCCTGACGGAATATGGCTACCAGACGGAGCTGATCGAGGAACAGACCTGGGAAAAGCGACGCGATTTCCTGGCTCTCAACCCCGCCGGCACCTTGCCTGTCTATGTCGATGACAGCATGCGTGCGCTCTGTGGCGCCTCGGTCATTTCCGAATATCTCGACGAAACCCATGGCGTCCTGAAGCGCGACCGCCGGCTTCTTGCCGAAGATCCGTTCCAGCGCGCTGAGATCCGCCGGCTGACGGAATGGTTCATGCAAAAGATGGAGCAGGACGTGACGCGGCCGCTGACGCGCGAGCGCGTGTTCAAGCTGCAGATGACCGCCGAACAGGGCGGCGGCGCGCCCGATTCCAAGGTCATGCGCATGGCGCGCGGCAATATCCGCCAGCACATGAAGTATCTCTCCTGGCTCGCCGGCTCCCGGCAGTGGCTCGCCGGCGAACGGCTGAGCTATGCCGACCTTGCCGCGGCCGCTTCGGTTTCCGTGCTGGATTATCTCGGCGAGATCGACTGGACGGAATCGCCGATCGCCAAGGAATGGTATCAGCGGCTGAAATCCCGCCCGTCCTTCCGGCCGATCCTGGCGGAGCGCGTGCGCGGCGTCACTCCCGTTTCGCACTACGCCGATCTGGATTTCTAGAGCGATTTCGCATTTCCTCGAACAGCGAAAGCGCTTCATCTCTCTTTTTCACGCAATTCCGGACGGAAAGCTGCTAACGCACTTTTCCTGGAATTGTTCTGACGAGGGCTCGATATGCCCGATGACCGCGAAGCGGAAAAAGCTGACAAGCGACGAAGCGCTCTGACCGCGTTCCTGCGCGAGGAAGCGCGTGCCCAGGGTTTCGATCTCTGTCGCATCACAAGGCCGGACGCCATCCCCGAAGCTGCCGTCCGTCTCGGGCAATTCCTCGACAAGGGCCATCACGGCACCATGGGCTGGATGGAGGAAACGCGCGACCGTAGAGGCGATCCGCGCGTGCTCTGGAGCGAAACCCGCTCCATCGCCGTCTTCGGCCTCAATTATGGTCCTGACGAAGATCCACGCGGCATTCTGGAGAAGAAGGACAAGGCGGCAATCTCCGTCTATGCCCGAAACCGCGATTATCATGACGTCATCAAGGGGCGGCTGAAGGAAATTGCCACGCGGTTCGCTGCGCGCTCGAAAGAGGATGTCAAGGTTTTCGTCGACACGGCGCCCGTGATGGAGAAGCCGCTTGCCGGCGCGGCCGGTCTCGGCTGGCAGGGCAAGCACACCAATCTCGTCAGCCGCGCCTTCGGCTCCTGGCTCTTCCTCGGCTCGATGTTCACCACGGCCGATCTGGAGCCGGACGAGCCCGAAGTCGATCATTGCGGCTCCTGTCGGGCCTGTCTCGACGCCTGCCCGACATCGGCCTTCCCGGCCCCCTATCAGCTCGATGCGCGCCGCTGCATTTCCTACCTGACCATCGAGCATAAGGAGCCGATCGATCCAGAGTTGCGGCCGATGATAGGCAACCGCATCTATGGCTGCGACGACTGCCTTGCCGCCTGCCCCTGGAACAAGTTCGCAAGCGCCGCCTCGGAAATGAAGCTGGCCGCGCGGGAGGATCTCAAGGAGCCGTCGATCGCTTTTCTGCTTGATCTCGACGACGCGACCTTCCGGACGTTCTTCAGCGGCTCGCCGGTCAAACGCATCGGCCGGGACCGGTTCGTCCGCAACGTCCTCATCGCGGCCGGCAATTCGGGCGAACGTTCCCTTATGGAAAGATGTCGTGAGTTGGTCGGAGATCCCTCGCCCGTCGTGCGCGGCATGGCCATATGGGCATTGTCGCGGCTGATGACGGCTGGCGAGTTCAGCGCTTTTGCGGCACAAAGAGGTGCCGAAGCGGACGAAGAGGTTCGCGCGGAATGGAAATTGGCGGGGGTATTATAATGCACGTAATGATTTTCGGCTGCGGCTATTCCGGAACGGCCATCGCCAAGGCCTTTGCCGGCTCCGGCATTCGTATCTCCGGCACGACCCGCTCCGCCGACAATGCGGCATTATTGAAGAAGCAGAGCATCGAGGCCTTCGTCTTCGATGGCGAGACGCTCGATCCGGCTTTGGCTGAAGCGATGAAGTCCGCGACACATCTCGTCCAGTCTATTTCGCCGGGCAAATCGGGCGACCCGCTACTGCGGCTGGCACAGCTCAATCTCAAGGCACTGATGCCGAAGCTGGAATGGATCTGCTACCTCTCGACTGTTGGCGTCTACGGCGACCACAAGGGCGCCTGGGTCACCGAGCTGACCTCGCTGCATCCGATTGCCGACCGTTCCGTCGAGCGGGTCGAGGCGGAAGACGGCTGGCTGCGGGTCGGCATCAGGCTGAACCTCCCCGTCGCCGTTCTCCGGCTTTCCGGCATTTACGGCCCCGGCCGCAACGCCTTCTGCAATCTGGAAAGGGGAACTGCCCGGCGACTCATCAAGGCGAACCAGGTCTTCAACCGTATCCGCGTCGAGGATATCGGCGCCTGTGCCCATTTTCTCTCCGAGCGCAAACTCGGTGGCATATATAATGTCACCGACGACGAGCCCGCGCCGCCGCAGGATGTGGTCGCAGAGGCTGCCCGTCTGATGGGCATCGAGCCGCCGCCGGAGCAGCCCTTCGAAACCGCCGAGCTGACACCAATGGCCCGCTCCTTCTACGGCGAGAACAAGCGCGTTTCGAACGCAAAACTGCGGGCGCTCGGCTTTCCCTTTCGCTACCCTGAGTATCGCATGTCGCTTGCCGAATTGTGGTCCTCCGGAGAGTGGCGGGGCTGAGAAACTGCTCCCCACGCCAAGCGGAATCGCACGAAAATTCCTACTTAGCCGGCTGGTTTAGTTCAATTTACTCCGCATTTATGGTTAACGACCTCTAAAATTGCACAAATGCGGCAGCGATTATGGCAAAGTCGGAAAATTATTTTTCCAATTTTCGTGATCCTTGGCATTGCGGGATAGGTGCGAGAAAATTCGTTCTATTTTTAACTGATTTTATTGGGTTTTTTCCACAATCAAGCAAACTCACTGAATAGTCATAGTATTTGCCGATCATCACAAATGTTACAGTCCGTAACATTCCGTGATCATCGATGGCACTTTTTCGCCATTTTTGGCCGGATTTAAGCCCCGCCGCCTACCCAAGGCGCAAGTTCAATAGCTTGAGGGAAAAATCGGTTTGAAGAAAATCGTACGTTCATTGGCGATCGCCGCAACTATATCCGCCTCCTTTGCTGTCGTTTCGACACCGGCATTTGCAGCCGCTGGCTGCGGAGGCGCTTCATGGTACGGGGGAAGCTCCCGAACTGCTTCCGGGGAACGTATGAGTTCCAAAAATCTTACTGCAGCCCATCGCTCGCTTGCCTTCGGCACGCGCCTTCGGGTCACCAACAAGCACAATGGCCGCAGCGTCGTCGTTCGCATCAACGACCGTGGGCCTTTCATTCGCGGACGCGTCCTCGATCTCTCCCGCGCTGCCGCACAGAACATCGGCATGGTCGCTTCGGGCACCGCCAAGGTCTGTTACGAGGTCGTCGCTTCGAAGTAATCGCCGGTGCCGGGATAACCGGCAAATCGGCATGACGCTTGCTCTCTCGGTCAATCGCGGCTACCACGCGGTTGAGACGTCTCGAAATCCGCAGCATGGTATCATCGCGCGGAATGGTTAGTCGTCAGCGATTTTGGTAGGGCGCAGGTTCCCGAGATGAGCTCCAGTGAGTTCCGGATCATGCGCAAGCAGGAGAGTGTGAATGCGTCTGGGCGGCCGATTGCAGGGGGCCATCGAAGTTCTTGCCGATATCGAAGCGCGCAAGCGACCGGTGGCTGACGCCCTGAAGGATTGGGGTCTTGCTCATCGCTTCGCCGGGTCCGGCGACAGGGCCGCGATCGGCAACATCGTCTATGACGCCCTGCGCATGCGGCTTTCTCACGCCTGGCTGATGGGAGACGATAGTCCGTCGGCGCTCGCCCATGCCGTGCTCTTTCGTCAATGGGGCCTGACGCCCGAGGCGCTGGCTGCCGAACTCGACGGCGATAAATTTGCGCCGGAGGCGCCAAGCGCCGAGACACTGGCGGCGTTTGCCGCCCGCAAGCTCGAAGACGCCCCGCTCCATATCCAGGGCGATATTCCCGAATGGGTCGAGCCATCCTTCCGCCAAGCCTTCGGCGATAGCTGGCTCTCGGAAGCGCAGGCGCTTTCCGAGCGCCCGACGCTCGATCTTCGCGCCAATGCGCTGAAGGCGGACCGCGCCAAAGTCGTAAAAGCGCTGGAGCGCGCCGGCGGCCAGGCATCGAAGATCGCCCGCTTCGGCATCCGTATCCCTGCCGGCGAAGGTGCGTCCCGCCTGCCGAATGTCACCGCCGAGCTTTCCTTTCAGAAAGGCTGGTTCGAGGTGCAGGACGAGGGTTCGCAGATCGTCGCCGATCTGGTCCTGCCCGAAGAGGGCGATCAGGTGCTCGATTATTGCGCCGGCGGCGGCGGCAAGACGCTCGCCATGTCGGCGGCGATGCACAACAAGGGCCAGGTCCACGCCTATGACAGCGACCGGCGGCGACTGGCGCCGATCATCGAACGGCTGAAGCGGGCCGGAACCCGCAATGTCCAGGTCCATGACGAGCGCAACGGCCTGCTGCAACTGCGCGGCAAGTTCGACAAGGTGTTGGTCGATGCCCCCTGCACCGGCACAGGCACCTGGCGCCGCCGTCCCGACACGAAATGGCGGCTGACACAGAAGAACCTCGACGAGCGCACCAGTCAGCAGCAGGAAGCGCTAGCGCAAGCCGGCGAATTTGTCCGGCCCGGCGGAGCACTGCTCTATGTCACCTGTTCCGTTTTGCCGGAAGAGAACGAGGCGCAGGTCAACCGTTTCGCCGCCCAGAATCCGGACTTCGAAGTGGCGGAAACCTTGAGTTCCTGGGAGAAGCTGTTCGGCAAGGACGCCCCGCAGCCCCGCTCCTCGGACGGCAAGACCATTACGCTGACGCCCGCCTCCACCGATACGGACGGCTTTTTCTTCTGCCGCCTGCAGCGGAAGGTGTAAGCTCAATCCAGCTCTCGTGCGGCAGCACCATTTCCCTGGAAACGACCGATGCAGTGAACGGTTGTGGCGCGACGAGTTGCGTCCAGCCCGTCAGCCATCACCACCCACCTTCGATTATCGCACTGCCGGCTCACCCTGCGGCTTACATCCCCGCATTTGCAGGCGAATCCGTTTGCGTCGCTGTCGTGAAGCCACTCGTCTCGCGCCTTAAAATCATTCTAAACTAGAGCGTTTGACACAAGTTTGTTTTTCATACATGACACAAAATGCCAAGTTTTGACGGTGCCCCCGCTGTCACAGGAGAGGAACATGAAACTAAAAATCAATGTTGGCGCCGCGCTCGCGGTGGCCGTCGTCACGACCGCCGCATTTAGCCTGCCGGCTCTCGCAGCCGCTCCGGAGCCGGCCGCAGTTATCAAGCATTATGCCGAACTGGCCCACGCCAAATATCAGGACTCCCTGACGACGGCGAAAGCGCTCGACAAGGCGATCGACGCCCTTCTCGCCAACCCCAGCGACAAGACGCTGAAGGCAGCGCGTGCAGCCTGGATCAAGGCTCGCGTTCCCTATGCGCAGACGGAAGTCTATCGCTTCGGCAATCCGATCGTCGACGATTGGGAAGGCAAGGTGAACTCCTGGCCGCTCGACGAGGGCCTGATCGACTATGTCGACGCCTCCTACGGCACGGAAAGCGACGAGAACGCGCTCTATGTCGCAAACGTCATCGCCAACAAGTCGATCAAGATCAACGGCAAGGATGTCGACGCTTCGCATCTGACGCCGGAATTCCTGTCGGGCACGCTGCATCAGGCAGGCGGCGTCGAAGCAAACGTCGCGACCGGTTATCATGCCATCGAATTCCTGCTCTGGGGCCAGGATCTGCACGGCACCGGACCGGGCGCCGGCGAGCGTCCTGCCACCGACTACGACCTGAAGAATTGCACGCACGGCAATTGCGACCGCCGCGCCGAATATCTGCGCTCCGCCTCGACCTTGCTCGTCGCCGATCTGAAGGACATGACGGACAAGTGGGCGCCGGACGGCGAAGCCACCAAGCATGTCGAAGCAGACCCGCAGGCTGGCCTCACCACCATCCTGACCGGCATGGGCTCGCTCTCCTATGGTGAGCTTGCCGGCGAACGCATGAAGCTCGGCCTGCTGCTGCACGACCCGGAAGAGGAGCAGGATTGCTTCTCCGACAACACCTACAACGAGCACAATGGCGACGCTATCGGCATCGCGTCCGCCTATAACGGCAATTATACCCGCGTCGACGGCACCAAGATGACCGGTCCGTCGCTGCATGATCTGGTCAAGGCCAAGGACGCAGCGCTCGACAAGGAGATGGAAGGCAAGCTCAACGTCACCCTCGAAGCCATGAAGGCACTGGTGCATCGCGGCGAGACGGTCGAGAAATACGACCAGATGATCGGCGAAGGCAACAAGGAGGGCAACGCCACCGTGCAGAAGGCCATCGACGGCCTGCTCGATCAGACGAAGAGCATCCAGCGCGTCATCGCCGCGCTCGATCTCGGGACCATCAAGCTTGAAGGTTCGGCAAGTCTGGACGATCCGAACTCCGTCTTCAAGAAGAAGTAATGAGGGAGGGCGGCAGCGCGACAAGGCGCTGCCGCCCCGATACCCATGACAGGTTTGCCGGCCAATCGCGCCCTTTTGCCCGCCTTCGCCGCGGGTTTTCTGGTTTTTTCCATCACGCTCGCCGCTGCCGATATCCTCGATTTTCCGGGCGATCGCACCGACCTCTCCGCCGACGAACTGAAGCGCGTTCATGACGTCACACGGCCAACCGCCAATTTCCTCAAGGCCGAACCTTACGAAACGATGCAGGGCGGAGCCCTGACCTCCATCGACAAGGTCAATCGCGATATCTTCTCGCAGCCATCAGCCAATCTGAACCAGGAGCAGGGCCAGGATTTTCATCTCGGCAACGCGCTCTTCCGCAAACTCTGGGTCTCGGCCCCCTCTTCCACGCAGGCCTCTGACGGGCTCGGCCCGCTGTTCAACGCGCGCTCCTGCCAAAGCTGCCATATCCGCGACGGGCGCGGCCATCCGCTGGAAACCGCCGGAGCTGCCGCGACCTCGATGGTGCTGCGTCTGGCCCGCACGGCCATCACCCCGGATGAGGAACAGGCGGTCAGGGATTCTCACGCGCTGAATTTTCCGGATTCGACCTATGGCGCGCAGCTGCAGGATCTCGCCGTGCCCGGCCTTGCCGCCGAGGGCAAGGTGACAGTCCGTTATAGCGAAGAGGTGGTGACGCTTGCCGGCGGCGAGACAGTCACTTTGCGCAAGCCGACATACGGCATCAGCGATCTCGCCTACGGGCCGATGGATGCCAACACCACGCTTTCGGCACGCATTGCGCCGCCGATGATCGGCCTCGGCCTGATCGAAGCCATTCCGGATGCCGACATCCTGGCCAATGCCGACCCGGACGGCAAGAAGGGCACCGGCATACGCGGCCGCGCCGCCATCGTTCGCGATCACCGCACCGGCCAGCTCGCGCTCGGCCGCTTCGGCTGGAAAGCGCAGAACGCCACCGTGCGCGACCAGGTGGCCGATGCCTTCTCGATCGACATCGGTATTTCGACTCCGGACCGTCCGAACCCCTACGGCGATTGCACCGCCAAGGAGCCGCAGTGCCTTGCCATGCCGAACGGCGTGCAAAAGCGCCTCGGCGATACGGAAGCGCCGGACCCGGTGCTCCCTCTCGTCACCTTCTATTCGGAAAACCTCGCCGTGCCGGCCCGCCGGGGAACAGGCTCTCCCGCTGTGCTGCACGGCAAGGAGATGTTCTACCGCTCCGGCTGTGCCGCCTGCCACACGCCGAAATTCGTGACCCGCGACAACCTCAAAGGCAGCGACGGCAAGGATTCGCCGCAGACCTTTCAGCTGATCTGGCCCTATTCCGATTTCCTGCTGCACGATATGGGCGAAGGCTTGTCCGACGGGCAGCAGGTGGGCATGGCATCCGGCCGCGATTGGCGCACGCCGCCGCTCTGGGGTATAGGCCTCACACAGACGGTGAGCGGCCAGCAAGCCTATCTGCATGACGGCCGCGCCCGTACATTGACCGAAGCCATCCTCTGGCACGGAGGAGAGGCTGAAAAAGCCCGCAACGCATTCGCCGGTCTTTCGAAGGACGATCGGCAAGCCCTCATCAACTTTCTGGAGTCTCTCTGATGCGCCACTGGAAACGTCTCGCCGCCAGCCTGCTGCTGACCGTTGCGGCTCTCCCTGCTCATGCCGAAGATGCGACGACCACCGGCGCGGGCCTGAACGAGGCGGCCGTGCCGGCAACCCTGCAGAAGGCCGTCGACGACGTCATTCGTCCAGGCTACCGCGCCATGCATGACTCTGCAACGAAACTGACCGTGGCGATGAAGGCGCTTTGTGCCGACCCCACCGCTGCAACGCTTTCGGGCGCAAAGGCGGCCTTCGGCGATACGGTGAAGAGCTGGGCGCGCATCGAAATCGTCGACACCGGCCCGATCATCGAAAAGAACCGCTTCGAGCACATCCTTTTCTATCCCGACCGCAAGGGCGTCGGCCTCAAGCAGGTACAGGCGCTGATCGCCAAGGCTGACGAAAAGGACACGACCGTCGAGGCCGTCGCCGGCAAGAGCGTGGCGCTGATGAGCATGACGGCGCTGGAATATGTGCTCTTCGGCAACGGTTCCGACGTTCTCGGCAAGAACAAGCAGAGCTTCCGCTGCCGCTATGGCACCGCTGTGGCCGGCAATATCGAGAACACCGCCAAGGAAATCGCCGACGAATGGGATGCGCCCGACGGCGTGCAGAAATCCTGGAAGTTTCCGGGCAAAGACAGCAACGATTTCATGGACAACAAGGAGGCCGTGACGGCGCTGCTCGGCATTCTCGTGCATAGCGCAGCCAATATGCGCGACCAGCGGCTGGAGACCTTCTACAAGGGCGACCAGGCGGCAGCACGGCCGAAGATGGCGATCTACTGGCGCTCGGCCAACACCTGGACCTCGTTTGCCGGCAATGTCGAGGGGATCAAGACGCTCTGGGAAAAGGCCGACATGGCAAGCCTGCTGCCACCGGACAAGCGTGATGTCGCCGCCAAGATCGACAGCCTTCTGAACGAGCTCGCAACGACCGCGCCGACTATCAATCCGGATATCGAGGCGGCCATCGGCAACGATGCGGAACGCGCCAAGATCGACAAGCTGCTTGCCGTCAGCCGCGATCTCGCCACCGGCTTCAGCGACCAGTACGGCGGCGCCATCGGACTTTCGGCCGGCTTCTCCTTCGCAGACGGAGATTGAACGCTATGCGCAGCGGCCTGATCGACCGGAGGGCTTTCGTCAAGGCGGCGGGGCTGACCTTCCTCGCGGCGCTGAAGCCCGGCGCCTTGGTGGCGCTGGAGCGGGCCGATGCGGTCTACGCGTCCGGCCTTCGCGCCGCCGACGGCTCCTTCGCGGTGGCGACGGTGACGGAACAAGGCCGAATCGTCGATCAAGTCGCTCTTCCGGCCCGCGCCCATGGCATGGCCTTCTCGAAGGCGACCGGAAAGACCGTCGCCTTCGCACGCCGGCCCGGCACCTATGCGATGATCTTCGACCCCTGGAGCAAGGCCGAGCCGATCGTCATCACCGCCAGAGAAGGCCGGCACTTCTACGGGCACGGCACGTTTTCGCCCGACGGCAGGCTGCTCTATGCCAGCGAGAACGATTTCGATCGGAATCGTGGCATCATCGGGCTTTACGACAGCAGCAACCGCTTCGCCCGCATCGGCGAATACGAGACTTACGGTGTAGGCCCGCATGACATGACGGTTTCGGACGATGGCAGGTATCTGATCGTTGCCAATGGCGGCATCGAGACCCATCCGGATTTCGGCCGCACCAAGCTCAACCTCGACCATATGGAACCGTCGCTGACGCTGATCGATGCCGCCAGCGGGCGGCTGATCGAGAAGCATGTTTTGCCGCCGCAATATGCCCAGGTCTCGACCCGGCATGTCGATATCGATGCCAGCGGCCGCGTCTGGTTTGCCTGCCAGTACGAGGGCCATCGCAACGACCTTCCGCCGCTCGTCGGTCACTTCGCGCGGGGCGAGGACCTGAGCTTCGTCACCCTGCCCGACGATGCGACCCGGGCGCTCGGCAACTATGTCGGCGCCATTGCCGTCAACCGAGCCGAAAATCTCGTCGGCGTGACATCACCGGTCGAGGGGACGTCGGTGACGCTCGATGCGAAGACCGGCAGGGTGCTGAAGGTGGAGAGCATCGCCGACGCGGCCGGCATTGCCCCGGCTCCTCACGGGTTCGCCGTCTCTTCCTATGATGGAGATTTCCTGGGGGAGCGCAGCGATGTGGCCTGGGATCAGCATATTGTGCGGATCAAGCGGCCAGCGTAGGCATCTTTGCCGTCGATGCCGATAAGGCGTGGCGGCAACCCTCAAATGGCTTTCCTTTCGCGATAGATAGCCCTTGTTCAAACGGCCTCTCCGTGCCAATTTCGCACCCGCGAAAGGGGACGGCATGACAGGGGCAGACGAGACGGGAAGCAGCGGCGATTTTCGGACCCGCATCAGAACGAGCTTCGCGCGGCAGGCGGCGATGGCGACGATCGGTGCGGAATTGACGCGCGTCGAACACGGTACGGTCGAGATCGAGCTGCCCTTCGATATCAAGCTGACGCAGCAGCATGGCATATTGCACGCCGGCATCATCGCCGCAGCGTTGGATTCGGCCTGCGGTTTTGCCGCCTACAGCGTCATCGATCCCTCCGCATCGATCCTCACGATCGAATTCAAGATCAATCTGATGTCGCCGGGGCGCGGCGAGCGCTTCCTGTTTCGCGGCGATGTCACCAAGCCCGGGACGACGATCATCGTCGCCGATGGGCGCGGCTATGCGATCGGTGATGGGCCAGCCAAGCTGATTGCCTCGATGACGGGAACGATGATGGTCATCCGGGGCAGAGAGGGAATTAGCGGATGAAATTCGAATTGAAGCGGGTATCGGGCAAATCGATCCTGTTCGTCATGGCGGCCGACGCCGAGTATGGACCCTTCCTACGCTCCCGCATCGATCCGCTGATGACGGGCGTCGGTCCTGTCGAGGCGTCGATCGGTCTTACCCGCGCCCTCGCGCAGCTTGAAGCGCAGGGCGATCTTCCTGACCTCGTGGTGTCGCTCGGCTCGGCCGGCTCCGCCAGGCTGGAGCAGACTGAAGTCTATCAGGTCACCTCGGTCTCCTACCGCGACATGGATGCCTCGCCGCTCGGCTTCGAAAGAGGCCGCACGCCCTTCCTCGATTTGCCGGCAACGATCGAGCTGCCGCTGCGCATTCCCACCATTGCAGAGGGCAGCCTTTCGACGGGCGCCAACATCGTCTCCGGGGCGGATGCCTATAAGCGTATCGGCACCGACATGGTCGACATGGAAACCTTCGCTGTGCTGCGCGCTTGCCAGATCTACGGCCTGCCGCTGATCGGCCTGCGCGGGATTTCGGACGGACAGGTCGAGCTGCAGCGCATTTCCGACTGGACGGAATATCTGCATGTGATCGACCGCAAACTGTCCTACGCCGTCGACGGGCTGTTTACGGCACTGGAAGACGGCGTATTCTGGTTCTGAGGGACCGGAAACCAAGCAGAAGCACGGACAATCGGGACAATAAAATCGGCTTCGGCTCGATTTGCCCGATTGCCAGGGAAAGCGCTTTTCTTTAAAGGCTCGCCATGACCCAGACAGCACATCCAGACACCGTTCTCATCGTCGATTTTGGCAGCCAGGTGACTCAGCTCATCGCACGGCGCGTGCGCGAAGCCGGCGTCTACTGCGAAATCGTTCCCTTCCAATCCGCCGAAGCCGGCTTCAAGCGGCTGCAGCCGAAGGCCGTGATCCTGTCCGGCAGCCCGGCCTCGACCGTGGACGAAGGTTCACCGCGAGCACCGCAGATCATCTTCGACAGCGGCATCCCGGTCTTCGGCATCTGCTACGGCCAGCAGACCATGTGCATGCAGCTCGGCGGCAAGGTCGAGAGTGGCCACCATCGCGAATTCGGCCGCGCCTTCCTCGAAGTCGACAAGGATTGCGCCCTCTTCGAAGGTCTATGGTCGAATGGCTCTCGCCACCAGGTCTGGATGAGCCACGGCGACCGCGTCACGGCGCTGCCCGAGGGCTTCGAAGTCGTTGCCACCTCCTCGAACGCGCCTTATGCCTTTATCGCCGATGAGACGCGCAAGTACTATGGCGTACAGTTCCATCCGGAAGTCGTTCATACGCCCGATGGTGCCAAGCTGATCGGCAACTTCATCCATAACATCGCCGGCATCAAGGGCGACTGGTCGATGTCGGCCTACCGCGCCAAGGCGGTGCAGGCGATCCGCGATCAGGTCGGCGACAAGCGCGTCATCTGCGCTCTGTCAGGCGGCGTCGACTCCTCTGTTGCCGCGCTTTTGATCCATGAGGCCGTCGGCGACCAGCTGACCTGCATCCTCGTCGACCACGGCCTGATGCGCAAGGACGAGGCGGCCAATGTCGTCGCCATGTTCCGCGAGCACTATAATCTGCATTTGCTGCATGTCGACGCCTCCGACCGCTTCATCGGCGAGCTGGAGGGCGTTTCCGACCCCGAGACCAAGCGCAAGATCATCGGCCGCCTCTTCATCGAGACCTTCGAGGAAGAAGCCAAGAAGCTCGGCGGCGCCGACTTCCTCGGCCAGGGCACGCTCTATCCCGATGTCATCGAGAGCGTTTCCTTCACCGGCGGTCCCTCGGTCACCATCAAGTCGCACCACAATGTCGGCGGCCTGCCGGAGCGCATGAAGATGCAGCTCGTCGAGCCGTTGCGCGAACTCTTCAAGGACGAAGTGCGCGCGCTCGGCAAGGAGCTCGGCCTGCCCGACAGCTTCATCGGCCGCCACCCCTTCCCGGGTCCGGGCCTCGCCATCCGCTGCCCGGGCGGTATCACCCGCGAGAAGCTGGAGATCCTGCGCGAAGCCGATGCCATCTATCTGGACGAGATCCGCAAGGCCGGCCTCTACGACGCGATCTGGCAGGCTTTCGCCGTGCTCCTGCCGGTCCAAACCGTCGGCGTCATGGGCGACGGCCGTACTTACGAGTTCGTCTGCGCGCTGCGGGCCGTCACATCCGTCGACGGCATGACCGCGGATTTCTATCACTACGACATGGAATTCCTCGGCCGCGCCGCGACCCGCATCATCAACGAAGTCCGCGGCATCAACCGCGTCGTCTACGACGTCACCTCGAAGCCGCCCGGCACGATCGAGTGGGAATGATTTTGGCCCATCCGACCGTATCCGAATTTACGCCATAGTACGACGTAAGATACTGAAAACAAAAATAAATCCTTTCGATAACGATCGGCGGCTATCGGTGGATATAGTTTGAGCCAGGCGGCCCGTCTGACGGACCTTGGGCATATTGCTTAGCCGCATTTTTGAAAGTACCGTCATGGGCAATGAGGCTCGTGACGGTACTTTTTTTGTATTAAGCCATTGAACTTAATGCCAAATATCTGTCGAGGAGTCCCGGATTTGTGCTGACGGTACTTTTCAGGAGGCAATAGGATGTTAACTGACGCCGCCATCAAGGCATTGAAACCAAAAGAGAAAATTTACAAAGTCGCCGACCGCGACGGCATGTATGTCCGCGTGATGCCCAGTGGCGCGATCTCATTTCGCCTAGACTACAGGCTCAACGGTCGCCGGGAGACCGTCTATCTGGGTAGGTACGGGCGCGACGGCATCTCGCTTGCCCGGGCTCGAGAGAAGTGCATCGACGCGAAGCGCGCCGTAGCCGAAGGACGATCGCCCGCGATCGAGAAGCAGCGCGATAAGCGCCGCCTGAAAGAGGCGAAGAGTTTTGGAGAGTTCGGGGAGAAGTGGCTCACCGCAGCGCCGATGGCCGACAGCACGCGTGCCATGCGGCGTTCCATCTTCGAGCGGGAGCTTCTACCTGTCTGGCGCAATCGGCTCCTCACTGAGATTACGCCAGACGATCTGAGAGCCCATTGCGGCGGCATCGTTGAACGCGGTGCTCCGGCAACGGCTATCCACGTGCGAGACATCCTGAAGCAGATTTACGGCTTCGCCATCTTGCATGGGGAGAAGATCGCCAATCCGGCTGACGAAGTGGGCCCGGCATCAATCGCCACCTTTGTGCCGAAGGACCGCTCGCTTTCGCCCTCTGAAATTAGGGTGATGCTGAAGCAACTCGAGCACATCGCCACGCTTCCCACGATCCGGTTGGGAATGCGGCTCTACCTCCTTACGATGGTACGCAAGAGCGAGTTGCAGGATGCAGTTTGGGACGAGGTCGATTTCGAGAATGCGGTCTGGACGATTCCGAAGGAGCGGATGAAGCGCTCGAAGGCGCATAACGTCTATCTGTCGCGCCAAGTGCTCGACATCATGATCGCCCTGAAGACCTGTGCGGGAAATTCAAGATACCTTCTGCCGTCGCGGTACGACGCAGATGCTCCAATGTCGCGCGCCACCTTCAACCGGGTCACCTATGCGGTTGTCGAACGGGCGAAAGCGGAAGGTTTGCCCTTGGAGCCGTTTACGGTACACGATCTGCGGCGGACCGGTTCGACTCTGCTGAACGAACTCGGCTTCAACAGCGACTGGATCGAAAAGTGCCTGGCGCATGAGGACGGGCGCTCGTCGCGCGGCGTCTATAACAAGGCCGAGTATGAGGTGCAGCGTCGGCACATGATGCAGGAGTGGTCGGACATCTTGGACGCCTGGGTCGATGGCAAGAAGTACGTGCCAACGCTCATCCCGCCGTCGATGCCGATCTTGGCGCCCGATCCTGCTCTTTGACCGGGCGGGCTCGACGTTGTTTCACGTCGGGGCCGGGCGCACGAAGAATTGGTTTTGAGCGACGGGCCGCGAGCCACGCCTGAACCTCGTCCAGATCCCAAACCACGCATCTCGGGGTCAAGGCGAAGCGTCTGGGAAATTCCCCCCGCTGCTCCATTTCATAGATAGTGCTGTCGGCAAGCGGCACCATTTCGCGAAGCTGTTGCCGCCGGATCGTTCTTCTGATGGGTGTATTCGCCGTAGCGTTCATGTTGCATCTCCTCTTGATGGGCAGTTGAGGAGATAGAAAACAATAGATCGGGAAAGGTGGAAGCCTTCACATCGATCAATCGGGAATTAGCGGGCTGTGGCGTGCATATCGGACGGTGACGTTCTCAATAAACCAAGTGCCGCACAGGTGCGTGGATCGCAGAAAGCGGGATTTGCTCAAGGCCCGGAATTCAGCAGCGGCGCGGGTTATTGTAAACACGACACCCTCAAAATGGGGTGTGTGAAGGCGCGAGAAAAACGGCATGGGCCGCTTCCAGCTGTTCGCCGACACCGGCGCCGGGCCTCCGCGCCATGATTGAGCACCCGGTCCTAATCAGCCGCCCCATCGTCGTGATGCGGAAGGGAGTGAAGCTGTCCCGCCCTTCCGAGGCCGTTCTCGACCTCCTTGATCGGAGGCCGGAGAGCTTCACGAAGGAGGATGGCGAGGTCGTCCAATTAGTCCTCGCTGATGCGCATGGATGACGGAGAAAACGGCTCCTCTACATCGGCACTGCGCCCGCCTGAGATCGGCGGCTACTTCAGCGTTTAGGTTGGCTGTTACTTACATCGTTATGCTCAAGAAAGGCGCGTCAGTCAGTCTCCGCTGGCGCGTTCTGAGCGGCCAGCGAGCGCGAGCTTGACACTGGACCATGGTCCGGACGTTACAAGTGGAATTCTATCCACTGTGACTCGGTTTGAGGCGGCCGTGAGGTGAGGCAGAAGTCGCTGAATCCTTCGTCTAGCAGGATCGGCGCGCGACGAATCATTCTTGCCCGCACGCATAGAAGGTCTGTTGCATTCGAGAAAAGGAGTTCCGGTTGAGCACAGAGTTTAACTTGCGATCAGTTCGCACGGCAGACCGGGCCCCAAATGCCTGAAATCGATAAGGACGATTCTCCACCTAGGAACAAAGCGGAAGTTGCGTGGCTAACTTGGTTGCTTGGCAGTTACACGATGCTGGGCCCATTTTCGATTTCCACTTACATGCCGTTTTTCCCAATGCTGATGGTGAGCCTGGGAGTCACACAGCTCGAGCTGCAACAAACCCTTAGCGTCTATTTGGCCGGCTTCGGCTTTATGATGCTGCTACACGGACCGCTGTCGGACGCCTTCGGCCGCCGGCCGATCGTCCTCGCCGGTCTGGCGGTCTATCTGGTCGCTTCGATCGGGGGCGCTCTCTCGACCTCGTTGGCGCTCCTGATCTTGTTTCGGATGCTGCAGGGGCTTTCAGTCGGCGCTGGGAGCGTGGTCGGAAGAGCCGTCGTTCGTGATCGATTGGAAGGGCCAGAGGCGCAGCGATTGCTTTCGCACATCACCATGATCTTCGGGCTGGCACCAGCTGCCGCCCCCGTCGTCGGAGGATGGCTGCACAATTGGTTTCCCTGGCAGTCGGTGTTCCTTTTCATGGCTGCGTTTAGCTTCGTTCAGCTCATTGCTAGTTACTTTTACTTACCGGAAACCCTGCAGCCGGCGAAGCGAGCTTCTATGCGGCCGACGCAGCTAGCGCGAAGCTATGGCTCCGTCCTCCGGTCTCGCTCCTTTTGGCTGCTTTCGCTTGCATTGAGTAGCAACTTCATTGGTTTCTTTCTCTATGTTTCGGCCGCGCCGCGCTTCGTCATTGAGTATTTAGGCCTTAAGCAAAATCAGTTTGGATGGCTGTTCATTCCGGCGGTGTCTGGGGTAATATTCGGTGCATATCTCTCCGGCAAATTCGCTGGGCGGTTCTCTCCTAACAGAACCGTTGCCTTTGGGTTTCTCGTGATGATGGGAGGAGCTGCTCTAAACTTATCGTACAACGCTTTCTTCGCGCCGGTACTTCCCTGGGTCGTGCTGCCCATCATGATTTTCACGATTGGGATGTCTTTGGCCACGCCAAGCATCACCTTGTTGACCTTGGACCTATTCCCCAACAACAGAGGCATGGCCGCGTCTATGCAAGGTTTCATCCAAACTGTCGTCATGACTCTGGTCTCCGGCTTCGCCGCACCTCTGCTGGGCGGCTCTGGCATGAAGATGGCGCTTGGGATGCTCCTATCCCTGGTAGGAGGATATCTCGCTTGGGCTGCCTATCGAAGGTGCTCATCATTCTCAGGAGCCGGCGTTCTCTAAGCACGGCCGCGACGGTGAGCGAGCCAGTTCAACGTCTCTGCAAGATGCACCGGCTGAAGGCTCTTTCTGAGCCGGGGAAGGCTTGATGAACCGGGCCATCCGCCGCCGACATAGGTCCTTGACCCCGTACTATAGTCCAGAGCGTAAGCTACGTTTTCGAACGAGGAGGAGCATAAAAATGCGAAACGTAGTGATCCGCAGGATGCGGCCGGTCGTGTTCGCCGCGCTGGCAGCAATTCCGCTCATGGGCTGTAGCGAATCCGAGTCGGGACAGAGGTTCACGATGGTGGGCGAAGAGCGGGAAGTCCGAGGTAGTGTGACCGATGCGAAGCTTACCCTATGTGCGCCGACGCCTGACAAGCCGGGGACCTGCGAAGGCACATTAACTGTGCAACCAGCCGCCGGCGACACGGGCCGGATCGCCGTTGAGGTGACCCGAAACGTGAAGCTGATGAAGGATGGTCAGTCGGTCTTTCTTCCGCAGCTCAAGGGTGCCCAGGCGATCATCAAGTACCGAGCGAGCAAAGAGGGGCCGAGTGTTGCCACGTCCGTGGTCGCCAGCTCGTGATTTTTCCGAGCCCACGCGAAAAGCCCTGCAGAGCGATTTCCATACTTCTGGGGGGCGCTGTGCTCGTTTATGCCTCGGAGGCAGCCGCCCAGGATCAAACTGTGGCGACGGTAGAAGCTCAGGTTGCTACTGAAAGCGCAGAAGGGTCAGCTGCGCGTTCCGCTTAACCGACCGGCCGTGAGCGCGCGGACTTCACTTTTCGTCACTGAACCTCGTGCAGCCGGACCCGTGCAGCGCAAGGCAAGGGATCGCGGCATCAACGTCGTCCTGTCGCCGTTCAACGGCCGCGTGCTCTACGAACAGGCGCTTGTGAACGGCAGTGGAATCCAGACCGGCGAGCTTGGCAACGACAATGATGGCTTTCTTCTCGAGGGTCGGTTCGTGTGGTTTGCAACTGGCGAATGGCCCCTGCCGCTTCCCGCGCAGACAGATTTGCAGAATTCGCCTTGGAGCACATTTTTCAAAGTCGGTTGGGCTTCGAGCAAGTTCGAGAAAGGTCTGAGCGAAGCGTCGACGTCGCAGGTAAGGGAAATCACCTGGAACGTGGGCCAAGCGGTCGTAGGAAAGGGCTTTTACGCCTATTGGCAATACAGCAGGGCTTTCGCAGAGAGCGAACAGAATTTCGACTCGCAGTCTTTCTCGATCACGTCGGGCTACGCCTTCCCGATTGGTCGGTATCTGACCGTCAGCGAATCGGCCCCTCGCGCCATCCGGAGTAGTTGGGTCGAGCCAAAGCTTCAATTCGAAATGCTTCGTTATGAGGATGCGGTGCTTTCATGCCAATCGGACCGCAAAATATATAGCTACGGCGTCAACTATTATCCCGTTGGCACACCCAGTATCCGCCTGATGGTTGACCACGAAGTGGCTGTCCGCCCACGACGCAATGAGACTCTGCTCGTCTCACTTCACTACATGTTTTGAGTTGGCCCAAATCAACTCGCGTTCAAGGAGCGTTGAGTGGTTCACGCCGGGCTCAGCGTTGGCCGATCGCCACTAGGCATTCCTCGGCGCAGGGCATGCCGCCGCTGCTCCAAGGAATACCGGAAGATACCGAACGCCTTGAATTTACCTTCGATGCGATGAAATCGCGGATAGCGAACTGGCCAGGCCCTGTCGCAAGAGCGAGGTGCAAATCTTCAAAACGGCTTGACTCCGTAGTATGGTACGGGCCGTAGAGTGCTCAATGAGTTGATTGTCCGCGCTTACTGCGGAGCGCGCACCCGACCCGGAGCTAACGATGAGTGCAGTCTCAAGGGGCTTACGCAATCCGTTTCGCACGCGCGTCCGCACCGCGGTCGTGGTGCTGCTGCTCGCCATCATCATCGGCCTGTTTGCCGTGATGGTTCAGGGCGCGCTGGCCACGCAGCAGCGGCTGGAGAGCCTGCAGGCCAACGTTCGAACCGTCATCGAGCTTCGCGAAGCTGGCGCCTTCGGCACCGGTGGCTTTGGTGCGGACGCGCCCGCAGGTTCGGCCGAAATGGGTCGTGAGCAGGGTACGGAGTATTTCTCGCTCCGAACCCTAGAACGAATTGGAGGGATCCCTCACGCAGATCACATCGCAAAGATCGAGGAATACGTTATGGAGCCTCAGATAGATCCTTCGGTGCCGAACGCTTATGCTATGCTCATTGGTTTGAGGCTTGGCACTCCGCTGCGGGCGATCGGCGAGGTCGATTACGAGAATGCCCGTATCGTCGCGGGTCGCAACCTTGGTGCACAGGATCGAGACCAGGACGTCGCCGTTGTCGGCAGGCATTACGCGCGCGAGCGCTTGGGCATCGTCGCGCCGGCCACCGATGCCGTATTGTCCGGTAAGACGATCAACATTGGTGGCAGGCCGCTCCAGGTGGTCGGCATCTACAGCACCGATAATGATTTCGGTGACAACCACGTCTTCATTCCAATCGAGACCTTTCGCCGGGTTCTCCATCCAGGAGACAAGCTGTCGAAGATCTGGGTCACCGCGGATTCGATAGCTAACGTTGAAGCCATCAGGAACGAACTGCAGCAGATTCCTGGTGTCGACGCGGTCACCGCGGCCGAGCAGGTAGCGTCGGCAAGAGCGACCTTGGGTAGCATCGCCGCGGCTACCCTCTACGGATCACTTCTCCTGTTTGCCCTCGGTGGTGTGCTCGTGGTCTTTATCATGGTCCTCACGACCAGGGAGCGTATCAAGGAAATCGGCACGTTGAAGGCGATCGGCGCGCCAAACTATGAAGTCGTGAAGCAGTTCCTCGCCGAAATCGTCGCTTTAACTGGGCTGGCTGCGGTTGGCGCCGTCGTGATAGCGGTCCTCTTTGCTAAAATCCTGCAGACGACACTGAGCGTCGACGTTCAAATCGATGGCGAGACCTTCCTACTTATCGTGCTTGGTGGGCTTACCTTCGCGGCCATCGGCAGTTGCTATCCAATTCTTAAGGGCATCCGCCTGAGTCCAATCCAAGCCATGAGAAACACGTGAGGAGCGCTCGATGGGTATGATCGTTCTCGGTCTTCGCAATCTTCTACGCAGCAAATCCAGGCTGGTTCTGATCGCCCTCCTAATTGGTGCGCCCTTTTTCCTGCTCTTGGCGATGCAATCGATCGGACAGGCCGTCGACCAGCAAACCGCCGAAATGAACAGGAACGTGAACACGGTCCTGCAACTTCGGGCCCGAGGCTCCATGGGCCACGTCAACATGAGCAACCAGGATCGTCTCCTGCCCGACGGCGTGGTGGAGAAGGTCCGCGGGATCGAGCATGTCACCCAGGTTGAGCCTTACCTTTTGGCCATGTCGCCCACCACGCTGCCGAATTTCGCGATGCATGTCGGGCTCGCGCCGATGGCTGTAAAGCGTCTTGAATCGCACGGCGAGTCCGGTAATCCGCGGGTCATCGCCGGACGGGATTTCACTTCGGAGGACGCCGGGCAGGATGTGGCGATCATTGGCCAGGGCTATGCCGAATGGGCCGGGATCAAGCCCGAGGACATGGGCAAGGCGACGTTCACGGTCGATCCCACGCTCACGCACCCGGTGATCTACGGCATCCGACGGCCTAAACGCGAACTTCGGGTCATCGGGATGTACGCCAGCGGTTATGTCTTCGGCGATCTCCAACTGTTCATGCCGATTGACACGTTTCGTTCGATCTACGGCGTCGACCACGGCTTTTCTTGGGTCTTCGCTCAAGCCGACTCGGTCGAGAACGTTGCAGCTATCGCCCAGCGTCTCCAGGAGACCGTCGGTGACGTGGCCGACATCCTTGCGCCGAAAAGCGCAGCCGTTTTTACAGCGACGACAAGCCGGTCCGTCATTCAGCTCGCTAGTGCCGGTAGCGTTGTCGCATTCATCCTCATGATCGTCGTGGTGTTCTTCGTCTTGCTAATGCAGGTGCGAGAGCGGGCACGAGAGATTGGCACTCTGAAGGCCATCGGCGCGAGCAACGGGGGCGTCACGATCCAGTTTCTTACCGAGGCTCTCGCATTCACGCTGCTTGGTGGCGTACTCGGCCTCCTGATTTTCCGGCTCTTCGGTAAAGCGGTCACAGGGCAGTTTTTTGCACTCGGCATCGGCCCATTCCTGCCGAGCCAATACAAGCCACTGTTCGAGAGCCTTACCGTCAGTAGTAATGTGTCCGGTTCGGTTCTTCTTCTGGTCGTGGTGGTTGCCGTGCTTGCCGCCCTCATCGGCAGTGCCTACGGCGTGTGGCAGGCCATCAAACTCTCTCCGCTGGAGGCGATGAAAGATGAATAGCAAAAAAGCATTGATAGAGCTTCGCGGCGTCTCGAAATCCTATCGCAAGGGGGGAGAGACGATCTACGCCGCCGCCGGTTTAGACCTCACGGTCCAGGAAACGGGTATGGTCGCAATCGTCGGCCCGAGCGGGAGTGGCAAGTCCACGCTCCTGCACATACTCGGCGCAATGGACCGGCCCACAAGCGGCGAGATTGTCGTCGCGGGGCAGTCAGTTAACCAGCTCTCTCAACGCGACCTTACGCGCTTTCGTCGGCAGACGGTTGGGTTCGTCTTCCAGACCTTCAATCTGATTCCTAACCTAACGGCGCTGGAGAATGTCGCCCTACCGATGGAGTTCAACGGTGTGCCGAAAGCCACGCGGCTTGCGCGGGCGAAATCCCTACTTGAGCGGTTTCAACTCGGGCCTCGGCTAAAGCATCGTCCGCGCGAGCTCAGTGGCGGCGAGATGCAGCGTGTCGCGATCGCCCGCGCCGTCGCCAATGAGCCTCGCCTGGTCTTGGCCGATGAGCCGACCGGCAATCTCGACTCGCGCTCGGGGCAGATCATCTACGAAGTCCTGCGAGAGATATCGCGTGAGCGCACCGTGATCGTCGTTACCCATGCAGAGGATCTGGCCAAGCTAGCCGATCATGTCATCCATATCCGAGACGGAAGGCTCGTGGATGCTGAGGGGTCGCCAACACAGTTGACGCCTCTTGCCCAATGATCCCTCCCCAGAGGGCTGTACTCTGTACGGCGCTCACAGCCAATGGACAGATAAAATATGCAAGCATTGACGATCAGCAAGGCCGCCCAAGAGGCGGGTGTCGGTGTCGAAACGATCCGCTTCTACGAGCGGCGCGGATTGATCGAGCAGCCGGAGAAACCGGGATACGCCGGATATCGGCACTATTCTGCCGAGACAGTGCGGCGGATCAGATTCATCCGAAAGGCACAGCAGATCGGCTTCTCGCTCCGCGAGATCCAAGATCTGCTTTGGCTTCGGGCCGATCCTGCGGCCGATTGCAGCGACGTGCGCCAGAAGGCGGCGTTGAAGATCGACGAGGTCGACGAGAAAATCATGGAGCTCAAGAAGATCCGCAAGGCGCTAGAGAAAGTGATTGCGGACTGCCCTGGCCGGGGGGCGCTGAAGGGGTGCACCATTCTGGAGGCGCTTCAGGACGGGGAGCGGCTTGAAAACCAAATATCCTCTACCCGAACACGAAGGAAGATCAAATGAAATCGGTCACGCTAAAGATCGAAGGTATGCACTGCAACGGCTGCGCACAGAACATCAAGGCCCTCGTGAGTTCTGAGGCGGGCGTACGCGGCGCCGATGTTTCCTTCAAAGACGGCCAGGCGCGTATTCTCTTCGATCCGCAAACCGTCAGGGAAGATCTCCTTGTCGAAGTGATCAAGAAGGCAGGCTACCAAGTTCCGGCTCAGGATCAGTGACCGAGCTGGGGGCTTTTGAACTCGCAATCGGACTCTTATACATTTTCCGCCGCGCTGGATCGCTGAAGATTTCACTTGGGCCCGGCCGCGGCGGCCTGTCCGGGTCGCGTGGTTCGGTCGCCTTGGGTCTGTTCTTTGGTCTCAACATTCCAGCGTGCGCTGCGCTGCTGATATTTGCCTTGTTGGGTATGGCTGCAGCAGGCGGCGTGAGCGGTGCAAGCCTTTCGGCTGGCTTTGTTTCGTTGGGTCTTTTCGGGTTCGCCTTGTCGTTGCCGAGGGCAGCGGTCCTCATCCCGTCTGCGCGGCGCGCGCTGGATTGGCTCTGCATTATCGCGACTACTACCGCTCTGGACCGGTTTACTGCTCGTCGCCCTTGGCCTCTGGTCGATCGGCTTCGGCTTATTCACCGAGATCAAGGCGCAGCTCGTAGCCGGGCAGAATACGCACCAATGCCCGCTTGACTCCGTAGGTTGGTACGGAGCGTAGACTCGGCTCAATCGGATAATGCCGGCAGTTCGCTGGCGAACGTAGGACCGGAGGTCAGGGCATGAACACGGCTACAGCGATTGCACCACGCATCCAGCCCTGGAGCGAGGAGCCGGCGAGCCGACCCGATCGGGCCAGGATACGCGCCCGGATTGGCGGTCTGCATTGCTCGCTTTGCACTGGAACGATCGAGAAGGCGCTTGGCAGTCAAGCAGGCGTCGACAAGGTCGCAGTAAGCCTCACGCATGAGCAGGCGCTGGTTGAATACGACCCGAACGTCGCCCGGCCCGAGGCGCTGCTGAAAATCCTGCGCGACATCGGTTATACAATTTCCGACCCGCGCAAGGTTCGGCCCTTCGAAGAGGAGGAGCGCGAGCTCGTCCGCGAGGGCCGCCGTTTTCTCGTTGCCACCGCGTTCAGTCTCCTCGCCATCGCCCTAATTACGAACCCGATGGGGATCGCGGCCCTCGCCATCCATGGGGTGGTGTTTTTCAGTCTCATCGGGTTGATGTTCCTCGTGCTGCGAGCACGAGGTCTTGCTCCGGCGATTCTTGGTGCCGGTGGGTTGGGCATCGCTGCGCTCGCGCTGATGCTTGTCAAGGAGCAGGCCTGGTTCGCTGCGGCCATTCCGTGGCTTGTCGCCGCCATGGCCGTTATTCTGGTCTTTGGCATCGGATGCCATATTCTGGTGATGGCGGCACAGGCACTGCGCCGGGGCATTCTCAATCAACATGTCTTGCTCGAGACGGGCGCCTTCGCCGGCCTCATCGGAGGTCTGATCGGGTTCGTCTTCTCCCCCGCAGCTTACCCGACTGCTGCCTTTTTTGCCGTCTCAGTGATGGTCACGACCTACCACATCTTCTCGGAATGGCTCTCGCTGATCGTCAAGACCCGCAGTTCGCAGGCGGTGAAGCAACTCCTCGATCTTCAGCCGGAAGCAGCGCGGGTCGAGCGCAACGGCCTCGAGTTGGAGCTGCCGATCGCGGAGGTGGCAATCGGCGATCTCGTCCGCATTCGTCCTGGCGAGCGCGTGCCAGTCGATGGTGAGGTGGTTAGCGGCCATTCGGCGGTCGATCAATCCTTTGTCACCGGCGAGCCGATCCCGGTCGAACGGAAGAAAGGTGACGCAGTGATCGGCGGCTCGATCAATGGCAACGGTACCTTGCTTGTTCAGGTGCGAGCCGTGGGCGAGGGAAGCTTCTTGCATAAGGTCATTCGCGAAGTCGAGGACGCTCGGGCACTCAAGCCCGGCCTCTTGCATCTCGTAGACAGAGTTCTTCAGATTTATACGCCGACGGTTCTCGTTATTGCGACGCTCGCTCTTATCGGTTGGCTAGTCGGCTCATGGTTCGTATCCGGCGAAGTCGACTTGGAACGGGCAATCTTCGCCGGGTTGAGCGTGCTTGTAATGGGCTATCCTTGCGCGGTGGGTATCTCCGCGCCGCTTTCCATAGTGCGCGGTGCCGGCGAGGCAGCCGAACGGGGCATTCTCATGCGCACCGGCGAAGCCTTCCAAGGCTTCCGGCTGGTGAAGACCATTGTCCTCGATAAGACCGGCACGCTTACTCAGGGCAAGCCTGCGGTTCGTGAGATTGAGGCCGTAAATGGCGAAGAGGACGAGCTGCTCGCCTTGGCGGCAGCGGCAGAAGCTTCCTCTGAACACCCGCTCGCTCAAGCAGTGGTCACCGCGGCTTTCGAGCGAGGCGCCGTCCCGCCGGACGTCGAGTCCTTTGAGGCTATGCCAGGTAAAGGCATCGTCGCTGACATCGGCGGTGAGGAGGTTCTTGTCGGAAGCCCCCATTTCCTGGCTGAACGGGGGGTGAACCTGGCGCAGCTACAGGCCCGGATCGTGGCGCTGGAGGAGGCTGGCCGAACGGTGATCGCCGTCGGCAGGGGAGGACGGGCACTCGGACTGCTTGGCCTTGGCGATAAGCTGAAGGCGGAAGCAGTGAAGGCCGTCGCACAACTGCGGGCCGATGGACTCCAGCTTGTCCTGCTTACAGGTGACAACGAGCGTGCCGCGCACAAGGTCGCGAGGGAGGTCGGCATCGACGTTGTTCATGCTGGCGTGCTGCCCGACGGTAAAGCCGAGATCGTGCGGCAGCTTCAGGTCGGCGGCACAAGGGTTGCCATGGTTGGCGATGGTATCAATGACGCCCCCGCTCTCATGCAAGCGGATGTTGGCATCGCCATGGGTGGTGGCACGGATATCGCTATCGAGTCAGCCGACATCATTATCCTCTCCAATCGTCTCGATGCTGTTCCGGTCGCGCGCCAGATCAGCCGGAGAAGCTACCGTAAGATGCTCCAGAATGTGACTCTCGCCTTCCTGTTCAATGGCGTCGGAATTCCTATCGCCGCGACGGGTCTCGTCTATCCGGTATGGGCCATGGTCGCGATGGCCGTCAGTGTCACCGCAATCTTCTTCAATTCGCTGTGGGGTCGACCGCAGCTCTTTTTCGACGCGGTACTGAGTGTCGGCCGCCCCGTTGTGGCGGACGCGATCCAGACGGCGTGAGGCACGGACATGGCAACTGCAAGTTACAAGGACATGAGTGGTATGGATGTTTCACAGGTAAACAATGAACGCGAGCGCCTGCTTCGGATGCTCGCGGCGGCGACCTTCGTCATCTTCTTTCAAGCTTTCATGGTCGCGCCCATCATACCGACGCTCGCCAATACTTTCGGGACGTCGGTCGAGAGAGTCGGGCTCATTGTGCCAGCCTATCTGATCCCTTACGGAATCGCGACGCTGGTTTTTGGGCTTCTCGCGGATCGGCTGGGCATCCACCGCGTCATGTTCGCGTCGCTGGCGGCGTTTGCCGTACTCACAGCTTTGACGGCGATGGCCACCTCCATCGAACAGATCGCCCTTTGGCGGGTCCTGACCGGGCTCGGCGCCAGTGGCGTCGTGCCGCTCGGCCTCGCGCTCGTCGGCCGCCTCTATCCTTATGAGCAGCGTGGGCGCCCGCTAGGCTGGCTCTTTGGCGCCATGGCCGGCGGGATGGCCTTTGGCTCACCCGCCGGCGCGATGCTCGTTCCCTTCGTCGGATGGCAAGGGCTGTTTCTCGTAGTGGGAGCGGCTGGAGCGGGTATCCTGCTCCTGTTCCTGCCCTATCGCCGCATCATTGCTGCGGCAGTGCAGCCGGTCACGGGCACGTTCGGCGATCTTTTCCGCGGCTACAAGAGCCTCCTCGGCACGCCAAGGGGGCAGCGCACATACGGCTATGTCCTTGTCAACTCGATGTTCCACTCCGGCGTCTTCACGTGGCTTGGTGTGTATTTCGAACAGCGACACGGCGTCGGACCGGTCGGCGTCGGATTGGCCTTGCTCGGATACGGCGTGCCGGGCTTCTTGCTCGGGCCGATGATCGGCCGGGCGGCGGACCGCTGGGGCCGCGCCAGGTTGCTGCCCCTTGGTCTCGCGCTCAGCGCCGTCGCAGCCGCGCTGCTGATCCTCGGCTTTCCCTTGATCCTTGCGCCGGTGGTGGCGATGCTTCTCTCTCTTGGCTATGACATGACGCAGCCGCTCTTCGGCGGGATTGTCACCTCGCTCGGTGATAAGCGGCCTGGGCAAGCCATGGGGCTGAACGTCTTCATGCTCTTCGTCGGCATGGGGCTGGGTAGCTTGATCTTTGGTGAGATGCTCCGCTTTGGCTTCGAAGTATCACTGGGCGTTTTCGCCATGGTCGAACTGGGGTTGGCCGTGATGTCCATCCGTCTGTTTCGGTCTGAGGTAGTTCAAGTCCGGAGCAGCTGAAGGGCGAGGCACCGTGCCTCCTGGCATGCGACATTTGACGTCTATTGACTCCGGACTACGGTACGGATGGCAGAATCTCGAAAAATGCGGAGCAGCTGCACTTGGTGCATTACGACGAAAGGCGAACATCACATGACGAACACGAGCCGACCGTCCGGGCTGTTTCACGGCCGTTGGAGAATCCTGTTTTCAGCTGGCGCGTTGCTCCTCTCTTTTCTGTTCTCGCTCGCGATCTCTACAAGCTCGGCTTCCGATAAGGCTGCAGGAACGACGGTCGTCGTGCCGGTGACCGGTATGTCGTGTGTGAGCTGTGCCGCGACGATCAAGCAAACCGTCAAGAACATCGATGGCGTATCTAATGTCGAGGTGAGCTTGGCGGCCAGGACGATGCGCGTGACCTACACCCCCGCACGTGTTTCGCCTGACCGCATCGTCGCCGCTGTGAACGCACTCGGATATCAAGCTGGGACCCCGGTGGAGGCGAAATGACGTTAGAGTCTGCATTGCAGTCGATCCAACCTGGCCTCGCTGGAGGGGGGCTGGTGCCCGCAATAGGCACCACGTTCCTCGCGGGTATTTTGGCGAGCGCGGTTTGTCCGTGCACATTGCCTGTTGGGCTCAGCGTCGCGGGTATGGCCGGAGCATCTGACACCGGAGGTCGTCACGACGGGCTCGCAATCGCAAGCGCTTTCTTCGTCGGAATCGTCGGAAGCCTCACCGCACTTGGTCTCTTTGCGGGTCAACTCGGCGCGTTGGCGACGGAGTCATTCGGTCGCAACTGGGCGCTCGTTATGGCTTTCCTTTCGTTCGTGGCCGCAGGGCTCGCCTTCTGGAGACCCCGGCTGCCATTCGACCGGCTCACGGCTTGGAGACGGCCCGGCGTGGCGGGCGCGTTCGGCTATGGCCTTGTGTTCAGTCTTGGCACCTCGGTCGCTCCGCTCCTGCTTCTGTTTACGGTCGTTGCAGCTACAGGCACCCCGAAACTCGGCGTATTGCTATCCTTTTTCTTCGGCGTCGGCCGGGGGTTACCGTTTCTTCTCGCGGGAGCCGCCGCAAGCACCGCGACGCGCTTCACTCGGCTTGGATTGCTCGGTCGCCCGATTCAGTTCGCAAGCGGCATCGCTCTACTATTTGTCGGTTGGTACTACGCTCAAGTTTACGCTGCATTGCTGTGAGGGAGAACGACATGGTTCGTCAGGATAGTTCGCTTGCAACAGTGACCCTGGCAATCCCAGGGATGGTCTGCGAAGGCTGCGCTGAGAAAATCCGTGATGCTTTAACGGCGATACCCGGCATACACAAGGTCAAGACAAAGCTATGGCAGAAGCAGATCCAAGTTACCTTTAAGAAGGAGACCGTTCGTGAACAGACGGTTGTGCAGGCGCTCGGCGAGCAGGGGTTCGATGCTGTCGCGAGCTAGCAATCTTGACGACCTGGTACTTACCGCATTCCGGCGCGCCTCCGATGAGGATCGACTAGATGTTGCCGAGCATCTGCTGTGTGCACTCGAGACGTTAGCTGACATCGGCAGAGAAGGGCAGAGGCGAGTCCCATCTCAAGCTCGATTAAACCAAGCCTATAGAGTGATCGCGCACCGGACTGAGCGTTGGCGATGATTTGGTCTGACAAGCTATGAAACCGCTCGTCAGAGCGCACACGCAAGATCCAACGACGGATCGCGGGAGATCAGCGAGCTTGGTGCAATTCCTTGCCCGAACTACGATAGAGTGAGGGCGGAAGTGATGGCGACGGGGGCAGTGGTCGGAGCAATATTAAAGGACCGAGGGGTGTCACCAGCACGGGTGGCTTCGGCCTGGGTGGTGGGTAAGCTGAGTTTGACATCGGCGATCTTCGGGCTGTCGAAATTGCATAATTTTTCCGAGGACCAGGCGGCGCTGTTGCTTAGGCTGTCTGGTCCGGAGATCCGATCCGTCGAAGCGCCGATGGCTGCACCCAGCGGTGCGCAGCAATGTTGATGTATGGCTGGCATTGGAAACGCCTTGATGCTGGCTTCCGAAGTCTCGGAGGCCGAAGAGATTGAAGATCGAACTGCGCCACCTCCGCTATGTGATTGCTGCGGCCGAGCACGGCAGCTTCCGGCAAGCGGCGAAGGCGCTTGCCGTCCAGGAGTCGGCGATTAGCCGGCGCATCCGCGATCTGGAGGATGACATCGGCGCCACGCTGTTTATCCGCCATCATGGTGGGGTTGACCTGACCTATGCAGGCCAGAGATTTCTCGTCCGGGCTCGGAAAGCAATCAGCCAGATCGCGTACGCGGCGAAGGACGTGGGCTCAATCGGACGCGGCGAGGAGGGCTTGGTGCGAATTGGCATCTTCTCATCCCTGGCGTCCGGCTTCCTTGCCGAACTGCTCTCCGCCTACGACGCCAGGCATTCTGGTGTGCACCTCGATTTCGTCGAAGGAGGTCCCAACGAGCACATCGCCTCCGTGCAGAGGCGGCGGATCGATGTAGCATTCTTGACTGGCGACCCTGCCGCACCGGGATGCGACGTTGCGCATCTCTGGAACGAGCGGGTCTTTGTGGCCTGTCCCCGCCATCATGAGCTTGCGGATCAGGATCAGATCGCGTGGAAAGACCTGCGCGACCGGCACTTCATTGTCAGCGAGACTGAGCCAGGGCCGGAAATCCAGGACTATCTGGTGAAGCATCTTACGGAACTGGGCCACCATTTAAGCGTGGAGCGGCATGGTGTCGGACGGGACAATCTCATGCAGGTTGTCGCTCTTGGCCGCGGAATTACGCTCACCAGCGAAGCGACAACGGCCGCCCATTTTCCCGGTGTAGTCTATCGGCCGTTGGCCGATGAAATCCTGCCCTTCTGCGCGATCTGGTCGCCGCACAACGATAATCCGGCCCTTCGGCGGCTGCTGAGTCTCGCAAGAATTATGTCCAAGCGTGGCAAGTCATCGCCGATGGCGCGACCGGCAACTAATCCTTCGCCTGTCCAGGCCCCGGTATCGGCTAGCGACTACTTTGATGATCGCGCCGCGCTTTCGCAAAACCTCGATCCGTCGCCATGAAGCGCTCGATCATGGGCGAGACCAATTTGACGGGATCGCCGACCGGCCGCCCTATCTCCCGAGCAAGCACCTCAGCATAGGCGACAAGCTCGCGGTGGACGGCCGCCGGCAGTTCGATCGAGATCTTGACCGGCTTGTCGTCCGCAAATGCCCCAAGTTTCAGCTTCGCCATGGATCACCCTCCATAGGGTTCGAGGACGAGATCGCGGGTGACGATCACGCGGACCGGGAAGCCCGGCCGGATCGTGAGCGTCGGCGCGATGTTGAGTTGACGGCGGACGATCTGCTGACCGGTCTGACTGACGCTGTCTGATGCGCCCTGACGCAGCGCCCGCACGATGTCGCTGTCCTGGCCAGACGATCCTGCCTCGGCGCCAACGCTGAGGATGGTGGAGAGCGCGGCGGCCTTGAACAGTTCGCCCCAGTGATAATCGACACCATCCTCAAGGCCTGCATAGCCCTCAGAATCGGCGCCCGGCTGACGCTCGAGCACGATCGAGCGGCCGTTCGGCATGATGAGTCGGTTCCAGACTAGCAGCACGCGACGCTGCCCAAACCCGACGCCGTTATCATACTGGCCGATCAATCGGGTGCCCTGCGGCACAAGCAGTATGCGGCCGGTTGGGCTGTCATAGACGTTCTCGGTCACCTGCGCGGTGATCTGGCCGGGTAGATCGGAGCGGATGCCGGTAATCAGCGCGGCCGAGATCACCGCTCCGCCCTGAAGAATGTTGGGCGATGCCGGCGCCATGACGCGGTCCGGGGAGACAGTCCGCCGATCGGCGGCAGCGTTGAGGAAAGCGAGTTGACGATCCTGCGCGGTGGGCGTGGCCGGCTGCGGCGCAAGGCCGAGGCTTGTTAGATCGGGCAGAGGCAATTGGGCATTTGCGGGCGGTGTTCCGCTTGGTGATGTCGCTGTCGGCGTGGACGTCGCTCTTGTCTCGGTCGAGGCGAACAGCCGTGCCGTCCGTGCCGCTTCCAGCTCCTGAAGCCGGCGCTGCTCCTCCGCGCTGAGCCCGGGGGTGGGTGTCGCCATGCCAGGAACCGGGACCGGCTGGCCTCTGTTCTGCGCATCGAGGATGGGCCGGCCGAGATCGCCGGGCAACGGTGGCCCCAGCACCGGCCCCGTATAGTCACGCGGCAGGCCGGCAAGACCATCGGCGGTGGCGCGATTATCCGTCGAATATAGCTCTTCGTTTGGGCGCCCGCCGTCGCGGGTCTGGAGCGCGTAGATCAATGCTCCGCCGATTCCGACGCTGGCGACGAGACCGAGGCCGGCGAATACCTTCCTCGACAAACGCGTGACACGCGGCTCCTCGGCGCGCAGCCGCATTGGCGGCGCCGGCTCGCCGGTCAGGGGCTGCTCGGCGTTGTTCGCTTCAGGCCCTTCCTCTTTCCGGGGATCGATGTCGCTCACGATGCCGGCCTCCCGTCGGTGCGGGTGATGCGCACGCGCTTTTGGCGATCACCCGCGCCAAAGCGCAGCTCGGCGGCGGCAAAGAGCCGATCGACGATCATGTGGTTGCCGCGAACCCGGTAGTTCACCAGCTCGGAGGTATTGCCTTCAGGGCCGACGACGAAGAGCGGTGGCATCTCGCCCTGGCCGATGCCGCGCGGAAACTCGATAAAGACCTGGCGGCCGTCGTCGAAGGCGCGCAGCGGCCGCCACGGCGCACGGTCGCCGTCGATCTCGTAGCGGAAATTGACACGGGACAGGTCGATGGCGGTGGCGACGGGTAGAGCGGCCTGGGCCTCAATGTTCTGGCGGCGGAGCGCAATGAGCTGATCCTGCGGATATTGCCAGGAGACCGAAGCCATATAGGTGCGCTCGGTCGAGCGCAGCTCCATATGATAGGTGCGCAGGTTGGTATTGATGACCAGGTTCGTCATGAGCTCGGAGCGGGTCGGCTTCACCAAGATATGGATCTGTCGCGTCGCGCCCGATCCGCTTTCGGTGTCGCCGATGATCCAACGCACGGTGTCGCCGGCGGCGACGGGCCCGGAGCCAACGAGCTGCTCGCCGGGCTGGAGTGCGATGTCCGTGATCTGCCCGACGGCGGTGTAGACCTGATAGAGCGCGCCCTGCGTGAAGGGATAGACCTGCATCGAGTTGATGAAGCCGTTGCGGACGGGCTGCACGCGCGCGGCGGCATTGGCCTGATTGATGCGAGCGGCCGGATCGGTCGGCTCCGGTGCGCTTCGTGTCGTTTCGACCGGCTTCAACTGGCCGGGGAGCGGCAGCGGCCGGGGAACCTCGACCACGGTGACCGGCGCTGGCGGATCGCCCGCCTGAACGGCGGGCGCTGCGTCGTCATAGCTGATCTCGGGCGGTTTCTGCGTGGTGGCGCAGCCGGCGAGCGCGGTTGTCGCAAGGAGAAGGAGCGGCAGCGCGGCTTTGCGTAAAACCGGCGAGACGTATGTGTGTGAAGCCGGATTTCCGGCTTTACGGAAAGACGACTTCATTGCCCCAGCTCCCGTGACCAGTTGATGGCGTTGACGTAGATTCCGAGCGGATTGGCCCGGAGTTTTTCGGCGGTGCGCGGCGGCTGCACGACGATGGTGAGGATGGCGGTCCAGCGCGATGTTTCGGCGAGAGCGCCGTCCTGATAGCGCCGCTCGATCCAGGCGACGCGGAAGCTCGTGGGCGACGCACGGATGACCGACGAGACGTCGACCGAGATCTGCTGCTTGCCGACCTTGGTGAAGGGATCATTGGCGCGGGCATAATCGTTGAGCGCCATCGCGCCGGCCGAGGTGGTGAACTCGTAAGCTCTGAGCCAATTCTGCCGCACGATGATGGCGTCTGCCGGGATCGAGCGGACCTGCTCGATGAAGCGCGCGAGATGCCAGGCCATCTGTGGATCGGTCGGCTGATAGTCGGCGGTGGCGGGTGCGACGGCCTGGGCTTGCCCCAGGCGATCGACCTGCACGACCCAGGGCACGATCGTTCCGCGCGCCGACTGCCAGACAAGCGCGGTGGCGAAGCCGGCCGACAGGATCAACGAGCCAAAAGCCATCAACCGCCAGTTCCTGGCCTGCACACGGGCCGAGCCGATGCGGTCGTCCCAGACCTGGCCGGCGCGCTGATAGGGCGTCTCGGGTTCGGGGGATTTGCCGTAATGGGTTGCTGGTCGTTTGAAGAGGCTCATCAGCGGTCGCTTTCGGAAAGGTTGATGGAAGAGCCGCCGCCGTGGCTGTCACCAGAGCGGACCGCATGCGCGGCGGCCTGGACGCCATGCGTGATGTTCTGAGAGCGCTTCATGCGCTTGGCCCAGTCGGGCGGTCCCAGACGGGAAGAGGCGTTCTGACTGGCGGACGCATCGTTGGCGGCCTCCGTCTCGCCGCCAATCGTGCCCGCGGTCGAGGAGCCGCCCGTCGCCTCGACCGCGGATTTGGCGCCGGCAGAGAAGCTCGACTTCATGCTGTCCGCCGCACGCGACGCGGCGCGCTTGAACGGAGAGGCAGCGGCGGAAGCGCCTGCGCGTGCAACGCCACCGAGACCGGAAGCGACGCTCGCCGCGCCCGACTGGCCCGCCGAGCCGAGGCTGTAGGCCGTGTACGCTACGCCCGCGAGGGCAGCCCCACCGCGCGCAGCGGCGGCCGCGCCGCCGATCGCCGCCGCGCCTCCGGAAGCAAGGGCTCCCACCGTAGCGGCGCCGGCGGCGACCATGCCGCCTGCGGCGAGGCCGGTGCCGACGGCCGCACCCGCGCCAAGCTGCGGTCCTCCCGAGACAAGGCCATTGGCGATGCCGGGACCGAAGATGCCGAGGCCAAGCAGCGTGAGTGCGGCCAGCACGATCGCCATGGCCTGGTCGATGGTCGGCGTTGCGCCGCCAAAGCCGGCGGTGAATTCGGAGAAGAGAGTCGAGCCGATGCCGATGATGACAGCGAGCACCAAGACCTTGATGCCGGACGAGATGACATTGCCGAGCACGCGCTCGGCCATGAAGGCGCTTTTGCCGAAGAGACCGAAGGGAATGAGGACAAAGCCCGCGAGCGTCGTCAGCTTGAACTCGATCAGGGTAACGAAGAGCTGGATCGCGAGGATGAAGAAGGCGAGCAGCACCAGCGCCCAGGCGAGGAACATGCAGGCGATCTGGATAAAGTTCTCGAAGAATGACCAGTAACCCATCAGGCCGGAGATCGACTCCAGCAGCGGCCGGCCGGCATCTAGGCCGGTTTGCGCAACCTTGCCCGGGCGGAGTAGATCGGCCGTCGTAAAGCCCGTGCCAGACGCCTTCAGGCCGAGGCCGGCGAAGCTCTCGAAGATGATCCTGGCGAGGTTGTTCCAGTTGCCGATGAGGTAGGCGAAGACACCCACGAAGAGCGTCTTCTTGACCAGCCGCGCCATGATGTCGTCGTCGGCGCCCCAGCTCCAGAACAGGGCGGCGAGCGTCACGTCGATGACGATCAGCGTGGTGGCGATGAACGCGACTTCGCCGCTCAGCAACCCAAATCCGGAGTCGATGTAGCGGGTGAAGACCTCCAGGAAGTGGTCGATGACGCCGGTGCCGCCCATAATGCTATCTGGCCTCTTCGGGTTGGAGCGGAACCGCTGGCGCCGGGCTGGTCGTCGCCGGGCGCGGCAATTGCGCGTCAGGTAGCCGCTCGGCGGGGCGAGCCCCGGGGGCAAGGAAGCGGCGGCGGTTCTCGGCCCAGGCGCGCAGGCAGGAAGGGTCGCGCGGACCGGCCTCACCGATTCCTCCGCAGCGGATGAGTTCGGCCCGCAGCGGATCAATGGTCTCGGCGCCGGCCGGATCGACGATCTGGTCGATCGGCGCGTCCTCGTGTCTGGCCATCTCGATCGCCGTGGCGGTGACGGCCACGGCGATGAAGACGATGGCACTGACGCGGGCGAGCATCTTTCCGTCCATGATCGCGCCCTCAGTTTCCGCTCGGGAACATCCGGGCATTGCCGGGCTGATAGCCGGAGCCGGGAGTGAGGAAACGACGGCGCTGCTCGCGGCCCTGTTCGGTCGCGGCGGCCTGCTCGGCTGACTGGAGCGCCTGCGCCCGGCCATTGGCCGCGACGACCGCTGTAAGGTCGGCGAGCTGCTGGGCCTGCAGCGCGAGGAGCTGGTTGCCAGCTTGCGTCGCCTGTAGCGCGCCAGTCGCGCCCTGGCTCTGGCCGACCAGCGTCGACATTTGCGTCCGGTTGGTATCGATGTTGCCGACGACGCCGGCCTGGACGCGCATGGAGTCCTGCAGGCCGCTCACGGTGTTCTGCCAGCGCTCCTTCGCCTGGGCGACGAGCTGCTGTTCGGAAGCCGTCATCGAGGCGTTGCCGTAGGTAGTGCGGAACGCCTGATCGATGTTCTGGACGTCGTAGGCGATCCGCTGGGCTTGCTGGAGGAGCTGCTGCGTCCGCTGGACGGACTGCTGAAGCTGCTGGAGCGACGAGAATGGCAGGCTCGCGAGATTGCGGCCCTGGTTGATCAGCATCGTCGCCTCGTTCTGAAGCGAGGTGATCTGGTTGTTGATCTGCTGCAGAGCGCGGGCCGCCGTCAGCAGGTTCTGGGCATAGTTGGTGGGATCGTAGACGATCCATTGCGCCGCGGCCGGAGGTGCGACTATCGGCGTAAGCGTCAGCGGCGCCGCCAGGATGGACAGAGCGAGCCGGGCGGCGCGCGAGCGGGAGCGAAAACGGGTCATGACAATACCTCCTGGCTGGTGGGAATGACGGTCTGGGGGCTGACGTTGGTAAGGTCGGCGATGAGGTCCGCCGCCCAACCGAGCGAGCATTCGGCGAGCCATTCGTGCAGGAAGCCGTCACGGCCCGACCGGGCGAACACCTCGGCGATAAGCGCCTGGTGCTGCTTCGACGACGCGGCGCAGAGCGCCAGCGCAACGTCGGACAGGCCCAGCTCGAACAGCCGGTTGCCGCGTCGTGACTGGCAGTAGTAGTCGCGCTTCGGCGTGGCCCGCGCGAGGATCTCGATCTGGCGGTCGTTGAGACCGAAGCGGCGATAGATCGTGGTGATCTGCGGCTCGATCGCGCGTTCATTCGGCAGCAGCAGACGGGTCTGGCAGCTCTCGATGATCGCGGGCGCGATGGCGGAGTTGTCGATGTCGGACAGCGACTGCGTGGCGAAGATGACGCTGGCGTTCTTCTTGCGCAGCGTCTTCAGCCACTCGCGGAGCTGGCCGGCGAAGCCTTCGTCGTCGAGCGCGAGCCAGCCTTCATCGACAATGAGCAACGTCGGCCGGCCGTCGAGCCGGTCCTCGATGCGATGGAACAGATAGGCGAGGACTGCGGGCGCAGCGCCGGTGCCGATCAGGCCCTCGGTCTCGAAGGCTTGCACAGTCGCTTCACCCAGATGCTCGGCTTCCGCGTCGAGTAGCCGGCCATAGGGGCCGCCGACGCAATAGGGCCGCAGCGCCTGCTTCAGGTCGTTCGATTGCAGGAGGACGGCGAGGCCCGTGATGGTGCGTTCGTTGACCGGAGCGGAGGACAACGAGCTCAACGCCGACCAGAGATGCTCCTTGACGTCGGGCGTTACGGCCAAGCCTTCGCGGAGGAGGATCGCGGCGACCCAGTCCGCCGCCCAGGCGCGCTCCTGCACCTCGTGGATTCCCGCCAGCGGCTGAAGCGCCACGGAGGACTCCGATCCTTCCGTCAGGCCGCCGCCGAGATCGTGCCAGTCGCCGCGCATCGCAAGGGCCGCGGCGCGAATGCTTCCGCCGAAATCGAAAGCGAAAACCTGGCTGCCGGCATAGCGGCGGAACTGCAGCGCCATGAGCGCCAGCAGCACCGACTTGCCGGCGCCCGTCGGGCCGACGACAAGCGTGTGACCGACATCGCCGACATGAAGGGAAAACCGGAACGGGGTGCTTCCCTCGGTCTTGCCATAGAGCAAGGGGGGCGACCCGAAGTGCTCATCCCGTTCCGGCCCCGCCCACACCGCCGACAGCGGGATCATGTGGGCGAGATTGAGCGTGGAGATCGGCGGTTGCCGAACATTGGCGTAGACGTGGCCGGGCAGTGAGCCGAGCCAGGCGTCCACCGCGTTGATCGTCTCCGGCATCGCCGTGAAATCGCGGCCCTGTACGATCTTTTCGACCAGCCGCAGCTTCTCGGCGGCGATGCGGGGATCCTCGTCCCAGACCGTGACGGTCGCCGTCACATAGGCCTGGCCGGCATAGTCGGCGCCGAGTTCCTGAAGGGCGAGGTCGGCATCCGCCGCCTTGTTGGCCGCGTCGGTGTCCACAAGGACGGACGCCTCGTTGGTCATCACCTCCTTCAGGATGGCGGCGATCGACTTGCGCTTGGCAAACCATTGCCGCCGGATTTTCGTCAGCAGCTTGGTCGCATCGGTCTTGTCGAGCAGGATGGCGCGCGTCGACCAGCGATAGGGAAAGGCGAGCCGGTTCAGATCGTCGAGCAATCCAGGCGTAGTTACTGTGGGAAAGCCGACGATGGTGAGCACGCGCAGATGCGCCGTTCCCAGTCTCGGCTCCAGACCGCCGGTGAGTGGCTGGTCGGCGACAAGCGCGTCCAGGTACATTGGCGTCTCGGGTACGCGGACGCGGTGGCGTTTGGTCGAGACGCAGGAATGCAGGTAGGTCAGCGTCTCGCCGTCACCGAGCCAGACGCATTCCGGCATGAAGCCTTCGACGAGCTGCAGCACGCGATCGGTGCGGTCGATGAAGCCGCGCAGGATCTCATGGGCATCGACGCCCGATTGCTCTCGTCCCTCATAGAGCCAGGCTTCGGTGCGCGCGGCGTCCTCGGCCGGCGGCAGATAGAGGAAAGTCAGGAAGTAGCTCGACTCGAAGTGCGTGCCCGCTTCCTCGAAATCGGCCTTCCTCTCGGCATCCAGCAGGCCGGACGCTGAATCCGGAAACATGCTCGAGGGATAGGTCGCGGCGGCATGGCGCTGCGCCTCGACGAAGATCGACCAGCCGGAGCCGAGGCGCCGGAAGGCGTTGTTGAGCCGGCCGGCGACGGCGACGAGCTCGGCCGGCACGGCGGAATCCATATCGGGGCCGCGGAAGCGGGCGGTGCGCTGCAACGAGCCATCCTTGTTGAGGACGACGCCTTCGCCAAGCAGGGCGACCCAGGGGAGGAAGTCGGCGAGCCGGGTGTTGCGATTGCGATATTCGGCAAGGTTGAGCATCGATGCGCCTCCTCAGACCGCCAGGTGGCCGGGGATGCGCAGATGGCGGCGCACCACGTCGACGAATTGCGGATCGCGTTTGGCTGCCCAGACCGCCGCGAAGTGACCGAGGGCCCAAAGTCCGAGGCCGACCAGCCAGAGGCGAAGGCCGAGACCGAGCGCCGCCGCCAGCGTGCCGTTGAGGATCGCGATCGAGCGCGGGGCGCCGCCGAGCAGGATGTGCTCGGTCAGCGCCCGGTGGACGGGCACGGAGAAGCCGGGCACTTCGGCCGAGGGGTCGACCATGCCGGCCATCAGACGAGCGCTCCGCCGCCGAACGAGAAGAACGACAGGAAGAACGAGCTGGCCGCGAACGCGATCGACAGACCGAAGACGATCTGGATCAGCCGGCGGAAGCCGCCCGACGTATCACCAAAGGCGAGCGTCAGGCCGGTGACGATGATGATGATCACCGCGACGATCTTGGCGACAGGACCCTCGATCGACTGAAGGATCTGCTGGAGCGGTTGTTCCCATGGCATCGACGAGCCCGACGCGTGGGCGGCAGGCGCCACAGCGATCGACAGGAAGCTGACGGACGCTGCCGTCGCGATGTGACGACTAATGCGAAGCGAGTGACGGATCATGCTGGATCTCCCGATGGTTTGGATGCTGCGTGGGTCATGGCGTAGTCGCCGGTCGGGCCCAGCCCATCGACACGGGCGAGTTCGGCGAGACGGCGTTGAGCACCGCGGCCGGAAAGCACAGCGACGAGGTCGATGGTCTCGGCGATCAGAGCGCGCGGGACGGTGACAACGGCTTCCTGGATGAGCTGTTCGAGGCGGCGCACTGCGCCGATCGCGGTGCCCGCGTGGATGGTGCCGATGCCGCCCGGATGCCCCGTGCCCCAGGCTTTCAGCAGGTCGAGGGCTTCAGCGCCGCGAACTTCGCCGATGGGAATCCGGTCTGGGCGGAGCCGCAGGCTGGAGCGCACCAGATCGGAGAGCGAGACCACGCCGTCCTTGGTGCGCAGCGCTACGAGATTGGGGGCGGCGCACTGCAGCTCGCGCGTATCCTCGATCAGGACGACGCGATCGTCTGTCTTGGCGACTTCGGCCAGCAGCGCGTTGGTGAGCGTCGTCTTGCCGGTCGAGGTGCCGCCGGCGACGAGGATGTTTTGCCGGGACGCCACGGCATCGCGCAGCGCCTCGGCTTGCGCGCCCGTCATGATGCCGGCGGCGACATAGTCGTCCAGAGTGAACACTGCGACAGCGGGCTTGCGGATGGCGAAGGCCGGCGCCGCGACGACGGGCGGCAGCAGGCCTTCGAACCGTTCTCCCGTCTCGGGCAGCTCGGCGGAGACGCGGGGGCTACCGGGATGCACCTCGGCACCGACATGGTGCGCGACGAGGCGGATGATGCGCTCGCCATCGGCGGAAGAAAGCCGCTCACCCGTATCGGAAAGACCCTCGGAAAGTCGGTCGATCCAGAGCCGCCCGTCGGGGTTGAGCATCACCTCAACGATCGCAGGATCTTCCAGGAATCGAGCGATGGCGGGACCAAGGGCGGTGCGCAACATGCGCGCTCCCCGGATGATCGCTTCGGATTTCTGGTGTGTTGTCGCCACGTCGTCCCCGGTCTTTCGCGGGCGCGCACGACGCGCGGCCCTGGATCGGGGATGATTAAAAGAGCCAGAAGTCAGGCTGGTTCAACAAGATTAGATCGTCGTAGTAGCCTAGCGTGCAAATACAGGCGAACGGCGGAATCGGTTGTGACTTGAGAGACGACAAGCGGACACTATCGGTCCTGTGTTGGCGAGTCGTCGTCATCGCCGCTGAGCCTGCCGGGGACATCGTCGGGGATTTCCCTCAGAAAGCTCTGACCCTTCTGGAGCCTTTTGCCGAGCGTTTCGACAAAGCCTTCGAAGCGCTCGCGACCCTTGATCTGCGCGGCGGCCTGCGCGTCGCCCGGCAATGGTGGCGTGATCGTCAGCCAGAAGCGGACGAAGAGCGCCAGCGTCTCGGCCGTGACCCCGAGATCGCGCTCGATCCGTTGGGCCTGGCGGGAGAGCCGGTCCATCCGGCGGGTGAAGGCGGCCTCGCGCCGATCGGCGGCATCTGGCGAGAGGAACGACGCCACGGCTGCCTCGACGATGGCCGATCGCGGGATCTTCTTGCGTTCCGACAGCTCGTTGATCCGTGTGATCATCTCGACGGGCAAGGTGAGGTTCAGACGGTCTTTCATCGCCGCCTCCTAGAGGTCCATGCCGTCATTGGGATCGAGCGAGACCTGACGCGCGACGCCCGTCATCTGGCGGCGCAGCGCTTGACGCTGGCGGGCGACGTCCTCGGGTTCCTCGTCGAGCAGAACCGCGAACTCCTCCGCTGGCGTCTGGTCGGTCGTCTCCTTGACGATAGCGACATGATCGGGAAGCTCGGGTTCCCGGCGCAGCCCGCTATTGGCCTGGTCGCCCTCTGCCTTCTCCATCTCTGCCAGTAGCGCCGCGTCGGGTCTCTGTGGGGAGAGCGTCGACCACCCATCGGCGCGGGACGTGCGCCCGGACTTTTGCGGATCGGGCGGCGGCAGCACGCGTTCCTTAAACCGGGCGTCCTCGTAATACCGTGCCTTCTTCGCCCGGATCGGCGCAGTACCCGCGACCATGACGATCTCCTCGGTTGGCGGGAGTTGCATCACTTCGCCGGGCGTGAGCAGCGGGCGGGCGGTCTCGGAGCGCGACACCATGAGATGGCCGAGCCACGGCGAAAGGCGATGCCCGGCATAGTTCTTCATCGCCTTCATCTCGGTCGCGGTGCCGAGTGCATCGGAGACGCGCTTGGCGGTCCGCTCGTCGTTGGTGGCGAAGCTGACCCGCACGTGACAATTGTCGAGGATCGAATTGTTTGCGCCGTAGGCTTTCTCAATCTGGTTCAGCGACTGCGCGATCAAGAAACTCTTGATGCCGTAGCCCGCCATGAAGGCGAGCGCGGACTCAAAGAAGTCGAGTCGGCCAAGCGCTGGAAATTCGTCAAGCATCATCAGCACGCGATGCTTGCGCTCCTTCGCGTGCAGGTCCTCGGTCAGGCGCCGGCCGATCTGATTGAGCACCAGACGGATGAGCGGCTTGGTCCGGGAGATGTCGGATGGCGGCACCACGAGGTAGAGCGTCGCCGGACGCGGATCGGCGATCAGATCGGCGATGCGCCAGTCGCAGCGCCGCGTCACTTGGGCGACGACCGGATCGCGATAGAGGCCGAGAAACGACATGGCGGTGGAGAGCACGCCGGAGCGCTCGTTGTCGGATTTGTTCAGCAGCTCGCGCGCCGTGGACGCGACCACCGGATGCGGCCCGGCTTCGCCGAGATGCGGCGTTGTCATCATCGCCTTCAGCGTCGTCTCGATCGGCCGCTTCGGATCGGAGAGAAAGCCCGCGACTCCGGCGAGCGTCTTGTCCGCCTCGGCGTAAAGCACATGGAGGATCGCGCCGACCAGCAGCGAGTGGCTGGTCTTCTCCCAGTGATTGCGCTTGTCGAGCGAGCCTTCCGGATCGACCAAAACGTCGGCGACGTTCTGCACGTCACGGACTTCCCAATCGCCACGGCGCACCTCGAGCAGCGGATTGTACGCGGCGGATTTCGGGTTAGTCGGATCGAATAGCAGCACTCGCCCATACTTCGCCCGGAAGCCGGCGGTGAGTTGCCAATTCTCCCCCTTGATGTCATGGACGATGGCCGAACCCGGCCAGGTCAGCAGCGACGGCACGACCAGGCCGACGCCTTTGCCGGAGCGTGTCGGCGCGAAGCACAGCACATGCTCGGGTCCGTCGTGGCGCAGGTAGTCGCGCTCCAGCTTGCCGAGCACCACGCCATCCGGGCCGAGCAGCCCGGCCGCCTTCACCTCTCTCTTCTCGGCCCAGCGCGCCGAGCCGTAGGTCTCGGCGTTCTTGGCTTCTCGCGCCCGCCAGACCGACATGCCGATGGCGACCGCGATCGAGATGAAGCCACCCGACGCGGCGATGAAGGCGCCCTCTGTGAAGATCTCCGGCGCATAAGCGTCGTAGGAGAACCACCAGGCGAAGAAGGCCGGCGGGAAATAGACCGGCATTCCCGCGAGCCTGAACCAAGGCGCTCCAAGCTGCGCCTGAAAGCCAAGCTGCCAGGCGACATACTGCGTCGCCGACCAGGTCGTGATGAGCACGATCAGGAAGACGATGGTGATCTGGCCCCAGAGGATTTTGGTCGCGGACATCGGCGTTGCTCCTTTCTTCTTCTTGTTCGTGGCTAAAGGCCGAGGTCGCGCTTGCGCCCGAGGCTCCACTCGATGCCGCCGCCATCGCGGGCGACGCCGGCGATGTGCTGGCCGAGTTTGCGTTCGATCTCGCGCGACCAGGGCACGAGCTGGAAGCCGAGCCCGTTGTCGATCATGGCGAAGCGGCCTGAGGAAAGCGTCAGGCGCTGGCGATAGATCCCCGAGACATGCTCGCCGACCGCGGCCTTCACATGCGGCATCCCTGTCTCGGCCGACAGCTTCTCGCCAACGGCATCCAGTTCGCGGCGGCGCAGGGTGCTGAGGAGATCGCGCTGGAGGATGATGCGCTGACCCTGGCGGCGGCCGAGCCCTTCGTCAGCGAGATGTTCGGCGCGGGCCTGCATGGCGTCGCGCGCCTCGCGGCCGAACCCACCCATGGAGAGCAGCATCTGTTCGCGCTCGACCAGACGATGGTCGAGCCAGGTCGCGCCCGGCGCCGTGATCTGGGCGCGAAGATCGAGATCGGAACGGGTGGCGAGCACCAGCGTCGGTCGCTGGTCCTCCGACCCGCCGAAGCGCCGAACCTCGACGATGCCACCGGCAGGCGGCGCGTGCTCGAAGGCTTCGATGCCGCGAAAGCGAACATGGTGGGCGCGGCCGTCGGCGCCGTCGATCACTGCATAGGCTTCACCGGTCAGCTCGTCATGGAGACCCTTGTCGACCAGCCGGCCGATGATCGGCGAACTGGCGCCGGCGTCGATGACATAGTCGGCGACGCCGCGATCCTGGCCGCGCTCGGTGAAGGCGCTGTGCATGGTCTTGATGATGTCGCCGCGCATGCCGAGATCGCGAAGATGGCGTTCGGCTTCCAGCCCGACCATCCATTCGCCGGGACCGGCCGACGTGGCGAGCCCCATCCTCTCCAGATGCTGGAGACGGCCGATCATCAGGCGGCGGGTCTCTGGGTCGGCAGAGCCGCTGGATTCAGGACGCAGATCGATGGCGCCGACGTCGTCGGCATGGCCGCGGATCTCGACATCGAGGCGCGTCCAGCGTTCCGCTGTGACTTCCTTCTCCAACGCATTGCGGATTTCATGCTCGGGCTTCGGGCCAAGCTCGATCGACACCAGATCCTCGGCGCGCGAGCGCAGGCCTCGGCTGATATAATCGCGCGAGATGACGAGGTCGGCGCCGGCCTCATCCACGCCGCGCACGAGCAGGTGGACGTGCGGATTGTCGGTGTTCCAGTGATCGACGGCGACCCAGTCGAGCCGCGTCCCCATATCGGCTTCCATCTGCCGTGCGAGGTCGCGCGTGAAGGCCTTGAGGTCGGTCATCTCGCCGGCGTCCTCCGGCGAGACGATGAACCGGAAATGATGCCGGTCGTCCTTGCAGCGGTCGGCAAAGGCGAGATCGCCGGCGCGATCGGAGCCGGCGTCGAACATGACGCCCTTTTCTCCGTCCCGGCTGACGCCCTCGCGCTTGAGGTAGGAGAGATGCGCCGACAGCGGCGCGGAGCGGAAGGACCGGCCCTGGTGGCGCACGACGCGCGCCTTCACGACGACGCGGCGGGACGATGAGAACAGGCGGCTGCGGCTGAAACTGCCGCGCCCCCGGCCGAAGGTCGAGCGGCCATAGCCGGAAGCGCGTCTGCCTGACGCCGGCGCGCCGGTATGGCCCGCCTTCTTCGCGGCCCGCAGCACCTGGTTGAGGAAGCTCTTCGCCTTGGGGGCGCGCGTGGTTTTGATGCGGCCAGGCCGGACACGAAAATCGTTGTCGCCCTCGCTCATGATAGAGCTCCGGACAGCGGCATTTCAGACCCGTGCATACGGAAGCCTTGAAATCCTTCGCAAAAACCGGGCATCATGCCCGCGACCGACCGCCATGCACGCCAAAACGCGAGCCTCTTCAGAGGCTTACAGCGTTTCGGGCATGCGCTTTTATCTCGCCGTCTGTTGGTCGTGTCTCCCTGCCATCCCAATCCTTCCGCCCAACCTGACCGGAAGCTCGCTAGACCGCGCCAGACTGCGAAAACCCTCATTGCGGGTCTCCCGCACGATTGCGGGCAACGAACAGGCCGCCCGACTGCGGGACGATGGCGGAGACATCGCGCGCGGTCGGCGCTGTCGGCGCATCGTCCTGATTGGCGTCGCGCTGCACAGGATCGGCCGCCGATGTGCGCTCGGATTGCGCGACGAACAGCGGCGCGCGAGTCCAGGCTTGCGGATCGGCAGCGGCAACGACGGTCGCAGGAGCGGTCAGTTCACCGCCGCCGAAGATAGGAAGGAGGGCGGCTACATAGGCGCGCGTCTCCGCCGGCAAGGGACGGCCGGCGAGATACTCCTCATATCGGCCTGGTCCCGCATTGTAGGCGGCGAGAAAGCCGGGCGAACCGTACCGATCGTGCATTTCGCGGAGATACGCCGCGCCCGCCAGGATGTTGTCGCGCGGATTGAAGGGATCATTTCCGAGCGAATATCGAGCGCGCAGGCCCGCCCAAGTGTCGGGCATGATCTGCATCAGGCCCATCGCGCCCTTCGGCGATACGGCGCGCACGTCATTCGCACTCTCGACCCGCATGACCGCCCTGATCCAGGCCGCCGGAATGCCGAAGCGCTGTGCGGCTTCCGCGATGTAGGCGGCATAGGGATCGGCCGGACCCGGACGTTCGACCGGCGCGCTTTGCGCCAGCGTGACGGCCGACGGGACGCCCACGAGAAACAGGCCGGAAAGGAGAAGGAGGCCAGCATGCCGGGCGGCGCGATGACGCCCGGCAGCGGTGACTTGAGGGTCTGATGGGGAAGGCAAACGCATCGGCTCAATCCCGCTCGCCGCGTTTGGGCGGGCGGTTCCAGTGCAGGCCCCAGGCGGTCTTGTCGTCGCCCGACTGGAACAGGTTGGCGCGGATCGGCTGCGTGAAGACGGGATCGTCGAGCTGCAACGAGACGTAGTCGCCGGCACGTTCGCCGGTGCGTTTCCAACCTGCGCCAACCTCCGGCCCGTCCTCGTCGCGGAGGTGGATGCGATAGTCCGGGGCGTTCTCCGCGTCCGACGGCTCGGCCGGAACGACCGCCAGCTCGATGTCGAGCGAGAGGGTGCGGATACGGCCGGAGTAGCCCGATTTCGTGCGGGTGAATTCTCCAATCTGGGGCATGGGAAGGCTCCTTTGCTGTGCGGTGGAGGACGAAATGGACGCGCGCGTCACCGCGTTGGCGCGCGCCATTCGAAGCGGCCGTTGCCGTCTTCATCGGTGTAGAGAGGCGTCGCCCGACCGATCATCGTGTCGGTCGAGACGGGTCCGAAGTAGCGGCCGTCGAGGCTGTCGCGGACCTGCCAGTTCATGAGGAAGATCTCGCCCACGGCGATGAGGCGGCAGCCTTGCCAGCTCGGCAGGACGCGGCCCAATCGGTCGCGATCAAGCGCCTCGGCCATGTCGACGCCATCGACCGAAATCGTGCGGCCCGTGCGACACACGCGTTGCCCGGCGACGCCCGCGACGCGCTTCATCAACGGTACACCGCGCGGGAGGTAACCGCGCTCAGCGAGGAAGGTCGCGAGCGGTTCGGGCGCGTCGATCGCGACGAGATCTGTTATTTCGGGGAGATGATCAGGGTCGATCGTGTAGAGCCCGATAGGCACGCTCGCTGAAGCATTCCAGATAAGCTTGAGCGGCAGCGGAAGGACGGCTCCCATGAGGATGCCCATCGCCGCGACATACGTCGCCATGACGTAACCGAAGCGGCTCATGGCTCGGCCCTCCTGCGCAGAAGGAAGGCTCTATGCTGCTCGGCGCTGTAAATGCGCGGCTGCTCGCCGACTGTCAGGCGGTTATGGATGTGGCGCCAATGATCGGGTGACACGTTGACGGGATCGATGCCAATCGCCTCGATTGCGTCAATCGCCTGCAGGACGCGTTCGACCATGTGCCAGCCTTCGAGCTTCAGCAGGATGTCGCCGCCGGGCCGAACGAAGGGCAGTGTTTGAAATGGTTCGCTGGCGCCAACGGCGCGCACGATGTCGATCCGGGAAACGATCGTTCCGAAGTCGTTCGCCGCCCAACGAATGAAGGCAAACACGCTATTCGGCGCAAAGCCGACGACACGCCGACGGCGATCGAGGATCTGTTCGTACGTGTCGTGGCCGAACCTGATCCAGTTCTCGATTGCCTTCTCGATCCAGGTTAGCTCGACCAGTGTTGTGAAAGGAGGCGGGCTCCCTGGCGCAACAGCGCCGCGCACGCGGTTGGTTGCCGCGCCGGTCAATTCTGATCTCCTTCGGTGCTGGGGTATTCCCGTGAGAGCAGCTCGCGCAGCATGTCGGCAACCGTGACGCCGCGCTGGAACGCGACAATCTTGATGCGCCCGCGCAGTTCCGGCGTGACATCGATCGTCAGCCGGGCGGTGAAACCGCCATCTGCCGATGCGCGCGCAGACGGCTTGTCGGGCGCCTTGATCCAGCTTTCGGCATCGGCGGGATGCATTGCGAAATTACGCTTCGAGGATCGCTCGGTCATAGCGCGATCCTTCCAACTTCGGCGCAGAGCGCGGCGATGTCCCGAGCCGCTGGACTGTCATCGTCGAGTTCGGACACCAGGCGGCCGGATTGAGCGGCGTCGGCGAAGGCGACGCGCTGGCCGATCGTGGCCCCAAGCACCGGCGGATCGTGATCGGCGAGCGCTTCGGCTGTAGCGCGCGCGATGACGGTGCGTGCCCCACAGCGATTCAGCACGAAGCGCGCGGCGAGTTGCGGGCGATAGATGCGCGCCTCTCCGAGCAGTGACAGCATCTCCGCCGAGGCCCAGCCGTCAAACGGCGATGGCTGCACCGGGATCAACACGAGGTCGGCGGCGAGAAGCGCCGAGCGCATTAGCCCCGCCACACGCGGTGGCCCATCGATGACGATGTGATCGGCGTCTCGCGCCAGTTCCGGAGCTTCGCGATGCAGCGTGTCGCGCGCCAGGCCGACGACGCCGAAAAGCCTCGGAAGCGCTTCGCGAGCGCGCTGCTGCGACCAGTCGAGAGCGGAGCCTTGCGGGTCCGCGTCGATCAGCGTGACGCGCTTTCCGTTGGCGGCCCATTCGCCGGCGAGATGCAGGGCCAGTGTCGTCTTACCGACGCCGCCCTTCTGATTGAGAAGCGCGACGATCACTCCGCGTCTCCCGATGTTGAATCGAGAGAGCGGGATGTGTTTTCCGAGCGATCGGCGATGTTTTCCACATCGCGCGCGCTTCTTCTAAAGTTAGATTCTTGGTTAGACTCTAAGTTAAGGGTGCGATTCCGGCTTTGCTTTTCGGCGCTTACGCCCGGTTTGGGTTCCCGATAGCACGAGCGCGCGGTTCCCGATGGCACGATAGTCCGGGTTCCCGATAGCACGAGCCCATCCACAGTTTGTCCACAGGGCGTCGAAGGTTCGAAGGCGAGCAGAACGCGACCGCCGATTTCCACTTCGACAAACAACTTGTAGCCGGGCAGTGGTTGGCGGCGGATGATGTCGCGCAGCTCGAATGCGAAGCGCTTGAAGGGGGAGAGGCTTCCGGATTTCTGGTGAAGATGTCGAAAGTCGAAGCGCCAGCCCCTGCGCTGCCTGCCGCCATGCTTGCGCACGAGGCGGTAGAGCCAGCGGTCGAGACCGCCGGTGAGATCGAAATACGCCCGGTCGATCGTCAGTACGAGGGCGTCGTCGAGGACGGCGCGATAGAACCAGTCAGGAACGATCAGCTCGATACCGGCTGGTCTACCGTTACGATCGGTGCGCTCCTGCCACTCGTTGATCCACGAGAAGCGATGCCGGCGACCTTCCGCGGGCTGGCGGATTGAGGTGGCGACCGTGGTCGACTGGAGCCGGTCGAGAGCAGCTTTCAGTCGCTGGTAGTCACGCAGGCCGACGCCGCGGCCAATGAAGTTCAAAATCTCATAGGGCGTCGCCGCCATCAGGCGCGAGGTACGCAGCCCTGCGTCGCGTGCCTCGACGATCTGGCTTGCCGCCCAGATCAGGATGTCGGCGTCCCAGATGGTGGCCATGCCATGATCGGGCACCGCCTCGACACGGATCGACACGTCGCCGGCGACGAAGTCGATCGGAGCGGTTCGGTGCGATTTCGAAAGGGAGAAGAACGGATAGGCCATGAGATCCTGCGCGTCGCGAGGCGCGAAGTCGCCGGGGAGCGCGTGGAACAGATCGAGTTGTCCGCGCTCCGAGATTGGGCGATGTCGCGCTGTCATTGGGAGGGAGCCCGAAGCGTTCAGCGCGCGTGGCGGCCGGTGTATGCGCTCGGCAATGGCGCATGACGCTTCGCGGGAAGTAGCGTGCCGCGCGGATCGGACGTCGAGGTGACGGCACCACGTTCGGTCCAGGCTTGCAGGTCATCGACAGCGTAGACGACGCGACCGCCGAGCTTTCGATACGAGGGGCCGGTTCCGTAGGTGCGGTGTTTCTCCAGAGTACGGGCGGATAAGCCCAGGAAATGTGCGGCTTCCTTGGTGCGTAGAAAACGCGGCGGCAATGGGCTGAGATTGGGCGTCACGATCGGGCCTCCGTGGTGTCCTTGGGGACCGCTGGCGTTCAGCGGCTGACAAAGGCCACGATGGCGAAGGGAAACCGCGTAGATGCAGTGGGAAGTTGGGGGTGCTGAATTCCCACACCACCAGCCGCGCATGGTCTGACTATGGTCGGCGGCGATGACGCAGCAGTTTGCGATAGCCTCCCGCGATCATCGCGAGGCCGTCTCTGATAAGATCCATCGTCGCGAAGCGCTCAGGCGCATTTTGCCAGTCGTCGCGCCGGATGGGTTTGAGTCGGAAGATCACCTTGGCGATCTCCTGTTGGCTTGCGCCAACGCGATGCCCATCCACTGCCTGCAGCATACGCCGTGCGCGGGCCAGTTGCTGACGCGTAAGGCGCGTGTCGGGCGGAACGGCGCGGCCATGAAGGGAGGCCAGCAACCGCGCGAGGGCTTCCATTCGATCAAACCCGTCCATCCCGAGCGGAATCACCGCCACGAGCGGTTCGCCGGGCGATGCGCCAGCGGGCATCGCCAAGTGCACGCGTTGCCCGTTGCTGAGTTCATGCAGGAAGTGAAGTCCGTGCTCGGTATCTTGGTCGGGAAGCCGGGCTGGCAGCGAGAGAGGCGTACTATCCGCGAGGGACGCCGGCGCGGGCGCCAGCATCACCGATCCGGTGTCTTCCTCCGGAAGCCAAAACACGTCTGCCTCGGTCGACTTCAGAGCGGGTGCGACAAGGAAATCGCAACCCCCAGCGGCGACCCGCCCCCTCACTCATAGACGGTGAAGCTCGCGACGCGCTGGTGAGTTGAGCGTAGTCGCGTTGATAATCCTCGTTGCGCCGTAGCCATTCCCAGCCGACGTCTGGTGCGGTGAGATGATCTACATAATCGTAGTCTGATGACGATCGCCACCGGGATGAGTCGGGCGACATCACTATCCTCCTGGCTCGCATTATTCGTGCGTTATCAGCCGAAAACGATTGCCAGTTGATCGACGGGAAGGAAGTCCTCGGTCTGGCAACAGGCGTTGCCGTGGCGGCATCACGATCAGTGACGATGGCCTTCGCGCACGAGCTCGCGGTAGCCATGGGTCGTCATCCAGCGGGCTCGGGCGAGATGGGCGTCATGGACGCGCCGAGCACGCTCGGGGTCGCCTTCAGGGTCGAGGCCGAAGAGAATATGGACGGCTTCGCGCCAATCAGCGCCGTCCGTCGCCGCATCGAGCAGGCGCAGGTAGAGCTTCATGTGCTCACGATCGTAGGGCGTGAGCATCGCGCTTTCCGGGGGTTCATCGAGAAAATTTGTCTGTGTCACATCGGTCCCCTGGAGCCATTCTTATCCATTCCGGAGGAATTTGTTAACCACGCGCTAGTTGCATCGCAGCAGAACCTGCGATGTTGGCGGCAGTAATCGCCGAGGCGAGCAGTTCACCAAAGAGGCGCTATCGCTTGTTGGATTTCCCACGGACCACCATCACTCCTTCGCCCTGATCGGTGGTCAGGAGGAGGATGCCGTGGCTTTCAAGCGTCCGCCGGACCTGATCGCGCGTGGTCTCATACACATCGAGCCCGCTAGAGGATTCGAGGCGCTTGAGCGCGGTCAGCGATACCTGGGCCTTGTCAGCGAGCGTCTCCTGGTTCCAACCGAGCAACGCGCGTGCGGCCCGTGATTGTCGGGCGGTGATCATGCATGATCACCTCCCACCAACACGAACTAACACGCGAGAACTACGACTATAATAGTCGTTCTTCAACCCTGACGCCACCCGATACTGCCCTACAAAAGTGACGCAGACGTCCTTTGGGGCTAAACTGATTCGGTTCGCACATAGCGGAAGGCCCCGCCCGGTTCGATCCGGGCGGGGCCTTGTTTTGGGGCCTATTCCCCGTTGCGGCGGCCGTTGGGCCGGGACCAGATGAGGCTGAAGCCTTCGCCTTCTTCGTCATCGAAGAGGTTGGCGTAGATCGGAGCGGTGAAGCTCGGATCGTCCAGCTTCAGGCCAAGATAGTCGCGGCCCTCATTGGAACGCTTGGCCCAGGCGGCGCCGATCTCAACCCGGCCGACAAAGACGCGGTGGCTGGGTGCGTTGTCGCCGGAGCGGTTGGCCTCAGGAACGACGCGGACATTCTTGGTCTGAAGCGAGAGGGTGACGATTTCGCCGGTGAACTCGTTGTTGCCGGTCTTCTTGAAGGTGCCGATGGTCGCCATGATAGTTCTCCTTGAACTCTGTTCCGAGCCCGCACCATTGCGGCCTCGATGGCGATCGGTAGGCCGGAGGCGATCGACGCGGCATCGCTTGCGACCGCAGCGCAGCGGAGGATGGCAGCCAGGCGACTTTCTTGGTTCGCGAGGAATGACGGCATGGCCGGCAGGGGAAGAAAGTCGATCGGCGCCATTGCCGCATAGGCGATCGAGGCGCAGCCGGCCTTCGGCCAGATCAGCCCATTGAAGAGGCCGTTATGGAGCGGTCGACCTGACAGAGACGCCTCAAGAGTAGAACTGGCGACGCCGTCGGAGCAGCCAGGGCACCGGCGATGAGATTCGCCGGCATCTATGCTCCTCTCGTGCAGACTCCTGGGATTCTGTGGCTCTTGCCAACGCCGCGATCAAGACACGGACAGCGATAGACGACGTTGGGCGGTATGTGCGTCATCGGGCCCTGTTCAGCGCTCCAATGAGGTGACAGGTCGTGATTGGTCGACGCAGCTTATCCGAGCCGTCGCTCCATTCGCCAACGTCCATGGCGATCCAAGCGGAAAGTTCAACTCGAGCGTCTGGTCTGCCCCGGTCGCTTCCGTGCGTTAACCCTCCGCAAGGCCTCGCCCTGCCGGACCGGGCGTCGCCATGGCGGCCAACCGCATCAGGGCGGTGACACCGACAGCTATTGCCCCAATGACGGAAAAGGCGAGCTGCCAGCCTTCGGACGGCATGGCGTGTTTCACGATGCCATGCGTGGCGTGATAGCCGGCGATCGCCGCCGGAGCGATGAAAGCCAGCGCGATTGTGATGCGTGCCCAGAGTGGTCGGACGAAAGCGAGTAGGAGTTGGCCGACGCCGAATGTGAGCCCAGCCGCGAGCGCACCGACGAGGATAGCCCCGAGCCACCCGGCGCCGGTGTTATAGGCCCACATCCCGGCGGTGACGCCGGCGAAAAAGGGCAGCGCGAAGACGGCGAGCGTGAATAGCAGCCAGCAGAAGAAGCCGATGGCTGCGATGCTGAAGAGAATGCCGATGAAGATCATGATGGTGGTCTCCATGAGAAAAGGTCTGACGGTCGCGCCTCCACCACCACCACGGCGCAGTCCTAGTATAGCCCAAGAAGAGCGGCGTCGGGAGCGGAAATCCGCCAGAATCTCCGCCCCGCGAGAGCGAGGCCCCCATCAGGGGGCGAAGGGGTCGATTTCCGCCACGATCTCGGCGTCGCCGTCGAACTCGGTGATAGGTGTCACCGAGTGCGTACCGTCGCCGGCCTTGAAGATGACGATGGCGACCATGAGGGTGGCGGCGAGGCTGAAAGCGTATGCGTGTGCATCGTTGAGTGACATCGTTCCGGCTCCTGTCTTGGAGGCGGGAGACCATCTCCCGCGCGACAGGCGCCCGATGTGTCCGGCCGAGGGCCGCAATCACCGCGGAGGCAAAGCCGCAGCGGCGGCATGCGCGCATAGCCGACCCCTTCACGGGTTGATGGCGTCAGGCTCTCGGCCGGACCAAGGATTAGCGCAATGGAAGCGGGGGATGGTGTCTCGCTTTGACCGGATGCTAGGATCGCTCCTCAACAGCTTCGCTGCGTTGGATTCGAGCCGTGTCCGGGTCGTCCGCGTCCGAGGACACGGGGGCGAATGATGGAAGCCGGATTTCACATACCAGACGGTAACGAGGCATTGCGGGATGATATCCCCGCGGTGGTCGAGCTGATCGAGCGCACAGCCCGTTGGGTCAACCCTGAGACTTTCCGCCGTCTGCCGATCTGGGCGCCACATACCGCGCGCGGTCGAGCGCTCTACGACGCAGCATGGTCGCGTCGTTATACGAACACGCGCAAGGCAACGAAGATCACTGCCGACAAGTTCGAGGGAAATGTCGCCGCGCTCAACGCTCTGGTAGCCGCTCTCGGTGTCGCGTCGCCGAAGCCGAAGAATTGGACTGTCTGTCACATCTGGGGTTACGACGATCCGTCATTCGCTCAGCAAAGCAGCGTCGTGCAGGATCCGCGCTTCTTCTCGTGCGTCGCTAACATGGTTTGGTTGCCGACCCCGCTGAAGGGGTTCACCGACACCCTCCCAGAGATCAAGGCGATGCTGCGCGTATGCTCTTTCCATCTGTACGGATGGGCATGCGAGCACGATTCGGTTGCGGCGCAGGCCGAGCAGGTGCGATCCGGTTGGACCCCGCCCGACTACCCAAAGAGTTGGCCTAGTGCGGAGCGGAGCGGTGTCTTGCCGCCAGGAACAGCGCCGTTCACGTCGCGTATCGAGCGCGAGATCGCAAAGCGAAAATCGAAGCTTCGATCCGATCTCGCTAATGCCGATTTCCTGCACTACCCGAAGGCCGAGGTCGAGAGTGTGCTGAAGTTCTGGAAGATCGATCTGGGCTAGGCGGCGCTCACGCGCCGCCGAACTTCCAGACCGGGATGCCGAGCTTCTTGGCCTTGTCGCCGAGGTTGTCATTGATGCCGGTGCCCGGGAAGTGCATCACGCCCTTCGGCAGGACCTCCAGCATTTCGTCATTGCGTTTGAAGGGTGCTGCGCGGCCGTGCTTCGTCCAGTCCGGCGCAAAACCGATCTGCGGCACGTTCCGGTTCGTGGCCCAGAGCGAGGCGATCTTCTCGGCGCCTTTCGGCGACTTGCCGTGCATCAGCACCATGTCCGGGTGCTTTTCGTGGACCTGATCGAGCTTGGCCCAGATCAGCCGGTGATCGTTGAAGTCCAGACCGCCGGTGACGAGTATCTTCGGGCCAGGGGGAAGAAGGATCGTCTGCTCGGCGCGCCGCTTCGCTGCAAGGAAGTCGCGGCTGTCGATCATCGCAGATGTGAGATTGCGGTGATTGATCCTTGACCCGCTGCGCGGAAGCCAGGTCTTGCCGACGTGGCGTTCGTAGTGTTCGGCCGCTTGGTCGCGCATCAGCTCAAAGGCGTTCCGGCGTTCGATCAGGGTTTGCCCCTCGGCGATGTGGCGCTCGAGTTCGACCGCCTTCACCTCGCTGCCGTCCTGTTCACGCTGCCCGCGGCGTTGCGCCTGCTCGTTGTCGTCGAGTTCGCGCGTCATCCGGTCGGTGGCGCGGTGGAAGACGTTGACCGTCGACCATAGGAGATCGTCGAGGTCGGGTTCGAGGCGAGTATCCTCCAGTGTCCCGATCAGGGCGTCGAAGATGTCGGCGATGGCGCCTGCGACCGCATTGCCGTCGGGCAAGAGCCGCTGATCGGGTTCATCCTCGAAGGGACGATAGCCGTGGAGCTGGAGTTCGTTGAGGACATGGTCGGTCGGTGATGAGGCGTGATGCGGTTCGAAGTCGTCGTGCTCGCTCATGGGATGCTCCGTCGGTTGGACCGCGACCGTCGCGGCCTTCATGGCGACGAAGCCCACAAGCCGGACGGCCGGGCACCCGGAGCGCAAGCGGAGGGCTCGATGGCTAAGGCCGGCTATTTTGTCTCGCGATGGAAAGGCGCGGCACGCGCCGCCGGAAAATAGTCGGCCGCCGCCATTGCCTGGTTGGCCGGCTTGTGGGCCGATCGCCCTCTCGAAGGCCGAGGCGCGGTCCTCTCCGATGGTTTGACGCATCCGCCGAGCATGGCGACGTACCGCTGCCGCGTTCTCTTGCCGGCTATGCCGCCAGCGCCATGAAGCGGGCCACGTCCTGGGGCGCGATCTGCAACCGGGCTTCTGTCCGAATTGCATCGATACCGAGGGTGCGGAGGTCTTCGTTGAAATCGCCCAGCTCCGGCGAGATGACGACCGCCTCGATCCCAGCCGCGTCCGCCCGTTCGATCAGGCTGTCACGCGCCCCGTCACCGGCCGGATCGTTGTCGCGGACGATGTACAGGCGTCGCAGCGTGTCGGGGAACAGGATGGCAGCGAGATGGGCTGCGGAGAGCGCCGCCAGCATCGGCATGTCGGGCAAGACCTGCCGAAGCGATAGAACGGTCTCGATGCCTTCCCCTGCCGCCATCACCTCGCCACCGATGCCGAAGTGGACCGCGTTGCCGAGAAGATCGCCCATCGCCCGCCTTGGCGTGTCGACCGGCGCCTTGTCGCGACGTCGCGGATCGAGCCAGGTGCGATGCGCCCCGGTGATCTTGCCGCCGAGGTCGGTGACGGCTGCGATCATCGCCGGCCATGTCTCCGTCGGCGAGTGCTCGTCGGGGCGATAATAGCAGCGCGGGTGGTAATGCAGGCTTCCGGTTCCGCGTAAATCCGTAATGCCGCGTTCCCGTAGATACGCCTGTACGTGCGTGCCGAAGATGGGCTGCGACATGCGAATGAGCCGTCTGGCCGCCTCGGGCGAGCCGAGCGGCGCCGGGCTCTGCCGCTGCTGCTGGCGAGGTTCCGACTCGGGTGGCGGCATACTGAGGAACGTGCGGGCCTCGTCGGCGACGTCCTTGAAGTCGACCAGGCCGCAGCTTTCCCTGATGACGTCGAGGAGATCGCCATGCTCGCCGGTCGCGGCGTCGGTCCACTTGCCGGCGGGGCCATTGGGCGAGTCCTTGAGGCGGACATACATCGAGCGCCCGGCCGTGTTGCGTACGTCGCCCACCAGCCAATAGCCGCCCTCGCGTCGGCCGCTGGAGAGATAGTGACGGCACACCGCCTCGGCCTGCCGGCCGAGACGATGTGCGAGATCGGAAGCGTCCTGGCGTGCCATCACGCGGCCTCCCGCTCGGAGATGCGCGCGACCGGGAACGTATCGAGCAGTTTGCCGAGCACGGTCGGGCCCGTGGCGTCGACCGGCACGAAGAAGCGCAGCTTCCATGAGATGATCTCGCTGAAGAGACCATAGGCCCGCAGGCGGTCGCGCATGGCCTCGGTGAACCCCGTCAGCTCCAGCCGCTGGGCGCTCATGACGCGTGCGCGGCGAAGCTGAAGGCCTTCGGCGAGGTCGAGGATCGTCACGCCATCCATCAGGGCCGCGAAAGCCTGGTCGGCCGTCAGCGACGCGCCCCCGGTCGTCGCCGCGTTCGCGGCCCAGGCGGGCGAGACACGGCGGCCGATGATGCGCTCGCCGGCATCCGTCTGGAGGCGATATACGCGAGTCGACTCGTCCGGCAGGCGTTTCCAGATGGGAAGGAGCAGGCCGGCGACGATATGGATCGTGCTGTCGGAGAATTCCGGCATCTCGGCGAGTTCGGCGTTCCACGCGCTCGCGAAGGCGGCGTGATCGGCTTCCTCCCAATGGCTCTCCGCCATCATGCACAGCGGCGCATAATGCTGCTCCATCGGCCGGATCAGGCAGACGCGCCGCTCGATCTCGCCATCGTCGAGCATCATCGACGGTGCGGGAACCTGCACAGCGGCGCGCCCGGAACGGCCGTTGACCAGCAGCCGCGCCCGTGGATCGGACAGACGGTCGAGCGCGTCGGGAAGGTTCGTCGGCCGATTGCGCTCCCGCCGCGTGATCGTGAGCAGTCGAGTTTCGGCGCCGGTGCCGGCATGGGTATGGATCACCTGGCTGTCGGTGACGATGAAGCTCTCGGCTTGCAGCGTCTCCAACCCGAGGTCATAGACGCCGCTGCGGATCGCGCCCTCGACCTTGGCGGTCAGGAGCTGCTCGAACGCGGTGAAGAGCACGCCCTGCAGGTCGATTGTGAGCGCCAAGAGGCGATTGAGGAAGGTGGTGATCGGCGGCAGCTCGTCCTTGATGCCGTTGTCATCCATCAGCTTCAGGCCGGTGGCGGATTCGAAGCGGCCGAGCGAGCAGCCCTCGACCTTGCCACGAACGAGCAGCAAGTAGAGCTGGCGAAGCGCATCGCGGGCGTATGGGCTTTCGAGATTGTCCTCGGGCCGGAACAGGCCCTGACCGCCGGTCTGACGCTGACCGCGCGTGATGGCGCCGAGCGTGTCAAGCCGGCGCGCGATCGTCGAGAGGAAGCGCTTTTCGGCCTTCACGTCGGTGGCGATCGGCCGGAAGAGCGGCGGCTGCGCCTGATTGGTGCGGTTGGTGCGACCGAGCCCCTGGATCGCCGCGTCGGCCTTCCAGCCCGGTTCGAGCAGATAGTGGATGCGCAGGCGCTGGTTCTTGGCGGCGAGATCCGCGTGGTAGCTGCGGCCGGTGCCGCCAGCGTCGGAGAAGACGAGGACGCGCTTCTGGTCGTCCATGAAGGCGGCCGCTTCCGCGAGATTGGCGGAAGCCGCCCGGTTCTCCACGGCAAGGCGCTCGCCCTTGCGTACCACGCGCCGCGAGCGACCCGTTACCTCGGCGACCAAGTCGGTGCCGAAGCGCTGGACGATCTGGTCGAGCGCGCCTGGAACGGGCGTCATAGCTGCGAGACGCTCGATCAGCTCGTCGCGCCGGGCGACGGCTTCGCGGCTCTCGACGGGCTGGCCGTCATGGTAGACCGGCCGCGACGACAGATTGCCCTCGCTGTCGGAGAACGGCTCGTAGAGCTGCACCGGAAAGGAATGGGCGAGATAGTCGAGGACATATTCGCGCGGCGTGATGTCGACGCGCACGTCGTTCCATTCCTCGGTGGGGATTTCGGCCAGACGGCGCTCCATCAGGGCCTCGCCGGTCGAGACGATCTGGATGACGGCGGTGTGCCCTTCGCCCAAGTCCCGCTCGATCGAGCGGATCAGCGTCGGCGTCTTCATGCTGGTCAGAAGATGGCCGAAGAAGCGCTGCTTCGCGCTCTCGAAGGCCGAGCGCGCGGCCGACTTCGCCTGGCGGTTCAGCGTGCCGGTATCGCCGGTGATGTTGGCGGCTTGCATCGCCGCGTCGAGATGATTGTGGATGATGGCGAAGGCGTCGGCATAGGCGTCGTAGATGCGCGTCTGCTCGGGCGTGAGCTGGTGCTCGACCAGCTCGTATTCCACGCCGTCATAGGAGAGCGACCGCGATGTGTAGAGGCCGAGCGAGCGCAGATCGCGGGCGAGCACCTCCATGGCCGCAACGCCGCCGTTCTCCACCGCCTCGACGAACTCAGCGCGATTGGCGAAGGGGAAATCGTCGCCGCCCCACAGACCGAGCCGCTGGGCGTAGGCGAGATTGTGGACGGTGGTCGCCCCTGTCGCCGAGACGTAGACGACGCGGGCATTCGGAAGCGCGTGCTGGAGCCGGAGCCCCGCACGGCCCTGCTGCGACGGGGCCACGTCGCCCCGTTCTCCCTTGCCGCCGCCGGCGTTCTGCATCGCGTGGGACTCGTCGAAAATGATCACTCCGTCGAAATCGGAGCCCAACCATTCGACGATCTGCTTGACCCGCGATAGCTTCTCGCCGCGGTCGTCGGACCGTAGCGTAGCGTAGGTTAGAAATAGGACGCCTTCGCCAAGCCGAATGGCGGTGCCTTGCGGGAAGCGCGATAGCGGCGTGACCAGCAAGCGCTCCATGCCGAGGGCTGACCAGTCGCGTTGGGCGTCCTCAAGCAGCTTGTCGGACTTGGAGATCCAGACGGCCTTGCGCCGCCCTTGCAGCCAGTTGTCGAGGATGATGCCGGCCGACTGGCGGCCCTTGCCGGCGCCGGTCCCGTCGCCGAGCATGAACCCGCGGCGGAAGCGGACGGCGCCCTCGCCATCATCAGGCGCGGCGGTGACGAGATCGCCGGTCTCGTCCACGGTCCAGGCGCCGGCAAGATATTCGCTGTGGGCGTCGCCGGCATAGATCAGCGTCTCAAGCTGAGCGTCGGAGAGGATGCCGTCCGTGACGATGGCGGCCGGAAGCGTCGGCCGGTAGCTCGGCTTCGGTGGCGCTACCGCTGCCATGGCGGCGGACTGGACCAGTTTTGTGGGATGCGGCTGTGCGCCCGCGATGCGGATCGACTGGAGCGCATAGGTCTCGTAGATCGCCTCGGACAGCCGACCGCCTTCCGGCGCCGTCCAGTCCACGGTCTGGTAGTCGAGCGGCACGCCTTCGAGCTGGGCGACGCGGCGGGCGGGTGCTGCGGCTGCCGCCCGGGCGAGATAGCTGCGCACGGTACGCGGTGCGGGCTCGGCTGCGGCCTTCGGAAGCGTGACGGCCGTCCGCGCCGGGACCTGGCTCTCGATCCAGGTGAGCAGCGTCGCCACGTCGGGCGCGAGACCGGCGGACTCGGGGAAGTGAGCGGGATCGTCGGCCGGCGCCTTGTCGATGACGGTCAGGCGCGTCTCGATCGTCGTTCCGTGCTTGGCATAGACCGAGCCTGCGATCGCCGCCGTGAACACGACGCGGCCGCGCTCCTGCAGGCGGACGAAGTTGTCGCGCCAGGCCGGAAGCTCGGGCGAGAAATTCGCTCCTGTGATTGCGACCAGGCGGCCGCCTGGAGCGAGGCGTGCGAGCGCCGAGGCGATGTGGCGAGAGGCAGCGTCGGCCACACGGCCCGAGACGTTGGCCATAACCGAGAACGGCGGGTTCATGATGATCACGCTGGGGACGGCGGCCCGGTCGAGATGATCGTCGATCTGTGCGGCGTCGAAGCGCGTGACCGAATTGGCCGGAAAGAGCGAGGACAGAAGATCGGCGCGGGTCGCGGCCAGCTCGTTGAGGATGAGATCGGCGCCCAGAATCTCCGCGAAGATCGCGAGCAGACCCGTGCCGGCCGATGGCTCCAGAACACGGTCGGCGTGCGTGAGCTGGGCGGCGGTCAGCGCAGCCAGCCCGAGCGGCATCGGCGTCGAGAACTGCTGGAAGGTCTGCGCTTCCTCGGAGCGACGCGTGTGCGTGGGCAGCAAGCTGGCGACCTTGGCCAGGGCTGAAAGCCGGGAAACCGGAGACGCGGATTTGCGTAAAACCGCCTTTCCGTATTTGCGGAGGAACAGGACGGCCGTGGCTTCGCAGGCATCGTAGGCCGTTTTCCAATCCCAGGCGCCGCTGGCGTCGGACGCGCCGAACGCCTGTTCCATGGCGGCCCTCAGGGTCGGCGCGTCGACCGGGCGGCCCTGTTCGAGATGAGGAAGGAGATGTTCCGCTGCGGCCAGGACGGCGGCGGGCGGGGTCTGCGGGGCAAGCGGGAGTGAGGCCGCCTCGGCGGCGGGGATCGCAGCATGGCGCATGGGGATACCTCGGAGAGCGGGATACGGGCGAGCCGGCCCGGCGCTCTCTCTCGACCGGACGGGCTCAAACCCGTCCCGGCCGACCTCTCACTCTGGCGTGCTGGGAACCCGGCTCGTCGCCCGGCCTTTCGGCGGCGACGTCGGGACGCTAAACTCCGGTAGGAAAAGAAGCCGCGGCCGCTCGCACCGCTCCGAGTCCGCCGTGCCGGACGAGGAATATGGGAGGCGAGATGAAGGGCAGCGCGATCGGGATCATCGGGGCGGTATGTCTGGCGATCGGGTTCGGCGCGGGCTTTGCCCTGCGGCCTGTCATCGCCCCGGTCGCCGCATCGCCTGCGGTCGCGGCCGGTGTCGCTCAACCGACTGAGGAGGAAGCCACCGCCGCTGTCCGCCGCCACCGCTTGTTCACGGGCACGTCGCTCGCGAACGCGACGTTGAAGCTCGGCGACTGCTCGCCGGGCGGAGTCGGACCAGGCGTGACGTGCATGACGCAGATCGTGCTGGATTCCACTAAGCCGAACGCGGCACCGCAGAACCGGCCGATCTGGTTCGCCCGCGTCAACGGCCAGTGGGAGGTGGCGGTCTGGTAAGGGCGGACGACGGACCGGAATTGGCGAGGTTCTTCCTCGCCAATGGCGAAGGGTTCCTGCCGTCTCCCGCTGCAGTCGACGGGCGGGACGCGGGCGATGTCTGCTACGGGACGGCGATCGCGGCCGAGCTTGCCCTGAAGGCGTTCCTGTTGAGCCAGGGCTGGAATGACGATCGCTGTTGTCGGGACGTCCGGCATGATCTGGAGCGCGGACTGTCAAGCGCCCGGGAGGCGGGACTGAGCGGCACCGTGAGCGAGCTGGCCGATGTAGTCGCGATGCTCAACGTCTATTATCCGCGTCACGCCTTCGATCGCTTCGTGCTGCCTGGCGGGGATGCGACGTTTCCGTCGAGGGCCCGGGAGGCCGTCGCGGGCCTCATCGACATCGTGCGGCCCTATGTCGAGGCCTCCGGCGGGCGTTAGATCTCGAAGGGGTTGCCGTCGGCGAGATGCCCGAACGGCGTGAAGACGAAATCGCCGTCATCGCGTCCGACGGCGCAGATGACGTAGCGGGGCTCGCCCGTCGCGACGTCGATGCATTCCATCAGCGCCAGGTCGCCACTTTCGGCGGCGCGCAAGAGCGTCTGGAAGTTGGCGCGCGCATGATCGGGAATGCTCATCGCGCACCTCCCTCGGCAAGGCGGTCGGCCAGCCAGCGCCCGGTGCTGATCCATTCGATCGTCTCGCCGGTCGCAAGGTCCAGCAGATGGGCGCCGCCGGAGAAGCCGTTGACGACGGGGTCCGAAGCGATGTTGGCCCATTGGAATCCCCAGCGCCCGGTCAATCCGAAGGATTCGGCGCAGCGCATCACGAAGGTGATCGCAAGCTGCTGGTCGGCGCTGCCGGGATCGCGGAGCCAGAGGCGGGCCGGTCCACGATCCGGCGTCAGCGAGAGCAGGAACGGCTCGGCCGGCGGGTCTTCGCGGGCATTTTCGGCGATCAGCGCGGTGTAATCGAGAAGGCGCGCGGCGTTGGCGGCAGTGCTGACGTCGAGCAGGCATGAAAAGCGGGTGAGAAAATCGGTCATGGCGGGCTCCTGAAACGAAAAAAGCCCGACGCTGGGCCGGGCTCGGGAGGGATCGGATGGTGGTCGGGCTAGTAGCCGAACTGCCAGGACGGCCATGCTTGGTCGTCGTCGGCGGCCCGCACGGCGTCGTTGAGATAGGCTGGGTCGCCCTCGACGACGGTGGGTTCGCGAACCGGCGTCTCGTCGATGACGGTCACGCAGGCAACGAGCCCGTCCTCGACCTCGACATGCACGGGAACGAGATATTGGAAGACGACGCGGCGCGGCGTCGGGCTGGATTGCGACATGGCGCAGCTCCTTGTGTTGGAGGAATGAGCGGAGAGGCCGAAGCCGCTCCGCGTCTGCGCCTATTCGGCCGCAACGAGGTGGCGTTCCTCGTCTTCGGCGTCGTCGGCGATCTCCTCGTCATCGCCCGCGAGGAAGTCGGGCAGCGCCGCACCGTCATCAACGCCGCCCTGACCTTCCGGTGTCGGCGCCTCGGCCTCGATGACCAGGCGCAGCGGCTCGGGCAGCCAGCCGGTATCGGCGAGGAGACGTTCGGCCTCCTTGGCCATGTCGCCCTTCTTCAGATGGTCGATGAGCTGCGCAGCCTGTTCGCCGGCGCCCTCGCGGACCGCCTGAAGGATGCGGGGCTTGGTGACCCGGCCGAGATAGTTGCCGACGGTCGGACGCCAGCCGACGTCCACCATGTCGAGGCCGGTGGCGCGGGCCAGCCGGTCGGCCTGGCCGAGGCGCATGTCGAGGGAGTGCTGCGAGACGCCGTTGCCGCCATAGGGGTTGGGCTTCTCGTAGAGCGCGTTGACGCCGTAGCTCACGCAATGCGCCAGAAGCGCCATGCGGCTGGTATCGTCGAGCGCGGCCAGCCAATCCCAAAGCGCGTCGTCCTCGGCGGGGATGTCGGCCGCCCAGGCCTCGTGCCGCTCATGCACCGCCCGCGCCGAGGGGCTGTCCTTCAACGCGTCGTCCTGGACGGGGAAGAAGACGTGGCTCACGGAAGTCTCCATCGCGCCCTTGTACATGCGATGCTGGAAGGCGTCGGAGACCAGCTTGTGCAGGAGCGCGGTCATCGCAACGTGCGGGTTCTCGGCCAGCGCATTGCGCAGCGCCAGGGTGCGATGGGCCGTCAGCTCGGTGACGAGGCGATCCGGCAACGGCTTGATCGCATCGTCCTCGTCGTCCTCCGGCTCGGCGGCCTGGCCGCCGATCGTGATGACGGCGCGCTGCACCGCCGGCTCGGTCGGGATGCTGCGAGCTTCCGCGTCGGTTTCACCCTCCGGGACGATCGGCGCCTCGTCCTCGGCCCGCACATAGCCGCGATCGATGTCGAGGCTGCCGTCATGGGCGACGCTGATGAAGACGCCCGCGCGCGCGATGTCTTCCGCCTCGAACCGCACCGGCCGGTTCTCGAAGGCGCTGAGCGCCGTCTCGATCTCGCCAAGACGCTGATCGACTTCGTCCGGCAGCTCGTCGGCGCCTTCATATTCGGCCTCGAGCTTCTGATACTCGGCGTTGAGCGTGTCGATCGTCGCCTGTTCCTCGGGAGTCACGTCGAGCGGGTCTCCCTGCAATTCGCGCAGGCCGCGCGTCGCATCATAGGGGAAGCTGAGAGCGACCTCGATCCACTTCCAGCCTTCGGCCGCGATGGACTCGGCAGTAGCTTTCAGCTTCTCGGCCACCAGGCGATCGAGCAGGGCGGCGTCCCGAAGCCAGCCACCGTCGTCGGACTGGAAAAGGTCGCGCATGACGATGCCGCCGGCGGCCTCATAGGCGTCGACGCCGACGAAGACGGCCCGTTTGTCGGAGGCGCGCACCGTCGTCTCGGTGAGCATGCGCCGGATTTGATACGGCTCCTTGGACCAGGCGTCCTTGATCGAATCCCAGACCTGCTCCTGGCGGGCGTGGTCGTCCGACACCGTGAACGCCATGAGCTGGTCCAGCGTCATGCCGTCTTCAGCATAAACGTCCAGCAGCATCGGCGACGCCGCAGCGAGGCGCAGACGCTGCTTGACCACCTGTACGGGGACGAAGAGCGCCGCCGCGACCTCCTCCTCGGTCTTGCCCTTCGTCCGCATGTCCTGGAAGGCGCGGAACTGATCGAGCGGATGGAGCGGCGCCCGGTCGATGTTCTCGACCAGCGACACCTCCTCGGCGAGGATCTCGTCGTCATAATCGCGGACGACGCACGGCACCGGGGCGACTTTGGCGAGACGCTTCTGCTTGACCAGCAATTCGAGCGCGCGGAAGCGGCGGCCGCCTGCAGGCACCTCGAACATGCCGGTCTCGTTGCCTTCGGCGTCCGCCACGGGCCGGACGCTCAGGCTCTGGATCAGGCCGCGGCGGGCGATCGAGGCCGCCAGGTCCTCGATCGAGACGCCCGCCTTCACGCGGCGGACGTTGGACTGGCTCAAGACCAGCTTGTTGAAGGGAATGTCGCGCGAGGACGACAGGGTGATCTTCTGAACTGCAGTAGCCATCGGGGATTACTCCGCGACGGGCGGCCGAGAGCCTCTCTCTCGACCTCTAACCCGTCACGGAAATCCCGTCCTTCCTCTCACTCTCTTCTTCCGGCGCCTCCGCACGCGGCGACCGTCCGAAGTGGATCAGGTCGCCGCTCAAAGCCTCTGGCATAATCAAAAGGCGACTATAATAGTCGCCTTTGCGCTGATGAGTTACGCGAAGACAGTCACACCATGTTGTCGCGTGTCGGATCATCTCCGGAGCCGTGCGATCGGAGAAGGCGGATGGACACGGAGGTTGAAGGCGACAGGAAAACGCCGTTGTGGAGTTGGCTGGGCTCGCTAGGCCGTCGCCGGCAATTCCGGTTGACGGCGTTCGATCGCGCACTGATCGGCGCCCATGGAAAGGCGCTGACGACAATGGTTGTAGGGTTGCAGGCTCGCGGCCATCTCGACGTGAAGGAGTTTGCCGACATGCTCGGCCTCTTCAGCGTCGTGGTAGCGGATGACGACGATCTTGAGAGTTCGATCCTCGCCGTCTGGGCGGGCTTCATGAAAGACGCCATCGCCGATCCGAGCACGTAAAGGCGCAAAGCCGGAAATACGTGTCCGAAGCGGCGAAGCGTATCATGCGTCTCTTCGCTGGGTTCGATGGACGGCTTGAAGCACGCGCTCCGCGTCTCGGATGCTGCCGGTCCGATGCGCCGCTTCGGCCCAGACCGAGATCGGAAACAGGCCGTCGAACAGGATGTCGCGCTCAATCCCGAGGCCGAGCGGCAAGCGCACCGCGACCATCTCGGCGAGGCTGAACGAGCCCAGCTCCGGCTCACCGAGATCGGCCAGGCCGAACAAGGTGTCGCCGTCCTCGTCGAGTTCGGTGGCGAGCCAGACGCCTTCGCCCAGAGGGTTGAAGAACTTGACCACGGGAACATGGTCGGCGTCGCGTTCGCGGCCGTTGGCGATGAGCTGCGCGCGCAGCTCGGGCGTGAGGAGGATCATGCTGCCCTCCTGTCGATCGACGGCTCGGCCGCCACTTCGACGCCGTCGGCGGGGACGAAGCCGAGTAGCCAGTCGGCTGCCTTGCTCGCCTGGCTCGCGGCACGAACGATGGAGCGATTGTCCTCGCGGAGCACCTCCAGTAATCGCGAGGTGTGGGTAATGTGAAGGAACGCAGCTTCAGCGCGTGAATCCCGCATAGTTCCGCCAGTGGGCGGCGGGCTTTGCTCCGCATTATTTTGCGATGAACCTCTGTGGTCGTTGACCAGCAGAGGAGACATCGATGTCGAATACCGATCGCGACCTGATCGCCGAACTCAGGGTCATGCTGACCCGCCAACAAAACAGCCCGGTGGTGGTCGGGAACTATTGCGCCTATGCGCGCTGGTTCCTCGACCATCTTGCGCGGCGGAATATCGCAGTCGCAGATGTGAGCGAAGCGCAGGTGGCGCAATATCTGCGCCATGCGATCGCGCTGTTCCGGAAACGCCATGGTCGACCTCCGGGGCCGTACTGGCACTCGATCCCGCGCTCCGGAATCCACGCGCTGTTGCGGCTTGCCCAGGGCGAGTGGCCACCCACTCCGAAAGTTACATGCGCCGCCGATGCGGCGCGGTTCGCGATCTGCGACGAATACGAGACTTGGCTTCACGAGGAGCGTGGCTTGGCCAAGCCTAGCATTGCGGCGCTGATGTGGGAGGCTCAGCACTTCCTGGCCTGGCAGCTCGGACGATGTGGCGTCGAAAGCCTGATGGAGATGAGTGTCGGCGACATCGACCGTTACATGGACTTGCGCGCGCCGAAACTGACGCGCAAATCGTTGAAAGACGTGGCGGAGCGCCTGCGCTCGCTCTTGCGGTATCTGCACCGGACCGATCGCACCGCGATCGACCTGTCGCCGCACGTCATCGCCCCGCTGCTCTACGCCTATGAAGGGGTGCCCTCGATCCTGGAGCGCAGCCAGATCGCTGCCGTGCTGGAAAGTGCGAGGAAGGATACGACACCGGTTGGGCTGCGGGACCATGCGATCCTGCAACTGCTCGCGACCTATGGCTTGAGGTCGAGCGAGGTACGCAATCTGCGACTCGACGACATCGACTGGCGGGCGGAATCGATCCGCGTCCGGCACACTAAGACACGGGCCTGCTCGTTCCTGCCCCTGATGGAGCGGGTGGGCGAAGCGGTGCTCGCCTATCTGCGCTCCGGACGGCCTGAGACCGACGCCCGGGAAATCTTCATCCGCACGCGCGCGCCCTATCGCAAGCTCGGGATGCTGGCCAGTGCGGTACGGCGGCGGCTTCGCAATGCAGGCGTCAAGCCGCCGGGCAAGTCCGGGCCGCACATCTTCCGCCATGCCCGCGCGGTCGAGATGCTGCGCGCGTCGGTGCCGCAGAAGGTCATTGGCGATCTGCTCGGGCACCGCTCGACCGAGTCGACGGCACCCTACCTCAAGCTCGCCACCGAGGACCTCCGGGCCATCGCACTCGACGTGCCGGGATCGGAGGTGCTGTCATGACGACATGGCCCGATCCCGAACGGCTGTTGATCGCGCGCTATCTGGCAGGTCTTGGCCTGCGCAGCACGAACAGCCGCACCTATTACAAGCAGGTGCTCCACAGCTTCCAGGACGTCGCCGAGCGCCACGCCGAACTCGGCCAGGACGTGCTGGTGGCCTGGTTGCAGATATCGTCCGACAGTTGGGCAGCGTCGACGCGGTTGCACCGCACCCGCATTATCGACCGGTTCCTCGATGACCTTTTGCAAACCGGGGCGATCGACCTCAATCCCGTCGCCGTCCTGCGCGAGGCGTGCAATATCAAGCAGTGCAAACCGGTCTGGCGGGCCTTGGCGTCGGACAGTCCGGTCCGTGCTCTTGCCGAACTGCACCAGCCCAAGCCGTTTGGCAGCGTGCTGGGCGGAATCATGGCCGAGCACGTCGCGCTGATGCGCAACAGGGGATACAAATACACGGCGCAGCCCGTGTGGCTCTTGCGGTTCGACCGGTTCCTGCAGTTGAACCCGGCGCTGCAGGATGGGTCCATCGGGGTGATGCTCGAACACTGGGCGGCGGCGAAAGCCACACGCAATCACGCCGCCGAATGCGAAAAGTTGAAGCGCCTCCTTACGAGGATACTCCGTCACCGGAATCCGTCGATCCCGCCGCGCCGACCGGACCCGCGCCCGCAAAAGGAAGTGGCGAAGCACTGGCGCAAACCTCACATCTACACGCCCGCCGACGTGCGTCGGATGCTCGATATCGCCCGTTCCTATCCTTCGCCACGGGCACCGCTTCGGCCGCTGAGCATCTATACCATGCTGTTGCTGGCCTATTGCGCGGGTCTGCGGCGGGGCGAGCTTGCCCGTCTCGATCTGGGTGACGTCAACCTTCAGGGCGGCACGATTACGGTTCGGCAGACCAAGTTCTTCAAGACCAGAATCCTGCCGCTTCCCGACAGCGTGATGGCCGAGCTTCGGGCCTATATCAATGCACGCCGTCGCGTCGGAGCATCGCAGGATGCGCGCTCCGGCCTGTTCTGGCAAGAGCAGCGCAGTGCAGGTTACACAAGCCAGGCCATCGCTTGCCTGCTCGTCGACGTCATCCGCCGGGCCGGGCTGAAGCCACCGCAAGGACGAACGGGGCCGCGCTTACACGACCTCCGCCACTCGATGGTCGTGAACCGGATCCTCGACTGGTATCGGACGGGCATCAACCCGCAGGATCGCCTGCCGTTCCTCGCAACCTATCTCGGCCATCGGGATATCAACTCCACCCTGGTATACATCACCGTCACGCAGGATCTGCTGCATCATGCCAACGAGCGGTTCCGGGCGGTGGGCGCACCATGCCTCAACCTAGGTGGGGAGGTGCGGCCATGAGCAAGGCCAACCCGTTCCCGAACCTGATGCGCGCGTTCTTCTACGACTGGCTCGTCGAGCAACGCAACGCGTCCATCCACACGGTCCGGTCCTACCGCGATACTTGGCGGCTGTTCCTGCGGTTCGTCGCACAGCGCGGAGCAAAGAAGGTTGCGATGATCACGCTGGCCGATCTGACCGCCAGCGAGGTCGCTGCGTTCCTGAGGCACGCCGAACACGAACGCGGCGGCACGATCGGGACGCGCAACTGCAGGCTTGCCGCGATCCGCAGCTTCTTCAACTTCGTGGCGACCAGAGACCCCGCATCGATCGCGCAGTGCGTCGAGATACTCAACATCCCGGTCAAGCGGGCACCGGTATCGGAACCCTGCTATCTAGATCCGGCAGAGGTGACGGCGATCCTTGCCCAGCCAGACCGTTCGACGCTCGAAGGCATGCGCGATCACGCGTTGCTCTCGTTCCTCTACAACAGCGGGGCACGGATACAGGAGGCGCTCGACCTGTGTCCCGAGGCCATCCGGTTCGACGCGCCCGGCTGCGTGCGGCTCCTTGGCAAGGGCCGCAAGGAGCGCATCTGCCCACTCTGGCCGGAAACCGTACTGCTGCTGAGAAAGCTGCTGGAGCGGCAGCCGCGAGCGCCAAACGAGCGGATGTTCGTCAACCGCTACGGCGAGCCGCTCAGCGCCTCGGGCGTTCGGTTCAAGCTCGCGGCCTATGTGAAGGCGGCCGCAGTGACCGCGCCAACGCTGCGAACCAAGCATGTGACGCCGCACAGCTTCCGCCATGCCACCGCCGTGCACCTCGTCTCCGCAGGCGTCGACGTCACGGTCATCCGTAGCTGGCTCGGTCATGTGAGCCTCGACACCACCAACCACTACGCCAGGGCCAATCTGGAAACGAAGCGGAAGGCGCTGGAACAGGTCGACGCTCCCACAACAATGGGCCATCCGCCGTCATGGAAGCGGGATGCGAGCCTGCTCGCCTGGCTCGACACGCTCTGAAATAATGCGAAGGAATGTGGGCGGGAACGGCGCAAAACCGCACATCCGGCCGCGTTCCTTCACATTACCCACACCTCGCGATTAATCGACTTATGCTCACCTCGCCATAATTCGAGCCACGAGCCGATATAGTCGGCATGCCGGACGGTCGGCACGATGCCGAGCGAGGCGCAGCAGAAGGCCGCGTTCATTTCGGCGACCAGCTCCTCGAACGCGTACTTCTTAGTGCCGAAGCTGCCGGTCATGTCGCGGCCGAGACGGGATGGATGGCCTGTGGCGTGGCCGAGTTCATGGAGCGCGGTGCGGTGCCAGTTGATCGGCTCGAAATAAGCCTGGGGCGGCGGGACCTGCACATAGTCGAGCGACGGGACATAGAAGGCCCGGTTGCCGCCGATGCGGAAATCGATGCCCGTCGCGCGGATCAGCACCTCGACTTGCGGCTCGATCAGGCCCGGCGGCGGTGGCGGGGCTACGACCGCGATGTCATCCGGCAAGTTCTCGCACTGCGCGGAATTGAAGACCGTGAAGCGCTTCAGGAACGGAATCGCCTGGGCCTCGTCGCCGGTCTCGCGGGCGCGCCGCTTTTCGTCGTCCGGCACGAAGCGGTCGGCATAGACGACGGTGGTGCCGCGTTCGCCCTTGCGGACATTGCCGCCCAGCGCCAGCGCCTGGCGGAAGGTGAGCCAGCTCTGGCCGGGGAAGCCGTGCTCGACGACGGCGCCCCAGAGGATCAGCACATTGATCCCGGAATAATGCCGGCCGGTGGCGGCGTTCCTCGGCATGGCCAGCGGCGCCTTCGCCGCGGCCGTCCCCCAGGGCTGGACCCAGGGAATGCGTCCGTCCTCCAGCTCGGCGATGATCTTGTCGGTGATTTCGTCATAGAGGCTCGCCCGGTCCTGGCCGGCGCGAGCGGATGCGGTCTTTCTGGACATCGCGGATCTCCGCGACGGGCGCCGGGAGCCTCTCTCCCAGCCCTCAACCCGTCACGGCAAAGCCGGTCCGCACTCTCACTCTAGGGGGCGTTGCGGGGCAGGCTGTGCTAAAAGCCGCCGCGGCAACGACAGGATCGTCGCAGCTCAGGCGGCGCGGAGCGCCTCGATCAGCGGACAGCCTGGATCCTGCCCGGCGTCGCACGCTCGCACCGAGTCAGCCAGCACCCGCTCCATCCGCTTGAGATCGGCGATCCGGGCGCGGACATCCTTCAGGTGCGCGGCGGCCAGATCGCGCACCTCGGCGCAGGTGGCGCCTCCGCCGGCCGCCAGACCGAGCAGGGCGCGCACCTCGTCCAGGGTGAAGCCGAGTTCGCGCGCGCGGCGCACGAAGCCGAGACGGGCGACCTCATCGGCGCCATAGCTGCGGTAGCGGCCTCGCCGGGCCGGCGTGGGCATGAGGCCGATCCGCTCGTAGTAGCGGATCGTCTCGATGTTGCAGCCCGTGCGCCGGGACAGTTCGCCAATCTGGATCGCGGAATCCGCCATGCTGCTCTGCGCCTCTCGTTTTTGGGCTTGAGTCTGTAGTCACTACAGATCGTATAACGATTCTCAGACCTCATGGGCAAGCTGCGGTCATGATTGCAGCGTCGCTCTGACGGTTCCACCGAAGTTGCCGAGGCCATTCCGATGCCCATCCAGAATCCCCTCACACGCGCGGCCGACAAGGCGGGCATCATCGGCTCGATTGTCACTGCCATGGGGTGCGCGGCGTGCTTCCCGGCTCTTGCGAGTCTTGGCGCTGCGATGGGTCTTGGTTTTCTGAGCCAGTACGAAGGCGTCTTCATTCGTTACCTGCTGCCGCTGTTCGCTGTGATCTCCCTCATCGCCAACACGATCGGCGGGCTTCGCCATCGCCAGTGGGCACGAATGGCATTGAGCGTCATTGGGCCGATGTTGGTGCTTGCGGCGGCTTTGCTCATGGCCACCCGCGGTTGGCCGACGGCGTGGATCCTCTATCCCGGACTGAGCCTGATGGTGGTCGTCGCGATCTGGGATCTTGCTGCGCCGTCTTGCAATTCTCCCGCCCCACCCCGCGAAGGGGCTGTTCCTTAACGTTATGGCGCGGTTGATCGGAAGGAGAGTCGACTTGTCAGAACCCAAAACCGGCCGCGGCGCGTTGGCGCTTGGAGGGTTAGCCGCCATTCTGGCCTCGACCTGTTGCCTCGGCCCGCTCATCTTGGTCGCCCTCGGATTCAGCGGCGCCTGGATCGGTAACCTGACCGTGCTGGAACTGTACCGTCCGTTGTTCATCGGCGCGGCGCTGGTCGCCATGGTCTTCGCCTACCGCCGAATCTTCCGCCCGGCTGGCGCCTGCGAGCCCGGCGAAGTCTGCGCCGTGCCCAAAGTCAGGACCACCTACAAGGTCATCTTCTGGGCGGTCGCAGCGCTCGTCCTTGTCGCGCTGGCGTTCCCCTACGTCCTGCCCCTGTTCTACTGAAAGGAAGTCCCCATGAAGAAGCTCGTATCCCTGATCGCCCTGATGGGCGCACTCAGCTCGCCCGCGTGGGCCGCGACGAAGACGGTCACCCTGGCGGTGCCGGGCATGACCTGCGCGGCCTGCCCGATCACCGTCAAGACGGCGCTTGCCAAGGTCGACGGCGTCGAGAGAACCGACGTCAGTTTCGAAAAGCGCGAGGCCGTCGTCACCTATGATGACGCCAAGACCACGGTCGCGGCCCTGACCAAAGCGACGGCGGGCGCGGGCTACCCGTCCACCGTGAAGCGCTGAGGAGCCCCCATGCCCGCCGCGATCGCCCTGCACATTGACGGAATGACCTGCGATTCATGCGCCACGCACGTGAGAGAGGCGCTTGAGCGCGTCGCAGGCGTGCGCTCGGCCGCCGTCTCCTATCCGACGGCGCGGGCGGAGATCGCGGCCGACGCGGGGGTGAGCTGCGAAGCCCTTGCGGCCACGGTCGCGACGCTCGGCTATCGCGCCTCGGTCGCCGACGCGGGCGCGGCGCCCCCGAGTGTCCCCGACAAGGCGCTGGGCTCCCTGGCGGGCGGCGGGCAACGCGTTGCCGGCGGCGTCCCGCTGCACATCGCCGTCATCGGCAGCGGCGGCGCGGCGATGGCGGCGGCGCTGAAGGCGGTCGAGCAGGGCGCCAAGGTCACCCTTGTCGAGCGCGGCGTCATCGGCGGAACCTGCGTCAACGTCGGCTGCGTGCCGTCTAAGATCATGATCCGCGCGGCGCATATCGCCCATCTGCGCCGCGAAAGCCCGTTCGACGACGGGATCGGCGCCTGCACGCCCGCGATTCTGCGCGAGCGGCTGCTGGCCCAGCAGCAGGCGCGCGTCGATGAGCTGCGGCAGGCGAAATACGAGACCATCCTGGCCGACACCCCGTCCATCACCGTGTTGCGCGGCGAGGCCCGCTTCGGGGATGCTCACAGCGTGCTCGTGCGCCAGGCCGACGGGGTCGAGCAGCATGTGACCTTCGACCGCTGCCTGATCGCCACCGGCGCCAGCCCGGCCGAGCCGCCCATTCCGGGGTTGTCGGATACGCCGTACTGGACCTCCACGGAGGCCCTTGAGAGCGAGACCCTCCCGTCGCGCCTAGCCGTGATCGGCTCGTCGGTCGTCGCCGTCGAACTGGCCCAGGCCTTCGCCCGGCTCGGCAGCAAGGTGACGATCCTGGCGCGCCGCACCCTGTTCTTCCGTGAGGACCCGGCCGTCGGCGAGGCGGTCACGGCCGCCTTCCGCGCCAAGGGCATCGAGGTGCTGGAGCACACCCAGGCGGGCAAAGTCGCCTACGCCGACGGCGAGTTCGTCCTCGCCACCGGCCAGGGCGAACTGCGCGTCGACAAGCTGCTCGTCGCGACGGGCCGGGCGCCCAACACCCGAGCGCTCGCCCTGGAGGCGGCCGGCGTCGCCGTCGACGCGCAGGGCGGCGTCGTGGTCGACGCGACCATGCGCAGCAGCACGCCACACATCTACGCCGCCGGCGACTGCACCGACCAGCCGCAGTTCGTCTATGTCGCGGCAGCGGCCGGAACCCGGGCGGCGATCAACATGACCGGCGGCGAGGCCACTCTGGACCTGGCCACGATGCCGGCGGTCGTGTTCAGCGATCCGCAGGTCGCCACGGTTGGGCTCAGCGAGGCTGAGGCCCACCGCGCCGGGATCGAGACCGACAGCCGGCTCCTGACCTTGGACAACGTCCCGCGCGCGCTCGCCAACTTCGACACCCGCGGCTTCATCAAGCTGGTTGCGGAAGCCGGTAGCGGCCGGCTCATCGGCGTCCAGGCGGTGACGCCGGAGGCGGGCGAGATCATCCAGACGGCGGCGCTCGCCATTCGGGCGCGTATGACCGTCGGCGAGCTGGGCAACCAGCTGTTTCCCTACCTGACAATGGTGGAAGGCCTGAAGCTCGCGGCCCAGACCTTCTCCAAGAATGTGGAGCAGCTCTCCTGCTGCGCCGGTTGAAGATTCACTTTGGACGGCGAACGGAGCACACGCCTGATGATGACTCCTACCTCACACGCTGAAACCGCCGAACGGCCCGCCGTCGAGTTTCCAGGCGGCGTGATCATCCCAGACTGGGGAGCGGTCACGACGCCACAGGCCCAAAACGCGCTGAGGGCCGTCGTCGAGGCCTTCATCAGCCCCAAGTGGGATGGGCTAGATGAGACCGAGAGCCGAATCCACGGCATCGTCCTGAGCGGCTACGCCCTGAGCGGGCACGCTCCAGAGATCGCGGATGTCGCCGCAGCGGCCGGGCTCGCCATCGATGAGGCCGACAGCGTGCTGCAGCGCCTGACCGGACGCGATCTCCTCATTATCGACGCTGCCGGCCAGATAAGCGGCGCCTATCCGTTCACCGATGGTCCGACCGAAAATCACGTGGAGGCCGGCGGTTTCGCGGTGGGCGCCATGTGCGCCATCGACGCGCTTGGCGTCGGGGCGATGCTGGAGCGCGATATCACCGTCCGCTCGGCGTGCCGTCAGTGCGCGCGTCCGCTCGCCATCCACACGCGGAGCCACGGCCGCGAACTGGAACAGGTCGAGCCCTCGGGGATCGTTGTCTGGTCCGGCCATCGCTACGCTGCCGGCTGTGCGGCGTCTTCGCTCTGCACCTTGCAGGCGTTCTTCTGCGATGACGCTCACCTGGAGACCTGGCGCGCGAACAACCCGGCCGCCAGCCAGGATGGGGTCCGCTTGAGCCTTACCGATGCCCTGGAGGTTGGCCTCGCGATTTTCGCGCCGATGCGGATGGAGTGGCCGTCATGATTTCCTACGACCTGATCGTCATCGGCAGCGGTACGGCGGCCCAGGTTGCCGTTGCGAAGGTCCGCGCCGCGGGCTGGTCCGTCGCCGTGATCGATCACCGGCCGTTCGGCGGCACCTGCGCCTTGCGCGGCTGCGATCCCAAGAAGATGCTGGTGAGCGGCGAAGAAGCCATCGACGCGGCCAGGCGCATGGCTGGGCATGGCGTCGAAGGCGCCCTGGCCATCGATTGGCCGGCTCTGATGGCGTTCAAGCGGACCTTCACCGATCCGATCCCCGCCAAACAGGAGCACCGATACGCCGAGCTAGGGGTAGACGCCTTCCAAGGGCTCGCCCACTTCGTGGGCCCGGACACAATCGAGGTGGACGGCCGGACCTTGCAGGCCCGCCATGTCCTGATCGCCACCGGCGCACGCCCGGTCCCGCTGGGCATCCCAGGCGAGGAGCAGGTCAGCACTAGCGACGACTTCCTGGAGCTTGACAGCCTCCCACGACGCATCGTGCTGATCGGTGGCGGCTACGTCGCCGCGGAGTTCTCGCACCTGGCGGCGCGCGCCGGCGCTGAGGTCACCATCCTGCAGCGCGCGCCGCGGCTTCTGCCGCAGTTCGATCCCGACCTGGTCGGATGGCTCATGCCGCGCTTCTATGAACTCGGTATCGCCGTCGAGACCGGCGCCACGGTCACCCGCGTCGAGCGGGGCCAGGGCGGCCTGCTCGTCCATGCCAGCCGTCCGGGCGCACCGGACCTCAGCGTCGCGGCTGATCTCGTGGTGCATGCCGCCGGGCGCGGTCCCGACCTAGAAACCCTGGACCTGGCCGCCGGCGAGGTGGCGGTGCAGGACGGACGCCTGCAGCTCGACGACCACCTGCGGAGTCTCTCCAACCCACGGGTCTTTGCCGCCGGCGACGCTGCGGGGGGTGGGCCGCCCCTGACGCCGGTCTCCAGCCATGACGCCAAGGTGGTGGCCGCCAATCTGCTGGATGGCGCTTCGCACCGGCCGGACTATCGCGGCGTGCCGAGCGTGGTCTTCACCGTGCCGCCGATCACCGCTGTCGGCCTCTCGGAGGCGGAGGCCCGTCGCCGCGGGCTGGTGTTCCGCATCAACGCCGCCTCGACGCCGGACTGGTTCACCGCCCGCCGGCTGGCCGAGCGAGTCTACGGTCACAAGGTGCTGATCGAGGAGCACAGTGACTTGGTCCTCGGCGCGCATCTGGTGGGGCCGGGCGCCGACGAGGTGATCAACCTCTTCGGGTTGGCGATCCGCCACGGCCTGACCGCCGCCGACCTTCGCTCCACCATGTTCGCCTATCCAACGGGCGCATCGGACGTGGGTTACATGCTGTAGCGCTCGCCGGTGCTTTCGACCGAAGGTGCGCGGCGAGGTGGAATAATGTCAGTGTAAGGACGTAAGACTATCGCTACATCTGTCCGAGAGGCGCGTACACTACTAGAATCTACACCTGATTAAGGCTTGCCCTGAGGTGTTCGTGAGCTTCATCGAAGGAACAGAACGCGGTCAGGTCAGCCTGCTTCCGCCTTGCCTCGACGATTATGTCGCCCCGGACGCACTCGTGCGCATCGTCGATATGGCCGTTGCCGTCAAGGAAGGGGTGAATCTTCCCGAACCAGCAGAAGGTATAGGTCAAGGCGACCAGCCTGCCGAAGTCGTCTGCGTTGGTGTCTGCAAGCAAATCTCGAGAGTTCTTCAGCAACTCGGTCATGCGCGGCGCCACTTCGCCGGGCAAGCAGAATTCATAGTCTTTGCCCGGCTCGAGTTGGCTCCCGGCAGAAATTCTCCGGTCGAAGAGCGCGGTGCCGGGCGTGCCGCGATAGGTGCCTGCATATTCGGGGTGATCGGACGGCGCGAAAGGCGCAAACAATTCCCGATGCAGGTCGAGCGGATCGGCTAAGATAGCCTTTCGCCGATGGGGATCTGCAACGATCTCGGCCGATAGCTGTCCACAGCGCGCGGACATGGCGGCATCATAGTCTTTCGCCGTATGCGCTTGCCATCGTGGCGGGTGCTTCGTCATTGTTCGGTTCTCTCCGGCTTCTGTCCCGCGCTTTAGATGAGGAAGGGTTGGCGTGGACCGGGCCATTCGTCGGTTTCCATCTGGAGCGCGAGATCAGCGCTGGCGATGCGCCGCAGGCTTGATGCGGCGATGAATTGCACTCCCAAAGCGAGCCTGACGACCTGCAGCCGCTTCAATCCGGCCGGCTTGTATCGGCTTTCGACATAAGGCGGCAGGGCGCCGACGACGGCCTGAACGCGCGGGTCATCGCGGTGCGCGCGCGCGTCCGCCATACGGCGGGAAAGCGTCGGCAGATTGTGACCGTCCTTGCCCTTTCTGAAGGAATCCGGGTCGACACCATCCCGGACAAGGGCTGCCTTCATCGAGAGTTCGGCCACCATGCAGATCGGCTGAATCACAGAGTCATGGCTGAACGTCGTCGGGAGGGTGTTCGCCACGTCTTCGAGATTGGACCGCGCCATGCGCCAGAGCGTGACCGCCGCCGGATTCCCCTGTTCGACTTCATTCAAGCCATTGGTGAGGTCGTGGAGATCGGCAATCGCGAGGGCAACTTCGCCCGCGATTGTCCGATCCTGCCTGCACCATTTCCACCATTCCTCGGCGCTAGAGAACCCTGCTACCTGCCAGGGCTGGAGCGACACCTGGCCGAACACGACCGGGAAGGTGAGCTTGCGGACCTGATCGACGGACGCGGCGAAACCGATCCCAGCACCTGGCCAGCTCGTACTGACCTCGGGCATCATGGCGGCATAGGCGTCCATGATCTGGTTGATTTCGGGGGGTCCGCTAACGCCTATGACGAAGTTAGAACCAAGAAGCTCCATTGCGGCGCGGAATGGCCGCTGATGGACGTGGATATCTTCCTCCGCGTATTTCAGATCGAGCCGGCGAAGATCCTCCAACGTCCATGCGGTCATGTGCGATTTTCCTTCCTTGCGGATTTCAGGTTTTCCAGATCTTCGGAAAACCGATTTTGAGACGGTGCGAGGGTCGACAGGGTTTCGACTGCCGCACAGCACCAGCGCAACCGCGGTTCCACCTCTTCTTCATTCGTAGGGCAGTTCCCCGAATAGCCCGATCATGAGATCACCGTCGTAGAGCGAGAACGGAATCTCGGCATAGTGGTCGCGATGGCGCGGCAAGGCGCTACCGTCGTTCGGGCCGTTCTTGGTGTGGCCCCGGACGTGCTCTCCATTTTCCTTGATGTAGGGCAGTACAACGAGGCGGCCGTGATTGGTGGAGAGGATCGTCCCTTCCTTCCAGATTGTCGCGCCTTCGGACTCGCGCGTCGACGATGTCTCCTTGACCTGCCAGCCGATACCGCCGTCCGGCTCGTACCAGAAGACGATGCCATTTGAGACGAGCACACGTTCGCCCCGCGCAAGAGCTTCGGCGAGCATCCGCTGAACGCTCGCGAGTTGGAGCAATTGATTGGCGCGGGGCAGAAGGATCTGTCGGATCTTGGCCTTTGCCTTTCCCCAATGGGTGCTGGCGCTCAGATCGAATCCATTGGCGATCTTTGCGCGTTCTGCGGTCTGCGCGGCCTTCTCGCCGGCGTGATAGGGCTTCGACCAAACGCCATCCGGGCCCAGGTACAGGAGTGCGTGGGTCCATCGGTTGTTTGAACGACCGACCTTGGCCAATCTCAGATACGGCATTTCGGCCAGTTGTTCGGCGAGATCCTGACGATAGCGCTCGGAGTCCGGCGCGAGCTTTAGGGCGGTGGCGTCCGGCCGTTCGTCATCGGCGTGACGGCGCAAGGCTTCCGCGAGCATCAGCGCTTCTTCGTCTTGCAGACGCTGTTTTGCCTGCAGGGCCTTGTCGATCTTGAGTTCGAGCGATCGCTTGACGATGGGGTCCAAGGAGCGCGCGGAAAGCGCCTGCAGCAAGGTTGGATTGAGCGCGTTGGCGGCCGCGATGGCAGCTTCGCGATCGGGATAATGGTCGGCAAAGACCGTGTCGTTATCCCCCGGCACCATGCGCTCCCGCCAAATCGGCGCGAGTTCGCCCTTGTCGATGAGCTCCTGCATGAACCAGCGCTCGAACAGGGGACGGTAGTGGGGCCAGACGGCTAGGACGATGTCAGACGCCCGTTTCAGCTCGGACCATTTCACCATAAAGGGGCGCCTCCGACGCGAGGCCGCGTGGCCTGAAGCTTCATCATCATGCGGCCTTCTCCTGCCGCGACCGGATATCGGCGATCCACTTTTCTAGCGCGTCAATTTCGGTTTCGATTGCCGATGGCGCGGGCAACCGCGGATTGATCTCACCGGGCTGACTGTGAAGGAGCGCCGAGCAACGCCCGAACGCTTCTCGCATAGCGGTGCAATCGACATCGGTGAGGACTGTGAGCTTGATGAGGCCTGCTGTGTCCACCTTACGGGACAGGCGGCGGATCACCGGCCCGACCACTTCCTCGACGGCGCGCTCCCAGGTCGTGCGGAGTTGGTCCTGGAAGGACGTTACTTCGCGCAGCCATCTCGCCTGATCGCCGCGTTCGTGATGGATTTTCACGTTGGCGAGGTGGGCCTTCATCCCGTCGATCACCTTGTCGAGCGGCATGACATTGGCGGGCGGGTCTTGATGGCAATAGCCGGCATTTTCCGGGCCACGGCTGATCAGGCGGTACGCGACCGGTGTCGCTTCCCGGTCCTTCGTCGCCCGGCACGCTTCATCGAGAAGAAGCAAGAACGCCATATCGTGGGTGAAAACGATCACCTGGCGTGTCTGGCCGGCCTCGGCCAATCGAGCGGCGACCCTGTCGCGATGCAAATGGTCGAGCGAGGAGACGGGATCGTCGAACACGATCGCTGACTGCGCATCGATGGTCGACAGCTCGGCGAGAAAGGCGGCCAGCGCGACGCAACGATGCTCGCCTTCGCTGAGGACCTTGCCGACCGGCTCGTTCGGTTTGTTGATCAGCCGGACCTGGAAGAAGGGGACGCCGGCGGTGGTCTTGGCCTGCTGAAGCTCGATGGCGAGACCCGCGACGCCGAGCTTGTCCACCTCGATCGCGAACCTTCCGCGCAGGCGGTTGGTGACGAGCGCTTGGGCGATACGCGCACTCTGGGTCGTGATCTTGTTCGTGGCTGTGTCCTTGTTGGCTTTCTCGATCGCCTCGACGGCCTTGAGGCGCTCGATCTGGGCAAGCACATCGGCTTTCACCAGGCCGACCCATTTGCGGTCCGCAAGGCCGTCGCGCTCGGCGATGAGCGCGGCGCGCTGCGGGGAGCTGGCCTCCGACTGCAAGCCTTCGATACGCGTAGCGATACCGCTGAGGGCCATGCGTAGTGGATCGAGCGAGATGGTGGCTGGGGGCGGAAGATCGGGCAGAGTCGCGAGGGTATGGGTTCGCAGAATGGCGCGCAGCCGCCAAGCCAGGTGCAGGATCCCGCGGCGAAGGGTGCCTGCGACCTCCTCCTGGCCGATATCATCGCGGATCGTCGCGACGATCGCGGCGAGATCCTTCATCGAGATGGCTTGCGATGAGACCTCTTCGAGCTTCTTGTCATACGCGTCCGCGGCTTCCTGTTCACGGCGCTTGCTCTCGTCCTGTACGAAAGCCTCGAACCTGCTGAGCCGCTTCGAGGCTTCCTCGCTGAGCGGCTGCTGGCAGAGGACGCAATGGGCTCCAATCTCGGTCACGGGGAACGGCCGGTCGGGATAGGCGGATGCGCGGGAATAATCCCTGGCTGCCTCCCACAAGGCCTTCCAGACGTCCGAGCCGATGTCGGGCAGCGGTTCATCGGCGAACAGGTTAGCGGAGGCGGCGGCAGCGGCCGAGCGCGCCGTTGCAAGGTGCGTATGGGCGTCGCGGAGCGCTGCCCGGGTTTCGTCCGTGGCGGCGGCGAACAACCGCTCGAGCTGCTCGATCGCCGACTTGATGCGGGCTTCCTGGCTCTGGAGCTGCCGAACCGTGCGCGCAGGATCGCTGGCCAGGTCGGTATTGAGCGTTTGAAGCCGAGTTTCTTCTTCCGCTGTCACGCCCGCGAGCTTCTCGACGGCTTCCTGCTTCGTCTTGCCCGACAGACCGGCGATCAGCTTGCCGACGGGCGTGTCCGGCTTGCATTCGGGCTTCGACAGGATCGCGGGTGTTTGCTCTTGGAGCGCCTTTATCTCGGAAGCCAGTTTGGCCTTCACATCCTGGCATGCCTGCGCGAGACCGGCGAGGATTCGGAGCGGCAGCGGCGTGTAGGCGAGATCGTTGGTGTTCTCGACATGGACATTGGCAGTGCGCGAGTCGAAGACACTGACGGCCGAGAGCATTGGATCGGGGGCGTTCCCCTGGGTCCAGGATGCGCTTCGCTTCTGTCCGCCGATGAAGAAGTCGACGCTGGCGGCTGGGGTGCCGGAGCCGGCCGCATAGATGTTTGGAAGGATCGCGTCGCCCTTCGGCGAGCGCGCCCGGCAGAGTTGCTTCAGGACGCGGGCGTAGCCGGATTTGCCGGCGCCGTTGTCGCCGTAGATGACGGTCAGGCCCGTCTTGCCGAACGAGAGGCGTTCGCCCGGCGCCAGCGCGTTGACATGCGACAGGCTGTGGAGGGCACCGAGGCTGACGACGGCATGGCTGGCCGCTGGGTCCCTGATGTGGCTCGCGTCGAGCGGGACGGCTGTCGCGTCACCCTTGCAAATCGCGAGGAGGGCCGTGATGTCGGCTGCCTCCAACTTGGTCTGGCTACACAGCCGGCGCAGCGCGTCGCGTTGCCAGGCCGGCAGGTCCGCCGACCATTTGAGGATATCGGCGAGCGCCGCCGCCTCATTCGAAAGATCGTTCTCCTGCGCTTCCATCATTCTGCCCCCTGATCGTGCCGCGTCTGGTGTCGGCTCTTTCACCATGGTCCTTATGTTCGGTGGTCACCTGTCAGGTGCCGCCTGTGATGCGTCGCTCCTGACCGAGCGGCACGATCCAGCCGCCGGCGCGGTCAGGCCGAGCAAATTCATCCGGATGCACCGTCTGGGTCAGGCGAGTACGCACAGCCTGCGGCTCTGCGTCGATGGCCGCGCGGATGAGGTCGCGCTCGATCCCGACGAAGACCGGCCGGAGGTTGAGGCGGGCGAGCGCCTCCTGATCGGCCGGCGCGGCGGCGGCGTCAGTGATCGGCCCCGCACGCGTGACGATCCCGCCGATCAGCCCGCCCATGGCGGTTGCCTTCTCCACCTCCCTCACCGGAGCAGCATCCAGCAGCGTCCGAGCGCGGCCGAGGTCGTCCTGGAGCCTTCGCGCGAATGGCTGGTGGGCGATGCGGTAGAGCGCGCCGGCCAGCTCGGCGTGGCCGAGCGGCTTGATCAAATTGGCGATGTGCAGGCGCAGAAGACCGATGAAGAGTGCGTCCTTCTCTTGGGGATCGATAGGCTCGCCTTCATCGATCGGATCACGGACCGAGAGGTGGGCCTCGGTTGGGCCCGCCGCAGCCATGCCCCAGCGCGTTGCGATCGCAATGCGTTTCACCGTGACCTTGCGGCCTTGTGCGGTGATGTTGATCCGTCCGGCTTGCGTCCAGGCGCGGTCCAGCGCTTTTGCCGGGCCTCCGACATCATGACAGCCTTTCGCTTCGGCCACTGTCAGGGACGACAGATCGGCGGCGCAGGCGATCCAATCGGGTAGATCGCCACGCGACAGGCGCGTGACCTTGACTCGCCGGCGGCGATCGAGATCAATCGTTCGGCTGCCGAGATGGGCGAAGATCGAGAGATTGAAATAGCGCTCAAGATAGGCGCGAGCGACGAAGCGTCCGAACAGGCCTGACAGGGCGACTTTGACTTCACGTGCTTGTCCGAGCGGCTCCTTGAAGATGAACGGCGTTCCCGCGCCGGTCGGAGCAAGCAATGCGTCCAGGATCGACCACGCGCCGTAGGTCGCGCCGGGCGTCTGCAGCACTTCCCGAATGCCGGCATCCTCGATGTCTGAGACTTCTAAGTCGACGGTGGTGCCGGTGATAGGGCTCGCTGTCGCTGGCTCGAAGCTGTGAAGAAATGTCCTCGTCATAGCGCCAGCGCCCGTTTGAGATCGTCATGCTCGAAGGCGCTGGCCATGCGGTTGATCTCGGCCGGGCGTGCGCCGACCGCCTTGGCTGTATCGCGCCAGGTCGCGGTCACGGTCCCGACTTCTTTGATAATCGCGCGGGCTTGCGGTAGCGTGAGCGCAAAAAACTCCGACGCCGCCTCCAGCAGATCGAGCGAACAGGTGCCCTCGTCGAGATCGATGTTCGTCGTCAGCACCCGCGCCTTGAGATCGGTCGGAACGGGATTGAGGTCGTATGCCGGCGAGAGAGACCAGCCCGCTTTTCCCAGCCACAGGAAACCGTGATTGCGGAGGTGGTCGTCGACATTGGAAATCAGGACATTGAAGACGACACGCCGATAGAGGGCGTGGGCGTCTGTCTTCCCCTGGGCGCCATGTTGAGCAAGGGCATCGACGATCTCCGGATAGCTGCCGCGCTCGCCGTCCTTGGCGCCCATCATCGCCATCGCCGACAGGAACGGGGTGCGGATCGCCCCGTCACGATCGAAGCGTCGCGACAACATGACCGCCTTGCCGGCGACGTCGATCAGTTCGTGCTGAGGGGTGGCGATACCTGCCTGGCCGGCCAGCCGCAGCGCGATCTCTTCCCAGGTCTCCATGCTGTAGTCGTCGGTCTCCTTCGGGAATTTCGCGATGGAGAGGTGACCATGTTGGTCGATGACCGACGCCTTCGGGCGGGCACCGCCGAGGGAGGAGCCTGGGGCAAAGATGAGCTGCAGGTCTTCATCCGTTTCCTCGTCCCGGAGAACCCGTTCGGTGATCTGGAGCAATCGGCCAAGCTCGATCAGGGCAGGAACGCCCGCACGGATCGGCGCTTGGAAAATCTCTTCGCCGACCCAGCGGAATCGGAGTGCGCCAAGCCGGGTCTCATCGGCGACGCCAAGGAGGTAGTCGCTTTCTACAAGCGTGCGAACCGCGCGGCCTTCCCGATCGGCGAGACGGCGTTCGGCGCGCTGCATGAGGCGCCGGCCCCAGGTATCCGGCGCTGAGTCACCGATGGAGCCGAATGTCGCAAGACCGGCAGGAGGGGCGAAGGCGCCACGGGTCAGAGCAAGGGCTGGCTCCAGGGAGAAGCGGTCCGGGTCCTCAAGCCATGCGCCGTCATACTCGAAGAGGATGGTCTCGGTGCCCCGGACGCGATTGCTCCTCGCCAGTCCGACCTGGCGTGTGCGGCCGTCCAAATCGACATGGACCTCGAAGTCAGTCATCGCGGGACGATCCGGTTGGCCGCTTGAGGTGGACATGCTTAGGCAGATCGGCGCTGGCGAGAGCTTGGCCGACGCTGTCGTTGCTGATGTCGGCGACCTGGCTCAGGCCGTCGAGCAGGCCAAGCGCCTGCAGGACGCCGGCATAAATGCCGATGCTGACGTTGGTGTCCCCAGCTTCGACCCTTTGCAATGTCGAGCGAGACGTGAAGGCGCGCTCGGCTACGACCGCCATCGGCAGCCGTCGGCGTCGACGGGCATCATGGATGTCCGCCCCAAGCTTGCGCAGTGCGCGTCGCACCGCAGCTGGAGGGTTGTGTGGAGTGGGCATTTTGGCACCTTCGCACTACAGATCGGCCAGATATGTAGCACGAAGATTACAATTTTCCTAGACCCCTTGAGGGGGATCACCTCAGTAGAGAGCGAAGGTTCGATCTTACCGCCATCGTGACGGCATCGACCGGGATCCTCCGGACGTCGGCGATCGCGGCGACCGTAGTTTTTACGTCAGCGGGCTCGCTGGGACGACCGTCAACCTGAGTGAAGGGGCCGTCTGTCTCAGTCAGTATCCGATCGATGGGCAAGTCGGAGACGAGGGAGCGGCCGCGATCCGAGCGGGTCATCTCGGCATTGACGGAGAAATAGCAGCCGAGCGTCGCCGCACGTCGAGCCTCGCTCTTGCTTCCGGTGAACCAGTGAAGCACGACGGTGCCGCGATCCTGCGGGAGATATTGTTCGATCATCTCGAGCACCGCTGGAGCGCTTCTGACACTGTGGACCGTGAGAATCTTGCCACCGGCTTCTGCGCATCGCTCAAGGACGCTGCGGAACACATGCTTTTGGGTATCTAGCGATTTGTAGAAGCGCGGGCCGGCATCAAGACCGACTTCACCGACGTAACGTGTCTCAGGCAGGTGACGCTCCCATAGCGGCAGTTCGCCGGCGCGCTCCGCGACAAGCTGCGGATGCAGCCCGAGCGCAGCGCGCACGAAGCGGGTATGACGCGTGAGTTCATGATTGCGCGCCCAAGCCTTCGGTGTCGTCGTGACGGTCAGCGTGTAGATCCGAGCGGCTTCTGCCCTTGCGATCGCGGCCTCATGGTCGGGATAGAGGTCGAGATGGCAGTGGAAATCGACACCGACGGCTTGAGCATTCTCGGTCATCCCGGCCGCGTCCTCACACCTGCCAGGAGTGCTCCAACCTCTTCAAGGCCGCGCTGGTACACGCCAGCGAGGGCTGTTTGCCGAGCCGGCGATTCATCGAAGAGCGGCCCCGGCTTGTGGATGAGAATCGGCGCCAGCGCCGGCCGGGCGCGAAGCCGCTCGATCGCAAGCTGGAAAGAGCGAATCTGGACGCCTTCTGATTGGCGTGTGTCGAGCGCGCGGGCGGTGAGGTCATCGACCGTGTAGACGGTGGGATCTGGATCGGGGTGTAGGCCGGCAACGAGTGCTGCCCGTCTGATGAGACAAGGCAGGCAATAGCCGCAATGCTGTGTGCCGAGACCCTGCCAGCGCCCCTTGGTTGGGGACGCGCAGGATAGCGATGAGGGTACGAGCCGACGTAACAACGCGCCGTTGGAGCAGGCCGCGACCATCTCGCCTTTGGTCCTATCCCAATAGGGATTTTCGATCCTGCCGTTCAGGCCGAGCCCATGGAGGGCGTCATTCCAACGGGCGATGTAAAAAGGATGGGTCGTGCGCGTGCTCAGTGCGCCGAGGCGCAATGGATCGAGCGGCACGTTGACGGCGATGAGGCCGTTCTCGGGCACTTTCAAGGTGAACGCCCCCTCGAGTCCGCTTCCAGCGAAGACGCCGAGGGCGAAGAACAGGAACGACCTGCCGCGGGTTGTGTTCTCTCCGCCTGAACCGCGGACGAAACCGTCCGGGTATGCCATCCAGAGGCGCAAGCGATCGAAGGCGCGGCCTCGATAGTGGGTCTTCAATGTGTCGAAGATGGTGGACTGCGCATCGCTGGTCGCACCTTCGCCGGCGTGACTGATGAGAAGCGGTGTACGGCCATTCTCGAGGGCATCGATTGCGCCGATGAGACTGTCGAGGCCGCCCGAGAAGAGCGCGAGATCGTCGAAGGGAGGACCGATGAGCCGAGCAGGGCGTGCGGGAGCGACCCTGACGAAACGGCGCGGTCGGGCGCGAAACGCGATCGACCAGCGGTCGCCGGTGAGAAAGTTCAGCATCCGGACGAAGGTCGGCGCGACGGCTGTCCATCGATCAGGATCGGAAACCGGGACGATCAGCCGGATTTCGCGGGTCCAGCCATCCTGCGATTCACTCGCCCGCGAAATGCGCGTGTCAGCAGCGTGGACGTGGGCGGCCAGGACCAGGATATCCACGCCGATCTCTGAAGGATGAACGCCAAGCCGCGACAGATCGCCGATTGCGCGGCCGATCCCGTGATCGAGTGTTCGCTCGCCGACAACCAGGTCGAGGCGGGTTTCGACCTCCCCATCGCCAAGTGGAAAGCGGCTGCGGTCGCCGGGGCCGTATCGGCCTATGATGACGTGTCTCCTCATGCGCCTTCCGCCTCCGCATCGCCCATGATCTGCAAGATCCCGAACGCTTGCTGGTAGATGCGCCCGACGAACTGGAGTACGCGATCGGGCGTCAGCGCGGCAGCCGCGGCGCGGGCGACCGTGAGCGCATCAGCCACCCCGCGCCGAATGAAGTCGTTCAATTGCGCCTGCACGCGCGCGGCTTCGCGGCTATCCGACGGCAGGGTGATCGTCTTCGCGCCAATGTCGTTGCAGAGCCGTGCTTCGATCGCGTTGGTCGCATACAGCTCGAACACAGTCTGCATCTGATCGGCGGTGAGGCCATCGAGGTCGGTAATGCCTGCACCGGCGAGGTCTGTGATGGTTTCGATGAACGCTTCGCGTGCGATGCCTTCGTCGATCGAACCGCCGTCAGGACACACATAGTCCGCCAAACCGAGAAAGATTTCTTCGATCGGGCGGCCTGCGAGAGCGCCGAGGTTGAGCGCGCGAAGCGCTTCAGTCGCGCCGCGCGCAACGGCGTCCGACAGGAAGCCAAGCAAGCGGCTGCCTGCGCCGCGCGCCGATCCCATCCTTGCGGCCGCCGTGCGCGCCCCACCTGCCGATGAGCCCACATAGTGCGACACGGCTCGGCCGAGACTCTTGCGGTCGCTGCCGCCCGAACCAGCGAAACGCGAGAAGTTATTGCGAGCGGCCGAGAAGCGCGCGGGATCGGCTACCGGCGGTATGGGCGGGCGGGCCGGCGGCGCCGGAGGAGCGGCTGGTGGGGCACCGTCTGCTGGCGGATCGTTTGGTGGTCCACCATCGGGAGGAGCTCCGTCTGGAGCGGCAGGCGGTGCGCCGTCATCGCCTAGCCAGCTTGGAACGAGGGGCGTCCCGCCGCCTTGGCCGCCGAATGCACTGGAGGTGCCCATCAGCGGACTCCCTGGCGGGTGCGAAGAACACCCATGGCCGCCGCCTTGAGCATCGCGCCACCTTCTTTGCCCCAGGTCTGAAGAAGGCGGTCGAAGCGTTGGGTCGCATCGCCGTCCTTGAGAACACCTTCCCAGCCGCCGCAGACCCATGGACCGAGACGATCTCGCGGGAGCGCTTCGAGGAAATCGACGAGATTGGCCTGCAGGGTCGGATGAGCCTTGACGAGAACCGCCAAACCCGCCGCGCCAGGCGGCTCAGTGTCAAAGCTGTCCCCACCGACGATGCGGCCGCGCACGGCTTCGAAGATCTGCGCGGCTTCAGGCGTGGCCAGGCGCCTGAGATCGGCTTCGAGGCCCTGCACCGCGAATTTCCCGCCGAAGAGCTGTTCGACCACGGTAGCGAGATGGCCGAGCACTGAGGCGGCGCCGAAATAATCCTTCCTGTCCTTTGCGACGAAGAGGTAGGGGCGAAGATCCTCGCCACCAATCGCAGTTGGCACCGCCGCCCAGGCTTTGATCGCAGGCGACGATAGCCATTCGCTCAAGAGTGCGCTCTCGGTCGATTTCACGGCGTCGTCGCCTTTGGCAGCGGCCTTCTCCGGCTTGGCCGCAGTTTTCGCGTCATCCTTGGCGGTCGCCGCCGCTTCGAGTGCTGATAGGTCCGGGCATTTGCCATTTGCTGCAGCCGCGGCGGCCGCGGCGATCTGATCGAAGAGGCGGGGCAGGAACCGCTCAGCGAGCATGAGTTTTGCGAGCACCGGCAGCTTAACGTCATCTCCAAACCCTCTCGCTTCGGCGGTCCGCTGCCGCAAGACGAGCGTGTTGAGGAATCGCTTGATCTGACGCGGATTGCCCTTGGTTCCGCTGGCGAGGATCGGTCCGATCTGATCGCTGAGCGCCAACGCATTGTTGGCGCGCGAAGCCTTGCTCCCGAGAGCGGTTCTGACGGTGACAGCATCGAGCGCACCCGAGGTCCACGGGCGCTTAAGCCGTTCACGAGCGACCTTGATCAAGGCGTTGAACGCCTCGTCGTTGTCGCCGAGTTCGGCGCCGACGAGGAGGAGCGTCACATAGATCCGCGTTTCCGTGTCGCCCAGCGCAGGGATGCGGAAGGGCACCTGGATGAGCTTCTCAAGGTAGTTCCGGGCATATGTCTGCGGACCAGTGGTGTCTGGCAGATAGGGGAAGTGTTTGCGCACCGCATATTCGATCATCGCCTCGTCGGCGGCAACGACGAAGGCGGTGCGGGACGTGAAGACGAAGAGGCGGACGGCCTCCAAGGTCTCGATCGCGGTATCGGGCAAGCAGCGATCGAGGTCATCGATCAGGACGACGAGTTGCTCGACACCCGCCTTGTCGAGGAGATCGTCGAAGGCCTTCCGGAATGCGTTGATCTCCTCGGGAACGTTGGTCGAGTCGCCTTCGCCCTTCGGCTTCAACAGGCCTTTCACGCCTTCGACTGCGGCTTCGAGATTATCCTTGGTGGCGAGCTTTGCCGGATTGGCGAGGAAGCCTTCCAAGGTGCCGACGATGGTCTGAATCTGATCGGGCGTCGGAATTCCGGTAAAAGCGGTGAAGGCGAGCCCACCAGCCTTCTTTGCCACCTTGAGCCAGTCGATCCGGCGAAAGACATCCTTGACCGTTTCGCCCGCCGCGGTGAGAGCGGGTCGCTTTTCGATGAGCCCTGTGACGATGCCCTCGATAAGCGCAATTTTAGCGTCTTCGAATCCCTGAAAACGCCAACCATTGAACTTGAGGCACAGGACCTTCGCTTCCCCCTCGAAGCCGGCCTCGATCATCTCCAGCACACTAGACTTGCCGGCGCCCCAATCGCCATGGACACCAACAGTCACTGGTTGATCGGGCCGGTCGCGCAAGAGTTTGATGATGGTTGCCGCGATCGCCTCGTTGTTGAGAAGGTCGACCTTCGTCTCGTTGTCCGTCAGGATCACTGCTTGCCCCCCACAAGTTCAGCAGCCGAAGGAGCCCCGTCCTGGCGGCGGCGCTCCGCAACAGCAGTTCGCCTGCCTTCTTCGTGCTACGGATCTTGGGATTGTGTAGCATGAAGCTTACAATCTTGCTAGATTGAGAGTCGTCATATGAATTCTATGACGATCCGGGGGCACATCATTCGTCGGATCTCAGCGCTATGAGTTGTTGGCAGCCCGCGGCGGGATTGGCGCGCGCTTCCGCACATGGATGAACTCGAGGCGGGGATGATGGAGACCGAGGGCTGGTAGGTTATGATGTCGTTTCGTGAAGCCCAGGCGGTTGAAGACCTGGCGGACCTTCTCTACGATTTTCTCCCCGGAAGCGGAAACAACAGGACCGCGTTTCCGCTTGCCGCTGCGCATGCTGGTGTTGGCGATTTGTGGGTCGCAGGCAGCAAGCGGCCCGCGATCGTGCAGCTCTTGACCGCGACGCTCGAACAGCGCCGGTCGTGTTTCACCAAGCTCATCGTGGCGATCGTCCGGCAGGCGATGACCTATCGGCGCGGCAAGCGAAATGCGCTTAGCCGCGAAGAAATTGATCGACTGAACAGCCTCCTTCCCGGTGTGCAATTTAAGATTCCGGAGTTGCTCGATCCGGGCTTCCTCAAGAGCTTCGGCTCACCGAAGGCAGAGGAGCCTGCACCACAGGCGACGGCAACGCTGACTGCGGCGAAAGCGCAGGAACTCGCAACGCTGCTCATCGAGATCACCAAGCTAGATCCGCACACACGTGGGCTGCGCTTCGAAGGGTTTCTCAACGAGCTGTTCGGGGGATTCGGCCTCGCGCCGCGCGGTGCCTTCCGCCTTGTGGGCGAGCAGATCGACGGCAGCTTCAGACTGCACGGCCAGACGTACCTAGTGGAGGCAAAATGGCATGGCCCGCAGATCGGGTTCGCTGATTTGATGACTTTCTCAGGCAAGGTTGGGGGTAAGGCATCTTGGTCGCGCGGGCTGTTCGTGAGCAATTCCGGCTTCACGGCCGAGGGTCTTGAGGCGTTCGCGCGCGGGCGTCAGACCAACCTGATTTGCGCGGACGGGCTTGATTTGTACGAGGTGCTGTCACGCAAGGTCTCGCTGATCGAGGTTCTGGAAACGAAGGAGCGGCGTGCTGCCGAAACAAACCGTGCATTCATTCCCGTGCGTGACCTGAATCTTCGCGCGAGTTAAGCGGGCTTTATCGACCGTGACGGCATAGTTGGCCAAGCCGCGACGACTAGTCGGCAGAGGGGGCTCGCCTCGGAAGGCGTCCTTTGCTACGAAGATGACGGTACTTTTTGAAGATGATGGCTTTGAGCTCGTCGGCCGAAATGACCAACCTGAAGGGCAATTGGTCTCGATAGATACCGATGATCGCGAAAAAAATTTCGCCGAAATTTCCCTTAAAAAACAACACCGTATGATTTTGACGGTCCATGCGTCGGCTTCCGGCTTCTCAGATGAGGAAAAACCCAGCTAGATCAATGACCTAACCGGGTTTAAAACAATCGAGTGGGAGTGAGGGGAAAGGCCGGGGAATTCGGCCTTTCGGCTCTGCGATAGATTTGCCGCTGCTTCATGGGTTGAAAAGGCATTGTGCGACCTTACGCTCAATCACGACAGCCTGCTCGTAGACCCAACCTTCCGTTTATCGAGGCCGGCTGATCTGAGTTCCGGAAGCGAGCCACCGTATTCATCTGTGCTTGAGGTGCGCGAACACGGCCGCCAGACCCCTTGTGCCGAGATCGGCCTCGGCATCCGTCAAGCCCGAGAAGCCGAGCAAGAGGCCGTGATGGGGCATGGGCGCCACATGCATTGGCGAAATTGGCAGAACCGCAACGCCATGCCGGCGCGCTGCCTGCGCCAACACGATATCGTTGTGTTCCGCGCGGGGCCGAGCCAGAAGATGGACGCCCTGGTGTGGGGAATTCACCTGCAGATGATCGGACAAGCGCGCGCGCAACAATGACACCAGCACGTCGCGCGACGCGCGATAGGCCTCGCGCAGCCGTCGCAGATGGCTCGAGAAATGTCCCTCGGCCAGAAAGTCGGCCACCACCAATTGCTGGAATGGCGCGGGGAAACGATCAAGTAGCGTTCGCATCACTCGAAACGCGGGCACCAGATCCGCCGGCACCACCAGATAGCCGAGGCGCAGGCCCGGCAACAGAGCCTTGCTGAAGGTGCCGGCATAGATGACGCAATGATGCTCATCGACGCCTTGCAAGGCCGCCAGCGGCCGGTCGTCATAACGGAACTCACTGTCGTAATCGTCTTCGATGACCCAAGCCCCTGTGGCGTCAGCCCAATCGAGGAGCGCCAGACGCCTCGCCATCGAGAGAACCGCCCCGGTGGGATATTGATGGGAAGGCGTTACATAGACGGCTCGCGGCTTGACGGCGAGCGCCGCCAGCGCGGCGACGTCGAGGCCATCGCCATCGACCGGCACGGGCGCCAGCCCCGCGCCATGGACCGTCAAGGCAAGCCTGGCCGGCGGATAGCATGGGTCCTCGACCGCCACGAAATCACCCGGGTCGATCAGCGTGCGGATCGCCAGATCGATCGCTTGCTGCGACCCCGCCGTGATGAAGATGCGGTCGGGTGTGCAGCGCACGCCACGCGCTGCCAGGAGATAGGCGGCCACCGCTTCGCGCAGCACCGCCTCGCCCTGGGGATCGCGGTAGTGGTCCGACAGGGCGCCGAGATGGCGATGGGCGATGCGGGTCAAGACAGCGCGCGTCTTTGCATCCGGCGGCGTCCGGCCGGTGACAAAGGGTATCTGCGAGGGAGGCTCGGAAAATTGGGGCGCGGGGTTGGTCGCGGCGCGAGCGGCGCGGGAGAGCAAGCGGCCAGGCTCAGGCCGGTTCCATCCCACCCCGCCCGAGCGCCGGGCGCGCTCCGGCACATCGGTTGAGACATAGGTGCCGGAGCCGGCGCGGCCGACCGCATAGCCTTCGCTCATCAGCGTTTCGTAGGCCTCGGTGACAAGGCCACGAGACATGCCCCATAGGCGCGCCGCCGCCCGGGTGGATGGAAGCCGCGCCCCCGGCGGCATGCGGCCGGCAACAATCCCCTGGCGCAAAGCGAGATAAAGCTGGCGGACAAGTGGCACGCTCGATGCGCGGTCGACCTCGATATCGACCAGATGCGCGGTGCCTTCGCGCCGGCGAGAATCTTCGGCTGTCACCTCCGCCTCCGCAAGAGTGGCCCCCGGACGTCAATCCAAGTGGACCTGTCATTTTGACGATTCCGACAGAATACTTGGGCCAATTATAGCTGGAGTCAAACATCATGCGCGCATCACACGCCTATTGCCTGTTCGTCGCGAGCTTTCTGACGGCGGCCGGTTACGGCGCGACCTTCCTTCTGACAGAGCATTTCCGTACCCTCGGCGGCAGCGAGATCGAGACCGGCATCACGCTTGGCGGCGCCATGCTTGGCACGTTGATTGGCGTCCCGCTGGTCGGTTGGTTCGCCGGCCGCTTCGGCGCGGCCCGGATGGCTGCACTCGGGGCGCTGTCGGTCTGCGCCGGCTATCTTGCTCTCGCGTCGCTGCACACCCTTTCTCCCGTGATTGGCGGGGCCGGCTTCCTCATCGGCCTTGGCTGGGGGGTCTTCTATCTTGCCGCGCCGATGGCACTTTCGGAGCGCGTCACCGATCACGAGCGCGGCTTCTGGTTCACGCGCTTCGGCGCCTTTCTTATGGCCGGCATCGGTGCCAGCCCGATCGCGGCGGGGGCGCTCACGGGAAGCCTCGGTCTCTCCACGGCGATAGCCTTCTGCGTCGTCGCCGCGGCCTGCGTTCTCGCGGCGCTGCTCTTATGGATGTTCGAAAACCTGTCGTCGAGGCCAGCAGCCACGACGTCGCAGCAGTCCAGCAACGGCTGGGTGCGTAAGCTGCCGAGCATCGCTCGGACGAAAGCCATCTACCCCATACTGATGGTGGGTCTGGGCGCCTGCGTGTTCAGCGGTCTCCTGACGTTCCAGACGTCGCTGGTGCGCGGCACGGGCCTGCAAGCGAGCACCTTCTTCGCCGCCTACGCCATTACCGTGGTGGCATCGCGTTTCGTGCTTGCCCCGCTCGTCAGTCGGGCCAACGGTGACCGCGCCACCATAACGCTTCTGTCGGTGATGATCCTCGGCGTGGTGGTTGCCTTCGCTCTTCCCTACGGTGTGCTGATCCAGGTTGCGAGCGCTGTTTTGCTCGGCCTCGGCTATGGCCTGGTCTACGCGGTCATCGAGACACAGGCCGTCAACGACGGTCCTCCGGAGCAGCGCAACGCGGCACTGACCTGGTTCGCAATCACCTATTTTCTTGGGGTCTTCGGGTTTCCGATGCTGGGCGGCTGGCTGATCGTCGCTGTCGGCACCGCCGGCTTTCTTGGCGCCGTGCTGGTGTTCGCGATCGCCGAGATGGCCCTTGCATTGCTGCGCCTGCGTGATGTGCCACGGCGGCAGCCGCTGGAAACGTCATTCAACGAACCGCGCCAAACGGGAGGGTCGCAGTGAACCATTCGGGCGCGAGGCAGAGGCGACTGGCCGGGCCGGATGATAGATGGCGAAACCGCGCCTTTCGCTTTTCTGCGGAAAAATCCAATGATTTCAGAAGGCGTAATTTTTGTCAGCGCTGCTGATGGTATGGAACGAGCCGAAAAAAGTAATGAAGTTCAACGCGTTATGGGAGTCGTAAACAATCGGGTTGGAATGAAGAGCACGAGGCGCTCACCGCGTAGTCTTTCTCGAGAGCCTGATCGCTCATTCAGCAAATCAGGCCCCCAAGGAATTATCAGGGCGGAATCTCGCCCTTACTTCACAGTGATGCTCAAGCCGCTGATATCCGCGTTGACCTGCAGGCCGACCTGCCTGCCCGTGAGTTCGAGTTTGGCGCCTTTGTCGTTGGTCATGACGATCATCTGGGCGCCCTTGCCGATCGCGCCGCCGCCGCCCGCTGCACCATAAACCCCACTCACATCCTGAGCGCGGCGAATATTGCGCACGGTGCCCTGGAAATAGGTCTTGGAAGCGCCGAAGGCGAGGCCGCCGGAAATGCCGCCGATCGAGATCGGGTAGCGTTTGCCACGGAAGGTCAACGTGCCTTCGCCGCCCGAGCCGCCGACGAAGAAGGCCGCCTTATAGACGGAGAAACGAACCGTGCCGCTATCGGCATGCGCGGCGCTGGCAAAACCAATTCCCACGGCAGCAACGGCTGCAACCGCGGCTGAACGAAATCCAGACGAAATATTCATGATGAGACACTCCTCAAGAGCGCCGCTTACCCGGCCAGCCGAGTAGGTCGGCGTCGTACCAACGTCTTACATGAAACGATCGCGCACGTCATTAGTTCCACAGCATGCGTAGGGAACGGCGCGTCAAACATCGATAGCAGGCGACCGGCGAGCTGCTGACATGGAGTTGAATTTCGAGCAGAATCAATGGGATAGGCTTTCTCCAAACCACATTCTGGTCGCTTTTCTTTCACGAGGAAATTTTTTCGCGCAATAACTAAGCGTTAGAGATCATCTCAATAATCAGGCGAGACGGAGGCTTCTCGCGCGAGCATGCAATGCCGACGGTAAGTGTCAGCATTGCGCGGCCAAACTCTTTGATGATCTGACTGGAGCGCCATCCCTATGGAATCCGTCCATGGCCGAAATGGCTGGTGAGCGCACGGCTATGTCCTTATTCCCGTCATATGCTAATACTGCACGCGATATATACTGGAACGCGAGCACGTCCGACATGCGCCCTGATCGCAGTCATTGTCCACCGACGGGAGGTTTTCCATGACAGGTTCTTCAGGCTCCAGCCATGATGCCGGCAAGATATTCACGGTCGAGGCCGACACGACCGCGGGCTATTGGCACCATACCCCGGAAAACACCCTGCCGCCGCCCGACATGATGGGCGCCTATATGCGCAACCGCCCGGTGCCGGGGAATCAGATCGCGGGGCGCAAGGCCTGGATCATCGGTAGCGGCATCGCCGGTCTCGCCGCCGCCTTCTACCTGATCCGTGACGGCCGCATGGCCGGAGAAGACATTACCATCCTCGACACGATCGATATCGAGGGCGGCTCGCTCGATGGCGCGGGCAATCCGGAGGAAGGTTATATCATCCGCGGCGGCCGCGAGATGAACTGGAACTACGACAACCTCTGGGACATGTTCCAGGATATCCAGGCGCTCGAACTGCCCGAGGGCTACAGCGTTCTCGACGAATACCGGCTGGTCAACGACAACGACCCCAACTTCTCGAAAGTCCGGCTAATGCACAGGCGCGGCGAGATCCGCGACTTCTCGACCCTCGGCCTCTCGCGTTCGCAGCAATGGGAGCTGATCCGGCTGCTGCTGAAGCGCAAGGAAGACCTCGACGACATCACCATCGAGCAATATTTCAGCGCTGGCTTCCTCGAAACCAATTTCTGGTATCTCTGGCGCTCGATGTTTGCCTTCGAGAACTGGCAGAGCCTGCTCGAAATGAAGCTTTACATGCACCGCTTCCTAGACGCGCTCGACGGGCTCAAGGACATGTCGGCGCTCATCTTTCCCAAATACAATCAGTATGACAGCTTCGTGCGTCCCCTCGTCCGGCATCTTCAGGAGCGTGGGGTCAAGGTTCAGTTCGACACCCGTGCCTATGATCTCGACATGAACGTCGACGGCGATGCGCGCACCGTGACGGCGATCCGTGCCGATATCGGCGGCAAGGACCAAACCATCGCCGTCGGGCCGAATGACGTGGTGTTCGCGCTGACGGGATCGATGACAGAAGGCACCGCCTATGGCGACATGGAAACGGCGCCCGTGCTGCAGCGCGGGCGGCACGAACCCGGCGAGGCCAGTGACTGGACGCTATGGAAGAACCTTGCGAAGAAATCGCCGATCTTCGGCAAGCCGGAGAAATTCTACGGCGATACCGAGAAATCGATGTGGGAGTCGGTCACGCTGACCTGCAAGCCCTCGCCCTTCGTGGACAAGCTCAAGGAGCTGTCGGTCAACGATCCCTATTCGGGGAAGACCGTCACCGGCGGGATCATCACATTTACCGATTCCAACTGGGTGCTCAGCTTCACCTGCAATCGCCAGCCGCATTTTCCCGAGCAGCCTGACGATGTGCTCGTCGTCTGGGTCTATGCGCTGCTCATGGACAAGGACGGCAATCATATCAAGAAGCCGATGCCGGCCTGCACGGGCCGGGAGATCATCGCCGAGCTCTGCTATCATCTGGGAATAGAGGATCAACTCGATGCGGTCGTCGCCAATACCAAGGCACGCCTTGCGCTGATGCCATACATCACCGCCATGTTCATGCCGCGCGCCGCGGGCGACAGGCCGCATGTCGTGCCGGCCGGATGCACCAACCTGGCGCTGATGGGCCAATTCGTCGAAACATCGAACGACATCATCTTCACCATGGACAGCTCGATCCGCACGGCCCGCGTCGGCGTTTACACGCTTCTGGGCCTGCGCAAGCAGGTGCCGGATATCAGCCCCGTCCAGTACGATATCCGCACTCTCCTCAAGGCAGCACGAGCGCTCAACAATGACGAGCCCTTTCCGGGCGAGCGGCTGCTTCATCGGCTGCTGGACAAGACCTATTTCGCGCATATCCTGCCGCCGCTGCCGGATCAGGAGAGCTCGATACGCGAAAAGGCCGAAAGCGAACTTGCGGAACTCTTCGGCGCGGGCGGGCAAGCGGTCGGGCGGGTTATCGACTGGCTTGAGAAGGTCAGGGAAAATCTGATATCGCGCAGCAAGCGCTGACGAGCGGCTTCAAGCCGCCCAGCCCCGGTTTGCGCACGGACATTCGACATGCACGATGACACATCTCCCGAACAGGCGGACGCGGCGCTCGAAAGCGCGGCATCGGCGGGCGGCTTGGCCGAAATCCTTGCGCCCCACCTTTCCGTCATCTTCTGCGGATTGAACCCGGCCCTTACGGCGCAGCGGGACGGCCACAATTTCTCCAACCGCAGCAACCGCTTCTGGCGGGTCTTGCATCTCGCCGGTTTCACTCCCCGTCTACTGCGGGCGGAGGAAGAGCGGGAGATGCTGGACTATGGCCTCGGCCTGACATCGGCGGTCTCGCGCGCGACGAAAAGCGCCAGCGAGCTGAAGAAGAGCGACTATCTTGCCGCCGCTCCCGTGCTCGAAGAGAAGATCAGGCGCCTCACTCCCGATAACCTGGCGTTTCTCGGCAAGGCCGCCTATGCCGCCATCAGCCTTCGCACCGATATCGAATGGGGCAGGCAACCGGAGGCATTTGCCGGCGCTTCGATCTGGGTGCTACCCAATCCGAGCGGTCTCAACCGGGCCTTCGATCTGGCGAAGCTGACGGAGCACTATCGCGCGTTGAAGCTGGCTGCGGATCGCGACAGAAATCCGATCAGATAGCCAATGCTTCCCTGTCGATGACTTCTCGGACCGGACCGCCGCCCGGATCAATCACTTTTCTGCGGGTCGAGCACGCCGATCGTGTGCAGCCACTGTTCCGCCAGCGCTGGCCAGCGGCTGATGGGAGACTTACTGGGGCGAAGGCCGAAGGCATGACCGCCATGGGCGTACAGATGCATTTCGGTGGGGACGCCTGCCTTCTGCAGCGCGATATAATAGGCGAGCGATTGCTCCACGCCGTCGACATGATCGTCCTCGGCTTGCAGCAGAAAGGTTGGCGGGGTGTCGGCGCTGACACGAATGTCCGGATGCAGGCGCATATCCGTCTCGTTTCGAGTGGTGCTGTCGTCATCCTCGTGCACCCATAGATGGCCGGGATAAAGGGCCATGGCGAAGTCCGGCCGGCAACTCAAACTGTCGGCATCGTCAACCCGCGCATAAATCCGTCGAGAGAAATTGGTGCTGAGCGCAGCAACCAGATGCCCGCCGGCGGAAAAGCCGATCACGCCGATCTTATGGGGATCGACATGCCATTGCTCGGCATGCTGGCGCACGAGCCCCAGCGTACGCTGAGCGTCCTGCAGAGCCGTTTGCACCTTCGGATAATGGCGCTGCCCTTTATCCCATGTCGGACCTGAATTCGGCACCCGGTACTTGAGCAGAACGCAGGTTATGCCGCGCGAGGTCAGCCAGTCGCAGATCTCCGTGCCCTCGAGGTCCATCGCCAGAACCTTATATCCTCCGCCCGGAAACACGACCACGGCTGCGCCCGTGTTGTGGCCCTCGGGGGGATAGACGGTCATTGTCGGCTGGGTGACATTCGTGACGCTTGCGGAACCTGCCCCGACAGATTCGGGCTGGGCATCAGGCACCGCGTCCGGAACGGCTCCGGGCCAAATCGGCACCTGGACATGGCCTGACGAGGGTTGCCAGATGGCGGAATGGGCTTGCGAAGTTGCACAAAAAAGCGCGAAGAGAGAGGCTGCGAAGATCGATTTCTGCATGGCGTGACGGATGCCTCGCTGCGAGCGTCAATTCATATCGATGACCAAAATCAACTCACCTTCGATGATGATCGATTGCAGCTTTATCATGGCTCAATCCGTCGGCGGCAGCGATCCCTTGCAGAGATTGATGCAACGGGCCATGCGCCCTCAACCGCGCCCCATTTCCGCAAAAGCCTGTTCGAGCGCCGGCCGTCCCTCGGCAAATTCCGTCGCTGGATCGACTTCACCGACATTCGCCTCGATGCGCGTGCGCGACAGGGTGAAGCCCGGCATGGTTTCGACCGGCTTCATCTTCAATCCGGTCAGCACCTGATGAAGCTGAGCGGCGCATTTGTTGCCGCCATGGCCGCCATAGGTGACGATCATCGCCGGCTTACCTGCCCATTCCCGATAGAGATGATCCAGCGCGTTCTTCAATACGGCCGGATAGCCCCAGTTATATTGCGGGCTGACGAAGACGAAGGCATCGCCGCTGGCGATCTTGGCGCTCCATGCCTTGGTGAGATCGGCGCGATAATCGCCGGTCGCGGGTATGCTCGGCTCTCCGTCCATCGGCAAGGGCCAGTCGCGGAGATCGACGATCTCGAATTCGGCCGGCAGGATTTCGCGGCCGACCGACGTCACCCATTCGGCTACGACGGGACATATGCGGTTCGGCCTGACGCTGCCGACGATGACAAGAATTCTGGAAGGCATGGGCATGGCGTTCTCTTTCAATTATGTGCAAAATACACTTAAATCGAAAGCAGAGACCTGTAAAGGTGCAAAACACACATATCTCCAGCGAACTGGCCGGCAGCCTCGTCCACGCGCCTGCCGATTGGACCAATAAACGCGAATAAGTCGCAGGCTCGGCCGCCGTTTTGACGATGCGCGCAGCGAGTTGCCGCTGTCCGAGATTGACAGGGACCGCAGCCCGCCGGGAAGCATCCTATCCCACTTGATCGGCTGGTTGCTCGGGGATGGTCATATAGCGGGAAAGCAGATGCAGATTGCGGCCAAGCGACATGCCGATGAAGCCGGCCCAGATAGCGGCGGCAAGCGGCGGGACAAAAGGGGCGGAAAACCAAGCGGCGTGGGTTGCGGCTGCGGCATGCAGCAGGAATTCGAAGGCGAAGGTCGCGAGAATGATGACAAGCATCATGATATCGCCTGGCAGCGATAGCGACCCCTTCGTCTTGTCGACTGCAATTTTCCAGCCGCTGACATGACGCCAGCCGACCGCCATGCCGATGCCGAGTCCCAGGGCCGCGAAAAGCACATCGAGCAGGCTCGGCTGCGAGAACAGCCCATCGAAACCGCGTGCGCCCAATATGGCCATCAGGAGCGGCATGATCGCGAGACGCTCGACGCGGATCGTGCGCGGCAGGCATCGCGAGATGCCCATCCATAACAGCAGCAGAAACAGTATATAGACATAGGCTGGAACATGGGTCATCGCCGGAACTCCGTAACGGCAGGATTGCAGCCGGGGAAGAATTAGCCGATAATCTTAACGTCGTAAAGATTGGAGACGATCGATTGAACGGGAATGAGGCCAACTCGCCGGCGCGCTACCATCATGGCGATCTGCGCAATGCCTTGCTCGAGGCGGGCCGCGGCCTGCTCGAAGAGGGCGGGCCGACCGCGCTCAGCATTCGTGAAATCGCGCGTCGCGTCGGCGTTTCCGCACCGGCCGCTTATCATCATTTTTCCGGGCTGGACGAGATTGCCGTGGCGCTGGCCGAACGTGGCTTCGCCGAATTGGCCGACAGCCTGCAGGCTGCGCCCAGCAACGCCAAGGGGCAGTTGGCGCCTGCAGGCATGGCCTATGTTGCCTTTGCCCGCCAAAATCCGGGGCTTTATCGGCTGATGTTCGGCGAAGGCTTCCATACCGCCTTTGCTGGCCATGACGGAATACGCACCCTGCGCCTGGCCGCATATGAGGTTATCAAATCGGGCCTGTCGAAACGCATGCAGGCCGACGAGGTCGATACGGCGGCACTGTTTCTCTGGTCCTTGACCCATGGTCTGGCACTGCTGATGATCGACGGTCAGTTCGATGCCGGCACCGACCCCGAAAAGCTTGTCGCCTCAGTCCTGCGGCTCTCCGGCAAGGGGCTTCCGACCTCGGCGGAACCCGGCGGAGATATGCGACGGCTCTAGGATTGCAATGCCCCATTTGATATGGCGTCGCGCACCGATTGCACGGAATGATAGCAAAATCTCACCTCCCAACAGCAAGCAAAGTCGAACAACATGTATAAGGTCCAAGACATCTCCGGCCACAAGCTCGTCATCGGTGATGAGAGCGGTCCAATTCTGGCGGGCGAAGGGGACGTGAACGACTGGATCAGCGCGGCATGGGATGCTGAAGCGAGGTTCGTCGTCGTTCCGATCTCACGCCTGAACGCGGAATTCTTTCAGCTCTCGACCCGCATCGCCGGTGCAATCATCCAGAAATTCGTCAATTACCGCGCCCAACTCGTCATTCTCGGCGATATCTCGCAATGGGTCGCGGGCAGCAATGCCCTGCGCGATTTCGTCTATGAATCCAATAAGGGGCGCGAGGTCTGGTTCCTGCCTGATATCGATGCACTCGCGCAGCGCCTGCAGCAAAGCCCTCAAAACTAGATCGAAGGTCTATCTTCATGGAACCGACGCTTTCTCCGCCGCGACTGGAAACCGAACGGCTTGTCCTGACGGGGCATGGGCTCGATGACTTCGAGCCGCTCGCCGGCATGTGGAGCGATCCCCTGGTCGTCAAGCATATTTTCGGCGATGTCGTCTCCACCTCGAGAGAGTCGTGGATGCGGATGCTATCCTATCGTGGACTCTGGCCGCTGCTCGGCCATGGCTACTGGGCAGTCCGCGAGAAATCATCCGCCCGCTATATCGGCGATCTCGGCTTTGCGGACTTTCATCGGAACATGGAGCCGCCGATCCGGGGCATTCCCGAAGCCGGCTGGGCGTTGGCCGCGTGGGCGCACGGCAAGGGCTTTGCCACGGAAGCGCTGGCAGCCGCCGTCACCTGGCTCGACAGGCAGCCGCGATTTGACCGCAGCGTCTGCCTGATCTCTCCCGATAATGCAGCCTCGATCCGTGTTGCCGAAAAAGCGGGCTATTGCGATCCGAAGCCGATGCGCCTGAACGACAAGGCGACGCTGCTGTTTTCCCGCGCCCGTCACGCACCGGAAAAATAGGGCGAGCGGCCGAAGCCTCCCGCCCTGCTTCATTGCCTGGAGCAGTTCCGCTTTTCTTCGAATCGCGAAACCACTCTATCCTCTTGTTTCTTGACGCATTTCGCGCGGAAAACCGCTGCGCAGCTTTCCTGGAGACGCTTTAAAACGCCAGCGACTGCTGCACCGGCTTCGGCGGCGCCAGCTGGACGCCTTCCAGCTCCAGCATCCGGGCCTTGGAATTCGAGCCACCGGGCGCCGAAAAACCACCGATCTTGCCGCCCGCCGCCAGAACGCGGTGGCAGGGGATGATCAGCGCCACGGGATTCCTAGCCATGGCCTGCCCGACATCGCGGGCGGCTTCCGGCCCGGCGCCAAGCTGCTTTGCCAATGTTCCGTAGGTTGTCGTGTGGCCCCAGCCGACCTGTCGGGCGGCATCGTAGATCTGCTTGAAGAAGGCATCCTGCTCGCCGAGGTCGAGCGTCACGTCGGAAAAGTCGATCGCCTCGCCTGCGAAGTAACGCTTCACCCGGGCGACGACTTCCGCGACCTCCGGCGTCGGCGCGCCGGGCTGCGCAGACGGCAAGCGGCGCAGAAGCAGGCGCTCGGTCGCGCCTGCGTCCTTTGTCGGCAATTGAAAGCGCAGAACGCCGGCGTCGCTCCAGGCGATGCCGCAGAAGCCACCGGCGGTCTCGAAGATCAGATAATTCTGCCTTGTCTCATTCATGACGAAGCTCCCGTGTTTCCACTTGCCATGAAAATCGTCCTCGGAAGCAGCGAATTCAACCCGTTTCTTGCGAAGAACGGGATTTGACAACCGTTTTGACGCCGCCGGAACCGTGCCGGTACCGCCGAGCGAGTTGATATCAATATCCGCCGCCGGCCGGAGGAGCATTCTGCGTCATGCCGCCACCGGAGTTGCGCTCGCCCGAGGTGGAGCAAGAAGCGATGCCAAGGCCGATGAGAGCGAGAACAATGGCGACAAGGGCTGATCTGGAAAACATGGCTGCTATTCCCGTTGACGAGGATGGGCGCGAAGACCCGGACCTTGAATGAACACATCAGGCTGCCCCTTTATTCGATCGCTGTTTAAATGAGACGCTCCATCAATCCGCCATATGTTCTCATTTTGTTCTTGAATTAGCAACTGCTGTATCCTATGAATCCGCGGTCGAACAAGGAGGAGGCAAGGCGCTGGGCTTTGAGGCAATCCCATGAGGAATAAGAGGCAACATAATGGGCAGCTCTCGCTCTATCTGAACGGCGGCCCGCGCAGCCGGATACTCCCTCCGGCCGATCACGGGCCATTCAGCGAACTATATTTTGCGGTCCTTCCCGACGAGGAAAGTGCCGCCCGGAGCCATGAACTCGCGGGCAACTTCCATCGGCAGTACCGTTCCTTCGCGAAGCCGCGAAGAGCCGACCTTCTCCATGTGACGCTCTATGCGATCGGTTCGTTTCGCAACTTGCCGGAGGAGACGGCATTTGCGGCGATGGAGGCTGCGTCGCGGGTCAGGAAGCCATCCTGTCCCGTGGTTTTCGATGAGGTCGTCAGCTTCGGCAATGGCGACAATCGCCCGCTCGTCCTTTGGAACAGGAACGGCAACGCCGAACTGAAGGCGATCTATCGGGAACTGGTCGATGCCATGCGGCTCACGGGCATTGCGCCGCCAAAGGAAAGGCCGGTTGAGCCGCATATGACGCTGCTCTATCGGGGGCAAAGCGTTCCGGACATCAGGCTTGAGAAACCGGTGAGCTGGACAGCGAGAGACTTCGTGCTCATCAACAGCCTGCAGGGTGAAGCAACCCACGAGCACCTTGGCTATTGGATCTTGCGCGACTGAGCAGGCCGCTCAAACCTTCGGCTTATTGTCATCCGCCATCACCGCCGTCACGGCATCATCGACGCTGAAGCTGCAGCGGCTGCCGACATCGGCAACGCCGGCGACGGTCATAAGATCGCGAACGCGGTCATGCACGCGTGCAAACTGGACGTGGAGACCGGCCCGCTGCATGGCGCTGTCGAACTCCATCAAGGCGTCCATGGCCGTGCTGTCGATATCCGAGCTCTCTTCCAGGCTGAGGATGATCGCCTGCAGCCCGACTTCGCCACGGCTGCCCGACATTATCTCGCCGAAGATCGTATCTGCATTGCCGAAGAACAGGGTTTCGCCGGGACGCCAGATGGCAATGCCCGGCATCTCCGACGCATCGCCGTGGCGGCTGACATCAACGAAATTGTGGCTGTCACCAAGCCGCCCGAGGCGGGCGACATAGGGCGAGGCCAGACGATGCATCATGGCGGCAAGCGAGAGCGCGATCGCCAGCAACATACCGTTGAGCACGCCGAAAGCCAGTACGCCGATGGCAGCCCCGAGCGCCACATAGAAATCGCGGTGGAGACGGCGCAGGCGAAGGATCGGACTCGGATCGAGCGCATGGGTCAGCGCTGCGATGACGACGGCGGCCAGCACCGGCTCCGGCAGCAGCGCCACAAGCGACCCGGCACAGGCGATCAGGATCGCAAGGCCGATGGCGGCGAAAACGGTGGTCGCCCGTGTCTTCGCACCAGCTGCTTCGCTGGCAAAGCCGGCGGAAAAGCCCGCGCCGACCGGCATGCCCTGCACCACGGCGCTGGCGATATTGGCCGCACCCAGCGCGCCAAGCTCGCGATTGACCTCCAGCGTCTCGCCATAGCGCAGCGCCAGGGCCCGCATAGTGCCCCAGGACTCGGCAAAGAGGATGAGGACGAGCGGCACGGTGAACTGCACGAGCCGCGAATAGGCGGTCCAGTCGGCATCCGGCAGCGACGGCCATTGCGGCAGGATCTCGATGGGGCCGACCAGCTTGACGCCGTGGCCCTGCAGGCCGAACAGGTAGGAGGCAAAAATCCCGGCGACAAGCACCAGGAATGCGCCGGGGATGCCCGGCAATCGCTTCAGCAGCAACAATGCCGCCAGCGCAACGATGCCGACGGCAACGCTGATCGGATTCCATTGGAGAACCGCACCGAACAGAGATGCCGCATAGGTCAGGATGTTCGAGCCCTGCGCATTGACGCCGACAAGGATCGGCAACTGATGCAGGATGATGGTGATGGCCAACCCCAGCGCGAAACCGCGCAGCACCGGCCGCGAGATGAAGCCGGTAATGCCGCCGAGACGCAATGCGCCGGCAACAACGAAGAGAATGCCGGCGAGCGCCACGGCAACCGTCGCAAGACCGGCCTTGATCGTGGCGTCGCCCGGCACCACGGCCAAGGTCGCGGCGAGAATGGCGGCCGAAGAAGATGTAGGGGAGACGATGGCGAAACGGCTGCGGCCGAAGATGGCATAGACGAGGCATCCGGCAATGCCGGCAAGGATCGCCCGGTGCGGCGGCAGCCCGGCAATGCCGGCGTAAGCGACCGCTTCCGGCAGCATCAGCCCGGCAACAGATATGCCCGCGACCAGATCCGCCCTGTCCACCACGAACCAACTGCTCAGCTTCGTCATCGATCACCGACCGTAAGTGTGGCCCATCCATTTATGGATAGAGATTCGCCGCCGGGCTGCAACAAGAAAATGTGACCGGGGAATTGCCTTACGCCACCGTGCCCACGTCGTCCCGGATAGGGCAGCTTTGCGCGATGACATCGCAGACGAAATCCATGACGGCGCGGACGGCCGGCGAGCGACGCAGATCCGGATAGGTCATCAGCCAAAGATCCCGCGTCGGCGGCGGCACCGCAGCCGGAAGGCGCGTCAAGGCAGGCTCTCTATCCCCGAGGAAGGTCGGAAGCACGAGGACGCCGATACCCGCCCGCGCGGCTTCCAGCTGCCCGAATATATCGGCGGCGCGGAATACGATCGGCCGGCCGGCCAGCAGACTGCGCAGCCAGGTCTCGCGCGTCAGATGTTCAAGGGCTGCATCATAGCCGATGAAGACCCAGTCTTCCTCCGGCATCTCAGCGATGGACGGGACGGCGTAGAGACCGAAGCGCATCACGCCAATGCGCCGGACCAGCAGATCGCTCTCCTCCGGCCGCGTCGTTCTCACAGCGATATCCGTCTCGCCATGATCGACCGCGGCCCGACGCGAGACGCCGGCGACGGTCAAGGTGATATCGGGATGGTCGATGCGAAACAGAGCCGCCTTCGGAGCGAGAAGATGAACGGCGATCGATGGCGGCGCGCTGATCTTGACTGCGGCGGAGAGCCCGGCGACGGCGCTTTTCGAATAGCGTCTGATCGCCTCGACATTTTCATCGATGCGCCCCACCAGTTCGGCAATCGCGCGGCCGTCCGCCGTCAGCGGTGAGGTACGCGGCCGCCTGTCGATGAGGCGCAAATCGAGCGAGCGTTCCAGCGAGGCAATGCGCCTGCCGACCGTTGCGTGATCGACGCCGAGCTCCCGCGCGGCCGCGGACAGCGAACCGGTTCGGGCGAGCGCGGCAAAGTGAAGAAGGTCCTGCCAATCGATCATCTGTGCATTATTGCACAGATATGGTGAGTTCATACCGAATTTATTCAAGCCGGCGTTTATGGTCAAAGATCTCCTGAAAGGAGACTTCTCAATGCCACTAGCGATTGCCATTACCGGCCCCGGCGGACCAGAGGCCATGAAGGCCGTGGAGCTGCCGGCCATCGACCCCGGCCCCGGCCAGGCCCGCATCCGCCAGAGCATTTCCGGTGTGAATTTCGTCGATATCTATGTTCGCTCCGGGCTTTATCCGCTGCCGCCCGGCCAGAGCGTGCTCGGCTTCGAAGGCGCCGGCGTCATCGAAGCAATCGGCCCCGAAGTCGGGGGACTGAAGGTTGGCGATCGCGTTGCCTATATCGGCCATCCGCTCGGCAGCTATGCGGAGGTGCGTACATTATCGGCCGCGCGTCTGGTGAAATTGCCCGAGGGCGTCAGCGAACGGGTTGCCGGAAGCACGATGCTGCGCGGGCTGACGGCCCAGATGGTGCTGCAAAAGGTCTACCCCTTGAAGGCAGGCGAATGGGTGCTGGTGCATGCCGGCGCGGGCGGTCTCGGCCAGCTCGTCACACGGCTTGCCAAGCGGATTGGTGCGAATGTCATCGCCACGGTCGGCTCCGAAGCCAAGGCCGGATTTGCCTACGAGGCCGGCGCGGACGTGGTTCTCCTGCACACATCCGAGGATTGGGTGGAGGAAGCCCGCCGCATCGCCGATCGCCGTGGCGTCCACCTCGCCATCGACGGAATTGGCGGCAACATGCTGTCGCAGACGCTTGCCGCCGTGCGCCCTTTCGGCATGGTCGCAAGCCTCGGTCAGGCAGCAGGCCCCATTCCGCCGATCCAGATCGAGGAACTGACCGCGCCGCGCGCGATCGGCCTGTCGCGCCCGAGCGTGCTGACCTACGCCAACGACCCCGAGCTCTACCGTCAAGGCACCACGGCGCTGATGGCGGCGCTGCAGGCAGGGCTGGTCAACCCGATCGGCGCCGAATATGCGCTCAAGGATGCAGCCCAGGCCCATGCCGACCTTGAGGCCGGCCGGACGACCGCCAGCGTTATCCTAACGATGTAAGGCATCTGAAGCGGAGCCTGGCAGCGGGCTCCGCTGCCGCGAGCCGCAATTTCCGCCGACGCACACTCAATTCATCCCGTCAATGACTTTTGCTGCAAGGCAGCAATTCGTTGACCTCGCCCGCTATTCCCTGATACCTCTTTTAGAGGCGACGCACGGCCTTTGGCCGCCGCCGCCATCGCTACCCGATACGAGCAACCCCGATCTTTCGTGGCCAACAGCATGGACACCGCTGCCGGTGCCCGCAGGCGATATCCCGTGAACACTGCCTCTGAGACCCTCCGGTCCACTTCGACCCTGTCCCTCATCTCAATTGTCGCGCTGACATTCTTCGGCTACCTCGCCATCGGCCTGCCGCTTGCGGTACTGCCGACCTATGTCGACAGCGGCCTCGGCTTCGGCGTCGTCTGGGCGGGTATCGCCGTCAGCGTGCAATATGTGGCAACGATCGTCAGCCGCGCCCATGTCGGTCGGCTCTGCGATCAATACGGGCCGCGCCGCTCGGTCTTTCTTGGCTTCCTTGCCTATGGTCTGTCAGGCGCCCTGACGATCGCCTCCACGTTTACGATCCAGGTCCCCGCAGCAAGTCTTGCTCTCCTGCTTGCAGGGCGGCTGGCGCTCGGTATCGGCGAGAGCTGGGTGAGCACAGCGGCAATCACCTGGGCGATCGGCCTGATGGGATCGCGAGAGACCGTGCGCATCATCTCCTGGAACGGCATCGCCACCTACGGCGGCATCGCGCTTGCCGCTCCCTTCGGCGCCTGGCTGCAGGGGCAATACGGCTTCTTCGCCATCGGCGTCGTCACCATCATCCTTGCGGTTGCCGGCTTCATGCTGGCGCAAACGCGCCCACCCGTGCCCGGCGTGAAGGAAAAGGGCATCGGCACCGGCCAGGTGCTGAGTCGCGTCGCGCCCTTCGGTATCGCGCTGGCCCTTGCCTCCAGCGGCTTCGGCGTGGTCATGGCCTTCGTCGCTCTGTTTTTCCATAGCCGCGGCTGGGACGGCGCCTCGTTCGCCCTGAGTGCTTTCGGCCTTGCCTTCATGGGCGTGCGCCTGGGTCTTGCGCAGGCAGTCGCCCGCTTCGGTGGCCTGCCGCTGGTGCGCATTTCGCTCGTTGTCGAGATTATCGGTCTGGCAGCACTAGCCTTTGCGCCCTCCCCGACAGTTGCCATCATCGGCGCGGCCCTGGCCGGCGCCGGCTTTGCGCCCGTCTTCCCGGCACTCGGCAACGAAGCCATGGAGCGCATCCCGCCGCAAAACCGTGGCGTCGCGCTCGGGCTCTATTCGATATTTCTCGACGTGTCGCTTGGCTCGACCGGCCCGATCGCCGGCCTGTTTGCCGATCACCTCGGCTATGCTGCACCGTTTTCTTTCGGTGTCGGTGCGGTATTGCTCAGCCTTATCCTGAGCTTCTGCCTGCGCAGGAATCGCAGCCGCTAGACGCCGTTTAGGCTGCTCTTCGCAATTCGCATGTTGTCGTCAGGCGACAAATGGTTGCGGCCTGCAGCCAAGGCTTGATATGGGTCTCCGATTGTTATCAGCAGGAGGCTCGCCCATGAACGTCACCGAAATCGTCATCGAGGGCGACACTCCCGGGATCGCCTGGCGGCTGCCGGTGCTGCATTTTGCCGGTAGCAAGGCCGATGCCCCGAAGATCTACATCCAGGCGGCATTGCATGCCGGTGAGCTGCCGGGCACGGCGCTCGTTCATTTCCTGTGCGAGCGGCTGCGGCAGGCCGAAGCGGAAGGTGCGATCCTCAGCGATATCATCGTGGTGCCGCACGCCAATCCGATCGGCGCGGCGCAATCGCATTTCGGCGAGATGCAGGGCCGTTTCGATCTCGGCTCCCGCACCAATTTCAACCGCGATTTCCCGCTGATTTCGGCGCGCGACCGCGATCTTCTCATCGAAGGTCTGGAACGCTACCCCGCTGTCGACCGGCTGAAGCGACAGCTGATCCATATGGCGCTTGGTGCCGATCTGGTGATCGACCTCCATTGCGACGATGAATCCCTGCAATATGCTTATATCGATGATGCCTTCTGGCCCGAGGCCGCCGATCTTGCCGCAGCACTTGAGATGGATGCCGTGCTGCTTTCCGATGGCGAAAGCTCGGCCTTCGAAGAAGCCGTCAGCTTCGCCTGGAAATACGAGGTGCCGGGCGAGAAGAAGGCAAGGCTGCCGGGCAAGCTTTCGGTGACGGTCGAACTACGGGGCGCGCGCGATGTCTATCCCGACATGGCGAAGCAAGACGCAGCGGGGTTTTGGCGTTTCCTGACGGCACGCGGCGCTGTTCAAGACGATAGCGTCACACTCGGCGCATTCGCTGGGCCGGCCGTGCCGCTCGACAACGTCGAGATGATCCGCGCTCCGCAGGCTGGCACGGTGCTCTTCCATCGCAATATCGGCGAGCGTGTCGAAGAGGGCGATCTACTGGCGACCATCATCACCAGGCCGGGCATGCCCGACGGAACTATCGAGGTTCGCGCACCGCAAGCGGGCCTCATCGTCACCCGCGTCTCGGACCGGCTCGTGCGCCGGCGCGGCGATTTGATGAAGATCGGCTCCGACGAGCCAAGCTCCGTCGCCCGCAAGCCGGGCACGCTTGAGGACTGATCTCTCTAACGGCGATCGATCATCCTGCAGCGCAGGGTAAAGGCGATCGCCGCCGCCTCGCGAAGGAGCGTGCCGAAGTCACGAAGATGGCGCTGCGCTCCAACAAGAACCGCACGCGCAAAACCCCTTAGCCAGGCAAGAATTAGACGATATCTCATGACAATCATGCCTCCGATCGAGCCGATGCAGGCAATGTTCAAAGCATCGATGACGTCAGCGTTGGCGCCATCATATATATGTATGCAGTGTGCATATAAATTGAGAAAATGTCAAGCGCGGCGAGCCACTACGCCATAAAGGCAATGGGGCAGCGCTCCTGATCACAGGCGCCCTGATCGCAAACGCGACAGACGACGTCCTGATCGTCGCCGAGATCGACCAATGCCGGCAGCAGTTTTTCGATGAGCTGGCCGAATTGCTCCGTCTCTTCAGGACCCAACACCGCGAAAGCTCGATGAATGACGGACCTGCGCGCGGCGAGGCTGCGCTCGAAAAGTTCCCGCCCACGTTCCGTCAGTTGCAACGAGCGAGCGCGCTTGTCTCCCTCGACGCCGCCAGCGCGCAACACGAGACCGGATGCCACTAGCTGGTCGACAAGGCGCACTGTGGCGGAATGGGAAAGAGCGATCATCCGGCGCAACGTCTCGATCGTCAGGCCGGGTTCGGTGCCGATCTGAACGATGGCGGCAATCGCGCTTGGGCCAAGGCCGGTCTCATCGGCGAAGGCCTTCTCCATCTTGTCCACCAAAGCGAGGCTCATGGCGCCGAAGAGGTTTTCCAACCGCAGCATTTCCTTGTCCGCCATCGTGCTCCATCCACGCCATAAGTATGCATGATACATATTTACAGGGAAATCGGCTGCGATCGCAACGGCAGGCGAACCGCTTTGCTTTCAGGCCGCCTTTCGCCGCGCTTCATTCGCATGTTATGCCCTATCGAATTGCAAGAGACGGATTCGACATGACGATCACCATTTACGGCATCAAGAACTGCGACACGATGAAGAAGGCTCGCACATGGCTCGAAGGCCATGGCGTCGCCTATGATTTCCACGATTACAAGGCCGTCGGCATCGACCGGGATCATCTCGAACGCTGGACGAAGGAAGCCGGCTGGGAAGTGGTACTCAACCGCGCCGGCACCACCTTCAAGGCCCTGCCGGAAGCGGACAAAGCCGATCTTTCGAAGGACAAGGCCATTGCACTGATGCTGGCCCTGCCCTCGATGATCAAGCGCCCGGTGCTGGAAGCGGACGGCAAATTGCTCATCGGATTCAAGCCCGATATTTATGCGGCTGCATTCGGCAAGGCAGCCTAGGGATAAGTCCATGTCCAAAACCACCCGCGCGACGCAAGTGCTGACCCAGGCGAAAGTCGCCTTCACTGTGCATGCCTATGACTACGATCCGAATGCGGAGCGTGTCGGCCTGCAGGCGGCGGAAGCCCTTGGCGAGGAGCCGCATCGCGTCCTGAAGACGCTGATGGCGGAGGTGGACGGCAAGCCGGTCTGTGTCGTCGTGCCCTCAGACCACGAAGTCAGCATGAAGAAGCTCGCTGCGGCCTTCGGCGGCAAATCAGCTGCCATGATGAAGCCCGTCGATGCCGAGCGTTTGACGGGATATCATGTTGGCGGCATCAGTCCCTTCGGACAGAAGAAGATCGTGCCGACGGCGATCGAGGCGCAGGCGATGACCGAGGCCTATGTCTATATCAACGGCGGTCAGCGCGGGCTGCAGGTGCGCCTCAGCCCACGGGATGCCTTGACGGCGCTCAAGGCCAAAGCGGCGCCGCTGATTGCCTGACGATCTTCGCGATCGGACAAAGCGCCTTCAATTTCGCCGCAAAGCGGTCTAAGTCTTCAGACTATCTTCGATATCAGCCAAGCAGGTTTTGCCATGACATCAGCCTCCCCCAACCATCATCCCGTCGATCACGCCAAGCTGGAAAAGCTTGCGGAAGTGGCCGTAAAGGTCGGTTTGCAGCTGCAAGCCGGCCAGGACCTGCTGATGACGGCGCCGGTTGCGGCGATGCCACTGGTGCGGCTGATCACGCGCGAGGCCTACAAGGCCGGCGCCGGTCTCGTCTCCACCTTCTATTCAGATGAGGAAGCGACACTCGCCCGCTATGAATACGGCCATGATGCGAGCTTCGACCGTGCGGCCAACTGGCTCTATGAGGGCATGGCCAAGGCCTTCTCCAACAACACTGCACGCCTCGCCATTGCCGGCGACAACCCGATGCTCCTGTCCAACCAGGACCCGAACAAGGTTGCGCGCGCCAACCGCGCCAATTCGGCCGCCTACAAGCCGGCGCTCGAAAAAATCTCCAACTTCGACACCAACTGGAACATCGTCTCCTATCCGAACCCCTCCTGGGCAAAGCTGGTCTTCCCGAACGATCCGGAACCGATCGCCGTTGCCAAGCTCGCCAAGGCGATCTTTTCCGCGTCGCGCGTCGATGTCGAAGATCCGATCGCGGCCTGGGCAGAGCACAATGCCAATCTGCACAAGCGTTCGGCCTGGATGAATGGCAAGCGCTTCGCCGCCTTGCATTTCCAGGGACCGGGCACCGATCTGACTGTCGGGCTTGCAGATGGTCATGAATGGCATGGCGGCGCCTCTACCGCCAAGAACGGCATCACCTGCAACCCGAACATTCCGACGGAAGAGGTCTTCACCACGCCGCATGCGCTACGCGTCGAAGGCCATGTCTCATCGACGAAGCCGCTGTCGCATCAGGGCACGCTGATCGACAATATCCAGGTGCGCTTCGAAGGCGGCCGGATCATCGAGGCAAAGGCGACGCGCGGCGAGGAAGTGCTGAACAAGGTGCTCGACACCGACGAAGGCGCCCGCCGGCTTGGCGAAGTGGCGTTGGTGCCGCATTCCTCACCGATTTCGGCGAGCGGCATCCTGTTCTACAACACGCTCTTCGATGAAAATGCCTCCTGCCACATCGCGCTCGGCCAGTGCTATTCCAAGTGCTTCATCGATGGAGCCAAGCTCAGCCAGGAGCAGATCAAGGCGCAGGGCGGCAATTCCAGCCTGATCCACATCGACTGGATGATCGGCTCCGACAAGGTGGACATCGACGGTATCAATGCCGATGGCTCGCGCGTGCCCGTCATGCGCAAGGGCGAGTGGGCTTAAGCCGTAGATCGCGGCAGTCTTAGAGAAGGGAAAGCGGGCCATGAGCCCGCTTTCTTGCATTCAGATGCCGAACGTCACCAGGCCGTTTTCATCGATCGGCCAGAAGGGATTCCAGGCGATTTCCCAGGCGTGATCGTCCGGATCGGCCACATAGCCGCGGAAGCCGCCATGCGGCGGCGCATCGGCCTTGCGAAGCATGCTCCCGCCTGCCAGCAACAGCTGATCCATGACGGTGTCGACATCCTCACGGGTCGCAACATTATGCGCCAGCGAAAAGGCGCCGGGCGATTTCAGGCCTGCTCGGTCCATATCCTGCTCCAGCGACGAGAGCTTGAAGGTGCCGAGAACGAAGCCGTTCATCTGATAGAAGACGATCTCCTCATTCTCGAAGACGGGTGTCCAGCCAAACCCCTCCGTATAGAAGCGTTTGGACCGATCGAGATCAAGAACACCGATGGTGATGACGGAAATCTGCTGTTGCATAACCAAGTCCTTTCATTCGCCTCGCGAGATTGCGAGCCGTTCAAGGTCTTGGGCCGCTACCGAAGTAGTGGAAGGACCCGCACAAAGCGGGGGTTGGGCCAACCGCACCAACCTAACCTGTTTCAGACCCTCAAAGTTTCTCAGATCTGGAGTGCGGAATCAAGATGACCGCCATGACGCCCATCCATTGGCCATTAGAAGGATGTGTCCCGAAGCCCTATCGGATATTCGCGAGCGCTTTCCTGACACGATCAAGATGCGCCTTCCGCCCAGCATCGGTGACGCGATCCATGTCGTGAAGCGCCAGCATGCGGAAATTCAGCCGCTTGGCGCAGAAGGCGGCAATACCGCGTTTCAGCAGACGCCGCACCGGATTGCCCATGTAGAGATGCACGATCCACCAAGGCGAGCCGGTTGTGGTCAGCGCCCAGAACAGACGGATATTGGTGAGCTTCGGCACGATGCGCCCGCCCGTGGGATCATGGGTGAAGGCGACGCCGGGCGCAAAGGCGCGATCGAAGAAGCCCTTGAGAATGGCCGGAAAATTGAACCACCATTGCGGAAAGACCAGGATCAACCCTTCGGCCGCTCGAAGCCGCGCGACGATATCGTCGACGCCCGACGTATCATAGGGCTGATCGAAATAGCCGCCCCGCTCGGCCTGCGAAAGTCGGGGATCGAAGCCTTCGCGATAGAGATCGAGCAGATCGACCTCATGGCCGCCGGCAACCAGCGTTTCTCGTGCCAACTTCGCTACGGCGGCGGCGAAGCTATCTTCCAGAGGATGGGCCAGCACCAGCAGGATGCGCATCAGAAGAGACTTCCCTGTTTCGGTGGGGCAGCAGTCTCCGCCGGCTTGACGGCGCGCTTCTTCGAAGGCGATGCGCCTGATGCCGGCGTGGACGAAGGCGGCACGTTGCCATCATCGCCCGTGACTGCACCGATGCGGCCATCCGCGAATTCGATCGAGATGGCCGCACCCGTCGAAAGTGCTGCGGCGAGCGAAACCGGGCGGTCGTCCTCGTCACGCACGACGGCATAGCCGCGCTTCAGGACGTTCTTGTAGGAAAGCGACTGCAGGATACGCTCCTGCGCCACCAGCTCGCTACGCGCACGGGTCAGCTGATGGCGGATCGCCGTATCGGCCTGACGGACGAAATTGCCCAGGCGATCGCGGGCCCGACCCGTTTGCGCTTCGAGGCGCGAAGGCAGCGTGGCGAAGACGGCATCGGCCCGTTCGATGCGGGCACGCGAGCGGTCGAGCATGCGCTCGATGGTGCGCTCCGCACGGGTCATCCGCTCACTCAACTGCTGGCGGCGCTCGGCGATCCGGTTCGACAGGATGTCCGGCCGCAGCTGCGAGGCCGCGCGCTCGAAGGAGCGGCGCTTGTTCAGCGTGTTCAGCTCCAAGCCACGGCCGAGGCCGGCGGCTGCCTCATCGAAGCGGCGGCGCGGCAGGGCCAGGATCTGGTCGAGAGACGGCAGGGCGCGCAGCAGCGCGCGCACCGCCTGCCGCCGCTGATCCATCTGCCTGCCCACTCCGCCCTGCAGCCGGGCGGCAAGGCTTGCGAGCTGTGCCTCAAGCTCCGCCTTCACAGGCACGGCCATTTCGGCCGCACCCGTCGGTGTTGGAGCGCGCACGTCGGCCGCGTAATCGATCAAGGTCCAATCGGTCTCGTGGCCCACGGCCGAGATCAGCGGGATATCGCTCGCGGCAGCAGCACGGACGACGGCTTCGTCGTTGAAACTCCAGAGATCTTCGAGGCTACCGCCGCCACGGGCGACGATCAGCACGTCAGGCCTCGGGATCGGGCCGCCGGGCTCAAACTCGTTGAAGCCGCGAATGGCGTTCGCCACCTCGTCGCCGGAGCCGTCGCCCTGCACCTTCACCGGCCAGACCAGTACATGGACGGGGAAACGATCGGAGATGCGGTGCAGGATATCACGGATGACGGCGCCGGTCGGCGAGGTCACGACGCCGATCACTTTCGGCATGAAGGGCAGCCGGCGCTTGCGCTCGGGATCGAAGAGACCTTCGGCGCCAAGCTTGCGCTTGCGTTCCTCCAACAGCGCCATCAGGGCGCCGGCGCCCGCCGGCTCCAGGCTCTCGATGACGATCTGATATTTCGACGAGCCCGGGAAGGTCGTCACCTTGCCGGTCGCGATAACCTCCATGCCCTCTTCGGGGCGGAATTTCAGCTTGGAAAAGCTGCCTTTCCAGATGACCGCGTCGATACGGGAGCGGTCATCCTTCAGCGAGAAATAGGCATGCCCCGACGAATGCGGCCCGCGATAGCCGGAGATTTCCCCACGCACGCGCACCTGATCGAACGCATTCTCGACGGTGCGCTTGATCGATCCGGACAATTCCGAGACGGAATATTCCGTCAGGTTCGAGGGCGAATCATTCTCAAAAAAGCTGCTCATATCCTCTTTCTAGCGGATGTCGGGGAAAATGCGGAGCCTAGTGCATACGCCTTAAGTCTGAATCGATCGAAGGACGTGATTGAGCGCATATTTGAGGGACCGCCGCCGTCTTTGCATGTCCCATAAAGAATGCGGAGCTTATTGCTTCATCAAGCGTTAACCCTGCTGGCAAAGCCTTTTTTAGCCATCCATGCGTAAACCTGTGCAAACTGATTCTTGGTAAAGAGGATATGGAGCGATGATATTCGCGACCGCCACGATCATCGGAATTGCAGCCGGCCTGCAGCGCACGACCATCGGCGCGTTGCTTGGCGTGGCTCTGGTGAGCATCGCCTTCATGGCGGCCGTCGCGATGTCGATCGTTCCGCCGCCGCTGACGACGCTGTTCATCGCGCTCGGCGGCTATAACCTCGGCTTCATCGGCTATCTCATCACCGCTGACCTGATGGAGCACGGCCGCCGCGCCTAGAACGGTTCAGCTTTCCAAGGACTCTCTGAACTGCTCCAGCTCCTTGCCTCCACACAATTCCCGACGGAAAAACGTTGCGGACTTTTCCTGGAGCTGGCCTAGCTCAATCCTGCGACTTGAAGCGAAAGAAGCGAACGGCAGAGCCGGCCGGAGCGGGGATCGGCTCCAGATAGGCCGGCACGTGCCCGGCACCGAGCTGGGCATAAAGACCCTTGGGAGAGCGCCCGGCCAGCAGTTCCACCTGCGGATCACCCTTGCAGAAAGCAAGAAGCGTCACCTTCGCCTCGCGCAGCAGCGTTTCCGCCTGCTGCGGCTCCGCAAGCGCGATATGCAGCTCTGCGAGCATTCCGGCCTGATCGCGATGGTAAGGTCCGGACAGAACACGATGAGGCGTGAAGCGCAGCAGCGGCGAGCCCATGTTGGACGCCGATGCGACCACCCCGGGCTCCAGGCTGGCGATCGGCGCAAGCGCCGTCTTCGAGGCGCAATCGGCACTCTCCTCCGCCTTGACGGGCGTCGCGACGGTAAAGCTGTTGTTGAGCCCCTTGCTGACAACTGCGCCGCCGACAGCCCATACGAGCGGGGTCGAAATCAGTATCGTGACGACGTACAGTAGGGCCGAACGCAGATTTTTCGTGTCCGCCATGTATGTCCGCCGTAAACCGGCAATCACGAGAGCCAGGGATGGAATGGCGAGCAGGTTGGCGAATTCCGCGCCGCGAATCTGTACGAGCGTAATCACCCAGTTGATCGCGACCATTGCCATGAGGACTGCGAAGAGATCGCCGCGATCGCCGCGCAAAATGCGGTATCCGCAAAAGATCATCGCCACAAGCCCGGTCGCATAGAAGACGCCGAGCGTATCGGGTTGGGTGCGGGCAATCGAAAAGATGGACTGCGCCTCGGTCACTCTGCTCAGCCAGAGATCCACCAGCATGGGGTCGAGATCGGCAAGCGGATTGCGCAGGCATTGCGGCGCGAGCGCGACGGTCGTCGCGAACACGAAAGCGCCATTGGCGGCGAGAACGGCAATGCGCCAGGGCCGGGAGAGGCGGCTGGCAAAAATGGACGACAATAGGAGCCCGACACAGCCCGCGCTGGTAATGCCGTAGAAGCCGAGAGAGAGATTGTCGCAGGTCACCATCGAATAGAAGCGCGGCGGCACCAGCGAAAAGAAGGCGGCGCTGACAGCAATCGTCAACGTCAAGGCGAAGGCCTTTGCGGCCGGCGCGAAAATTTCGCCTTTCCAGGCCCATAAACAAGCGACCGACATGCAGGCGACGGCGACGAAGGGCGTCGTCTCCGCACCGATGCCAAGCTGGATTGCCAGGGCGACGGCCGCGATCGCGAAGCTACGCGGCCGATAATCCCGATCGACCAGCATGGCCACGGTAAGAGCGACGAGGCCGAGCTGAACATTGTCATGATCGATGGAGCCTGGCACGAAACGCGGCGAAAGCAGCACGAAGAATGCCGTCAGGATCATCGAAAAATGCATGCTCTCCACGCCGGCGATGCGGCGACCCGCGAGGCCCATGAAGAAAATCGGCGGCAGGATGAGCATCAGCGGCCAGACGGTCAGAGCCGCCGCTTCCGCGCCTTCGGGCGAAAGAAACATCCGGAAGAACAGAATGAGGCTTGCGATCGGCAAATCGATGAAGCGCGACCAATGCATCAGCGTCCCGCCTTCAAGGCCGAGGCGGTATTGCATCATGTCGAACCAGCCCTGGCCGGCGAGGAAATCGCGCACTTCGACAAGGCGCATGGCATCATCATTGTCCGGGCCGACATAATCGGCGGGATTACGGTGAATGACGAGCTGCGCGACGATAATGACGACGGCGTAGGCAAGCGCGACCAGAGCCGGATGCGACCAGCGCAGAGGCGCCTTCTTTTCTGCCGTTCCGGCTGCCTCGGGCGGCAATGCCAGCGTCTGCGCCATCTCGATAAACCTCGTCTTGGAAGGATAGTCGAGGCGGTACGCTATCGCCTGCCCATCAAAAAACAGTAAAGCCCATGCCCGAAGCTGATTTCATCACGATAATGTTTTCCTTGAAGACCAGATCCCGCCATTTTTATTGCGCAGCCATAGGGTCTTATTAACAGCCAACGGGATAAGCTTTCGTCCGGATCCTCCATCAGGCTTCAACCTAAATTAACGTGTAGCAACCGGCCAAGACCATGTGGAATGAGAAGCTGAACATCGCCGTCCTCCTGCCCTGCTACAACGAAGCCGCGACGATCGGAGAGGTCGTGCGCGGTTTCCGGAAGGCCCTGCCGCAGGCAGCCATCTATGTCTACGACAACAACTCCACCGACGGCACCGCTCTGCATGCCATGCTCGCAGGCGCGACCGTGGTGCGTGAGCGCCGGCAGGGCAAGGGACATGTGGTGCGCCGCATGTTTGCGGATATCGAGGCCGATATCTACCTGATGGCCGACGGCGACGGCACCTACGCGCCCGAAGACGGGGAAGAGCTGATCCGCACGCTGCTGACGGAAGGCTCCGACATGGTCGTCGGCACCCGCCGCAACGTTCGCAACGATGCAGGCCGCCAAGGCCATGCCTTCGGCAACCGCATCTTCAATTTGCTCTACCGCTCGATTTTCGGCCCCGATTTCACCGATATCTTTTCGGGCTACCGCTGCTTCTCGCGTCGCTTCGTCAAGAGCTTTCCCGCAGTATCCGGCGGCTTCGAGATCGAGACGGAAATGTCGGTTCACGCCTCCCGGCTGAAACTGCCCGTCAGCGAGCTGGAACTCGATTATGGTCGCCGGCCGGAAGGCTCGCATTCGAAGCTTTCCACCTTCCGCGACGGCTGGAAAATCCTCTGGATGTTCGCGATGCTGATGAAGGAGACGCGGCCTTTCGCTTTCTTCGGCATTTTGAGCGTGATCTCGCTGGAGCTCTGCATCGGATTTGGCATTCCCGTTCTTTTCGAGTATTTCGAAACCGGGTTGGTAACGCGTATGCCGACCTGGGTCCTGTCCGTGGCGCTGATGATGGTTGCCTTCATGCTGTTCACCGCCGGCTTGATCCTCGATTCGGTTGCCCGCGCCCGCGCGGAACAGCTGCGCATCCACTATATGAATCTCGCCAAGCCACGTTCGCGTGAGGATGGCGACGACAGGACGGTCTACATGACGGAACTCGAGAAACCCGCAAGCCGGAAGAAAAGGGCAAAGGCTGCATGAAGAAGCTGTTTCGCTTCCTGATCGCCGGCACCATCGGCTTCCTGGTCGACGCGGGCGTATTGCATCTGTTGCTGTGGTTCACTCCTCTCGGCCCCTTCATCGGCCGGGCCATCTCGATACCGACCGCCCTGATGACAACCTGGTTCATCAATCGCAACTTCACCTTCGGCCGATCCGATCGATCGCTGGCGGCCGAAGGCTTCCGCTATGGCTCGGTCGGGCTGACATCGGCTATCCTGAACTACGCCCTGTTCAGTTCGCTGCTCGTGGCCGAGCCGGGGCTACGGCCGATCATCGCCCTGACGCTTGCCTCGGGGGCGGCGACGGCGTTCAGCTTCTTCGGCTATTCGCGCTTCGTCTTCCGCCACCGGCAAAATCCTTGAGACAATTCCACGGGCAGTACGCGGCGGCTTTCAGTCCGGAACTGCGCAAAGGAACAGGGGAGCCGATCAGACCGGCTCCCAACCATCCTTCTCGCTGGCGCGGTAGATGGCGTCGATGACCTTCTGGTTGAGCTTCGAGCTTTCCAGCGACACCACCTCCGCGCTGTGGCCCAATGCCGCCGAGGCAAAGGCTTCGGCCTCACGCCTGTATTGACGGCTGTCCGGGAAGCGGAAAACCTGCGATTCCAGATGATTGCGATTGGTCAGCTCCAGCTCTTCGGCGCCATACCTGTCGGCATTGAAGGGCGACTTCACCTCGATGAAGCCTTCGGTGCCGTGGAAGACCATGACCTGCCGGTTGGCCATCTGCGTCGAGACGTAGAAGCTGAGCTCGAAGTCGCCGAAATCGGCCTTGACGCTGGAATAGATGTCGGTGCCGAATTCCGGATCACGCTCGGTCACCGCCTGGATGCGCAGGGGTTCGCGGCCGGTGACGAAACGGGTGCCGATGGTCGGATAGACGCCGATATCGGGCAGGCCGCCGCCGCCAAGCGCCGGAATATTGCGCATGTTGCCAGCATCGCGGTTGAAGTAGGTAAAGGCGCCCTGGACATGGCGCAGGCGGCCGATGGCGCCATCGGCCAGCAGCGTGCGAACCTTCCGCCAAAGCGGCGTATAGGTCAGCATATAGGCTTCCGTCACCACGACCTTGTTGCGATCTCGGGCCGCGATCAGGCTGTCGATTTCACCCGCCTTGAGCGCAATCGGCTTTTCGCAGAGCACATGCTTGCCGGCATCGGCCGCCTTGATCGACCATTCGACGTGCTGCGATGTCGGCAAGGGAATATAGACGGCGTCGATCGTGTCGGAGGCGAGCATCTCCTCGTAGGAGCCGAAGGCATGCGGCACCGAGAAACGGTCCGCCATTTGGCGGGCACGGGCAAGATCACGGCTGGCAATGGCCGTCACGACGCAGTTTTCCGCATCCTGGATGGCGGGCACCACCACATCGCGGCCGATCTTCGCCGTCGACAGAATTCCGAAACGCAGCATGGCTCTCTCCTGAAGCATCATCCCGAAGCAGACGGCCGCGTGGCGATGGTCGCGCCATGGTCTTCCGGCGGGATCTTTTGTGAATACGATGGGTGAAGCGAAACGAAGGGCATTCCGCTCCGGTCGAAACCGGCGCAACCTTATTCGGCCCATGCCGAAGGCGCAACGCCCGAGGTGGCCCTCATGGCGAACGCAACGGCACCGCGGCCATGACAGCATGTCCGTATTTGTCCGCTTTCTGTCTGGCAGATGGCTTTCGTGGCTTTCACCTAATGCCTAGTCTCGGCTATCCTTCAAGCACAGGAGATACGAAAATGTCCCATGCGGATACCGCGCTGCTCGTCATCGACGTCCAGGAATCCTTTCGCCAGCGTCCCTATTGGCGGGCCGACGATCTGCCTGCCTTCACCAACCGCCTGCAGGCACTGATAGACGGCGCCAAGGCGAAGGGCATTCCCGTCGTCCAGATCTTCCACGTCGAGGATGGCGATGCGCATTTCAGCCTGCAGAGCGGCTTCGTACGCAAGCTCGATGAAATCTCGCTGCAGGCCGATGCCGTGTTTCACAAGCGCCGCCACTCGGCGCTGGTCGGCTCCGGCCTCGATGTCTGGCTGGTGGAAAACGGCATTCGCAAGGTGATCGTTTCGGGCATCCGCACGGAGCAATGCTGCGAGACGACCACGCGGCATGCTTCCGATCTCGGCTACGAGGTCGACTACGTCACCGAGGCGACGCTGACCTTCCCGATGACGCATGCTTCGGGCACGGTCTTCAACGTCGACGATATCAAGAAGCGCAGCGAGCTGGTGCTTTCTGGCCGCTTTGCCCGTATCGCAACGGTCGAAGAAGCGCTTGCCGACGCATCGATCCGGAGTGCCGCATGACCCAAGGCGACCGGCGCCTCCATCGGCGGATCATTCCCGTTTACGTCCTTCTGCCGCCCTATACGCTGCTGATGGACGTGGCCGGGCCTGTGGAGGTGTTGCGCCGCGCCAATATCGAACAGGATGACGTCCTGTTCGATTATCAATTCATCGCCGCCCAACCGTCGCAGACCACCTCGGTCGGGCTGACGCTTGCCGATCTCAAGCCACTACCGGATCACATTCCCGATGGCGCCTATGTTATCCTGTCGGGCAGTGTCACGCCGCCCGACGATGCCGAGGATATCGAGCCGGAGCTTGCTGCGCTTGCGACGTGGCTGAAGGGCGCGATCCGTCCGGGCATTATCCTCGTCACCATCTGCTCCGGCGCCGTGCTTGCCGCCCGCGCCGGCCTGATGGACGGCTACGCCTGCACCACGCATGCAGCCTGCCTCGACGAAGTCCGGGAATATGCGCCGACGGCAAGGGTTCTCGACAACCGGCTCTATGTCGAGGACCGCGATCGCTATTCGAGCGCCGGCATCACGACAGGCACCGACCTGATGCTGCATCTCGCCTCTAGGTTGACCTCGCCGATGACCGCCCTGACGATAGCCCGGCACATGGTCGTCTACATGCGGAGGACCGGCGCCGAACCGCAGCTTTCGCCATGGCTCAGCGGCCGCAATCATGTCCACCCCGCCATACACCGCGTTCAGGATGCGATCATGGCCGATCCGGCCCATAACTGGTCGCTGTCCGAGCTTGCCAGCATCGGAGCCATGAGCGCGCGGCATATTTCCCGGCTGTTTCAGGAGCATGCTGGCCTTTCGGTGACGGCCTATGTCAACCTGATGCGCGTTACGCTGGCGCGCGACGTGCTTGCCAATTCACGGCTGGACATGGAGCGGGTGGCGGAAAAATCCGGCTTCGCCTCGCCGCGGCACATGCGGCGCGTCTGGTCGAAATACAATACGCTGCCGCCGAGCCACTATCGGCGTTCGACGGCCGAATAAAGAAATCGTTAGTGGCCTTTCGCGGAAAAGGCCAGTAGCCTGCCTTGTCCCATCGCGCCGGTACCCCGCTCGCCGGCCTGCCCCCTCACGTGACTTGGAGAGATATCATGGACATGCGCAAGCTTGGACGAACCGACCTGTTTGTCGCCCCCATCGTTTTCGGCGGCAACGTCTTCGGCTGGACGGCCGATGAAAAAACCTCCTATGCGCTGCTCGACGCCTTCTTCGACGCCGGCTTCAACACAATCGACACCGCCGATGTCTATTCCCGCTGGGTTCCCGGCAACAAGGGCGGCGATTCCGAAGAAATCATCGGCAAGTGGCTGAAGCAGGGCCGCATCTCTCGTGACAAGGCCGTCATCATCACCAAGGTCGGATCGGAGATGGGTCCCGGCAAGAAAGGGCTGAAGGCCGACTATATCATCGAGGCCGCCGAGGCCTCGCTGAAGCGGCTGCAGACCGACCACATCGATCTCTATCTCTCGCACTGGCCGGACCCCGAGACGCCGCATGAGGAATCGCTTGCCGCCTATGCCAAGCTGAAGGAACAGGGCAAAATCCGTCATGTCGGCTGCTCGAACCTCGACGCGACGCAGCTCCAGGCTTCGCTCGACGCCGCCGTCGAGGCCGGCCTGCCGCGCTATGACGTGCTGCAGCCCGAATATAATCTCTACGCCCGCGACAGTTTCGAGGGAGCGCTCGCGGAGCTCTGCGTCAAGGAAGACATCGGTGTCATCACCTATTTCAGCCTCGCCGCCGGCTTTCTGACCGGCAAGTACCGCACCAAGGCCGATACCGAGGGGCGTGCGCGCGAGGGACGGGTTGCCGCCTATCTCGACGACAAGGGCCTGCGCATCCTCGCGGCGCTCGACAAGGTCGCGGCCGAAACCGGCGCGAAGCCCGCCGAGATCGCGCTTGCCTGGCTGCTGCGCAAGCGCGGCGTCACCGCGCCGATCGCCAGCGCCACTAGTCTCGGTCAGCTCGACGCGCTAATCAATTCGGCGAAGCTCTCGCTTTCCGATGACGCCATGCGCCTGCTCGACGCCGCCGGCGAATAAAAGAGGCCAAATAAACAGGGATGGGCCGATGACCGTGACGATCCGAGATGCCAGACCCGAAGACGAAGCGCGCTGGCGCGCGCTCTGGGACGGATATCTGGCCTTCTACCGTGTCACCATCGCGCCCGACATCACCGATGCAACCTGGCGCCGGGTCTTCGATCCGGCGTCGGCAATCTTCATGCGTGTCGCGGAGGTTGACGGCGAGGTGAAGGGCTTCACGCTCTGCATCACGCACGAGGGCACATGGACCCACGCGCCCGATTGCTACCTGGAAGACCTGTTCGTCGACGAAATCGCCAGGGGCCACGGCGTCGGCCGGGCGCTGCTCGACGATCTCGTCGCGCTCTGCAAGACGAACGGCTGGTCCCGGCTTTACTGGCATACCGAAGAGGGCAATGCGACCGCCCGCAAGCTCTACGATACCTATGTCGAGAGCGACGGGCATATCCGCTACCGCGTTATCATCTAAGCTTCGGAAAGCCCTCATAGTGGACGGAATGATCGCCCTCCCAATTGGCCATGCCCGGCTTGGTCAACATGCCGCGCGGGCTGACAAAGCTCTGGATCGTTCGCTTCGGCCGCTCGTGCCACTGGATGTTGAAAGCCCATAATTTCGGGAAGAAGCAGAGCGATGCATAGGGCAGATGGTCGTGAATCCACCAGGCGAGCTTCTGCCAGTCGCCTTCATGGCTGTGGTGATCGATCAGCCAGGGCACGACGATGCAAACCGCAGACCCCATGCAGCCGTCGAGATCGCGCATGTCCCAGATGTGATGCGCGGCGGTATGAGGATTGGTCGAGCAGTTCAACCCGTTCCTGTTGCCGAACTCGTTGACCGCGGGTGAGCGATAACCGGAGCGGATATGTAGCCGGCCAAAGGTCGCCTCCAGCGGCTCCAGCAATTCCTCGCAGAGCCTGCGGCCCGCCTCGATCGCCAGATCCGGGTCTTCCGGAATATTGGGGATGCGATAGAAATCAGCGATTTCCGAATGCAGGAAATCGCGAAAGAAGAAGTTCTTCGACAGTCTAACCCGGCCAAGATCCTCGAGCCCCTTCATCGATCCCGGTTTTCTCATCGTTGCAATCCCCTTCTGAAATCATCCGATCAGTCGAGACGAGTTATCGCATCATCGCCACCCGAATTCTGTCAGCAGTCGCGCAGTGCTCGTTCCAAAGCAATTTCGAGCGCTCTAAGGCCCCGTGTATTTGAAGAAATCGATGAAAGCTCTGAGCGCCGGGCGCATCTGGCGGCGGCTCGGATAATAGATGCAGAAGCCGGGATAGGGCGGGCACCAATCCTCGAGTACACGGATGAGCGTGCCCTCGGCCAGTTCCCGCTGCACGCGGATGTCGAAGAGATAGGCGAGGCCAGCGCCATTCAGCGCAGCCAGAACGCCTAACCGATCCTCGATGACGATCAGAGGACCATCGACGGCAACGACCAGCTCGCGGCCATCCTTCTCGAACTCCCAGCGATAGATCGAGCCATCGGTAAATCGTCGCTTGATGCAACGATGATGAACCAGATCGCGCGGATGCTGCGGCTTGGGATTCTTCTCGAAGTAGGCCGGGGAGCCGGCGATGACGGTGCGGATGTCGGGCGAGACCTTCACGGCGATCATGTCGCCTTCGATGCTTTCCTCCAGCCGGATGCCGGCATCGTAGCCGTCCTTGACGATGTTGCTGAAGCCATCCTCGTTGGCGATCTCCAGCGTGATGTCGGGATAGGTGTTGAGGAAATCGCCAAGCCGCGGCGCCATGAGGAGATCAGAGGCAAAGCGCGGCGCGGTGATGCGCAGCGTGCCTGCCGGACGGCCACGAGTGGCGAGCGTATCCTCCAGCGCGATATCGATTTCCTCCAGAGCCGGCGCCAGCCTTTGAAGCAATGCCTGCCCTTCCTCGGTCGGCAGCACGCTGCGGGTGGTGCGGGCGAGCAACCTCACGCCAAGGCTTTCCTCCAGGCTGGACACCGCATGGCTGACCGCAGACGGCGCGATCGACAGTTCCTTACCGGCGGCGCGAAAGCTGCGATGGGCGGCGACGGCGGCGAATACCGCGAGTTGGGAAAGCTGCGTTCTGTTCATTGATCTAAATTATAGAACAGCTCATTAGGATTTGCATGGATTTTCATTCATTATCCAGAACCCTAACTTGAGCGTGTGGGCAGCAGGCATCAACCATTGCCGCTCCCTTACATCTCAAGAGGAACACACCATGAAAACCCGCAGGCTTGGTAAGGATCTCACCGTTTCCGCCGTTGGGCTCGGCTGCATGGGCATGAGCTTTGCCTATGGCGCGACCGACGACAACGAATCCATCAAGGCGCTCCATCGCGCCGTCGATCTCGGCATTACCTTTTTCGATACCGCCGAAACCTATGGCCCCTTCACAAACGAGGAGCTGCTCGGTCGCGCGCTGAAGCCCGTTCGCGACCGTGTGGTCATCGCCACCAAATTCGGCTTCAAGCTCGACCACACGAAATCAGGCCTGGCGGCGATGATCGGCGTCGACAGTCGACCCGAACATGTCAGGGAAGTTGCCGAAGCCTCGCTCAAGCGGCTCGGCACCGATGTTATCGACCTTTTCTATCAGCACCGCGTCGATCCTAACGTGCCGATCGAGGATACGGTCGGCGCCATGGCGGAACTGGTAAGAGAGGGCAAAGTGCGGGCGCTCGGCCTTTCCGAAGCCGGGTCCGCCACTATCCGCCGCGCCCATGCAGTGCATCCGATCGCCGCAGTGCAGAGCGAATATTCGCTCTGGAGCCGTGATCCGGAAGAAGATGTGCTTGCCACCTGCCGCGAACTCGGCATCGGCTTCGTGCCCTACAGCCCGCTCGGCCGCGGCTTTCTGACCGGCGCGATCCAAAAGACTGATGATCTTGCCGCCGATGATTTCCGCCGGTCGCTGCCGCGCTTCCAGAGTGAGAATTTTGACGCCAACGCGGCTCTGGTCGCCCGGTTGCAATCACTTGCCGAGGAAAAGGGCGTCACAGCGGCACAACTGGCGCTCGCATGGGTACTGCATCGGGGAGACGACATCGTGCCGATCCCCGGCGCCCGCAAGCTGCATCATCTCGAACAGAATGCAGCGGCTGCCGACATCGCGCTTTCGCCACAGGAAGTGAAGGAACTCGGCAGCATCATCTCGCCCGAAACGGTTGCCGGTAAACGGTATACGGATGCCGCCCTCGCGATGACGAATATATGACAAATGGGCTGCCTCTCCGGCCCAAGCGAAGACACCGGTCGTCAAGGCCGGTGTCATTTTGGGACTGAAAAGAAAAGTGAAGCCTCGCCGATGCGTGGCCGAACATGCGATTCGCCTGATCTACAGCCTCTTTCAAGCTTCTAGGCAGATCGTCATGGGCGCAAAGCTTATGCCGCCGCTCGACGCTCGGTTGACAAACGGGTTCGAAATTTGAAGATTGCCGCCATCAAAAACGGGCAGCGTGGGGAGGACTTATGTCTAAGCGCGCGTTTATCGGCTTCTCTGCTTTTCTTCTCGCCGCTTTCGCATCTCTGAGCCCTTCGTTGGCCGCGGATGTCAAGCGCCAGGTGGTGACCACCAAGGACGGCGACTACTTCGGCTTCGATCTGCGCACCGAGCAGAACGTGACGCTGGATCAGTGCTCCGCCTCCTGCATCGCCGACAAGTCCTGCAAAGCCTTCACCTACAATCCCAAGGTGAAGTGGTGCTTCATGAAGTCGGACTTCAACCAGCTCAACAGCTTCCCCGGCGCGATCGCCGGCAAGATCGTCGAGACGGCTGCCGCCAGCGAACCGGATATCGGCGCTGCCCCTGCCCTCTCCTTCCTCTCCGACAATTTCGTCCAGAGTGCGCGCGATGCCAAGAGCACGCTGACGCTCGGCGACGAACTGAAGGGGCAAGGCGTCGAGAGCCTGATCGCTCTTGGCCGCATCGAGCTCACCTCGGGCAATGTCAATGATGCCCTCAACGCCTTCCAGGGCGCGCTTTCGCTCAACCCGGACGACGGCGATTTGTGGATCGAAATGGCGCGTGCCGCCAATACGGTCACGAACGATACCTCGGTTTCGACCAAGGCGGCCTATGCGGCGCTCAACGGCTATCAGTTGACCCGCACTAAGACCAGCCGCGCCGACGCGCTGACCGTTCTTGCCGAGTCGCTGAAGAACGCGCAGAACTATCGCCCGGCGCTCAATGCCTACAAGGCGAGCCTCAATCTCGTCAGCTCCGCGGCCGTCCAGGCGGCCTATAACGATCTTCTGGCCCGCCAGGGCTTCCGCGTGACAGGCAATACGCTCGACAACGACAATGCCTCGCCGCGCGCCTGCGTGCAGTTCTCCGAGAAGCTGGTGAAGAGCGGCGTCGACTACACCCCGTTCGTCACCCTCAATGGCGCGGCGCCGAAGGGCGTCGACGCCAAAGACAACCAGATCTGTGTCGAAGGCCTGGAATTCGGCCAGCACTACCGCATTTCGCTGCGCGCCGGCCTGCCTTCCTCGGTGGATGAAAACCTCGCCTCGCAGGTCAATGTCGACGTCTACGTTAAGGATCGCGCCGCTTCGCTGCGCTTCACGGGCGACAATTTCGTTCTGCCATCGACCGCCCGCCGCGGCATCCCCATCGTTTCGGTCAACGCCAACACGGCCAATCTCAAGCTCTACCGCATCGGCGACCGCAATATCGCGCAGCTTCTGAACAATTCGCAGTTCCTGACGCAAGTGGACAGCTACAGCGCTCAAACCATTCAGGACACGAATGGCGAGCTGGTCTGGCAGGGCTCGATCGAGATCAAGCAGGAACTCAACAAGGAAGTCGCGACCAGCTTTCCGGTCGACGAAGTCCTGCCGAAGCGCAAGCCCGGCGTCTATGTGCTGACGGCGGTCGCGCCCGACAGCGGCGGCCATGAGTGGGACCCGCAGGCGACGCAGTGGTTCGTCGTTTCCGATATCGGCGTCACGACCTATGCCGGCACCGACGGGCTGAATGTTTTTGCCCGCTCGCTTGGCAGCGCCAAGCCGCTTGCCGGCATCCAGCTGCAATTGCTCGCCAAGAACAACGAAATCCTCGGCTCGGCGAAGACCGACGATAGCGGCCGCGCCGTCTTCAGCGCCGGCCTGATGCGGGGCACGGCGGGCATGACGCCAGCCGTCATCACCGCGCAGAACGGCGATCAGGATTATGTCTTCCTCGACATGACCCGCGCCGGCTTCGACCTTTCCGACCGCGGCGTATCAGGCAGAACCGCGCCCGGCGCGATCGATTTGCTGACCTGGACCGAGCGCGGCATCTACCGCGCCGGCGAGACGGTGCACGCCTCGGCACTTGCCCGCGACGTCAGCTCGACGGCGGTCGAGAACCTGCCGCTCACCTTCGTCTTCCTGCGCCCCGACGGCGTGGAGGATCGCCGCATCGTCACCGACAGCGGCAAGCTCGGCGGCTATAATGTCGACCTGCCGCTGCAGCAGACTTCCATGCGCGGCACCTGGACGATGAACATCTATACCGACCCGAAGGGCTCCTCCATCGGTTCGCAGACCTTCATCGTCGACGATTTCGTGCCGGATCGCATCGAATTCGACATGAAGAGCGACGCCAAGGAGATCGAAGTCGGTCAGCCGACGCCAGTCAATGTCGATGGACGTTACCTTTATGGCGCACCGGCTGCCGGCCTCAACCTTGAAGGTGAAGTGACGCTCAAGCCGACGCGCCAGAGCGATGCCTACAAGGGCTATCAGTTCGGCCTCGCCGACGAAGGCGCCGGCAAGGACAACAATGACGGCGACGACAGCAGCGGCGGCGACAGCAAGGCCGAGAGCACGCAAGTGCCGCTCGAAGACCTGCAGGCGCTGGACGAGAACGGCAAGACCACCTTTAACGTCACGATCAACGACACGCCTTCGACCACGCAGCTGCTGAACGCCAATATCACGGTGCGCATGCAGGAAGCCGGCGGCCGCGCCGTCGAGCGCTCGCTGACCCTGCCCGTCAAGGCAGACGGCCCGCGCATCGGCATCAAGCCGGAATTCGACGGCAATCTCGGTGAAAACTCGGTTGGCAACTTCCATATCATCGCCGTCGATGCCAACGGCCAGAAACAGGCCATGCAGGGCCTGACCTGGAAGCTGCTCAGCGTCGAGCGCAATTATCAATGGTATCGCGACGGCAGCAGCTGGAAGTTCGAGCCGATCATGTCCACCAAGCAGGTGGCTGTCGGCACGGTCAACGCCACGACGGACGGCGCGGCGATTTCCATGCCCGTCACCTGGGGCCGCTATCGCCTCGAGGTTTCGACGGCCGATACCAATGGCCCGCAATCCAGCGTCGAGTTCAATGCCGGCTGGTATGTCGCTTCCACCTCGACGGAAACGCCGGATGCGCTTGAAATCGCGCTCGACAAGGCAAGCTACCGCATCGGCGATACCGCCAAGCTGAAGGTCACCTCGCGCTATGCCGGCCAGCTGATGGTGACGGCCGGTTCGGAAACGCTGATCTCGGTTACCAATGCCGATATCGGCGCTACGGGCGGCGAAGTCGATATCCCGGTCACCGCCGATTGGGGTGCCGGCACCTATCTGACCGCGACCCTTTTCCGCCCGGGCGATGCCCAGGAAAACCGCATGCCGATGCGCGCCATCGGCATCAAATGGGCGCCGGTCGATCCCGGCGACCGCAAACTGCAGATCAAGATCGACGCGCCTGAGAAGACACTGCCGCGCCAGCCGCTCAACGTCGCCTTGCAGGTTGCCGGCGCAGGCGCCAACGAAGATGCCTACATCACGATCGCGGCCGTCGATGTCGGCATTCTCAATCTGACGCGCTACCAGCCGCCGGCACCGGACGACTGGTATTACGGCCAGCGTCAGCTCGGCCTCGAAATCCGCGATATCTATGGCCGCCTCATCGACGGTTCGCTCGGCGCAACTGGCAAGCTGCGCACCGGCGGCGATGGCGGACAGGTCGCCCTGCAGGCGAGCCCGCCAAAGGAAAAGCTGGTCGCCTTCTTCTCCGGCCCGATCAAGCTCGATGCCAGCGGCAAGGCCAATGTCAGCTTCGACATCCCGCAGTTCAACGGCACGGCGCGGCTGATGGCGGTTGCCTGGTCGAAGGCCGGCGTCGGCCATGCGACACAGGACGTGATCATCCGCGATCCTGTCGTCGTCACGGCGAGCCTGCCGAAATTCCTGGCGCCGGGAGACAAGGCGAACCTTCGCCTCGACGTCGCCAATACCGATGCTCCTGCCGGCGAATATACGCTCGCTGTTGCCGGCAACAGCGCGGTCACCGTCGATGCAAGCGCCACACAGCAGAAGATCAACCTGCAGGCCGGCGGTAAATACAATATCACGCTGCCGCTGACCGGCGGACAGCCCGGCGACGGCACGGTTTCGATCAAGCTGTCGAATGCTTCCGGCATGTCGCTCGATCAATCGGTCGATATCCCCGTTCGTCCGGCCCAGCTGCCGGTCACCGAACGGCGCATCATCGCGCTTGCGCCGGGCAAGAGCCTGACCGTCAATGCCGACCTTCTCGCCGACAGCGTGCTGCCGGGCGCCTCGGTCAGTCTCAATGTCAGCCGTTCCAATGCGTTCGACATACCCGGCCTGTTGATGAGCCTCAGCCGCTATCCCTATGGCTGCGCCGAACAGACGGCGAGCGGCGCGCTGCCGCTGCTCTATTTCAGCGATATGGCGGTCAAGAACGGGCTTGCGGACGATGCCGAGATCCACAAGCGCGTGCAGGACGCCATCTATCGCGAAATGTCCTACCAGTCGTCCACCGGCAGCTTCGGTCTCTGGAGCCCCGGCTCGGGCGATCTCTGGCTCGACTCCTACGTGACCGACTTCCTGACCCGCGCCCGCGAGCAGAAATACAACGTGCCGGATCAGGCCATGGTGCAGGCGTTGGAGAACCTCCAGAACGCGCTCAGCGCCAATACCAACGTCAAGGATAACGGCAACGAGATCGCCTATGCGCTCTACGTGCTGGCACGCAACAAGAAGGCCTCGATCAGCGATCTGCGCTACTATGCCGACACGATGCTGAACGACTTCCCGACGCCGCTCTCCAAGGCGCATCTGGCGGCGGCCCTGTCGCTCTATGGAGATGCACAGCGCTCGCGTAACATCTTCATCGACGCCCTGCAGATGTCGCAGAAGGCGGCGGCGACGAAGGTCAGCTTCGTCCGCTCGGATTACGGCTCGTCGCTGCGTGACGGCGCCGCCGTGCTGGCGCTTGCCGCCGAAAGCCGCCCGGTGCCGCCGATCATTCCCGAACTCGCAAGCGTCGTTGCCAAGGACTGGCAGACCAAGAAATATACCAGCACGCAGGAACAGACCTGGATGCTGCTGGCTGCCCGCGCCCTGCAGAACGGCGATGACGGATTGACGCTCAACGTCAATGGTGCCGCCCATACCGGCACCTACATGGCGCAAATGTCGGGCGATGCCCTGATGGGGCACTCGCTGACCGTCACCAACACCACCAGCCAGCCGCTTTCGGCTGCCGTGACCACCTTCGCCGCTCCGGTTGCACCGCTGCCGGCTGGCGGCAACGGCTTCAAGATCGAGCGCAAATACTACACGCTCGATGGCGAGGAGGCGAATGTCAGCCAGGCGCAGCAGAACGAACGCTACGTCGTCGTGCTGCATGTGACCGAGGACAATGACTGGCCGCAGCGCCTGCTCGTGACCGATCTCCTGCCGGCCGGCTTCGAGATCGACAATCCGAGTATCGTCAACAGCGCTCAGCTTTCGAACTTCGACTGGCTGAGCGATATCCAGCCGGCTCATGTCGAATTCCGCAGCGACCGCTTCGTCGCGGCCTTCGACCAGAACGCCGGCGCCGACCGTGACCTGACCTTCGCCTATGTCGTGCGCGCCGTTACCCCCGGCGTCTACGACCATCCGGCCGCAAGCGTCGAGGACATGTATCGTCCGCAGTTCTCGGCTCGCACGGCGATGGGCCGCATGGAGGTGCTGGCCGCCCAGCAGTAAGCGCAGTCATGAAGGCACGATGGAAGATTGCGATCGGCTTTGGAGCCACTGCCCTGGCGGCGGTGGCCCTGGTCTTCGGCCTGGAAGCCGCGGACCGCGCCTATCCGCCGCCGCTGGACGGCGCGCGCGTGGTTTCGGCCGAGGTGCTCGACGCCAATGGCGATCTGCTGCGTGCCTTCGCCACGCCCGAGGGACGCTGGCGGCTGAAGACCGGCGTTGCCGATGTCGATCCGCAATTCCTGCGCATGCTGGTCGCCTATGAAGACAGACGCTTCTACGACCACCACGGCGTCGATCCCATGGCGATCGGCCGAGCCTTTCTGCAGCTCGTCACTCATGGCCGCATCGTATCGGGTGGTTCGACGCTCTCCATGCAGGTGGCGCGCCTGATCGAGCCGCGCAGCGAGCGCTCGATGACGGCGAAGCTTCTGCAGATGGTGCGCGCGATCCAGATCGAACGGCGGCTCACCAAGGAACAGATCCTCGACCTCTATCTGACCCACGCGCCCTATGGCGGCAATCTGGAGGGCGTGCGCGCCGCGAGCCTTGCCTATTTTGGCAAGGAGCCTCGGCATCTGACGGTCGCGCAGGCGGGTCTGCTGGTTGCGCTGCCGCAGCTGCCGGAAAAGCGCCGGCCAGACCGCAACCTCGCCGCCGCGCAGGCCGCCCGCCATCGCGTGCTCGAGCGCGCGGCCGTGGCTACGGTGATCGGCGAAGGGGAAGCGGAACGCGCTTCGCTTTCTCCTATTCCAGCCCAACGCCGGCAGCTGCCCGCCTATGCGGCCCATCTGGCCGAACTGGCGCTCCGCAAGCAGCCCGGCGTCATCAAGCACAAGACAACGCTGCGGCGCGAGGTGCAGCAGGGGCTGGAAGCGGTTGCGGATGCGGCGGCAAAACGGCTGGGGCCGAAGGTGTCTGTCGCGATGATCATGGCCGACGCCAAGACCGGCGAGATCATCGGCGAAGTCGGCTCGGCCAATTATTTCGATTCCTCGCGCGCCGGCTGGGTCGACATGACCCGCGTGCTGCGCTCGCCCGGCTCGACGCTGAAGCCCTTCATCTACGGCCTTGCCTTCGAGCAGGGCTATGTGGCGCAGGAAACGATCATCGAGGATCGCCCCGCCGATTTCTACGGCTATCGCCCGCGCAATTTCGACATGAGCTATCAGGGCGATGTCAGCGTGCGCCAGGCGCTGCAGCTATCGCTCAATGTGCCGGCCGTACGCCTGCTCGATGCCGTCGGGCCGACGCGGCTGCTGGTGCGCTTCCGCCGCGCCGAGGTGAAACCGAAGCTGCCGCCGAACGAGGCCCCCGGCCTTGCCATCGGCCTTGGCGGCGTCGGCGTGACTCTGAAAGACCTCGTGCAGCTCTATGCCGGGCTTGCCAATCGCGGCAAGGCGATGCGGATCGGCGATGGCGTTCAGGACGAGCCGGGGCCGATCGACGGCGAGCCGCTGATGGAGCCGGTCGCGGTCTGGAACATCACCGACATTCTCTCTGACATCATCGCGCCGCGCGGCAGCAAGCAACTCGGCATCGCCTACAAGACCGGCACCAGCTATGGCAATCGCGATGCCTGGTCGATCGGCTATGACGGCGCGCATGTGCTCGGCGTCTGGGTCGGCCGCCCGGACAATGGCGCCGTGCCCGGGCTGGCGGGCTATGTTTCGGCCGCGCCTATCCTGTTCGAAGCCTTCGCGAAATCCGGCGTTGCCATCACCCCCTTCCCCGCAGCTCCTATGGGCGCGGTGCGCATCGCGCCGACCGAGCTGCCGATCAGCCAGCGGCGCTTTTCCGTGACCGCAGCCGGGCTGCTGGCAGCCTCCAGCCGCGAGCCGGCACCGCAGATCGTCTATCCGCCGGAAGGCGCGCGCGTCGATCTCGGCGCCAGCGGCGGCAACGATCAGATCATGCCACTGGCGCTGAAGCTGCAGGGCGGCCGTGCCCCGTTCCGCTGGCTCGCCAATGGCAAGCCGCTGCCCGACATGTCGCGCCGTCGCACCAATCAGTGGACGCCCGATGGTGCCGGCTATTCGACACTGACCGTCATCGATGCGGCCGGGCGGGCAGCAAGCGTGCGGGTCTTCGTCGAGTAGCGGCTATTTGATCTGCCGTTCCCTGTCTCATTTTTGTCAGCCACCGCCGGCTATGCTATCTTAGACATGACTCAAACGAGGAATGGCGAGATGTCGGAAGAGCAGGCAATCCGTGCGGTTGTTCACCTCTATGTCGATGGCATGGCATTCGCGAACGAGCCGGCGCTGCGCAAGGCTTTTCATCCGCGCGCCGCGATCATCGGCAATTACCAGGGCGCGGTGGAGTGGATGACGCGGGATGAATTCATTTCCGCCATCGTCGAGGAAGGCAGCGCGCCGCCCGGCACTATACCGCTGATGGATATCGAGCTGATCGACATCGAGGGCGATGCGGCCAGCGTCAAGGTCGTCGACGAATTCGCCGGTATGCGGTTTTCAGACTATCTGTCACTGGTGAAGGTCGACGGACGGTGGAGCGTGGTGAACAAGGTTTATCACCTGCATCGGTAGGTGATCGGCATTCGAGTGTGACGCACGTCCGATATCCCCTCTGTCGCTTTCGCACATCTCCCCCACAAGGGGGGAGATTGGCAACTCGCGGAACTCCCCTGCCTCAATCAAATATCGAAGCTGCGGACGCTGAAGATCTTGGATTTGGAAGAACGTGCGGCATACTCCCCACGATCTCCCCCTTGTGGGGGAGATCTCCCGAAAGAGACAGAGGGGGTGCCGAGCTCTCCGCGAACTCGGCAGCAGTCAATTACCCTCTCAGCACCCCACCCGTCGACTTCGTGACGTTGGCCACGATCTTCTGGGTCAGCGCCTCGAAATCCTCGTCGGTGAGCGTACGCTCGGCCGGCTGAATCTGCACTTCGATCGCAATCGACTTCTTGCCTTCGCCGAGCGATGCACCTTCGAAAATGTCGAAGACGTTGACGCCGGTCACCAGCTTGCGGTCCGCGCCGACGGCGGCGCGGACGATGGCGCCGGCTTCCACCGACTTGTCGACCACGAAGGCGAAGTCGCGCTTGACGGCTTGGAAGGGCGAAAGCTCCAGCGCCGGCTTGGTACGGGTCGCCTTCTTCTTCGGCTCGGGCATGGCATCAACATAGACTTCGAAGCCGGCGAGAGCGCCTGATACGTCGAGCGCTTCCAGCGTCTTCGGATGAAATTCGCCGAAATAGCCGAGCACGACCTTCGGACCCATCTTAATGGTGCCGGAACGACCGGGATGATACCAGGCCGGCCCGCCCTGCTCGATCTGGATGTTGCCCATCGGCAAGCCGCAAGCCTCGATCACAGCGAGAGCATCGGCCTTGGCGTCGAAGACATCGACCGGCTTGCCGCCGCCCTTGGCGGCGTTCGACCACATGCGGCCGGCACCGGCAAGCGTTGCCGTGCCGCGGCGGATACCGCCGGCAACACGACGCTGGCCCTCGGGCGTATCGTTCTCATAGGTGCCGGAGACTTCGAAGATCGCGACGTCGCCATAGCCCTTGTCGGCATTGCGCTGCGCAGCCGACAGCAGGCCCGGAAGCAGCGAAGGACGCATGTCGGACATATCGGCAGCGATCGGATTGGCAAGCTTCAGCGCGTTGGAGCCGCCGCCGAAGAGCTTGGCCTGATCTTCCGAAATGAAGGACCAGGTGACTGCTTCCAGCATGCCGCGCGATGCCAGCGCACGCTTGGCGGTGCGGGTGCGGATCTGCAGCGTCGTCAGGATCTTGCCATTGACGGCGGCATGGCTTGCCAGCGGCTGCGGCTTGATATTGTCGACGCCGTGAATACGCATGACCTCTTCGACGAGATCGGCCTTGCCATCGACATCCGGGCGCCAGGAGGGAACAGCGACCGAAATGCGCTCACCCGAACCGGAGACCAAGAAGCCGAGCTTCGTCAGGATGGACTTGCTTTCGTCAGCCGAGACTTCGAGGCCGGTCAGGCGCTTGACTTCCGACAGCGGGAAATCCACGACCTTGGCGTCATAGCCTTTGTAGCCTTCGACGCGCGCCTTGGCGGCCGTGCCGCCGCAGCAGGCGAGCACCAGCTCCGTGGTGCGCTCGAGGCCGGGAACCATATATTCCGGGTCGGCGCCGCGCTCGAAACGATAGCGCGCATCGGTGATGATGCCGAGGCTGCGGCCGCTTTTGGCGATGTTCATCGGGTCCCAAAGTGCCGACTCGATCAGCACGTCGACCGTGTTCTCGTCGCAGCCGGAATGCTCGCCGCCCATGATGCCGCCGATCGACTCGACGCCATTGTCATCGGAGATGACGACATTGCTCGGGTTGAGCTTGTATTCGCGCTCGTCCAACGCCAGCACGGTTTCACCGTCCTTAGCGCGACGCACGACCAGATTGCCCTTGACCTTGGCGGCGTCGAAGACGTGCATCGGCCGACCCTGGTCGAAGGTCATGTAATTGGTGATATCGACCAGCGCGCTGATCGGGCGCAGACCGATGGCGAGCAGGCGCTGCTGCATCCACTTCGGGCTCGGACCATTCTTGACGCCGCGCACGAGGCGAAGCGCAAAGCCGGGGCAAAGGCTGGGATCGTCGAGATCGATCTTGAGCTCGGTCGTCGTTTCGCCTTCGATGGCGAAAGACGGGGTGCTGCGCGGCTTCAGCGTGCCGAGACCGGATGCAGCCAGATCGCGGGCGATGCCATAAACGCCGGTGCAATCCGGGCGGTTCGGCGTCAGGTTGATCTCGATCATCGGATCGTCGAGGCCGGCGTAGGCGGCAAAGCTGGTGCCGACCGGCGCATCTTCCGGCAGGTCGATGATGCCGTCATGGCTGTCGGAGATTTCCAGTTCCTTTTCCGAGCACATCATGCCGCGGCTTTCGACACCGCGAATATTGCCGATGGCAAGCGTCACGTCGATGCCGGGAACATAGGTGCCGGGTGCTGCGAAGGCGCCGACGAGGCCGGCGCGCGCATTGGGAGCGCCGCAGACAACCTGAACGGGCGCGCCGTTGCCGGTATCGACCATCAGCACCTTCAGGCGATCGGCCTGCGGATGCTTTTCGGCCGAGAGAACCTTGGCAATGACGAAGGGCTTGAACGCGGCCTTGTCGTCGACCTCTTCCACTTCCAGCCCGATCATCGTCAGGCGGGCGCAGATCTCGTCGAGCGTGGCGTCGGTTTCCAGGTGCTCTTTCAGCCAGGAGAGTGTGAATTTCATGTGCTTTATCCCTTCCTTACGCGCTCAGACCGCCGAACAGGGTCGGCATGTCGAGCGGGCGGAAGCCATAGTGATTCATCCAGCGGACATCGGCGTTGAAGAAGTCGCGCAGGTCGGGCATGCCGTATTTCAGCATGGCGATGCGATCGAGGCCCATGCCCCAGGCAAAGCCCTGATACTCGTCCGGGTCGAGCCCGCCGTGGCGCAGCACGTTCGGATGCACCATGCCGCAGCCGAGGATTTCCATCCAGTCGGTGCCTTCGCCGAACTTGACGATCGGGCCGGAACGGTCGCACTGGATGTCAACCTCGAAGGACGGTTCCGTGAACGGGAAGAACGACGGGCGGAACCGCATCGTCACATTATCGACCTCGAAGAAGGTCTTGCAGAACTCTTCCAGCACCCAGCGGATATTGGCGACATTCGCCGTCTTGTCGATGACGAGGCCTTCGACCTGATGGAACATCGGCGAATGCGTGGCGTCACTATCCTGGCGGTAGGTCTTGCCGGGAATGATAATGCGGATCGGCGGTTTCTGCGCTTCCATGGTGCGGATCTGTACTGGCGAGGTGTGCGTGCGCAGCACCTTGCGCTCACCCTTTTCATCCGGCTGGAAGAAGAAGGTGTCGTGCATTTCGCGAGCCGGGTGGCCTTCCGGGAAGTTCAACGCCGTGAAGTTATAGTAATCGGTCTCGACATCGGGACCTTCGGCGATCGAGAAACCCATGTCGCCGAAGATCGCGGTGATCTCGTCGACGATCTGGCTGATCGGGTGAATGCGGCCGCGCTCGGCCGGAGACGAGCGCACCGGCAGGCTGACATCAACCGTCTCTGCCTTCAGCTTCGCGTCGATCGCGGCATCGCGCAACGCGCTCTTGCGCTCGTTAATCGCGTCGGTGACGGAATTCTTCAGAGCATTGATCGCCGCGCCGCGTGTCTGCCGTTCTTCCGGCGACATCGAGCCAAGCGTCTTCAGCAGTTCCGACACCGAGCCCTTCTTGCCGAGCGCGGCGACACGGACGGCCTCGATCGACTGCTCGTCGGTCGCCGCGGCGACATCGGCCATGAGTTGGGTTTCGAGTGTTACGAGTTCCGTCATCTGATCCTGCCTTGCGGGCGGCGGGCTTGGAACGCCGCTCATTCCGCGGAATAATGGATGAACGCCCGCATCGGACAGCTTGTGGCAACGATGAGGCGCTGCAGATCACTATCCATGTGCAAGCAGCCGATCAACCGGGCAAATGACAAAAACACGCCAAGAATGCGGTCCTTGGCACTTGTCGCCCGATGCGCGACCCGTTTTTCGAGTCTCGCCCGACGAAACAGCCTGACACTATGGAAGAGCGTATGCTGCGAAACATAAAACCCGCGCCGGTTTCGCCAGCGCGGGTTTCATAATGAACTTACGAAAGACGTGCGAGGCAGCGTTAGTTAACGGCTGCTTCGAACTCGTTCTTCGTGCCGGCTTCCTTGAGGTACTCAAGTGCCTTCTTCGACGCAGCAACGAGCGCACCGAAAGCTTCCGACTCATGGATCGCCATGTCGGAAAGAACCTTGCGGTCGACTTCAATGCCAGCCTTGGTCAGGCCGTCGATGAAGCGGCCATAGGTCAGGCCGTGTTCGCGGACGGCAGCGTTGATACGCTGAATCCAGAGGGCGCGGAAGTTGCGCTTGTTGACCTTGCGGTCGCGGTAAGCGTACTGCTTGGAACGGTCGACTGCGGCCTTGGCGGTACGGATGGTGTTCTTGCGACGGCCGTAGAAGCCCTTGGCTGCCTTCAGAACCTTCTTGTGCTTGGCGTGGGCGGTAACGCCTCTTTTTACGCGTGCCATTTCATGATCTCCTTAGTCTATAGCGTTACGAATAGTCTTAGAGACCGTTCGGCAAGTAGTTCTTGATAACCTTACGGCCATCCGGTTCTGCGAGAACCATGGTGCCGCGAGCATCGCGAATGAACTTGTTGCTACGCTTGATCATGCCGTGGCGCTTGCCAGCAGCGGCTGCCTTGACCTTGCCGGTCGCGGTGATCTTGAACCGCTTCTTGGCAGAGGACTTCGTCTTCATCTTGGGCATTTTGCTACTCCTTCGATGCTTCCTGGCGCGCTTTGCTAAAAGCCCTTCCCACAGATCCGGACTGGCCGGGCTGCAACAAGGTGCCGGAGCGTTTGTTGTTGAACGGCAGATACGGTGACGAACCGCTCTGCCAGCATTCTGAACTGCCACGGCATGCCCTGCCGGTCAGTTCGGACGCGCGCTTATAACCGCACTTGCCTTCAAGTGCAACGGTGCCGATGCGGGAATCTTTGCAGATCGATGACAGATGCCGCCGCCTGCCGCAGAAAAGGAAAAAGCCGCCCAAAGGACGGCTCCGGCCTCTCTACTCAGACTTGCGCCTCACTTGGGCGCAAGCACCATCATCATCTGGCGGCCTTCAAGCTTGGGCTCGGCCTCCACCTTGGCGATCTCAAGCGTATCTTCCTTGACCTGCTGAAGAAGCTTCATACCGAGTTCCTGGTGGGCCATTTCACGGCCACGGAACTTCAAGGTCACCTTCACCTTGTCACCTTCTTCGAAGAAACGACCGATGGCCTTCATCTTCACCTCATAGTCATGGGTGTCGATGTTCGGGCGCATCTTGATTTCTTTGACTTCAACGATCTTCTGCTTCTTGCGCGCCTCGGCGGCCTTCTTCTGGTTGGCGTATTTCAGCTTGCCCAGGTCGAGGATCTTGCACACAGGCGGCTCAGCATTGGGAGAAATCTCAACCAGATCGAGGCCGGCCTCCTCTGCCATCTTCAATGCCTGGTCGGTCGGGACGATGCCCATATTCGCGCCGTCAGCTGCGATCAGCTGAACTTTGGGAATGCGAATTTCCCTGTTGGAACGTGGCCCGTCCTTTACGGGCGCATCGGTTTTAAAGGGTCTGCGAATGGTCGTACTCTCCACGAATTGTTTCGGATTAGCTGCAGCCTCTCGCTCCCGTCAGCGCAACTGACGGAAATGTCGTAAAAGCTGTGTTGAAGTCAATAGCATGACAGCAGGAAAAAAGCACCTCCCGCGTGTCAAGAGAGTGTCATGGCGGCATAAGATGCACCAAGGACACAGTATGGTTCCCCGATCATATAGATATCCTTGCAGAAAGATCGAGGATTTTTCGGGTCACGCGAGCACGAATCTGTTCTATAGGGCAGAAAATCCGGGAGTTTTCCATGTCCGAGACCGCCGCAGCCACCCAACCGACCTTCCTTCCCGTGGGCACGGGCGACAGCGAACGCCAGATCGCAATCGTCCAGCGCGCCGCCGGCAAGGGCCCCAGGAATGTCAGCTTCGTCTGGTTGTCCGGCTACCGATCCGACATGAGCGGCTCCAAGGCGATGGAACTGGATGGGCTGGCGGCGCGACTGGGTGTCGGTTGCATTCGCTTCGACTATTCCGGCCACGGGCAATCCGGCGGCAAGTTCACCAACGGCACGATTTCGCGCTGGCTGGAAGAGGCGCTTGCCGTCATCGACCATACCAAACCGAAGAAGATCGTTCTCGTCGGCTCTTCGATGGGCGGCTGGATCGCGCTCAGGGTCATCCAGGAGCTGCGCAAACGCAAGAAGGCGCCCGTCATCGCAGGCCTTATGCTGATCGCCCCCGCTCCCGATTTCACTGTCGATCTCATCGAGCCCAACCTCACCGATGTCGAGCGGCGGTCGCTGGCTGAGCGCGGCTATTTCGAGGAGCCCTCGGAATATAGCCCGGAGCCGAACATCTTCACCCGCGCGCTTATCGAAGACGGCCGCGCCAACCGCGTGCTGACCGGCATCATCGAAACCGGCTGCCCGGTTCACATATTGCAGGGCATGCAGGATGCCGACGTGCCCTTCGCGCATTCGTTAAAGCTGGTCGAGCACCTGCCGGCCGACGATGTGGTGTTAACACTTGTGCGCGATGGCGACCATCGCCTGTCGCGGTCACAGGATCTAGAGCGCATGCTCGGGGTAGCCGAGGCATTGGCACTGCATAATACGCCGTAAAAACAAACAGATATCTGCGAGACGCTGACTGCGCGGCCGTCCTTGCCGGACGCCGTATGCGCGCGCCTGCGCCATCACGAGAGGCAATGGATGATGGCCGTCACTCCCTCGACTGTGCCGAAATTAACCATATGAGCCGGTTCCCGCGTTAACACTTAAGTAACGATTGACTTGGCGCGCCCCCCTACATTAACAATTTGTTAACAAATGCAGGGACGATACAAGGATAGTGGGCGTGCGTATTAAGGGCTTGTTGATTGCCTTCGCTGCTATAGTTGCAATGTCGTCGGCGGCCGTGCCGGCGCCTCAGCAGGGCGCTTCGATGACCGTCGGCAACGTGACTTCCCAGCCGATCGGGCACTACGATTTCTGCCAGAGACATACCGATGAATGCGGCCCTACCCGCAATATCGGCCCGGTCGACATGAATGCCGCCGCCTGGGCTCTGGTCAACCAGATCAACCTGCGCGTCAACAAGACCATCCGCCCGGCGACCGACATGGAAGTCTACGGCCAGGAAGAATATTGGGAATATCCGAAGACTGCCGGTGACTGCGAAGATTTCGCCCTGCTGAAGCGAAAGATACTGATGCAGAGCGGCATCTCCGCTTCCAACCTTTTGATGACGGTCGTGCGCAAGCCCGATGGCGAAGGTCATGCCGTCCTGACGCTGCGCACCAAGCAGGGCGACTTTATCCTCGACAACCTCGAGGACGAGATCAAGGTCTGGACCAGGACCCCCTATTCCTACCTGAAGCGTCAGGCGAGCTTCAATGCCGGCCGCTGGGTCACCATCGAAAACGGCAGCGACGTTCTGGTCGGCGCCGTCAAGTAAGCACCGCAATCATCGGACATGAGAAGAAGGCCGGCAAATTTGCCGGCCTTTCCTTATTTGGTGGTTCGAGACAACAGCCTAGGCATTTCCGATCAATATGCCCGCCGCGAGCACAAGAGAGCCGCCAACCACCACCTGGAAGGCGGCACGCAGAAACGGTGTCTCCATATATTTGTTCTGGATGAAGGCGATGGCCCAGAGCTCGAAGAAGACCACGATGGCGGCGATGATCGTCGCCGTCCAGAAGTAAGGAATGAGATAAGGCAGCGCGTGGCCGAGGCCGCCAACCGCTGTCATGATGCCACAGGCAAGGCCGCGCTTGATCGGCGAGCCGCGGCCGGAGATCTTGCCATCGTCATGGGCCGCCTCGGTGAAGCCCATGGAGATGCCGGCGCCGACGGAAGCCGAAAGACCGACGAGAAAAGTCTGCCAAGTATTCTGCGTGGCGAAGGCGGCTGCGAAGATCGGCGCCAGGGTGGAGACGGAGCCATCCATGAGACCGGCGAGACCCGGCTGCACATAGGTCAACACGAATTGGCGGCGCGCCTGCGCATCCTCCTCGTGCTTGACGTCTTCGGGCGTGTGCTTGTCGCCGAGCATACGGGCGACGTCTTCATGCCCCTGTTCGGCGAGCGCGAGATCGCCGAGAAGCTGGCGCGTCGAGGCATCGGACACCTGCTTGGCGGCCTCGACATAGAAATTATAGGCCTGCTGCTCCATCGCCTCGGCTTCATTGCGTATAGCATCGAGGGAAAGATTTTTGCGCAGCCAGTCCGGCTTGCGCTCATAAAAGCCATGGACATGTTCGCGTCTGATCAGCGGGATGCGCTCACCGAAACGGCGGCGATGCATGTCGATCAGCGTCTTGCGATGGGTATCCTCGACCTCGGCCATATCCTCGAAGACCTTGGCGGACTCGGGATAGTGCTGACGCAGAATATCGGCATAGGCGAGATAGATGCGCGAATCGTCCTCCTCCGCGGCAATGGCGATCGCCAGAATCTCCTGCTCGGACAGAGAGGTGAAAGGGCGTTTCGATGGGCGGAACAAGCCTAATAACATCGGGGGCAACCTCATAACTTTAGAATTATTCTAATTCTAAAGAGAGGAGTTGCACAGGTCAAGCTTTGAAGCGCGGTAGCTTAGGGAAATCATGAAGGGAGAATCGAACGCGCATCGCGAAAAGCGGCGGCGAACCATACGTCTGTTTTGACAGATTGCCGCAACACCTCCATGACGTCTTGGACGCGCCGGGAAATTGCATAGATAAAGACCGGCAGATGCCGACGCCGCAAACCTCCCAGCGCCCGCACCCGGAGAGCATAATGGAAAACGAGATACAGGCCCGCGCCGCCCACCTTGCCGGCATTCGCGAAAAAGCCGAAGCGGAGATGGCGCGCATGGGCATCGATGCCGCCTTCATCGACAGGCTGGTTGAGACATTTTACGGGCGTGTGCAGGCGCATCCCCGGCTCGGACCGGTGTTTGACGGGCGGCTTGCCGGGCGTTGGCCGGACCATATGGAAAAGATGAAGCGCTTCTGGTCTTCGGTCGCCTTCAAGAACGGCGCCTATGGCGGCAAGCCGGTGCAGGCGCATCTCGGCGTCGAGGGCATGGCGGCAGATCTCTTTCCGGAATGGCTGGCGCTTTTCTCCGCGACGCTTGCCGATATCGCGCCTTCCATGGAAGCCAGAAACTGGTTCATGGCAACGGCGGAACGCATCGCCAGGAGCCTGACGCTCTCGCTTTTCTATAATCCGGCCCTCGACGATCCCGCGAGGAAGACGGTTTAAGGCAGACTGCGACAGCTGGCAGCACCTATGCATGCGCCTTGCGATAGGCTGCGACCGCAAGCCAGATTGCAGAAAGCAGGAAGTAGAACGCGCCGAATGCCACATAGGGGACAATATCCAGAATTGTCGGCGCAACCGTGCCGAGGGACCGGCTGAGCATGAAACCGCCGGCAAGCGCCGATTGCGCACCGCTCAAGATCATCACCCATTGGGCGCCATAGGCACGCCAGCGCCTGACTGCGGTATAGAGTTGCAGCAGGCCAGAGAGGATCGCCCAGGCCCCAAACACGGCCAGAACGGCGTAGGTGCTATTATAGGCGGCCACAATCACGGCGAGCGCCGTGACGATGCTGACGACGACATTCAACGCCTGAGACGGATTGACCTTCAATCCCCCGTTCACCCGGGCATCGACCAGATTGGCAAGGGCATCCCAGACAGGATAGATGACCAGCAGAAACGCGGCGGGCAGCGGCTTTCCGCTAGAGAGTATCGCGGCGGCGATCCAGGCCATCGAGAACAGGGCGCGTGTAAAATAATAGGATCGCAGCCAGTTTGGCTGGATTGCGGTTTGGCTTTCCATCGGTAGGCTCCTTGTGTTTACCTGCCTACTAGTAGGAAGACAAGCTATTGAAGTCAACGCAACGCTCGAACACCGTTTTGTGAGAACCGGAAGCGCCGAGGCAACCTTGACAACTAGCCTACCAAAAGGTAGGCAAAGACATGAAATCAATAAGTTCGACGGCAGAAAAAATTCTCGACATCGCGCAGCCCCTCATTGTGGCGGGAGGTTACAACGGCTTCAGCTATGCCGACATCTCCGCTGCGATCGGCATCCGGAAGGCGAGCATCCACCATCATTTTCCGACGAAGGCCGAACTGGTCGCGGTGCTGGTAGATCGCTACAGACAGCAGACGGAGGCCGGTCTGAAATCCCTGCGCGAGGGGATCGCGAGCCCTGCGGACCAGCTGCAGGCCTATGTCAATTACTGGCATTCATGCATTCGGGACGCCTCGCTCCCCTTCTGCGTCTGCGCGATGCTCGCCAGCGAGATGCAGATGCTGCCGGAAGAGGTCGCGTCGCGCGTCCGTGGCCATTTCCATAGCCTCGCCGGATGGCTTGCGTCAGTGCTGCAGGCTGGAACGGAGAATGGCGCCTTCCGGCTGGACAAGCAACCTGAGGAAGAGGCTCAGATGCTGATGGCTTCGGTTCACGGGGCAATGCTTTCTGCGAGAGCTTTCGGCGATCCAGGACTGTTCATCCAAATCGTCGCGCCCCAGATCGTCAGGCTTCGGGCGTCGGATTGACAGGAGGCTACCGAGCAAAAAAACCAATCGATGGCCGCTAGCGGCCAAAGGCGGCATGTGCGGAAAGGTTGGCCCAGTCTCAGCCCTTCGTGGCGAAAATGGTCGCGCCGATGCTGGCGGAAACGACCAGCGCCGTGCCGAACATCTGCGATGGCGTCATTGGCTGCGAGAGGATGATGAAGCCGGCAAGGGCGCCGATGGCGGGCTCGAGGCTCATGAGGATGCCGAAGGACGAAGTAGGCATGCGCCGCAGCGCCACCATTTCCAACGCGTAGGGCAGCAGCGGCACGAGGAGTGCCAGACCGGCTATCTCAAGCAGGCCATAGCCTGTCAGATGCGGGACGGCAGAAGCAAAGCCGAAGGGGGTCGAAACGACAGCCGCAACCAGCAGCGACATGGAAAGGCCTTCGAGACCTCGAAAGGCATTGCCAACCTTCTTCGTCAACAGGATATAGCAGGCCCAGCCCGCGCCTGCACCAATAGCAAAGAGAATGCCGGGGAGATTGCCGACCCACTCCTCTCCATCATAGGCCAGCAACAGAACGCCGATCGCGGCGAAGATCGGCCACATAAGCTGGCGGCTCAACCCGAAGCCGAGGGTCGCGACGAGCAGAGGCCCCAGAAACTCGATGGCGACGGCAAGACCCAAGGGAATGCGCGCGATCGCCGAGAAGAACGAGATCGTCATCAGCGCCGAGACCGTGCCGAGTACCAGCACGCCGAGCCATTGCGAGCGGCTGTAGCTCATGATCTTCGGGCGGACGATGATCGCCAGGGCAATCGAGGCAAAGACAAGCCGCAGCCAGGTCGCACCCGCCGGCCCATAGGCGTTGATGATCGGAGCCGAGAGGGCCGCACCGAACTGGATGCAGGACATGGACATGACGCACATCAGCACGCCGGCGGCGATGCCACCGGTCGACGGTGCAACATCCGGATGCGGCATCAGTGCCGCGCCGCCATCCGTGCCACTCTCGATAAGCTTCTGATCCATGACCTCTCCCGCTTCGCGGGTTTTTTAGAGGTCCGGCCCTATGCTGGCAAATTCAAACTTTTCATGCTGCGATCAGACGCTTTGATGCAAGCACCTCTTAAGCCTCGAGGCCCCTCAGAACATTGGCGACGTTGAGGCCGATCTCGGGCACGCCATAGCCGCCCTCCATGCAGACGAGGACGGGCAGACCCGCAGCCGCAACGCGCTCGCCCATGCGGACGAAATCCTGCGAGTTGAGTTTGAAGAAGGAGATCGGGTCGCGCTCGAAGGTATCGACGCCGAGCGAGAGCACGATCACCTCCGCCCCGAAGGCCTTGATGCGAGCAAGGGCATCGTCGAGCGCCGATGACCACACCTCCCAGGGCGTGCCGCGCGGCATGGGGTAGTTGCGGTTGGCGCCCGCCCCCTCGCCCTCGCCTTCCTCGTCGGCATGACCGAGGAAATAGGGAAAGGCATGCATGGGATCGCCATGCAGCGAGGCGGTGAAGACATCGCCTCGGCTGTAGAAAATGTCCTGCGTGCCGTTGCCATGATGGAAATCGACATCAAGCACGGCAACCCTGGCCGCACCATGATCGCGCAGGCGCTGTGCGGCAACGCCGGCATTGTTGATAAAGCAATAGCCGCCGAAGAGATCGATACCGGCGTGATGACCGGGCGGGCGACAGAGCGCGAAGGCAAAGCGATTGCCGGCGTGAAGCCAGTCGGCGCCGGTCAGCGCGCAGCGCATCGACGCAAGCGCCGCCTCATAGGACCCCTTGGTGATCGACGTATCGGCAGCGTTGGCATAATGGCCGATCATGCCGACGATATTGTCAGGCACGCGCTGGCTGGTGCGCCGGACGGGAAAGGAATTGGCGATCGCCTCGCCCGTGTATCCAGCGGAAACCCAGCGCTCCCAGACGACACCGAGAAAATCGAGATAAGCCGGATCATGCACCTTGCGCGCCGTCTCCAGCCCATGGGCTTCGGGCGCAACGACGTCGGTAAAGCCGGCTTTCCTGGCGGCGGCCAGAATCCATTCGGCGCGGAAAGGCGCTTCGAAGGGCGCGACAAGCTGGCCATCATGCAGCTCGGTCTTGGCATCCCTGAGCTTGTGATCCTCCGAATAGATGACCCGCACGTCGCCTCCTCCAAGACAGACTGAGTTATCTTCCCGACGCACAGGCTTACACGCACTACGTCCGGGAAAAAAGAGCAGCATGCGGCCTTGAACACTATCGCAAACAACTGCACCTTCCGCCTCTATTCGGGGAGTTGGAGACAGCCGGCATGAAAATCCTGATGGTCGATGTCGACGGCGTGTTGGTGCATGGCCGGCCAAGCGACGGGCTGCCGCTTTTCACCTATCTGGAACGCGATCTCGGGCTGAAGGTGGAGCTGCTGCGGCAGGCCTTCTTCAAAATCTACTGGACCGATATCGTCACCGGCCGCGACGCGATCGAGCCGAGGCTTGCGGAGGTTCTCGGAAAGATCGCTCCCCACCTCCGCGCCCGGACGCTGATCGACTATTGGTTCGAAAACGATTCCCGCCTCGATCACGGGCTGCTCGACGATCTCGCTGCGCTGCGCGCCGGAGGAACGAAGATGTTCCTGGCGACCAATCAGGAGCACATGCGCGCCGCCTATCTGATGGACACTCTAAAGCTCTCCTCGCGTTTCGACGGCATTTTCTATTCCGCCGCCCTCGGCCATCAGAAGCCTGCCACCGAATTCTTCCGGCTGGCGACCGAGCGCGCAGGAATTCCAGCGCGCGAAATCGGCTTCATCGATGATGTGGAGGCCAATATCGAGGCCGCGCGGCAATTCGGCTGGAAGGCGATGCAATGGACACCGGGTTCGACATTGCGGGATGCCGTTGCTGCATTCTCTGCCTGAATTGCCCTCGTCAGGCGGCAAGGCGCTTATAGAAGAAGGTCGTGTCGCAAAGCCCACCTTCAGGCCACATCGCATAGTCCGGCACGACGCCAACGCGCTGCCAGCCGAGGCGCGGATAGATCGCTTCCGCATCGCTGCCGGTCGCGGTATCCAATACAAGCACGCTCTTGCCGACACGGGCCGCTTCGCGCTCCGCAGCCTCCATCAGAAGACGGGCAAGTCCCTTGCCCCGCGCCGATCGATGCACCAGCAGCTTCTTCAGATCGCCGCGATGCGGCTGGTTCGGCATCTGCGCGATGCCGATCTGCACCGTTCCGACAACCCGGCCCTCGATCAAGGCAACGAAAAGCAGCGTCGCGCCGCTCTCGACGCTGTCGGCGACCCCTCGCCAATAGGGCAAGGCATCGGCCACGCCATAGGGCTGCATGAAGCCAACGGAGGCGCCGCCATTGACGCAATCGACAAGCACATCGCAGAGATCGGATAGCCTATTGCGAGCATCCACGGCGGAGAGAAGGCGAATATCGGTCATGAAAAGATCCTTGGAGTTATGAACGGCCGCGATCGAGGATGACGCTGTAGCGCGCCGGACCCTCGCCGGGATTATGGAAGGCGTGGCCGTCGCCGACGCCCATGAAGAGGCAATCGCCCGGCAGGAGATGATGGATGACATCGCGGTGCGTCACTTCCATCTCGCCCTCGAACAGCCAGACGTGCTGGGTCATATCGGCGCTCGCCGTATTCGGCGGGAAGATGACACGCGCGCCGCCGGGGAACGTGACTTCCACGACGTCGACCTTCGAACCAGTGCCCGGCGGCGAGACGGCGCGTCTGACATAGCCGGTTCCCGGATCGCGCCAGATCGCCTGCTGCTCGCGGCGGGCAAGCGGCGATACCTCTTCATCCTCCTCTGCAAAGAAGGCCGAAAGTGAGAGGCCGAGGGCCGCGCAGAGCCGTGACAGCAGCGAGGCCGTCGGGCTCGCCTCCGCCCGCTCGATACGCGAGATCATGGCGCGGCTAACGGCCGAGGCATTGGCGAGTTCGTCCAGCGTCAGGCCGCGGGCGATGCGCAGCTCCTTGATGCGCGCGCCGATCGCCAGTTCCAGATCATCATCCGCCATTGCCTATGTCTCACGCCCTTAAATTCTACTATATGAGAAATACACGATCCCATGATGGAATCAAGTGAGGTTCGGAGTCCATCAGCGGCGGGCCGGAAAAGGCTAACATAACGTGAAGATAGCCCCCAAAGCCCCGCTTTTCCGCTTTGCGGCGCGGGGCGGCGCTGCTATATGGCGCGCATGAGCACCAATTCCACCACTCCGCTTTCGCATATCCGCAACTTCTCGATCGTGGCCCATATCGACCACGGCAAATCGACGCTGGCCGACCGCCTGATCCAGACGACGGGCGGCCTGGCCGAACGCGAGATGTCCGAGCAGGTGTTGGACAATATGGAGATCGAGCGCGAGCGCGGCATCACCATCAAGGCCCAGACAGTGCGCCTGCACTACAAGGCCAACAATGGCGAGACCTATATTCTCAACCTGATCGACACGCCCGGACACGTCGACTTCGCCTACGAAGTCTCGCGCTCGCTGTCGGCCTGCGAGGGATCGCTGCTGGTCGTCGACGCCAGCCAGGGTGTCGAAGCGCAGACGCTCGCCAACGTCTATCAGGCGATCGACAACAATCACGAGCTCGTCACCGTCCTCAACAAGATCGACCTGCCGGCGGCCGAACCCGACCGCATCAAGGACCAGATCGAGGAAGTGATCGGCATCGACGCATCGGACGCCGTGCTGATTTCGGCCAAGACCGGTCTCGGCATTCCCGACGTTCTGGAAGCCATCGTTCACAAGCTGCCGGCGCCGAAGAGCGCGGGCGGTGAAAAGGCGCCCTTGAAGGCGCTGCTGGTCGACAGCTGGTACGACACCTATCTCGGCGTCATGGTTCTCGTGCGCATCATCGACGGCACGCTGACCAAGGGCCAGACCATCCGCATGATGGGGACGGATGCGAAGTACCAGATCGAGCGCGTCGGCGTTCTCACGCCGAAGATGGTCGCCGTCGACAGCCTCGGCCCCGGCGAAATCGGCTTCATCACCGCTTCGATCAAGGAAGTGGCCGATACCCGCGTCGGCGATACCATCACCGAGGACAAGCGCCCGACCGCCGAAGCGCTGCCGGGCTTCAAGCCGGCTCAGCCTGTGGTGTTCTGCGGCCTCTTTCCGGTCGATGCCGCCGATTTCGAGGACCTGCGTTCGGCCATGGGCAAGCTGCGCCTCAACGACGCCAGCTTCTCCTTCGAAATGGAATCGTCCGCCGCTCTCGGCTTCGGCTTCCGCTGCGGCTTCCTCGGCCTGCTGCACCTGGAAATCATCCAGGAGCGCCTGGAGCGCGAATTCAATCTCGACCTGATCGCGACGGCGCCTTCGGTCGTCTATCAGCTCACCATGACCGACGGCACCGAGATCGAGCTGCACAACCCGGCGGATATGCCCGATGTCGTCAAGATTTCCGAATTCCGCGAGCCGTGGATCAAGGCGACGATCCTGACGCCGGACGACTATCTCGGCTCGATCCTCAAGCTCTGCCAGGACCGCCGCGGCATCCAGACCGAACTGACCTATGTTGGCAACCGCGCGATGATCACCTACGACCTGCCGCTCAACGAAGTCGTCTTCGACTTCTATGACCGACTGAAGTCGATCTCGAAGGGCTACGCCTCCTTCGACTACAGCCTGACCGACTATCGCGAGAGCGATCTCGTCAAGATGTCGATCCTCGTCAATGCCGAGCCGGTGGACGCGCTCTCCATGCTGGTGCACCGCTCTGCCGCCGAAAAGCGCGGCCGTGTCATGTGCGAGAAGCTGAAGGACCTGATCCCGCAGCACATGTTCCAGATCCCGATCCAGGCCGCCATCGGCGGGCGCATCATCGCCCGCGAGACGGTGAAGGCACTGCGCAAGGACGTGACCGCCAAGTGCTACGGCGGCGACGCCACCCGCAAGCGCAAGCTGCTCGACAAGCAGAAGGAAGGCAAGAAGCGCATGCGGCAGTTCGGCAAGGTCGAAATCCCGCAGGAAGCGTTTATCGCCGCGCTGAAGATGGGGGACGAGTGAGCGACCCGAAGAGCGGTATCTCAGCTCCCATCGAGAATAACGCTCGCGTCAGTAAAGTTGAGCGCGAGCGTCTCTGGCTCATTGAAAATGCAGAGGCAATTGCTAAGGCGAATGCCCATGTCGAAAAGCATGGTCTGCCTCTTGCGCAGTATCGCCAGTTCTGACGGCACAGCTTTGCCGCTTCGGCATTAAGCCTGCGCCATATATTCCTTCGTCAGGACCTCATAATCTTCCATCGCCGGCAGCGCGGCGTAGCTGTGCTTGGCCGGCGTCGTCACCCAGGGCAGCTTTTCGCTCGCCCAGGTCTCGACGAAGGGCGTGAACCAGCTGACGTCATCAAGCATGGTGGCGCGGACATTGACGAACCAATCCACGCCTTCCATCTTCGTGAACAGCCAGCTCATGCAATGCGGGCAGAAATAGTGATGGATGGCATCGCCGTGCAGGCCGCCGATGACGGGTTCGCCCTCCGTCACCTCAAAACCTTGCGAGGGGATGGCGGCGCTCAGCGAATAGGGGCCGGCCGTCATGCGCTGGCAGCCTGTGCAGTGACAGGCCATGGTCAGCAGCGGCTTGGCGCTGATCTTCAGTCGCACCTGCCCGCAGCGGCAACCGCCCTCGCTCGGTAGTTCCAGCGTGCTCATGATGTTATCTCCTTTCATGTCAAAATATGTGGGCGCGGTGTATCGCAGCCGTTCTTCGGCCTTGAGAACCGGGCACCTCCGGCAATCCTCAGGCTCTCGCGGCTTCGGGAAGCTCCGCCTGCGCCTCTACCGTTCCCACCCAGGCCCGCGCGATCGCGAGACCGGCCGCCTCTGCCGCTGCCGCATGGCTGGCGACAAGTTCCGGATAGCGATCGAGCCAGCCGGGCTCCTTGCGCTCGATCGTTTCCTTGAACTCGACGCGCCAGCGATCCACCACAGCGGCATTGGCTTCGAAATGGAACTGCGTGCCATAGGTGGCACGGCCGATACGGAAGGCTTGGTTCGGCGTAACGCCGTTGGCGGCAAGGCGCGTGGCACCAGTAGGCAAGGTGAAGGTGTCGCCATGCCATTCGAAGATGGTGAATTCGTCGCCGACATCGGCCAGCAGCGGGTCTCTCCTGCCGGCATCGGTCAGGCCAACCGTCTTCCAGCCAAATTCATGGGCGGTGCCGAGCAGATTTTCCGCCTCATAGGCGCGCGCCAGGATCTGGCTGCCGAGGCAGATGCCGAGCACGGACTTGTTCTCGCTCTCGAAGCGGCGCATCAGCCGCGCCAGTTCCGGCAGATAGGGATGGGTATCGTCGTCACGCGCGCTCTGCTCGCCGCCGAGCACGACAAGCGCGTCATGGGATGACGTGTCCTTCGGAAGCGCTTCACCGCTCCAGGGGCGGAACCATTCGATCTGGGCTCCGGCCTCTTCGAGCGCGATGCCGAGAGCGCCGAGCGGGGTGTTCTTCATATTCTCGATAATGGCGACGCGCATTCCGATGATTCCCGAACATGTTGCAGCCAGAGATGAGCATGTGGCGGCGGGAGAGGCAAGTGGCCAGAGCATTTCAGCGCTCGACGGAAAGCCGCTTGGCACTTTTCCCGGAATAGCTTTGCCTTGCGGCGAGCCAAAGTTGATCCTAGATCTCAGCAAGCGACAAGGATCAGGACGATGAGCGACAAGCCCCGCATCACCATTCTCTACTGCACCCAATGCAACTGGCTGCTGCGCTCCGGCTGGATGGCGCAGGAGCTGCTGCAGACCTTTACCGATAGCCTCGGCGAAGTGGCGCTGATACCGGGCACCGGCGGCGTCTTCGAGATTCGGATCGACGGCGAGCTTCTGTGGGAGCGCAAGCGCGACGGCGGCTTCCCCGGGCCGAAGGAGCTGAAACAGCGGGTGCGCGATATTATCGATCCCGAGCGCGATCTCGGCCATACCGACCGCGCATCGCTGGAAAGCTGAGCCGACTTTATCCCTGCCTGTCAGCCGAAAGGCGAGCGGCAGGTCCGGGTGCCCTGGTTGATCGTGGTATAGCTATTGGTGCCGGGATTGTATGTCCGATAGCGCTCGGCACACCAGGTCTGATGCTGCCTGAGTTTTTGGGCCGGCGAAGGATAGAGCGCCCTCGGCGGCGGCGTAGGGGCTTCGCGCGGGGGTATCTGAATTCGCGGGTTGTCATAGACGTTGCGCCCGTTCGTATAGGGCGGTCCGTTGGGAAGCGGCTGGCCTGGCCGCGTATAGAATTGCTGCGGACCGAAGCCGAAGCACCCACGGAAATCGCAAATGACGGAATTGGTGCCACGCTGGGGGATGACGACCCTTGGAGGGTTCGAAGCCGCGAAGGCGAGACCCGCCTGCGCCAGCAGGGCGAAGCCGAACGTGCAACCGAGCGCGATCCTACCGAAGACAGCCATGACGAACTCCTGTTCCGGGCGCTGCGAACCGATGCCGCAACCGCTGCGCCCTCAAACCTATTTGGGGTCTTTGCAATCGCAAAACCAGTCTTATCGCAACCGGAACGGATGAAGGCACGATGAGTTGATCACCGCCGCCGCTTGCTCCATAACAGCGCGATCATTGAAAGGGAGACTGTCTGTGACCAGCTTGAAATTCGGCACCAGCGGCCTTCGCGGCCTATCCGCAGACCTGACGGGACGGGCATCCGCGCTCTATGCCACGGCCTTTGCCCGCCATCTGCTGAAGAACGGCCATGCCAAGCCAGGCGATCTCATTCTCATCGGCCGCGATTTCCGCGAATCGAGCCCGGCGATCTCGGCCACCTGCATCGGCGCCCTGAAACGGGCCGGCCTGACGCCGATCGACTGCGGCACATTGCCGACACCGGCTCTCGCACTTTATGGGCTGCAGCTGAAAGCGGCCTCGCTGATGATCACCGGCTCGCATATCCCCGCCGACCGCAACGGCATCAAGTTCTACCGTCCGGATGGCGAAATCGACAAGCGCGACGAAGTGGCGATCAGCGAAGAAGCGCTGACGATCGGCGATTCCGTGCTCGACGAAACGCCAGCAGAAGCGGAAAACCGCACGGCCGAGACGGAGGCACTGTTCCTTCTGCGCAATAAAGGCCTGCTGCCATCAGGCAGCCTCGCCGGCCTGACGATCGGCGTCTATCAGCACAGCACGGTGGCGCGCGATCTTTTCGGCCAGGTGCTTGCCCATTACGGCGCCCGCGTGGTGCCGCTCGGCCGCTCCGAAAGCTTCATTCCGGTCGATACCGAAGCAGTCTCCGCCGAGACCATCCGTCTCATGAAGGGCTGGGCGCCGGAGTACGGTCTGGATGCGATCGTCTCAGCCGATGGCGACGGCGACCGGCCTCTGGTGGCGGACGAAACCGGCGAACCGCTGCGCGGCGACCTGCTCGGGCTTATGGCCGCAAATTTCCTCGGCGCACAGGTGGTCGTCACGCCGGTCACCTCCAATTCTGGCATCGAGGCCGCCGGCTCCTATGCCGTCACCCGCACCCGCGTCGGCTCGCCCTATGTGATCGCCGGCATGGACGAGGCCATTGCCGCCGGCAAGGCGAACGTCATGGGCTTCGAGGCCAATGGCGGCACGCTGACGGCCAGCCGTTTCACCGTCGAGGGCAAGTCCTTCGAGCCGCTGCCGACGCGCGACAGCTTCCTGCCGATCCTGGCGACGCTCTACGCCGCAGCAAAGGCAGGCAAGCCGCTCTCCGCCGTTGCCGGCGGCTACCGCCTGCCCTTTGCCGCCGCCGACCGCTTGGAGAATTTCCCCGTGGAAACCAGCGCCGCGCTGATGGCTTATCTGCGCGCTTCCGACGCCAATCTTGCGGATTTCCTGAAACCCGTCGCCGCCGTCGCCTCCAAGAGTGACATCGACGGGCTCAGGGTAACGCTTGTGGATAACCGAATCATCCATTTCCGGCCCTCCGGCAATGCGCCGGAAATGCGCTGCTATGTGGAAGCATCGAGCGAAGACGAGGCAAAGGCCTCGCTGGAACAGGGACTTGGCCTCATCAGCGCATGGGCTGCGGCCCGGGTTTGACCCGGGCTTCACTCGCTTTTTTCACGATTGACACGAAAACTTCAAAAACCCTGTTGACACCGGACGGCCACCCCCGTACATGCGTGTCCGTCGCCCAGATGGCGGAATTGGTAGACGCGCCAGCTTCAGGTGCTGGTACCCGAAAGGGTGTGGAGGTTCGAGTCCTCTTCTGGGCACCATTCCATTTTTGAGAAACATCGATTTCTCAAGGAAATCAAGACTTAACAAGTTCGTAAAGTGCAGCTTTCGGTTCGCCGGAAGTTCACACGGGCTTGTCTTGAAACAGGCTCGGCGGATGAAAATTCCTGCCTTCGGCATCCCCAGAAAAACCTTTGTTCGACCGGTTCCTTAACGCAGCGCAGGACGCGATGAAGGCCCGATGGGGGGATGATATCCAACATCTTGGATCATTGACTGCCGGAGGAGATATCGACCTAATAGGGAAAACCTTGAGGGATTTTCGATGGACCACAAGAGCGACTGGTACGAGCTGATCGTCGGCAATGGCAATGTCAACGAAGGGCTTGGGAGGATGATGGGTTTCATCCTCGCCGTCATCGTGATCCTCGCTTTGATCTTCTGGATGATCTGAGCACTTCGTTTCCGGATGCCTCCGAGCTGCTCGCCGTCTGCCGCCCCTCCCTACTCCGTCGCGAGCTAGTGAAGGCTTTCGCTATCCGGCCTGACGCTGAGCCCGGCTTCGTGCGCCGCATCCAGGAAAGCCCGGCGCGCTTCCTCCGCAGACGCCTTGCCAAGTACGGCATCGAGGCATAGCAGCACCGCCTCGTCCACAGCAGGCCCGCCATTTACCGGCCATTCGTCGCTCATGCAGTTCGCTGCATCCAGCGCGTTGGTTATGATCGCATAGCGGCCAGCGCCGCCGAGATCGACTATCACAGGGCTTCTCCAATCACCGTGTTCCATGCCCTCGCCTCCTCAGCCGTAAAGCGCTATCAACGCTGCGATCAGAAACGATCCGGTGCCGACGCATGCGGCCATCGTCACATAATAGTCCATGGCTCCAACTCCTCGCCTCACATCATGGTACGATAACGGGGAGCGACGGCGGGATGTTCCCGTGCCGCAGGCGTGTCGTTAAGATTTTGTCGAGGTTTCGGCGGAGAGGCTCCGATGCGGACGCATGGCTCGGTGACCGCGTGGTCGTGGCGGTCTTCCGAAGCTCCGGGACGGATCGGCCTATCCGCGCTTCCCGTTCTGCGCAAACCTCCATCCCGCCATCACGCTACCTCTCGCGTCCCCGATCTGGTTACCTTTGCGCCCGGGAGGGCAGGACGAATAAGGGGAACAACAAAATGGACCACGTCTGCAATCTGCTCTGGCTTGCCTTGAGCGCCGCTCTTCTCTTTGCCGCACTGAACCGGCGCCTGGTCGGCGACTATCTCGCGATGTGGTACCTGCTTGTCATTACAGCCGTGACCGTGATGGCCTGGGCCGGCTTCTTCCCGACGGGGATGGCAACTCCGTGGGCTGGATAGCCATGCAAGGCGGCAACCCCTTCATATTCGCTCGCGTGAAAAAGCCGCCGAAAATCGCTTTCGGCGGCTGGAGTACGATCAGGTGTTCTCGAGATGAAGGCAGGACGGCTGCTTTCTATTCCCTTTTGCCGGCTGGCATCAGTAGTGTTCGGACTGAGAGAAGGTGTGGGCAAGCTCAGCCTGGCCGGCCGTGAGGCCGCAATCGACAGGCAGGCAGACGCCAGTGATGGCCGAGGCAAGCGGGCTTGCAAGGAAGGACACCGCATTGGCAACATCGACGGGATCGACGACGCGTTGCAGCGCATACCAGCGCTTTGCCTCCTCGAAGACATTCGGATTGGCGGCGGCGCGGACTTCCCAGGCCTGGGTGCGCACGGTGCCCGGCGCGACCGCATTCGAGCGGATACCGAACTTGCCGTATTCGACTGCGACCAGCCGGGTGAAATGCAGAAGCCCGGCCTTCGCGGCGCTGTAGGCCGGATGACCGAAGACGGCCATGCCGTTGACGGAGGCGATATTGATGACCGACCCGTTCGACGCCTTCAGCTGATCCTCGACCGCGCGGAAGCACAGGAAGGCCGCCTCGAGATTGAGGGCATTGTCGGCGCGCCAGATGGCCGGCGTGGTGTCATGAAGGCTGACGGCGCGGGCAGCGCCGGCATTGTTGACGAGCGTCTTCACCCCGCCGAGATCCAATGCGGCCTTGGCCATGGCAGCGACATCTGCTTCACTGGTGATGTCCGCCTTGAACGAGACGAAACGCTCCGCCGGGCCGAGCTCTCCCGCCGCCTTTCGCACGGCGGCCTCGTCGATATCGACGAGCAGGATGATATCATGGTCATCTCCCAGACGTTTTGCGATGGCCCGGCCGATATCGCCGGCCGCCCCTGTGACGATGGCAACGGATTTAGTCATATGCTTCCCTCTGATTTTAGTCCCCGAGCGGCGAACGCCCGCCGCTCCCTATTGTTGTTTGCCGCACGGCTCCGGACGCAAAGCCGTTTGGAACCTTCCTTAATCCCCGAGCAATTGCCGATCGTCGCCATCGCGATGAGTGACAAGCTGCTGCTTGATCCGGCGCAGCGTCACCGTGGCCTGCGGCTGGATGCGGTAGGCGATCAGGCTGGCGAGAATATCCACCACGGCGAGATAGGCGATGCGGGTCGATGTCGGCCGATAGATATTGTCTCCTTCAGGCAGGTCGACGGGCACCGTGATCTCGGCGGCACGCGCTACCGGGCTTTCGCTTTGCGTCAGCGCAATGGTCGGCACCTTGGCCTCGCGCGCCAGCACGAAAGCGCGCACCAGCTCGGCGTTGCGGCCGGAGAAGGATGAACCGATCAGCACATCCGTCGGCTTGGCGGCGGCCGCCATCATCAGCTGCATGCTGTGGTCGGAACTTGCGGTAATGCGAAGGCCAAGCCGGAACAAGCGGTTCTGCAGCTCGGTCGCGATCATCGAGGAATTGCCGCCGGAGCCGAAGGCATAGATCATCTCCGCACCGGCAAGCCGGTTTGCCGCCCGCTCGATGGCACCAACGTCCAGACCGCGATGCAACAGGAAGAGCGCATTCTGCGCCTTGGTAATAATGTCCTGAGCGACGTCGGCCGGCGCTATGCTCTTCGGCTCGGGCTTCAAATAACGCATGCCGACATAGGCGGTGCGCGCCAGCTGCACCTTGAAATCGGAAAAGCTCTCGCAGCCGAGACGCCGGCAGAAGCGCGTCACCGTCGGCGGGGATACGTCGGCCTTGCCGGCCAGCTCGATGATGGATGCGTTGACGGCGAATTCGAAATCATTGAGGACGATATCGGCGATGCGGATCTCCGATTGCGAAAGCCGGCCCCTCTCGTCCTGCATGGTCGTGAAGATATCCATCAGCCCCCCTTTGTCGCAGCGTTACATACGTCGGACACGTAGTAAGCGACGCGATCCATCTCAACCTCGCCATTTCCGCCAGCGCCTATGAGCAGGTTTGCGAGCAGATGCGGCTTGTCATTCGTTCCCATTCGGCCGGACCCTGACATGCGATGGTCATCATGCGGTTCCTGCAAATTATTTTCTTGATACGTTGACAAGTGACCATAGAAAGCGGAATTTGACCAGTGAAAATCGCGAATTATGAAAAGAATTTAAATGACGGCGGATACAATGCGTGATCCTTTCAAGAATCCCTTCCCTGCCAGCGATACTGCCAGGCACTCGATCTGGGAAATGCTCGTTCCACGCGATATCGATGCCTTTCTTGCCGCCGACTGGTCGATGGTTGCAGGCGACTTCGTCGAAGAGGGCTTCATCGGCATCGACGGAAAGCGTGAGATCAGTCCGGACAAATGGCGCCTCGCCTTCCCGACGCTGTCGGCCTATCGCGACGAATGGCTGCGCCAGGCACGCGATTTCGCGACACAATCCTTTGCCGAAGATGCGCGCACCGCGATCTTCACCACGACGACGCTCGAAGACATCGAGATCGAAGGCGACATGGCGCTGGTGCGCAAGAAGTTCGACGGCAGCCTGAAGAAGTCGGACGGCGGCATCGACGTGATGAAGTGGCAGACACTTTATTACTGCCGCCTGCATGAAGGGCGCTGGAAGATCTGCGGCTTCACCGGTTACCTGCCGAACCCCATGGAATAGAGGCGACTGCATTGCGCATTTTCACCGCGGCCCTTGCGACCGAGACGAATACCTTCTCCCCCATCTGCATCGACCGACGCGCCTTCGAAGCCTCTCTCTATGCGCCGCCGGGCATGCATCCGGAAACGCCGACGCTGTGCTCCGCGCCGATCACCGTCGGCCGGCGCATTGCGGTGGAAAAGGGCTGGGACGTGATCGAGGGCACCGCCACCTGGGCCGACCCCGCTGGATTGGTAAACCGCCGGACCTATGAGGAGCTGCGCGACGAAATCCTCGACCAGCTGCGGGCGGCAATGCCTGTCGATGCCGTCGCCCTCGGGCTGCACGGCGCCATGGTTGCGGATGGTTACGAGGACACGGAAGGTGATTTCCTCACGCGCGTCCGCGAGATCGTCGGGCCTGACATCCTCGTCTGCGCCGAGCTCGATCCGCACAGCCACCTGACCAAGAAGCGTCTGACGGCCGCGAATTTCTTCGTCTATTTCAAGGAATTCCCGCATACTGACTTCGTCGATCGCGCCGAGGACCTATGGCGCATCGCCATCGACACATTGGAAGGCCGGGTCGAGCCGGTCATGTCCGTCTTTGACTGCCGCATGATCGATGTCTTTCCGACGTCGCGCGATCCGATGCGCTCCTTCGTCGACAAGATCATGGCGATGGAAAAGAGCGACGCGGACATTCTGTCGATTTCGGTCATTCATGGCTTCATGGCAGGCGACGTGCCCGAAATGGGTACGAAGCTGCTTGTCGTCACCGATAATAAGCCGGATAAAGGTTCTGCGATTGCCCGCGATCTCGGCCTGGAACTTTTCTCGAAGCGCGGCACTTTCATCATGCCGCAGATCGACGAGAAGCAGGCGGTGAGCGAGGCCATGGCCGCATCGTCCGGCCCGGTCGTCATTGCCGATCTCTGGGACAATCCCGGCGGCGGCACGGCCGGCGACGCGACCGTGATCCTGCAGGAACTGCTCGACCACCGCGCCACCGACACGGCGATCGGCACGATCTGGGACCCGATGGCGGTACAGATCTGCATGGCGGCCGGCGAAGGTGCGGAAATCCCGCTGCGCTTCGGCGCCAAATCGGCACCGGGCACGGGCAATCCTATCGACGGCTTGGTCAAGATCATCCGCCTCGTCCCCAATGCCGAGATGCGGTTTGGCGAAAGCTTTGCGCCCTTCGGCGATGCCGCGCATATTCAGCTCGATGGTATCGACATCATCCTGAATTCGACGCGCGCGCAGAGCTTCGATCCAAGCCTGTTTTCCGTGATGGGGATCGATCCGACGAAGAAGAAAATCCTGGTCATCAAATCGACCAATCATTTCTATGCGTCCTTCTCCAAGATCGCCGCGGAGATCCTTTACTGCTCGGCGGGAACGCCTTATCCCAACAACCCGGCAAGCACGCCCTATCGCCGCGCGCGAAAGGATCTCTGGCCGATGGTGGCAGACCCCTTTGCGGAAGAACGGAAAGACGCCTGACATGGCACATGACATCGCCTCGGAAATCAGCCCCAAGCCCGGCGACAAGATCGACAGCCTCTCCACGCCGCGCCCGGTCATCGACGAAGACCGGCTGGCTGGAAACATTGCCCGCGTGCAGTCCTACATGGACGCGCACGGCCTGAATTTCCGCCCGCATATCAAGACGCACAAGATCCCGGCACTGGCCCGCGCCCAGGTCGCCGCCGGGGCCAAGGGCATCAACTGCCAGAAGATCACCGAGGCGGAAGTCTTTGCCGATGCTGGCTTCGAGGATATTCTGATCACCTTCAATATTCTCGGGCCGGAAAAGCTCACGCGCCTTTCCGCTCTGAACGACCGCATCGCCGGGCTCAAGGTCGTGGCGGACAGCGCAGTGACGGTCGATGGTCTTTCCAACTACTTCGTGGCGCGCAAGCCGCTGACCGTGCTGGTGGAATGCGATACCGGCGGCGCGCGCTGCGGCGTGCAATCGCCTGCCGAGGCAGCAAGGCTCGGCAGGCATATTGCCGGCAAGCCGGGCCTCGTCTTCGGCGGCCTGATGACCTATCCGAAACCGGATAGCGCTGCCGCAACGCAGGAATTTCTGTCGGAAGCCGTGAGGCTCCTGAAAGTGGACGGCATCGAATGCCCGATCGTCAGCAATGGCGGTACGCCGAGCCTGTTCGAGGCGCATCTGGTAACGGCCGCCACCGAGCATCGTGCTGGAACCTATATCTATAATGACCGCTCGATGGTACGCGCTGGCCATTGCAAGGAGGAGGACTGCGCCATGCATATCCTCGCCACGGTCGTCTCGCGCCCGACCGAAGATCGCGCCGTCATCGATGCCGGCTCGAAAGCTTTGACCTCGGATCTGCTCGGCTTTGCCGATTATGGCCAGGTGGTGGGCTACCCCGATGCCGTCATCAAGGGACTTTCGGAGGAACACGGCGTCATCGACCTGTCGAAGTGCGCCGGCGCTCGCCCGCAGATCGGCGACAAGATCCGCATCATCCCGAACCACACCTGCGTTGTCTCCAACCTGTTCGACCAGATGGTATTCCATCGCGATGGCGTGGTGACGCGCGTCGAGGACGTGGCGGCTCGCGGTTTGGTCTGGTAGCTTCGGCACCCATCCGCCCTGGTGGTGCTTCCCGGGCCACCCTCGTCCTTCGACAGGCTCAGGATGAGGGCGGAGCGAGCCGTAAGCTGGGCGAGATGATCAGTCCTCATGGTGAGGAGGCCCAAAGGGCCGTCTCGAACCACGAGGACGGATGGTTGCTTGCGGGGGGCCGCCTCCCCTCAGGAAGCGGCCTTGTTCAGCAATTCCATGTCGATTTCGGTAAGTTCCACCCGGCGCTCGAAAGCCTGGCCGTTCTCGTCGAAGAGATGGCAATCGCCGATACGGATGCCCGCCTTGACCGACGTATCCATGCGGACGGCGGCACTCCCGGGCAATGTCGCGCAGAAATTCTCGTCGATCCCATCAGTCGTGGCATAGGCGACGGTCTGGGCGCCAAGACGCTCCACGACCGTCGGCACGATGGTCAGGGTCAGATCGCCGCCGCCGAGCTGCACGTGTTCCGGCCGGATGCCGAGGGTCAGCGCCTTGCCGACGAAGCCCGGACGCGGTGCTACGGGCAACAGAGCCTTCTGCCCCTTGTAATCCACCTCCACGCCGGCATCGCTGACGCCGGTGCAGGTGACGGGCAGGAAGTTCATTTTCGGATTGCCGATGAAACGGGCAACGAAGGTGTTCGCCGGCTTGTGATAAAGCTCCAGCGGCGCGCCGACCTGCGATATCTCGCCGGCGTTCAACACGACGATCCGGTCAGCCATGGTCATCGCCTCGACCTGATCGTGCGTCACATAGATCATGGTCGCCTGCAGCTGGCGGTGCAGCTTGGCAAGCTCGATGCGCATATCGGCGCGCAGCGCGGCGTCGAGGTTCGACAGCGGCTCGTCGAAGAGGAAGATCTTCGGCTCGCGCACGATGGCGCGGCCGATGGCGACGCGCTGGCGCTGGCCGCCGGAAAGCTGGCCCGGCTTCTGCTGTAGGCGCTGATCGAGATGGAGAATGCGGGCAGCATTCTCGACCTTGGCCTTGAGCTTGTCCTCCGCCATTTTCTCGACCCGCAAGGGGAAAGCGATGTTCTCGAAGACAGACATATGCGGATAGAGCGCATAGGACTGGAAGACCATGGCGATGCCGCGCTTGACAGGCGGCAGATCATTGACGCGACCACCATCGATCATGATGTCGCCGCTGGTCACTTCGTCGAGGCCTGCGATCATGCGCAGCAAGGTCGACTTGCCGCAGCCGGACGGACCGACGAAGACGATGAATTCACCGTCATTTACGTCGAGCTCGACGCCCTTGATGACCTCGAAATGACCATAAGATTTCTTGACCTGATTAAGGTGCAGCTTTCCCAAACTCTGTCTCCGCGCGGCGCCGCCATTTGGCGGGCAGGGCTCCAAGGGCCGCGCGCGGTGCGCGCGGCCCGGTGACTTGCAGACTTACTTATACTGCTCGAGATCGGCAGCAGCCTTCTTCAGGGCATCCGCCGGCTGAGCCTGGCCCGTCACCACCGACTGGACCATGGCGATCATGACGTTCTGGAAGCCCTTATAATCCTTGAACAGCGGCTCAGGACCACCATAGGCGATACCGTCGATGAACGGCTTCCAGGAGGCGTCCTTCTTGACGAACTCGTCTACCTGTGCAGACGGACGCAGCGGCGTGAGGCCGGCGCCGCCCTGCAGTTCGTATTCGCCCTGCGGGCCGGGAGACGTGATGAACTTGGCGAATTCGATCGCCTTGTCCTCGACGCCGGAACCCTTGAAGACGGCCAGGCTGTCGGTGATGAGCAGCGTGCCCTGACCCTTGGCCGACGGGCCGAGCGGCAACGGAGCGACGCCCCAGTTGATCTTCGTTTCCTTCAGGCGAGCAGCAGCGCCGGAGCCGGCCTGGATCATGCCGACCTTGCCATCGAGGAAGATGGCGCGCATTTCGTTCTGCTCATAGGCCGTCGGTCCTTCGACCGAGTAAGGCGTGATGTCCTTGTAAGCCTGAAGGGCGGCCAAGACTTCCGGGCTGTCGAGGGTGATCTTGTCGCCGTCGATGACCTTGCCGTTGTTGGTGTAAACCCAGTGCAGGAACTGGTGCATGGTGTTGTCGAAGGTCTTGGCCGACAGGCCGTAGCCCGGAATGCCGGTCTTTTCCTTGATCTGCTTGGCGTCGGCGATTTCCTCGGCCCAGGTGGTCGGCGGCTTCTCGGGGTCAAGACCGGCCTGCTTGAAGAGGTCCTTGTTCCAGTAGAGCGCCTTCGTCGAGAACGCGATCGGCGTGCCCCACTGCTTTCCATCAAAGGTTACCGTACCGACGATGCCTGGATAATAGGCCTTCTTCTCGTCGTCCGTCATCGGGATCGGAACGATCAGATCGTTGTCGGCGAACTGCTTCAGCGTGCGCGAGCCGACATAGGCCATGGCGACCGGCGTACCGGCGGCGGCGAGCGTCGTTGCCTTGTCCTGGCACTGCTCCCAACCGACGACTTCAGGCTTGACGGCCCAGCCCGGGTTCTTGTCTTCCCACTGCTTGATGTATTTCACATGGATCGGATCGATGCTGTCACCGCAATAGATCCAGCTGATTTCCTTGTCAGCCGCGTGCGCGGTCACGGCGCCAAGCGCGGTGGAGCCGAGCAAAGCAAGGGCAAGAAGCCCCGTCTTGAAATGGAATGTCACGTTTAAGCTCCCGTTCTCTCTGGTGGTTGATTTGATTTTATTGCTTCACCGCGCCGGCGGTCAAACCGCTGACGAGATACCGTTGCAGGAAGAAGATCACGACCAGAGCCGGCGCGATGCCGACGAAACTTGCGGCCATGAGTTCGTTCCAGACGACCTCCTGCCGGCCGAAATAGGCAAACAGCCCAACCGGCAGCGGCATATATTCCGTCTTTGAATTGAAAGTGAGCGCGTAGATGAACTGCTGCGCGTAGGAACCGATGAAAGTGGTAATGGCGACAACGGTGATGCCGGGCATGGCGATCGGCAGAATGACGCGACGCAGCGTATAGAAATGGCTGGCACCATCGACAAAGGCCGCCTCGTCGAGCTCCCTCGGAATGCGCATCATATAGGTGCGCAGCAGCCAGATTCCGGAGGGAATGAGGAAAGCGACACCCGGTATGATCATGGCAAAATAGGTGTTCAGCACGCCGAAGGAGCGCATGAGCCGGAACAGCGGGATCAGCAGCACGGCGCCGGAGAACATGTTGACCGCCAGGAAGGCACCGAGCAGCAGGCCGGCGCCTCTGAACTCGAAGCGCGCGAAGGCATAGGCCGCCGGCACGACGAGGATCAGCACGATAATAGTGCTCACGCCGGAAATCAGGAACGAATTGAAGATATACCAGCCGAAGCCGGGCACGCTGGTCCACATCGTGCGATAGGCTGCAAACGAGCCGTTTTCGGGAATGAAGCGGTAAGGCGACGAAAAGAGCTGGCTGAGCGGCTTCAGCGAGACCAGAAACCCTTCGACGAAGGGGGCCAGGACGAAGGTCAGGAACAGCAGAATCCCGGCGTAAATGCCGATGAGCTCGTACCACTTGTAGCGATTGATCATCGAAGGCTGGCTCATCGCTGCTTGGCTCCCGTGGAAAAGCGGCTGGTCACGCGGAAATAGGCAAGGCAGAAGATCGACAGGAAGATGCAGATCAGCACTGCACGGGCTGCACCCTCACCATATTTGTAGGAGCCGATCGCGGTGCGGTAGGTGTCGATGATCATCGTCGTCGTCTCGCCGTTCGGGCCGCCGCGCGTCAAGATCCAGATGATGTCGAAGGAGTTGAAGGTGCCGATCAGGGAGAGCATCGACATGGTGACCAGCGAGGGCACCAAAAGCGGCAGGGTGATGCGGCGGAAGCGATAGAAACGGCCGGCGCCGTCGGTCCAGGCGGCCTCATAGAGATCGTGCGGGATCGCCTGCATGGCGGCGAGCATGTAAAGAGTGACCATCGGCACGCCGATCCAGACGTCGGTCACGATCGTCGCCCAGAAGGCCGAACTGCCATAGGCGAGGAACGCCACCGGACTGTCGACGATGCCGAAGCGCTGCAGCAGCCCGGAAATCATGCCGAACTGGCCGTTATACATCCAGCCCCACATGAAGATGCCGATCGCCATGGGAACAACCCAGGGCGGCATGGTCAGCACGCGGAATAGCGCGCGGCCCGGAACTGCCGAATTCAGGAGTGCCGCGCCCAGCGTGCCGATGATCATCTTGATCGACACGGAGAAGAAGGTCCAGATGAAGGTGCGGATGATGACGCCTGCGAAGGTGTCGTTGAAGATCTTCGCGTAGTTCTCGAAACCGACCCAATTCGTCACCTTCTTCAACGACGCATCGGTGAAGGACAGGATGACGGTGTCGACCAAAGGATAGGCGACGATGACGGTGACGTAGAGAAGAGCCGGAAAAAGCAGGAGCCAGGCGAAGATGACCGTGCTGCGTTGAACACCCATCCTGCGCCCCTCCCTAGGCGGCTCTTGAATGAAGCGCTTCGTCGAACTCGTCCCAGATCGGTCGGAGATCGACGACGGTCTTCTTCATGCGGGCCTCATCCATCGACAGCGCGAGAATGCCGGCTTCCAACGCGTTCAGGGTCGACACCGGCAGATGCAGCCCCGTTTTGACGTTCGCGATGATATCGGCAGCCATCTGCTCGTCGGCACCGTAGTGCTGGGAGAGCTTGGTGGCCGCGTAGGTATTTTCGATCACCTTTTTGCCCGTCAGCACCTCATGGACATTGAAGTAGCCGCGAATGAAATCGCCTTCGGCCATGCCGCGCGAGCCCATGACGGCGAAGCGGCGGAACTGGTCCGGCACGTTCAGATTGGTGTGGAAATTCATGCCGACGCCGTTGGCGTATTCGACGATCGCCACCTGATAGTCGATGATGTCGCCGTCGCTGTCGAAAACCTTGTCCGACCCCATCCAGCCACTCGGCTTGCGATGGAAAAGCTCGAGATCGTTGATGCCTTCCCGCGCCGGGTCGTTTTCCGGAATGAAGCTCTTGCGGCCGCCGAAGCTTGCGACCCGCTCCGGACGTGCGCCGACCACGCCATTATAGAGATCGAGGTCGTGGCAGCACTTCTCCAGCATGAAGCTGCCGGAATAATGTTGGTAGCGGCGCCAGTCGCGCATGAAGAAAGCGCCGTGATAGGGCTCGATATGTTCGGCCGCCTCGATGGAAACGACATGGCCGAGCTTCCCTTCGGCCTGGGCGGCCAGGAGATCGCGATACATCGGCGAGTAACGCAGCACGAGGCCGACATTCAGGCGCTCATGGCCATACTTTGCCATCAGGCGGGCAAGCTCGATGCTGTCCTTGATTGATGTAACGACGGGCTTTTCGCAGAAGATCTTGAGACCGGCCTCAAGCCCGATGCGGATATGGTCGAGATGCATGTGGTTCGGCGAACCAATCATCAGCAGGTCGATCTTCTCGTTGGCGATCAGTTCCTGCGGTGTCGCATAGGCCTTGCCGGCCGATACGCCCTGCTCGATCAGACCGGGCAGGCCTGCGGGTTCCGGGTCGACATAACCGGCAATTTCGAAGCTTTCGTCGATCGCCTTGAAGACATAGCCCAGATAGCCCAGGCGGAATCCCAGCCCAATGATTCCAACTCGCATGCTTTTTGAGTTCCCATTACGTAATTTATTTTCGTAACCTTGGGGCAAATTTTCGCATTCGTCAACGACGTTCGCGCATTTTACCAAAAACATGAAATTTATTTTCAGATCGCCATCAAAACTTACACGACATAAACCGCAAGCTTCGCTCGCCTTGATTGCGCTGCCGCTTAATTCGGCAGATCGCCTACGACGTCATCTGTCCGGACCGTTATATTGCCAATACTGATAGTTCGGCTTTCTGGTGCTGCTGGAAATAACGCCATTCTGGTCGCAGACATAGCCGAGACGAGGCAGGCCCCGGTAGTAGAGCCCCCCGCCCCAATAGTCCGGATAAAGGGTCGTCGTTTGGCATTGAAATTTTTCGTCGGCCATTATTTTCGGCGCGGTGACGCCGGGGAGGTCCTTGTAAGGATAGACGGGTGCGACATATGGCTTGGGCAGCAGCGGATTGTCGGCAAAGGCGGTCGCTGGCATCAGGACTGCAAGGGACAGGGCAACAATGGCGAATTTCGACTTGATGCACATGAATTGTTACGCTCCTTTACAGATGCGAGCGCAACGACCACGCGCCGCATCAAGCATATATAATGGGGCGGTCGCTCCACGCCAACGGGACTCCAATCAAAATCGCGCGCAGACGGCGGTTTTCGTACCGGCGGACAGGCGTTCACGCAACGTTACACCAAAGAAAATGCTTTTATCGACGAATGCAACATGAGCGTGCAATAGCGATTTGCGACAAGTCATATGCATGTTATATGGTATAAATATTGCCATCTTAGTTGCTGTCGACACGATTTCTGTTTGAAGGAGTAACAGTCATTCTCGAACAGATTAATCGCATCCCTTCCGTTGACGACCCGGAGATCGCTGACGATGCCGCTCAGCAGCTCTCGATCTATGTCATCAATCTTGATCGCTCGCGCGATCGCTGGGAGCATTTATGCAACCAGGCCGTCGAATACGATCTGCACATTACGCGCATCCCTGCGGTCGACGGTCGCGTGATTGCGGAGGCGGACCGCCTCGATTTCCACCCGCATTCATTCGTCTACCATAACGGCCGCAAGCTGCTGCCGGGAGAATATGGATGCTACCGCAGTCATCTGATCGCGCTTGAGCAATTCGTCGCCAGCGGCGACAAGATGGCGATCATCATGGAGGACGACGTCGAGCTCAACGAGAAGCTGATCCCGCGCGCAATCGCGGCGATGGAAAGCGTTCAGGGAGCGCGTCTCGTCAAACTCGTCAATCACCGTCTCGTCGGCTTCAAACCGATCTGCGAAACCAGCGAAAACGACATGATCGGCCGCTGCATGCACGGCCCGCAGGGTTCGGCTGCCTGTTATATCGTCAATCGCAAGGCGGCCAAGAAGCTGCTGACGACGCTGAAGCCCATGCTTCTGCCCTATGACGTCGCTCTGGAGCGCGGCTGGTCGACCGGCGTCGAGACATTCACGACATTCGAGAACCTGGTCGACTTCGGTCCGCACCGCGCCGACACCACGATCGGCAAACGGATGCATTATCGCGCGGTCAAGCGTCATCCTCTGTTGCGGCTGACGGCACATTGGTTCCGCACCTGCGATCAGCTGCACCGCTGGTATTATGCCATCAAGATCAAGCGGTAGCCGGCAGCGAAGGTTACGAACGCCAAGCTAGAAAGCAGGGAGAATTGTCCGCGCAACGGCGTTGCGTGCGGCTACAGCTGTGCAACGTTGTCGAGGTTCGGCTGGTCGACCGTCAGATCCGTCTCACGTTCGCGATAGACCAGATCGACCACTTCGCTGCTCGGCGCATAGCCGGAAACGAGCTTCTGCAGCAAGATTCTCGCCAGCGGTATGTCGTTTTCATCCAGTGCCGCCTCAAGCGCGGCAAGCCGCTTCGACAGCTCCGTCCAGGGCAGGAAATCCTCCTTGGCCTGCATGATACGCGGATGGCTGGTCGGCTGTGGGTTGTCGCCGATCAACAGCTCCTCATAGAGCTTTTCGCCCGGCCGCAGGCCAGTGATCTCAAGCTCGATATCGCCATCCGGTTCCTCTTCGTCGCGCACGGTCAGACCGGACAATTCCACCATGCGGCGCGCGAGATCGGCGATGCGGACCGGCTCGCCCATATCGAGCAGGAAGACATCGCCGCCGCCCGACATCGCTCCCGCCTGAATGACAAGCTGCGACGCCTCGGGAATGGTCATGAAGTAACGGGTGATATCGGGATGCGTCAGCGTGATCGGTCCGCCATCGCGGATCTGCTGACGAAAGAGCGGCACGACCGAACCGGAGGAGCCAAGCACGTTGCCGAAACGGACCATCGCGAAATTCGTGCCTTCGGCGCCCGGCTTGCGGTCGGCGTCCATCGCCTGCAATACCATTTCCGCAAGTCGTTTGCTCGCCCCCATGATGTTGGTCGGACGCACGGCCTTGTCGGTGCTGATGAGGACGAAACTCTCGACACCGTGATCGCGCGCGGCTTCGGCCGCTATCAGTGTTCCCAGCACATTGTTGCGGATGCCCGCGACGGGGTTGTACTCGACGAGCGGCACGTGCTTGTAGGCGGCCGCGTGATAGACGGTCTTCGGATGCCAGGCTTCCATGATCTGCCTGATCCGCTGACCATCGCGCACGGAAGCGAGAAAGGGGATAATGCGGACGTCCGCATAGCCCGCGGACACAGCCGATTTCTCCAGCTCGCCGTGAATAGCATAGAGAGCAAATTCACTCTGCTCGACGAGCAGTAGGGAAGATGGGCCATTCTTCAGGATCTGGCGGCAGAGCTCGCTGCCGATCGAACCGCCGGCGCCCGTGACCATGACGACCTTGCCGCGAATGTTCTTCTCGATCAGGCCGCGATCGGGAGCGATGACATTGCGGCCGAGCAGATCCTCGATATCGAGCTCGCGCAGATCCGAAACCGCGACGCGGCCCTGGGCAAGCGCCGTCAGATCGGGCATGGTCCGCACCGTGACGCGGGCCTTGCGCATATCTTCGAGGATCTCGTTGCGCCGCTGCCGCGTGGCGTTCGGCAGAGCCAGCAGCACGCCCTTGATCTCGCCAGAGACCACCAGCGCCGGCAGATCGGCCGGATCGTAGATCGGCAGCCCACCCATGATGCTGCCGTGCAGATTGCTGTCATCGTCGAGATAGCCGACGACGTTGAGCTCCGCGCTGTTGGCAAGGGCGCCCGCGAGCTGCCGCCCGGATGCGCCGGCGCCATAGATCAGCACCTTGGCGAGCTGATTGCGATTGAGAAGACGCTGATAGGCATTGCCGAGCCAGTAGCGTGTCCACATGCGCGACAGGCCGATCGCGATCAGCAACAGCAGAGGCTGCAATATGCCGACCGTGCGCGGCACGCCCGGCACGCTGATCGCGGTAAAAATCGTCATGAAGGCGAGCGCATAGATCGCCACCGCTTTGACGACCGTCACGAAAGCCGAAAGACCCGCATAGCGGAAAATGGCGCGATAAAGGCCGAGGACGATAAAGATCGGAATGGCGAGCAGGAGCGAAACGATGGCCGGCAGCCATTCGACGCCCGCGAGGATGACCCAATCGTCGAGGCGCAGACAGTAGGCGAACCAGACCGTCAGCACACACAGGCTGGCATCGACCAGCAGCGCGAGCGCGCGCTTGGTCGAGCGGGGCAAAGCCAGAAACGGCAGAACGAGTTTATCCGCGGGCACCATCGTTCAGCTTTCCCTGGCGCCAGTCATCGGAGCAACGCACCGCTTTTCTCGCATAGATTGTCTCACACAGTACCATACGACGCCTAATGATCGTATCGTGCTTCCATTAGCAAGATCCAATCATCCCCAGCGCCGATCTACATTTAGAACAGTCGGCGCACAATTGCATCCTCAATGCTAAAAAAGCCGCCGGCGCGAAAAGAATAGACGGCATCACTTGCCGAAGTAGCCGCGGATAACGGGATGCCGAAATAAGCCGAGGAGAATGGCGAACGCCATGCCGAGACCGGCACCAAACATTGCGCCGGCGATAAGGCCGGCGATCATCATCACCTTCCTGCTCGGCCCGTCCGCCTTCAGCGGCGGCTCCGCTTCGGAGATCACGCGGATATTGCTTTGCGACAGGTCCTGCGCGTCGCTTGCTTGGCCGGACCGCTTCAGAAGCGATTCATAGAGATCGCGGGCCGCGGTCGCCTTGCGCTGCAGCTCGTTCAGGCCGACGAGCTTGCCTGACGTATTGACCTGCGAGGCCTTCTGCACGGCAAGTTCCTTGGCGATATCCTGCTCGGCCCTCTGCGCCTGCTCGTAGTCGGCGCGGGCCGAGGTCATCTGCCGCTGCAATTCGGCTCGGATTTCCGCCCCCAGGCTTTCCAGCGATGATTTGGCGGCGAGCAGACGGGGATGACGGGCGCCGAGCTGGCTTTGAAGGCTGCCGACATTGGCGGCCATCGTCGCATATTGCTGCCGCAGGCTACTCAAAGCCGTCGATGTCGCGCCCGCGGACGGATTGTTGGAGACCACATCCTCAAAGCTGAGCTTGCCGGCGGCATCGGCACGGGCTCTTGCCTCGATGGTCTTCTGCTGGGCCGTGACCAGCAAATCGTTCAGAGCGGTCAGACGCTTGTCGGAGATGAGATTGCCATCGACGGCCACCATATCGTTGTCGGCGCGATAGGTTTCGACCGCTTTTTCGGCCGAAAGCACCTGCTGGCGCAGATCCTCAAGACGCGTATCCAGCGCCGTGTTGCTGCTCTTGTAGCTGTTCGAGGCCGCTTTGCTTTCCTCCGCCATGAAGGAGGTTACAAGCTGATTGGCAATCCCAGCCGATTTTTGCGGATCGCCCGTCGTGACTTTCGCGGTCACGACATAGGTGCTGGCCTGGCGGGCGATCTGCACGGCTTTCGCCAAGGCGGCGGCCGCGACATATTTTGCCGCCTCGCCGGTGGCGCCGCCATTGAATTTCGGGTCCTGATCGAGCTTCAGCGCATCGACAACGCGGCCAAGCACCTTGCCCGAAGACAGAATCTGCGTCTGGCTGTCGATCATCGTCGTGATCAACTCGGGCGCCGTCGAAGCCTGCTGAGCGGAATCGGAGGCACCGACCGGGCGGGGGTCGAAATAGAGACTGGTCTCGGCGGTAAATTTCTGCGGGATAAGCGGAATGACGGCGGCACCCAGCACGGCACCGGCGCCTGCCAGCGCAAAAACCACAAACTTCCTCGCCCAGATCGAAGCGATGGCGGATCGAAGATCGAGCAAAGGCAGCTTTGCCGATGGTGTCGACGTCACAGGAGTAGCGGAAGGCGAAGGAGCGACTAGAATCTGCTCCGCACTTGGGACTGCCGCAGCGGCAATCGGCGGCGCAGCTGGGACTGGGGCTACAGCTTCCTCAAAATCAGGTCTCTTCGATGGGCCTTCGGAAACGAAAGCATCGGCGACTGGCGCGCTGGGCTCTTCGGAGTGTGCAACGGGTTCGCCCGCGGCCACGAAATCCCGCGGGCGCAAGATCGGGCTGCGCGCGCGCAGGCCGTCGCGCGCCGCGTCAGACGGCTCGCTATCGCGCCAACTCGCAAGTCGGTCCGATCTCTTGCTTCGTTCCATTGAGCTCATGTCAGACTTTCAATGCTTCGTAGGCGAATTCCACGCAGCAGATGCCCTGAGTTTAGAAATGTTTGGCTAACGGAATATTAAGGACGCCCCAAGGAAATCGGGATGAGGGCGCCGATGGCAGCTGCCTTTTCATCATTGCTCAACACCATCATTCCTATGAAAAAGCACATCCGCTCGGAATATGGGAACCATGCAATGACAGGACAGAGGACAACAGCATTGCGCCGCCTTCTGGCCGCGGCATCCATGCTCGCTCTTGCAACGCAGGCGGGAAGCGTTCTTGCAGCGCCGCAGTTGTGCTATCGCGGCGTCAATCTCTCCGGCGCGGAATATGGCGAGCGTGATGGGGCCGTCAATGTGAACTACACCTATCCTTCGGAGGAGACGGTCCGGTATTTCGCCGGAAAGGGCATGAACATCATCCGCCTGCCCTTCCGCTGGGAACGGCTGCAGCCCACGCTTGGCCAGCCTTTGAACGGCGACGAACTGCAGCGGCTGAAGGATGCCGTCGACCTCATCCAGAAGCACGGCATGGCCGTCATTCTCGACCCTCACAATTACGCCGATTACGACAAGACCCAGATCGGACAGGCTCCCGTAACCGATCTTGCCTTTGGTGATTTCTGGGCACGGCTTGCGGTCGAGTTCTCTAATCGCAAGGGCGTCGCCTTCGGCCTGATGAACGAGCCGCACGACATCAAGGCGCCCGACTGGCTGGAAGCAGCAAACACCGCCATCCGCAGCATCCGCACGGTCGGCGCACATAACCTCATTCTCGTGCCCGGCACCAACTGGACCGGCGCGCACAGCTGGTCGACCGACGTGCTGGGCGGGGGCGCCAATGGCACCGTGATGCTTGGCGTCAAGGACCCGATCGATTTCTACGCCTTCGAATTCCACCAGTATCTGGATGCTGACAGCTCCGGCACGCATCCAGTCTGCGACGGCACCGAGAACGCCAAGAGAGGCCTGAGCGACGTCACGGACTGGCTGCGGAAGAACGGCAAGCGCGGATTCCTCGGTGAGTTCGGCGTGGCCGCCAATGACACCTGCCTTGACGGGCTGAAGCAATTCATCGGCGTCATGAACGCCGATAGCGACGTCTGGCTCGGCTGGAGCTACTGGGCAGCCGGTGATTGGTGGCCGCCGGAGGAACCGCTGAATGTCCAGCCGCGTAACGGCCGCGACAAACCACAGATGAAGGTTTTGATAGAAGGACTGGGCAAGAAAACACCGCTCCCGCCGTCCTGCGCGCTCGTCAAATCGGCGAAATGACCGGCGACAAGCCGCCGACTCTTTGTCGCGAATCATCCGGCTGATATGGTGCCCGCAGCCGAAAAAGACGCCACGACCTCGGATATCCAATGCAAAGCTCAGGCGAGAAGCAGCCGATCAACTTCGTCATCCTTGCGATCTCGCTGCTGGCGGTCTGCTATAACTGCATCCTGGCTTTCATCAATCACAACATCACGCCGCTGACGCCGAGCTCGGTCGTGCTGTCCGAAGTATTGCTGCAGGTCGCCGCTTTCACCTATCTGCTGACCAAAGGCATATATGAGGAGGACATAGCGCCGCTCCTCTACCTGCTGCTGACCATAGTGCTGACGGTTTTCGTCATCGCCATCAACAAGCAGGCCTATATCGACCACCTCCGCAACGTGATGATCATCTTCGCCTTTTCGATCATGGGGCGGCTGGCCAATGAGCGCACCGTCAAGCTCGCCTTCAAGATTTCATGCTTCATCGTGCTTGCCGTGCTCATCCTGGAAATCGTGTCGGTAAAGGAATATGTCGCGCTGTTTCATCCGGCCGAATATTTCCAGAACACGCGCGGCGTGCCGCCGGCCACTTACAGCGATCTCGGCCTGTTTCGCGGCGCGCTCGGCTTCGAGGGCCGGTTCTCTTTCGGCCTGATAGACCATCGGTCATCGTCCATCTTTCTGGAACAGGTCTCTCTAGCCAATTTCTGCGGCGTCATGGTGCTGTATCTGATCAGCTTTTCCAATCGGCTGGGACTGCTGGAACGGCTGCTGTTTTTCTCGACGGTCGTGCTGATCCTGTTGACGAACGACACGCGCACCATGCTGATCTTCAGCCTCATCTGCGTTGCGGGCTATTTCATCTATCCCTGGCTTCCGAAGGCGCTGGACCTTCTGACGATGCCCGTGATCATCGTTGTTGGTTTCGTCATCCACGCCCTGAAGCCGACCGTGACCGGCGACAATTTCGTCGGGCGCATCAACGGCACCGTGAAGGCCTTTCTCGGCATGGACCTGCAGAGCACTATCGGCCTGCAGCTCGACCAGGTCGGCATCTTCTTCGACAGCGGATATGTCTACATCATCTATGGCGCTACCATTTTCGGGCTGATCCTATTCTGGCTTTACGCCTCGCTCTATCCGGGCGGCGAAACCGTCAATCAGCGGCGCCTCGGCCACGCGCTTTCCCTCTTTCTCTTCCTGAACCTGATGATCGGCTCTACTGCCATCTTCTCCATGAAAACGGCCGGGCTTGTCTGGCTTCTGGTCGGGTTCCTGAAATTCAACGAGGGCACGCAGGCAAGGCAACCACAGAAGCTCGCCCTGGCCACGACAGGCTGAGGCGGGGATGCGCCGTCCGAAGGCGCAATAGGAACGGCTTTTTCCACACCATCCTGCCTAAATATCGGTCGAAACATGGCAGGGGGAGCTATTTCCCGGACCTGTGATTTCATCTAAGCAGGCGGCATCCTCGATATAAGAGAGAAGAGACATGACGAGCTATGTATTGACAGTTGCGTGCCAGTCGGCGCGCGGGATTGTTGCGGCGATCTCGAACTATCTGGCCGAACAGGGCTGCAACATCGTCGATTCCAGCCAGTTCGACGATCTTGATACCGGCATGTTCTTCATGCGCGTCTCCTTCATCTCCGAGGAAGGCGCCGGCGAGGCAGCGCTGGTGGAAGGCTTCAAGCCGATCTCGGACAAGTTCGCCATGGTCGCCGAATTCCACGACAGCAGAAAGCGCATGAAGGTGCTGCTGATGGTGTCGCGCTTCGGCCATTGCCTCAACGACCTGCTCTATCGCTGGAAGATCGGCGCCCTGCCGATCGACATCGTCGGCGTCGTCTCCAACCATTTCGACTATCAGAAAGTGGTGGTCAATCACGATATCCCCTTCCACCACATCAAGGTGACGAAGGACAACAAGCCGCAAGCCGAAGCCCAGCTTCTGGATCTGGTCGAGCAGACCGGCACCGAGCTTGTCGTGCTGGCGCGCTACATGCAGGTGCTGTCGGATGCGATGTGCCGGAAGATGTCGGGCCGCATCATCAACATCCACCATTCCTTCCTGCCGTCCTTCAAGGGGGCGAACCCCTACAAGCAGGCCTATGAGCGCGGCGTGAAGCTGATCGGGGCGACGGCGCATTACGTCACGGCCGATCTCGACGAAGGTCCGATCATCGAACAGGACACGGCGCGCATCACACATGCGCAGTCGGCCGACGACTATGTCTCGATCGGCCGCGACGTGGAGAGCCAGGTTCTCGCCCGCGCCATCCATGCCCATATCCACTTCCGCACCTTCCTCAACGGCAACCGAACCGTCGTCTTCCCGGCAAGCCCCGGTTCATACGCCTCCGAGCGCATGGGGTGAGGCGCGAACGCGCGATTTCGGCCCGCTCCCTTTTCTTTTCGTTCCGGGGCGCGATTTGATATCACCGATGCGATATTGAATCGGTCAAGGATTAGGAAAAGACATGTCATTCTATCGTAAGGGAATGCTGCTGCTCGCGGCGTTCCTGCTCTCTGCGCCGGTGTCCCATGCCGAAACCGCCGAGCAGGACCCCTCCAGGATTGATCTCGCCAAGCTGATCGAATGCACGACCTACGACGTGCCGAGCTATAATAATTTCGCCCTATGGCTGACCGGGCCGGAAAGCGCTGCGGCCATGAAACAGTTCGGCATGAGCGAGCTTCCATCGGACAATCCCCTCCTGCGCGAATTCCAGCTTTCCGCGCCGGTGACCGTCTTCGGACGGCAGACGAGCCGGATCGTCTTTGCCTCCACCGGGCCGCTCGCCGTGCTCGACGAGGCAGATCCGCATCCCCTGGCGAAGCAGCTTGGCGTGCCGGCTTCCGTCGATCAGCCCAACAAGTTTCTCGGTGAAAAGGTCATCCTGTCGCGCAAGGACCAGCAGGAAAATTCCGATACCGTTCTGGAAACGCGCATCTCGCTCAACGTCTCCACCGTCGACTCGCTTCCGGGCAAGACGCTGGCCGGTTGCAGCTATTCCATCGAGGTTGAATAGGAGATAACGGCTGGCCGGCCGCATTCTGCGGCCTATCTTCCTCCTCTCCGCTCGACGACCCTATCTGTTTTGGGTAATTTTCTTTAAGATGGAATGGTTTAGTGTCGATGCGAATGAACCATCCGGGGGATGCCATGGCCGACGCCACGCTCGTAAACCGTATGCAACTGCCGAGACCCGACGTGACGCCGGAGGAAGCAGCCGAGATCCTGCAGACGCATTACGGCCTGAGCGGGGCGCTGACCGAGCTCGGCAGCCAGCAGGATCGCAACTATCGTATCGATGCCGGCGACAATGCCTATGTGCTGAAGATCTGCCACGCCGAATACGAGCTGGTCGAGCTTGAGGCGCAGAATGCCGCGATCCGTCATCTGCATGGCAAACCGGATGCGCCGCGTGTGCCCGATGTCGTGCCTTCCCTGAACGGCCGCGACATTCTCGCCATCACCGTGCGCGAACAGGATTATCTCGTTCGGCTGCTTGGCTTTCTCCCGGGCAGGACGCTGACGCAGCGCAAGCATCTGTCGCCGGCGGCCGTCGCCGGGCTCGGCGCTCTCTCGGCAAGGCTTGCTCGCGATCTCGCCGATTTCGATCACCCCGGCCTGCATCGGAGCCTGCAATGGGACCTGCGGCGGGCAGGCCCCGTCGCCGTGCAGCTCTTGTCGGCGATCACGGACCATGAGGCGCGCGACCGCATCGCCAAGGCGATGGTGGCTGCCGTCAAGCGCATCCAGCCGCTTGCGGGCGAATTGCGCGTGCAGCCGGTGCATCACGACGTCACCGACGACAATGTCGTCAGCCATCCCGATTCGCACGGACAACTCGTGCCCGATGGCGTCATCGATTTCGGCGACATTATCCAGGGCTGGCTGGTGGGCGATCTCGCCGTCACCTGTGCCTCGATACTGCATCACGCCGACGGCAATCCCTTCCATATTCTTCCGGCGATCAAGGCCTATCATGCGATCTACCCGCTCGAGGAAGTGGAGGCCAAGGCGCTCTGGCCGCTGATCGTCGCACGCGCCGTCATTCTTGCCGCGAGCACCGAGCAGCAGCTCGCCATCGATCCCGACAATGACTATGTGCGCGGCAACCTCGATTTCGAGCGAGAAATCTTCGATGTCGCAACAGAGGCGCAGCCGGACGTCATGGAAGCGGCGATCCTCAAGGCGATCGGCTTCGATGTCGCGCCGATCGCGACGGATGGCTGGTCGCCACTCCTACCGGATATCGACCCCTCGCAGATCGCCGCGATCGATCTCTCCGTCAGCGGGCCCGACTTCAGCGACGGCAACTGGCAGAAACCCGATATGGATTGGCGGCTGCTCGCCCAGACGGCGATAGCCTCGGGGGCGGCGGCGACCCGCTACGGCGAATTCAGGCTCTCCCTCGCCGCTCCGCTCAACACGGCGCCGCCGCAGAATTTCGCCCTGCATTGCGATGTCTGCCTGCCAGCGGGCGCCACGGTTGCGGCTCCCTTTGCCGGCCTGCTGCAGCGGCAGGGACAGCATTTCGTGCTGGTCGGCGAAGAAATCAGCCTGCATCTCGATGGCATCGAGAGCAATGTCGAGGACGGAGCGGCCATCGAGCAGGGCGCGACCTTGGGGACGGTCGGTAGCGAAGGCTCGGCGATCGGAGGATTGCGCGTGCAGCTTTGCCGCGTGCCCAACCTCGTGCCGCCGCTCTTTGCGACGGCAGATCAGGCGGACGGTTGGTCGGCCGTCTCTCCCTCGCCTGTCGCGCTGCTGAACCCGGCATGTGAAGCGCCGCGACCGGATACGACGGCCTTGCTATCGCTGCGCAATGCCCGCTTCGCCAAGCCGCAGAAGCACTATTACGAGATGCCGCCGCAGATCGAGCGCGGCTGGCGCGAATTCCTGTTCGACATGCAGGGCCGCTGCTTTCTCGACATGGTCAACAATGTCACGACGCTCGGCCATGCCCATCCGCGCCTGACGGCGGCGATCGCCCAGCAATGGTCGCGGCTCAATACCAATTCCCGCTTCCATTACGCCGCCGTCGCCGAGTTTTCCGAGCGGTTGGCGATGCTCGCGCCTGACGGATTAGACAGCGTCTTCCTCGTCAATAGCGGCTCGGAAGCCAACGATCTCGCCATCCGCCTTGCCTGGGCCCATAGCGGCAAGAGGAACATCCTCTGCCTACTGGAGGCCTATCACGGCTGGACGGTTGCGAGCGATGCCGTCTCCACCTCGATTGCCGACAATCCGCAGGCGCTGACGACGCGTCCGGACTGGGTGCATCCCGTCCTCTCCCCTAATACCTATCGCGGCCCGTTCCGCGGGCCTGATTCAGGGCATGACTATCTCAACGACGTCACCGCCAAATTGCAGGCGATCGACGAAAAGGGTGACGGGCTTGCCGGCTTCATCGCCGAGCCGGTCTATGGCAATGCCGGCGGCATTGCCCTGCCGCACGGCTATCTCGCCGGCGTCTACGATGCGGTGCGCCAGCGCGGCGGCCTTTGCATCGCCGACGAAGTTCAGGTCGGCTATGGCCGTCTCGGCGAGCACTTCTGGGGCTTCGAAACCCAAGGCGTCGTGCCCGACATCATCACCATCGCCAAGGGCATGGGCAACGGCCACCCGCTCGGCGCCGTCATTACCCGCCGCGAGATCGCCGAATCATTGGAGAGGGAAGGCTATTTCTTCTCCTCCGCCGGCGGCAGCCCGGTCAGCTGCGTCGTCGGGCTGACTGTTCTCGATGTTCTCAAGGACGAGAACTTGCAGGACAACGCCCGCGTGGTCGGCGACCGGCTGAAAGCCGGGTTGATCGCGCTGATGGATCACTTCCCGTTGATCGGCGCCGTGCATGGCACGGGGCTTTATCTCGGCGTGGAATTTGTCCGCGACCGCGAGACGCTGGCACCGGCCACCGAAGAGACGGCTGCGATCTGCGAGCGCCTGCTCGATCTCGGGGTCATCATGCAGCCGACCGGCGATCACTTGAACGTGTTGAAGATCAAGCCGCCGCTCTGCCTTGCGCCAGAAAGTGCCGATTTCTTCGTGAAGGCGCTGGAAAAGGTGCTTGCAGACGGATTTTGATGTCGTTCTTAGCGCCGTTAACCATTGAGGTGTTTTAGCGGCGAGTGAATTTTAATGCCGCGGGGGCATTGTCGAATCTCCTGCCAATTCCTATCTGTTGGTCGATGATCGGCGAGCCGTTCCGACAAGGGACATCGCGCGGAAGAGCACCAAGTCCTTCTTCGCTGTTAGCCAGATACGGAATTTTATTTTACCGATCGTCGACATTTTGACATCTTTGGGAATATGTTTCTGGAGATGAAATTGTTATTGTCTACTAATATAATAGACAATAACGCATCGTTCGCGGCGCTCCTTTTCGGAGCCCGCACAAGTACAACACCAACCAGGGACGTGACATGCTGAATTTTAAAGCCATTGCTTCGATCCTTGGGTGGTCCGTGCTTGGCCATGACCGTTCGGGCGCGCTCTCCCGCCCGTGCTGTCGAATGTGACGTTCGTCCTCCCTACCGGAATCAAACAGTCAATTCGCCATGTCTGCGCCGTGCGTGCGCAGAGGGAGTCTATTTATGAAGAAGCAAGTAATAGAGTACGCCGGCGTTCCCGTCGGCATCGTCGTTCCTGACCAGGATCGGCTCAAGTTCATCGCTGTAAAATATCATGTCCATGACCTGGACGAGCAGCATTTCAGAAACGCGGACGAAGTGAGACTTGCGATCCGCGATCTTCTTTCCCGCCAGCAGGCCAAGCCGATCCATGTTTGATGGATCGGCTCGCCTAAGCTCTTACCCAATCCCATCACCCGCCCTCACCTTTTGAAACGCTTAAGGTGGGGGCTTTTTCATGCGCGAGCCCACCACGCCTCCGTCGGATTTCCGGCATGAAGCTGCTTCGCAGGCGGAACCTCATACCATCGGGCCCGGCCTTAACGGCGCATCCCTCCAGCGATCCCATCTTGTGTTTTGATTCCCTTTGCGGTCCTATCGCCATGACGGCCTCGCGCTCGTAACGGCGAAGGATTTTTCATTGGCTGACCTCCTTAATCTCCTGACCGATGTCGAAGGCGTCGCCGTTGGTCACTCCACAGACCTTGCGCTCGGCTCCGGCGTCACCGCCATTGTCTTCGATGCGCCGGCGGTTGCCTCCTGCAGCATTCTCGGCGGCGCGCCGGGCGGGCGGGATACCGCATTGCTGGACCCGGCGATGACGGTCGGCGCAGTGGATGCTCTCGTGCTTTCAGGCGGCTCGGCCTATGGGCTCGATGCCGCAGGCGGCGTGCAGGCCGGCTTGCGGGAAATCGGCCGCGGCCTCAAGGTCGGTGATGCGCTGGTACCGATCGTGCCGCAGGCGATCCTGTTCGATCTCATCAACGGCGGCAACAAGGATTGGGGGCTGCACTCGCCTTATCGCGACATGGGCCATGCCGCCTTCAAGGCGGCCACCAAGGGGCCGTTCGCGCTCGGCACGGTCGGCGCCGGCACCGGCGCGACGACTGCGACGGTCAAGGGCGGGCTCGGCTCGGCAAGCGCCTTCAGCAGCAGAGGATACAGCATCGCCGCCATCGTCGCGGTCAATGCGCTCGGCGCGGCCACCATTGGCGATGGCCCGCATTTCTGGGCGGCGCCTTTCGAGGAGAATGGCGAATTCGGCGGACTTGGTATGCCGCACACGATCGATTCGCGCCTGCGTCTGAAGGGCACCAACATCACCGCCACGACAATCGGCGCCGTCGTCACCGATGCGCAATTGACCAAGGCGGAGGCACATCGCCTGTCCATCTGCGCGCACGACGGCTTTGCCCGCGCGCTTTTGCCGACGCATCTGCCGCTTGACGGCGATACCGTGTTTGCCGCCTCCACCGGCAAACACATCCGCGACGACATCCCGAGCTTCATGGAACTCTGCCACCTCGCCGCGATCGTCATGGCACGCGCCATCGCGCGCGGCGTCTACGAGGCCACGGCATTGCCCGTTAAGGGCGGGCAGACCGCATGGCGGGATCGCTTCGCCAAGCCCGCCGCCTAAGCCGGAGATCCTGCCCATGCAGATCCGCGCGCTGATCTATTTCGACGAGCTGGTGCGCACCAGTTCCATGCGGCAGGCGGCGGAAAACCTGAACGTGGCGCCGACGGCGATCAGCCGCCAGATCGAAAACCTCGAATATCACTTCGGCACGCAGCTGGTCGAACGCAGCGCTCGAGGCATAAGATTGACCGCCGCCGGCGAATTGTTGGCGGCACGCGCCGGCCGGACGCTGCGCGAACTCGAGCACGTTCATCAACTGATCGAAGACCTGAAGGGTCTGCAGCGCGGCACCGTCAGCATTTATGCCAATGGCGCGTCGGTCGCCAATATCCTTGCTCCGGCGCTTGCCGAATTCAGCCTGCGCTATCCGCGGCTACGCTTCGAAGTGACCATCACCAGCGCCCGCGGCGCCATCGAAGCCGTCAACAATGCCGAAGCCGATATTGCGGTGACGCTGTTTGCCCCGCCGCTTTCGGGCACCAAGGTAAGGCTGCGGTCCGAGCTGACCTATGACGTGATCGCAGCAACCTCTCATCCGCTGGCCGCCGCCGGGGAGATCACGCTTGCGGAGATCGCGGCACGCGCACTTGCCGTCCCCGATCGCTCCTTCGGTGCAAGGCAGGCTTTCGACGCGCTGTTCGAGCGCGAGGGGCTTACCCTTGACCCTGTGTTCGAAACGAGCTCGCTGGAAATGCAGAAGGAACTGGTCTTGCGCGGCGCGGCGATCACCATGCTGCCGGCACTGACCGTTCAAAGAGAGATCGCGGCGGGCCAGCTCGTGGCGCGGCCGGTCGCCGGCGGCAAGGGGGTGCGCACGCCGGTCGATCTTTGCGTTGCGCCGGATCGCCAACTTTCATTTGCTGCCGGCAAGCTGCTCGACTTCATCGAACGCTTCATGCGACAGCAACTTTCCGCCAAGGGGAGGCAGGATTGAAACAGGTGCGTAAATCACGAAAATCAGTGTAGCTATTTCGGCTACACCGAGCACACATTTTCGGAATTGTGTGTGCGCATGTCAGATGACACTATCGTTGAAAAGACCGCAGGCCGGAGGGAAGCCGGACCAGCGGGCAAAAGCAAGGGAACTGAGATGACCAAGTTTTCACGCCGGAGCCTCGGCGACGTCGCGCGCCGGCTTGCCTATGGCGCCGCACTTTCCGCCGGTCTGCTGATGATGGGCCTGACGCCTGCCGAAGCCGCGAAAACGACGCTCAATCTCGGCATGAGCGTCGAGCCAACTGGCCTCGACCCGACGATCGCCGCCCCTGTCGCGATCGGCCAGGTCACCTGGCAGAACATCTTCGAAGGGTTGGTTGCCATCAATGAAAACGGCAAGATCGTGCCGCAGCTTGCCAAGAGCTGGGAAATTTCGCCCGATGGGCTGACCTATACCTTCAAGCTGCAGACCGGCGTGAAATTCCATGACGGCCAGGCCTTCGATTCCGTCGCCGCCAAGTTCACGCTCGATCGCGCCCGCGGCGCCCAATCCGTCAATCCGCAGAAGCGCTTCTTTGCGACGATCGCCTCGATCGATACGCCTGATGCGGAAACGCTTGTCCTGCATCTTTCCTCGCCGACCGGCAGCCTTCTCTACTGGCTCGGCTGGCCCTCCTCCGTCATGGTCGGACCGAAATCCTCCGCCGACGACAAGACGACGCCCGTCGGCACCGGCCCGTTCAAGTTCTCCGCCTGGGCCAAGGGCGACCATGTCGATCTCGTCAAGAACCCGGACTACTGGAACAAATCGGTCGATGTGAAGCTCGAGAAGGTGACCTTCCGCTTCATTTCCGATCCGCAGGCGGAAGCGGCGGCGCTCAAGGCCGGCGATGTCGATGCCTTTCCGGAATTTGCAGCGCCTGAACTCATGAATTCCTTCGCAGGCGATGCCCGACTGACGACCAAGATCGGCAATACCGAGCTGAAGGTCGTGGCCGGCATGAACAACACGCGCAAGCCCTTCGACGACAAGCGCGTGCGTCAGGCACTGATGATGGCGCTCGACCGCAAGACGATCATCGAGGGCGCCTGGTCGGGCCTCGGGACCGCCATCGGCAGCCACTACACGCCGAACGACCCCGGCTACAAGGACCTCACCGGCACACTGCCCTACGACGCAGCCAAGGCCAAGGCGCTGCTTGCCGAAGCCGGCTATCCAAATGGTTTCACCTTCACCATCAAGACGCCGCAGATGGCTTATGCGCCACGCAGCGCGCAGGTGATGCAGGCGATGTTCGCCGATATCGGCGTGACGATGAATATCGAGCCGACGGAATTTCCGGCGAAATGGGTGCAGGACGTCTTCAGCGGCCGCGACTACGACATGACCATCGTCGCCCATGCCGAGCCGATGGACATCGACATCTATTCGCGCGACCCCTACTACTTCAACTACAAGAACCCCGCCTTCAACGAGCTGATGAAGAAGATCCAGCTCACGACCGATCCCGCCGAGCAGAACAAGCTCTATGGCGAGGCGCAGAGCATTCTCGCCGAGGATGTGCCGGCGCTCTTCCTCTTCGTCATGCCGAAGCTCGGCGTCTGGGACAAGAAGCTTAGGGGTCTGTGGGAGAACGAGCCTATTCCCTCCAACGTGCTGACCAACGTTTCCTGGGAAGACTGAGCGCTTCTGCGCGGGCGATTCATGTCGGCCGCCGTCAAATTTATCGATGCCGGCGTGATCGGCCATGGACTTGCTATGATCGTATTGCTCACCCGCCGGATTTTCGGACTTGTGCTGACGCTGATCGCCGTCTCGCTGCTGGTCTTTGCCGTCATGGCGCTGCTGCCGGGCGACCCGGCAGCGATCACGCTCGGCACCTCGGTGACACCGGAAACGCTGGCGGCGCTTCGGCATGAGATGGGCCTCGACCAGCCGCTGATCATCCGCTACGGGCAATGGCTTGCCGGCGCGCTGACGGGCGATCTCGGCACGTCCTATACCTACGGCGTGCCGGTCGCCGGCCTCATTGCGGAGCGGCTCACCGTCACCCTGCCGCTTGCGGTGCTTGCCATTCTGCTGTCCGTCATCATTGCCGTGCCGCTCGGGGTCGCCGCAGCGGCCAGGCGTGGCGGTTTCTTCGATATCCTCGCCGCTCTGTTTTCGCAGATGGGCATTGCCGTGCCGGGCTTCTGGGTCGGTCTTCTGCTGGTGTTGCTGTTTGCCACCTCGCTCGGCTGGATGCCGGCCGGCGGTTTTCCCGGCTGGAGCAACGGCGTGTGGCCATCGTTGAAAGCACTCGTGCTGCCCGCCGTGGCCCTTGCGCTGCCGCAGGCGGCGGTACTGACCCGGGTGACGCGCTCGGCGGTGCTCGATACGCTACATGAGGATTTTGCCCGCACGGCGACCGCCAAGGGCTTATCCCGCAGCCGCGTGCTCTGGGGGCATGTGGTGCCGAATGCTTTGGTGCCGGTGCTGACCATCCTCGGGTTGCAATTCACCTTTCTGGTCGCCGGCGCAGTGCTGATCGAAAACGTCTTCACCCTACCCGGCCTCGGCCGCCTCGCCTATCAGGCACTCAGCCAGCGCGACATCATCGTGCTGCAGGATGTCGTGCTGTTCTTTGCCGGCCTCGTCATCGTCGTGAACTTCCTCGTGGATCTCTCCTATCTCGCCATCGATCCGCGGCTGCGGGCGGGAGGCGCGCAATGACTGCAGCCGAAGCAACAGCTGCCGCCCAGCCTTCCCGCCGCCGCTTCCGTGCATTGCGGCGGGCCAATCTGATTGTCGGCGCCGTCATCATCCTCGCGCTTGTCGGCGTCGCCATCCTCTCGCTGTTCTGGACGCCGGTACCGCCGGCGAAGATGCAGATCACCCACAAGCTGCAGCCGCCCTTCGGCTTCGGTCTTCTCGGCACCGATCAACTCGGCCACGACGTCCTGTCGATGCTGATGGCGGGCTGCTGGAACTCGCTGTCGATCTCCGTTTCGGCCGTCGCGATCGGCGGGACGCTGGGCACGATCATCGGAGTCACCGCCGCTGCGCAACGCGGTCTGTTCGAGGCACTGGTCATGCGCGCTTGCGACGTGATCTTTGCGCTGCCGCCGATCCTCTCGGCCATGATCCTCGGCGCGTTCCTCGGGACAGGGCGCATGACGGCCATCATCGCCATCGCAGTCTTCATGGTGCCGGTGTTTGCCCGTGTCGCGCTCGGCTCGGCGCTGCAGGCCTGGAGCCGGGACTATGTGCTGGCGGCGCGGGCCATCGGCAACACGCAGTTGTCCATCACGCTTCGCCATGTCCTGCCGAACATCATGGGCAGCATCATCGTGCAGGCGACGATCCAGCTCGGCCTTGCGATCCTGACCGAGGCCGGCCTTGCCTTCCTGGGCCTGAGCGTGCCGCCGCCGGCGCCCACCTGGGGACGGATGCTGGCTGACGCACAAACCTATTTCCACGTCGCGCCGTGGCTCGCTCTTTTGCCGGGGCTTGCCATCGCGCTCTCCGTGCTCGGCTTCAACCTGCTCGGCGACGGGCTGCGCGATCTCCTCGACCCCCGCGAGGCGACGCGCTGATTGAGACATGAAGAGAATAGGCCATGACTGAACCGACCGATCTTTCCATCCAAGACCTCAGACGCAAATTTGCCGACAAGAGCCTGTCTCCCAGCGAATACTGGCTGGCGCTTGAAGAGCATATCGAGGCATGGGAGCCGACGATCGCTGCTCTCTATGCCTATGATCCCGAGGATGCCCGCAGGCAGGCGGCGGCCTCCACGGAGCGCTGGGCGAAGGGGGCGCCGCTTGGGGCCTTGGACGGTATTCCCGTGACGCTGAAGGAATTGATTGCCACCAAGGGCCAGCCGGTGCCGCTCGGCACGGCGGCCGTCGAACTCGTTCCCGCCGCCGAGGACGCGCCGATCGCCGCCCGCATGCGCGAGGACGGCGCGGTAATCTTCGCAAAAACCACCTGCCCGGATTACGGCATGCTGTCATCAGGCCTTTCCAGCTTTCACAAGCTCAGCCGCAATCCGTGGGACCCGAGCCAGAATCCGGGCGGTTCCAGCGCCGGCGCATCAGCGGCGGCGGCTGCCGGCTATGGACCGCTGCATATCGGCACCGATATCGGTGGCTCGGTGCGCCTGCCGGCGGGCTGGACCGGCATTTTCGGCTTCAAGCCGAGCCATGGGCGCATCCCGGTCGATCCCTATTATGTCGGTCGATGCGCCGGGCCAATGACACGCACCGTCGAGGATGCCGCCTTCTCCATGGCGACACTCTCGCGGCCCGACTGGCGCGACGGCACCAGCCTGCCGCCGAACGAGATCGACTGGATGGATCTCGATATCGACGTCAGCGGCATGAGGATCGGCCTGATGCTGGATGCCGGCTGTGGTTTGCCCGTCGATGACGAGGTGCGCGATGCGGTCATTGCCGCCGCCAAACGCTTCGACGAAGCGGGCGCGACCATCATCGACGTCGCGCCGGTGCTGACGCGACAGATGCTTGACGGGCTCGATGTCTTTTGGCGCGCTCGCTTCTGGGGCGACATCATGGGATTGAGCGAGGAACGCCGCAGCGCAATCCTGCCCTATATCCATAGCTGGGCGAAGGGTGGTGCTGAGATCAGCGGCGTCGATGCCGTACGCGGCTTCAACCAGACCATCGAGATGCGCAAGAGCTGCGGCAAACTGTTCACACAGGTGGACGCCGTGCTTTCGCCGACGAACCCGATCGTCTCCTATCCCGCCGAATGGGCCTCGCCCACCAATGATCCCGCCCGGCCCTTCGAACATGTCGGTTTCACCGTTCCGTGGAACATGTCGGAGCAACCGGCCTCGTCGATCAATTGCGGCTTTTCCCGCTCCGGCATGCCGATCGGCCTGCAGATCGTCGGCCCGCGCTTCGACGACATGCTGGTGCTGCGCCTTTCCAAGGCTTATGAAAATTGGAGCGGCGGCGTGACAAACTGGCCGAAGCGGCCGGGGTGAACCCGCAGCCGGCTAATCCCGCGTCAATGGCAAGGAAAGGCCGACCTTCACCCGGTCCATAGTGACGAGCGACTTGAATTTCGTGACATTCGGATTGTCGTAGAAGAGACGACGCGCCACCTCTTCATAGGCGGACATGCTGGCAACGACGATAATGAGAACGAAATCCGCCTCGCCCGTGACGCCGTAGCATTGCTGCACCTCTGGCGCTTCCTGGAAGCTGCGCTTGATCGCATTAATCAGGTCATAGCGTTCGTTCGCGATATGAACCTCGACGACGATGGTGATCGGCAAGCCCACAGCTGCCGGGTCGACCACCGCGATATTGGCCTGAATGACGCCGGTCGCCTGCATCCGCTTGATGCGCCGCTGTACGGCCGGCGCCGACAGGTTGATCCTTTCGCCGATCTCGCGCTGCGGAACCGTGCTGTCAGCCTGGAGAATCTCGAGAATTGCAAGGTCGAACTCATCGAGATCAGCGGATTTGCGCATTTCAATATATCCTTACCGCAAAGAGGAAACAAAATTGCATGAAAACCGTCAAAATGGAGCCAAATACTCATTCCGCATGTATTAGGTTTGCGCCACAAATCAACTGACTTGCAGAGGCAGAAGAATGTCACAGCCCGACACCGAATACGATATGCGCAGCCCGAGCCTCAATGAAGGCGCCGATACGAAGGGCTTCGTGCTGGGTGTTGTGGCGATGCTGCTCGCGGCGCTGGCGATGAGCATTTCGCCGAGCCTCGTGCGCCTTGCCGATGTCGGACCTTTCGCCAGCGCCTTCTGGCGCGTCTTTCTGGCGCTGCCGATCCTCTGGGTATGGATGCGCTATGCGGAAGCTGCCGAACCAAATGCGGCGCGTGCCAGCTTCACCCTGCCGACCATTCTTGCCGGCATCGCTTTTACGGGCGACCTGTTCTTCTGGCATCTCTCCATCATGCGGACGACGATTGCCAACGCCACCTTCTTTGCGACGATGGCGCCGCTCTGGGTCGTCATCTTCGGCTGGCTTCTTTTGAGGCAGCGCGTCAGTCGCGCCACGCTTCTCGGCCTCCTCGTCTGCCTTGCGGGCGGCACGGCGCTCGTCGTGCAGAGCCTGGCATTCAATCCGGATCGTGCCGTCGGCGATGCACTTGCCATCATCACCGGCGCCTTCTTCGGCCTTTATTTCCTGGCGGTTGGCGCTGCCCGTCCAAAGACGAATGCCGCCCGCGTCACCTTCGAACTCAGCATCATAACGTCGGCTCTGCTGTTCCTCGTCGCCTTCTTCTTCGAGCCGAGGATATTGCCGCAGTCGATCTCGGGATGGTGCGTCCTTCTGGCGCTCGGCCTCATCAGCCATGCCGGCGGACAGGGGCTGCTCTCGGTGGCGCTCGGAAGACTGCCGACCGTCTTTTCCTCGCTCGTCATCTTCCTGGAATCGATCGCAGCGGCGCTTTTCGCCTGGTTCCTGTTCGGCGAGAACGTCACCCTGCTGCAGGCGCTTGGCGGCATCGTGATCGTCGCCGGCATCTGGATCGCGCGTCCTCGCACACCGTAAACCCACCGCTGTCACAAATGATGGCAAGCGCCGTGGCTACAAGGTTGCGGCGCCCTTGTGCAAGACATCGGCATCCAGATCGTGCAGCGCCTTTTCAATCACGCGCAAATCGTCCTGAAGCCCATCGTCCGCACTCATCGCGCTTTCACTGCCAGCGCGCTGGATGGCGCGAGCCTCGCTACGCAGCTCGCGCAGCCGGTCGATCTTGCCGCTTCTGCGCATATGGTTGTCGAGCAAGATATCCCGGACCGTCTTTTCCATGGCCGTGACGAGCATCGTCGTCTCCTTCCGAAAACATATCTCGGTCAAGGAGATAACGAACGAGCGGAAAGTCGGTTCCGATCGGCGATCAGTCGATGAGGCGGCGATAGCCGGTCGGACGTTCGTAAAGCCAGCCAATGCGCTCGACGGCGGCAGCGAAATTCTCACGGGCGACGGTCATGGTATGGCCGTTGGCATGGACGATAGTTTCCGGGTCTTCCATGATCGCGACATGCCCCTTCCAGAAGACGAAGTCGCCGCGCTTCAACTCCTCGCGATCGATCGGCTGGCCAAGGCCGACGGCCTGCATGTCGGTATCGCGCGGTGCAGAACGGCCTGTCATCGACAGCGCCAGCTGCACGAGGCCCGAGCAATCGATGCCGAGACCCGAGCGGCCGCCCCAGAGATAGGGCGTCTCCAGGAAGCGCAGGGCGACGTCGACAAAATCGCCGCCCCTGTTATCGCCGATCGGCTGTACATGCTTGGCGAAGATGGCGGTGCCATCCTCCAGGACGACGTAGTGATTGCCGCGCGCCTCCGCCGTGCCAACAACATGCACGAGGCTGCCCATGGACAGGATCGCCGCGTGCGGCTTGCGCAGCTCCGGCTCGGGATAGACGAAGGTGCGCTGGGGAATGACGACATGGGTCGGGGCTGCAGCGCCCTGCCTGACCGCAGTTTCGGGAAGATAGCCGACATAACCGTCCGCCAGCGCCTTGACCCAGCACCAACCGTCGCGGCGCTCGAAAATTGTCACCTCTTCGCCCATCAGGAGCTCGGTATCGATGCCCGCGGCAAGATCCGGCTTCGGCCGAAGGGCGATGACCGGGACGGCGACGCGAGCGCTGCTGCCTTCGACAAAGCGCTCGGCCTCGACCCTGCCCTTGAGAGAGGCTTCGGCGAGATCTGGCCTGAAAGCATTGAGACGGCGGTCGAGCGTCATGGCGGAATTCCCAGATTATAGTTTGCGGCCATGCTCGATGACGAGATCGCCGAGTTTTTCCAGATAGAGCGCGCCGGTGACCGTGCGCTTGATGATGACATTGCGGCGGTCGCGGTCGTCGCGTACGCGGTCGACCAATCCCATCTCGCCCATGGTGTCAAGCGCCCGGGTGATGACCGGCTTGGTGACGCCGAGCGTAGCGGCAAGCCCGCGCACCGTATGCGGCGGCGGCACGAGATAGATCTGCAGAAGGATCGCCGTCTGCCGCAGCGTCAAATCATGATCCTCGCGGCGCACCTGAGCGAGCGTCACGCCATGCCAAAGGCCAAGAGCCTGCGAGGCAGAGAGATCTAGCGGCAAGGGCAACCCCGAAAATCGTTACGCTGCCGTTCCAGTCTCGGTCAAGATCGTGGCAGATTCAAGGGGAATTCATCGACCCCTTCTCCCCGCATTGCGGGGAGAAGGTGAGACCGAGACGTTGAGCGAAGCGAAAGGTGGAGGGCTCGGATGAGGGGCTTTCTCGAAAGTAACGAAAAGATCAAAGTCTCCGTCTCTTCGAACCCATTGCCGGTGATGGTCAGGCCGGATCAACGCTGTGGCACCGGTGCGCCTGGCCCCTCACCCTAGCCCTCTCCCCGCAATGCGGGGAGAGGGAACGACGGCAATCTACCGCACGCTCTGCCTGATATGATGATACAGCGCCCGAATCCCCTGCGCCTCGCCGCCGCCGGGGGAATGCGGCCGTTCGCTCGGTGCCCAGCCGAAAATGTCGAAATGCGCCCAGCTCGGCGTCTTCGTCACGAAGCGCTTCAGGAACAGGGCGGCGGTGATCGAGCCGGCCATGCCGCCGGCAGGGGCATTGGTGATATCGGCAAATTTCGTGCGGATATCCTTGTCATAGCCCATGTAGAGCGGCATGCGCCACAGCGGATCGTCCGTCTCCAGGCTCGCTTCCGTCAGATCGTTGGCGAGTTCGCTGTCATCGGTGAAGAAAGGCGGCAGGTCGGGGCCGAGCGCGACGCGGGCAGCGCCCGTCAGCGTCGCCATGTCGATCATCAGATCCGGCGCGTCCTCGTCGGCATAGGCAAGCGCATCGGCGAGGATCAGCCTGCCCTCGGCATCGGTATTGTCGATCTGAACCGTGAGACCCTTGCGGCTCCTATAGATATCGCCGGGGCGGAAGGCATTGGCCGAAATCGAGTTCTCGACGACGGGAATGATGACGCGCAGGTCGACCTTGAGCTTGGCGTCCATGATCATCAGAGCCAGACCCATAACGTTGGCGGCGCCGCCCATGTCCTTTTTCATCAGCAGCATCGAGGATGCCGGCTTGATGTCGAGGCCGCCGGTGTCGAAACAGACACCCTTGCCGACCAGCGTGATGCGGCGATGGCCCTTCTTGCCCCAGCGCATTTCGAGAAGACGCGGCGCGTCGACGCTGGCGCGTCCGACAGTATGGACGAGCGGGAAATTTTCCTTCAGCAGATCGTCGCCAATGATGACGGACATTTCTGCCTTGTAGTGTTGGGCGAGCGCCCGGAAGGCGGCTTCCAGCTGCTCCGGTCCCATGTCGTTGGTCGGCGTGTTGATGAGATCGCGGGCCAGGAAGACGCCGGCGAGCTGGCGTTTGATATCGGCGGCATCGGCATCGCGCGGGATCATCAGCGTCGGCGCCGGCGCCTTTTCCGATTTATAGCGATCGAAGCGGTAGCTGCCGAGACCGAAGCCAAGCGAGAGCCGGTTCGCCGTCAGGGGCGCCGTCTCGATGTGCCAGTCGCCGGCCGGCAGGCTGCGTGCGAGCTTGCCCGTCAGGAAGGGTTGCTCCGAGGGATTGGAGCCGAGGCCGAACAAGGCCCCGCCCAGATGCCCTTCAGCCGTCGGAATCAGCAGCAACGAGCCGCTTTCGGCCTTGTAGCCAGCCTTGCGGGCCCAATCGAGCGCGATGGGGTCGATGGTGCCGGTCTCGACATGCGCCGGAGTGACGGCAAAGATCGGCAGGGTCGCGCCGCCCTTCGAATTGAAAGGCGTCGCGCGCTCGATGAATTGATAGGGGGCCATGACTATCCTTTGACGATGACTTCAGGGAATCGGGGACTTCAGGGAATCGAGAGTTAACCGTCTGTTAGGGTTAACAGATTATTGCTGGAGCGAACATTGCGTCGAACCTTTCCCTGTTCCGATTCTAGGCCGGACGCAAGATTTAAGGATTCAGGGATAGCGTCATGTCCGCCCGTTCAACCACGTCTTTGCTCAGAACCTTCCTTTTTCGGGGCGCCTCGGCCGCACTTCTGGCGCTTGCGCTCGCGAGCTGCTCGACGACGGGGAAAGACAGGATAACGACCGGCTCGATCCCCACGACGTCGAAATCCCTCGACACGATGAACAGCACCGATCTGGCTCAGGCAACCGCGGCGTATGGCAAGGCCTATGACGCCAATCCTAAGGATCGCGATGCCGGCGTCAATTATGCCAACGCGCTTCGCATGAGCGGCCGCAACGATCAGGCCCTTGCCGTCATGCAGCAGGTGGCGATCGCCAATCCGAGCGATCGCGGCGTGCTGGCGGCCTACGGCAAGGCGCAGGCGGCGGCGGGCCAGCTGGACGAGGCGCTGTCGACCATCGATCGCGCCCAGCTTCCGGATCGGCCGGATTGGCGTCTGGTTTCAGCCCAGGGCGCCATCCTCGATCAGCTGGGGCGCGCCACTGACGCACGGGCGAAATATCGGGACGCGCTGGTACTCGCTCCCAACGAGCCCACCATCCTTTCCAATCTCGGCATGTCCTACGTGCTGACGGGCGATCTCAAGAATGCCGAAAGCTATCTCCGTACCGCTGTCGCCCAACCGGGCGCCGATAGCCGCGTACGGCAGAATCTCGCGCTTGTCGTCGGGCTGCAGGGCCGCTTTGCCGAAGCCGAACAGATCGCCCGCCAGGAACTGACGCCGCAACAGGCGAACGCCAATGTCGCCTATCTGCGCGGCATGCTGGCGCAGCAGAACTCCTGGCAGAAGCTTGCTGCCGGCAACGACACGAGAAAGGTCGTCCAGCAGTAAAGCCGGGAGAACCCGGGACGCTGCCGACAGGGGCTTGTTCGGACAGGGATCGAACGCCGTGCAATGCCGGCGAAGGTTCGATCGGCCCGGATACTTACCGCCAGATATGCCGCGGCAGGCCCTCAGCCACCAGCCGCGCGCCAAGTGCGCCGATGACCGCACCCGCCACCCTATCGATCCAGAGCTTGGAGCCGACATAGAGCGCACGCGGACGGTTGGAGGAGAAGGCCAGCGTCACCACCGTATACCAGCCGACTTCGACCAGGAAGACTGCGGGCGGGACCGTAAACAGCAGCCAGGGTGCCGGGGCCGCCGGCAGAAGGGCGGCGAAAATACTGCCGTAGAAAATGGCAGTCTTCGGATTGCTGAGCTGCGTTCCCAGCGCAAAGAGAAAGTTGCGCCTAATACCGCTCGCTGCGGGCGTCGCCGGCGCATCCATCGGAAGATCGTCTGCGGCGCTGCGCCAGATGCGGATGCCGACATAGATCAGATAGAGACCGCCGCCGATTTTCAGCGCGAGATACAGCCATTCGACTTTCATGAGCAACGCGCTGAGGCCGAACAGAGCCAGGGTCGCGAAGATGACGCTGCCCGTTCCCATGCCGAAGGCTGCAGCAAGGCCAGCCTTGCGCGAACGGGAGACGGCAATGCGCGAAACCAGCACGAAGCTCGGACCGGGACTGACCGCCCCGATGAAAACCGCCGCGATGACGCTGAGAAATATTACCAGGGATGACATGCAGAACCTCCCAACAGGGCCGACACGACCGCCCGGCGCATTACGGAAATGGTGCGGCGGGCGCTATCGGCAGCATTGCGTGAGAGATTAATCATGCGGAATGCCGCCGGCAAGCCGGCAGATCAGAACTTGTCCATCGCCTGGATGATTGCCGGACCGAGAATGACGGCCATCAAAACAGGCAGGAAGAAGATGATCATCGGCACGGTCAGCTTCGGCGGCAGCGCGGCTGCCTTCTTTTCCGCCTCGTTCATGCGCTCGTCGCGGCCTTCCTGCGCCATGACGCGCAGCGCCTGCGAGAGCGGGGTGCCGTAGCGTTCGGCCTGAATGAGGGCTTGCGTCACCGATTTGACGAGTTCGATCTGCGTACGTGCTGCAAGATTGTCGAAGGCCGTGCGGCGATCCGGCAGGAAGGAAAGTTCGGCCGTGGTCAGTACCATTTCCTCGGCCAGTGCCGGGGATTGCTCCGCCATTTCCTCCGAGACGCGATGCATGCCGGCCTCGATTGAAATGCCCGACTCCACGCAGATCAGCATCAGGTCGAGAGCGTCCGGCCAGGCGCGCTTGATCGACTTCTGCCGCTTGGTCACCAGATTGGAAATATAGATGTTCGGCGCATAGAAACCGAAATAGGCAAAAAGGATGACGCCGAGCAGGCGGATCGGCAGCGGCCTCGAGGCAAAATAACCGAGACCGAAGACCAAGAGAATCGCAACGGCCAGGAACAGGAACGGCAGCAGGAATCGGGCTACCAAGAATATATTCAAGGCGTTTTCCGAGCGCAGGCCCGCAGTGCGCAGTCGATTGACGGTATTGGCGTCGACGAGCGCGTTGCGCAGGTTGAAGCGCTCGACGATCTGCCTGGCATTTCTATTCTTGTGGCTGCGCAGCGACGCCTTGCCGCCATCGGCGCTCAATCGTGCGCGCTCGCGGGCGCGGAGCTGCTCACGCTCCGTCGACACCGCCTTCATGCGCTTGTTGAGGTCGCCGCGCTCCAGCATCGGTATGGCGATCGTGTATAAGGTCGCAAATACGGCAACCGCAACCACGATAGCGAGAAGGGTACCGGGATCGGTCAAATTGGAGGCCAAATCGGACATGACTAGACGGCTCCCTTCACTCAGATCTCGAAATTGACCATGTTGCGCATGATGAAGATGCCGATCGACATCCAGACGGCGGCGGCGATCATGATCAGATGGCCGCGCGGGTCGGTGAACAGGATCATCATGTATTGCGGCGACGTGATATAGACGAGCGTCATGACGATGAAGGGCAGAGCGCCGATGATGACGGCTGACGCCTTGGCTTCCATCGACAGCGCCTTGACCTTCGCCTTCATCTTCTTGCGTTCGCGCAACACCTTCGAAAGGTTGCCCAAGGCTTCGGACAGGTTGCCGCCTGCCTGGGCCTGGATTGCGATGACGATCGAGAAGAAGTTCACTTCCTGCAGCGGCATATAGTTCGCGATGCGTGCACAGGCCTCCGCCATGCTGAGACCGACCTGCTGCGCCTCGACCACGCGCCGGAATTCCGTCTTGACCGGTTCGCGTGCCTCGGCCGCCACAAGCCGGACGGCATCATTGAGCGGCAGGCCCGAGCGAAGGGAGCGGGTGATAAGGTCGAGCGTATTCGGAAACTCATCGAGAAATTTCGCCTGCCGGCGCTTGATGAGAAAGCCGACGACCCAGCGCGGCAGGCCGAAGGCGGTAGCGACGAACATGCCCAAGATGACGAGGGGCGGCACGCCGACGATGAAAAAGACCAGCGTGACGAAAATGCCGAACAGCACGCTGAAGATGTAGAAGCGCGACGGCGTCAACGACAGGCCAGCCTGCACCAGGCGCGCTTTCAGCGATTGCTTCTTTTTCGCGTTTTCGGACTGGCGCCGTTCCAGATCCTTCAAAGTCTCTTGCACCGATTTGCGGCGCTTCGACATTTCCTGGACGCGATCGCGCGCTACCTTGACCTTGACGCGGTCGGTCTCGGCCTGCTTGACCCGGTTGACCCGGCTTTCCGTCTTCTTCTGTGTTTCGATCCGCGAATAAAGGATGCCATAGCAGACTGCGGCAGCAGAGACCGCCGTCAGCAGCACAATCAACAGCACTATGGGATCGATACCGAACATCGTCGTTCCTATTGCGCCTTCTGTTCCATCTCATCGAGAGCGGCTGCCAGGCGACGCTCCTCGTTATAGTAGCGAGCACGATCCCAGAAATGCGGCTTGCCGATGCCAGTGGAGACGTGCCGGCCGATGATCCGGCCGTTTGCATCTTCGCCCTCGATCTCGTAGCGCATCAGATCCTGGGTGATGATTACGTCGCCTTCCATGCCGACCACCTCGGTGATCTGGGTGATCCGGCGCGAACCGTCACGCAGGCGCGCAGCCTGAACGACGACGTCGACAGAGCTCGAAATGATCTCACGCACGGTCTTGGCCGGTAGGCTGAAACCACCCATGGCAATCATCGATTCCATGCGGCTGAGGCATTCGCGCGGCGTATTGGCGTGGATCGTGCCCATGGAGCCGTCGTGACCGGTATTCATCGCCTGCAACAGGTCGAAAACCTCCGGTCCGCGCACTTCGCCGACGATGATGCGTTCGGGGCGCATACGCAGGCAGTTCTTGACCAGATCGCGCATGGTGATCTCGCCCTCGCCTTCGATATTCGGCGGCCGGGTTTCGAGACGGACGACATGCGGCTGCTGCAACTGCAGTTCGGCCGTGTCTTCGCAGGTGATGACGCGTTCGTCACGGTCGATATAGTTGGTGAGGCAGTTCAGCAGCGTCGTCTTGCCCGAGCCCGTACCGCCTGAAATGACGACATTGCAACGTACCCGGCCGATGATCTGCAGCAGCGTCGCACCTTGCGGCGTGATGGCGCCGAAGCGCACAAGCTGGTCGAGGGTCAGCTTGTCCTTCTTGAATTTACGAATGGTCAGCGCGGGGCCGTCGATCGCCAGCGGCGGGGCAATGACGTTGACGCGCGAGCCGTCGGGCAGGCGCGCATCGCAGATAGGACTGGATTCATCGACGCGGCGGCCGACCTGGCTGACGATGCGCTGGCAGATCGAAAGAAGCTGCGCATTGTCGCGGAAGCGGATTTCGGATTCGACCGTCTTACCGCCGACTTCGATAAAGGTCTGGCCGGAACCGTTGACCATGATGTCGGCGATATCGTCGCGAGCGAGCAGCGGCTCCAGCGGACCATAGCCAAGCACGTCGTTGCAGATGTCCTCGAGCAACTCCTCCTGCTCGGAGATCGACATCGCGAAATTCTTGATGGTGATGATATCGTTGACGATATCGCGGATTTCCTCACGTGCGGCCTCGTTGCCGAGCTTGGAAAGTTGCGACAGGTCGATCGTGTCGATGAGCGCGGAGAACACTTGCGACTTGGTGTCGTAATATTCTTCGGTGCGCGCGGTCCGACGCCGGCTGGGCGTCTGCATCGACGGCGGGACTACCTGCTGACGCGGCTGCGCGGTATCGCGCGACGGCTCGATCAGCACGGCCGGCGCCGTTGGCCCACTCGCAGCGGCGGGCGCACGCACCTGTGCCGGCGGAGGCGTTACGCCGCCGCTCTTTGCAGGACCTTCACTTCCGCGCTTGCCAAACATGTCTTTGTTTCCAATTCTACTGCTGCCGCACGACCTTCGCGAAAGATCCAACTTTCGGAAGCCCGCGCGAAATCAAACACTTACTTTCGCTTCAAAAGGCCAAGCAAACCGCCCTTTCTTGCCTTCTTCAAAGCAACACGCCCGGTGACGATGTGCGATATCTGCGAGAAGGTCTCCGCGATCGGCGACTTCGGATCGGTCTCGGAAATCATTTGTCCGCTGTTGGCTGCATTGCCGAACAGGTTGATGTCAAAGGGAATGATGGCGATCGGGTCGGTCTCCAGCGGGGCACAGAACTCCGAAGGGTTGATCTCCGGGCGTTTCGGCATGCCGACCTGATTGAGAATGAGGTGCGGCGCCTTGTCGTTGGGCCGCAGCCTGCGCAACGCATCGATCAGGTTCTTGGCATTGCGCAGATTGGCGAGATCGGGTGCCGCGCAGATGACGACCTCATCGACGGCGCCGAGCACCGAGCGCGTCCACTCCGTCCAGACATGCGGCACGTCGAGGACCGCCACCGGCGCGCTGCGCTGCATAACGTCAAGCACCGGCAGGAAAGCCTGCCCTTCGAAGTCATAGGCGCGATCCAGCATCGAGGGTGCCGCAAGCAGTGACAGATGCTGGGAGCATTTGGTCAGCAATCGGTCCAGGAAGACTTCGTCCAGGCGTTCCGGCGCATAGACGGCCTCCGCAATCCCCTGGGCGGGGTCCTGATCGAAATCGATATTGGCGGTGCCGTAGGGCAGATCGAGATCGGCAAGGATGGTTTCGGTCGAAAAGAGGCTGGAAATTCCAAAGGCGCAATTATGGGCAATAGTGGACGCGCCTACACCGCCCTTGGCGCCGATGAAAGCAATGCTGCGGCCAAGCGGTTCGGCATCGGGATCGATGAAGATCGACGCCATCGCCGTCATCAGGTCGAGCATGTCGGTCGGCTGCACGATATATTCGGAGATGCCGTTGCGGATGAGCTCCCGGTAGAGGCCGATATCGTTGTGATAGCCGACGACGATGACCTTGGTGCTCGGATCGCAGACGGCGGCGAGTGGCTCGAGTTCCGCCAGCAGGCTGCGGGGATTGGCGCGGGTCTCCAGGATGATGAGATTCGGGGTCGGCGTCGAAGCGAACATGTTCGCCGCGGCTGCAACGCTACCGCTGGTAATCCGGAGGCTGACCTTGGACATGCGTCGATCATTGGCGCACTGGTCCATCACCTGCTGCAACTGCTCGCTTTCGCAGAAGGCGTGTATGGATATGCGCGGCAGCGGCCGCAGATTGTCGAGATTGCCCGAGCGCGGGGCCTCCTCCGCTTCCGCGGCAGTGGAGCCGATGTCGTATTCGATGGCGTTCATGATTTCATCCCGTTGCGCCGGCCCATTGCATTCAATTTCCGCTTCCGCCACCGAAGCCGCCGACCGAAGCCGTGCTGGTGGGGGTCGCACCCGTACGATAATCGTTGATGACCTTGCTACGCTGATCGGCATCGATCGGCGTCATCGCGCGCGGCGAGATCAGATCGGTCGGATTGGCGACCTGCGCTGCCAGATTTTGCTGGGTGGCGCAGCCGAAATTGTAATAGTTCTGATTGTCGAAGGCGTTATCGGCGAGGTCGTCCGGCCATTGGCCGCAGGCGTTGGTGGCTGCCGTCGTTGCCGAGAAGCGCAGGCGGATCGGCGCCGCATCGCCGGGGCCGTTCGCCGCATAATAGGTGTTGACGATCCGCCCCGACGGAATGCCGCTCGTCACCAGTTCCCGACGGATCTGCGAGTTGAGTGCCGATGCGGCCAGCGCATTTTCCGATTGCCGCGGCGACAGGATTTCCACCGTGCCGCTTGCATGGGCACGATAATCCTGCACGAAACCGCGAACCATGTCGCGCATGCCTGTCGTCAGGTGCCGATCGCTGACAGCGACGGGGATGTCGACGCTGTGCTCCTTTTCTGTGAGCACGATGGGATGGCGCTGACGGTAATCGTCCCTGATGGCGCTCGTCGCCATGCCGTCCGGGGAGCCGGCGCAGCCGCTGACAGCCGATATCAGAGCCAGGACCGGAGCGATCAGCATCGGTTTCGAGAAGCGTGGCCGGACGCTGCGAGGCGCATTGCTTTTGGGGCTGACCATCTTTTGATCTCTCGCTAAGCTCGTTGAAAAGGCTGCTGTCACGATCCCGCTCCTCACTTGTAGATGAAGCCGACTGTGCCATGGAAATCGGCGTCGGCGACCGGCGGACCATCCTTGCGGCCGTAGATCTTGTTGACACGGTTCATGAAGAAGACGCCGGCATCGTTCGGCGGCGAAAAATTATCGTCAGGACGAGCAAGCTTCTCGCGCGCGACTGGCCGCACGAGGTAGGGCGTTGCAATGATCACAAGCTCGCTCTCATCCCGCTCGAAGCTCTTCTGACGGAACAGGGCACCCAGGATGGGTATCTTCGATGCGCCCGGCGTTCCGGAGGTCGTCTGCTGCACGCTGTCGCTCAGCAGGCCGGCAAGAGCGATCGATCCGCCTGATGGCAGCTCGACGGAAGTATTGGCAGCGCGCTGATTGTAAGTCGGGGTTGCCGATGATGCGACGGGTTCGGAAACCTGTGTCTGCACATGCAGGCTGATGCGCCCGCCGGCAAGAACGACAGGCGTGAAAGCCAGCGTTATACCGTAGGTATAGGGCGTGATCGTCGTATTGCCGTCCTTGTCAGTCGTAGAATAGAGCGTCTGACCGCCGGAATTGAAGGTCGCGGCCTGTCCCGAAATCGCCGTCAGTGTCGGCTCTGCCAGGGTGCGCACGGCGCCGGCCTGTTCGAGAGCGTTCAGGTAAGTACTGATATTGTATTTGCCGAGAGCATATTTGAAGAGCGTGGAGATGCCGCCGGCGCCGGTGGCATTCGTCGGGTCTCCATTTACTCCGAGGAAGTTCGTCGTTCCGCTATTGCCGATGTTACCGAGTTGCGCCACGCCCAGGCCCGAGGAGTTGCTGACCAGGTTATCGAAACCGATCTGCTTCAGGACGCTGCGCTTGATTTCGGCGACAGTCACCTTGAGCGTTACCTGATCTTCGCCTTCGATCTGCAGCATATTGACAATCTGCGACGTCTGTCGCCCTTCGGCGAAAATGGCGACTGCGTTGTTGTCGCCGCTGCCGGAGGCAGTCTGGTTTCGCGTCGTCGCTTCGCCGCCTTTCAGGAAGGCCTGGGCGAGCTGCTGGGCGCGGATCGAATCCTGCGGTGTGCGCACCATGCCGGTGAGGACGATGTTGTCGGAGATGATCTCGACGCTGATGTCGGAGTCCGGAATGAAGCGCTTGATATTGTCCTGCAGGCCGGCAATGTCGCGCTCGATCTGCAGATCAAGGCTGACGATCTCCTTGCCATCGGCGCCGAAAATGAAGATGTTGGTCTGACCGACCGTCTTGCCGAAAAGGTAGATGCGACGCGAGGTTCGCGTCACCGCATCCGCCATCTTGGGATCGGAAACGAGGATATCGTGTGCGTCGGCCGGGAGATCGACGACAAGTGCCTTGTTGAGCCCGAGCTTCAGGGTGCGCTTCGTGCCAAGGCCGGCTATGGTGACGATACTGTCGGAGCCGCCGGCGAAGGCCGATGGCGTGCGCAGCAGGGCGGGAATATCGGCCAGGGGCAAACCTGCAAAGGCAACCGAAAAGGAAAGAACGGCTGCGAGAGGAAGGCTGGCTTTCTTGCTTGTCTTGAACATGGTCTCGCCCCTTCTCACTGCGGTTTCGGCCCGCTCGGGCCGTCGGTCACGATCGCTCCCGACTTGATGACTTGGATCATGCCGCCGCCATTGTCGCCAGCGAGCAGATAATCGGCGGCCGTCGTGTCGGGCTGCTGCGCGTCGGCAACGGAGCGCAGGGCCAGCGTCAGGCGATCGGCCATCTGGTGCGCGACGGCCAGGACCTTGGTCTGGTCCGGCGTCAGCTCCAGCGTCGCAGTTGCGCCGACCGCAGCCTTGCTTCCATCCTGCTTTTCCTCGATCTGCTGATCGACGGCCAGGACACGAACGTTGCTGAGTACGGTTTCGGTGACGAGCTGCTGCTGCGATCCCTTGCGCACCATGATGACGTCAACACGGTCATTCGGAAGGATGAAGCCGCCGGCGCCGGTGGCGACGGAAATCTCTGTGGCGACGGCGCGCTTACCGGCCGGCAGCAATGAAGACAGGATACGGCTGTTGGAATCGGCGACCTTTTCCTCACGGATCGGCTCACCCTCGAATATCGGCAGGCGAACAACCGCGCCGTTCAGATCTTTCAGCGCATCGGGCCGCTGGCGCTCGGTGATGAAGCCATTTACGATGCCGCTTTCCGGCCAGGGCATCCAATGAATTGATTGTGCGCCCAAACGCGAGCCAACGGGCAGATTCGCACCGGCAACGAGGACATTGACCGTCGCCTCCTTCTCCACCACCGCTGCAATCTGCTGGGGAACAATATTGCGCGACCCCGCAAGACGCATCGCGAGCAGACCGGCCATCCCGGCCGCGATGGCTGCCACTGCGAGTATCATTATGCGAGCGGGTTTCATGATCATTCCTTGGCGAACAGGATTCTTCGCCCTGCAGAATGACCGGCAATTGGTGTAATTATGGTTAATGGTAAGTTACATTTATTGTTACTTAACCATGATTACTTGACGTATATTAGAAATTTTATATGTGTGAGTTCGATTTTTACTCGCCGGCTCGCAGCTCAGGACATGCTGCCCGTCGCCGCTATCAGGAGCGGCGAGGAGGGAAAGGCCATGACGCCGCCGATGGCGATTGCAATGCCGTAAGGGATTTTTTTCGCAACCAATAACGAATTTGGCAATGGAAGACCGATTGCCATGATGCTTGTCGCTTGCGAGCGAAGCATAACAATCAGGAACGTCAGGATGCCGCCGATAAATGCGACATAGACGAGGAATTCCACCAGCGAGGAATCAAAGCCGAACCACAATGCGGCCGCCGCCAAAAGCTTCGCATCGCCGCCACCCATGACATTGAGCGCGAAGAACAAGAAACAGGCGCAAAATACAATGGTGGCTCCGGCCAGATGCATGCCAAGCGCGGACAATGGCAGCCCTGAGAAAGGCGCCAGCGCCATGAACGACACCGCCAACGCGAGCGATACCCTGTTCGGTATCGTCATGGTCATCAAATCGGAAATGGCCGCAATCGAAAGACATAGCGGAAAGATCAACAACGTTGCGGCTTCTAACATTTCATCGGCCCACGCTAAATGAAAATCCAAAGCCGCCCAATATTTGGGCGGCTTTCTTATGCATTAGATTACGGCGACCGCACCAAGTATGATTAGTACTTGGCCTGTGCGTTGGTCATCTTGTTCGAGATGTTGTTGAAGGTAGTGCTGAGCGAGGTGCCCAGGGTGGTTGCGCCGGTGATGATGGCAACCGAGATCAGAGCGGCGATCAGACCGTATTCGATTGCCGTTGCGCCCGACTCATCCTTCAGGAAGCGCGAAAAAAGCTTGGACATGTTTTTGACTCCACTTTGTTGACAGCACGTCCGTCAACTGTTGCCGTTGATCGGATGAGTTGCACGGTAGCTTCCCGCCGTTTCCATCGCTTTAAAGAACTAGGTTAATGCACAGTAAATACCATAGCGAAAATAGAATAGTTAATGTGATACATATGTTGTTCCTTTCATTTTTAAAGAAAACCTTCAGACAAATAGAAATTATTAGATGTAAGAATATTAGCGAGATATACGGCTCGTCTCGAAACAATACATGAACTATGCGAGAAGGTGGCGACGAAGCCCATACGTGGAACATCTGCGCCATAATTGCACGGCGGAACGCACCCTTAATCGTTCATTCACCATTCTTTCTCATTCTATCAGAAATTTCTTTTCGCCCTAGTTTTCCAAGAGGCCAAGCCATGCCAATCGGCGGCAGAACAGCATTCCTTGCCGGCATTCTTGCCATGGCCTGCATGACGCCGCAGCTTTCTAACGCTGCCGGAGAAAGCATGCTCCGCGTCTATATGGATCACGCGCGCGTATTGAAGCTTGATCGCCCCGTCAGCAAGGTGATCGTCGGTAATGCCCAGGTCGCCGATGCAACGGTGGCCGATCCGAAAACCATCGTGCTGACCGGCCGGAGTTTCGGTACGACGAACATCATTCTGCTCGATGCCGATGGCAATGCCATTGTCGACGAGCAGATCCTCGTGTCGATCGATGAAGGCAACACAGTTCGCGTTTTCCGCCAGACGGACCGGGCGGTGCTGTCATGCACGCCCAATTGCGAACAGCATGCCCAGCAGAACAACACGGCGACGACACCGACCCCGGCTATCGGACAATAATAATATTCGATAACGCAAATATTCTAAAGTACTTCCGAAGATTTGAGTAATAATGCATAATCCGTACTTCCTCTAAATATGAATAGAGAAGAGAAACGGATTATCAAGGAAGCAATTCTAGTGTCGTCCGCGTGTAAATCGCCGCGGACCGTTCATGACGCCAGATAACGCCCTTCCCGCCAATACGAGCGCCACTCGGCGAAATGCCCGCGGCAGCCTGCGCGCATTCGTGCGATCTCGGGATGGGACGGCAGCGATCGAATTTGCCCTGCTTGCCATCCCCTATTTTCTGATCGTCTTCGCCATCATCGAGACGTTCGTCGCCTTCACCGCGGAACAGGTCGTCTCCAACGCCGTCGATACCCTGGCGCGCCAGATCAGAACCGGGCAGATCACCAGCGATCCGAATAAGACCTCCTACACGACACCGCAGCAATTCCGGCAGGCATTCTGCAATGAGATCGCGGTGCTCATTACCTGCTCTTCGACGGAAGTACAGACACCGGCAAATCTCTACCTCGATGTGGAGAGCTATTCGAGCTTTGCGTCCATGCCGACGACGATCCCGCGCAAGTCGTCAACTGATCCCTACTCCGATCTCAACACGACAGGCTTTGCCTTTACGCCCGGTGGCGCCAAGTCGCTGAACATGGTGCGCGCCTACTATCGCTGGCAGATCATAACGGATCTGTTGCGACCATATCTTACCAATGTGCGTCCAACCGACGGCTCGGCGTCAGTCTATCTCATCGTCGCCACAGCCGCCTTCCAGAACGAGAATTATCCGTGAACGGCCCGGCGAGAATGACTGGAAAGGAAAACGCGCCCTTCGGCATCCTGAGGCGTTTCGCCCGCGATGAACGCGGTGTCGGCGCGATCGAGTTCGCCATCCTCTTTCCCGTGTTGGTAATGCTCTATCTTGGTGCTTTCGAGCTTACCGTCGGCCTCAACGCCTCGAAGCGAGCCAGCCGTTCTGCCGGTTCGATTGCGGACATCGTCTCGCAGCAATCGACGATCACCAAGTCCGTGCTTGCGACCATGCCCTCCGTCGCCGGCGCGATCTTCGCGCCCTACGGCACGACCGGCCTGACGCTGAAGATTACCGGCATTGCCATCGACACGACAGGCAAGGCAACGGTCGCCTGGTCCTGGGCGCAGGACGGGACCAGGCCATATACGGCTGGCTCGACGGTGACGGTACCGGCCAACATGAATCAGGCGAGCACATTCCTCGTCCGCAGCGAGCTTGCCCTTCCCTATCAGCTCCTCAGTTTCGGCGCCAATTTCCTGCCGAGCGGCACCAACCAGATCACCATCAGCCGGCAATATTACTACAGACAGCGCGTGGGCAATTCGATCAGCTGCAGCGACTGCTAACAGCCCCATCTTCGAAACAGTACCCGAAGAGCCATCCCAAAACGGAAAATTGCCAAGTCGATGCCTCCGTTATATGGGTGACGTCCAATGACCCGGAAGACCTCCCCGGGTGACGGCATTCTTATCGGGTGATCTATGGCGCGCGCCTTTCTCTTCGTTCTGGATTCTTTCGGTGTCGGCGGCGGCCCGGATGCGGCAACCTATGGAGATGAAGGCGCCGACACGCTCGGCCATATCGCCGAGTTCTGTGCCGCCGGCGCTGCCGATCGTGAGGGCTTGCGCCAGGGGCCACTGACATTGCCGATCATGTCCGGCCTCGGCCTGCTGGAGATCGCCAAGGCGGCAACGGGCAGTTATCCCGCTGGCATGCCCTTGCCGGAAAAGCTCTATGGTCTCTACGGTTGCGCCAATGAAGTCTCCCGCGGCAAGGACACGCCGTCGGGTCATTGGGAGATCGCCGGGACACCCGTTATGTTCGACTGGGGTTACTTTCCGGCCGAGGGTGACGCCTTCCCGCCGGAGCTGGTGAAGGCCATCTGCGAGGCGGCCGATCTGCCCGGCATTCTCGGCAACTGCCACGCATCCGGCACCGACATCATCGCCAGGCTCGGGGAAGAACACATCCGCAGCGGCAAGCCGATCTGCTACACCTCGTCCGACTCCGTCTTCCAGATCGCGGCGCACGAACAGCATTTCGGCCTCGACCGGTTGATCGGCCTCTGCAAGATCGTGCGCACCCTGCTCGACCCCTACAATATCGGTCGCGTCATCGCCCGCCCCTTCCTCGGCGAGACGGTGGCGACCTTCGAGCGAACCGGCAATCGCCGTGATTTCTCCGTACTGCCGCCGGAGCCGACATTGCTCGATCGTCTCGTCAAGGCCGAACGCACGGTGCACGCGGTCGGCAAGATCGGCGATATCTTCGCGCATCAGGGTGTTTCCAGGGTCATCAAGGCCAATGGCAACATGGCGCTGATGGATGCGACGCTGAAGGTCATGGACGAAGCCGAGGATGGCGATCTGGTGTTCACCAATTTCGTCGATTTCGACATGCTCTATGGTCATCGCCGCGACGTGCCGGGCTATGCAGCAGCGCTCGAAGCCTTCGATGCGCGGCTTCCCGAGGTGCACAAGAAACTGAAGGCCGGTGATCTCGTCATTCTGACCGCGGATCACGGTTGCGACCCGACCTGGCGCGGCACCGACCATACGCGCGAGCGCGTGCCCGTCATGGCTTACGGACCGGGCATTCGTTCCCGTTCCATCAGCGTCCGGCAGACCTATGCCGATATCGGCGAGACCGTCGCCAAACATTTGGGAATTGCGGCGGGACCGCACGGGAGGAGTTTCCTTTGACATCGCATTTGAAGAAAGTGGAGCTGCACTGCCATCTGGAAGGCGCGGCACCGCCGGCGCTGACGCTGGCACAGGCTGCAAAATATGGCGTCGACACCAGCGCCTTCCTGAAGGACGGCACCTATCTCTGGAAAGATTTCGCTGAATTCCTAGTCTGCTATGACAAGGTTTCCGAGGTCTACCGCACCGAGGAAGACTATGCGCTGCTGACGGAAACCTATCTGGAAGAGCTTGCCGGCATCGGCACGATCTATAGCGAGCTCATCGTTTCTCCCGACCATGGCGACCGCATCGGCCTCGGCGCTGACGCTTATGTGGCCGGTGTTTCGGCTGGCATTCGTGCCGCAAAGGCGAAGACCGGCATTGAGGCCAGGCTCATCGTGACGGGCGAGCGCCATTTCGGTCCGGACCGCGTGGTGAAGGCAGCGGAATATGCCGCCAAGAGCGACAATCCGCTGATCACAGGCTTCAACATGGCCGGCGAAGAGCGCATGGGCCGCGTCGCCGACTACGCCCGCGCCTTCGACATCGCCCGCGAGGCCGGTCTTGGCATCACCATCCATGCCGGCGAGGTCTGCGGCGCCTTTTCCGTCGCCGATGCCGTCGAACTGGTGCGCCCTGATCGTATCGGCCACGGCGTGCGCGCCATCGAGGATATGGATCTCGTCAAGCGCCTTGCCGATCTCGGCACGGTACTGGAGGTCTGCCCCGGCTCCAACATCGCGCTCAAGGTTTTCCCGGATTTCCAGTCGCATCCGCTGCGCAAGCTGCGCGAGGCCGGCGTGAAAGTGACGATCAATTCCGACGATCCGCCGTTCTTCCACACCTCGCTGAAGCGCGAGTACGAACTGGCCTCGACAGCCTTCGGCTTTAGCGACGACGAGATCAACGCGATGACGCGCACGGCGATCGAGGCGGCGTTCGTGGACGAAGCGACACGGGCGGCACTACTCACAAAGCTCTAAAAGCTCGGTTCGGGCCGCAGATTGGGGATGAAATCTCGAAAAGCGGCCTATTTTCTTGCACCAGAGGCGATTTCCGTGGAAGAACCATCTCATATCACGGAATTACTGGAAGGCTGAAACCATGGACGGCGTCACTGTCATCGATCACCCGCTTGTGCAGCACAAGCTCACAATCATGCGCAAGAAGGACACGTCGACGGGAAGCTTCCGCCGGTTGCTGCGCGAGATTTCGACGCTGCTCTGCTACGAAGTCACGCGCGACCTGGAACTGACGATCCAGACCATCGAGACGCCGTTGCAGCCGATGGATGCGCCGATTCTCGAGGGCAAGAAGCTGGTCTTCGCCTCGATCCTGCGCGCCGGCAACGGCCTGCTCGAAGGCATGCTGGACCTCGTGCCGTCGGCCCGCGTCTCGCATATCGGCGTCTATCGCGACCATGAAACGCTGCAGCCGGTGGAATATTACTTCAAGGCGCCCGAGGATATTTCCGAGCGCCTGATCATCGTCGTCGACCCGATGCTGGCGACCGGCAACTCCTCGATTGCCGCCATCGACAAGCTGAAGGAACGCGGCGCACACAATATCCGCTTCCTGTGCCTGCTGGCGGCTCCGGAAGGCCTTGCCAATTTCCGCAAGGCGCATCCAGACGTGCCGGTCTTCACCGCGGCGATCGACAGCCACCTGAACGAACTCGGCTATATCGTGCCCGGCCTCGGCGATGCCGGCGACCGCATGTACGGCACCAAGTAAAATCAGGCGCTATATTCTTTACGAGCCCGGCAGTTACTCAACTGCCGGGCTTTTTATTGATTGCTTTAGCGTCCCTTCAGTAAAGCTGGTCTATAGATGGCATGGCCCGCAGGAGGGGCCTTGCCGATGCTCGTTCGCGTTCTTGTCTTTGCCGGTATTATCGCCGCTGCGGCGACCCAGGTGCCGATGCTCGTGAACAGCTACCAGGACCGCGCCGAAAAGCCGGTGCCGGTCGAAACGGTTGCGCTTGCACCGCCGAAGGCCGAGGTTCCCGTTTCCTATGGCAGCGTTCAGCTGCGCGCCAATGCGGGCGGCCACTATGAGGGTGATTTCAGCATCAACGGCCGGTCCGTGCACGCATTGATCGATACCGGCGCCACCTATGTCGCGATGAACGAAAGCACGGCGCGCGGCCTCGGTTTCAGCAGCGTCGATCTCGACTATCGCTACACGGTCCAGACCGCGAATGGTGCGTCCAAGGTCGCACTCGTCAAGCTGGACCGCCTGGAGATCGGCACGATCCGGGTTCGTGATATCGACGCCGTGGTGGCAAAGGACAGCGCCCTCAGTACGACGCTGATCGGCATGAGCTTCATGAAGAAGCTGAACTCCTATGGAGTTCAGAACGGCACATTGCTCCTGAAACAGTGAGCTAGTCGGACTCATATCGGGCGGCTTGCGCCCATACAGCTACATCCGTCAGATCCTGCTGATGATAACGGGCGACAAAGCTGGAGGGGTCTCGACCAGGCGATAATTAGCCGACAAATCAGCCGCGGCTCTTTCTGCGCTTGCCTCGTCCGCCGCGTGAACGGTGGCGATACGGTCACCCTTGCTGACCCGCGTACCGAGCGGCAGGATATTGCTGAAGCCGACGCGATGATCGATCTTGTCCTGCGGACGGCGGCGGCCGCCGCCGAGATCGATCACGCTCATGCCGATCCCGCGCGCATCGCAGGCGCCAAGCCATCCGTCGACGGCGGCGAGAACCGGTTTCAGCACCGGCGCGCTCGCCAGGTAGCGGTCGGGATGTTCAAGCAGATCCGCCGGGCCGCCAAGACCATGGACCATGCGGCCGAAGATTTCGGCTGCCTTGCCGGAGGTAACAGCCGCACGAGCACTGCCCTCGGCGTCGGCAGCGTTCGCAGCAATTCCGGCCTGAACCAGCATTTCGGCGGCAAAGGCCAAGACAACCGTCTCAAGCCGGGTCCCCGCCTTGTTGCCTTTCAGAAAATCCAGGCAATTTTGAAGTTCGACAACATTGCCGGCCGCATCGGCGAGCGGTTGGTTCATATCGGTGATGAGTGCCGAGGTCTTGACCCCGCCGCCGTTGGCTACCTCCACCAGCGAGCGCGCCAGCGTCTCGGCTTCCTCTTGAGACGTCATGAAGGCGCCACTGCCGATCTTGACGTCGAGCACCAGCGTTTCAAGCCCAGCGGCCAGTTTCTTCGACAGGATGGAGGCGGTAATCAGGGGTGCGGAATCGACGGTCGCGGTGACATCGCGCACGGCGTAGAGCTTGCCGTCGGCGGGCGCCAGCGCGCCGGTCTGGCCAATGATGGCGCAGCCGACCTCGTCGACCACCTTGCGGAAGCGGACGGCGTCCGGCGTGATCCCGTAGCCGGGAATGGATTCCAGCTTGTCGAGCGTGCCGCCGGTATGGCCGAGGCCACGGCCCGAGATCATCGGTACGGCAAGGCCGCAGGCTGCCGCAATAGGTGCCAGCATCAGCGAGACGTTGTCGCCGACGCCACCCGTCGAGTGCTTGTCGGCGATAGGCCTGCCGATACCATTCCAGGAGAGCGCATCGCCCGAGCGAGCCATGGCAAGCGTCAAGGCCACCGTCTCCTCGCGCGTCATGCCGCGAAACCACACGGCCATGGCAAAAGCGCCGATCTGGCTTTCGGCCAGTTCGCCACGCCCCAATGCACCGATGAACGCATCGATATCGGCGGCAGAAAGGGTGCCGCCGTTACGCTTCTGCCGGATGATTTCCTGCGGGATCATGGATCAATAGCCCGAAGACGCCGTCTTGGAATCGCCGCCGGCCAGGACGTTCAGGATATCGTCGAGCAGGCTCGACGCGCCGAAGCGGAAGGTCGAGGGCATGGCCCAGTCAGGCGCCATGATGGTTTCGGCGAGGCTTAGATAAAGCGCCGCATCGGAAACCGAGCCGATCCCGCCGGCAGGCTTGAAGCCGACCTTGCGGCCGCTGGCACGAATTGCCCGCAGCATAATGTCGGCAGCTTCCAGCGTCGCATTGACGGCGACCTTGCCGGTGGACGTCTTGATGAAATCGGAGCCGGCCTCGATCGCCAGTTCCGAGGCCCGCCGGATCAGCGCTGTATCCTTGATCTCCCCGGTTTCGAGGATGGTCTTCAGGAGAACAGGCCCCTTGCATTCGGCGCGCACGGCCGCGACCATATCAGTCACCGCCTGCTCGTTGCCGGCCAGGAAGGCACGATAGGGAATGACCAGATCGATCTCGTCGGCACCATCGGCAATCGCTTCCCGCGCCTCGGCGGCGACGTCTGCCACCTCCATGTCGCCACCGGGGAAGTTCACCACGGTCGCGATCTTCACGGCATGATCCGTTCCGAGAATGCCGCGCGCCTGGGCGACGAAGCGCGGCCAGATGCAGATGGCGGCGGTATTGCCGTAGGGCGATTGCGCACGGGCGCACAGCGCCTCGATCTGTGCCGGCGTGCAGTCATCCTTGAGATTGGTCAGATCGAGAAGGGAAAGCGCAACGGCCGCCGTTTCTCTGAGGGAATGGCCCGTCATTGTGGATCTCCTTCGTCAGCGATCATTTCTTTCAAGATGGCGGCGAGGCGTGCGCCCCCAACCGGAGCCATGTCTTTCGTCTCGTCATGCGAGAGCTCGCCGCCGGTCATGCCAGCACCATAGTTAGTGATGACGGACGCAGCGGCAACCCTCAGCCCAAAAAGACGCGCCAGGATGACTTCCGGGACCGTCGACATGCCGACGGCATCGGCGCCCAGGATGCGCGCCATGCGGATCTCCGCCGGCGTTTCGAAGCTCGGTCCGGAAAACCACATATAGACGCCGTGTGACAGCTTGATCTCGGCCTTTTCGGCCGCCTTGCGCATACGCATGATCAGATCGGTGTCGTAAGCGCTGGTCATGCCGACGAACCGCTTGTCGCTTTCCTCGCCGATCAACGGGTTCATGCCGGAATAGTTGATGTGATCGGTGATCTGCATCACCGAGCCCGGCGGCATTTCCTCGCGCAGCGATCCGGCCGAATTGGTCAGGATCAGCGTATCGACGCCAAGCGCCTTCAGAGTCTCGATCGGCGCACGCATGGCATTGGCGTCACCCTTTTCGTAATAATGCACCCGGCCGGAGAGCATGATGACCGGGACGTCGCCGAGCTTGCCCGCAACCAGGGTGCCGGCATGGCCTGACACGGCGCTGACCGGAAAGCCGGGCAGATCGGCGTAGGGAATGCGCAGCGCATTGCTGACCTGATCGACGAGCGAACCGAGACCGGAGCCGAGGATGACGCCATAGCGCGGCTTCAGATCGCCAAGCTTCTCGGCGAGGATATCGACGGCCGCACTCATCCGAGCACCTCCGTTTCGAAGCTGAAGGGCAGCATCTCGTCCATGGTCATGGTCTTCTTCACGCCGGTTTCATCGCAAAGATAGATCCGCGTTTCCTTATCTGCAAATTCGGCGATCTTCTGCCGGCAGCCGCCGCAGGGCGGGCAGAGCGGCAGCTTCTCGGCGATGACGGCGATCTCGACGATCTTCTTGGCGCCGCCCATGATCATCTGGCCGATCGCCGTTGGTTCGGCGCACCAGCCCTGAGGGAAGGACAGGTTCTCGATGTTGGCGCCGGTATAGATCTTGCCATCCTCGGCGCGGATCGCGGCGCCTACGGGGAATTTCGAATAGGGAGCATGGGCAAAAGCCATCGCTCCGCGAGCGGCCTCGAACAGATCATGCGACATGGTTTAGCGCTCCTTGGTATAGGGCACGCCACCGGCCTTCGGGGGCTTGGCGACGCCGATAAATCCTGCGAGCAGAATGCAGGTCAGAATATAGGGCAGCGCCTGGAAAATCTGTACCGGCACTTCGCCCATGCCCGGAATCGTCTTGCCCTGCATGAAATTGGCAAAGGCATCGAGGAAGCCGAAGAGCAGGCAGGTGAACATGACCGGCACCGGCTTCCACTTGGCAAAGATCAGTGCGGCAAGCGCGATATAGCCCTTGCCAGCCGACATGTTGTTGATGAAGGCGGCCGACTGGGCGATGGCGAGATAGGTGCCGGAGAAGCCGCAGAGAATGCCGGCAACGATCAGCGACCGATAGCGCAGCCACTCGACCGAGATGCCGGCGGTGTCGACGGCGCCGGGATTTTCACCGACGGCGCGCAACCGCAAGCCGAAACGGGTGCGATAGAGAATCCACCAGGAGATCGGCACCGCGAGAAAAGCCAGATAGGTCAGGATATTGTTGCCTGATATGACGTTGGCATAGAGCGGCCCGATGAACGGAACATCGCGAACAGCATCGACGCCGGGCAGGGTGATGCCGGAGAAGCGCGCCGTGCTGGGCAAAGTCGGCGTGCGGCCACCCTGCCCGAACCAGGCCTGACCGAGAACGATGGTCAAGCCGGCCATCAGGAAGTTGATCGCGACGCCGGAGACGATCTGGTTGCCGCGATTGGTAATCGAGGCAAAACCGTGCAGCAGGCCGACGACGACCGAGACGGTGATGCCGGCGCCAAGGCCGGCCCAGGGCGAGCCGCTGATGGCGGCGACGCAGGCTGCAGCGAAGGCAGACGCCAGCATCTTGCCTTCCAGACCGATGTCAAAGATGCCGGCGCGCTCGGAAAACAGGCCGGCAAGCGCCGTGAAGATCAGCGGAATCGACAGACGAATGGTCGAGCCGAGGATGCTGATGAGAAGATCATAATAGTCCATCGTCCGATCCTCACGTCCTGGCGAATTGCTGGTAGATGCGCACGAGCGCAGGGCGGAACATGTATTCGAGCGCACCGGCAAACAGGATGACGAGACCCTGGATCACCACGATCATGTCGCGCGTGATGTTCGGCATGTCGAAGGACAGCGCATCGCCGCCCTGATAGAGGATGCCGAACAGGATCGCCGCCAGGATGATGCCCACCGGATGATTGCGGCCCATCAGCGATACGGCGATGCCGACAAAGCCGGCGCCGAGCACGAACTCCACCTGCAGGCGCGCGGACGATCCCATGACGGGATTGAGCGACATCATGCCGGCAAGGCCGCCCGAAATCAGCATGGCGATGATGACCGTGCGGGCATAGGGAATACCGGCATAGACCGCAGCCGTCGGGCTGAGGCCGAGCGTGCGCATTTCATAGCCGAGCTTCGTGCGCCAGACGAGCACCCAGACGAGGAAGCACATGACCAGCGCGATCAGGAAGGACACGTTGAGCGGTGCGGCACCGATGGTCGAGCCGAACATATCCATCAGCCAGCCGAGCTTGGGCAGCTGACCGCCCTCGAGGAAGGTGCGGGTTTCCGGCGCCATCTTGCCCGGAACAATCAAGATGTGCACCAGCAGGAAGTTCATCATTGCCGATGCGATGAAGTTGAACATGATTGTCGTGATGACGACGTGGCTGCCGCGCTTTGCCTGTAGCCATGCGGGAATGAAGGCCCAGAGCGCCCCGAAGATCGCCGCGCCGATGACGGCAAACGGCATCGTCACATACCAGGGCACATAGTGGTCGAGCGTCAACGCCACGAGGGCACAGCCGAGGCCGCCGACATAGGCCTGGCCTTCCGAGCCGATGTTGAACAGGCCGGCATGGATGGCGACCGCGACCGACAGGCCGGTGAAGATGAAGCTCGTCGCATAATAGAGCGTAAAGCCGATGCCTTCGCCGCTACCAAGCGCTCCCTGCAACAGCAGGACGAGCGCATCGAGCGGGCTCTCGCCGATGAACCAGACGACGAGGCCCGATATCAGAAAAGCGACGATCAGGTTGAGAAGCGGGATCAGGCCGTAGGTGATCCAATTGGGGAGCGGAACGGAAGCGGTACTCATCGAGGCCTCACGCGGCAATGCCGGCCATCATCAGGCCGAGTGTTTGTTCACCGGCCTCAGCCGACTTTTCACCGACGATGTGGCCGGCGAACATGACAAGGATACGGTCCGAAAGCGCACGGATCTCATCCAGCTCCACCGAGACCAGCAGGATGGCCTTGCCGGCGTCGCGCATCTCGATGATGCGGCGATGGATGAACTCGATGGCGCCGATGTCGACGCCGCGCGTCGGCTGACCGATCAGCAGTGCCTTCGGATCGCGCTCGATCTCGCGGGCAACGACGATCTTCTGCTGGTTGCCGCCGGAGAAGTTGGCCGTCTTCAGCCGCGCGTTCGGCGGGCGGATATCGTATTTCTCGATCTTCTCGATGGCATCCTTGCGCATGGCATCGAGATCGAGCATTCCACCACGTCCGTACTTGCGATCGCGGTGATAGCCGAGCATGGAATTCTCATATTCCTCGAACTTGAGGACGAGGCCCATGTGATGGCGATCTTCCGGGATATGGGCAAGGCCGAGCTCGCGAAGCGCTGCGGGGTCCGCATTGCCGATCGGCTTGCCGTACAGCAGGATTTCGCCTGATGCCGGCTTACGGATGCCGGCGATGGCTTCCAGCAACTCGGACTGGCCGTTGCCTGCAACGCCGGCAATGCCGACGATCTCGCCGGCACGGACGTCGAAAGAAACATTGTCGACCATGGTGACGCCACGGCCGTCCTTGACGGTGAGGTTGCGCACCGACAAGAGGACATCGCCCGGATTGGGGGCGCCCTTTTCGACGCGAAGCAACACCCGGCGGCCGACCATCAGTTCGGCCAGTTCCTCGACGGTGGTCTCGGCGGTCTTGCGGGTCGCGACCATCTCGCCGCGGCGCATGACCGACACCGTATCGGTGATCGCCATGATCTCGCGCAGCTTATGGGTGATGAGGATGATCGTCTTGCCCTGATCGCGCAGCACGCGAAGGATGCGGAAGAGATTGTCGGCCTCGGCGGGCGTCAGAACGCCCGTGGGCTCATCGAGGATGAGGATCTCGGCGCCGCGATACATCGCCTTCAGGATCTCGACCCGCTGCTGCTGGCCGACGGGCAGCTCTTCGATCAGCGCGTCCGGATCGACCTCCAGGCCGTAATCCTTCTCCAGCCGGCCAAGCTCGGCGCGCGTGGCGGCGACGCCCTTGGCAAGCAGCGCGCCGCCTTCGGCGCCCAGCATGACGTTTTCGAGGACAGTAAAATTGTCTACCAGCATGAAATGCTGGTGCACCATGCCGATGCCGGCGGCGATAGCCGTCTGGCTGTCTCGGATGGCGATCGGATTGCCGTTGATGCGGATCTCGCCGCTGTCAGCCTGATAGAAGCCGTAGAGGATCGACATCAGAGTCGATTTCCCGGCACCGTTTTCGCCGATGACCCCGTGGATCGAACCTTTGGCGACGGTCAGGTTGATATCTTTATTGGCGTGGACAGCACCGAACTTTTTGTCGATGCCCACGAGCTCGATGGCAGGTGATTGGCTCACAATAGGGGCTCCAGAAACCGGATTCCGGATAAGAAAAGGGCGTATGACGTTTTTGCTTCGTCATACGCCCTTGTTTCATATCAGTTCTTCGGGCAGGCGTTGTCGGTCAGATAGTCGTGGACCTTGATGGTGCCAGCGATGATATCGGCCCGCGCCTTGTCGACGGCAGCCTGCATTTCCGGGGTGACGAGCGGCTTGTTGTTGTCATCGATGGCAACGGTGACGCCATCTTCCTTCAGGCCGAGGTTCTGGATGCCGGGCGTGAACTTGCCGTTCTTGGCATCGCTGAAGGCGTTGTAGACCGCGAGGTCGACGCGCTTAACGACGGAGGTCAGAACCGAACCCGGATGCAGGTAGTTCTGGTTGGAGTCCACGCCGATCGACAGCTTCTTGTTGTCGGCAGCCGTCTGCAGCACGCCGAGGCCGGTCGCGCCCGCAGCTGCGTAGACAACGTCGGCGCCCTGGTCTATCTGGTTCTTGGTGAGCTCGCCGCCGCGAACCGGGTCGTTCCAGGCAGCACCGGTCGTCCCGGTCATGTTCTGGAAGACTTCGATCTTCGGGTTGGTGGCGCGGGCGCCGAGTTCGTAGCCGCATTCGAACTTGCGGATCAGCGGAATGTCCATGCCCCCGACGAAACCGACCTTGCCGGTCTTCGACGCAATGGCAGCCATGACGCCGGCGAGGTAGGAACCTTCATTTTCCTTGAACTTGACGGAGCGAACGTTCGGCAGATCGAGGCTGTCGTCGATCAGGACGAATTCGGTCTTCGGGTATTCGGCAGCAACCTTCTGAAGGGCGGAGGTCCAGGCGAAAGAGACGGCGATAACCGGATTGAAGCCCTTGCTGGCGAAGTTGCGCAGCGCCTGTTCGCCCTGGGTGTCGCCCGTCGGCTCAAAATCGCGGTAGGCGATACCGGTTTCCTTCTTGAACTTTTCGGCGCCGTTATAGGCGGCTTCGTTGAAGGACTTGTCGAACTTGCCGCCGGTTCCGTAAACGATTGCCGGCTTGATGTCGGCCGCAAGCGCCGTTGCCGACATGGCAGCCAAGGCGAAAAGGGTCAAAAGGGATTTTTTCATGTGGTGCAGCCCTGTTGTTTCTATCTTGTTGGGTCCTCCCGCAAGCCCGTTGATCGGACATGTCTGCGGAACTGCCGACCTCCCCCGAGGCCAAGCTGGCGCGCATCCTTGCATGGCTGCATGAAAAATTCACGAGAAATTTTTCAGTTGGTAAAGATTTGTGGGAATTGGTGAAAACCCGCCCAAGTGACCCTTTTTTTAAACAATTTCGGCCCAAAACTGCAATTTTATTGGCCAGAAAGGCCGCCCGTCAGCCCGCTACAACCGCTAGCACCACCCGTCGCGGCCCTGCAACAAGCCACCGGCCAGAGGCCGTCGAAAGACATCGAAATCCCAGAGTGGCACAGGCCCGAGAGGCACCCATCGGACCCGTCAGGCGCTGAAACGACCCGCCGCGGGCTGGCGCTTGTATCCCACCATCCACAGAAGCAGCGAGAGCACCAGGAAGACGGCGAAAGCGGGCTGAAACAGCAGCCATTGCATCGCCGTGTCGTAAAAGCGCGGATGGACATAATAGGCGACCGCAGAGCGAAGGCTCGCCAGCGACGACGGGCTGACATCGTTCCAGGCATCGCCCATCGGGGTCATGACAACCGCCGAGGCGGCAACGGACTGAATGGAATCGATCGTGCCGGCGATAACTGCCACCACCAGCGCGACAAGGCTCGCAAAACGCAACAGGAAACGCATGAACTCCTCCGGATACTCATTACGCCCGGCCTTTACGGGCCGACCGGTCTTACGCCGCCCCATCTGCCTTCTTAGATAAGTTGTGCGCGAAACAAGCGCAATGGGGTGGAGATTCGGAGTTTTCCGCCGATAAGTCAAAAATCTGTCAGATTCGGGTTGATTGCTCAGAATTCATCGGTATATATCGCGCCGTTCCGACGATTTGCGTCCCTAACGGGTGCGAAACGCCAAAGAAGGACAGGTGGCCGAGTGGTTTAAGGCGCACGCCTGGAACGCGTGTGTGCGTGAAAGCGTACCGTGGGTTCGAATCCCACCTTGTCCGCCATTCTTTTTATCAAACCACTGATTTTCCGTCTTATTCGAACTTCGTTTGTTCAAGCGCTGCAGTGTTCATTGCGACCGGCGCGAACTTCTCATCTTGCATCGCGCCTGCAACAGCAAACAGATCTGATCGGAGATTGCGAGGCAGAGGTACTCGAGACGCTATGCGAAGCGACGTCACGATATCTCTTCCACGAGCCACCTCGAACCATCTGCGCGAGGTTGAGGCCTTTGGGTATCGGCCTCTTGCCACTGCCTCATGCCTTGCACGCAGGCTTCATGCTCACCCACCACTCCACACCATTCCCTGGCGCAGGCAACGCGGCACGCCTCTTATCAGGCAGATGCGCGCTCCTTGCCAGGCTCACCAAACCATTGCGACGCGGCCTGTTCAGCTTCGTCAATATCGAGCCCATCTTCACCGGCCCAGGCAACGAACCCGTCGGGCCGCACGAGCAGGGCGCTGACGCCCAGCCGATCCTTGGCGTCGCTCGCGACGTAAGCGATCCGGTCACTCCAGCGGTCCGCAAGCGCTCCAAGCGGTGCGCTGCCATCGAAATCCAGCAACAGACCTCTGCCCCTTCCGAGGTGGTCGCCAAGCTTCGTCCCGTCGGCCAGTTCGAAATCAGGGGCACTGCGGCCCACCAGCGGGTTGGTACCGCCAAGATCGTAGCGGAGCGAAACGCCCCAGACGCGTTCGGCGAAATAGGTCGCGCCGTCGCGCGTATCTATAAGGTCGCGGATGACGGCTTCGAGCGCACGCGAGCTAGGGCTTGGCCGCATGAGCGCGACCTGCGCACGCGACCAGTCGAGCACTTGCGCGCCGACAGGGTGCCGCTCGCTCGAATAGGTGTCGAGCAAGCCGTCCGGCGCATCGCCCCGGATGGTCGCGGCAAGCTTCCATCCGAGATTCATCGCGTCGCCCAGACCAAGGTTGAGACCTTGGCCGCCCAAGGGGGAATGGATGTGCGCGGCATCGCCCGCAAGCAACACTCTCCCCCTGCGATAGGTGGTCGCCTGGTAGGCACGATCCGTCCATGTGGTGACAAGTTTAAGCGCCGTCACGGTGACATCAGTGCCGGAGATGCGGCGGAGCACAGCCTGCACGTGCTCGAGAGTGATCGGCTGAGCCCGGTGGAAGGCGCCGCCATCGAAGTCGACCATCGAGATCGTTCCCGGCGGCGAAAACGTGTACATGCCCGTCGCGGTGTAATGGCGACCGGGATCAAACCGGTCCGGTTCCGCCATCTCGATTTCGGCGGAATAGCCGGTGAATTCGGGGGCTGTGCCGACGAACTCGAAGCCACCGGCCTTGCGAACGGTGCTGCGGCCGCCATCGCAGCCGACGAGCCAGCGCCCGCGGAAGGTCTCGGCTCCGGCGCGGATAATGACGCCTTCATCCGACTGGTCGAAGCCCTCGACACCGAGGCCGCGCCTGATTTCGGCGCCCAAGGTCTCCGCGCGGGCGGCAAGGATAGTTTCGAGATTTTCCATCTCGACCATCAAGCTCGTGCCGGCCGGGCTCGGCAGGCGATAGGGCCATTTCGCAGCGTCGATCTTATCGGAAAAGAACTGGATGCCGGCGAAATGGCCGCCCGGGCGGCGCGACTGATGCATCCAGTGGGCGGCAGGCGACGTGCCGCCATCCGAGGCATCCTTTGCGGGCTTGGGCGCGGCGACATCGCTCAACAGGCCGCGGCGATAGAAGGCTTCGAGAGTCGGCGCCGAAAGGCCGCGCATGCCGAACGGAAGGCGCTTCAAGGGCGAGCGCGGGTCCGGCGCCTGCTCCAGCACCAAGACGGAGAGATCCGCAAGACGCAATTCGCAGGCAAGAAACAAGCCGACGGGTCCGCCGCCGGCGATCACGACATCATAGATCAAGACATAATTCCTCAAGCAAGCGTCACCCAAGGTGCGCGACACGCCGGCCTCGATCATCCTCAGCCGGTGCAAATCATTGGACATGGCCGCCCTGTTCGAACGGCAACGGTTCGATCACAGGACCAAGCCCTTCTGACCTGTGCAAATTTCACCGATTTCATCATCGGATCACGATTTTTACACTCAGTATAAATTTACTTATGGTATAAATATATGCATGTCAAATCGAATCAAACTCAGAGACCGCAAGAAGGAGATGACGCGTCAGGCGATCTCCGACGTCGCAACGCGCCTGTTCGTCGAACACGGCTTCGACAAGGTCTCCGTCGCCGATATCGCCGACGAGGCTGAAGTCGCCAGAAAGACTGTCTTTAACTATTTCCGCCGCAAGGAAGATCTGGTCTTCGATCGCGAAGACGAAATACGGGAGCTCGTCCGCAACGCGCTTGCCGACCGCGGCGGGCAGCCGCCGGTCCGCATATTCCAGACGCTGATGCGCGGGCTGGTGGAAACGCAGCATCCCCTGTTCAGGATCACGGAGCGGCCCATCCAGTTCTGGCGCATGGTAACGGAGAGCCCGACGCTCACGGCGCATGCGCGCGGGCTGCAGGTGACGCTTGCCGATGATCTCTCGAGAATGCTGTCCGATGCGGCAGGCCGGCCGCGCTCCGACGCCGATGCGCATCTTGCAGGCGCAATGCTGATGGCCGTGCTGGTGGCCGCCTATGGCGCAGCTTTGCGCGCCTTTCGCGAGAGGGGAAAGCCCGAAGCCATATTATTGAGCGTCATGGAGCGCGGCTTTAGCGGCGTCGATGCTGCCTTGGCCGGAACGAGCTACATCTAAGAGCAGTTCCGCTTTTCTTCGAATCGAGAAACCGCTCTATCCTTTTGTTTCCTGACGCATTCCGCACGGAAGATCGCCTGCAGATGACAAACGCCCGGCCGATGAAGCCGGCCGGGCGATAGGCGATCGGATTCCAATCCACGGGTGGATCAGAAAGATGGAGGACGTCTCACGCTGCGGAGACCTGTAGCTCGGCGAGATCGTCGAGCAGCTTCGGGCCTGTGGGTTCCCAGCCAAGCTTCTGGCGCGTCTTGGCGCTCGAAGCCAACATGTCCAGCGTGGCGAACATGGAGAGCCAGCCAAAATATTCCTGGACCTCTCCCTGGCCGACGGATTTGACCGGCAGCTTCAGACGGCGGCCGAGAACTTCGGCAATATCGCGCATCGTCACGCCCTCTTCGGCAACTGCATGATACTTCGCGTTCGGCTCGGCGCGCTCGACGACGAGGCGATAGAGGCGCGCGACATCGGTAAAATGCGCCGCCGGCCAGCGGTTGCGCCCGTCTTCGATATAGGCGCAAACACCCTTCTGCCTGAATATCTCGATCAACGGCGTGATGAGCCCCTGGCTGACGGGATCGTGCACCTGCGGCAACCGTACGACGGAGACGTTGACGCCGATCTCGCTCGCCAAGATTCCCGCCTCCTCGGTGGCCGCCCGCGGATGCTTGTCGGAGCCGACGATCGGATTGTCTTCACGGGCAGGCTCGCCGGGGATGGTATTGGCGATCGGCGTGCCGGACGTGATGACCAGCGGACGTGACGAGCCGGCAAGAGCGGAAGCAAGCGTTGCGATCACGCGGCGATCGTCCTCGCAATTCTGGACGAATCTTGAGAAGTCGTGGTTGAAGGCAAGGTGAATGACGCCGTCGGACTGCGAGGCGCCGCTTTTCAGGATTTCCATATCCTCGATCGTGCCGTGCAGGACTTCGGCGCCAGCAGCGGCAAGCGCCACCGCCTTTTCCTTCGAGCGGGAAAGACCAAGCACCTGATGGCCGGCTCCGATCAACTCCCTGACGACATGCGAGCCGATATTTCCGGTCGCACCGGTAACGAATATACGCATATGCACTGTCTCCTTATTTCGTCGGAGACAAATCTGTGCTCATCGTTTATTCTGGTAAAGTAGTGACCTTATCATAGTAAAGACACTAACAGGATGACCGATCTCATCGAAACTGAAAATGTGCTCGGGGCCTATCTGCGAGACCGCCGGGCGAAGCTCGATCCGTCCGCGCTTGGCTTTGCCGGCGAGCGGCGGCGCACGCCGGGGCTACGGCGCGAGGAAGTGGCGCAGCGCGCCAATATCAGCCCGACATGGTACACATGGCTGGAACAGGGACGCGGCGGCGCGCCTTCGGCCGATGTGCTCGACAGGATCGCCCGCGCGCTGATGCTGACGGAAGTGGAGCGCGAACATCTCTTCCTGCTCGGCCTCGGCCGGCCACCGGAAGCGCGTTACCGCAAGAATGACGGCGTGACGCCGCGCTTGCAGCGCGTGCTCGATGCCCTGGAGCCGAGCCCTGCCATCATTCGGACCGCCACCTGGGACGTCATCGCGTGGAACCGGGCCGCACCCGTGATGCTGATCGACTACCGATCGCTCCCGCCGGAGGAGCGCAACATCCTGCGCTATATCTTTCTCGATCCGCGCGCTCGCGCCATGCAATATGACTGGGAAAGCGTCGCGCGTTTCGCCCTGGGCGCATTCCGCGTCGATGCGGCCCGCGCAGGCGCATCAAGCGAGATCGAGCCTTTCGTGGCGGAGCTTTGCCGCATCAGTCCGGAATTCAGGGCCATGTGGCGGGAAAACGACGTTCCCGGCGCCCATACGGAAGCCATCAAGCACATCCGCCATCCCACCCTCGGCCCGCTTGCCTTCGAATATTCGGCCTTTTCGGTCGATGGCCGGACGGATCTCAGCATGATCGTCTATAACCCGGCAACGCCCGACGATGCCGAGCGGATCAGATCGCTGCTGCCGCCGAACGCCCCCCATCAAGTCGCTTCCGACAAGGCGCCGATCGGCAAAGAGAAGCCTTCATGACCATATCAAGCGACACCCGTTTCTGGGACCGGGCCGCACGCAAATACGCCAAGGGCGCGATCGCGGATCAGGCGGGATACGAGCGCACGCTCGGCCGCACGCTCGCGCTCCTGAACGCAGGCGACAGGGTGCTGGAATTGGGCTGTGGAACCGGGACGACGGCGCTCCGGCTTGCCGGCAAGGTTCACGATTATCTCGCGACCGACGTCTCGGCGGAGATGATCGCAATCGCCAGGGAGCGATATGGCGCCGAACCGATCCCGAGCCTTTCCTTCCGGGTCGCGACCGCCGAAGCGATTGCGACCGATCCCGCGCGGTTCAACGCCGTTCTCGGATTCAACTATCTGCATCTGATCCGCGATCTCCCCGGCACGCTTCGCCACGTCCATCACCTGCTTCCAACCGGCGGCCTGTTCATCTCCAAGACCCCTTGCGTCGGCGAGATGAAACCGCTCATCCGGCTGGCCCTGCTGCCGGCGATGCGCGCGATCGGCAAGGCGCCCCATGCCGGTGTCTTTCGGGTATCGGAACTGGCCGAGCAGATATCCGCCGCGGGCTTCGACATCCTCGCCACCGAAAACCACGCCAGCAAAGGCGACGACAATCGACCCTATATCGTGGCCCGCAAGAGGTGACGACATCGCGATGCCGGCATACAGCTCATCTTTCGATTGACGCCGTCAACAAGTCGCTCCAGAATATTATCCGTCGAAAATGGCTGGCTTGGTCTCGGTAGGCCCAGGCCCTTCTTCCCAAATGGAGAAGCTCTGTTTCGCGCTTGCGCGGATACCCCGACAGTCCCTGCGCCTCGTGCGCGTTTCGGGTCTGCTGGGTAGCCATTCGACGATGCTCCCTCGACGGACCAAGTGTGAAGGAGTTTTGCCATGTCCACTGTCGATCAATCCCAACCCATCCTCGTTTATCTCGCCGCCGGCGTGCAAGGCAGCGCCGTGGTTCGTGCCGCGCTTCAACGGGGGCTCAAGGTCAGGGCGCTCGTTCGCGACCGAAGGCGCGCGACGGCGCTTTCCGCCCTCGGCGCCGAGCTCGCCGAGGGGGATCTGCGCGACCTCGCCTCGCTTCGCGCCGCCAGCGCCGGCATCGCGCATGCGGTGCTGCAGATCCCGATCGGGTCTCGGGACGATATGCGCATCCAGGCCGACAATGCCATATCGGCCTCGCTCGCCTGCGGCCTCAAATCCGTCGTTCTGAAGCTCGCCAGCGCCAGCCGCCCGGCGCCTTGCGAGGAACCGAGCTTCGTCGCCAATGCCATGATCGAGGCTGTGGTCCGCGCGTCTGGCCTGCCCTTCACCGTTGTTCGGCCCACCATGTATCTCGAAAATCTCCTAAAGCCATCGGCACGGGCGGACATTGTCGAACAAGGAACTTTCGCGCCGCCGATTGCCCAATCGCAACGCATCGCCTGGACCTCGGTCGATGATTGCGCGCGCGCCGCCGTCACCCTCCTGGAACGCGGAATCACCTCAGGCGACCATCGCATCGCCGGATCGGAGGGCGTTGATGGAAACGAACTCGCATCCCGGATCGGCGCCGGACTTGGGCGACATGTCGCTTATCATGCCCAGCCGCTCGATGAATTCGAGCGGGATGTCGATGCCGCGATGGGAGCGGGAACGGGACGCCGCGTTGCCTCGAAATTTCGCTTCTTCGCATCGCATCCGGAAGAGGCGGATGCGATCCTGGCAGCGCCCTTCAGACCGCAAGCCGGCCTTGAGGATTTCCAGCCGACCGGAATCGAAGAATGGGTTCGACAGCATCGGGCGCAGTTCTTCGGCACGGATCAGACGCCTTCAGCCGACCTGGGCTGACCGGCGGCGCATGCCTCAATCATAGTAGGCCGGGGCATGCCTGAACCGAGACCATGCCTCGGGGTCATGCCCCGTGACCACCATGGCATCGGTCTGCTCGGCAAGCACACGCAGCTTGCCGACGGATCGCACCGTGTCGACGGCGGACGCCATGAAGCCGGGGAGCGCCTTTTCGTTCCAGTGATCAAGCGTATAGGCGGCATCGATAGCAAGCAATATTGTGCCCGCGTTCGGCAGTTGCACGAGGAAGGACTGATGGCCGACACTGTGGCCCGGTGTGAAGACCATCCGCAGCACTCCGTCGCCATAGAGATCGTAGCCATTGGTGGCATCGCCTTCGAGGAAGTGCCATTTCAAGCCGGGACGGTCGAAATCACGGCGGACATAGGCGCCGGCGGCGAACCAGTCCGGGGCGAAGGCATATTCGTATTCGCGACGCTGGACGATATGGGTCGCATTCGGGAACCGTCCGATGGCGCCGCTGTGGTCGGAATGCAGATGGGACAGCACGACGAAGCGGATGTCCTCACGGGATATGCCGTGTCTCGCCAGTTGGGCGACGCATCCCTGCCCCTCCGTCATCACAGGCTGGTAGCTGTCGACGGCATCGCCCCAGTAGCCACGCGGATCGGAAAGCCCCTCCACCGCAAGCCCGCCATCGATGACGACGTTGCCCTTTGGATGCGTGAGCAAAAACCACGGCACCGGGATTTCACAATCAGCGCCATTTCCCTGGTTCATCCTGATGTCGTGGGCCTTGCAGCGCTGCGAGCCCGATTGAAACATGTAAAGCCTGATATCGCTCATGAGCCCGACCTGTGGTTGACGTTCGAGCGCCGTTTTCTGTTATCGAGTGCTATCCCACCAGACGGCATCATCCACTTACATTTATCGGTTGAGCCGATATATTGGCGCACATGGATCTGCTGGTAGCGATGCGCGTCTATGTGAGGGTGGTGGAAAGGGGCAGCATGTCGGCTGCCGCCCGCGATCTCAGCATGGGCCAGCCTGCCGTCAGCGAGCGGATTGATCGGCTGGAGCAATATCTGGGTACACGGCTGCTGCTGAGAAACACCCGCAGGCTTTCCGTCACCGACGCAGGCGCCGCCTTCTATGAGCGCAGCAAACAGGTGCTGGAAAGCGCCGACGACGCGCTCAGCGTTGTCAATGGCGACCAGTCCTTGCGCGGCACGCTCAGGATCGCAGCGCCGCACGGCATCGGCGAGGTCATCCTGCCGGCGATCATACTCCGGATGCGCAAGCATTATCCGCTGCTGAAGATCGAGCTGATCCTCAACGACAGGATCGTCGATCCTGTAACTGAGGGCGTCGATCTCTCGCTGCGCCTCGGCGATCTTGGCGAGGGAAGCTTCATTGCCCGCAAGCTCGGCCATGTCGGTCGGGTGCTTGTAGCTTCGCCAGCCTATCTCGATGAGCACGAGACACCGACGATGCCCGATGAGCTTGCCGGCCATCCCTTCCTGCGTGTCTCCGGCCTCTTCAACGGCGGACGGCTTGCATTGATCGGCTCGGATGGGCAGAGCGAACTTGCCGCCACCGATATCGTCCTCAGCACCAGCCACTGGCGGCCATTGCACAGCCTGTTGCTCGACGGCGCCGGCATCGGCGTCTTGCAGGCGCCGGTGTGCGCCGAAGATCTGGCCAGGGGCAGGCTGATCCGGCTGCTGCCGGAATTTACCGTGCCGGGATTCGACCTGCACGCGCTCTATCCGGCGATAAGGCCGCTTCCTCCCCGGATTCGGGCAGTGCTCGCGCTGCTGGAAGAGCAGTTGCCGGCCGTTCTATCCTAGACTGGGAGGCGGGCAAGCAGGGTTTCGCATCTTGCCATCGCCCAGAGGAGCTCTTGTCTGCTTCCGCCTTGGGCAGCTTCGTAAACCTGCTGAAGACCGATGCGAAGCTGGTAGCAGGATAATACCAGCGGATCGCCCATGGCCTCCGGTTCATACTCTTCGAAATAGCGGGCCTGCGCCTCCATGCAAGCAAGCCACGGACGCCAGAAGAAGATGTTTGCGACATCGAAAAGCGGATCACCGAACAGCGCCTCGCTCCAATCGATGACGCCGGTGATGACAGCTCCGTCGACAAGCACATTGTTCGACCCGAAATCGCCATGCACGAGCCCGCGGATCTCGGGGCATTGCAGCACCAGGCTCATCAGGCGATCGAGATAGCGATCCGACCATCCCGCACCGATGACAGTATCCACGCTATCCCAGTCGTACTGCCTGCGGTCCGCGATCATGGCCAGAAAGTCGCGCCAGCTTGCATGTTTGCCGGTGCCTCGATCGTCAAAGCAGCCAAATCCCTGCGTCCCGGCAAGCGGCGATTCGGCCATGACCCGCAAGAGCCTGGCGACGGGTGCGACCACGGCAGGCAAAGCCGCGACCGAAAGATCCTGCAGGGTCAATCCGGAAGCCCGGCGCGAGACACAATAGGCCCGTTGATCCGCAACACCGATCGATAGGACTTCCGGGATGGGCAGGGCGGATGAAGCAAACCGCCTGGCGCAGAAGGCATCCTTCCGAAATCCGTCAGCCACGCGATTGATGCGGAGAATAAGGCTTTCGCCACCGATATGGATGCCGAAAGCCTGCGATTCCTCGCCTTGCGACACGGCGCTCCATTGCGAAATGGCGCCCAGATCGCGCTCGACGACGTCGACAATGGCTTTGGACAGTTGTGGCGGCTTCATTCCCTTCCTCACCTATGTCGAAATACAGCATGTTCCCTACGGAAGGCCAGTTTCAGCGCTGAAGAGCTAGTTGTCGACCCGATCGACGCGTCGCGTCGCCACATCGGGCGTTGCCCGCAAGGTCAGCGCCCAGAAGAGAAGCGTCAGCAGGCTTATGGCGGTACCGGAGATACAGACGCCCGTCCAGCCCGCATGGGCATAGATGATCGTCGAGGTCGATGATCCCACAGCGCTGCCGATCGAGTAGAAGACCATGTAGGCGGCGGTCAGCCTGTTCTGTGCGTCGGGCCTCACACGATAGATCATCCCCTGATTGGTGACGTGCGTCGCCTGCAGCCCGAAATCGATGACGAGGACGCCGAGGATGAGCCAGAGGATCGACTGATCCAGCATCGAGATCGGCAGCCAGGCAACAAGCATCAGTGCAAGCGCAATACCTGTGGTGCGCTGGCCGTGGCCGCGATCGGCCCACCGTCCCGCCCTGATGGCGCCAAGCGCCCCTGCGGCACCAGCAAGGCCGAAGAGGCCGACTTCGGTATGGGACATGGAATAAGGCGGCGCCGTCAGCGGCAGCACGAGCGGCGCAAGCAGCGTGGTGATATTGGCGAAGATCAGCATGGCGATGATCGCGCGTATACGCAGAACCGGTTCTTCGACAAGCAGGGTGCCGAGCGAGCGGATGAGACCAAAATAGGAAAGCCCACCCTTCGGCTTTTCCTGTCGCGGCAGCGCCCGCCAGAGGAGAAGCGCGATCACCAGCGTCAGCACGGCGGAGACGATGTAGACAGTCCGCCAGCCGGAGAGATCGGTCAACGTACCCGCGACACTGCGCGCCAGCAGAATGCCGAGGACGATGCCGCTCGTGACCATGCCGACGATATGGCCGCGCTCGGCGGGGTGCGCGAGGCTCGCCGCGTAGGCAACGAGCGCCTGCGTGACCACAGCGAGGAATCCGACGGCAGCCATGGAGGTAAGCAGCATAGCCGCGCTAGAGGAAAAGCCGACAGAGACGAGCGCCGCGACGCTCAGCAGCGATTGCGCGACGATGAGCTTGCGCCGATCGACCAGATCGCCGAGCGGCACCAGCAGGATGAGGCCGAGCCCGTAGCCGAGCTGCGTCACGCCGACGATCAATCCGGCAACCGTGCGCGACAGTCTCAGATCATCGGCCATGACATCGAGAAGCGGATGGGCGAAATAGGCATTCGCCACCGCGAGGCCGCTTGCGGCAGCAAACAGAAAAATCGTGGCGGGCGTGAGCAGAGAACCGGCTTCTCCCGCGTATCCGGCACCCGTGAGCGAACTTTCTTGCTTGGAATAAACACGCGCGGCATCCTTCGCGCTGCCAGCGGGCGGCGCGTCCTGATCGATCGTCATTGCAAAACTCCCGATTCTTCGGTTTAATAATGAAACCATCGATCGAGTAACATTATTGGTTTAATAATGCAACCATTCTTGCAGACAAAAGACCGGAAAGGCTGAGCGCATGGTCGCGCGGAAAAGTCTGAAGGGCGACTATTGCCCGAGCGCGCGGTCGCTCGACGTCATCGGCGACTGGTGGTCGCTCCTGATCGTGCGCGACGCCTTCGACGGGCTGACGCGCTTCGGCGAATTTCAGAAAAGCCTTGGCATTGCCAAGAACATTTTGACCGAGCGCCTGCGGACGCTTGTCTCCAGCGGCATTCTGGAGCTCGTTCCGACAAGCGACGGCGGCGCGCGCATGGAATACCGCCTGACGGCGGTGGGAAAGGATCTCTTCCCGGTCATGGTGGCGTTGCGTCAATTCGGCGAGCGCCATCTCTTTGCGCCGGCGGAAGAGCATTCGCTGCTGGTGGATCGCGCCACGGGACAGCCGGTGCAGCTTGAGGTCCGTGCGCAGGACGGGCGCCTCATCGGTCCGGACGAGGCGCTGATCTTGAAAGTACCCGAGGAGAAGTAAGCAAGGACGCCCCGCGTCCGCGACTACCGCATCTGTTTATCAAACCACCCGATGCGCGGCCTCACACGTGCGCCATGCCGCCATCGACGGTCAGTTCGGCTCCGGTCGTGAAGCTCGCGGCCGACGACAGCAGGAAGGCGATCGCTTCAGCCACTTCGTCCGCCTGCCCCCAATGGCCCATCGGGATCATATTCTCCACATAGCTGCGAATTTCGGGAACGGCGACGGCCGCCTCCGTCAGCGGCGTTTCGATCGGACCGGGCGAGACGACATTGACGCGGATGCGCCGCGCCATTAGGTCGGGCGACGTTCCGAGATTGCGGGCAAAGGCGCGGATGAAGCCCTTGCTTCCCGCATAGAGGGCGTCGCCGGGCTGGCCCTTGCGTCCGGCGACCGAACCGACGAAAACCACCGACGCGCCCTCCGCCAGAAGCGGCAGTGCGTGAACGAGGGTAAAGACGGCACCTTTGACATTCACATCCATCAACCGGTCGTAACGAGCAATATCGAGATCATCGATGGCGGGCGCGTTGGAGAGACCGGCATTGACCACAAGCCCGTCCAGCAAGCCGTGGCGCGATGTGACTTCGCTCATGAGACGGGCAATTTCGGCGGGCTCCGCGACATCGCCATGCAGGCACTCGCCGCGACCGCCGAGTTCACGCGCCAACGCCGCCAACCGGCCTTCGTCCCGGCCGGATGCGATGACATGCGCGCCGGCTTGCGCCAGCCGCAATGCCGTGGCTCGGCCTATGCCGCTGCTGCCGCCGGTGACAAGAATGATCTTCTTGGAAAGATGCGCAGATGTGTCTGGAGTCATCGCTCGACCTCTGTTATCAACACTTGTTGACAATTCAGATAGAGGCAAAGCACACAGATGTCAACGAGTGTTGATAATGAAAAACGAGCGCCGCGTCTTACGGCAGCGGAAAGCCGTGCCCGCATTCTCTTAGCGGCGCGAGCGGCTTTCACTCGAGCCGGATACGATGCGGTGGGGGTTCGCGAGATTGCGGCTTTGGCGGGTGTCGATCCGGCAATGGTGCCGCGGCTGTTTGGCTCAAAGGAAGCGCTGTTCACGATGATCGCGGACGAGGCATTCCGATTGGAGCCACCGTTTGACGGGTCGATCGACGGCATGGGCAGACGCGTGGCGCATCATCTGATGGGGCCGATCGCGCGTTGCGATCCCGACGATTTCGACGAATTCACCTTCCTGCTGCGCTCCGTCGGCAGCCCGACGGCAGCACCGATCCTCTCGGTCGCGCTGCATACGACCTTCATCAGGCCATTGTCGCAGCGGATGGACGGACCTGCCGCCGAGGCGCGGGCTGCGCTCGCCACGGCCTACGTGATGGGCTTTGCGGTGCTGCGCGCCGGGCTCGGTTCACCGAGCATCGAAGCCGCGGGACAGGATGTCATCATAGAAAGGCTCGGCGACGCCATCCAAGCCTGCCTGACGCCATGAAGGCGGCGGGGTCTGTCGCGGCAGTCATCTCGTCAAAAGACCAGCGACCGATGCAACTGTGCGCCGGCCCAGGCGCCGTCACCGACGGCCAGCGACACCGAATGCGGAATGCGGGCAGCATCGCCACAGGCAAAAGCGCCGGGCACTGTAGTTTCCTTCATGGCATCGGTCTGGATCTGCGTGCCGAACAGCGTTTCTTCGATTGCGCAGCCGAGCTGCTCGGCAATCCGGCTTGAGGGCGACACGCGTGTTGCGGTGAAAAGCCCGGCAAATTGCAGCAACCGCCCGTCGGCAAGGCGCACGTCGGCCTCCCCTTCCAATCTGGCGACCAGTGTTTCCTCAATCGTCACGCCGCGTGCGGCGAGATCCGCGCGCTGTTCCGCATCCGGGGCGAAGGCGCCATTGAGGAACAGCGTCACCTCTCCCCATTCCGGCAGCAGTTGCGCCTGATGCAGCGACATCGGCCCGGTAGCGATACAGCCGATACGGCCCTGATCAAGCTCATAGCCATGGCAATAAGGGCAATGGAAGATGTTTTTGCCCCAGCGTTCGCCAAGACCCTCGATCTCGGGCAAGGTATCGGAAACGCCGGTCGCGAAGAGAAGGCGCCGGCCGTCGTGGCGAACACCGTCGGCCGCAGTAACGACAAAGGCATCCTTTCGGCCCTCGGCCTGCTCGGCAGTCTCCTCGATCCAGGTCAGCGTCGGATAGGCCGCAAGCTGCTCTTTCGCCCTGCGGGCGATCTCGCCGGGATTGACGCCATCCTGGCCCAGAAAACCGTGGGAGGCATCGGCGAAACGATTGCGGCGCTTGCCGGCATCGACGACCAGCACCTTGCGGCGGGCACGGAGAAGCTGGAGGGCGGCTGCCATTCCGGCGTAGCTGCCCCCGATGACGATGACGTCATGGGTCATGACAGGGTCCTTTCTGAGCGCCAATGCGCATGACGCCGCGCGAATTCCGCGGCGAGATCGGCAAGCGTGACATTTTCGAAGCGCTTGAGCAGCAACGCTTCGGCTTCCGCAAAGGCCTCGTCGAGCACGGAGTTGACCGATTGCTCGACGAGGCACTCCGGCGTCTCGTTGCGATTGCCGATGGCGAAGACGGCAGGCTCGCCGAGCGCTTCGTGTAGCTGGTGCAGCGTGACGGTTTTGAGATCGGCCGCGATCGTCCAGCCGCCGGTATGTCCCTTGGCGGAATGCACGATCCCGACCTCGCGCAAAAGCCCCATGGTGCGGCGCACGACGACGGGATTGGTGCGCATGCATTGCGCCAGGACTTCGGAAGTCAGCGGCCCATCCTGCTCAGCCATATGGAGCAACGCATGAAGGACGGAGGAAAGTCGGCTGTCTCTTTTCATGTAACTTCAATTATTACGATTCGACACAACATTCAAGAGCCGACCGGATGAATGTGCCGCCACACGGAAATCGAGCCATGAGGCAGGACAGGCACGGCGTCGGCTAGGGGCGCTTTCTGAAGTGAACCTCGCGGGCCGAAGCGCAAATCCTGATTTCGTCGCCGAGCGACCATTCGGCTGCTCTTGCCGCCATCGCCGCCGGCACACCCTGCGAGCCCGGCCCGGCCGGAACATCATAGGTGGCGTGCGCATCATGCGGCAGCAGCACGCCATAGCCACGCTCAAGCGCTCCGCGCGTCGTCGCCGCAACGCACATCTCGGAAAGCACGCCGCAGATGACCAGTTCATGGATGCCGAACGCCGCCAAGACAGCATCGAGATCGGTGCCGTCGAAGCCGTCATCCTCCGTCTTCCTGATGATCACTTCACCGGACAGAGGCGGGAAATGAAGCTTCCATCCCGGCTGAAGCGGCTCATCCGGCGCGCCGGCCGGACCGTCGTTCTGCAGGAAAATCACCGGCGCCCAGGCCGATCGCGCCTTGTCTAGCAGGGCCTCGACCATCGACGTCAACATAGTATGACCAGGAACCGCATCCGGGCCATCCACGAAGGCATTCTGCATGTCGACAACGAGCAGTGCATCGGCCTGCGGATGGCGATCGGATAGCTTCTGCTGCTCTTTTTCCATCGATCAATCTCGCCCCACCTTGAAACAAATCCTGAAGCATATGGGGATGCCCCGGGAAACATTGAACTACCTCAGAATGCGGCTTTGATGATCATCTCGGCGCCGAGCACCAACAGGCAGATCAGGAACCAGCGGCGGAAGGTGGCCGGGCTGACGCGATTGCGGACGATCTGCCCTGCCCACATGCCGGCAAGCGCCGGGACGATCGCGAGAACCGACAGCGCGAGATTGTCGATGCGAAAGGCACCCTGCCAGGCGAGCGCTCCGGCAAGCGCCACGGTGGAGATGGTGAAGGAGAGGCCGAGCGCCTGGATCAACTCTTCCTTCTCCAGTCCGAGCGCCTGCAGGTATGGCACCGCCGGCACGACGAAGACGCCTGTGGCACCGGTGAGCACGCCGGTCATCAGGCCGATGATCGGCGACAGCAGCGGCTCCAACCTTGCCGGCACACGAAGCTGGCGGGCGAGCAGAGCGTGGCCCGCATAGACGACGAGCGCAGCACCCAGCGCTGCCGTCGTCACCAACGTGTCGCCGGCGGCAAGAAAATATGAGCCGGCGAAAGTTCCAACGATCACGGCAAGCGCCAGCAGAAGGAAGCGGCGGGCAAGCGCGCCAAAGCGGGGACCGGCCAGCAGCTGCCAGACATTCGTCACGAAGGAGGGGACGATCAGCAGGCTGGCAGCCGTGAGCGGAGAGATCAGGGCACCCAGGACGCCCATCGCCACGGTCGGCAGGCCCATGCCGGTCACGCCCTTGACCATGCCGGCGACGAAAAAGGTCGCGGAGATCGCCGCGACAAGCCATATAGAATGATCCATCATGCCCTTCTCCTAGCAAATCGGAGGTCGGGCACAATGCGGATCATACGAAGAGAGCCTTCGGCTATACCGAAGGCTGGATATGCGTTAATCTCCACCTTATGCGCTTCGACCTGACAGACCTTCGTCTTTTCCTTGCCGTCGTCGATGCCGGCAGCATCACCCATGGAGCCGCCGATGTCGGGCTTTCGCTGCCGGCCGCCAGCGAACGGTTGCGCGACATGGAGACGAATGGCGGCGTGCAGCTTCTGGAACGCGGCCGGCGCGGCGTGAGCCCGACGCCCGCTGGCGAGGCACTGGCGCATCATGCCCGGCTGATCCAGCGGCAGCTGACACAGATGCGTGGCGAACTTGGCGAACATGCAAGCGGCCTCAGGGCGACGATCCGGCTTCTCGCCAATACCGCCGCGATTGCCGAATATCTGCCGCCGCGCCTTGCCGAGTGGATGGGAAAACATCCGCGAACCGATATCGATCTCAAGGAACGCCAGAGCATCGAGATTGCGCGCGCGGTTTCGTCCGGACTGGCCGAGATCGGCATCCTATCGGACGCCGTCGACACGTCGGGCCTGATATTGCGGCCCTTCGCGATTGATCGTCTGGTGGTGGTGATGCCTCGCGATCACGCGCTTGCAGCAGCAAGGCAGATCGCCTTCACTCATATCCTGCATGAGCATTTTATCGGACTAGCCGGCGGCGCGTTGCAAGATCATATCGATGCGCAAGCCTCCCGGCTCGGCGTACGGCTGAAGATGCGGGTGCGGATGCGGACATTCGAGAGCATCTGCGATATGGCCGGCCAGGGCATAGGTCTCGGCATCGTGCCGGAGACGGCGGCGCGTCGTTGCAGCCGGTCCGCGAAAATCGCGGCCCTGCGCCTGACAGACAGCTGGGCCACGCGCCGGCTTTCGGTCTGCTCGCGTTCCCTTGAAGAGCTGCCGACCCCGGCGCGCGATCTTTTCGAGCATCTGGCAACGAAATGACCACTGCCTGTTGAAAACGCGAATTTGGATCGACTAGTCTTGGAAGATGGCTGTCGGGCGGAGGCGGCGCAATGGGAGGTAGGTATGGAATTTCACGACGACGAACTTCATCGCTTTGAAGCCGAAGGGGCCGCGCCCCTGCCACATACCGAAGTGGAGGGCCATGTCGATCATGATGGTGCCCGCATCTGGTATGCCTCCTATGGCAACGGCGCTCCGGTGATCCTCCTGCATGGCGGGCTCGGAAACAGCGGAAATTGGGGCTATCAGATCACCCCCCTGATCGATGCCGGCCATCAGGTCATCGTCATCGACAGCCGCGGCCATGGGCGCAGCACGCGGGACGAGCGGCCCTATACCTACGAGCTTATGGCCTCGGACGTTCTCGCCGTCATGGACAGGCTGAAGATCGACAAGGCCGCCATAGCCGGATGGAGCGACGGCGCCTGCATCGGCATGGTGCTTGGAAAAACCCATCCGGAGCGCGTTTCCGGCGTCTTCTTCTTTGCCTGCAACATGGACCCGAGCGGCACGAAGGAGTTCGTGGCGACGCCGATCATCGAGCGCTGCTTCTCCCGTCATACGAAGGATTATGCGGCCCTTTCGGCCACGCCGGACCAGTTCGATGCCTTCGTCGAGGCTGTCGGCCTGATGCAGCGGACGGAGCCGAACTACACCGTTGCCGATCTCGGCGAGATCAACGTGCCGGTCGCGATTGTCCAAAGTGAGCATGACGAATTCATCAAGCGCGAACATGCGGATTATCTCGCGCGGCACATTCCCGGCGCAAAGCTGATCTTGCTGCCCGGCGTCAGCCATTTCGCGCCGCTGCAGCGTCCGGCGCAGTTCAACGCCGCCTTGCTTGGCTTTCTCGCAACCATTCCGGCCTGATACGAGATTCGGTTGCGCACGTCCGATTGTTGGAATAAATGATGACCATCATCTTATTCGAACTCCCGAGACCGAATCGCCGCTGACAGGCCCTTCCGCCCCGGGGAGCACTTTGGCTCCAGGCAGGAGAATTTTATGACAGCCACTTTGTTTTCGCCGCTTTCCGTCGGCCCCTACGAGCTTGCGCATCGCATCGTCATGGCGCCTTTGACCCGCATGCGCGCAAGCCAGCCGGGCAACGTGCCTTCCGCGCTGAATGCCGAATATTACGCCCAGCGCGCCAGCGAGGGCGGGCTCATCATTTCCGAAGGCTCGCAGATTTCCCGCGCCGGACAGGGCATGCCGGCAACGCCTGGCATTCACACCGCCGAACAGATCGCCGGCTGGAAAGCGGTAACCGAAGCTGTTCATTGCAAGGGCGGCAGGATCTTCCTGCAGCTCTGGCATGTCGGCCGCATTTCGCACTCCTCGCACCAGCCCGGCGGCGCGCCGCCGATTGCCCCTTCCGCCATCGCCGCCAAGGGTGATGCCTTTACCGCCTCCTTCGAACGCGTGCCCTTCGAGACGCCGCAGGCGATCGACATCGACCTGATGCCGCTTTTGATCGATATCTATGCCCAGGCCGCCGCCAACGCCAAGCAGGCCGGTTTTGACGGCGTCGAAATCCACGGCGCCAACGGCTATCTGATTGAGCAGTTCCTGCAGGCGCGCACCAACCAGCGCACCGACCAATATGGCGGCTCGATCGACAACCGCACGCGGTTGCTGCTGGAAGTGGTCGAGGCGGTTTCCGAGGTCTGGGGTTCGGATCGCGTCGGCGTCCGCCTCTCGCCCTTCGGCATCGCCAATGACAGCGGCGAGGACGATCCCTTGCGCCTCTATGGTCATGTCATTCGCGAGCTGGACCGACTGCACCTCGCCTATCTGCATCTGATCGAGCCGCGTGCCAGCGGCGCCGGCCAGGCCGAAGTCGACCACAAGAACGTGCCTTCAGCCGCGGAACTCTTCCGGCCCGCCTGGTCCGGCACGCTGATCGCCGCCGGCAATTTCCGGCCCGATACAGCCGAGGCGACACTTGCCGCCGGCCATGCCGACGCCATTGCCTTCGGCCGGTTGTTCATCGCCAACTCCGATCTGCCGGAGCGCATTCGCCGGCGCGCGCCTCTCAATCCCTATCATCGCCCGACCTTCTATGGCGGCGGCGCCGAAGGCTACACCGACTATCCGTCGCTTGATGCCAGGGAGGCCGCCGAATGAGCACGCCAAGCGCCATCATCGTCGGAGTGGGTGCCGAACAGGGTCTGGGGGCGGCGCTCTGCCGACTTCTCGCGGACAAGGGCTATCATGTCGTCATTGCCGGCCGGACGGCCGCGAAAATCGACCAGGTAGCTGCTGCCATCCAGGCGTCTGGCGGCAGCGCCGAGGCTATCGAAACCGATGCGACCGACGAAGCTGCGGTCATCCGGCTGTTCGAGCATGCCTTTACCGATCGGGAGGATATCGCCCCGCCCGATCTCATCGTCTTCAATGCCGGCATCAATCGCCAGATCGGCTTTCGTGCTGTCACCGCGGCGCAGTTCGAGGAATTCTGGCGCGTCTGCTGCTTCGGCGGCTTCCTCGTCGGCCGCGAGGCGGCACGTCATCTGGCGCCGCTCGGCCGCGGCACCGTGATCTTCACCGGGGCGTCCGCCAGCCTGCGCGGCAAGGCGGGGTTTGCGCAATTCGCCGCCGCCAAGGCCGGCCTTCGGATGATCAGCCAGAGCATGGCGCGCGAGTTCGGTCCGCTCGGCCTGCATGTCGCCCATACCATTATCGATGGCGGCATCGACGGTGAGCGGCTGCGTTCGCGCCGACCGGATGTCGATACTGATGGGTTACTGAATATCGACGCTATCGCCGAGAGCTACTGGCATATTCATCGCCAGCATCCTTCGGCCTGGACGCAGGAGCTCGATCTCCGGCCCTATAAGGAAAATTTCTGAGGCATAGCAGCGTTGCTTTAGCAATTTCGCGACAGCGCCTTGGCGAGAGCGAAGAACTTCGGGTCTTCGAACCCGTCGCGGCGCCTCAAGCGGATTTCGCTTTCGGTGTCCGATGTCTCGCACGGTATCGTGAAGGACCAGGCCGACGGGCGCTTTCGGCGTGGGAAGAGCCCGGCCAGCCAGCCCAGCACGCTCCGTCCTCCAGCGTTGTCCTCATGTTCGGGCAATGGCGGATCGACGGCATTCGGATTATGGGGATCGCCCCATCGTTCATCATAGAGATCCTTGAAGAAATGATTGGTCAGCATTGCCTGGTTTTTCCATTTTGAATCGATTCAAATTCAGTTCGGATTGTTTTCTTGAATCGGTTCAATCGTACGCTCCGAACGCCAAGTGTCAAGAAGAATTGAACCGATACAACTTCATTGCTAGTATCCGCCGGAAGCATACGGAGGATTCATTGGCCAAGGGCACGATCAGGCTCGCGGATGTCGCCAAGGCGGCGGGCGTATCGCAGGGAACTGCTTCCAACGTCTTCAGCCGGCCAGACGTGGTGCGCGATGAGGTGCGCGCGCATGTGCTGGAGACGGCGAAGCGGCTCGGCTATGCGGGGCCGAGCCTGACGGGGCGCCTGTTGCGGGCCGGAAAGGTCAATGCCATCGGCGTCGCCGCAGTCGAGCCGCTCGCCTATTTCTTCGACGATCCCTGGGCAAGGGCGCTGCTGGCGGCCATTTCCCAGGTCTGCGACGCGAGCGGCACCGGCCTGGCGTTGGTTTCGGCCAAGGACCGGCAAAAACTGGACTGGAATATCAAGAGCGCGCTGGTGGATGGCTTCATCCTGCTCTGCGTCGAAGGCGGCGAAAAGCTGGTTCATCTCACGCGCGAGCGGCAACTGCCTTTCATTGCGCTTGCGTTGAACGACGAGGATGCGTCGATCCCTTCGATCAGTGTCGACAATCTCGGAGGCGCCGCGGTCGCGGCCCGGCATCTGGCGGAATTGGGCCATCGACATTTTGCCGTGCTTGCGACCGAACTCTCCGATGACCATCTCGGGCCGGTCGGCATCAGCGACATCGACCGGGCGATCTATTCCACCTCGCGCGATCGCGCGCTCGGCTACTGGCAGGCGCTGGAGGCCTTCGGGATTCGGCGCGAAGACGTACCGATCTATGAGACGATCAACGACAAGCCGAGCGTCGAAGCCGGGCTCGACTACCTGTTTTCTGCGCTAGAACCACCGACCGCGATCCTCGCCATGTCGGACAATATCGCCTTGCTGACGATCAACTGGCTGCGGGCGCGGGGCCTTTCGGTGCCGCAAGACATCTCCGTCATCGGCTTCGATGGCGTGCCGGAAGGCGGCATGGTGGAGCCGGGACTGACGACGATGGCGCAGCCCTTTGCCGAGATCGCGCGGTGCGCGGTGCAGGCCGTTCTTCATGATGCCGTGCCGGCCGAACGCAAGATGATCGGCGTCACGCTGGTCGTGCGCGGCAGTACGGCGGCGCCGAAAAGCTAACCCGCGACAGGCGAAGCCGCGCTTTGCCGCCACCCTGCTCACTCACGTCAAACAGCTTGCTGCCCGCCCTCCAGGTTTGCCGCCCGCATTTCGACGAGCTGGCGCGCAGCGGCAGCGGCGGCATCCTTGTCGCTTGCCACCTGCACCGTCGGAAAGGCGAACTGGATGCCGTTCTCATCGAAGGACTGCTTGATCAAGGCCAGCGCGCTGCGTCGGATGACCGAGAGCTCGTTGGGCTTGGCGGTGACCGCCAACCTGATCTCGATCGCGAAATCGCCGAACTGTTCAACACCTTTCATCTTCAGCGTCTGAATGATGCTCGGCTTCAGGTCCTCGTCTTCGAGCAGGCGCTGACCGATATCTTTGACGATGCGCTTCAGCTTCACGAGATCGGTATCGTAAGTGACCTTGACGATGATCTTGTCGATCGCCCAGTCGCGATTCATGTTGTTGACCGCGCCGAGCGAACCGAAAGGGATCGTCGCCAGTGGGCCGCGCTGGTGGCGTAGCTTCACCGAGCGCAGGCTGAAGGATTCCACCACGCCCTTGTAGTGGCCGCTTTCGATATACTCGCCGATGCGAAAGGCATCGTCCCAAAGGTAGAAGACGCCGCTGATGACATCCTTGACGATGGTCTGCGCACCGAAGCCGACCGCGACGCCGACGACGCCGGCGCCCGCGATCAACGGCCCTATCTGAACGCCGAGGCCCGACAGCACCATCATGATCGCGATGATGCCGATGACGACGGCAAGGATATTGCGGAAGATCGGCAGCAGCGTCTGCAACCGGGCGCGGCTCGCCCGCATCTCATCCGATTCGCCGACGGCGGGAAGTGATTGCATCACCTTGCCGTCGATATAGGTTTTTGCCAGTTGCCAGACGAGATCGGCGACAAGGAGGATGACGATGCCGCCCAAAATACCGCGGGCGATGCGGCCGATGACCGATTCGCTGCCGCTCATCATCGCATGCGCCTCGACACCCAACATGTGGCCGAGCCACAGGGCCGCGAAGGTAATGATCAACGCTCGTAAGCCGCGATCGAGAAGCACGGCCGCGATCTTGCCGGCGCCGAAAATGCCGTCCGCAGCATCATGCAGTGCTTCGATTGCCTGCGTCGAGACCGAGAGAACGCGCGGCAGCAATATCGCATAAATGCCGAGCCAGAGCAGGCCATCGAAGCCAGCGACCCAGAGGCACCAGAGGGCTACGAAGAAAATCGTCAGCAACCAGGACGCGGTCTTTGCTCCGCGTTTTTCCGGCGCGAGCGGACGCGACCAGACCGCGGATACGGCGATCAGAAACAGGCCGATGCCGAGCGTATAACCGATCAGGTCCCGCGCGCCTGCGGAAAAGTCCAGCGATGTGACAGCCTGTATGATCGCCCAACCGCAGGCGAAATAAATGGCAAACAAGGTGCATCGCCGATACCAGTAGCTCGCCATCCGCCGCCGTTCGGCAATGCGGGCAGTGCCGCCATCTTCGTCGAGGACATCGTTGGCGCGACGCATTGCGATCAGTTCCATCACCAGCTTGCCGATGGAGATCGCCAGCCTGATGGCCACCAGCGCGATGACGCAGGCGATGGCAAAGCTTTCGATGGCGGGCGGCCAATCGAAAGCAAGAAGCGGAACGAGCGTCACCAGGCCGTGGATGATCGCAGGCACCACACCGCCCAGAAACTGGAACCGCGCCGCCTGCAGCGCGGTCTCCGTGCCTGCTGCCCTTTCGGCGCGCTGCATGTGCCTGGCGTTGATGAAGCGCGCAACGGCGAGCTCCGCCACCAGCCCCAGGAAAAAGAGGATCACGATCTGGACGATGATCTGTACGAGACCGACCGACCTACCCTCGCCCTCAAGTCTTTCGGATGCCGTCATGACCTCATAGGGCAGCGTCATCGCCGCGCCGGAGACCAGTTCCAGATGATGCCGCGTGTGGCCAAGCATGCCTGACAGAACCGACATCTGGTCGCCGTTGGCTGCGACCGGATTGGCGGCGGAAGTGGGCTGGGTGTTGAGCTGCGCGCTGAGCCATTGCCTGACGTCGGGTTCGTTCATCAGCTGGATCAGCTCGCGAACCTTGTCTGGCGGTGGAGCCACCGGTTGCGTCGCGGCGGCATTCTGCGCAAGCACCGCGGCAGGTGCAGCCAGTGCAAACAGACATAAAAGCAGGCCCATGATCGTACGCCTGCCGCCCCCGACATTCCTCATATGCGCTGCCCTTCTCGCAATCGGACCATCTGGCCCGTTCCTGCAGACTATACGCGTTTTTCATACGGGCAAGCAGGCACTTAATCCCCACCATGCCGGCATTGCCCCGCAACGCCAGCCGCGCTAGGTTCTCAAGCAATACCGTTCAGTACTCGGGGATGCGCGTGTTCAATTTCCTGAAAAGGCTCTTCGGCAAAGGCAAGCGCGCGGAGATGCAGCGCGGCCAGACCTTCCCCGTGGCAGAGTCCGAAGATGCGGCAGCGAGCAAGACACTCGATCTCAACATTCCCGACGAAGCCTTACATGACGAAGCAGCCTTTGCCGCCTATTTGCAGGAGCGGCTGCCGTTCTTCGGCGACCTGATCCGCGTCGATTACGATCCCGCCGCCGGCAGCCTGACGCTGCACAGCCGCAACGGCGACACGATGACGAAGTTCCTCAGCAACGCGCTGCTGGCACTGCGTGAAAAGCGCGGGCCTGCGCGTGCGCAAGCGCTGCTCAACTATCTCAACATGACGGAAACCATGGCAGACAACAGCGAGCTCACGCAGGTTCTGCCTGTCCTGAAAGCGCGCGATTTCGTCGAGGTGGCCCGGCAGCAGATGGTGCAAGCCGTCAAGGACGAGCCCGATCCGCCGCAATTCGTCTATCTCGATGAGGCCGAAAACCTGATCAAGCTCTTTGTCGTCAATGGCGAGTCTACCGTCAGCTACGTCATGTCCACGGCACTCGACGATTGGGGCATCGACGCCAGGGAGCTTGCGGAAATGGCGCAGGCCAATCTGCAGAAATTTTTCGCCAAGACCGGCGTTCAGATCGCCAGGCGCAGCCGGTTCCAATATGTCGAGGTGGACGGCCAGTTCGAATCCAGCGTCGCCTTCCTGCCGAACTTCTGGGCACAGGTGCAGGAGCAATCCGGCGGCGCAGCGCCGATCGCCGCATTCCTGTCACGCGACAAGGTGTTTTTCACCCATGAGAACGACATTGAGGGCCTGCAGCTTCTGGAGCTGATCAGCGCCGATTTGAGCGACGTGCCCTACGTTATTTCGCCGGATCAATATCGCTGGGAAAACGGCCGGTGGACACTGTTTCGGCGTGTCGCCCGGATGGAAGCGGCGATCCGCCACTAGCTGCCAAAGCGACCTGCCTACAATAGCGTCAGACGAACACTTCCTGATCGACGCGGTCTTCCGCGCCAAAGAATTTCAGATAGCGCTCGACTTCGGCGGGCTCGCCGGTCGCCTTCTGCGGATTGTCGGAGAGCTTGACGGCTGGGCGGCCATTGGCCTCGATGACCTTGCAGACGATCGAAATCGGGTTGAGGCCCTTGAGTTCGGTCGGAGCGCAGCCGGCGAAGTCGTTGGTCAGGTTAGTGCCCCAGCCGAAGCTCATGCGCACGCGACCATCGAAATGCCTGTAAGTGTCGATGATGGCATCGACATCGAGGCCGTCAGAGAAGATCAGCAGCTTCTGGCGGGGATCGCGGCCCATCTTCTTCCACCACTCGATGATCTTCTCGCCGCCTTCGATGGGCGGGGCGCTGTCGGGGCGGAAGCCGGTCCAGTCGGCCACCCATTCCGGCGCGTTGCGCAAGAAGGAAGCCGTGCCGAAGGCATCCGGCAGCACGACGAGCAGGTTGCCGCCATAGAGACGGTTCCAGTCGCGCAGGACCTTGTAGGGCGCCTTGCCAAGCTCTTCGTCGTTGCGGGCAAGGGCGGCGGCGACCATCGGCAGCTCATGCGCATTGGTGCCGACGGCTTCGAGATCGGAGTCCATAGCGAGCAGAACATTGCTCGTGCCGGTGAAGGCATGAGGCACACCTTCCTTCAGCGCCTCGACGCACCAGCGCTGCCAGAGGAAACTGTGGCGGCGGCGGGTGCCAAAATCGGAAATGCGCAGGCCCGGCAGCTCGCGCAGCCGCTCGACCTTTTCCCACATCTTGGCCTTGGCGCGGGCATAGAGCACGTCGAGCGTGAAGGGGCCGAGCGCCCTTAGAGCCGAGCGCGAGCGAAGCTCGTTGATGATGGCGAGCGCGGGGATTTCCCACATCGTCGTTTCCTTCCACGAGCCGTGGAAGTCGAGAATATACTGGCCGTCGCGCTTCGAAAGCTCGTATTCCGGCAGCTGGAAATTGGAGAGCCAAGCGAGGAATTCCGGCTCGAAGATCTGGGCGCGGCCGTAGAAACTGTTACCCGCCAGCCAGATCATCTCCTTCTTGGAGAGGCGAAGCGTGCGGGCATGATCGAGCTGCTCGCGCAACTCCTTCTCGTCGATGACTTCGGCGAGGCGAACGCTCTTGGTGCGATTGATGAGCGAGAAAGTGGCGTCGACATCCGGATAGAGCTTCCAGATCATCTGCAGCATCAGAAGCTTATAGAAATCCGTGTCGATCAGACTGCGGATGATCGGATCGAGCTTCCAGGTATGGTTATAGACGCGGGTGGCAATATCCGTCTTGGTCATGTCGTTCCTGCCCCGTCTCCTGCCCTGCGGACGTCATGCTCTTTGCCGGCGGGCGTGCCGGCATGGGTATATAGCGCCCTGTTATCAAAAAATGTTGAGCGAAAGTCCAGTCGCTGAAAGAAAATTGATACCAGGGCAAATGGGTTGCGTTTTGCTTGCAACAATCGAGACGAAGGGCCTCGATCACTGCCATCTGATACAGACTTAATAACCCCGGCCGCGATCTACCAGATGCTGCAGCGGTTCGCCGCGTTCGAAGCGGGCAATCTGTTCCTCGACGTGGCGCATCAGCGACTTTTCGTCCGACACGGCGGAATCGTGCGGCGTGATGATGACATTTTCTAGGGTCCAAAGGGGATCGTCGGCCGAAAGCGGTTCGACGGCAAAGACATCGAGCGAAGCGCCGCCGAGAATGCCGGTACGAATAGCCGAGGCGATATCGGCCTGTACCTGGCTCTTGCCACGGCCGGCATTGATGAAGACCGGCTTTCCAAGAGCGCCGTGACGACGGAGCTTTGAAAACAGCGAGGCGTTGTAGATGCCCGTCGTCTCCTGTGTCAGCGGCAGCAGGCCGACAAGAATATCGGTGCGCGCCAGGAATTCATCGAACCCACCTGCGTCAAAGGTTTCGATACCATCGATCTCCTTCCTGCTGCGGGACCAGCCGATAACGTTGAAGCCCATGATCTTCAATTTGGCGGCGGCATCGCAGCCGAGAACGCCGAGGCCCATGATGCCGACGGTAACATCCGCCGCCTCCGGGCCATGTTGCGGCACCCAGACATGCTGGCGCTGGTTCCTGAAATGCCCCTGCACGTCGCGCAGATGCATCAGGCACTGCATGACGACCCATTCGCTCATGCGCGTCGTCAAGCTGCGATCGACGAAACGGACCATCGGAATATCGGGCAGGCCGGCGATCGACAACATGGAATCGACGCCGGCGCCGCCCGAGAAGATCACCTTGAGATTGGGTGCCCGATCGAAAAGATCGGCATCCGGCTTCCACAACAGCGCATAATCGACATGCCTCAGATCCGCGCCCTTGTTGGCGGGGTCGACCAGATTGATGCTGCCGCGATCGGCAAAGGCGGTTTCGAGCGCCTTGGCGACGGTCTCGGGGCTGAACTTGAGGTCGACGAGAACGGGGCTCTTGGCCGGCATGGCGATGTCTCTATTGCTGGATGGCGGCGGTCGGCACCGCCTCGATGTTGAAGGCGGCGGCGAGAAGCGCCTTGGTATAATCCTCTTTCGGCGCGCGAAAGATATCAGCCGAAGCGCCTTGCTCGACGACCTTGCCGAAGCGCATGACGATCAGCTCATTTGCGAGCGCCTTCACCACCTTCAGATCGTGGCTGATGAAGAGATATGCAAGGTCGTGCTTCTTCTGAAGATCACGCAGCAAATCCACCACCTGCGCCTGCACGCTCATGTCGAGCGCCGAGGTCGGCTCGTCCAGCATGACGAAACGCGGCTTCAGCACCATGGCTCGGGCAATCGCCACACGCTGGCGCTGGCCGCCGGAGAATTCATGCGGGAAGCGCCAGCGGGTGATCGGGTCAAGACCGACCTCCTCCAGCGCCCAGCAGACGCGCTTGTCACGCTCGTCGGCCGAAAGCGACCGCTCGTGCACCTTGAGCCCTTCGGCGATGATTTCGCCGACCGACATGCGCGGGCTGAGCGACCCGTAAGGGTCCTGGAAGACCACCTGCAGCTGGTTACGCAGCGGCCGCATCTCGCGGAACGAATAGCCGGCTATATCCTTGCCGACGAAGGCGATGCGGCCCCGCGAGGAAATGAGGCGTGCGAGCGCAAGGCCGAGCGTCGTCTTGCCCGAGCCGGATTCGCCGACGACGCCCAGCGTCTGACCGGCTCTCAGCTTCAGATCGATGCCGTCGACCGCCTTCACGTGATCGACGACCTTGCGCATGAAGCCGGCCTTGATCGGGAACCAGACGCGGATGTCGCTGCCTTCCATGACGACGGGCTTGTTCGCATCGCTCACCGGCGGCTCGCCGCGCGGCTCCGCCGCCAGCAGATGGCGGGTATAGTCATGCTGCGGCCTTGTGAAGACGTCCTCCACCGTGCCGGTCTCGACGATGCGGCCCTTGGTCATGACGCAGACGCGGTCGGCGAACTTGCGGACGATGCCAAGATCGTGGGTGATGAACAGCATCGACATGCCGTGCGTGCCCTTGAGATCGCGCAGCAGTTCGAGGATCTGCGCCTGCACTGTGACGTCGAGCGCGGTCGTCGGCTCGTCGGCGATCAGCAACTCCGGACGGTTGGCAAGCGCCATGGCGATCATCACGCGCTGGCGCTGGCCGCCAGACAGTTCATGCGGATAGGCCTTGAGGCGCTTCTCCGGCTCGCGGATGCCGACCTGATTCAAGAGTTCCAGCGTTCGGTTGCGGGCGGCCTCGCCCACCATGCCCTGATGCAGGGCAAGGATCTCGGTGATCTGCCTCTCGATCGAATGGAGCGGATTGAGCGAGGTCATCGGCTCCTGGAAAATCATCGTAATATCGTTGCCGCGCACAGTGCGCAGCTCGTTATCCGATGCCTTCAAGAGGTCCTTGCCCTTGAACAGGATCTCGCCGGAAGGGTGGCTCGCCGCAGGATAAGGCAAGAGCTTCAGGATCGAATTGGCCGAGACCGATTTGCCCGAGCCGGATTCGCCGACCAGTGCCACGACCTCACCCTTTCTTATATCGAAGGAAACGCCGTCGACGGCAATCGAGGTCTGCCCGCCTTGATGGAAGGCGACCGACAGATTGCGGACGGACAGAAGCGGGGTGGAGTTTTCGCTCATCGGAACGTCTTCCTCGGATCGAAGGCGTCGCGCACGGCCTCGCCGATGAAAATCAGCAGCGACAGCATGATCGACATGGTGAAGAAGGCCGAAAGCCCCAGCCAGGGAGCCTGCAGGTTGGATTTGCCCTGGGCGATCATTTCGCCGAGCGACGGCGAGCCAGGCGGCATGCCGAAGCCAAGGAAATCGAGCGAGGTCAGGGTGGTGATCGAGCCCGACAGGATGAAGGGAACGAAGGTCAGCGTCGCAACCATCGCGTTCGGCAGCAGGTGGCGATACATGATGGTGCGGTTGTTGACGCCGAGCGCGCGGGCGGCACGCACATATTCGAAATTGCGCGCCCGCAGGAACTCGGCGCGCACGACGCCGACGAGACCCACCCAGGAAAACAGGAGCAATATACCGAGCAGGATGAAGAAGCCGGGCGGCAGCACCGAAGCGATGATCAGCAGGATATAGAGCACCGGCATGGACGACCAGATTTCGATGAAACGCTGCATCAAAAGATCGGTCCATCCGCCGAAATAGCCCTGCACCGCGCCGGCGCAAACGCCGACAACGGCCGAGCAGATGGTGAGTACCAGGCCGAACAGCACCGATATGCGGAAGCCATAGATCAAGCGAGCCAGCACATCGCGCGCCTGATCGTCGGTGCCGAGCCAATTGAAATTGCTCCAGTTGCAGTTCGGGTCGGCAACGCCACCCGCATAGCCCGAGCAGCGCTGCTCCTTGCTCATCATCCAGAATGGCGGGGTCGGCGCCGACTTTCCTTGAGGAAGGTTGGAATTGGCCGTCTGATAGGAATAGTGGATCGGCGGCCAGATCATCCAGCCATGGGCGTTGATTTCGTCTTGGATATCCTGGGCGCGATAATCGGTCTGCGCCAGGAAGCCGCCGAATTTCTCTTCCGGATAATCGACGAAGACCGGCGTCAGGATCTCGCCCTTGTAGGAGACGAGGATCGGCCGGTCGTTGACGATGAATTCGGCGCCGAGCGTGAGGATGAACAGGACCAGGAAGATCCAGAGCGACCAGTAGCCGCGGCGATTCGCCTTGAAATTCTCCCAGCGGCGCACATTGGTCGGCGAGAATAGGCCCTTGCGTGGCGGCTTCACCGTCGTCGGGAGTGTCTGTTGATTGGCTGCATCCATCACACGTCCCTCCGCTCGAAGTCGATGCGCGGATCGATCCAGGTGTAGATCAGGTCGGAGACGAGGCTGACCACGAGGCCGAGCAGCGAGAAGATGAACAGCGTCGCGAACACCACGGGGTAGTCGCGCTGGACCACCGAGAGATAGCTCAAGCGGCCCAGGCCATCGAGCGAGAAGATATTCTCGATCAACAGCGAGCCGGTGAAGAATGCGGAGATGAAGGCGCCGGGAAAGCCGGCGATGACGATGAGCATGGCGTTGCGGAAGACATGTCCATAGAGCACGCGCCGTTCGGAAAGACCCTTGGCGCGGGCGGTGATGACATATTGCTTCTTGATCTCTTCGATGAAGGAATTCTTGGTGAGCAGCGTCGTGGTGGCGAAGGCTGCCAGCGACAGCGAAATCAGCGGCAGCACCAGATGCCAGAGGTAATCGAGGATCTTCTGCCACCAGTTCAGGTCGGCGAAATTATCCGAGACGAGGCCGCGCAGCGGGAACCAGTCGAAGAAGGAGCCGCCGGCAAAGAGCACGATCAGCATGATGCCGAAGAGGAAGCTCGGGACGGCATAGCCAATGATGATGATGCCCGATGTCCAGACATCGAAGGTCGATCCGTCCTTGACCGCCTTGCGGATGCCGAGCGGGATGGAAATGGCGTAGGAAAAGATCAAAATCCAGATGCCGAGCGAGATCGATACCGGCAGCTTCTGGGCGATCAGATCGATGACGGTGGTATTGCGGAAGAAACTCTCGCCGAAATCGAAGCGGATATAGTTCCACATCATCTGGCCGAAGCGCTCGAGCGGCGGCTTGTCGAAGCCGAACTGCTTGTCGAGCTTGGCGATCAGCTCGGGATCGAGCCCCTGCGCGCCGCGATATTTCGAGCTGCTGTCGTCATAGGATTGCTGGGCCAGCATGTCGGTGCCGCCGGACAGGCGTCCGGTGGCGTTGTCGCCCTGCCCGGTCAGCTGCGCGATGACCTGCTCGACCGGGCCGCCCGGCGCGAACTGCACGATGGTGAAGGAGATCGCCATGATGCCGACAATGGTCGGGATCATAAGCAGGAGGCGTCGCAGAATATAGGCGCCCATCAGTCCGCCGCTCCCCCGAAGAGGGGTATAGTCCGCCTCGCCTCAATCCGTCCGTCTATCAAATCATATTCCCTTCCGCCGGAGGTAGGCCGGCGCAGTCACTGTCAGCGTGAAACTATCCGAATCAGCCTTGAAGCATTTGGAGGCAGCCGGCCTCCCATTGCAAGAGAGGCTCACTTTCCCGCACTTTTCGACCACCAGACATCGGGGAAGCCGATGGAATAATAGGGCAGTTCTGGCAGATGCTCGAACTTGTCCCAATAGGCTATGTGGAAGCTCGTGGTGTAAAAGAGCGGAACCACGTAGTGGTGCGCGAGGAGGACGCGATCGAGCGCCCTTGCGATCGCGTCCTTCTCGGCAACATCCTTGGCGAAGATCACCTTGTTGATGAGAGCGTCGATGCCGGGATCGGAAATGCCGGCATAGTTGCGTGAGCCCTGACGATTGACGGAGGCGGTGCCCCAGAAGTCGATCTGCTCGTTACCGGGGTTCAATGATTGAGCCCAGACGGTCCAGATCATGTCATAATCGAAGCTGCGGACGCGATTGATATATTGCGAGGAATCGACCGTGCGCACGCTGGCGTTGATGCCGATCTTCTTCAGATTCTGCGCGTAGGGCAGCACCCACTTCTCCACGAAGGGGCTGCCGAGCAGAATCTCGATGGAAAAGGGCTTGCCCGTCTGGGCATTCACCATCTGGTTGCCCTTCAGAACATAGCCGGCCTGCTTGAAGAGATCGAGCGCCTTGCGGAGGTTGTCGCGCGCCTTCTGAGGCTCGCCGCCCACAGGATTGGTGTAGGGTGTCGTGAAGACATCGGCTGGAACCTTGTCCTTGATCTCATTGAGGATGTTCAGCTCATCTCCCTGGGGCAGACCGGAAGAAGCAAGCTGGGTGCCGAAGAAGAAGCTGTTGATTCGGCTATACTGGTTGAATGCGATGGTTCGATTGAGTTCCTCGAAATCGAAGGCATAGTTCAGCGCCTCGCGAACGCGCTCATCCTTGAATTGATCGCGCCGCATGTTGGGCACCAACGCCTGCATCACGCCGGCCGCGCGCAGCGGATTGGGCACTTCTTCGCGCTTGATGCGGCCATCCTTAGCGGCGGGAAAATCATAACCCGTGACCCAGCGGCTGGCGACATTGTCCTGCCAAAAGTCGATGGTGCCGCCGCGAAAAGCTTCGAACTCCACATCATTGTCGGCGAAGTAGGTGTAGGAGATCGTCTTGAAATTGTTCTTGCCGACATTGACGGGCAGGTCCTTGCCCCAATAGTCGTCGCGCAATTCATAGCGAATGGTGGAACCGGGCGAGACCGAGACGATCTTGTAAGGCCCGGAGCCCATGACAGGCTCCAGCGTAGTGCGCGAGATGTCGCGCGGCTTGCCATCCGGTCCCGTGCCTTCCCACCAATGCTTCGGCACGATCGGGAACTGGCCGAGAATCGTCGGCAGCTCGCGATTATTCTTCTCGTCGAAATAAAAAGTCACGTCCCGATCGCCGGTTTTCTCGGCGCGCGCCACATGGCTATAATAGCTGGTAAAGAGCGGATTGAGTTCCTTCGCCTTGTCGAAACTGAAGACGACATCCTCGGGTGTGACAGGCTGCCCGTCGGCCCATTTGGCCTCGGGCCGCAAGCGGAAAGTAGCGCTCGAAATATCATCCGGATAGGAAACGCCTTCGGCCAGCAATCCATAGGAAGAGGAGATTTCGTCGTCAGCCGACTTAAGCAGGCTATCGAAGACCAAGCCCGCACCCAGCGCGCTTATGCCCGCGACAGGATTGCCCTTGTACAATAAAGGGTTGAGCGTGTCGAAGGTGCCGTTGCTCGACAGCTTGACCTCGCCACCCTTCGGCGCGTTGGGATTGACATAATCGAAATGCTTGAAGCCCGGCTGGTATTTGAGATCGCCGAGAATGGCCGTGCCGATGCGGAATTGCGGCTCTTGGGCTTGCGAGGATAAGGGCATTGCCAGCAGGCAAAAAAGGGAAACGACCAAGCCTGCTTTCAACCGCGACAATGCCATTCATGCTCTCCTGTGATTTTTCGAGAATCAGCATAAGGCAAATGAGGGCAAAAAACAGGACGCCACAACTCATCTCTTCGCAACGAGGCGAAAGGGCGTCTTCGAGATCAGCCTATTGCACCGGCCTCCTCAAGACGCTTGCGCAGCATCAGCCGCAATTCGCCGGCAACGCGCCGGTCCTCGGCGGCATCGGGCTCGTTGGCGACGGCGACGACGATACGCAGCAGTTCGAGCACAATGCCCGACATCAGCGAGATATCATCCGAGATCGAAGGTTGCGCGCGCCGCAAGACGGCGGCGATCAGCTCCTTCAATTCCGCACGCGAGCGTGCCTTGCGCTCCTTGGGAATATCGCGGCGCCCGGCCAGCACCGCAAATTCCGGATACTCCTCTATGAAGGCGCCAAGGGCATCGAAGATCGCCTCGCCGCTTTCGGCTGCGGAAAGGCCCGCGCTTTGTTCCGCCATACGATGAAGTCCCGCCTTCAGCCGTTCCAAGCGTTCGATATGCAATGCCTCCGCCAGCAGGGGCTTGGTCGGGAAGAACTGATAGAGCGAACCGATGGAGGAATTTGCCTCGGCGGCAATCTCCGTCATGGTCGCGGCGTCATAGCCCTTGCGCGCGAAGACCTTTGCCGCAGCATCCAGCAGGATGACGACGCGCTCATGGCCGCGCTGCCGCTTCGGCGTGCGCGTCTTCAATTCTTCACTTGATTTTTGTGAGTCCATCCTCATATTTTCCATTGTGAGGACGCCCTCATGTTTCCTTTGGAGCCCCCAGATGCCACTTTACGATCCCAAGACCACCGCTCTCGTTTCCATCGATCTGCAAGGCCTCGTCCTTGGTCGCCAGCTCGCGCCCTACTCCGCCCAGCAGGTCATCGCCAATACGGTCGCCATCGCAAACAAGCTGAAAGCCGATGGCGGAACGACCGTTTTCGTGACGGTCGGATTTTCCGCAGACTATGCCGATGCTGTCAATCAGCCGACCGACGAAAGCTTCACGCTTCCCCCAGGAGGTTTGCCGGCGGCCGCGCTCGAAGCTCCCCCAGAGATGGCGGCGCTGACACCTGATGTCGCCATCATCAAGCGCCAATGGAGCGCCTTCTACGGCACGGAACTCGATCTGCAGCTTCGCCGCCGCGGCATCAAGACGCTGATCCTGACCGGCGTCGCCACCAATTTCGGCGTGGAATCGACCGTGCGCGACGGCTACGCGGCAAATTATGCCGTCATCGTCGCCGAAGATGCGACAGCAACCTTCTCACAGGAGATGCAGGATTTTGCCTGCACGAAGGTACTGCCGCGGCTGTCGCGCATCCGCAAGACAGCGGAAATCCTGGCCAACTGATCCGCGAGCAGCGCCGTTCATACCAAAGAGAAGGGGCGGCGTCGGCCACCTGTGATTGCCGCGGATTAACTTCCATCCCTTTTCGGGATAGTCTCGCCGCAAATCACCCCGGCTGATGCCGACCGCCTTTCAAGGATATGCATGGTTTCACTTCTGGCTCGCGCCTTTCGAACGATCGGCAAATTTTCCCTCGCGACAATGATCGGAACGGGTCTTCTCGCCGGCGATGTGCTGGCGCAGCACACCACACCTTCGCCGGGAAGCGCCAAGGCAGTTTTCGGCGCCGTGACGCTGCCGTCGCAGGGACCGCCGCAATCGATCGGCTTCTATGCCAAGGGCTGCCTTGCCGGCGCGGTCGCGCTTCCGGCTGACGGCCCGACCTGGCAGGCCATGCGCCTGTCGCGCAATCGCCGCTGGGGCCGACCGGAGACGATCGGCCTCTTGGAGCGCCTGTCGCGCGATGCGGCGAAAAATGACGGCTGGCCGGGCCTGCTCGTCGGCGACATCTCGCAGCCGCGCGGCGGCCCGATGGTCAACGGCCATGCCTCGCATCAGATCGGCCTCGATGCCGACATCTGGCTGACGCCGATGCCACGGCGCAAGATGACGGTCGAGGAGCGCGAAGCCCTGCCCTTCATCACCATGCTCGCCAAGGACAAGTTTCTGACGATCAACGACAAGGTCTGGACGCCGGCGCATGCCCGCCTGCTGATGCGTGCAGCGAGCTATCCGGAGGTCGAGCGCATTTTCGTCAATCCGGCGATCAAGAAGAAGATGTGCGAGACATGGACGGGCGACCGCAGCAATCTCGGCAAGCTGCGCCCGGAATACGGGCACGACTCGCATTTCCACATTCGCCTGCGCTGCCCGCCCGGTTCGGCAGGCTGCACGGGTCAGGCGCCGGTCGCCGCCGGCGATGGCTGCGACAAGACGCTGGCCTGGTGGTTCACTCCCGAACCCTGGACGAAGCCGAAGCCCAGCACCAAGCCGCCGGTCAAGCCGCGCGAGGTCATGGTTGCCGATTTGCCCAAAGCCTGTCAGGCCGTTTTGGCCGCTCCCCCGGCCGCTTCCGCGCGTGCCGCCGCCCAAGCCACCAAGGACGCCAGCGGTTCAGCCGAACCGGACAATGCTCCGCTTTCCGGCAACACGCCGCCCGGTCAAATCCCGCAGCAGTGAGGCATCAGCCTTCATTGCCGGGTTAGTCTTTCAAATCGCGCCCCCTTGGTATAGAAGGCGGATAAATCGATTGAAAGCATCGGGTGGAGCAAGGATTTCATGGCCGGCAGCAAATGCATCGCGCTGATCGCGCACGATCAGAAAAAGGACGCGATGGCGGAATTTGCGCGGCGCAACGCGGCGGCTCTGACCGGCTGGCATATCGTTGCCACAGGCACGACGGGCGGCCGCGTGCTTGATGTCGCTCCCGATCTCAAGGTCACGCGCATGAAAAGCGGCCCGCTCGGCGGCGACCAGCAGATCGGCGCGCTCATCGCCACCGGCGAGATCGACATGCTGATCTTCTTCATCGATCCCCTCACGCCCTTGCCGCACGATGTCGACGTGAAGGCATTGACGCGGCTTGCCGTTCTCTACGACATTCCGATGGCGCTCAACGAATCCACCGCCGAGCGGCTGATCAAAACACTGAACCATTAATCCGCCTTGCCGGCGGCAGACCACGGACCTGGCCATGCCCGAGCTCAATCACAGCGATGCCCCCCTGCCTTTCCCCATTCTGATCGGCGATATCGGCGGCACCAATGCGCGTTTCTCCATTCTTGCCGATGCTGACTCCGAACAGGAGCATTTTCCGGTCGTCCAGACGGCGAATTTCGCCACCATCGACGACGCGATCAAGCAGACCCTGGAGAAGAGCAAGGTGCAGCCGCGCGCCGCAATCCTTGCGATGGCAGGTCCTGTACAAGGCGACGAGATCCCGCTGACCAACTGCGACTGGGTGATCCGCCCGAAGACGATGATCGCCAATCTCGGCATCGAGGACGTGCTCGTCATCAACGATTTCGAGGCGCAGGCGCTGGCGATCGCCGAGGTTTCCGACGAGCATCGCGAGACCATCGGCTCGACATCCGGCAACGTGACCGCCTCGCGCGCCGTGCTCGGACCGGGCACGGGCCTTGGCGTCGCAGGCCTCGTCCATACGCAGCATCAATGGGTGCCCGTGCCGGGCGAAGGCGGCCATATAGATATCGGACCGCGCACGGAACGCGACCTGCAGATCTGGCCGCATTTGGAGCCGATCGAGGGCCGCATCTCCGCCGAGCAGGTGATCTGCGGCCGCGGCCTTCAGAACATCTATCACGCCATCTGCGCCGCCGATGGCCTCGAGCCGAGCCTGAAGGAACCGGCCGATATCACCAATCACGCGCTGGCCGGCACCAACAAGCAGGCGGAGGAGACGCTGACGCTGTTCGTCACCTATCTCGGCCGCGTCGCAGGCGACATCGCCATGATCTTCATGGCGCGCGGCGGCGTCTATCTCTCGGGCGGCATCCCGCAAAAGATCCTGCCGGCGCTGCAGAAGCCGGAATTCCGCGCGGCTTTCGAGGACAAGGCGCCGCACACGGAAATGATGAAGACGATCCCGACCCATGTGGTCGTCAATCCACTGGCGGCTCTTTCCGGACTTGCGACCTATGCCCGCAAACCGACCAGCTTCGGCCTTGCGACCGAGGGCCGCCGCTGGCGGCGTTGACCGCCTCGCAAACCACCGATGGCGCGCCGAAATAGCCGGTGCGCTATCCCTTTTTGAAGGAAGCGCCTTCCTCTATAGTGAGGCCGGCTCCGTGATCGGCCTTAACCAGCGCGGCAAGCCATGTCTAGCCAAAGCCGTGCTAACTCTTTAATAGAGCCGCGCAAGCACGTGCCATATGCGGCTCGCTTGGTTCAAGACAGGAAGCCGATTATTGAAATTGCCTGACCCGAAAAGCAAAAGCGTCGACAGCGAAGCCATTACCGGCATGCTGAAGCGTATTATCGCCGAGAACGGCCGCGACCACATCCGCGGCTATGCCGTCGCTATTACCTGCCTGATCCTCGTTGCGCTTTCGACTGCCTACATCGGCTATATCGTCAAAGCAGTCATCGATAGCGCCTTCATCGCGCGCGATATCGTCGATGCCTGGAAAATCTGCTTCAGCATCTTCCTCGTTTTCGTGGTGCGCGGCTTTGCTGGATATTTCCAGTCGGTCATCCTGTCGAAGATCGGCAACAACATCATCGCCCGCTACCAGCGCCGGCTCTATTCGCATCTGATGACACTGTCGGTCGGCTTCTTCAACGAGGCCCGCTCCGCGCAGCTCGCCGCCCGGATCAGCCAGAATGTCTCCGGCATCCGCGATGTCATGAACCTGACGATTACCTCGACAGCACGCGACCTTCTGACCTTTATCGCCCTGCTCTGCGTCATGGTCTTCCAGGACCCGGTGCTCAGCATCGCATTCGTCATCATCGCGCCGCCGCTCTTCTTTGCGCTGCGCTACATTTCCAAGCGGCTGCGTTCCGCCACGCGCGATGCCGTCGTCCTGAACAGCCATGTGCTGGGCGCGATGCAGGAGACCATTCAGGGCGTTTCCATCGTCAAGGCCTTCACCATGGAGGAGGAGCTCGAGCGCAAGATCAACAAGTTGATCACTGCGGCCGAGCACCGCCAGAACCGCATCGCCCGCCTTTCGGAGCGCAACGGCCCCCTCATCGAAACCGTCGCCGGCTTCGCGATCGCCAGCCTCTTTGCCTATGCCGCCTATCGCTCGATCTACGACAATGTCTCGCCGGGGGTATTCTTCTCCTTCGCGACCTCGTTGCTCCTCGCCTACGATCCGGCGCGGCGCCTCGCCAAGCTGCAGGTGCAGCTGGAGCGTGCGGTCGTCAATGCGCGGATGATCTACGAGCTGCTCGACATGGAGCCGCGCCAGCGCGACCTGCCGGATGCCAAGCCGCTCAAGGTGACTGAGGCTCGCATCGAGTTCCGCGATGTTCACTTCGCCTATGGCGACGAAGCCGTCCTCTCCGGCGTCAACTTCACCGCTGAAGGCGGTCAGACGACGGCGCTTGTCGGCCCTTCCGGCGCCGGCAAGTCCACGGTCATCAATCTCATCCCGCGCTTCTACGATCCGAAGGCCGGCAGCATCTTCATCGACGGGCAGGACATCGCCCACGTGACGAAGCAGTCGCTGCGCCTTCAGCTCGCCTACGTCTCGCAGCAGCCCTATCTTTTCGAAGGCACGATCCGCGACAACATCCGTTACGGCCGCCCGGAAGCGACCGATGCGGAGATCGAGGAAGCCGCGCGGCTTGCCTATGCGCATGATTTCATTGTCGCTCAGCCGATGGGCTACGACACGCCCGTCGGCGAAAACGGCGTGACGCTTTCCGGCGGCCAGCGGCAGCGCCTGTCGATTGCCCGCGCTCTGGTGCGCAATGCGCCGATCCTGCTTCTGGACGAAGCGACCTCGGCGCTCGATACGGAATCCGAAGCGGCCGTGCAGAAGGCGCTGGAAGAGGCGATGAGCGGCCGCACGGTCGTCGTCATCGCGCACCGCCTGTCGACGGTTGTCCGCGCCGAAAAGATCGTGGTCATGCAGAACGGCCGGGTTGTCGAAGAGGGCAACCACGAGACGCTTGCGACGGCCGACAATGGCCTCTACGCTCGGCTCAACAACCTGCAGCTACCGGCCATATCAAGCAGTTCCCGCAAATAGACGATAGAGACGACATGAGCGACGATGCGATGAAGCTGGTGGTGGTTGGCGCGGCGGGCCGCATGGGACAGGCTCTCATCCGCCTCATCCACGCAACCGACGGCGTAACCCTGCATGCAGCCGTCGCGCGTCCCGGCTCCGCCTTTGTCGGCAAGGATGCCGGCGAGATCGCCGGACTGGGGCCGATCGGCGTTCCCTTTACTGACGATCCCCTTGCCGCTTTCCTCCATGCCGAAGGCGTCATCGATTTCACCAAACCGGAAACCAGCGTCACGTTTGCCGGCCTCGCGGCGCAGGCGCGCATCGTCCACATCATCGGCACGACCGGCTGCTCGGATGAGGATGAAGCCAAGTTCAAGGCCGCCGCTCGCCATGCCCGCATCGTCAAATCGGGCAATATGGGCCTCGGCATCAACCTCCTGAGCGTACTTGTCGAACAGGCGGCGCGCGCGCTGCCTTCGAACGACTGGGACATCGAAGTGCTGGAAATGCATCACCGCCATAAGGTCGATGCGCCCTCGGGCACGGCGCTCCTGCTTGGTCAGGCGGCGGCGAAGGGCAGAGGCATCGACCTCAACGACAACTCCGTGCGCGTGCGTGACGGCCATACCGGCCCACGCCCTGCGGGCACGATCGGCTTTGCGACCCTGCGCGGCGGCGGCGTGGTCGGCGATCACTCGGTCATTTTCGCCAGCGACAGCGAGCGGCTGACGCTATCGCACAATGCCGGCGACCGCTCGCTGTTTGCGCGCGGCGCGCTGCAGGCAGCGCTCTGGGCGCGCGACAAGAAACCCGGCTTTTATTCTATGCTCGATGTTCTCGGGCTCTCCACACGTTGACCTGATCCTATCAAGGAGAAATTTTATGAGCGGTACTCTCGTTCTCGTTCGCCACGGGCAGAGCGACTGGAATTTGAAGAATCTCTTTACCGGCTGGAAGGACCCCGACCTGACCGAGCTTGGCATCGAAGAGGCCAAGACCGGCGGTAAGGCTCTGGCCGATTATGGCATCAAGTACGACATCGCCTTCACCTCGGCGCTGACGCGCGCCCAGCACACGCTTGACATCATCCTTGATGAAATCGGTCAGCAAGGCCTCGAAACTATCAAGGATCAGGCGCTGAACGAGCGCGACTATGGCGATCTCTCCGGCCTCAACAAGGACGACGCCCGCGCCAAGTGGGGCGAAGAGCAGGTTCATATCTGGCGCCGCTCCTACGACGTTCCGCCGCCCGGCGGCGAAAGCCTGCGCGACACCGGCGCCCGCGTCTGGCCCTATTACCTGACGGAAATCCTGCCGCGCGTTCTCGCCGGCCAGAATGTGCTGGTCGCCGCTCACGGCAATTCGCTGCGCTCGCTCGTCATGGTTCTCGATCGCCTGAGCAAGGCCCAGATCCTCGAGCTCAACCTCGCAACCGGCGTGCCGATGGTCTACAAGCTCAAGGCTGATTCCACGGTCGCCTCGAAGGAAGTCCTCGGCGACATGTCCGGCGCGCATTGAGTGCCAAGCATTTGGGGGCTGCAAAGCCCCTAGCCCTCTCCCTGCTTGCGGGGAGAGGGGACTATCTCTCTAAAGATGGCTTTGAGACATCAATTCTCGACGGTGAAGCGCACCCTGTCGGCGGCGAAGCGCGAAATCGAATATTGCACCGGGACATTGTCGAGATCGGCGTTCAGCGCCTGGGCGACCAGAACGATGGCACCCGGGGATAGCTGCAGGTCGGTGAGATCGCCTTCGTCGGCATGCGTCGCGGTGATCTCGGTGACGACGCGGACATAATCCGGCACGCCAAGTTCCTTGAACGCCTTCGTGATCGACCCCATTGCCCGATAGATCTCGGCGATATCGCCGAAACGCTCGGCCGGAAACCAGCTCGTGGCGCGCGATACCGGGCGCTGATCCGCGTGGCCGAGCGTTTCAAGCCTGACCAGCGGCGCGCCGGTCTTGATCTTGAGCTGCCTGGCCAATTCGCTGCTGGCCGCCTCCTCGCCTGATGCAAGCAATATGCTGCGCGTCTCGCGCACCTGATCGCCGATCCCTTGCGAAAATCGCGTACGCCTCGAAATCGGAAAGCTCAACCGCTCCTTGCGCTCGATCAAGGTGCCGCGTCCCTGCACGGCACGAACGATGCCTTCCTGCGCCAGCGCCGCAAGCGCGCTTCTGATCGTGTGCCGGTTGACCCCGAACTGCAGCGCCAGCGCCGTTTCCGGCGGCACCATGCCGGTTTCGTCGAAATCCCCGTGGTTGATCGAGGTGCGAATCCGGTCGGCGATCTGCCGCCAGAGCGCCACGCCCGTCTGTCTCTGTATCTTCTGCCCTGCCATTACGCCCACCCGCCCTGTCACACGCTTGTCACGACTCACTAATAGATATAAGACTATCTTGTATGGTTGTCTATATCAATAGACATTTGAGGAAAGACGCGATGAATTCAGCACAAAGGCAGGAAGCGGCCGCACAGGAGCGTCGGGAGCGCAAGCGCGTCGCCGATCTTCTGGCGCAGACAGAACGCGACGAGCTAGAGGCGGCATGGGAAGCATTGCCGAGCAAACCGGTGGTGCAGCCGGTGCGAGGACCGGAAACCGGGCTCGTCATGGTGCGTGGCCGCATCGGCGGCGGCGGCTCCCCCTTCAACCTCGGTGAAGTCACGGTGACGCGCGCTACCATCCGGCTGGCGTCGAACACCATCGGCCACGCACACGCGCTTGGCACCGATCGGGAAAAGGCCCGTCTTTCGGCGATCTTCGACGCCCTCTGGCAGCAACCCGCCACAAGGGATTTCGTCGAAAAGGCTGTTCTGCAGCCGGTCACCCAACGCATCGCAGACTATGATCGCAAGCGCGCCGAAGAGACCGCTGCGACCCGCGTCGATTTCTTCACCATGGTTCGCGGAGAAGACTGATGAGCCTTTCCAGCACCCCGACCTTCGGCAACGAGGCCCTGACCGGCGGTTTCACCGATCCGGTTTTCGACGCGCAGAGCGTCTTCAAGATGACGATGGACGCCATGGCACAGCCGGGCATCAAGCAGACCGTTTCCATCGACATCGCGCCGCCGGAACCGCTCGGCATCGCCGCAGGCGCCATCGGCCTCACCCTTTGCGACCATGACACGCCGGTCTGGCTCTCCAACGGCCTGGCCAGATCGAGCCTGCCGGAATGGCTGGCCTTCCATACCGGCGCTCCCGTCATTTCCGAACGACTGGAAGCGCATTTCGCCTTTGTCGAAGCCGGTATGGCGCTTTCCTCCTTCAGCCAGTTCGGCGTCGGCACGCAGGAATATCCGGACCGGTCGACGACGATCATTCTGGAAATCGAAAGTCTGGAAGGCGGCAAGGAACTGGCGCTCTCCGGCCCCGGCATCAAGGATGTGACCATGATCGCCCCGATCGGCCTGCCGGATGCGCTCTTGCGCATCTGGAACGACAATCGCGCCCTCTTTCCGCGCGGCGTCGATCTCATCCTGACGGCCGGCCGGCAGTTCCTCTGCCTGCCGCGCACCACCAAGATCATCGCGACGGAGATGTGACATATGTATGTTGCTGTAAAAGGTGGCGAAGCCGCCATCGCCAATGCTCACCGGCTGCTTGCCGACCGTCGTCGCGGCGACCGCGCGCTGCCGGCTGTTGGCATCGACCAGATCGTGGCGCAGCTCGCGCTGGCCGTCGACCGCGTCATGGCCGAAGCCTCGCTCTATGATCGCACCCTGGCGGCCCTTGCCGTTCGCCAGGCGCGCGGCGACATGATCGAAGCGATCTTCCTCCTCAGAGCCTACCGCACGACGCTGCCGCGCTTCGGCTATTCGCAGCCGCTTGACACATCGGCGATGAAGATCGAGCGCCGCATCTCCGCAACCTACAAGGATCTGCCGGGCGGCCAGCTTCTCGGCCCGACCTTCGACTACACGCATCGTCTGCTCGACCCGAGCCTGCTCACCGACGAGGCCGTCGACGAGCCGATGCAGCGTCCCGCCGAGGACGGCCGCATCATGCGCGTTTCGGAAATCCTCGGTCAGGAAGGCCTGATCGAGGGCGACGGCACGCTGCCCGTCGATCATGAGATCGGCGACCTGACGCGCGAACCGCTGGAATTTCCGATGACCCGCGATCTGCGTCTGCAGGCGCTCGCCCGTGGCGACGAAGGCTTCCTCCTCGCACTTGGCTATTCGACCCAGCGCGGCTACGGCCGCACCCACCCCTTCACCGGCGAAATCCGTATCGGCGAAGTGGAGGTGGAATTCGACGTGCCGGAACTCGGCTTCGCCGTCTCGCTCGGTCGCATCCAGGTGACCGAGTGCCAGATGGTCAACCAGTTCATGGGCTCGGCCAAGGCGCCGCCGCAGTTTACCCGCGGCTACGGACTGGTCTTCGGCCAGAGCGAGCGCAAGGCCATGGCCATGTCGCTGGTCGACCGCGCGCTGCGCGCCGAGGAACTCGGCGAAGACATTGTCGCGCCGGCCCAGGACGAGGAATTCGTCATCTCCCACTCCGACAACGTGCAGGCGACCGGCTTCGTCGAACATCTGAAGCTGCCGCACTATGTCGACTTCCAGGCCGAACTCGACCTGGTGCGGCGCATGCGCCGCGATTTCGAGGCCGCTCGCGAGCGCGGCATGGACCCCATGACGGAGGCAGCCGAATGACCGAACTCGCCACCTACAACTTCGCCTATCTCGACGAGCAGACCAAGCGGATGATCCGCCGCGCCATTCTGAAGGCGATCTCCATTCCCGGCTATCAGGTGCCTTTCGCCTCCCGCGAAATGCCCATGCCTTACGGCTGGGGCACCGGCGGCGTGCAGCTGACGGCCGCGATTATCGGCCCGCAGGACGTGCTGAAGGTCATCGACCAGGGCGCCGACGACACCACCAATGCCGTCTCGATCCGCGCCTTCTTCCAGAAGGTCGCCAATGTCGCCGTCACCACCCGCACGGAAGAGGCGACGATCATCCAGACGCGCCACCGCATTCCGGAAACCAAGCTTGGCCCCAATCAAGTGCTCGTCTACCAGGTGCCGATCCCGGAACCCCTACGCTTCCTGGAACCGCGCGAGACGGAGACGCGCAAGATGCATGCGCTCGAGGAATATGGCCTCATGCATGTGAAGCTCTACGAGGATATCGCCCGCAACGGCCGCATTGCCACGACCTATGCCTATCCGGTGAAGGTCGCCGGCCGTTACGTGATGGACCCCTCGCCGACGCCGAAGTTCGACAATCCGAAAATGCACCTTTCGGACGCGCTGCAGCTGTTCGGCGCCGGCCGTGAAAAGCGCATCTATGCCGTGCCGCCTTACACCGAAGTCGTCAGCCTCGATTTCGAGGACCATCCCTTCGAAGTGCAGCGCTTCGACAAACCCTGCGCGCTTTGCGGCGCCGAGCAGGTCTATCTCGACGAGGTGATCCTCGACGACAAGGGCGGCCGCATGTTCGTCTGCTCCGACACTGATTTCTGCGAAGACCGCCGTGCCCATGGCCATGCCGGCCACATGCTGGCGTCAAATGGGCTCGCATCCGATGGACTGCGTGGTGGCAAGGAGGCTGCCGAATGAGTGACTCACCCCTTCTGAAGGTCAAGGACATCTCGAAATTCTACGGTAGTCGCATCGGCTGCCGCGACGTGTCCTTCGAGCTCTGGCCCGGCGAGGTCCTCGCCATCGTCGGCGAATCCGGTTCCGGCAAGACGACGCTCCTCAACTGCATCTCGACACGGCTGCTGCCGACGACGGGCAGCGTCGAATACCATATGCGCGACGAGACCTATCGCGACCTGTTCCGCATGAACGAGGCGGAACGCCGCTTCCTGATGCGCACCGACTGGGGCTTCGTGCATCAGAACCCGGCCGACGGCCTGCGCATGACGGTTTCGGCCGGCGCCAATGTCGGCGAGCGGCTGATGGCGATCGGCAACCGCCACTACGGCAACATCCGCAACACGGCCATCGATTGGCTGGAGCGCGTCGAGATCGATGCCGACCGCATCGACGACCAGCCGCGCGCCTTCTCCGGCGGCATGCGCCAGCGCCTGCAGATCGCCCGCAACCTGGTGACCGGCCCCCGCCTCGTCTTCATGGACGAACCGACCGGCGGTCTCGACGTCTCCGTGCAGGCGCGCCTGCTCGACCTCGTTCGTGGCCTCGTCAACGATCTCGGCCTGTCGGCCATTATCGTCACGCACGACCTCGCCGTCGCCCGGCTCCTGTCGCATCGCATGATGGTGATGAAGGACGGATACGTCATCGAGCACGGCCTGACCGATCGCGTACTCGACGATCCGCGCGAACCCTATACGCAACTGCTGGTCTCTTCGATCCTGCAGGTCTGAGGAAAAAACATGGCAACCCCACTCGTCGTTTCCGAAGTCTTCAAAAGCTTCACCATGCATCTGCGCGACGGCATTCGCCTGCCCGTCGTCGCCGACGTCTCCTTCTCCGTCGCCTCGGGCGAATGCGTCGTACTCGGCGGCCCGTCGGGCATCGGCAAGAGCTCACTGCTCAAGATGATCTACGGCAATTACGCCGTCGACAGCGGTCAGATCCTCGTTTCCCACAAGGGCAGGATCGTCGATCTCGCGACCGCCGACCCGCGCACGGTGCTCGACGTCCGTCGCCAGACGATGGGCTACGTCAGCCAGTTCCTGCGCACCGTGCCGCGCGTCGCCGCCCTCGATGTCGTTGCCGAGCCGCTGTTTGCCCGTGGCGTGTCCTTGGCGGATGCTCGCGACCGCGCAGCCAAATTGCTGGCCCAGTTGAACCTGCCGCAGGAACTCTGGCAGTTGCCGCCAGCCACCTTCTCGGGCGGCGAACAGCAGCGCGTCAACATCGCCCGCGGCTTCATCACCGACCATGCCATCCTGCTGCTCGACGAACCCACGGCATCGCTCGATGCCAGGAACCGGGCCGTCGTCGTCGACATGATCGAAGAAAAGAAGCGGGCAGGCGTCGCCCTTCTCGGCATCTTCCATGACGAAGAGGTGCGCGAGGCCGTCGGCAGCCGCATTCTCGACGTCTCGCAATTCTCGCCCCGGAAGGCAGCCGCATGAACCGCAAACTGGGCGAAACGCCCTTCATCAGCCCTTCGGCCAGCGTCAACAATTCGACGCTCGGCCGCTATACCGAAGTCTCCGACCGCTGCCGCATCGATGAAGTCGAAATCGGCGACTACTCCTATATCATGCAGGATGGTGCGGTCTGGTGCGCGACGATCGGCAAGTTCGTCAACATCGCCGCCGCGGTGCGCATCAATGCCACCAACCATCCGACATGGCGCGCCACGCTGCACCACTTCACCTATCGCGCCGCCGATTATTGGCCGGATGCCGATATGGAGACCGATTTCTTCACCTGGCGTCGCGACAACCGGGTCGTGATCGGCCACGATGTCTGGATCGGCCACGGCGCGACCGTGCTGCCCGGCGTTACGGTCGGCAATGGTGCCGTTATCGGCGCCGGCGCGGTCGTCTCCAAGAACGTGGCGCCCTATACGATCGTCGGCGGCGTGCCGGCCAAGCTCATCCGCGAGCGCTTCACGCCCGAAGTCGGCGCGCGCATGGACAAGCTCTCATGGTGGGATTGGAATCACGACCGCCTGCGCACCGCGCTCGCAGACTTTCGCGCGCTTTCGGCGGAAGAATTTCTGGATCGCTACGACGCCTGAGAACCGTTTCCGCCCAATTCAAGCTTGCAAGGCGTTGACGAGCGATCCAGCTTTCAGACGATCCTTGCAAGGGCGGGATCGGGAGGAGTTTCCATGGCAAAGCAGTTTTTCAGCATCGACGACCGGCTGCGCGATTTCATCGCGCGGCAGCACGTCTTCTTCACGGCATCGGCGACTGCGGATTCCCGTGTCAATATCTCGCCGCGCGAAACGCTGTGCCTGCGCATCATCTCCCCGAACACAGCCATCTATCTCGATCGCACCGGCAGCGGCAGCGAGACGGCAGCGCATATGCAGGCTGACGGCCGCCTGACCATCATGTTCTGCGCCGTCGAGGGTCCGCCGATGATCCTGCGCCTCTATGGCCGCGGCCGGATCATCCGTCGTTCCTCGTCCAAATATCGGCAATTGCTGCACGATCACTATGCGGGCGAAGAGCCGCTCGGGGCGCGGCAGATCGTGTGGCTGGACTTCGATCTCGTACAGACCTCCTGCGGTTTCGGCGTGCCGCTCTTCTCTTATGAAGGCGAGAGACCGAGCCTCGATCAATGGGCAAAGGCCAAGGGGCCTGAAGGGATTGAGGAATACTGGCGTGAGAAGAATAGCGTCAGCATGGACGGCCTGCCGACAGGCATGTTTGACGGCTAAATTCAAGGAAATCCTTCAGCCGGCTAATCTTGCAAAATCGGCCCGGATTGTAACAGCAGTTACACAAAACTGACATTGGAGCTTCATGAAGCGGGACTAATCGGTTGCCTTGTGGTTGGCGCCAGCCCCCTCGAAACTCCTTCGAGGCAAGGGCATGCGCCCATTCTTAGCACCGGTAGAGCTGAAGTTTTTGCAGCCCGGCAGCCGCGAAAGGGAAGCACTATGTTCGAACTCAGGAATGTCTCGCGCCGGTTTGGCAACAAGCTCGCTGTCGATTCCGTGACTTTGGACATACCGCAGGGACAGATGGTCGGCGTCATCGGCCGTTCCGGCGCCGGCAAGTCCACCCTGTTGCGCATGATCAATCGCCTGGCCGACCCGAGCTCCGGCTCGATCCATTTTTCCGGCGTCGAAGTGTCGAAGCTCACCGGTCGCGCGTTGCGCAGCTGGCAGCGCGATTGCGCCATGATCTTCCAGCAGTTCAACCTTGTTCCACGCCTCGACGTGCTCACCAACGTCATGCTCGGTCGTCTCAATCATCGCTCGACGGTCATGAGCCTACTGTCCGTCTTCACCCGCGAGGAGCGCATCCAGGCGATCGCTGCGCTCGAGCGCCTCGGTATCGAGCAGACGGCCCTGCAGATGGCCGGCACGCTTTCCGGCGGCCAGCAGCAGCGCGTTGCCATCTGCCGTGCCCTGATGCAGCAGCCGAAGATGATGCTCGCCGACGAGCCGATCGCCTCGCTCGATCCGCTGAACGCCAAGATCGTCATGGACGCGCTGCGGGATATCAACGAGCGCGAAGGCATCACCGTCATCACCAACCTGCACACGCTCGACACGGCCCGCAACTATTGCGAACGCATTGTCGGCATGGCAGCCGGCAAGGTTGTCTTCGACGGCAAGCCGGCCGATCTGACGGCCGCCGCCGTCAAGGAAATCTATGGCACCGACAAGGACGGTGCCGGCATCGACGAGAGCATGACGTCGACGTCGATCAACATTGCCGATCCGGCCGCACAGGCTGCGGCAACCGAATCTGCCGGCCCGCAACCGCTGGCGCTGGCCGGTCTCTGAGAGGGACGGCCGGGATCGAAGGCCCGCGTCAAGGGCGCATTTCTTCTAGACCGAAGGCATCCGGGGACACCGGTTAATCAGGAGACGAACCCATGTTGAAGAAAGCACTTTTTGCTGCTACGGCGCTCGTCGCGCTCGCAGTCGGCGCTGCTGCTAACGCTGCAGACCTCAAGGAATTCCGCGTCGGCATTCTCGGCGGCGAAAACGAAGCCGACCGTCTGCGCAACTATGCCTGCCTCGCCGACCACCTGAAGAAGGAATTCGGCTTCGAGAAGGTATCGCTCTTCCCGGCCGCCGACTATGACGGCGTTATCCAGGGCCTGCTCGGCGGCACGCTCGACTTCGCAGAACTCGGCGCTTCCGGCTACGCAGCCGTCGCCATCAAGGACCCGAAGGCCGTCACCCCGATCCTGACCACGCAGCAGACCGACGGTTCGACCGGCTACTACTCGATCGGCCTCGCTCTCAAGTCCTCCGGCATCAAGACGATCATGGACGCCAAGGGCAAGAAGCTCGGCTACGCCGATCCGGACTCCACGTCTGGCTACCTCGTTCCGCTGACGCAGATTCCGAAGACCACCGGCATGCCGAACGACAAGTTCTTCGGCTCGACCCAGTTCAACGGCGGCCATGAGAACAACCTCCTCGCCGCTTACGACGGCAAGGTCGACGTTGCTGTCGACGACTCCTCGGGCGTTGGCGATTTCAAGGACGGCTTCACCTCCGGTACCTTCCGCAAGGAAGTCGACAAGGGCGCCGTAGACCCGAACAAGCTCGTCGAAGTCTGGCGTTCGCCGCTGATCCCGAACGGCCCGCTCGTCGTTCGCAACGCGCTCGGCACCGAATGGCAGACCAAGCTCTCGGACTTCTTCATGAAGCTCCCGACGGCTGACGCCAAGTGCTTCAACGCTGTCGAAGGCGGCGACTTCAAGGGCTATGTCAAGGTTACCCCGGACTTCTACAACGCCGTTATCGACGTTCGTAAGGCTGCCATCGGCGGCTGATCCGCATCCCGATAACTGGGCGGCCGGCAACGGCCGCCCTTTTGCTGTTCACAAAGGCAGGATTTCATGACGATCGCCGATACGCACCCGAACATGCAGAGCGCGCCGCAGAGCGCCAAGGAGATCGGCGACGCCTGGAGCAAGATGGTGGCCAAGCGCCGTCTCTACACCGGCATCGGCCTCGTGATCCTGCTTGTCGCCTTCGTCAGCTCGGTGCGTTTCGCCGACGAAAGCAATGCCGGCCACTTCTTCGAGCGGCTGCCGCATCTCTTCGACTTCCTGAGCTGGCTCATCCCCAAGGACTGGAGCGACGTCTACCGGGCGCTCTTCGACCTGCCGAGCCCGAATGGCGCGAATGGCGCCGGCGGCGAAGAATTCAACTTCCCGCTCGGCCGCGTCTATGTATGGGGCGATTTCTACATCCCCGAATATTTCGAGCTGATGATCATCACGATCAACGTGGCGCTGGTTTCGACCATCATCGGCTTCGTCTTCGCAGTGCCCATGGCCTTTTTTGCCGCGCGCAACATGTCGCCTTCCAATCCGATCCGACTGGTGACGAAGCGCATCATGGAATTCCTGCGCGCCTTTCCGGAAATCGTCATCGCCGGCCTGTTTTCGGCGATCCTGTCGATCGGCCCGATCGCCGCCATCATCGCGGTCGGCCTGCACACGATCGGCGCGCTCGGCAAGCTGTTCTACGAGGTCGTCGAGAATATCGACATGAAGTCGGACGAAGGCATGCGCGCCGTTGGCGCGAGCTGGACCGAGCGCGTGCGTTTCGCCGCCCTGCCGCAGGTCATGCCGAATTTCGCCTCCTACGCACTGCTGCGTCTCGAGATCAACGTCCGCGCCTCCACCATCATCGGCGCCGTCGGCGGCGGCGGTATCGGCGAGGAGCTGAAGCTTTCGATCTCGCGCGGCTTCGGCGCCAAGACCATGGCGCTGGTGCTGCTGCTCTTCGTGACGATCATCGCCGTCGACCAGTTTTCCGCATGGCTCCGCCGCCGTCTCGTCGGCGAACATGCCTTCCTTTTGCAGCATTGAGGTTATCCATGTCCGTCATCGACGCCGGCCGTATGCAGGAAATCGAAGCGCGTTACCCGGAGGTCCTTCACCGGTCCTTTCGCCAGCGCTTCGGCGCGCTGATGATGTTCATCGGCGTCATCCTCTATGGCATCTATGCCGTCTGGTTCTTCGACCTGCCGAAAGTCATTTCGGAAGCGCATTGGGAGCGCGTCGGCATCTATCTCAGCGAATGGATCAGCTATGACGTGCAGCCGGAGTTCCGCGTCTCCGGCGACAAGATCAGCATCAAATATCCGCGCTTCTCGCCGCTCGGCGACAACCCGAACCCGGATTGGGTCACGACCAATCCGGATGGCAGCATGACCGTTTCCGTCAGCGGCACGAGCCGCACTGTAACGGTGACGAAGACGCAGGCCATCGTCACGGCGCACGGCATCACGATACCGATCGATATCAGCGGCGACATGCCGAAGCTCGTCGGTTCTCAGCCGGTCCCGACCTGGATGACCGTCTACGACGACAATATCCTGGTCAATCTCGGCTTTGCCGGCGATGCCAGCATTTCCACCGACCGCGTGAAGATCCGCAAGCGTTTCCTCGGCTGGGCAAACTTCGTCTTCGACACGCATTCGCCCTTCTTCGACAAGCCGGCGAGTGAAGTGATCGGGCTGATCGTCTCAGGGCCGCGGCTCGACCCCACGCAATCCAATCTGTCGCTCGCCTTCGACAACGTCTGGAACAATGGTGCATGGCAGCATGGCGACGTCTGGACCAAGCTGTTCCAGACCATCGTCATGGCCTTCCTCGGCACGCTGCTCGGATCGATCGCCGCCTTCCCACTGGCCTTCCTGGCGGCTCGCAACATCACGCCGAGCCGGCTCGTCAACCAGATCCTCAAGCGCTTCTTCGATTTCCTGCGCTCGGTGGACATGCTGATCTGGGCGCTGTTCCTGACCCGCGCCTTCGGCCCCGGCCCGCTCGCGGGCAGCGGCGCGATCTTCCTCACGGAGACCGGCACGCTCGGCAAACTTTATTCCGAAGGCCTTGAGAATATCGACAACAAGCCGCGCGAAGGCGTGAAGTCCACTGGCGCACCAACCATTCTGGTGCATCGCTATGGCATCATGCCGCAGATCGTGCCCGTGATCGTCAGCCAGACGCTCTACCAGTGGGAATCGAATGTGCGCGGCGCGACGATCATCGGCGCCGTCGGCGCGGGCGGCATCGGCCTCAAGCTTTGGGAAGCAATGCGCACCAACGCCAACTGGGAAAACGTCGCCTATATGGTGCTGCTGATCCTCATCGTGGTCTTCCTGTTCGACGCCGCATCCAACGCCTTGCGCTCGCGCCTGATGGGTACGCGGGTGAAATAAAAAAGAACGGTAAAAAGTCGTTCCGCATCATCATTCTGTCACGGGAATCCGGTAGCGCAGGCCGGCAAGGCCGTAGTGGCCAAGCCGGCTTTAGCCGGATTCAGGTCGTTGCTGTCTTGCTGCTCTTGCGGTTTGTCGCAAATCACCCAACAGTGTCCCGCGCAGCCGATTTTTCCAAGGAATGCAGCCTTGCGCTATGCTCTCTATTTCACCCCGCCCAAAGACGATCCTTTGACATCGCTTGCCGCCCTCTGGCTGGGCCGCGACGCATTTTCCAACGAGATCTTTTCCGACAAGGCCATGGCCCCCCTGCCCGAAGGCCATGCCGAGCTGACGGCCGATCCGCGCCGCTACGGCTTTCACGCCACGCTGAAGGCGCCCTTCGACCTCGCATCCTCCGTGACCGAACGCGATCTCCTCGACGTCGCCGCCGAATTCGTCTCGCAGACCAAGGCTTTCACCATTCCGCAGCTGGTGCTTGGCCAGCTCGGCCACTTCTTCGCACTCGTGCCCGGCACCGTTTACCAGCCGCTGCAGGATTTCGCCTCGCACGTCGTCAAGACTTTCGAGCCGTTTCGCGCGCCGCTTTCCGACCATGACATCGCACGGCGCAAGCCGGAGGGGCTCACCGAACCGCAGCGCGCCAACTTGCTGCGCTGGGGCTACCCTTACGTCAACGACGAGTTCCGTTTCCACATGACGCTCACCGGGCGCGTGCCGACCGAACGTCAGCCCGAACTGCAAGAAATCCTGCGTGAGCGCTTCGCCGAGCATACCGGCAAGCCGCTTGATATTTCCGGCCTCGCCATCTTCGTCGAAGAAGAGCGCGGCGCTCCCTTTACCGTCCGTTCCTGGCTGCCGCTGGCCGGCGCCTAATATGAAAGACCTGACATGACCAAAGAAACCGTCCTTTCCAACGCCCGCATTGTCCTCGAAGACAAGATCGTCGAAGGCTCCGTGCTGATCCGTGACGGTCGTATCGCCGCCATTTCCGAAGGCAAGTCCGATATCGGCGAGGATTTGGAAGGCGACTTTCTGATCCCCGGTCTGGTCGAACTGCACACCGACCATCTGGAAGCGCATTACTCGCCCCGTCCGGGCGTTCGCTGGAACAAGACGGCCGCGATCCAGGCGCACGATGCCCAGATCGTGACTTCCGGCATCACGACCGTATTCGACTGCCTGCGCATGGGCTCGGACGAAGACGGCGGCTTTGAAAAGGGCGAGATGCGCGACATGGCCGACGCCATCCAGGCGGCGCAGCGCGAAGATCGGCTGCGCGCCGATCACCTGATCCACCTGCGCTGCGAAGTCTCTTCCGACAACGTTCTCGACCATTTCCAGGATTTCGAGAAAGACCCCTATGTTCGTCTGGTCTCGCTGATGGACCACGCACCGGGCCAGCGCCAGTTCCAGACTATGGATCAATACATCTTCTACTACCAGAAGAAGCGCGGCCTGAGCGATGAGGCCTTTGCCAAGTTCGTCGCCAAGCGGCAGGACGAATCGGCCAAGTATGCGACCCCCAACCGCGATGTGATCTCCAAGGTCTGCGCCGAGCGCGGCATCACCGTTGCCAGCCATGACGACGCGACGCTCGCCCATGTCGACGAAGCCATCCATTACGGCGTTCGTCTGGCGGAATTCCCGACCAGCGTCGATGCCGCCAAGGCTTCGCATGGCGCCGGCATGAGCGTGCTGATGGGCGCGCCGAACATCGTGCGCGGCAAGTCGCACTCGGGCAATATTGCTGCCCGCGATCTCGCCGAGCTTGGCGTCCTCGACGTGCTTTCTTCCGACTACGTGCCGCTCAGCCTGCTGCATGCGCCCTTCATCCTCGCCGATGAAGTCGAAGGCATTTCGCTGCCGCAGGCGATCGCCATGGTGACGGCGACGCCGGCACGGACGGTCAGCCTGAATGACCGCGGCCGCATCGCGGAAGGCCTGCGCGCCGATCTCGTGCGCGTTCGCCGCGATCATGGCGTACCCGTTACGCGCTCCGTCTGGCGGGAAGGACGCCGGGTCGCATGAGCGCGGACGCCAATATCGAGCCGGCTAATCTCGGTCTGGCGGATGCGACGGCGGGCACGCTCGCCGTCGTCGTCGGCCCGAGCGGCGCCGGCAAGGATACGCTGATGAACCTGGCCGCGCAGCATTTTGCCGGCCGGCCCGACGTGCACTTCGTCCGCCGCGTCATCACCCGAGACGGCGATGCCGGCAACGAGGACCACAGAAGCGTTTCCGAGGCCGACTTCGATGCGATGGAACAGGCCGGCGCCTTTGCCGTCTCCTGGGAAGCGCATGGCCTGAAATACGGCATTCCGGCCGACGTCTTCGATGAGCTTGTACAGGGGCATCTGGTGATTGCCAACGGCTCGCGTTCGGCGCTGCATCACTTCCAAGCGGCATTTCCGCGGCTGAAGGTCATCAACGTCACAGCCACGCGCGAAGTGCTGGCCGAGCGGCTGATGGCGCGCGGACGCGAGAGCCGCGAGGATGTGCTGAAGCGGCTGGAGAGAAGCTCGCTGACTGTTGAGGGCAGCTACGACGTCGCCGATATCGACAATAGCGGCACGCTCGACGAAGCGGAACGCGCCATTATTTCGGTGCTGGAAACGCTGGTCCGCAAGTAAGCCCGGTGGCGGCGATCGAAGATCATTCGGCCCGCCACACGTCCTCATACCCCTGATCGTCTATGATGAACCGTGTCCCCACCGGAAGATGCAGGTATTTGACGACGGCCGGCAAGAGTTCACGCAAATGCGCCGTGTGCACAGGCTGGTAAAAATCCGTGGCGTCGGAATATTCGCCACAATAGAAAAACCAGCTGATATTACCGCCCTCGGGCAGGGCTTGCCGCACGCCATAGATCGGCATGCGACCAAGCGTCGACATGGCGATGGCCACCATGTTTTCCGGCCCCGTTTCCAGCGTGTCTGTTTCGAGCTCGCTTCCGCTCAGTGCGCCTCATCCCAGTTGTGAGCCGCGCGGGCGTCGACCTTCAGCGGCACGGCCATATCGACCGCCGGCATGGCGGCGTTTTCCATGACCGAGACGATGATCGGCGTCGTGCGTTCGACATCGGCATCCTCGACTTCGAAGATCAGTTCGTCATGCACCTGCAGCAACATCCGCACGCGATCGCCGAGTCCGGCCACGGCCAGCGCCGGCTCCATCTTGATCATGGCGCGGCGGATGACGTCGGCGGCAGAGCCCTGGATCGGCGCATTGATCGAGGCGCGTTCGTTGAAGGCGCGGACGGAAGGATTGGAAGAGCGGATTTCCGGGAAATGGATGCGGCGACCGAAGATCGTCTCGACATATCCCTTGTCCCGCGCAGCCTGCTTGGTGCTGTCCATATAGTCGCGGATGCCGGGGAAGCGCTCGAAATACTTCTTGATGTAATCGCCGGCTTCCGAGCGCTCGATCGAGAGCTGATTGGCCAGGCCGAAAGCCGAGATGCCGTAGATGATGCCGAAATTGATCGCCTTGGCACGGCGGCGAACCTCGCTCGGCATGCCCTCGACCGGCACGCCGAACATTTCGGAGGCCGTCATCGCATGAATGTCGATGCCGTCTTCGAAAGCCTGCTTGAGCTGCGGGATGTTGGCGACATGCGCCAGCACGCGCAGTTCGATCTGGCTGTAGTCGGCCGAGACGAGCTTGTGGCCCGGCGTCGAGATGAAGGCCGTGCGGATCTTGCGGCCTTCCGCCGTGCGCACCGGAATATTCTGCAGGTTAGGCTCGGAGGAAGACAAGCGTCCCGTCGTGGTCGATGCCAGCGAATAGGAGGTGTGAACGCGCTTCGTCTCGGGATGGACATAACCCGGAAGAGCGTCGGTATAGGTCGATTTCAGCTTGGTGAGCTGGCGCCAGTCGACGATCTTGCGCGGCAGTTCGAAGCCGGCTGCCGCCAGATCCTCCAGCACCTGCGCCGAGGTCGACCACTGTCCGGTCTTGGTTTTGCTGCCACCTGATAATCCCATCTTGCCGAAGAGGATATCGCCGAGCTGCTTCGGAGAACCGATGTTGAAGCGCTCGCCGGCCAACGTATAAATCTCATCCTCAAGAGCGGCGGCGCCCTGCGCCAGCTCGCCGGAAAGACGCGAGAGGATCTGCCGGTCGATGGTGATGCCGCGCTCTTCCATATGGGCGAGCACCGGCACCAGAGGCCGCTCCAACCGCTCGTATACTGCCGAAAGTTTTTCTGCTGCAAGTCGTGGTTTCAGCACAAGCCAGAGACGCAGCGTGACGTCGGCATCCTCGGCGGCGTAGGCCGTGGCGCGGTCGATATCGACGAGATCGAAGGTAACATTGGACTTGCCGCTGCCGGCGACGTCCTTGTAGGCGATCGGCTTGTGGCCGAGCCAGCGTTCGGAAAGGCTATCCATGCCGTGCGTGGCGTTGGAGCCGCCGTCGAGCACGTAGGACAGGAGCATCGTATCATCGAAGGCCTTGGTTTCGATGCTGTAGCGCTTCATCAGCAGGTAGTCGTATTTCAGGTTCTGCGCGATCTTGAGGATGGAGGCATCCTCCAGCAGATCCTTCAATCTCGACAGCGCATCACGCAGCGGAATCTGATTGTCGGCTAGGCCGCCGCCGAGGAGGTCGCCGACACCGGTCTTGTGGGCAAGCGGGACATAGGCGGCGCGGATGGAGGCGCCTGTGGGATCATTGCGGTTATCGGCGATCGCCAGCGAGAAGCCGACGATTTCCGCCTGCATGACATCGAGCGACGTCGTTTCGGTGTCGAAGGCGACGATGCCGGTTTCGCGCGCATCGGCGATCCACTGGTCGAGGGTAGCAATATCGCGAATGGTCACGTATTTCGAATGATCGATCGGCGCGGTGGCAAAGCTTGCGGCGCGTGCCTTGGCGAGCGTATCCGGCTCGGTTAGCCCCTCGACTGCCGCGCGCGGCTTCACCGGCGGAACAGAAGCGGCTGCGCCCTCGGCCGAAACGGCGCCGCCGTCGGCGAGTTGAGCATTTTCGTCGATATCGAGATCCGGGCCATGCGCGGTCTCAGCCAACTCGACCTTGACGACGGCGGGCTCGATCGCCGCCGGATCGCAATCGCAGGCATCGGCAACGCGGCGCGTGAGCGAGGTAAACTCCATCGCCTTCAGGAAGCCGATCAGCTTCGGGCCGTTCTGCGGTTCAAGCACCAAGGCATCGAGTTCGAGTTCCAGCGGCACATCGGTCCTGAGCGTCACCAGCTGGCGGGAAATGCGGGCGAGTTCGGCATTGGCGATGATGTTTTCGCGGCGCTTCTGCTGCTTGATCTCGCCGGCACGGGCCAGCAGCGTATCGAGATCGCCGAATTCTTCCAACAGCTGCGCCGCCGTCTTCGGGCCGATGCCGGGAATGCCGGGGACGTTGTCGACCGAATCGCCGGTCATGGCCTGCAGGTCGATCATCTTCTCGGGCGGCACGCCCCATTTCTCGACGACATCGGGAATGCCAATCTGCTTGTCCTTCATGCTGTCATACATGTGGACCATAGGCGTGACGAGCTGCATCAGGTCCTTGTCGGACGAGATGATCGTCACATCGGAACCGGCAGCTTCGGCCTGGCGGGCATAGGTGGCGATGATATCATCGGCTTCGAAACCGTCGGTCTCGATGCAGGGCAGATTGAAGGCGCGGGTCGCCTCGCGGATGAGACCGAATTGCGGGATCAACTCTTCCGGGGGCGCCGAACGGTTTGCCTTGTAATCCGGAAAGATCTCCTTGCGGAACGTCTTCGAGGAGTAGTCGAAAATGACGGCAAAGTGGGTCGGCGTCACCCCGACCGAGGTATCGCGCGCCGAGGTCAAAAGCTTCCACAGCATGTTACAGAAACCGGAGACGGCACCGACAGGCAATCCGTCGGACTTGCGCGTCAGCGGCGGCAGGGCGTGAAAGGCCCGGAATATGAAACCGGAACCGTCGACGAGGAAGAGATGATCACCTTTTTTCATGGAAGCATGGATAGCGTGGCGCACTTCCAACGTCCATATAAACTTCAGCTTTGCAGGCTGGAGCGCCTCCGCTTTTCTTCGACTCGCGGAAACGCTCTCTCCTTTGTTTTGCGCAATTCCGGACGGAAACCCGCAATACACTTTTCCTGGAATTGCTTTGACGAGAAGGCCAAATCTCTCACCGAAACGTTACTAACTTTTAATCAATCTAATCTGCGCATTCCCTTGAAAAAACACATTCGGAACCACAAATCATACTCACCGGCGATTGATACGCCGAGGGTCTGACAACCGGCCTGTCCCCCGCCATGTCAGACTTGGACAAAGGCCTATCCCCTCTCCGGGCCTTTGTCCCCCTTTCATGAGCCGCCATGGCGTCCCCTCCAGGCCATGGCGGCTTTTTCATGCAGAAAAATGCAACCTATGAACGTGAAAAAATCGGCCGAAGTTGCTGATTTCAGAGCAGGTCTACCCAAGAATTGCTGATTGTTTTGATTTTGAATTATCGGCATATTTGCAATCATGGGATTTAATCGGATGGACTCCGCCGCGTACCTTGCCAATCAGATGGCGAAGGCCTTCGCTCGCTCGTTACAGCAACGCGCGGCGAAATTAGGCTTTTCTCCCGGTCAATTCCCGATCCTGCTGGAATTGTGGTCCGAGGACGGGCTGACGCAGAAGCAATTGCTTGAAAGGGTCGATATCGAGCAGGCGACAATGGCCAATACGCTATCGCGCATGGAACGGGACGGGCTGGTGGAACGCCGTCCGCATCCCTCAGACAAGCGGGCGCAGCTGATCTTCCTGACAGACCGGGCCACAGCCATGCAGGCCGAGGCGATCGAGGCCGCCGTCGCCGCGGACATGGATCTTCTCAAGGATTTCCGTCAGTTCGAGCGCGAGTTGCTGCTGGAATATATCCGGCGCGTGCTTGATAACGCCAGGCAGCTCTAGCGCAATTCCAGGAAAAGTGAGCAGCAGTTTTCCGCCCGGAATTGCTTGAAACAAAGAGATAAAGTGGCTCAGAGATTCAGTGAAAGGCTGAACCACTCTGGCGCTAACCGACCGCCTTGCCCAGGGTCGGATGGAGCTGGCTCGGGCTGATATCCGGCTTGCCGAAGAATATCCCCTGAAGCTGGGCGCAGCCTTCCTCGATGACGATGCGGCGCTGGATCTCGGTTTCGACGCCTTCCGTCACGACAGGCATGTTCAGGCTATGCCCAAGGCCGATGATGGCGCGGACGATGGAACGTGCCGCCGGGTCATGTTCAAGGGCGCCGGTAAAGCTGCGATCGACCTTGATCTTGTCGAAGGGGAAGGCACGCAGATTGCTGAGCGAGGAAAAGCCGGTTCCGAAATCATCCATGACCACGCGGACGCCGAGATTGTGCAGCCGCTGCAGCGTCGCGATAACGGCCGCACGCTCGCGCATCAGGGCCGCCTCGGTGATCTCCAGTTCGAGGCGCTGCGGCGCAAGACCCGTCTTGCGCAAGATCCGCTCGATCTGATCGTAGAGGGTGGGAATCATGAATTGCAGCGGCGAGAGGTTGACGGCGACGTTCGCCGGTTCGCTCCAGCGCGCCGCCTCCTGGCATGCCTGCTGCAGCACCCACTCGCCGATCGCCACGATCGAGCCGCTTTCCTCGGCAATCGGAATGAAGGTTTCCGGATCGATCACACCCCGATCGGGATGGGCCCAGCGCAGCAAGGCCTCATAGCCGCTGACGCTGTCGCTGCCGACGTCATAGATCGGCTGGTATTCCAGAAAGAGCTGCCGACGCAGGATGGCCTGGCGCAGATCATTCTCGAGCTGGCGACGCATGCGCACGGCCTTGTCCATTTCAGCATCAAAGAAGCAGGCATGGCCCCGGCCCGCATGCTTGGCGCGATAAAGCGCCATGTCCGAGTTGGCGTAGAGTTGTTCGGCGCTGGTGCCGTCGCGCGGGTAGATGGCAATGCCGATGCTGACGCCGACAGCGGTCGGATCTCGCGCCGTATCCATCTCCATGCCGAATTCCGCAAGAATGCGCTCGGCAAGACGCGTAGCCCCCTCGGGTTGCCGGCGCTTGGGCTGAATGATGGCGAATTCGTCGCCGCCAAGCCTTGCGACCGTATCACCGTCTTCGATCGTACGCTGCAGGATGCCGGCCACCTTGCAGAGGATGCGATCGCCTTCCGCATGGCCGAAGACGTCGTTGATGGCCTTGAACCGATCGAGGTCCAGACAGAAGATCGCGACTTCACCGCCCCTGCGGTCGGCCATCTGCAGCGCCTGGCGCATGCGCTGGTCGAACAGCGAGCGATTGGGCAGGTCCGTCAAGATGTCGTGATGCGCGAGATGCTCGATCATCTGCTGTGCCTGACGCCGCTCGGTCAAGTCGCGCACAACGAACACGCTGCATTCATGGCCGCGATAGGTGATGGAGCGCCGCACGGTTTCGACGGGGATCGAGTTGCCATCGTAGCCCGCGAGCGTCGTCTCCAGCGGGATGACGGCTTCGGCATGGGCATCCATGTCGATCGTCAGGAAGACATCGGGTGCCGCACCGATCACCTGCTGCGCCGACCATCCGGAAATTGCGAAGAACCGCTCGTTCGCATCGATCACCTTACCGTCGCGGACGATAAGCAGCCCCTCAAGCGAGGCATTGGCAAAACCGCGAAGGTCGGTCAGATGGCGGTCGACGAAAATGGCGCCGAGCGCAATGAGGATCAGACCCATGGCGGCGGCCATGACGATGCCGGCGAGGATGCTGCGATCGATGGCAAGGCCGCCGCCGGGCATGCCGGCTTCGGGCGTCAGCGTCACGCCGCTCATCGCTGTGAAATGCAGCGAGCAAATCGCCAGCAGCAGCAGCAGAGCCCCAATCGTGATGCGCCTGAACCCATGAAGGCTGCGAAATGCCAGGAAGGCCAGCGACGCGAAGCCGGCACCGATGACAACGGAAGCGACAACGCGCGTGACGTCGAAGGAAAGCTCGGCCGAGGCCTCGATCGCCTGCATGCCGGTAAAGTGCATGGCGGCTATTCCAAACGCCATCAATAGGCCACCTGCCGTAAAGGAAATGCGGTTATCCCATTCGAAAGCGACGGCAATGGCAAGCCATGAACCGATGATGGCAAGGACCACGGAAAGTACGGTCAGCGAAACGCCATAGGATATGGGAAGGCTGCTCTCATAGGCGAGCATAGCGATGAAATGCGTCGCCCAGATGCCGACACCGCTGGCGAAGGCCGCGGCGGCGATCCAGTAGCGACGCTGATGCGACTGGCATTCCTGCGCACGCGAAAAGAGAAGCATGGTGGCAAAGCTGCCGATGAGGCAGATGACTGCTGCTACAACAATGAGCCTGAAATCATGATCGTCACGAATACATGCAATCACTGAAAACATTATGCGTCTCCAGAATACGCCTCTGGATTGAGGTTATTTCTAATAGTCTAAAAAACTTGTAAACTACATACGCAACTAATCATATAAATCCGCGCCACGACCGAAAGACGCAAGCTACGGTAAATTTTCAGTTTTAACGCCTCGAAACCGGCGAGTCTTTGGTCTATCGTCGCTCCAAATCTCATGTAAGGAGTCGGATATGACCGATCTATCGCCCGTTCTCGATCGCGCCGATCAGAACCTGCCTTCCAGCCTCGACAACCTCTTCGAACTGCTGCGCATCAAGTCCATCTCGACAGACCCGGACTACAAGGCGGAATGCCGCAAGGCGGCGGAGTGGCTGGTCACCTACCTGAACTCGCTGGGCTTCAAGGCTTCCGTGCGCGACACGCCCGGCCATCCGATGGTGGTCGCCCATCACGATGCCGGCAGCGCCGATGCGCCGCATGTGCTTTTCTACGGTCACTACGACGTACAGCCGGTCGATCCGATCGAACTCTGGGAAAACGATCCCTTTGCGCCTGCGATCAAGGACCTGGGCAATGGCCGCAAGATCCTGACCGGCCGCGGCACGTCCGACGACAAAGGTCAGCTGATGACCTTCGTCGAAGCCGTGCGCGCCTACAAGGAAACCAGGGGCGCGCTTCCGGTCCGCATCACCATCCTGTTCGAAGGCGAAGAGGAATCCGGTTCCCCGTCGCTGAAGCCCTTCCTCGAAACCAATGCCGCCGAGCTGAAGGCCGACTTCGCTCTCGTCTGCGACACCGGCATGTGGGACGGCGATACGCCGGCGATCTCCGCCGGCCTGCGCGGACTGGTGGGCGAGGAAATCGTCATCACCGCCGCCGACCGCGACCTGCATTCAGGCCTCTACGGCGGCGCCGCCGCCAACCCGATCCATATTCTGACCGATATCCTTGCCGGCTTGCATGACGAGACGGGACGCATAACCCTTGCCGGCTTCTACGACGGCGTCGAGGAAACGCCCGCCAACATCAAGGCTTCCTGGGAAACGCTCGGCATGACGGCCGAGAAATTCCTCGGCGACGTCGGCCTGTCTATCCCTTCGGGCGAAAAGGGCCGTTCGGTGATGGAACTCACCTGGGCGCGCCCGACGGCAGAGGTGAACGGCATCACGGGCGGCTATACCGGAGCCGGCTTCAAGACCGTGATCGCAGCCAAGGCCTCAGCCAAGGTTTCCTTCCGTCTCGTCGGCCAGCAGAACCCGCCGGCGATCCGCGAAAGCTTCCGCGCCTACGTGCGATCGAAAATCCCGGCCGATTGCTCGGTGGAATTCCACGAGCACGGCGGCTCGCCGGCCATCCAGCTTTCCTACGATTCGCCGTCGCTCACCAAGGCGAAGACGGCGCTCTCCGAGGAATGGCCGAAGCCTGCCATCGTCATTGGCATGGGCGGCTCGATCCCGATCGTCGGCGATTTCCAGCGGATGCTTGGCATGGAATCGCTGCTGATCGGCTTCGGCCTCTCCGACGACCGCATCCATTCGCCGAACGAGAAATACGAGCTGCGCTCCTATCACAAGGGCATCCGCTCCTGGGTCCGCATCTTGGATGCGCTGGCCCGCTAAGCAAGCAACGGGATGCGCGTCTTGCTTGCGCGCGTCCCGCAATCATCGCACCTCGACGGCAAGCGCTCCTCCTTCCGGGGGTCTCGCTGTCACGCCGCCTTCGCACAAAATCACTTCGATCGATGAGATGAGACATGGGAATCTGGATCGATACCGACATGGGCTTCGATGACATCGCCGCCATTCTGGTGGTCGCGCATTCGCATCTCGCCATCGACGGTGTTTCGCTGGTCAGCGGCAATGCGCCACTGTCCCATGTCCGGGCCAATGCGGCGAGCGCAGCTGCTGTCTTCGACTGGACATTTCCGATCCACACCGGCCGTGAGCTGCCCGTGCTTTGCAGGCTGGAAACGGCGCAGAGCATTCTCGGCCAGACGGGCATTCCAACGACAGGCCGAAGCCTGCCGCCTGCCGGCCCACTGCCGGAAAGCAGTGCCTTTGCCGCCCTCTGCGACTGGCTTTCCGACGGCAAGGGGCCGAAGCGCATCCTGGCCCTAGGGCCGCTCACCAACATCGCTGCGCTGGCGCTGGCACGACCGGATCTCGCCGATCGCATCGACGAGCTGACATGGATGGGCGGCGGCGTCACCGCGGGCAATCATACGGCGTCGGCGGAGTTCAACGCCTTTGCCGATCCGGAGGCGCTCGCCATCGTGCTGGCGCATGGCCTGCCGTTTCACATGGTCGATCTCGATATCTGCCGCAAGGTGCTGGCCGGGCCCGACGATGTCGCCCGCCTCCGAAAGATGGAAGGCGAAAAGGCGCAGCTGCTCGCAGATCTGCTGGAGGGTTACGTCAACATCGCCATCAGCCGCGGCAGACCGGCCATGGCAATCTACGACCCCACGGCCGCCGCCATTTTCGTCGAGCCGGGGATAGCAACCCTTCGGCATGCCCGCATCGATGCCGAATTGCACGGGCAGCATACGCGCGGGCGCACCGTCGTCGAAACGCGCGCCTCGCATGGGCAGTTCAACGCCCATTTCGCCGCCGAAATCGACGCGGAGAAAGCACGCCGGATCATATTCGACGCATTGCTTCGGGAAGCCGCGCTAGGCGCTGGGTGAGAAGCAGAGATCATCGATCCCTGCTTCCCATGCGCGCTAGCCTCGACCGAAGCTCTGCTTCACGAAACGCTTGATTTCCTCGCTTAGCTCGCGATCCTCGGGCGCTCCCATGAAGCCACCATGCGGCATGGCTTCGAAGACGTGAAGCTCGACGGGAATTTCCGCGCGGCGCAACAGGCGATGCATGCGCACGGCATTGGAGAGGAACAGATCCCGCGTGCCGCTTTGCAGGAATGTCGGCGGAAAACCCTTGGAGAAATCGCCGAAGAGCGGCGATAGATAGGGATGGGCGAGATCCGCTCCCTTCGCATAGAGCAGATTGTTCGGCATCAGCGACCCTGGGAGCACGACATCGACAAGCCGATTGACCTGAAAGCTGTCTCCTGATTCCGTGAGATCCAGTTCCGGCGACAAGAGAACCAGTGCCGCCGGCAGCGGCAAGCCTTCATCGCGCGCGCGCAATGTCATGGCAGCCGCAAGATTGCCGCCCGCCGAGCGCCCGCCGATAATGACATTCTCCGGCCTGTGTTTCGTCAGCACGTGGCGATAGACCGCCATGCAATCGTCCAGCGCTGCGGGATAAGGATGTTCCGGCGGCATCCGATAGTCTATCGCGTAGCAGCGGATGCCATGCTGGTCGGCCTGGTTTTGCGCCCCGGCGCGGCAGGCAGCTCCACCGCCCACGACCAGCGCCCCGCCGTGAAGATCGATGTAGGCGCAGTCTTCCGGGAAGGTGCCGTCCGGCGTCGCGATATGGACGGTGGCCTCGTCGATTTGCACCGTCTGCACGCTGGCGCGTGCTTGCGCCGCCATTCTTTCGGCTGCCGCCTGATAATAGACATCGGCAAAAGCCTTCAGCTTCATCCAGCCATCGAAATCGCTCACATCAGGCATGACATGCTGCGCATTCAAGGGGGTGCCGTCTTCACCGACCGCCCGACGCAGCGCCGCCCGCGCCTCCTCGCTGATCGAAGCCGGAAACGGCACCGTCCGCTCCGGCAGTTTCACTCCGTTGCACTTATCATCCATGATATCTCTCGGTAGTTTGCCGGCGAATGGACGCCGACGTCTTGATTGTTATGCGATCAGACCGCCAATTCCTGTTCGACCAATGTCGTCCAGAAGGCCACGCCCGAGGCGATCGCTTCGTCGTTGAAATCATAGGCGGTGTTGTGGTGCAAGGCGCCATCGACTGCCGGACCGTTGCCGAGCCAGACATAGCAGCCAGGGGCATTCTGGCCAAAAAATGAGAAATCGTCGCCGGCGGTCGACGGCGGAAAGCGGGTGAGCACGTTCTTGCCAAAGACCTCTGTCGCAGCCTTCAGCGCCCGCGCCGTGGCATCGGCATCGTTGACGACGGGCGGGATGCGGCGCTCGAACTGGTAGTCGACGGCCATGTTGAACATCGCAGCCGTACCATGCGCCAGGCGCCCGATCTCTTCTTCCAGCTGGTTGCGGACTTCAGGCGTATAGGCGCGTGCCGTGCCGCCGATCTCGACCGTATCGGGAATGACGTTCAGCGCCTTCGGATCGCCCGCCTGCAGCGAGCAGGCGCTGACGACGGCCGGCTGCAGCGGATCGACGACACGCCCGACGATGGTCTGCAGCGAAGACAGGAAGGTCGCCGCCGCCGTGATCGGGTCCTTGCCGAGATGCGGCTTGGCACCATGCGTGCCGGTGCCGCGGAAGGTGATGCGCCAGCTGTCCGACGAGGCAAGCTGCGGCCCCTCGACGACAGCCATCTCGTCGATCGCAAGGCCGGGCATATTGTGCAGGCCGTAAACGGCATCGCAGGGGAAGAGATCGAAGAGACCTTCCTCCACCATGCGCTTCGCACCGCCACGACCTTCCTCTGCCGGCTGGAAGATGAAGTGAACCGTGCCGGAAAAGCCGCGCTTGGCGGCGAGCTGGCGGGCGGCGCCAATCAGCATCGTGGTATGACCGTCATGCCCGCAGGCGTGCATCTTGCCGGGGATGGTGGATTTATAGGGACGATTGGCCTTTTCGGGCATGGCGAGCGCATCCATGTCGGCGCGAAGGCCGATACGGCGCGTGCCGTTGCCGACCTGCAGCGTTCCCACAACACCGGTCTTGCCGAGGCCGCGATGCACCGTCAGCCCAGCCTCTTCCAGCAGAGTGGCGACGATGCCGCTGGTGCGCTCCTCCTCGAAGCCCAGTTCGGGGTGGGCATGGAGGTTGTGGCGAAGCGACGTGAGAAAGGGGAGATCCGGCTCGATCTCATCGGGAAAAGACATGGGCATTCCTTCGGCTCGGGGCACGATGATGGCGTGCCCTATCTTCCCCAAAGCCGTGCCTGCTTCAACCCAAATGACGCTCAGGCATCGAGCTTGTTGAAGACATGTGCCTTTCCGATGACGGTCACGGAAACCATGCTGCCGATCTCGGGCAGGCCGACGCCGGAGCTCTTGATGTTCAACGTCTCCGAGCCGTTTGCATTGGAGAGCACCACAGTCACCGTGCAGACGGCGCCGCCGAACTCGATTTCGGTCACCTTGCCGATGCAGGCGGCACCCGCATCATCGACAGAGCCCAGGCGCAATTGCTCCGGCCGCAACATGATCTCGGTGCGACCCTGCCGGCGTTCGGCATCGACCGGAATATGGCCGAGATTGCATTTGGCAGATCCCTTGTCGAGATCAGCCGACAGGACAATGGCGTCGCCGAGGAAGAGCGCAGTTTCGCGATCCCTGGGGCTGAGATAGAGGGCTTGCGGCGTCCCCGCCTGTATGAGCTTGCCCTCGCGCAGAACGGCAACCTGATCGGCGAAAGACAGAGCTTCCGTCTGGTCGTGCGTCACCAGAACCGCCGTGATGCCGGCGATCTGCAGCACGCGCGCGACAGCCTTTCGCATGTTTTCGCGAAGGCCGGTATCGAGGGCGGAAAATGGCTCGTCGAGAAGCATCAATCGCGGCTTGCGGCCAAGCGCCCGTGCCAGCGCAACACGCTGCTGCTGGCCACCGGAGAGCTGATGTGGGCGGCGATCGAGCATGCCGCGGTCCAATTCGACCATGTCGATGAGGGCATTGATGCGCTGGTCGCGGTCGCGCGCGCCGCGCTCCATGCCAAAACCGATATTCTCCGATACGCTCAGATGCGGAAACAGCGCACCGTCCTGCGAGACGATGCCGATGCCGCGGCGGTGCGCCGGCACGATGGCCTCACCATCCGCCAGGGTCTCGCCCTGCAGCACCACCTGGCCCGCATCGGGAACCTCGAAGCCGGCGATGATGCGCAGCAGCGTCGTCTTGCCGGAGCCGGACGGGCCGACGATGGCCGTGCGGCTACCGGCGGCGACCGTAAGGTCGATATTGTCGAGCGCATGCACGGGGCCGTAGCGCTTGCTGATGTTCTTGATCGCCAGAAAGGTCATTGTCCGGCCGTCCGCTTGGATTGCACGTAAAGGAGAAGGGTGAGCGGCAGCGACAGGACCACCATCATGAAGGCGTAGGGTGCCGCCGAAACATAGTCAATCTCGCTGGTCAGAGACCAGAATTTCGTCGCCAGCGTTTCCGTGCCAATGGGGGAAAGCATCAGCGTCGCCGTCAGCTCGTTGGTGATGCCGAGCGCGACGAGCGCGACACTGGCGGCAAAGCCAGGGGCGGCAAGCCGCATGGTGATCTGCCGCACGGCCTGTGCCGGCGTGCGGCCGAGCGCCATGGCGGCGCGTTCGAGCTCGACCGGCGCCTGGGCGATGCTGGCGCGCAGACCGACCATGGCGCGCGGCAGGAACAGGAGGACATAGGCAAGCAGCAGCGTCACAAAGGTCTGGTAGAGCGGCAGGATCAGCCGCACGGTAATCGACACCAGGGCCAAAGCGACAACGACGCCCGGCAGCGAGCCGACATAATAATGGCAGGCCTCGAGAATGCGTTGCAGCCGGCCCGGCGCACGCACCGACAGCCACGCCATGGGGGTCGCGGCAATGGTGGCGAGGAGGCCGCCGGCAATCGCGAGAAGAATGGTCTGCAGCAGGGCGGAGCCGACCGTATCGATCCTCCAGACGCCCGCGCCGCCGAGATAGAGCCAGCGCGCCAGGGTGACGAAGGGAATACCGAGCGTCAACACAGCCGTGACGACCGGCAGCGCAATCGCGGGACCGACGAACCAGCCGAGGCGGCGGCGATCAGTCGGGCGCGCGGCACCGGAGCCGATACGGGCGTAACGTTCATTGCCGCGCACCAGAATCTCTATGCCGAGCAGCAGGAGGCAGCAGAAGACGAGCACACCGCCGAGCATGTTGGCCGCCGGGCTGTTATAGGCCGACTGGAACTGGTCGACGATGGCGGTCGAGAAGGTATCGAAACGGATCATCACGTAGAGACCGTATTCCGCCAGGAGATGCAGGCCGATCAGCAGCGAGCCGCCGCAGATTGCAAGGCGAAGCTGCGGCAGGATTGCGCGAAAGAAGACGCGCCAGGGGCCAAGACCAAGCGAGGCGGCCGCATCCTCGATTGCCGGATCGAGCCGGCGCAGGGCGGCGGCGACGGGCAGATAGAGGAAGGGAAAATAGGCAAGCACGGACACGAGTACGCCGCTCCAGAGCCCGTGCATGCTCGGCACGAGGCTGACCCAGGCGTAGCTGTGCACGAAGGCGGGCACGGCCAGCGGCGCAGCTGCCAGCCACGACCAGAGGCGGGCGCCGGGGATATCGGTCCGCTCCGTCAACCACGCCATCGTGACCGCAAGCACGATACACAAGGGGATGGTGCAGACTTCGAGCAGGACCGTGTTGACGAGCAGCTCGCCGACACGGTTGCGGAAGATCAGGGCGATGACCTCAGCCCAGCCTGTATCGATCGTGACCCAGGCTATGAAACCAAGCGGCACAAGGCTCAGGAGCGCAACGATGGACGCAAGGGCGACGACGGAACCATGGCGGACGCGGCTGCGGGGAGCAGCCGTCAACGGGGGCATTCGCATGGCGGCAGGCTCGCCGGCATATGTGTTCTTCTGCAGCAAATCCGAGCTGCCTTTCACGCCCTGAAATAGGAAGGCAACCGCCGCTTGCGGCGATTGCCCGTTCGATCAGCCTAAAGGCCATCCCTATGCCCCTAGCAGGGCATAGGACAATGATGCAAGTGCCAAGCCCGTCCCAAAGCGCTCCAAACGCGCCGCAGCACGGGCTTTTGGCTTAGATGAGCCCGGCTTCCGTCATCAGGTCTGTGACCTTCTTGCTGTTCAGCTTCGAAGGCTCGACCTTCGGTGCCTGCAGCTCGGAGATCGGCACCAGCTTCGAATTGGAAGCTTCGCCGTTGCCAACGGCATATTCATAGGAATCGCCATCACGCAGAACGGCCTGGCCACCCTTGCCGGTAATCCACTTCAGGAAAGCCTGCGCTTCCTTCTGATGCTGGCTGGAGGCCAGAACGCCACCGCCGGAGATGCTGACGAACGCGCCCGGGTCCTGGTTCTTGAAGTAATGCAGCGAAACATTCTTGCTGTTTTCGCCGGTCTTGGCCTGATCGCCGAACCAGTAGTAGTGATAGATCAGCGCGCCTTCGATCTCGCCGGCGTTTACTGCCTTCATGGCAACGCTGTTGCCCTTGTAGAAGCTGGCATTTTCCTTCATCGCCTTCAGCCAGGCGCGGGTTGCGTCCTCGCCCTTCAGCTCAAGGAAGGCGCTGACGATCGCCTGGAAGTCGGCGCCGGCGGGCGAAGCGCCCCAGCGGCCTTTCCACTTGGGATCGGCGAGATCGAGCATCGACTTCGGCAGATCGGCTTCCTTCAGCTTGGTCTTGTCATAGGCGAAAACCGTGGAGCGGGCGGCAACGCCGATCCAGTTGCCATCGGCGGCCTTGAAGGTTTCCGGCACCTGGGCGAGCGTCGCGGCATCGACCGGCGAGAAGAGCTTGTTGGCATCGACCAGCGTCATGCCCGGAGAATTTTCCGTCAGATAGACGTCGGCCGGAGACGCGGCACCTTCCTGGATGATCTGGTTGGCGAACTGCATGTCGCTGCCGTTGCGGATGGTGACCTTGATGCCGGTTTCCTTGGTGAAGCCATCCGCCCATGCCTGCGTCAGCGCCTCATGCTGGGCGTTGTAGACGACGATGCCCTCGGAATCGGCGGCGTTCGCCATCATCGGAGCAACGGCGAGGCCTGCGGCCAGCGCCAGCGCACTGGTGAGATGAGAAAAGGAAAAAGTCATAAAGTCCTCTCGCTTGAAAGCCACCGCTACCGGCAGCGATGCGATAGCCTATATTTTTCCTGAGCGTTTTTTTCAAGTTTGCGCTCTGATGCTCTTATCACAAAAGTTTGAGAATAGAGTCAAGATTTCGCCGCGATCTCCGCGGCGAGGTCGAGCCAGGCGCGGCCGGCATGCGACAGATAGCCGCCGCGCCGCCAGATCCAGGCCATATGCCACTCCATTCCCGGCTCGATGACAAGCGCATGGCGGACGCCCGGGCGCTGGCGCTGCTCGGCGATCAGCCGTGGCAGGAAGCCAACCCCGAGGCCTGCGGCAACCAGTTCTACGATGAAATTGATCTGGCTGGAGCGGGCAGCGATATCAGGAGCGAAGCCGGCGCTGCGACAGGCATCCAGAATGATGCCGTTCAACGCAAAGCCGGTTTCGAACAGAAGGAAGGAATTGCCCTTGAGCGCCGCGAGCGGCACCGCCTCTTGCCCCGCGAGAGGATGAGACGATGGCAACAGAACATGCATGGGCTCACAGCGCACGCTTTGCCATTCGAAGGCGTCGGGCGTCGGCAAAAGCGAGGCGCCGAGATCGACCTCGTCGGCGAGCACCATTTCCTCCAGCCGCTTCGCTCCCTGCTCCACCAGCCTGATCTCGATACCGGGATAGCGATTGCGGAAGACGGCGAAGACCGGTGCGAACAAAGCGTCATTGCCGATCGGCGGCAGGCCGAGACGCAGAGTACCGCGCGCCAAACCCCGCAGCTCCGCCAGCTCGGCCAGCAGATCGTCGCGTCCGGCGAGGATCGTGATCGCCCGGCGATAGACCACCTCGCCGGCATCCGTCAGCGTCGTGCGATGACCAATGCGATGGAGCAGCGGCAGACCGAGCTCGTCCTCCAGCTGACGAACCGCCTTGCTGACCGCGGATTGCGTGGTGAAGACCACCTTGGCGGCTTCCGAAAAGCCGCCCTGGCGCACCACCTCGACAAAAGCTCGCAACGTCCGAAGTTCCATCTCTATTCCATACAGGACTGAATTTTATGAAATCAATTCATTTTTCTCATGAGATGGAAGAGCCTATTTTCAGGCCATCCAATTTTTCTCGAGTTTCTCCATGCGTGTCGACCTACAAAACCATTCCAAACTGTGCCGATTGGCCCAGATCCTCCTGCTGCTCGGCTTCTGGCAGGCGGGCGAGGCCATCGTGCGCCTGACGCATCTGCCGATACCGGGCGCCATTGCCGGTATGCTGCTGGTGCTGGCGTTGTTTGCGAGCGGCAGGGTCAGCCTGACGAGCATGAAGCGCGGCGCGGAATGGTTTCTCGCCGAGATGCTGCTGTTTTTCGTGCCGGCGGTGCTGGCGCTGCTCGATCATGGCGAATTCATCGGCATCGTCGGGCTGAAGATACTTGCGGTCATTTTTGCCGGGACCGTCATCGTCATGGGCGTGACGGCGATAGCGATAGACATCGGCTTCCGCCTGATGATGCGTCAGGGAGCATCCAGTCATGCCCACAGTTGAAACCTTCGCATCCGGCCTGTTCTGGCCTATGGCGACGATCGGCCTCTACTACGTGTCAAAGGCGCTCTACCGCCGTTGGCCTTCGCTCTGGCTCTCGCCGCTGGTGGCGGTGCCCGCAGTCCTGATCGCCATCGCCCTCATGCTGCACGCCAATTATCAGGACTACATGCATGACAGCCGCTGGCTGCTTGCCCTGCTCGGCCCCGCGACAGTCGCCTTTGCCGTGCCGATTTATGAGCAGCGTGACCTCATCAAGCGCTATTGGCCGGTCCTGCTGTTCGGCGTGACGGTCGGCAGCACGACGGCGATGGTGTCCGCCTGGGGCCTTGCCGGTCTCCTCGGCCTCGACGAGAGCCTGCAGCTCAGCCTGATGCCACGCTCGATCAGCACGCCCTTCGCGATGGTTGTTTCGGGCGATATCGGCGGCACACCCAATCTCACCGCCGTTTTCGTCGTCATCACCGGCCTATTCGGCGCCGTTGTCGGGCAGATCCTGCTGCGGCTGCTACCCTTGCAATCCGGCATGGCGCGCGGCGCGCTCTACGGCATGGGCGCTCACGGCATCGGCGTCGCGAAAGCCCACGAGATCGGCCGCGAAGAGGGATCGATCGCCGGTCTGGTCATGGTGCTGGTGGGGATGACGAATGTCCTGGCGGCGCCGCTGATCGCCTGGTTCATGCATGCAGCCTGAACAAAAAGGGCCGCGGCGCTTTCGTGCCGCGGCCCTTTTCAATTCGATGGTGCGTCTCAGTTGTCGCGCGTTTCCAGCGTCTTGCTGAAGAAGATCGCGACCAGGGTGCAGACGACGCCCGACAGCAGATAGAGGCTGGTATAGACGAGGCCGAACTGGCTGGAGAGGGCTAGCGCCACGAAGGGCGCGAAGCCGGCACCGATCAGCCAGGACAGATCCGACACGAGAGCCGAGCCGCTGTAGCGATAGTTCTGGCTGAAGCGCGAGGCGCTGGCGCCGGCCGCCTGACCGAAGGAAAGGCCGAGCAGCGTGAAGCCGACAACCACATAGATGTGGCGGCCGGTCGCGCCGCCATCGAGCAGCCAGGGCGCAACGAAGGCGAAGCAGGCGATCAGCACGGCGCCGATGGCGAGCTGATTGCGGCGGCCTATCCGGTCGGCGAGCATGCCGGAACAGATGATGGCAAGGATGCCGCAGATCGCGCCGATGAATTCCACCAGCAGGAACGAACCGGGCGTCTGCTCGCTATAGAGCGTGACCCAGCCGAGCGGGAAGACCGTAACCAGGTGGAACGTCGCAAAGCTTGCGAGCGGCACGAAGGCGCCGATCAGGACGTCGCGACCATGCACGCGCAGCAGTTCCGTCATCTTGACGGGTTCGAGCTCGTGGCGTTCCAGCAGCGTGCCGAATTCTTCGGTCGCCACTAGACGCAGACGGGCAAAGAGCGCGACGACGTTGACGGCAAAGGCGCAGAAGAAGGGATAGCGCCAGCCCCAGTCCAGGAAGTCAGCCGTCGTGAGGCTCGTGACGAAATAGGCAAACAGCGCGCTTGCCAGCATGAAGCCGATAGGGGCACCGAGCTGCGGGATCATCGCATACCAGCCGCGATGGTTGGTGGGAGCGTTCAGCGCGAGCAGCGATGCCAGACCATCCCAGGCGCCGCCGAGCGCAAGGCCCTGACCGATGCGGAAGATGGCAAGCAGGATGATCGCGTAGACGCCGACTTCCGAATAGCCGGGCAGGAAGCTCATCGCGGCGGTCGAGCCGCCAAGCAGGAACAGCGCGATCGTCAGCTTCACCCCACGCCCGTACCGGCGGTCGACCGCCATGAAGATGAACGAGCCGATGGGGCGGGCGATGAATGCCAGCGAGAAAACCAGGAAGGACAACAACGTGCCATGCAGCGGATCGGCGAAGGGGAAGATCAGCTTCGGGAAGACCAGCACCGATGCGATGGCATAGACGAAGAAATCAAAGAATTCGGACGTGCGACCAATGATCACGCCGATGGCGATATTGCCGGCGGCGACGGAGCCGCCCGCATGCATGCTGCGGGCATCACTTTCGAGAGTTGAAGACGTTGGATTTAGTGTTTCATGCGTAACGCTGACCATGCGCGGGAGCCTCCCTCTCCGATCACGAATTCCTCCACGAATTCGTGCATAATGAAAATGTCGATCAAACGTGCGAACATATCAAGTATCGAGCATGAAATAATTCGTAAATTAGCAATCAAATCTGGCCAGCACGACCTTTGACGCCGCATTCCGGATAAAGCAGGAACCGCGACCCGTAGCCATTTGTTCCGATCCAGGTATATTAACCGCGGCAAAAGCGAATGGCTTATGGAAAACCTTCTGGATTTATGAGGGTTTTCCCGATACGTGGGACGGCATTTCATACCGCATTGCACCCTCCCTTGCTGCGGTGCGACGAAACACCTCATATCGTTCATGACCTCCGTCCTTTAGTCGCGGTAGGGTCGAAACAAAAAGAGCTTGAAACGTGCCAAGACTATCGAAGATTTTCAGCCGTTTATCCGCTATCCCACTGTTTTTGCTGCTATCAGGCTGCAACTTGGTGGTCATGGCTCCTTCCGGCGATATCGCCATGCAGCAGCGAGACCTCATCATCATCTCGGTCGTGCTGATGCTGATCATCATCATCCCGGTGATCTTCCTGACGCTGTATTTCGCCTGGAAATATCGCCAGTCGAACAAAGAAGCGACATACGAGCCGGAATGGCATCATTCGACGCGTCTTGAGCTGGTCATCTGGTCCGCTCCGCTTGCCATCATCATTGCGCTCGGTGCGGTCACCTGGATCAGCACCCACCAGCTCGATCCTTACCGCCCGCTCGACCGCATCGCCGCCGACAAGCCGCTCAGCGCCGACGTGAAGCCACTGACGGTGGAAGTTGTCGCGCTCGACTGGAAATGGCTGTTCTTCTATCCGGAATACGGCATCGCCACGGTCAACGAGATGGCCGCCCCGGTCGACCGGCCGATCAATTTCAAGATCACCGCTTCCTCGGTGATGAATTCCTTCTTCATCCCGGCGCTGGCTGGCCAGATCTACGCCATGCCGGGCATGGAAACGAAGCTGCACGCCGTCATCAACCATCCCGGCGAATTCCAGGGCCTGTCCGCCAACTATAGCGGCGCCGGCTTCTCGAACATGCGCTTCAAGTTCCACGGTTTGGATCAGGCCGGTTTCGATCAATGGGTCCAGAAGGCGAAAAGCCAGGGCACCGCACTCGGCCGCCCGGAATACATGGCGCTTGCCAAGCCGAGCGAACGTAATCCGGTGCAATATTTCAATGCCGTCGACGACGGGCTCTACAACGCCATCCTCAACATGTGCGCCGATCCGAGCAAGATGTGCATGAGCGAAATGATGCACATCGACGCCAAGGGCGGCGCCGGCAAGGAGAGCCACGAAAACCGCGAGCGCCTGATCTACGACAACCGCGACGGCAACTCAGCCGACGTCACGCCGGTCAAGGCTGACGGCGGCGCCCACACCATGCAGCATGGCGACAGCTCGATGCCGGGCATGGGTTCCATGCAAGGCATGGATATGGGCAATGGCACTTCTTCCGATTCGTCGACCGGTTCGGCGCAGCACCAGGGTCACTGATCCGGTGCGCTCAATAACAAGACATTCATAAGGGACAGAGGCAATCCATGTTTTCCAACCCGGACCTCTACAAATTCATCTTCGGCCGGCTGACGCTTGAGTCGATCCCGTATCACGAGCCTATCCTCGTCGTGACCTTCATCGGCGTCGCCATCGGCGGCATCGCCGTTCTCGGCCTGCTGACCTACTTCCGCCTCTGGGGCTACCTCTGGACGGAATGGTTCACCAGCATCGACCACAAGAAGATCGGCATCATGTATGTCGTGCTGGCGCTGATCATGCTGCTGCGTGGCTTCTCCGACGCGCTGCTGATGCGCCTGCAACAGGCGATCGCCTTCAACGGTTCCGAAGGCTATCTGCCGCCGCATCACTACGACCAGATCTTCACCGCCCACGGCGTCATCATGATCTTCTTCGTGGCGATGCCTTTCGTCACCGGCCTGATGAACCTTGTCGTGCCGCTGCAGATCGGCGCGCGTGACGTGTCCTTTCCGTTCCTCAACAACTTCTCGTTCTGGATGACGACGGCTGGCGCGATCGTGATCATGATCTCGCTCTTCATCGGCGAGTTCGCCAAGACCGGCTGGCTGGCCTATCCGCCGCTTTCCGGCATCGCTTACAGTCCCGACGTCGGCGTCGACTACTATATCTGGGGCCTGCAGGTCGCGGGTATCGGAACGACGCTCTCAGGCATCAACCTGATCGCCACCATCGTCAAGATGCGCGCGCCGGGCATGACCTTCATGAAGATGCCCGTCTTCACCTGGACGTCGCTCTGCACCAACATCCTGATCGTCGCCTCCTTCCCGATCCTGACCGCCACGCTCGCCCTGCTGACGCTCGACCGCTACGCCGGTACGAACTTCTTCACGAACGACCTCGGCGGCAATCCGATGATGTATGTCAACCTCATCTGGATCTGGGGCCACCCGGAAGTCTACATCCTGATCCTGCCGGCCTTCGGCGTCTTCTCGGAAGTCGTCGCCACCTTCTGCGGCAAGCGCCTCTTCGGCTACGCCTCGATGGTTTACGCCACCTGCGTGATCATGATCCTCTCCTACCTCGTCTGGCTGCACCACTTCTTCACGATGGGCTCGGGCGCCAGCGTTAACTCCTTCTTCGGCATCACGACGATGATCATCTCGATCCCGACGGGTGCGAAACTCTTCAACTGGCTGTTCACGATGTATCACGGCCGCATCCGCTACGAAGTGCCGATGCTGTGGACCGTCGGCTTCATGGTGACCTTCACCATCGGCGGCATGACCGGCGTCATGCTGGCAATCCCGCCGGCCGACTTCGTGCTGCACAACTCGCTGTTCCTGATCGCCCACTTCCATAACGTGATCATCGGCGGCGTGCTCTTCGGCATGTTCGCGGGCGTCAACTACTGGTTCCCGAAGGCCTTCGGCTTCAAGCTCGACCCGTTCTGGGGCAAGATGAGCTTCTGGTTCTGGCAGATCGGCTTCTGGTTCGCCTTCATGCCGCTCTACATCCTCGGCCTGATGGGCGTCACCCGCCGCGTCAGCCAGTTCGACGATCCGTCGCTGCAGATCTGGTTCATCATCGCCGCCTTCGGCGCCGGCCTGATCGCCATCGGCATCGCCTGCTTCCTCATCCAGCTCGCCGTCAGCTTCATGAAGCGCGAAGAGCTCCGCGACCACACCGGCGACCCCTGGAACGGCCGTACGCTGGAATGGTCCACCTCGTCGCCGCCGCCGGCCTACAACTTCGCCTTCACGCCGATCGTCTACGATCATGACGCGTGGTGGGACATGAAGAACCGTGGCTACAAGCGTCCGACGGAAGGCTTCATCCCGATCCACATGCCGAAGAACACCGGCACGGGCATCATCCTCGGCGTTCTCTCGATCGGCTTCGCATTCGGGATGATCTGGTACATCTGGTGGCTCGCCGCCATCACCTTCGTCGCGATGCTCGTCGTTACGATCGGCCATACCTTCAACTACAAGCGCGACTACCACATTCCCGCCGAGGAAGTCGTGAAGACCGAGAACGAGCGTACGAAGCAGCTCGCAGGACAGGTGTAAGACCTATGACGACCCACACTGCACAAGCTCCCATGGACGGCGAAACACCCGCTTTCTATCTGAAGGAGGAGCATCATCCGGAAGGCAGCACCATGCTGGGCTTCTGGATCTACATCATGAGCGACTGCCTGATCTTCGCAGTCCTCTTCGCCACCTACGCCGTGCTCGGCCACAATTATGCGGCCGGCCCGTCTCCGGCGGACCTGTTCGAGCTGCCGCTCGTCGCCCTCAACACGGCGATGCTGCTCTTCTCCTCCATCACCTATGGCTTCGCCATGCTGGCGATGGAGAAGAACAATCAGTCGGGCACGATGATGTGGCTGGCGATCACGGGCATCTTCGGCGCACTCTTCATCTTCTTCGAACTCTACGAGTTCTATCACCTGATCCTCGACGGCGCCGGCCCGCAGCGCAGCGCCTTCCTGTCGGCCTTCTTCACGCTGGTCGGCACGCACGGTCTGCACGTCACCACCGGTATCGTCTGGCTGATCACGCTGATGGTGCAGGTCAGCCGCCACGGCCTGATCCCGGAAAACAAGCGTCGCCTGATGTGCCTTTCGATGTTCTGGCACTTCCTCGACGTCGTCTGGATCGGCGTGTTTTCTCTCGTCTACCTCATGGGAGTTCTCGGATGAGCTCGAACACAGACCATTCGCATCATTCCGGCGACGCCCACGGCCACGATCACCATGGCGGCCACGAGGCGGCACACGGCACCTTCAAGAGCTACATGACGGGGTTTGTCCTCTCCGTCATCCTGACCGCCATTCCATTCTGGCTGGTCATGGGCAAGGTCATCTCCGATCCGGCCGTCACCGGGGCGATCGTCATGATCCTCGGCGCGATCCAGATCGTTGTGCACATGATCTACTTCCTGCACATGAACACCCGCTCGGAAGGCGGCTGGAACATGATGGCGCTGATCTTCACCATTGTCATCGTCATCATCGCGCTGTCCGGCTCGCTCTGGGTCATGCATCACCTCAACGCGAACATGATGCCCATGTCGCCCGAGATGATGCGCAACATGCCATAACACTGAGCGGCGGGCCTTCCGGCGAAGGCCCGCCGTCTTCCCGGCGCGAAAACTCCGCCGGCTGCTGCGCGACGCGTTCTTGAAGCGCTAGAAGACGCAGCCGAATGTTTCAGACCACGCATGATTTTCAGCGAAGACGATCAAACCTTTCGAAATCATGCAGCAGCGCGTCCCCGGAGACTGGCGCCATGACCGACATTTCCTCGACCACTTCCCAAGCCAAGCCGCGCTCGACGCTTACCCTCATCATCTGGGTATCGCTGCTCCTGCTCTTGACCGCCCTCCTCATCGGCCTCGGCACCTGGCAGGTGGAGCGGCGGCACTGGAAGCTGGACTTGATCGCCAAGGTCGATGCGCGCGTACACGCTCCCGCTGTCCCCGCTCCCGGCCCGGTACAATGGGCCGATATCACGGCGGAAAACTCGGAATACAAGCATGTGCAGGCAAGCGGCACTTTCCTCAATGACAAGGAAGCGCAGGTCTATGCCTCAACCGCGCTAGGTGCAGGCTATTGGGTGCTGACGCCATTGAAGCTCGCGGACGGCACGATCGTCATCATTAACCGTGGCTTTGTGCCGACCGAAAAGCGCAATCCATCGACGCGCCCGGAAGGTGAGATCGCCGGTGAGACCACCGTTACCGGCCTGCTCAGGATCAACGAGCCGAAGGGTACATTACTGCGCTCGAACGTGCCGGCGGACGAGCGCTGGTACTCGCGCGACGTGACCGCCATCGCCGAGACCCGCGGACTGCAGAGCGTGGCGCCCTATTTCATCGATGCCGACGATACGAAGAACCCGGGCGGATTGCCAGTCGGAGGGCTGACGCAGATCACGTTCCACAACAGCCATCTGGTCTATGCCATCACCTGGTATGGGCTGGCGATCATGACACTCGGCATGGCCGGATTTCTCGTCTATTCCGAACGGCGGCGGGCAAAGACAGCTCGCTGATCCCCGAGCATTTCCGGCTTCAAGGAAGCCGCAGAAATGCTCTATCTGATCGCCTTCACGCCGTCGCAAAACTGCTTCGCGGCCGTGTGGGAACCGCCCTAGATCGTCATCTTCGGGAAGCGAAGCAGCCAGCGCCGACCGTCACTCGTCATTTCGACAATCCCGAACGGCTCGACATCGACTGACCAGAATGCAGCAGGCGGCGCCTGAAGGGCCTGCAGAACGGCGGCGCGAATGACGCTCGCATGGGTAATGACGACGATATGGCCACTATCCTCTATGTGGTTTCCCATCCATTCGCCGACACGCTTCATGACTGCCGACAAGGCTTCGCCGCCATGCGGCGCCACCGACGTATCCGTCATCCATAGAGCCAGGGAATCCGCATCCCTTTCATGCAGCTCGGCAAGCGATTGGCCCCGCCAATCGCCATAGTCGCATTCGCGCAAGGCGACATCCGGGATGGCATCGAGGCCAAGCACCACGGCCGTCTGACGGGCACGCAGGGCCGGGCTGCTCCATACGCGATCGATCGCCCCGAGCCCGAAGGACAGCGATTGAGCCTGCTGTGTTGCCTTCGCCTCCAGCGGTTCGTCATCGGGAAAGCATCCGTTCCGATTGGCTTGTGTCGCCCCATGGCAAATCCAACTCAAACGCGTTTTCATGACACTCCCCAATTCCATCCCCTGACGCGCTCTTGTCGCGATTTTGCATCGCATTGGCGCTTGATTGACAACTGTCTTTACAAATAGATATAAACTTGCAGCTGCGGGTGTGGAAGCCGGTGGAATCCCGGTGCGGTCGCGCCACTGTAATCGAAGGCGGAAGTTTCACCCTCGAGAGCCAGACCCTTCCCGCAAGAACCCTTCCGCAAATGGAACGCGCTTTTCTTAAAGAGGGAAATACAATGTCCGACACGACTTTCGCCCCGACAGCGATTCCACAGCCGATTCCGCTCGGCCAGATCCTCCCCTGGGCCATTTTCGCCGGCCTGCTGATGCTGCTGGCGATCTATTTCGTTGGCGCAGAAGAAGGCGCGACTTCGCTCATCTCCGGCATGTATGTGCATGAATTCGTGCATGACGGCCGCCATCTTCTCGGTTTCCCCTGCCACTAAGGGATCAGGCACATGGTTGGACGTCTTTTGCTCCGCGGCATGATCGTCGGAGCCCTCGCCGGCATTCTCGTTTTTGCCTTCGCCCACACCTTCGGCGAGCCGCTGGTCGATTGGGCCATCGGCTTTGAAGAAAAGGCCGCGCAGGCTGCCGGCGAAACACCGGAACCGGAAATCGTCAGTCGCGCCACACAGGCCGGCATCGGCCTCTTCACCGGTATCATGGTCTTTTCGACGGCGATCGGCGGATTGTTCGCGCTGGTCTTCTCCTACGTCTACGGTCGCGTCAGCCCTCTCGGAGCGCGCGGCACGGCAGCTCTGCTCGCAATCGCCGCTTTCGTGACGATTTCGCTCGTCCCCGACATCAAATATCCGGCAAACCCGCCGGCCGTCGGCAACCCCGACACGATCGGCGCGCGAACCGAGCTGTTCTTCATCATGATCCTCGCCTCCGTCGTCGGCATGATCGTCGCCGTGGGCTTCGGTCGCCGGCTGGCGGCGCGCTATGGTTCCTGGAACGGCGCGATCATCGCCGGTATCGGCTACATCGCCTTCATAGCGCTGATCCAATATCTGCTTCCTCCGATCAACGAAGTCCCCGAGCAATTCTCGGCCGTCGTGCTCTGGCGCTTCCGCCTCACCTCGCTCGGCATGCATGTCATCCTCTGGACGGCGCTCGGTCTCGCCTTCGGAGCCTGGGCGGAGCGCCAGCTGCCGCAGCCACGCTACGGCAATGCGGCCCTGCGCCGGGCTTAGTATGATAAATAGCTCGCGTCCCGCGCATGGCAACATGCGCGGGAGACGTTCATGGGCAAGCGGCGCGCTGCCAGCAATGTTCTGTCTCATGATTTCGGGGTTGCCCGTTTCTGTCGCCGCGCATGGCGGCGGTTCTTCCGGAAGCCAGGCCGGCATCCCGATCCCCAGTCTCACCCATGGCGAAATGGCCGTCATCGCCCCCTATTACGGGCGGATCATCTCTCTCGCCGAGAGCGCATCGGATACGGACGAAACCTTCCGTCGTCTCTTGAATTTTACCGAGATCCAGCGTGCCTATTGCCTTTGGGGCACGATGCCCGGCAGCGTTAGCGACGAAGAAAGCCCTTTCAATGAATGCTCGCACGCCTATCTTGCGGCGGCGAAAGCGGTGCTGCTGCAAATGCGAACGATGAAGGAAGAAAAGGCGCCGGTCGACGACCTCGTCTCCGATATCGACGCGGTGCTCGTGCGCAACAACCTCTCTCTGGTCCTATGCAAATTCAGCGGCGAAAACTTCAATACAGCTGATCTCATCCGGCCGAAACTTGCCGATATCGCGCTTCACGCCAAAAGCCTCGCCGCAATTTTATCGGCGGGCCTACTGATCCTTGCCGGCCTATGGCTCGGCGCACGCATATTGCGGCCGCAGATCCACCCATAGGCAAAACACCGCCGCGAGACGCGGCGGTGTTTTTGATCTCACCAGTAACGTGGGCGATCGCGCCAACGGTCATCGCGCCAACCGTCACGGTGATGGCGATGGCCGTGCCAGCCCCAGGGCGGCGGCGGTGGCGGTCTGTCATAGCCCCAGCGCCGCGGCGGCGGACCCCAGCGATTCGGGCGGCATTCGCCCCAACGCGTCAGATGCCAGCCACGACCGCAAGCATAGTCGACTTTCACAATCGGCGCCGAGGCCGCTGTCCCAACGCTCGGGATAGGCATTGCCTCTGCCGAAGATACAACCAGGCTGCCGAACAAGGCAGCGATGGCAATCACGGACGATCTCATTTTGATGGCCCTCTATCCAAGTCCCTTACAGCGGGGATTTAACCTCCCGCGGCATGAACGCCGGCTGAACCGAAAAAGGCCTTTTGGCGGCGAAATTACGATGGGTGGAGGTTCACATCCGGTGGGGAAGATGCGTCCAATTACCGGCATTTGCGCGCTTTCGCAACCTACTCGCGCGTCACGAGAGTTTCATCAAGGAGGCTTACACCAGCAATATCAATTGCCATAAAGGAGTTTGGGATGGTCGACCTCGTTTCAAACAGTGCGGAGGGGGGCAATGCCAACCATCCGATTCACGGCGCAGGCAGTTCGGCAAAATGGTTTCTTCCGATCTTCGGCGTCCTCGTGCTGGCCGGCCTTGCCTATGTCGGCTATGCCCTTGGCAGCGAGCTTGCCGATGCAGCCGCGGTTCCGTGGATCTTGCTGGGCCTCGCGCTGCTGATCGCGCTCGGCTTCGAATTCGTCAATGGCTTCCATGATACGGCCAATGCTGTCGCAACTGTCATCTACACGCGCTCGCTGCCGGCGGAATTCGCCGTCATGTGGTCCGGCGTCTTCAACTTCCTCGGCGTTCTCACCTCGTCCGGCGCCGTCGCCTTCGGCATTCTGGCGCTGCTGCCGGTGGAACTGATCCTGCAGGTCGGCTCCGGCTCCGGCCTTGCGATGGTCTTCGCCCTTTTGACCGCAGCCATCATCTGGAACCTCGGTACCTGGTATCTCGGCCTGCCGGCCTCCAGCTCGCACACGCTTGTCGGCTCCATCATCGGCGTCGGTCTTGCCAACCAGTTCCTTGCCCCTGCAGGCTCCGCGACCAGCGGTGTCGACTGGTCGCAGGCAAGCAGCGTCGGCATGTCGCTGCTGTTGTCGCCGATCATCGGCTTTGCCATGGCGGCGGTGCTGCTTCTGGTCGCCAAGGTCTTGATCCGCAACAAGGCGCTCTATGAGGCGCCGAAGGGAAATGCGCCGCCGCCACTGTGGATTCGCTGCCTGCTGATCTTCACCTGTACCGGTGTCAGCTTCGCCCACGGTTCGAACGACGGCCAGAAGGGCATGGGTCTCATCATGCTCATCCTCATCGGTCTTGTCCCGACCGCTTTCGCGCTCAACCGCACGCCCGACGTCAATTATCTCGAAGCCTACAAGGCCGCTTCGGCACAGGTCGAAACCGTGCTCGGCAAATATGTGAAGCCGGGCGTCGCCGCGCCGGCCGATCCGAAGGCTGCCGTCAGCGATGCCGTGAAGACCAAGACCTGGACGGACGCGACGACACCGGCGCTGCAGGCCTATATCCATTCGACCAGCGCCGAGATCGCCGCCTATCCAAGCGTCGAGAAGCTGCCGAACGGGCTCGTCAGCAACGTGCGCAACGACATCTACCTGATCGGTGAATCGCTGAAGCTGATCGACAAGCAGAAGCTTCTGCCGATGAGCGCCGACGACCTGAAGGCCGTGACCGACTATCACGCCGCCGTCGACCACGCGACCAAGTTCATCCCGCTCTGGGTGAAGGTCGCCGTCGCGCTGGCGCTCGGCCTCGGCACGATGGTCGGCTGGAAGCGCATCGTCGTCACCGTCGGCGAAAAGATCGGCAAGACGCATCTGACCTATGGCCAGGGTGCTGCCGCCGAAGTCGTCGCCATGCTGACGATCGGCGCTGCCGACCATCTCGGCCTGCCGGTTTCGACAACGCACGTTCTGTCCTCCGGCGTCGCCGGCACCATGGCGGCGAACGGTTCCGGCCTGCAATGGTCGACCGTGCGCAACATGCTGATGGCCTGGATCCTGACGCTGCCAGCCTCGATCGCGCTTGCCTTCGTGCTGTTCCTCGTGCTGCGCCAGGTCTTCTGAGCAGTTCCGATAAAGGCTTCAAGTCCTTGAGAGACTATGGCGCCCGCAACAGGGCGCCATTTTGTTTGCAGCGTTGCCCGGCAGGCGCGGACCCACGGCGAGCGCGGCAATGCGCTTGGGTCGATCGCGACTATCCGCGCGAATTCCACGTAACGCCGAAACCATAACGGTCAGGAACGCGGGACAGGCCTTTGCCCGAATTGCGTCAGCGCACGCCTTCCCTTCTGTTGCCGTTCGCGCCGAGGCCGGAAATCTTGGCGAGTTCCGAACGACGATTGGCGTAATTCTGCGCCACCATCGGATAGTTCGGAGCGAGCCCCCATTTCTGCCTGTATTCCTCTGGCGTCATGCCATAATGCACACGCAAATGGCGCTTCAGCGTCTTGAAGCGTTTGCCGTCCTCAAGGCAGACGATGTAATCGTTCGTTACCGATTTCTTCAGATCCACCGCCGGCACCAGATTGCTGCGGTCGACGATCGGAGCGGACGCATCCAATGTTTGCAGCGCCTCGTGAATATCCTTAATCAGCCTGGGAAGACTGTGAACGGGGATGGCATTGTGACTGACATAGGCCGAAACGATCTTCACGCAGCCATCGAACAAGGAAGGCGTCTTCGGTGGAACGTGGTCTTTTCTCTCGCTAAAAGAATCCATGATCTTTTCCCGGATCTCATTTGGTTCCTCGCGCGCCGCCCCGCTCGAATTGCATCAGGCGCAATACCCAAAGCCGGGTAGCGCGCCGTTTCGATTTGCGCCCTGTTTCAAGAGCGCGATCCCGGCTTGGTAACCGGGGCACAATGCGCCCGCATACGATGCGCGCGCAATCATAGCCGGTAGCGTTTCGCTCCGTATCCCATATCCACGGCAGCCTGCTGCCGTTCACCGGCCGAGTCCGAGAAATAGACCGCCAGCTTGTTGTAGAGGGTGACAAGCGGCATGCCGAGCATGAACGCCGTATGCGTGGGATCGCCATCGCAATGGTGCAGCGTCTGGAGAATGAGCTTGCGCTCGACATCCTCCATCGTCTGGCCGACAAGGCTGCAGACGGCGGCATCGACCGCGGCCTGCGGCAAAGGGCCGTCACCAAGATGGAGGGCGATCTCCTCGATCAATCGATTGTCACTCGCGGTTACGATGACGACGTCATCGGCATGACCGCCGAGTTCGCAGAGGACATAAAGGCCGGTCTCGGCATCTATGGTGACGCGGCCAACCGCCTCGTCGGCCTGATCGCAAACAAGAACATGCGGGTAAGCCCCGCCGACGAATGTGGCAGACAGCTCCACACCCTCATCGGAGAAAACAGTGCGAAGCCGGCTCACGAAGGCGCGCAGCAATGTCTTCGTCTTGAGCTCGCCCGCCGCCCGGGCCGCCGAGATCTGATAGGCTGAGGTGAAAGCCGGCTGCTTCATCATGTCGTCACCTGCAAGGCAGGAATGACGGGACTCCGCGAGCCAGCGACGGATATGCGCCGTGCATGGCGATTAAGGATTGCAATCATGCCCGACGGGGAGGCGGCTGGAATCTTCATCCCACCCCCCGCAAGACGGATTTCCGCTTGTGGCGCCTAAGCTGCGCCAGGGAAACCGGCCTCGACAGCAAAAAGCCCTGCACATGCGTTGCGCCCGCCTCACGCGCCGCATCGAATTGGGAGCTGGTTTCAATCCCCTCGACAACGACGAAGGGCGCAAAGCAGGCGGCAAAGCCGACGAGATGAGAAAGGCTATCGCGTCCGTCACGGCCGCGCCTGTTATCCCATACGAAAGCCGCATCGATCTTGACGATATCGGCAGGCACCTGCAGCAGCGATGCCGGCGTGGCGAAGCCGGACCCGAAGTCATCAATCGCGATGCGACAGCCGAGCGCACGGATCATCTTCATGCGTTCGATCGATGCGCCGACGACGGGATAGCTTTCGGTGACCTCGACGATGAGCCGTAAAGCAAGCTCCGGACGACGGCTAATTCGGCCGAACACATCGGCAAACCGATCCGAGCGCGACAGGCTGGTTGCGGAAAGATTGAAGCCGAGAACCAGCGTTTCATCACCGGCCAGATCGGACAGAACCATATCGAGAATACGCAGATCGAGATCGAACCAGCGATCCTGCCGCTCGAGCAGCGAAACGAAGGTGCCGGCCGTATGCACGATACCGTCCGAATCCGTTACGCGCGCCAGACTTTCGGCATAGAACACCTCGCCGACATTTCCGGCGTCATGAATCCACTGCGCGGCGAAGCTCAGGCCGCCTTCGGCGATCGCCTTCAAGATCAGGGCTCCATGCCCCTCTTCCTCGAGGCTCGCATGACCTTTCATCGGACATCCCTTTCGGGCGCCAAACCGCGATCAATGAACATCTCAAGGCGTGGAGCAGCCGCCATCAGCTGCATGCAGCGCTCCCAAGCATCGGATTTCCGGTGTCTATAATCCGGCTCTTCCATGTTCCAGACACCCTCAAACCTCAATCATTGAGGTTCCCTTCATCGAACTGGAAATATTGCGCCGAAGACCATAGTCAACCCGGCACGGTTATGCCTACGGGATAGTTATTTAATAATTGCTAATACACTAATTAACGAGCGCGGCAAAAGTCAATCTCTATGCTGCGTTCTGCCATACAACTAAACCAAAATATTAATGCTCTTCAACAATTATTAACCAGCTGCCGTTCCCCGCCACCAGCCACTTCGTCCAGCCGCCTGCAGGGCCAAATCCAGCGGTGGCAAATCCTGATGCCACAACCTTTCCCATTCCAGACTCATGATGCCGGCATAGCCATCGGCGTCGATCGCCGAACGCAGCGCGGCCATGGGAAACTCGCCGGCGCCGGGCACCACGTAGCTGTAGGGCAGCCTTGGCCCCGGGCTTGAAATGCTGTCCTTGACGTGGAGATGCCGGGTGTTGCGACGAACCTGCCGCCAGGTTTCGACAGGATTCTGCCCACCCTTGCGCCAGGTATGATGCGTATCCCAGAGGATCGCGCAATCGGGCGCCATCTCGAGGAAGCGGGGGATTGCATCCGGCAGCGCAAGGAAATCATGTGTCTCGACGACGATGTCGGCGCGAAATCCTTCGCGCTTCGCCGTCTCCCGCCACCATTGCAATGTCGACAGCGCCTCGGCCAGCTCGTCCGCATCACCGGTCTCGCCGCCATCGAAAACCCTGAGGGAGCGAATGCCGGCTGCCTCCGCCCAGGGAAGATAGCGCAGGAATTCTTCCTTCGCCTGCGCCGTCGCGCCGACGAGGCGCAGCGAAGTATTGAAAGCGCAGACGGCTACGGGAGAGGCTTCCAGCACTTCGGCCAGGCCCGCGGGAGAGCCGAACCTTTCGGTGAAATAGCCAACCAGATCGATCGTACCGCCAAGGGCGCGGATTTCGATAGCGTCGAGACCGTGATGTGCCGCCAATCCGAGGGCTTCGCCCAATTCAAGCTCGGCGCACCCCAGGGTCGAAAATGCCGATTTTACTCGCTGTCCATCGTTTTCAACGGCAGTCACCAAACCCTCCTCCACCTGATTTCTCGATGTCGATCAGCTCAGGTAAGGATGGGCATGCTCCATCCCTCGCACGTTCGCGACACGAGACAAGTAACCAAACGGATAATTAAGGAGCAGGCTCCGGCCGTCAAGGGCCGATTGCACAGCCGCCTCGCAAGGTGCTCTCGCCAGTCTTCATCGTCTCGAAGTATGGATATCCAAAATAAGGAAGAGAAATATCCCTCACCAAACGATCGGATGCGTCTCCCCGGTCGCGACATTGACGAAGCCCTCCGGCGCCCTGTCGGAGGGAGCGACCAGCACCCAGCGCCAGGGCGCGCAGGTGAGCGTCGCAAAGGAGAGACGTTCGGGAAAGCCCGGCCACCAGCGCGGCGAGAAGGTCGGCTCATACATCCAGTCGATCTCGGCGCCGGCCTTGTAGAGCGCCTGCATCTCCGCATCCAGCTGTTCGGCCGAACGCGCCGTCATCAGGCCGCCGACTTCATAGTGAACGCGGGCGACGACCTTGCCGCCAGAGACCAACACCCATCCGCCCTGCTGCTCCTTCAAAGCATTGGCGACCATGGCCATGGCTTCGTCAGAGGAGCCGACGACCCAGATATTATGCTTGTCATGGCCAAGCGTGGCGCCAAGGGCGGTGTCCGGCGTGCGTGGACCCGTACCCAGCCAGAACATGCGCGCGACCTTGGCCTCGCCGGAGAAGCGATCGACGATCGCGAACTTCGTGACGTTGCGATCATGGTCGCGCTGGACTGCGCCATCGCTGACAGGCAAATCCATGGTGATGAAATCATCAGCCCAGTGGAACGGACGCAGCAGCGCCGCCTTTGCCGTCGCCACATCCGAAGGGGCGGCAATGCGAAAATCTTCCGCCGTGACGGTCCGATCGATGCGAACCGTCTGCGTCGCCCAATCGGGCCAGTCGATCTCAGGCCTGACGCCGACGAAAGCCTTGCCCTCGGATGTCGGTTTGCCATCGGCCCAGACCTTGGCGATCGACAGCGTTTTCACGTCATCCAGCAGCACGATATCGGCAAAGCGGCCGGGCGCAATCGAGCCGACCCAAGGCGTCAGCCGCATGTGGCGGGCGGGATTGATCGTCACGCATTGAATGGCGATTTCCGGTGCCAGTCCATTCTCGATCGCAAGGCGGACGTTATAATCCGTCGCGCCCATCTTCAACGTGTCGCTAGCACTGCGATCGTCGGTGACGAAGGCGATCTGCGACCAGTCGGACAAGCCTTTCTCTATCAGCCCCTTGGTGACCTCAGGCAGGGAATGGGGCCGGAGTTCGATGAACAGGCCATGCGTCAGCTTTTCCCAGATTTCATCGAGAAACCAGCCTTCGTGATCGGAAGCGAGACCAGCGCCGGCAAAGGCATTGATCGACGGCAGATCGCGCAGGCCCGCACCGTGGCCCTCGACGACCCCACGCTGTTCGAAGGTGGCCCGGATCATGCCCCAGAGGCGATCATAGGCCGGGTTGTCGGGATTGCTGACCGATGGCCAATCCATGACCTCGTCAAGGCCGGCCACCATCAGGCTTTCGCCGAGGAAAGATTTCTGCTCATCATAACCGAAGTGACCACCGCCCCATTCATAGGCGGTCGGCGGCACGGCCGATCCGGGCAGCGGGAAAATCTTCATTGGCGAGCCGCGACGGCGCGCTTCCAGCCAGAATTCCAGATTGCGAGCGCCGTTCACATTGGAAAACTCGTGACTTGCCTCGCAGGTCCAGGTGACGCCGTGCGGCATGACCAGGGCCGCCTCCCATTCCGGTGTCAGATGCGAGCTTTCGATATGTTTGTGCGCCTCACCGAAGCCAGGCACGGCTGCCAGATGCGGCTCATGTGAACGCTCGCCGACGTCGCCCGTGTAACTGCCGGCGGGGCCGACATAGGCGATACGCCTGCCCTTGATGACAATTTCCTGATCGTCGAGCCAGGTACGGCTATGCACATCCAGCAATCGTCCCACGCGCAGCAGACGATCCGCGGGACGACGCCCGAGCGCGGTCAGCGTCAGATCCTGACGGATCAACACTTCATCCGCCGCATTGATGAGCAGATCGTCGGGGAGATTCATTTTCGGGGATGTCATTGGAAGCATGCCTGCAAGATATTCGGTGAGCCGAGGGTAGAGATGGCTAGCAAGCCTGTAAAGCCGCTCCGCTCTTTTTCGGGAAGCGGAATGATCTCAAAGGTTTGCCATCCTCAAGCAATTCAACGCAACGAAGCAGCGATCAATACTGAAATAGGGATAAACTGCTACCCTGCCCATTTGTTGGGCTTGTAAAGCCGGTGCTCGAAAAATAGTATCCTGCAAGCTTGAAACATATGCACGATTTCATTGACCAAAAGGATTTCGAGAATGAAAGGCCTCACCCTTGCCCGCGCTGCGGGATTTGCTCTCCTCGCTGCGGCAACCGCCATGCCGGCCTTCGCCCAGGCAAAGACGCTGACCATTTCCTGGTGGGGCTATAATGGCGAGAAGATGCAGGCCAACATCATCGAGCCCTTCAAGAAGATCTGCGGCTGCGATATCGTCTTCGAAACCGGCAACAATGCCGACCGCCTCAACAAGCTGAAGCTGCGTGGCGGCAAGGGCGTCGACGTCATCTATCTCACCGACAGCTATTCGCAGCTCGGCATTCAGCAGGGCCTCTTCCAGGAAATCGACCGCAGCAAGATACCGAACATTGCCGATCTCTACGATATCGCGAGGGCGCCGCAGGGCAATTACGGCCCCGCCTACACGATCGGCCGCGTCGGTATCGTCTACGATACGGCCAAGGTGAACCCGCCGATCACCTCCTGGAACGATCTCTGGCGCGCAGACCTGAAGGGCGCGGTTTCGCTTCCCGGCATCACCACGACAGGCGGCCCGCTGACCGTGCTGGAAGCCGGCAAACATGCCGGCGTCGATCCCTATGCCGATGCTGACAAGGCCTTTGAAGCCATCGAGGCGCTGAAGCCAAACGTGGTCAAGAACTACAACACCGGCTCCGAACTGGTGAACCTGATCTCGACAGGCGAAGCCAAGGTGGCAATCACGCAGGATTTTGTTCTGACATCCCTGCGATCCGCAGTTCCGACAATGGCCTGGGCCGATCTGAAGGAAGGCGATATCGCCGTCCTTAACACCGTCAACATTCCGAAGGGCTCGGAAAACGTCGAGCTTGCCCACCAGTTCATCAATTTCGTCCTGTCGAAGGACGTACAGCAGGCGGAAGCCGAACAGGGCGTCGATGCGCCGGTCTCGACCAAGGTGGTGCTGCCGCCGGAAAAGGCCAAGCTCTGGACCTACGGCGCCGAGATGATCGCCAAGCTCAGCCGTATCGACTATCAGAAGCTGATCGAGGCGCAACCGGATTGGGTCGATCGCTGGAACGAAATCTTCGGCATGTAACAGGGCGTGCCGCGAAATCACGCGGCATCCTCACGGAATTCGGTTGATGAAGCATTTGACGAAATGGGGTTTGGCGACGCCGGCGATTCTCGCGGTAACGTTGTTCCTGCTTGTTCCCGTTATCATTACGATCGCGGCGACCTTCGGCGAGCCCAAAGGGATATTCTCCCCCTACATTACCTTCTTCTCCAGCGGTTTTCGCCGGACGGTCCTCTTCAGGACGATCGAGATCGCGTTGATTACCACGGCGATCTCCTTGATCATCGGCTTCATCGCCGCCTATGTGATCGCGCAGATGCCGGGCCGCGCCAAAAGCGTGATGATCATTGCCGCCGTCTTCCCGCTGCTGACCGGTGTCGTCGTGCGCTCCTTCGCCTGGCTGATCATTCTCGGCAAGAACGGCATTCTCAACACCATCTTGCTCTCGATCGGTATCATCAACGAGCCGCTTTCGATGCTCTACACCGAAGGCTCCGTCATCGTTGCGATGGTCTATCTCTTCGTACCGCTGATGATCCTGACCCTCGTCGGCGTGCTTGAGGGCATACCACAGGATCTCATTCAGGCGGCGACTTCGCTCGGCGCGACGCCGGCCGCAACCTTCCGCCAGGTCGTCCTGCCGCTTGCCACGCCGGGCCTCATCGTCGGCGCCGTGCTTGTCTTCACCGGCAGCTTCACCTCCTACGCCACGCCGCAGCTGCTCGGCGGTGAAAAGCAGATGATGATGGGCACCTTCCTCTATCAGCGCGCCATGGTCACCTTCGACTGGGTCGGCGCCTCAACGATCGCCGCCATCATGGTCGTCGTGACGATCGGTATCGTCGCAATCATGAGCCGTCTCGCGCGACGTTTGAACCCGATGGCGGTGTGATCATGACAAAAACCGTCCACCCCGCGCTCATCGCCTTCACCGCCCTTGTCTTCCTGTTCCTGCTGGCCCCGCTCGTCATCATCGTCGGTGCTTCCTTCAGCGACACGACCTATCTCACCTTCCCGCCGCAGGGCCTGACGCTGCACTGGTTCTCGAACATCTTTCAGATCGAGGCCTTCCGCACGACGGCAATCACCAGCCTCGAACTCGCCTTCCTCGGAACCGGGCTTTCGCTTTTGATCGGCGTTCCCGCTGCCTATGCCATCAGCCGCTACAGGGTCGAGTTGCCGCGCTGGCTCTCGACGCTCTTCGTCCTGCCGATCCTCGTTCCGGAAATCGTCTTCGGCTTTTCGCTGATGAAATCGATCACCATCGGGCTCGGGCTGCCGATCTTCCCGAGCCTCCTGATCGGCCATGCGTTGCTGGTGCTGCCCTATTCGGTGCGCGTCGTCAGCGCCAGCCTCGCAAGCTTCGATTTCTCGATCGAGGAAGCGGCAATCAGCCTCGGCTGCCCACCGCTGAAGACGTTCCTGACCGTGGTGCTGCCGAATATCCGCGCCGGCGTCATCGCCGCCTTCATCCTTGCGTTTATCACTTCGATCAACGATGTCTCGGTCTCGGTCTTCCTGACCGGGCCAGGCATCTCCACCCTTCCGATCCAGATCCTTGCCCATATGGAACAGTTCTTCGATCCGACCATTGCCTCGGTTTCCGTGCTGTTGATGCTCGTCACCGTCGCCGTCATGGCGATCGTCGAAGCCACCTTGGGCCTCACCTTCCTGACAAAGTAGCCGCCCGTGACCGTATCGCTCTCCATCGATTCCATCAGCGCCCATTACGGCAAGACGGCCGTCCTGCAGGATCTTTCGCTTTCCGTCGCCGCCGGCGAACTGGTCTCGCTGCTCGGCTCCAGCGGCTGCGGTAAGACGACGACCTTGCGGCTCGTCGCCGGTTTCCTGCAGCCGACCAGCGGCACGATCAAGCTCGGCGACCGCGATCTGACGACGCTGCCGGCGCATGCCAGGGATATCGGCCTGGTGTTCCAGAACTACGCGCTGTTTCCACATCTGACGGTGCTCGAAAACGTCGCCTTCGGCCTCAAGCAGCGCCGGATCGCGACGCAGGAGCGCCTGAAGAAGGCTACGGCGATGCTGGAGCGCGTCGGGCTTTCCGGCCTTGGCGATCGGTTGCCCTCCGCCCTTTCCGGCGGCCAGAAACAGCGTGTTGCGCTTGCCCGCGCCCTCGTCATCGAGCCGCCACTCCTGATGTTCGACGAACCGTTGTCCAATCTCGATGCCAAGCTGCGTGTCGATATGCGCGTCGAAATCCGCCAGTTGCAGCGCGCCAACGGCACGACCTCGCTTTACGTGACCCACGATCAGGAGGAAGCCTTCTCGATCTCCGATCGCGTCGCCATCATGAATGCCGGCCGCATCATGCAGCTCGACACGCCGGAAGTGCTCTACCGCAAACCCGCCAACAGCTTCGTCGCCCGCTTCGTCGGCTTCGAGAACCTGCTGCCTTTGCGTGTGATTCATCGGGAAGGCGCCACCGTCACCGCCGAAGCGGCGGGGGGCGCAAGAATTACGCTGTCGCAGGATGATTTCGGCCCCATCCCGGATAGTTTTGTCCTTGGTTGCCGGGCGGACGGTCTTTCAGTTCGGCGCGCAGGCAATGGCCTGCCGGCGGTTTTGGGAACACGAACCTATCTCGGGCGCGCCTATCAATATCAGTGCGAAACAGCGGTTGGTGCCATCGTCGCCAATGGCCCGCTGTCCGAGCCAATGGCCGGCGGGGATGCGGCTATGCTCGTGCCCGTAGCCGAACAATGCTGCATCCTCTCTCCGGAGGCGTAGGCGGCGGAGCAGCTACGGCTTCCTATTCTCCCGCGTCGTAGGACGCCTGGTGCATCTCGATTTCGTCCAGATGATCGACCACCCATGCCGCAAGATGTGTCAGGGGCACCGAAAGCGAACGCCCCAGCTCGGTCAGGCCATATTCGACCTGGGGCGGTACGGTCGGATAAACGGTTCTCGTCACCATTCCCTCGCGCTCCAAGGCCTTCAGGGTGCGGGTCAGCATCTGTTGGGAAACACCGCCGATCATCCGTTTTAACTCATTGAAGCGTCGGGGCCGCTCGGTCAGCATGGCGATCGCAAGAACCGTCCATTTGTCACCCAGGCGTCCGAGGATCTGGATCACCTTCCGGCAATCGTCGTTGGTTCCCGGTTGATAGGGAGCAGCAGTCATAAGCATGTGACCAGGCCTCGAAAATATGCGTTCTTGCGCTTTAGCCAGTCAGTCTACCATATCTAGTCAGTAAAACATACCACCTCTAGGAGCAGGTTATGACTGACAGGAAAACGATCGCCATTTTCGGAGCAGGCACCGGGCTTGGCGCCTCGCTTGCCACACGCTTCGGGCGGGAAGGCTACCGTGTCGCGCTCGTCGCGCGCAACGCCGCATCGCTTGGGGAACGGGTTGCAGATCTCGATCGTGCGGGTATCGAAGCGGCCGCCTTCTCAGCCGATCTTGGCAATCTCGACGGCATTGCCGCCCTCGTGCATTCCATCGAGGAACGATTCGGGTCGATCGACGTCTCCGTCTATGCCCCCGTTCCATCCGACGTCGGCTTCACACCTGCTGCCGAGCTCGATGCCGCAAAACTTCTATCGGCGATAACTCTCTTCTCCCTCTCGCCTGTCGAAGTGTCGCATGCGGTGCTGCCCGGTATGCTGAAGCGTGGTGGCGGTTCTCTTGTGATCGTGAGCGGGTTATCGGCCGTGGTTCCGATGGCGGGTTTTGCGGGTATCGGTCCGGCGATGGCGGCCGCGCGCAACTACGCGCTAACGCTGCATGCCGAACTTCGCTCTGACGGCATCTACTCCGGTTCCGTCAGCATCGGGGCGCTTATCGAGCGCTCGGCGGGCAAGCGCACCATGGAGGCCAGCGGCGTGAAGCTTGACGGGGCATTCCCGATCCTCGACCCCGACGATATCGCTCAGGAGATCTGGACCCTCGTTGCCGAGCGCGATAGAGCCGAGGCCATTCTGCCACCGCTGCCCGCGGCGTGATCCGGAAGGTTTGCTGCGACCGGCAGGAAAGGGGAAGCCGCTTGGAGATGGCGGCTTCTGTGTCTGGACCGTTGTCCAAGAAGCTACGGCTTCGCGCTGTTCTATTTTGAGGGAAAGAATTGGTTGCGGGGGCAGGATTTGAACCTGCGGCCTTCAGGTTATGAGCCTGACGAGCTACCGGGCTGCTCCACCCCGCGTCACCAGCGCAAACCGCGTTGCGGTTTATCGCGTCAGCGCAAACCCTTTGGGTTTGTCGCGCTTGCGTAAACCCTCTGGGTTTATCGCGAGTACCCTTGGACCGTTGTTTCGGGTGGCCAAGGGGATAATTGCTTGCTTTCAGAAGCGACAAAGGCCGCTTGGAGCGGCCTATTGTAACACGGCTTGGCCGTTTGAGCGTAAACCTTTTGGGTTTATCGCGTGTGATCAGAGA